>NZ_BAABGE010000004.1:0-658962 GCF_039541415.1 Brachybacterium paraconglomeratum
CGTCATCCGCGCCCTACTCGACACCGGAGGATTCAGAACCGAACTACACCGTCATCTGTGAAGAGCCGATATAGCCGGTGCCCTCACCGTCGCTGCGCGGGGTGCCCTCGAAGTACGTGAACCCGGCCGCGGTCAGCTCGTCGTCCGCGGTGCTGGCGTAGTTGACCTCTTCGCCGCCGTCGTCGAGGAAGAAGTCCTGTTGGCTGATGACTCCGCCGAACTGGTCGCCGGCGGTCACCTTCACCTCGAGGTAGATCATCTCGCCGTCAGGGTTATCGCTGGCCATGTAGTACTCGGTGTCGTTGCCGCGCACCGCGGAGACGATGGTGATCACATCGCCGGTCTCCTCGTCGGTGAACTCGGTGCCGATCTCCACCACGGTGCCAGCCTCGGCGCCCGCGGCGTCATCACCGGCTGCGTCATCATCGTCCGCGGCCTCCTCGGTGTCCTCGGCGTCCTGAGTGTCGGCGGTGTCCTCGGTGTCTGCGGACTCCTCGGCGTCGGCGTCTTCCGGCTCCGCCTCCTGCTCGGTGACCGCGGCGGGCTGCTCCTCGGCGGGAGCTTCGTCCGTACCGCCGCAGGCGGTCAGGGCCAGCATGGTGGCGGCGGCCAGAGCGGCGCCGCGGGCAATGATCGTGCGGGACATGGAGTCCTCCTTCTGCGGGCCGGGGTACGGCGAAGGCCGTTCCCCTGCGTTGAGGAGCTGCACGGTCGCGCGGCCCCGGTCCTCGGCGCGGGACCGGTGTTGCGGTCCCTGGCCTGTGACGATGCGTCGAGCCTAGGAAGGTTGCACGATTCGCGCCATGGGGAGGAGTACCCGTGCAGAGCTGCCCAGTCAGAGGTCCCCATCGCCACTCGCCACCCGCCATTCCGTCCTTCCGCCTGACACCAGCGGCACCCACAGCCCGGTGCCACCACCAATCTGTCTCTCACGAGTTCTTCAACGCCCTACAGCCGTTCGCGCCTCGCCAGGGACAGAGTTCTGGTGGCGCGTGACGTGCTGGGGCTGCCTGTCGTTCTGGTGGCGGGTGATGTGCTGGGGCTGCCTGTCGTTCTGGTGGCGGGTGATGTGCTGGGGCTGCCTGTCGTTCTGGTGGCGGGTGACGTGCTGGGGATGCCTGGCTTACTGGTGGCAACTGACGTGCTGGTGGTGCCTGACGTGCTGGTGCCGCGCTCAGCGCAGCGCCAGCTGCTCGACCTTGCGTCGGCCGAAGGCACCGACCTCATCGATGGCTCGGAGGATGTCCTGCTGGGTTCTCTCCCAGTCGTGCCACACCTGCGCGTAGCTCAGCCGGAGCACCTGCAGCCCGTGTCGAATCGCCCGCAGATCTCGGCGCCGGTCCCGGCTGAAGGCATCCTCGCCGTCGTGGAACTCCCGGCCGTCGATCTCCAGGAAGAGACCGCCGACGTAGGCATCCAGCAGCCCGACCCCGTCCACGAACACCTGCTGTTCGACCTGGAAGTGCCGCCGACGCAGCCAGCGCGCCACCCTCGTCTCCGATCCCGAGTCGCTGGCGGTGGACAGAGTTCCGATCCGTGAGCGGACTGCGTCAGGGGCATCGTCGAGCAGTTGCTGCACGGCCGCAGGGGACAAGAGCCGGCGCTCCATCGCGGACTCGAGAAGTACCGCGGCGGTCTCCCCGCTGCAGCAGCGGAGCGCATGCTCGAGGGTGAGAGACACGGAGGCGACCGCATCCTGCTCTGGCCAAGATCTGACGCGGGGGAGATGAGTGATCATGCCGTCGGGGACGGCACGCTCATCGCCATAGCGGTAGACGTGAAGCAGGTGTTCCTCGGCTGGAGTGTCATCCGGTGTCCACAGCCCATGCAGCCGGGCAGCATCCACGCAGGTGAGACGAAACCCGGCGATGAGCGCGCGGATCACGTCAGGGGAGGCGGAGGGCCGCGCGATCCAGCCTCGGGCCACGCGCTGCAGCTCGCCTCGCTCGAGAGCGGCTCGCATCGTCCATGGAGTGAGGCCGAAGACGACAAGTTCGCTGCGCCGAGCAATGCCGAGCTGCCTCGCGGTGAGGTGCAAGGTTCCTCGACGCCGACGGTTCGGGCGGAAGGGAGGCACCGCGCTCGCCGGCAGGATCAGTCGACTCGGTCCGTACATGTCCCGAGTCTCGGCAACGACGGGGCGCAACGGGGCGAGACCGTCATCGCTGTGGACAACGTGGAGGTGGGGAGGAACCGTCGCGGACGGAAGGGCCGCTTGCGCCGGGCAGAGCACGACAGGTTCCACCAGAAAACGGTCTGTGGTGAGGTTTGAACGGTGTAGAGCCGTTCAACCCTCACCACAGACAAAGTTCTGGTGGCCAGTACTGGTGGCCCGTACCGGTGACCCACGCGGGGCCGGTATAGGAGGCGGCCCGTGCGGGAGCTGGCCGGTGCGGGAGCTGGCCTGCGCGGGAGCTGGCCCGAACGGCAGCCACCCCGGCAGCCAGCCCGAACGGCAGCCAGCCCGAACGGCAGCCAGCCCGGCGGCCGGCTGCCCTCAGCGGGTCACCACTCCAGGATCTGCCAGCGCTTCTTCTTCGCGACCGCGTAGAGGCCGAGGTCCGGGGCGACTGCGGCGGGGGTGCCCACCAGCTCGAGCCAGGCGGCGTCGGCGTGGGAGTCTCCGTAGCCGTAGGAGGTGGACAGGTCCGCGCCGTGCAGGTCGGCGTACTTGCGCAGCCAGTTCGCGCGGGCCTCATCGACCAGCGGGGGAGTGGCCAGGTAGCCGGTCATCACCCCGGAGGTGTCTTCGTCCATGTGAGTGGCGATGACCTCGTCGAACAGATCGGCGAGCGGCTCGACCAGCACGTCCAGCGCGCCGGAGACCAGCACCGTGCGGTGCCCGGCGGCGCGGTGGCGCTCGATGGTCTCGAGTGCCTCGGGGAGGATCGAGGCCCGGATCCGGCGCCCGGCCTCGCCCTGCATCAGGGTGCGCAGATCTGCACTGCGGTACCCCTTGTAACGGCGGTTGACCAGGCGGATCAGCTCTGAGCGGTCGCGCTTGTCGGCACGCAGGTAGCCGGGGACAGCGGCCAGCAGGCCGCCGATCTCCGCCGGCCAGGTGCGGCGCGGCTTGGTGGCGCGGACCACGGCGAAGTACTGCTGGACGATGTTGGTGGAGAGCACAGTGCCGTCGAGGTCGAACACGGCCAGCGTGTTCTCGGAGCGCTTCAGCTCGGGGACGGGGCGGGAGGCCCGCTTCTTCTGGGCGGACTTCGCCCGGGAGTAGGCCTTGGTGAGGTCCGTGACCGCGGGCAGGTGCTGCTGCTGGAAGTAGTCCTTCCAGACCAGGCCCTTGATGTCGAAGTCATGGGTCTCGAGGAAGGCGGCCGGCAGCTCCTCGCGCAGCGCCCGAGTGTTGGCGTCGTCGAAGACCATCTCGGTCTTCGTGTAGTGCCGGTACAGCTCGATGTACTTGCGCAGCATGGTCAGGCCCGAGGTGGCCTTGTGCAGGCTGGCGGTCCATTCCCGGGTGCGCTTGGTGGCCGGGAGGTAGGCGACCGCGGCGGAGCCGAGCTTCGCGGAGAGCTCCTTGGCACGGAACCGCTGCTCGACCATCTCGACGGCGGGGAAGGACCATTCGGGCACCGGGATCGGACGGCCCTTGTCATCCTCGAGCGGGTACTTCACGAAGTACTCGCGCACCGCGGTGACCATCTCGTGGAAGGGCAGCGGGTTCGACGCGCCGGAGACCACCTGGAAGTAGGCGTCGTCGCCGCGGCGGGAGACGTCCTGGGTGGCGAGCGCGACGATCACGTTGACGACGTGGTCCACGGGGATGACGTCGAGGATCGAATCGGCCAGGCCCGGGAACTCCTGCAGCACGCCGCGGCCGTAGGCCATGATCAGCGGGTCGGCGACCTTGTAGCCGTCGATCCAGCCCGGATAGGGCTTCTTCATCGCGGATTCGATGATGGAGGGGCGCACGAAGGAGACGCGGTGCCCGTTGCCGGCCCACAGCTCCTCGGCGACCTGCTCGGCCATCGCCTTGGTGAAGGTGTAGATGTCGGTCCAGCCCACGGACTGGGCGCGGGTGCGGCCGAAGTCGATCAGGCGCTCGTCGACCCATTCGCGGCGCGATTCCTCGGAGGCTGCGGCGACTGCCGAGGGGCCCATCCGGCCGTGACGGCCCTTGGCGGCATTGATCTGGGAGCGCAGCGTCTCGGGGCGGCGGGACTCCGCATCGACCCGGGCGCGGGCCTGCATCGCGGCCTCGTACTCGGCGCGCCAGTCGACGTCGGCCTGGAGGGAGCCCTCCTGGCGCAGACCCTTCGCGATGCCGCCGACGTAGGCGGTGGAGACATGGATGACGTGCGGGTCCTGGCCCGAGGCCAGCAGCGCCTCGTACAGGTTCCGGGCACCGCCGACGTTGGTGCGGAAGGCGTCGTCGATCGGCGGGTCGAAGGAGACCGAGGAGGCCGAGTGGATCACGGTGTCGAAGGGCTCCGTGATCGCGGGCATATCGGTGAGGTCACCCTCGAGCACGCTCACGCGAGCGTCGAAGATCTCCTTCAGCTGTGCCTTGCCGTCGACCGGTGCTTCGTCGGTGCCCTCAGCGCTCAGCAGCTCGGCCCAGGAGGAGAAGACAGGCTTGCGCAGCAGCTGCTCGAGCCGCTTGCGCCCGGTGACGGAGCCCTTGGGGCGCACGACGGCGGTGACATGGGTGTCCGGCGTGGTCTCCAGCAGCGAGCGGAGCACTGCCTGGCCCAGGAAGCCGGTGACTCCGGTCAACAGGATCCGACGCCCTCCGCTGGTGGTGCCGCCGGAAGCGGTCTGAACGGCGGAGGCGGTGGTGTGGGTCATGGGATCCTCTGTGGACGGGTACGGCGGGGCGCGGGTTCCGGGGCCACACGGGTCGCGCGCGGGAGCCCTGCGGTGCTCCCACCAGGGAGCTTCTCCGCGCTGGTCAGGGCCTCGCTAGTGTATCGTAGCCGCCATGCATAGGGCCCTGATCACCGGCGGCACTGCAGGCATCGGGGCCGCGTTCGCCAGAGCGTTCGCGGGCCGGGGGACAGCTCTTGTGCTGGTCGCGCGGAACCCTGAGCGCCTGGAAGAGGCCGCCGCGCAGTTCCGTCGCGAGTACGGCGTCGAGGTCGAGACGATGGTCGCCGACCTCTCCGACCGCGACGCCCAGCAGCGCGTCGCCGACCGCCTCGAAGCGTCCGCCGATCCCGTGGACGTCTTCGTCAACAACGCCGGGTTCTCGGTGAGGGCTTCGCTGCTCGATGAGGACCTCTCGCAGCACGACCTCGGCTTCGAGGTGATGATCCGAGCGGTGCTCAAGCTGGGCGGCGCCGCCGGGCGGGGGATGAGCGCCCGGGGTCGGGGCTGGATCATCAACGTCGGTTCCGTCTCCGCACTGGTCACCCAGAACAACTACTCCGCCATCAAGGCGTGGGTGGGCAACTACTCGGAATCCCTCGGCGTCCAGCTCATCGGCACCGGCGTACAGGTCACGGCGCTGATGCCGGGCTGGGTGCGCACGGAGTTCCATACCCGCGCCGGGATCAAGGGCTCCTCGATCCCCGGTGTGCTCTGGCTCGAGGCCGACCGCCTGGTCGAGGACTGCCTGCGGGACGTCTCCCGCGGGAAGCCCGTCTCGATCCCCTCGAAGCGCTGGAAGGGGATCGCGGCGGTGCTGCGCATGACTCCGCGCGGTCTGGTGGCCCGGCTGAGCGCCCTGCTCAGCCATCGCCGGAAGCGGGAGAAGTGATCGCGTGACCTCTGAGGACACCCCGCAACCCACCGACCCGGCCGACGGCACACCTCCGGCCGACGGGACACCCCCAGGCGACGGCGCGGCTGCCGCCGAGGTCACGGGCCCCGGTGAAGGCTCGCTGTCCGCCGACGAGACCCGCCGCGCTGCAGCCGCTGAGGAACCCGTCTCCTCGAAGGTGCGCGGGAGGCGGACGCTGAAGTCGCTGTCCGCGCGCTCCCGGGGGGAGGGCTGGGAGAGGCCCCAGGGCGATCTGGCCAAGTACCGCTCGCAGGCACGGGCCGCACTGCGCTTCGTGGCGCAGCGCGGGTTCTTCGGCGCGGTGGTCGGCTCGAACCTCACCACCTCGAAGGTGGTCCACCGCCGGGTGAAGACCGTGCGCGGTCCGTTCGTGCTGGTCGCGAACCATTCCAGCCACATCGACGCCCCGATGCTGGCGCGCGGCCTGCCCTGGGCGCAGGCACGCTTCCTGTCCACCGGAGTCGCGGCGGACTACTTCTTCAACGTCTGGTACCGCCGGCTCTTCGTGCGGATCATCTTCAACGCCTTCCCGATCGATCGCGGCGGCTCCCGCAAGCACTCCGGCACCTCCCGCAAGCTGCTCCGCGCGGGCGTGCCGATCCTGGTGTTCCCCGAGGGGACCCGCCAGCTGGACGGGAAGATGGCCGACTTCAAGCCCGGCGCCGCCGCACTCGCGATCGGGGTCGGCGTGCCCGTCGTCCCCGCCGCAATCATCGGAGCCCACGAGGCGATGCCCAAGGGGCGCAGCTGGCCGAAGCCGGGCCGCCCCCCGGTCGCCGTGGTCTTCGGTGAGCCGATGATCTCCCACGAGGACGAATCCGCGGTGGATTTCTCCGCCCGGATCCGGGCCCGGGTCAAGGACCTGTACGACGAGCATCACGACGAGGTTCTGGGCAGCGCTGTCCGGGACGAGGAGGAATCCGCATGAGCGACCGGCTGAGCGCACGCGAGGTCAAGCGGCATAAGTGGTGGGGCTGGGGTCTGAGCGATGTCACCTTCCGCTACGACAACAAGCCCGCCTTCGCCCCGCTGGCGAAGAACAAGATCGGGGTGGACCTGGCTGCCAAGAGCACCCCCGTCACGCCTGTCCTGTCGGACTTCGAGGTGCCCGCGAGCCGGCTGCCCGCGCCCGTGCGCTCACTGCTGACCAGCGTGGTCGGCGAGGAGAGCGTGCTCGAGGACGACGAGGTCCGGGTCGTGCATTCCTTCGGCCGCTCCCTGCCGGACCTGTTCCGCGTGCGGGCCGGCGACTTCGCCCGTCTGGTCGACGCGGTCGTCTACCCCGCCTCCGAGGAGGAGGTGGCCGCGCTGCTGAAGGTCGTGCTGGAGCAGGACCTGGTGCTGATCCCCTACGGCGGCGGGTCCAGCATCTCCGGCTCCGTCACGCCGGACATCTCCGAGCAGCGCCCCGTGATCTCCCTGAACCTCGGCCGGATGCGCGAGGTGCTCGAGATCGACGACACCGCGGGCCTGGCCCGGGTGGAGGCCGGTGCCTACGGCCCGGACCTGGAGGAGCAGCTGAACGCCGAGGGGTGGACCGTCGGCCACTTCCCCGACTCCTTCGCCTATTCGACGCTCGGCGGCTGGGCCGCGACCCGCTCCTCGGGCATGCAGTCCGACAAGTACGGCGACATCGAGGACATCGTGCGCGGTCTGCGCATGGTCCACCCCGACGGCATCGCCATCACCAAGCCGATCCCGGGACGCGATTCGGGCCCCAGCGTGCACGAGATGATCCTGGGCAGCGAGGGCCGGCTCGGCGTGATCACCGAGGCCACCGTCCAGGTGCACCGCCTGGCCCCGGTGCGCCAGGTCATCGCCTATATGTACCCCGATTGGGAGCACGGCATCCGCGGCATGCACGCGATCGCCCGCTCGACCGACGTGAAGCCCACCTTCACCCGCCTCTCCGACGGCCCCGAGACCGAGTTCAGCCTCTCGATGGTCAAGGAGCCCAGCTCCACCAAGGGCAAGGTCGCCGCGAAGGTGCAGGACGGCCTCTTCGCCTACCTCCGCTCCCAGGGCTGGGACACCACGGGCGAGATGTCGATCTCCTACGTCTGCTTCGAGGGCTCCAAGGCCGCGGTCGAGCAGCAGAAGGGGATCGTCAAGAAGATCGTGAAGGCCAATGGGGGCATCACCCTCGGCGCGGGCCCCGGCGCGATCTACGACCAGAAGAAGTTCGACACCCCATACCTGCGCGACTTCCTGATGGACTACCAGGTCTTCGGCGACGTCTGCGACACGGGGGCGACCTGGTCGAACCTCAACGCGGTCCACGCGAAGGCCTACGAGGCGTTCTATGCGGTGCAGGAGGAGCAGGGCCTGCCGGGCTTCATGTTCTGCCATATGTCGCACAGCTACCACGCGGGGGCCTGCCTCTACTTCACCTTCGCCTTCCCGTACTCCTCCGATGAGCAGGCGCTGGAGCAGTACTACGCCGCCAAGAGCGCCGTGCAGCAGACCTTCATGGATCTGGGCTCGACGCTCAGCCATCACCACGCGGTGGGCACCGAGCATCAGCCGTGGATCACCGAGGACCTCGGCGAGGTCGGCGCACGCATGGTCAAGGGCCTGTTCGCCGACAACGACCCGGGCCGGAACCTGAACCCCGGCAAGATCACCGCCCCCTGAGCGTGAAGAGCCAGCTCTGGGTGCTCCGCCATGGTGAGTCCACCGCGAATGTGGAGGGCCTGATCGTGTCGGTCCCCGGGCCGCGCGCGCTCACCGAGGTGGGGCTCACCGCGCGCGGCCGCACTCAGGCCCGCGCGGCGGCCCGAGAGGGCGTCGCGCAGGGCCTGGGGTCGGAGACGGTGGTGATCTCGAGCGACTTCGCGCGCGCTCTCCAGACCGCCGAGGAGTTCGCCGCAGGGCTCGGTGCTGGCGCGCCGCGGATCGATCAGCGGCTGCGCGAGCGCAGCTTCGGACGGTACGACGAAGGCCCCGCCAGCAGCTACGAGCAGGTATGGGCCGTGGACCGTGAGCGCGGCACCCACCAGGACGAGGTCGAGCAGGTCGCGGTGGTCGCCGCACGGGTGCTCGCAGTGCTGGCCGAGGCCGACGAGCTCGCGGTCGACGCGCCGGTCGTGCTGGTCGCCCACGGCGACGTGCTGCAGATCGCGCTCACGCTCGGCGCCGGCGCAGATCCCCATGATCATCGCGAACAGCCGCACCTGGGCAACGCCGAGCTGCGACTGCTCGGGCCCGCCCGGGGCGCTCCCACTGACGAGGGATCAGAGTGATGACCCGGCCGCTGACCGGCGGGGCCGTCCTCACGGTGCGCGGCGATCTGCGCTCGGTGCGCGCCGCCCTGGAGGAGTTCTTCCACAGTCGCGGCTGGAGCGTCGAGGCGGAAGGTCCCGGCCGCATCGACATCGCCCGAGGCAGCCGACGCCGCAGCGTCTTGTTCGGAGCCTTCGCCGGCCGGAACTTCCATCTCTCCGCGCCGATCGAGCTGCGCGAGGGTGCCGACGTCACCGAGATCCGCTACCTCTGGGGTGAGTCCGCGGGCCGTGCGCTCGGCGGAACCACGGGAAGGGCGCGTGCCGCCCGGGTGCATCGGGAGACGGCGACCGCGCTCGAACAACGGTTCGCGGCCGACGGGCGGCTCGTGGGGACGCGCACGCGCTGAGCCAGCAGTGCTGGCCCCGCAGGTATTGCGGCTGGCCCCGCAGGTGCTGCTGCTGGCTCCGCAGAGGCGGAGGACCTAAGAAATGCAGGCTCCCTCGCCATTGAAGGAGCCTGGGTTCGACCATAGCCGCCCCCGATGAGAAACAGATCACATCCCGGTCACAGTTCCTGCGGGGTGCCATGCTCGAGCGCTCCGGAGATCCCCCGCTCGTGCTTCTCTCGCAGCGATTCCCGAGCGGCGCCGGCGCGCCCCTACGATGGCCCCAGCGCCTTTCGAGGCGACAGTGAATCCCCAGCGACAGGACGAAGAAAACCATGGCACTGCGCATCGCCGTCTTCGGTGAGAACCGGCACGAGAAGCTCGACCCCACGGTGCAGGAGATCTATCCCGACGGGATGCACACCGTGATCGCGGAGAGTCTGCGCACCCTGCTCGCGGCCGACGGCATCGAGGCCGAGGTGCGGATCGCCCTGCTCGATGACATCGAGGAATCCCTCTCCGAGGAGGCGCTCGCCGAGACTGACGTGCTCACCTGGTGGGGCCACATGGCGCACGACGATGTGCCCGACGAGATCTCCGAGCGGGTGGTGCGCCGCGTCCACGAGGGCATGGGCCTGATCCCGCTGCACTCCGCCCACTATTCCAAGCCCTTCAAAGCGCTGATGGGCACCACCTGCAACCTGCTGTGGCGCAACGAGGGAGAGGAGGAGCGGGTGTGGACCGTGAACGGCTCCCACCCGATCGCCCGCGGCGTGCCGCACCCGATCGTCATCCCCGCCCAGGAGATGTACGGCGAGATGTTCGACATCCCCGCCCCCGACGAGCTGGTCTTCGTCTCCTCCTTCGCCGGGGGAGAGGTGTTCCGCTCCGGCGCCGCCTTCCGCCGCGGCAAGGGGAAGGTCTTCTACTTCAGCCCCGGCGATCAGGAGTACCCCGTCTACCACCAGAGCGAGATTCAGCGCGTGCTGGCCAACGCTGTGGCCTGGGCCCGCCCCGAGGAGCGAGAGAGCGCACCCGTGAAGATCGCCAACGCCCCGCGCGACTGGTTCCGCGGAGACGATCCCGACGGAGTCTCGCGTGTCATCTGAGCGCGCTGCTGCCACCCAGCCCGTCGCCACTCCGCCAGCCGGCAGCTCCGTCGGCAGGCACTCTGCCCGCACCCTGACCGATACCTCGGCGGCCCCGACGCCGGCCTTCGAGCGCACCGGCTTCCCGCCGCTGCCCGCCGACCGTCCCGCCCGCGTGGTGGTCGTCGGCGCAGGCGGGATGGGCAGCTGGTGGGCGCGGGAGATCGCCGCCAGCGGGGTGGCCGAGCTGGTGGGCGTCGCCGATCTGGTCGAGGGTGCGCCTCAGCGGGTGGTCGAGCAGTCGGGGGTCGCTGACCCCGCGGTCGTCGCCACCGGGGCCGACGGCGTCGACCTCGCTCTTGAGGTGGGCGCCGACCTGCTGGTGAACCCGACCGTGCCGCTCGCGCACCATCCGGTGACCGTCAAGGCGCTGCATGCCGGAATCCCGGTGCTCGGCGAGAAGCCGGTCACCGAGACCCTGTCCGAGGCGCTGAGCCTGGTCGCGCACACCGAGCTGACCGGGGTGCCGTTCATGGTCTCCCAGTCGCGGCGGTTCTTCCGCCAGGTGCGGCAGCTGCGCAGCTTCGTCGCCGCCCACGGGCCGACGGTGATGACCAGCGCCTTCTTCTCCCTGTTCGTCGAGCACGACGGGTTCCGCCGCACCCAGGACCATCCACTGCTGCGCGATATGGGCATCCACGCCTTCGATACCGCCCGATACATCACCGGCGCCGATCCGGTGGCGGTCACCGCCCTCGGCGCCCGGCCCGACTGGAGCGTCTACTCGCACGATGCGAGCGTGAGCGCGACCTTCGAGATGTCCGACGGGTCCCTGTTCGCCTATCACGGCACCTGGAACGCCCGCGGCCTGCCGACCTGGTGGAACAGTGAGTGGAGGATCGCCGCCCAGCACGGCTCCGCGACCTGGGACGGCACCGGGGTCCCGGTGCTCGGCACCGAGGACGAGGAGACCACCGCCCGCCTGCAGGCAGAGGTTGCGGCAGAGGACGCCCCGGAGCCGGATCAGATCGCGGCGTCGCTGGTGGAGTTCGTCAGCGCCCTGCGCGAGGGCCGCACCCCGATGTGCGAGGTGCACGAGAACCTGCTGAGCTTCGCGATGGTCGAGGCGGCCGTCGCCTCCGTGGAGAGCGGGCAGCGGATCGAGATCGACGAGCTGCTCGAGCAGGCGCGCCTCGAGGCGATCGCTGCCGAGGCCGATCCTGCGGCCCGCGAGCTGATGCAGTCCTGGACCTCGGTGCGCGAGGTGCTCAGCGCAGGTCGCTCCGGCGGAGGGGCCGCATGAGCATCACCTTCACCCGCCTGGATCCCGTCGGCGCTGACCGTGACGCCCTGATCGACTTCATGACGCGGAACGACTTCCCGTTCCACGTGCGCCACCACCCGCAGGCTGCGGATATCGAGGCGCTGATCAGCAGGGGCGCCTACCGGGACGAGGACAACGACTCGTTCTGGATCGATCACGGCGAGCTGGGGCGTATCGGCTTCCTGCGCCTGGAGGATCTGAGCGAGGGAGACCCGCTGTTCGACCTCCGGCTGGATGCCCCGTTCCGCGGCCGCGGCCTCGGCCTGCAGGTGCTCCGCGCCGTGGCCGAGCACGTCTTTCGCACCATGCCGAGCGTGCACCGCTTCGAGGGGCAGACCCGCGAGGACAACATCGCCATGCGCAAGACCTTCCTCCGCAGCGGCTGGGTCAAGGAGGCGCACTACCGGGAGGGCTGGCCGGTGGACGGCGGCGCACCGCTCGCCTCGGTCGCCTACAGCATCTTGCGACGGGACTGGGAGAGCGGGACGACGACCACCTTCGTCTGGGACGACCTGGTCGTCTGAGCGCCTGCGGGGGAGCGGCTGCCCCCCGGTCAGAGTCCCGCCGCCCGCTCTCTGCTCGACGGAGCGGTGCCCGCGGTGACTCGCACGCCGGCGCGGTCCAGGTGGGGCAGGGCCAGGTGCAGCTGCTCCTCGATCTGCTCCGCCAGCAGTCGCGAGCGGCCGACGCTGAGGGCCGGGTCGACGTCCACGATGACCTCTGCTTCGAGGCGATGCCCGATCCAGCGGGCGCGGGCATCGTGCACGGCGAGCACCCCGGGCACGACGGCGGCCGCCTCGACCGTGTCCAAGGTGCCGGGCTCGACGCCATCCATCAGGCGGTGGATCACGGTGCGCATCGAGCTGATCAGCACCAGCACCACCATCACGGCGATGACCAGGCCGATGATCGGATCGATCCAGGTGACGCCGAGCCAGGCGCCGATCACGCCGATCACCACGGCGAGCGAGGTGAGCGCATCGGTGCGGGCATGCTGTCCCTCGGCGATCAGCGCCGCGGAACCGATCTTCCGGCCGGCCCGGATCCGGTACCGCGCGACCAGCTCGTTCCCGGCCGCGCCGATGAGGGCGGCGGCGAGCACCCAGCCCAGATGGGTCATATCCCGGGCAGAGGTGAGCGCTCGCACCGACTCCCACACGATCAGCACTGCCGACAGCGCGATCACAGCCCCGATCAGGAGGCCCACCAGGTCCTCCGCGCGCCGGAAGCCGTAGCTGTAGCGACGGGTGGGGGCGCGCAGTCCGAGGCGGAAGGCGATGATCAGCGGGATCGTGGTGGCCAGATGGCCGAGGTTATGAAGGGTGTCGGCGAGCAGGGCGACCGAGCCGCTGAGCGCGACGATGGCGATCTGCAGCAGTGCGGTCGCGCCCATGCCGGCGAGGCTCACCCAGGCGGCGCGGATGCCGATCGCACTGGATTCCTCGGCAGTGCGGATCGCGTCGCCATGGTCGTGGCTGTGCGGGGTCAGGGCGTGCCGCAGCCGCGCCCAGAGGCCAGCACCGTGGTCGTGGTCGTGGTCGTGGTCGTGGTCGTGGTCGTGGTCGTGCGGGTGCGGGTGCGGGTGCGAGTGAGCGGATGCGGGGAGCTGGGACACGCTGTCAATCTATCTGCGTAGACATGCAGATAGCAAGATCTGCGTACGATGGAGACATGCATCCCGCGCCCGTCCATCCGGTCCCCGACGACGAGCATGCTCAGATCGCCGCAGATACCTTCCGGATGCTCGCGGACCCCACCCGGGTGAAGATCCTCTGGGCGCTCTTCGGGCAGGAGTCCAGTGTGAATGCGCTCGCCGAGGCGATCGGGGCGACGCCCGCCGCCGTGAGCCAGCACCTGTCCAAGCTGCGACTGGCCGGGCTGGTGCAGAGCCGCAAGGAGGGCACGTTCGCCTTCTATCGCGCCTCGGACTCCCATGTGCGCCGGCTGCTCACGGAGACCCTCTCGCACGCCGAGCACGTCACCGGCGCGGCGGCGGGGGATGACCCTCACGGCTACTGAGCGGTGACTGCCGGAAGGCATCTTGCCCAGTGCTGTCCTGCAGGCGTTGAGATCTCAGATCTCAGATCTCAGATCTCAGATCTCTGGCCGCCGAGCCTCCCTGCTCTGAGCCTCGCGGTCCCTCGCCGACCCGAACTTCGCTGGCCCTCCTCACCCCGAGCCTCGCTGCTCGGAGCGCAGGAATCAGAGCGCACGAAAGAACCCCTCGTCGCACCTTTCGGTGCCACAAGGGGTTCTGGACTTCGGTGCGCCCGGAGGGATTCGAACCCCCAACCTTCTGATCCGTAGTCAGATGCTCTATCCGTTAAGCTACGGGCGCTTGTTGGCTGGACCAACCTGAACTACTTTAGCGGCCCGCACAGATCGGCGCCAATCCGGGAGCCATGACCCTGCTCACACGGCTCCCGGACGGCTCATCTCGGTGAAATCACCACCCGGGATTCTGCGGAGGCTGCTGACCCTGGCCGGGCTGATTCGGCCCAGGCTGACCCTGATCTGGCTGACCCCACTGCTGGCCGCCCTGATTCTGCGGACCGCCCTGCTGACCCCACTGGGGGCCACCCTGCTGACCACCCTGCGGAGCCGGAGGCGGGGACATCTGGCCCCACTGCTGCCCGCCCGGCTGCTGCGGGGACGGGGGAGGTGACCCCTGGCCCCACTGCTGGCCCCACTGCTGGCTGCCCTGTGGTGCTGCCGGAGGCATCGCGCCGGACGCGGCGCCGGGCACTGCTGCCCCATAGCCGCCAGGCATCCCGGAGCCGCCGGTGCCGCCGCCCTTGTTCTTGCGCGCACGGATCACGAAGAAGGCGACTGCTGCCAGCAGCAGGAGGAGGAAGAATCCGAGCACGAGCACCACGATGATGACGATCACCCAGGGGAACCCGCCGGCGTCGGCACGGATGTCGACTCCCGCCGCCACCTCGTTCAGGTCCGTGAAGGTGACCGAGCTGCCGTCGACCGTGCCGCCCTGGGACTCGATGATCTCGCCGGGGAAGGTGAAGGTCATCCGGAAGTCGAGATCGATGCCCGCCAGCTCGGGAGCGCCGAGGTCCTGCCCGATGCTGCCGCTGCCGTCGATCACCAGGTGGTATTCGCCGTCTGCCTCGGTGAGGGAGAAGCCGTCCCCGAAGTTGTCACTGGTCATGACGCCCGTGACGAGGCAGCCGAGCTGACCGTTCTCCTCATAGGGCTCGACGGAGGGAGCCAGCTCCCCGACCACCGACAGCTCACCCTCCATCTCGGAGCACAGCTCCTTGGCGGAGCTGTAGAGGCCGGCGGCGAACTCCTCGTCCATCGCGAAGTCGAAGGTGACGTTGATGGTGTCGGCATCCTGGATGTCGAAATCCGCGTGGATCTTCCCGCACCCGGCGAGGACCATGAGGAACGGCAGGAGGAGGACGGAGACGATTCTGCGCCGTATCGAGATGCTGCTGGTCATGGGGCCCCCATCGGGTGGATCGCTGGATCAGTGCACGGCGTCCATGGCAGTGCTCGTCGCGATCAGAGTACCCGGGCAGGGGCGGGTGCGCAGTGGGGAGAACTCCCCATCACGCCGGTCAGTCGGTGACTGCTTCCAGAGCCAGCGACTACTTCCAGAACATCAGCATGCCGCCGCCGACCATCAGCACACCGAAGCCCACCGCGAGGTTCCAGTCGCCGATCGGCAGCGGGAGCTGACCTGCGGAGATGTAGTAGGTGACCAGGTAGAGCAGGCCCAGGATCAAGAACACCACCGCAGTGGGAGCAAGCCAGGCGGGGTTCTGGGTCGCCATGGCGACTCGGCGGCCGGTGCTGCGAGAGCTCTCCGCGGCAGCGGCCTTCTTCACCGAGGTGGAACGGGTGGAGTCCTTGGCCTTCTCGGTGACTTCGCCGCCCTTGGTCGTGACGGGATCCTTGCCGCCGGAGGCCTTGGGCCCCTTCGACCTCTTCGCGACCGGGTCCTTCGCGGAGCGTCCTGAGGGTGCCGCGCCCTTGGCCGTGGTGTCCAGGGTGGCAGAATCCTTCGCGCTCGTCGTCGCCTCATCGGCAGGGGAGGCGATGAGATCCTCCGCAGCGGGCGCGGGAGACTTCGAGGCGGCCTCGGCCTTCGAGTTCGACGTCGTCTGAGCGGACGACTTCTTCCTGCTCCTGGCCATGTGACAGTGCTCCCTCGAGGCGGCGATGTTCGCGGGCGTGCCGCGCAGGTCCACAGGTGCGAACCTTGGCCTAGGGTAATGCTCGTCGGGCGAGGGTGCGAAGCGAGGAGGGGTGATGGACGCAGACGGTGTGGACCCTGTCTCTGAGCGACCCTCCGAGCAGCCTTCCGAGCGACCCTCTGTGCGACCCTCTGTGCGACCCTCTGTGCGGCCGTCCGAGCCTCGCTCCGAGCGTCCGTCCGAGAAGCCTTCCCAGCGGCTCTGGGGAGGTGCCCGAGGTCGAGTCGGCGTGGCCGTGGTGATGGTGCTGTGCGGGGTCCTGTTCGCCACCACTGCACGGCTCTCCGGAGGTGGATCCATCCGTGACGAGAGCAGCGACGTGGTCGGGGTGCTCCAGGAGCGCGGTCGAGATATCGAGCAGCTCGCGCAGGAGAATTCCGAGAAACGTGCCGAGATCGAACAGCTGCGTGGTCGCAGCGCCGGTGCGGAGACCGTTGACCGCACCGCGCAGATGTCCGACGCCGTCGGCCTCAGCGAGGTCAGCGGCCCCGGCCTCCAGGTGACCCTCACAGATGCTCCGAACAGCGCACTGGGCTCGATCCCCGGCACCGAGCCCAACGACCTCGTCGTCCACCAGCAGGACCTCGAGTCCTATATCAACGCCCTCTGGGCAGGCGGGGCAGAAGCGATGATGCTGCAGGACCAGCGGGTGATCAACGGCAGCGCCTTCCGCTGCGCCGGGAACACCCTCCTGCTCGAGGGCAGGGTGTACTCCCCGCCGTTCGTGATCACCGTGATCGGCCCGGTGGACGAGATGACCGCCGCGCTGGATGAGGCGTCGGGCGTCCAGGTGTACCGCGAATGGGTGGACCACGTGGGCCTGGGCGAGAAGGTCGAGGACCTCGAGGACACCACCCTGCCCGCCTTCCAGGGCTCCCTGACCGTCGACGCGAAGGTGATTCGATGACCCCCTCCCATCGACGGCGGCGCGGCGGAGGCCTCATCGGCATCCTCGGCGAGCTGCTCCTCACCATCGGCGTGCTGCTGCTGCTGTTCCTGGTCTGGCAGCTGTGGTGGACCGATGTGGTCGCCGATCGTGAGCAGGCCGGCATCATCGACGGCCTCGAGCAGGAGTGGGGTGAGGTCGACGCCGAGCAGATCGCGCCCCGGCAGGACGGACCCCCGCCAGTGGTCGAGACCCCTGCGGACACCATGGTCTGGGGCAAGATGCATGTGCCCGCCTTCGACCGCCCGGCGTTCCCCCTCGCCGAGGGTGTGAGCCTCGAGGAGGTGCTGAACGTCAAGGGCGCCGGGCACTATCCGGAGACCGCCCTGCCGGGAGAGGTGGGCAACTTCTCGGTGGCCGGCCACCGCAACACCTACGGCCGAGTCTTCGAGGACATCGCCCGCCTCGAGGCCGGGAACGCGATCGTGGTCGAGACCGGTGACGCCTTCTATGTGTATGAGGTGACCGAGTCGCTGATCGTGCAGCCGCAGGACGTCGAAGTGATCGCCCCGGCGCCCGGGCAGCTCGGGGTCGAGCCCACGCAGCAGATGCTCACCCTCACCGCCTGCCATCCGATGTACTCCGCGCGGGAGCGATACATCGTCCACGCCGAGTTCGCGTACTGGACCGACCGGGCCGACGGGATCCCCGAAGCCCTCGCGGCCGGGGCTGAGGGCTCCGACGGCGGAGCGTCTGATCAGGGTGCAGCCGATACAGGGGCATCCGGTGCACGGACATCCGACGAAGGGGCAGCCGACGGCGGGCTGGCAGTGGAAGCGGCAGCGCCCGACAGCGTGCCCGCGATCCTTGAGGAGGAGAACTGATGTACGGCTGGCTGTTCCGTCATCTGCCCGGGCCGCTGTGGGCGAGGATCCTGCTCACCGTGGTGCTGCTGGCAGTGGTCATCGTGGCGCTGTTCGGCTGGGTGTTCCCGGCGATCGCGCCCTTCATGCCCTTCAACGACGGGCTGGTCGGCGCGCTGCAACCCGGGACCGGCAGCCTGCTCTCCTGAGCTGCGCCCCACCAGGGAGCCCGGGAAAGAGCATCAGCCTGCGGTCCTGAGCTGTGCCCCACTGGGGGCCGGGAGAGAGCGTCAGCCTGCGGTCATCAGGGGCTCGAGGCCCGCGGAGCGTTCGACCGCGTCGATCCCGTCGCACAGCTCGAGGAAGCGGGCGAGCATCAGATGCCCGTTCTCGGTGAGCACCGACTCGGGGTGGAACTGCACCCCGTGCAGGGGCAGCTCCCGATGAGCCAGGCCCATCACCATGCCGTCGGCCGTGCGGGCAGTGACCTCGAGCGTGGCAGGGATCGTCTCCGGCACCACGGTGAGGGAGTGATAGCGGGTCGCGGTCATCGGGGAGGGGACCCCGGCGAAGACGCTGGTGCCCTGATGGGTGAGCTCGCTGGTGCGACCGTGCATCAGCTGCGGGGCATGGTCCACGGTGGCGCCGAAGAACTGTCCGAGCGCCTGATGGCCCAGGCACACCCCGAGCATCGGCACCGTCTGTGCGGCGCAGGCGCCGATCACGTCGAGCGAGCGCCCGGCGGTGGTCGGGGTGCCGGGACCGGGGGAGACGAGCACACCGTCGAAGCCTCCGAGGTCCACGGCGCCGTCGGCGGTCAGCGGCACCTCGTCGTTGCGCACCACGACCGTCTCCGCGCCCATCTGCTCGAGGTATCCCACGATGGTGTAGACGAAGCTGTCGTAGTTGTCGACCACCAGGATCCGGGCGGATCGGGGCGTGGTGCCGGCAGCCTCCCCAGGGCCTGTAGTGCTCTGGTCAGCCGTTTCCATTGCCGCCCCCATTGCCCTTCCCTTTTCCGTTCCCGTTGGTGCCCTGTGCGCTGTCATCCCCGGCGCCGGGATCCTCGGTGGGATCCTCCGTCGGCGTCGTGCTCGGGGTCTCCGAGGGAGCCTCGGTGGGCTCGTCCGTGGGTGTGGGCGGGGGCGTGGTCGGATCCGGGGTCGGCTCGGGGCCCGAGGAGACGACGACCTTGATCGTCGCCCCGCGATCGGCCTGCTCGTTCGCGCCGGGCTCGGTGCGGATCACCTGGCCCTCCGGCACGGTCGCGGAGAACTCGGTGGCCGGCTCGGTGCCGAAGCCGCCGGCTTCGGCAAGCGTCGCCTGCGCCTCCGCGAGAGTGCGTCCGGCAACGTTCGGGACGGTCACCGGTCCGGGCGCCGCGGCGACCACGAGGTCCACGCTCGAGCCGTAGGGCACCAGGCCGCTGCCTGCGGCGGGAGTCTGCGAGAGCACGGTGCCGGGATCTTCCTCCGCATCCTCTCGCTCCGAGGGCTCGGGCACCACGAAGCCGCGGGACTCGAGAGTCTCCTTGGCCCGGTCGAACTGCGTGCGCTCGACGTCGGGCATCTCGACGTTGCCGGAGGCGAGTCGCACCTCCACTGCGGAGCCCTTCTCGACGGTGGCGCCGCTCAGCGGGCGGGTGCTGGAGACGGTGCCCTGCTTCTGCGGGACGTCCTCCGTGTCCCCCTCGGTCATCGTCAGGCCAGCGGCCTCGAGCGCCTCCCGTGCAGCGTCACGGGTCATGCCCTCGAGGCCGTCGGGCACCGTGACCGATTCGGGCCCGGCGGAGACGGTCACCGCGATCGTCGCACCGACCTCGACCTCGTCGCCCTCGGCCGGGGTGGACTCGATGACCAGCCCGGCCTCGACGTCCTGCGACTCCACCGTGGTGAACTCGGGCTTGAGGCCGACATCGCTCAAGATGGTGCTGGCAGATTCCTCGGTTTCGCCGACCACTGCGGGCACCGCGACCATTTCGGGACCGCGTTCGCCGAAGGGCTGGAAGATCGCGATCGCGGCACCCGCCAGCGCCAGCAGGGCCACGATCACCAGGATGATCAGCCACCAGGGCCGCTTGCGCTTCTCCTCCTGGACCTCGTCGGCCGTGCGGAGCGCGAGCGGGCCGGTGGCAGGGCTCGGCGCGGAGCCTCCGCTCCAGTTCTGGGCCTGCATCGCGGCGGTGGCGCCCATCCCGGCAGCACCCGCCCCCGCAGCGCCCAGTCCCGCGGCGCCGATCGCGGGCAGCGCCTCGGTGGCATCACCGATCGAGCTCAGCACGGTGGTGGCCTCGCCGTCGCTGCCGCGCGGCACCGCGCCGCCGACCAGGGCCGGGGCGCGGCCCGCGACGACGGTGGCGATGTCGCGGGAGAAGGCGACCGCACTGGGGTAGCGCTCCTCGCGGTCCTTGGCCAGGCCGGTGAGGATCACCGCATCCAGCGCGGGCGTGATCGCCGGGTTGTAGGCCGACGGAGCCAGCGGCTCCTCGCGCACGTGCTGGTAGGCGATCGAGACCGGGGTGTCACCGGTGAAGGGCGGGCGCCCGGTCATCATCTCGAACATCACGCAGGCGGCGGAGTAGATATCGGAGCGGGCGTCGACCAGCTGGCCGCGCGCCTGCTCGGGGGAGAGGTACTGGGCGGTGCCCATCACGGCCTGGGTCGCGGTCATCGCGCTGGTCGCATCCGCGATCGCGCGCGCGATCCCGAAGTCCATGACCTTCACCGCGCCGGCCTCGTTGATCATGATGTTGCCGGGCTTGATGTCCCGATGCACGATCCCGGCACGGTGCGAGTACTCCAGCGCGCTGAGCAGCGCGGCCATGATCTCGCCGGCCTGATGGGCGTCCATCGGGCTCTCGGGCGTGATGTGCTCGCGCAGGGTGTCCCCGTGCACGTACTCCATCACGATGTAGGGGATGGTGACCTCGGCCCCGGTGATGGTGGTCTGCTGCTCCTCACCGGTGTCGTAGACGGCGACGATGGAGGGATGGTTCAGCGAGGCGGCGCTGTGGGCCTCGCGGCGGAAACGTTCCTGGAAGTTCGCGTCGCGGGCCAGGTCGGAGCGCAGCACTTTGACGGCCACCGTGCGGTGCAGGCGGGTGTCCTGTGCGATGAACACCTCGGCCATGCCCCCGGTACCGAGGATCTTGCCCAGGCGGTACCTGCCGCCCAGGACCACGTTCTCTTCGCTCACTCCACACCCGTCCTCGTGCCGTGGTCGACACCGACCGATTCGACCATGGTAGTAGCTGACGTGGTGTCACCTGCCCCGACGTGAGCCATATCCACTCCGGCCCAGGCCGTGATGCTGGCCTCGATACCGTTCCCCATGCCGGTTCCGCCGCCTGCGGCAGGGAAGGGCAGCAGCCCCAGCCCACCCAGCACCGCAGCGATGATCGCGACGACCACCAGCAGCAGCAGGACGAACCCGGGCAGGGACATGCCGGCGACCTTCCGCCCGGTGGTGGAGGTGCCGTGGACCGTGCGGGACGACGCGGCGGTGTCCACGTCGTCGAAGGCGCCGACCCCGAAGGCACGCTCCGGACCGTTCGTGCCGTTCGAGCCGGTGCTGTTCGCACCCTGCCCCTTCGATCCCGCGCCGTGCGGCCCCTGGCCGGTGGTTCCCGCGGGCTGCGAGGACCGTTCAGCAGCCGCCGAGTCCCGCGCGGAGCGGGGAGCAGGAGCCGGTGACAGCGCCGAGCGGGCCGAGAGGACGGACCGCCGCGGTGCGGAGCTCGCCGAGGCGGCGGACATCGCGGAGGGTCCCGAGGCGGCGGAGCGGTGACGGATCCCGCGGCCGCGGCCGGAGAGCGGCAGCGGCATCGCGGCGGTACGGGTCCCGGTGGGCGAGGCCCCGTGGCGGGGGCTGTCGGCCGACGGCGAGCCTGTGGACGGCGAGCTCGCGGAGGAGCTGTCGCGCTCGGCGCCAGCGCTGTCGGCGCCGCCACGGCGCCGGATCCGATTCTCCCCGGTCCAGTCGTGATCCTCGACCCGGGTCACCGGAATCGCACCGGTGCTGAAGCGCGGCTCGACCCCGCGCTGGATCGCTTCGAGGATGCGCGCGACTGCCGCCGCCGAGCGGGGACGGTTCGCGGGAGCCTTGGCCAGCATCATCATCACCAGGCGCCGCAGATCTGCGGAGATCACCTCGGGCAGCTCCGGGGGCTGCTGCTTGACCTGCGCCATCGCGATCTCGACCTGGCTGGAGCCGGTGAAGGGGCGGCGGCCCACGAGCATCTCGTAGCCCACGATGCCCAGCGCGTAGATGTCCGAGAGCGAGGTGGCCTGCTTGCCCATCGCCTGCTCGGGGGAGAGGTACTGGGCGGTGCCCATCACCAGCCCGGTCTTCGTCAGCCGCGCCTGGTCCTTGCTGCGCGCGATGCCGAAGTCGGTGATCTTCATGGACCAGTCGTTCTTCTCGTCCACCAGGATGTTCTCCGGCTTCACGTCCCGGTGCACCACACCCTTGGAGTGGGCGGCGTCCAGCGCCCGCGAGAGCTCGATGAGCAGGGTGATGACGCGCTTCTCCGGCAGCCCGCCGGGATTCTCCTCGATGATGTCCGACAGCGGCCTGCCCGGGCAGAGCTCCATCACGATATAGGCGCGGCCATCGAGCTCGCCATAGTCGTAGAGCGCAGCGATGCCGTCATGCGAGAGCGCGGCGGTATGACGGGCCTCGGCACGGAAGCGCTTGAGGAAGCCCTCGTCCCCCGCATACTCCTCGCGCAGCACCTTGATCGCGACCTCGCGGTCGAGCTCCTGGTCGCGCCCCTTCCAGACCTGTCCCATCCCGCCGGTGGCGATCAGCGACGTCAGTTCGTAGCGTCCTTCGAGCACGAGCCCTGGTGTGGTCCTCATGGCTGGATCACCGCCTCCATCACGTCCTTGGCGATCGGCGCCGCAGTGCGCGAGCCGTATCCGCCCTCCTCGACCAGGACCGCCACGGCGATCTTCTGGTCTCCCTGCTGTCCATATCCCACATACCAGGAATGGGGGTCACGATCCTCGCCCCACTCCGCGGTGCCGGTCTTGCCGCCGACCTCGACGCCGTCGATCGCGGCGGCTGACCCCGTGCCGTCCTCGACCACCCCCACCATCATCTGCCGCATCTGCGCGGCATTCGCGGCAGTGAGGGGCTGGCCCAGCTCCTTCGGGCTCAGCTCGGCGACGCTCGAGAGATCACTGGTGCGCACCGACTGCACCAGCTGCGGCTCCATCACCACGCCATCGTTCGCGAAGGCCCCGGCGACCATCGCCATCTGCAGCGGCGTCACCCGGGTCTCGTACTGCCCGATCGAGGTGGTGGCCAGCTGCGCCGGATCCAGGTCCTCGCCGATCGTCGACGGGGTGACCGACAGCGGGATCTCGAGTCGCTGCCCGAAGCCGAAGCCGGCGGCGGTCTCGCGCAGCTGCTCGTCGCCGACCTCCTGCCCGAGCATCGCGAAGGAGGTGTTGCAGGACTGGCGCAATGCGTCGGCCAGGGTGGAGACGTCGTCCGGGCCGCACGGCTCGGTGCCCCCGGAGGCGCGGTTGTTCATCACCGCCGAGGAGTTCGGCAGCTGATAGGTGCCGGGGCCTGGGATCTCGGTCTCGGCCGTGTACTGCCCGGACTCGAGCGCCGCAGCGGCGACCACCAGCTTGAACGCGGAACCCGGCGGATAGAGGTCACCGCCGATCGCGCGGTTGGTCAGCGGCCGCTCGGGGTCCTCGTTCAGCTCGGTCCAGGCGCGGCTCACCGCAGCGGTGTCATGCGAGGCGAGCAGGTTCGGGTCGTAGCTCGGGGCGGAGACCATCGCGAGCACCGCGCCGGTCTCCGGGTCCAGTGCGACCACGGATCCGCGGCGCCCGTCCAGCGCGTTCCAGGCAGCCTCCTGGGCAGCGGCATCGAGGGTGAGCTCGACGGTCGCGCCCTGCCCCTGACGGCCCGAGAGGATCGCGGAGATGCGGTGATAGAACAGTGCGTCGGCCTCTCCCGAGAGGGTGTCGTTCAGCGAGCGCTCGATCCCGGTGAAGCCATAGACCACCGAGTAGTAGCCGGTCACCGGGGCATACATCTGGCCGGGGTCGTAGCCGCGGAGGTAGCCATAGGTGTCCCCGGACTCCCGGGAGCTCGCGATGGCGGTGCCATCCACCACGATCGGGCCGCGATGCTGCCCGTACTCGTTGTACACGGTCCGGTCGTTCTGGCCATGGGCGTTGAGCCGTCCCTGGGCGACCACCTGGAAATAGGTGGTCGAGGTGAACAGCAGGATGAACAGCACCCCGGTCACCAGCCAGACGTGGCGCAGCGGCTTGTTCATGCGCTCACCTCCTGACCTGCGCGCTGGCCTGCGCGCGGGGGCGGTGGCGCGGTGGCGCCCTCGATCTGCCGGGCGGCGGGCCGACGGGCCGCATCGGACAGCCGCATCAGGATCCCGGCGATGATCCAGTTGCACACCAGCGAGCTGCCGCCGGCGGCGAGGAAGGGCAGGGTCAGGCCGGTCAGCGGGATCACCCGGGTGACGCCGCCGACGACGACGAACACCTGCAGGGCCATCACGAAGCCGAGCCCGCCGGCCAGCAGGGTCCCGAACCCATCGGAGATGCCGACGGCGGCGCGGATCGCGCGCTGCACGAGCAGCAGGTAGAGCAGCAGCAGGGCGAAGGCGCCGACCATGCCGAGCTCCTCCGCGAAGGAGGCGAAGATGAAGTCCGACTCCGCATGAGGCACTACATCCGGACGGCCCTCCCCGAGCCCGGCACCGGTCAGCCCGCCGTTGGCGAGGCCGAACAGGCCCTGGCTGATCTGCTCGCAGGAGGAGTAGTTCGCGCTCGAGAGGGGGTCCAGCCAGCAGGTGATGCGGGTGCGCACATGACTCATCTGGGTCGCGGCGAAGATCGCGGGGGGCAGGAACATCACCGCCCCGATCACCAGCCAGCTGAGCCGGTCCGTGGCCACGTACAGCATCACCACGAACAGGCCGAAGAACATCAGCGAGGTGCCCAGGTCGGTCTGGAACACCAGCACCGCCATGGCGAAGCCCCAGGCCACCAGGATCGGTCCGAAATCGGACCAGCGGGGCAGCTGAATGCCCAGCACCTTCGGCCCCGCGAGCGCGAGGGTGTCGCGGCGGGAGACCAGGTAGCCGGCGAAGAAGATCGCGAAGGCGATCTTGGCGAGCTCTGCGGGCTGGAAGCTGTAGCCGGCGATCGAGATCCAGATCTTCGAGCCGTTGCGGGCCGAGCCGATCACCGGAACGAGCGGCAGCAGCAACAGCACAGCGCCGACCACGGCGCTGATCCAGGTATAGCGGCGCAGCCGCCGGTGATCCCGCAGCACCACCAGCACGGTGATGCAGAGCGCTGCGCCGAGCACCGCCCACAGCATCTGCCGGCCCGCGCTGCCCGAGCTGCGGATCCCGTAGATCTGGTTCGCTGCGTGGATGCTCTCGATCATCGCGATGCCCAGCAGGTTCAGCAGCACCACGATCGGCAGGATCACGGGGTCGGCATAGGGCACCCGCCACATCACGGCGATCTGCAGGGCGAGCGCGATCACGGCCGCGCCGATCCCCACCTGGAGGAGGTTCTCGGGCAGCGCGTCATAGCGGCCGAGGCCCACCAGCGCGTAGGCGCCCACCCCGATGACCACCGCGAAGAGCAGCAGCAGGCCCTGGGTGAGGCGACGCGGACGAGCGGTGTACGAGACGATCGTGGCCACTACGTCGCCTCGCCCTCATCGGGGGGCGGGATCGTGCGGTCCGCACGGGAGGGCAGGGGCTCCATATCCCCGGCGGCGTCCTCTTCGAGGCCGCCGGCGTCCGAGGCGCCACCGGCGTCGGACGGCGCGGGGGAGACGGCGGGAGGCGGCTGGTTCGCGAGGGCGGCCTGCTCGAGCCGATCGATGATCTGGTCGGCGGAGGGACGGTCGGAGGCATTGATCGTGCTCTCCACCTGCTGCCGGGTCACCTCGGGCAGGTCCTCGAGCTCGATATCGGTGACCTCGACCGGATCGGACAGCGAGATCGGCCCCAGGTCCTGCGAGATCCCCTGATAGAGGACCACCCGGGTGCCATCGGTGCCGACATAGAACTGGCGCTGCGACCAGGCGTAGCCCGCCCAGAGCAGCCCGCCCAGCAGGGCGATCAGCAGCATCAGGGCCACCAGCGCCGGCCAGGGGCTGCGTCGCGGCGGCTCCTCCGCGGAGAAGTCCTCGTCCTCGTAGGGGACTTCGGGCTCTTCCCGGGTCAGGGCCGCGGCCTTCGCGGCGGGCCCGGAGGCCGTCGTCGGGGCATGGCGGTTGCGGGCCGCGGAGCCCACGATCTGCGGGCTGGTGGAGGGGGCCTCGACGCCGCGGGCGAGGGTGTCGAGATCGACCACGTCGGCGATGATGCAGGTGATGTTGTCGGGGCCGCCGCCCTTCAGCGCGAGCTGGATCAGCTCCTCGGCGCACTCCCCGGGATCCTCGATCTCCTTGAGGGTCGCGTCGATGGTGCCCAGCGAGACCAGGCCGGAGAGTCCGTCGGAGCAGAGCATCCAGCGGTCGCCCGGATGGGCGGGGCGCAGCGAGAGGTCCAGCTCAGGGTCGGCATCCACATCGCCGAGCACCCGCATCAGCACGGACCTCTGCGGATGGCGCTCGGCCTCGTCCTCGGTCAGCCGGCCCTCATCCAGCAGGCGCTGCACGAAGGTGTGGTCCTTGGTGATCTGGGTGGTCTCGTCCCCGCGCAGCAGGTAGGCGCGGGAGTCGCCGATGTGGGCGAGGGCGAACTTGCCCTCCGCACGCAGCAGAGCGGTGATGGTGGTGCCGAGGCCGCGCAGCTGGGGCTCATCCCGGGCGCGCCGCAGGATCTCCTGATTGGCCGCGAGCACGCTCTCCTCGAGAGTGGCCACGATGTCGGAGGCAGGGGTCTCGGAGTCCAGCTGGGCGAGCCGGCCGATCGCGACGGATGAGGCGACGTCGCCGCCGGCGTGGCCGCCCATCCCGTCGGCCACCACCAGCAGGTGGCTGCCGGCATAGGCGGAGTCCTGGTTGTTGGACCGCACGAGGCCTACGTCGGAGCGGGCGGCGTACCGCAGGGCGATGCTCATCGCGGTCCTCGTCTCAGTTCGATCTCGGTGCGGCCGATCCGTACCTGGGCCCCGGGCCGGAAGGGCACGGCGCCCTCGATCCGGCGGCCGGACACCAGGGTGCCGTTGGTGGAGCCCAGATCCTCCACCATCCACTCGCCCTCGCGCTGGAAGACGCGGGCGTGGCGGTTGGAGGCGTAGTCGTCATCCACCACCAGGGTGCATTCCGGGGCGCGCCCGATGAGGATCGGGGTGGAACCCAGCGTCAGCGAGGTGCCGCGCAGGGGGCCGGCGGTGACGACCATCGCCGCCTGGGTGACCTCGGGGTCTGTACGCAGCTGGGGCGGGCTGCCCGCTTCGGAGGCGGCGCCGCCGATCGGCCCGGAGGCGGGGCGCTGCTCGCGCCGCGGATCCCGGCTCGAGCGGGTGACCACGGTGGTGCCGAAGAGGTCGTTGCGCAGCACCAGCACCACCACGATCACGAAGATCCACAGCGCCAGCACGAAGCCCAGGCGCAGGGCGACCAGGGTCAGTTCGCTCATAGGGCGTTCACCAGCCGACCGAGCCGGCAGCGGGGAGCAGCACGGTCAGGCGGGTGCGGCCGATCTTCAGCAGCGAGCGGTCATGCAGGGCGACGGGCGTGCGGATTCGCTCGCCGTCGACGAAGGTGCCGTTGGTGGACCCCAGATCGGTGGCGATCAGGGCCGAATCCGCCTCGACCCGCAGTTCGAGGTGATGGCGGGAGACCCCGGTGTCCTCGAGGATGATGTCCGCGTCGCCGCCGCGACCGATCACCGTGACCGGACCGGTCAGCAGGTACTGCTGCCCATCGATCTCGATGATCGGGCTGCCGCCAGCCCCCGCCTGCGCAGCGCCGGTGGCCGGGGCCACGCTGCCGCGCTCGGTGCGGGACTCGGTCTCGAACCGGCCGGTGCGCACCTCGTCATCGCTGGCGAGTTCGATCGAGACTCCGCCGACGAACATATAGCGCTGCTTATCGGCATGTTCGGTGAGCACCCGCTGCAGTTCGTCGAGCAGGGTGTCCTGCCAGGAGTCGAAGCGGTCGTAGTCCTGGGAGTGCAGGTAGATCGTGTAGACGTTGGGGGCGAGGGTCCGGGTGCGGTCGAGCACCTGGATCTGGTCATCGCACTCGCGCTTGAGCCCCTGCGCCAGGTCGAGCGGCTTCAGCTGGCCGCGGCCGGGCGAGAAGACGCTCGTCACGCCGCGGTCGAGGCCGCGCTCGATCCGATCCAAGATCCCCACGATGGTCCTTCGCTCTCGCAGTGGCCGACAGGTCCGCGAGCGCCGCTCGACTCGGTGGGTCGAAGAGGCTGCTCGCCACCAGATCGTATCGCGAGAGCAGGTCCAGGCTGGGGCCGCCGGGCGGGGGAGCGGCAAGGAAATCGTGCAGGGCTCGTGAAGAGGTGGGCCCAGAAGGAGAGGGGGCGACTGTGCCGCCCCCTCTCAAGCTGGCCCTGCTGCTGATCTCGAGGCCGGTCCAGCGTCTCCCCTGCGGCCACCCCGCGGTCCGGTCCGGGCGATCCGTCAGCGGTCCGGCGCCTCAGTAGATGAGCACCCGGGTCCCCTTGACGAACCAGTCCCACCTCCACAGCATGTTGGTCGCCCCGACGGAGAGGCGGCAGCAGCCGTGGGAAGCCGGGTAGGACGGGATCGAGTTCGATCCGTGGATCGCCCAGCCGCGGTCGTAGTACCCGGGGCGGTAGAGGTTGCCCAGCGGGCCGCTCTGCCACCCGCTGCTGTAGAGCGAATACATCCGGAAGTCACCCTTGGGAGTGGTCGCCGTCTTCCAGCGGCCACCCGAGTAGTAGCGGTCACCGCTGCCGGTCGAGGTGTTGAAGGCGTAATGGATGTTTCCCTGGGTGGCGATGAGGAGCTGCTTCCTCAGGTCCACCTCGAAGCCGACCCCGCCGGTGATCCTGCGGGCGGGCTGGACACCGCGCGAGATCGCGGAGTACGTCTTGGGGCCCACGACGCCGTCCGCCACCAGGCCCGCGGCCTTCTGCAGGGCGAACACGGACTGCTGGGTCATATGGCCGAAGGAGCCGTCGACGGCTCCGAGCCAGTACTTGAGGTTCGCCAGGTTCTGCTGCAGCGAGCGGACAGCCGACCCCCGGTTGCCCCTGCGGAGCGTGGGCGGGGCCGCTGTCGCGGCGCCGGTGCCCCATGCCAGACCGGCGCCCAGCGTGCCCACCCCGAGCAGCAGGGTGCGGCGGGACGGCGCAGCGATGGGCAGCAGTGGCTGAACGGGCCGTTCGGGTCTTCGGGTGATCTCCAGATAGGTCATTCTTCCCCCTCATGCAGGTACCGGCGGTGCGGTGCACCGTGGCTCCGGGATGCTCGTGCTTGAGCGATCGGGACCATCATGCATGAGTCAAGAGAAGGTAAACAAGAGTAAAAACAGCCAGGTTGCAACGTTTCTGATGGGTAGTGCGCGACACCCCTGGTGAGGGCGACATAGCGGACATGTCACGAATGTGTGACGGCAGGAGGTTGGCGTCCAGGGATTTATGGACATCTGTCGGGAGTGGTGGTGCAGGGTCCTCCGGAGGGACCGCAGCGGATGTGCCATATTGGAGCGTGTGGAGACTGAGACCCCGCCCGAGATCCCCGTCGACATCGACTTCGCGCATGCGCTGGGGGTGTCCGACACCGAGCACACCCTGCATCTCCAGGGCGATGACGCGCAGATCTGGGACCTCGCGAGCGTGTCCAAGCCCCTCGCCGCGCTGGGCGCCCTGATCGCCGTGGACCGCGGCCTCGTCGACCTCGACGAGCCCGCCGGGCCCGAAGGCGCGACCGTGCGACATCTGCTCGCCCACACCGCCGGGTACGCCTTCGACGGGGACGAGACCGTCGGCGCGGTCGGCGCTCGCCGCATCTACTCCAACACCGGCTTCGAGGTGCTCGCCGCGCACCTCGAGGACGCCACCGGCTACGACTACGCCGACTGGATGGAGCAGACCGTCATCGCCGGGCTCGACCTCACCGACCTCGAGGTCGCCGGCTCGCCGGCCGCCGGCTATCGCGGTTCGATCCGCGACCTGCTGGCCGTGGGCCGGGAGCTGCTGGCCCCCACCCTGATCCCCGAGGGCCTCTGGCGCGAAGCGACGACTGTCCAGTTCCCCGGGCTCGCAGGGATCCTCCCCGGCTACGGGCGGCAGAAGCCCAATGACTGGGGATTGGGCTTCGAGATCCGGGGGGCGAAGGATCCGCACTGGACCGGAGCGCACTCCTCCCCGGAGACCTTCGGACACTTCGGCCAGTCCGGCTCCTTCCTCTGGGTGGACCCGGCCGCCGGGCTCACCGCGGCCTTCCTCGGCGCGCAGCCGTTCGGGCCGGAGCACGTGCGGATCTGGCCCGGCCTCACCGACCAGGTCCTTGAGCGCTGGGGCAACGGGGGCGGGACTGCGCGATGAGCGCACTGGATCTGCTCGACGACTTCGGCTTCGAGGCGGCGGCGATCGTGCTCGGCCGAGAGGGGGAGCGGGAGCGCCGGGGGGATGTCCAGCTGCAGCGCCCCTGGCGCTCGGTCACCAAGACGCTCACCGGCTGCGGCGCCGCCCTGGCGCTGCAGGCGGGATATGTGGACCTCGAGGACTCGGCAGGCCCGCCCGGCGCAACGCTCCGCCACCTGCTCGCCCACGCCTCGGGCTACTTCTACGAATCCGAGAGCACGCTGCAGGCCCCCGGCCTGCGCCGCCACTACTCCAACTACGGCATCGACGAGGCGGCCCGGCACATCGAACGGGCGCTCGGCCGGGAGTACGGAGACTGGATCCAGGAGCGCATCGCCGGGCCGCTCGGCATGGAATCCCTGCACTGGAGCGGCTCAGCCTCCGTCGGCGCCCATGGCTCCCTCACCGATCTCGCGCTCTTCGCCGCCGAGCTGCTCCAGCCCACCCTGCTCGAGCCGCGCTGGTTCGCCGAGTACACGGGCGTGCAGTTCCCCGAGCTGGTGGGCATCATGCCCGGCTTCGGCAAGCAGAGCCCGAACCCCTTCGGGCTCGGCCTCGAGGTGCGGGGCGCCAAGTCCCCCCACTGGACCGGCGCCCGCAACAGCGCGAGCACCGTGGGCCACTTCGGCATGCGCGGCACCGCCTTCTGGGTGGACCCGGTCGCCGGGCTCGCGCTGGTGGTGGGCACCTCCCACGACTTCTGCGACGCCCACCGCGAGCTGATGCCGCGCCTGGCCGACGCGGTGCTCGAAGACTTCGCCCGCTGAATCGCCCGCTGATTCGCCGGCAGACTCCCCAGCTGGGCAGCCCTGCGCGGCCAGCCCGCTCGGGCGCCCGTGCTCAGGCGTTGTGGACCAGCGGTCCGGCCGGGTCGCGCCAGCCGGCGAGCACCTCGAGCATCCGCACCAGGCGCACCGTGGCCTGCACGTCATGGACCCGCAGGATGCGCGCCCCGTGGCGGACGGTCCATGCCGCCGCCGCGAGCGAGCCCTCCAGACGGTCCTCCTTGGGCAGGCCGAGCGCCTCGCCGACGAAGTCCTTGCGCGACAGCGCCGCCAGCAGGGGCATCCCGAGGGCGGCGTACTGCTCGAAGCCGCGCAGCATCTCGAGGGTCTGCAGGGTGTTCTTGTTCAGGTCCGGTCCCGGATCCAGCACGATCCGCTCCCGCGGGACCCCCGCCTCGAGAGCCCGAACCCTGCGAGCGGCGAGGAAGTCCCGCACTTCGGAGACCACATCCTCGTACTGCGGCTGGGGGAGCGGCCGACGGGGCTGCGCCGCCGAATGAGTGATCACCAGTGAGGCTCCGATCTCGGCGACCGTCGCCGCCATCAGCGGATCCGAGAGCCCGGTGGTGTCGTTGATGAGGTCCGCCCCAGCCTCGACCGCGGCCCTGGCCACGGCAGCATGGAAGGTGTCGACCGACAGCAGCACAAGCGCGGGCAGCTCGCTGCGCAGCGCAGCGATCACCGGGACCACCCGCTCGATCTCCTCCTCGGCCGGCACCGGCTCGCCGGGGGCGAACTTCACCCCGCCCACGTCGATCAGATCCGCCCCGGCGCGGGCGGCGTCGAGACCGGCGGCCACCGCGGCCTCGAGCGCCCAGGTGCGGCCCTCGTCGAAGAAGGAGTCGCGGGTGCGGTTCACGATGCCCATCACCAGCACCCGTCGGGTGGTGTCCGGCAACGGCCGGGGAGCGATGGGGTGCGACGCCGAGAAAGCTCGTGCAGGGACCGCTGAGGCGGTGGATGGAACATCCAGCAGTCCCTCGGGGGCGGGCGATACAGTGGAATCGACCACGGGGGCGCGGTGTGACGCGCTCTCGTCCAGTGTGTTGTTCATGGTCTGTTCCTCCGCAGTTCAGGCCAGGTCTCCGCGTCTTTGAGCGGTGCCCGACCTGCACTACGTTAGGCCTGGACACAGAAGTGCACAATCCGGCTGCGTCGTCCTTCGCACGCCGGGACTTTGACCTGATGGAGGACTCTCGAGATGAAGATCGTCGTCGCCGGTGGAGATGGATTCTGCGGTTGGCCCACTGCCCTGTACCTCTCGCAGAAGGGCCACGACGTCACCATCGTGGACAACCTGGTGCGCCGCGAGATCGACGAGGAGCTGGGCTCCAACTCGGTCACCCCGATCCTCGAGCTCGAGGAGCGGGTGGCGGTGTGGAAGGAGGTCTCCGGCAAGGACATCGCCGTGAAGATCGCCGACCTCACGGACTATGACGCCGTCGCGTCGATCTTCCAGGAGATCGAGCCGGAGTCGTTCGTGCACTTCGCCGAGCACCGCTCCGCGCCGTACTCGATGATCGACCGCGAGCACGCGATCGAGAACCACCGCAACAACATCGAGGGCACCCTGAACGTGCTGTGGGCGATCAAGGACTTCGCCCCCGACTGCCACCTCGTCAAGCTCGGCACCATGGGCGAGTACGGCCAGCCGAACATCGACATCGAAGAGGGCTGGCTCGAGGTCGAGCACAAGGGCCGCAAGGATCGCCTGCCCTTCCCCAAGCAGCCCGGCTCGTTCTACCACCTCACCAAGGTCCACGACAGCGACAACATCATGTTCGCGTGCAAGATCTGGGGCATCCGCGCCACCGATCTGAACCAGGGCGTCGTCTACGGTCTGGAGACCGACGAGACCCGCCTGGATCCCCGTCTGGTCAACCGCTTCGACTACGACGCCGTCTTCGGCACCGCGCTGAACCGCTTCATCGTGCAGGCGGCCATCGGCCACGACCTCACCGTCTACGGCAACGGCTCCCAGACCCGCGGCTACCTGGACATCCAGGACACTGTGCGCTGCATCGAGATCGCCTGCGAGAACCCCGCGGACGTCGGCGAGTTCCGCGTCTACAACCAGTTCACCGAGCAGTTCTCGGTCAAGGAGCTGGCCGAGAAGGTGCAGAAGGTCGCGGCCAGCCTCGGCAACGAGGTCGAGCTCGCGACCACCGAGAACCCGCGCGTGGAGAAGTACGACCACTACTACAACGCGGTCAACACCAACCTGCTCTCGCTGGGCCTGGAGCCGCACCTGCTGACCGACGAGCACCTCGCCGAGGTCCTCAATGTCGCGATGAACAACACCGACCGGGTCAAGCGTGAGCTGGTCATGCCCACCGTGACCTGGAAGTGATCGCCACCCCGTGAAGATCGCGATCGTCACGGAGACCTTCCTGCCGTCGGTCGACGGCGTGGTGACCCGGCTCCGCCACGCCGTCGACCGTTTCACCGAGCTCGGGCACGAGGTCATGGTGATCGCCCCGGACCTCGGGGTCACCGAGTACCGGGGTGCGCGGGTGGTGGGGGTCAAGCCCGTGACCCTGCCGTTCTACAAGCACCGCCGGTTCACGCTGCCGAACCCCACCGTGGACGGCATCATCCGGGGGTTCCACCCGGATGTGGTCCACGCCGCCCAGCCGCTGCTGCTGGCCTCCTCGGGGGCCTTCGCCGCGCATCGTCAGCGGATCCCGCTGGTCGCCAGCTATCACACGCATATCCCGCGCTACCTGGACCTCTACCGGGCCTACCGCTGGGGCAAGCGCCCCGTGTGGTGGCAGATCCGGCGCAATCACGCGCTCGCCGACGTCAACATCGCCACCTCCGAGACGATGAAGGCAGAGCTCGCGGAGCACGGGATCCAGAACCTGCACGTGGTGCGACGCGGCGTGGACACGCAGACCTTCCATCCCCGTTTCGCGTCGGCGGAGATGCGGGAGCGCCTCACCCAGGGGCACCCGGAGAAGAAGCTGCTGGTGTTCGTGGGCCGGCTCGCCGCCGAGAAGGAGATCCATACCCTGCGGCCGATGATGGAGCGGCGCCAGGATGTGGCGCTCGCGATCGTCGGGGACGGCCCCTACCGGCGCGAGCTCGAGCAGCTCTTCGCCGGCACCTCGACGCTGTTCCCCGGCTTCATGGAGGGGGAGGAGCTCGCGAGCGCTTTCGCGAGCGCCGACGGGTTCATCTTCCCCTCGGTCACCGAGACCCTGGGCCTGGTGATCCTCGAGGGGATGGCCTCCGGGCTCCCCGTGGTCGCTGCCCGCTCGGGGCCGACGATGGAGCAGGTCACCGACGGGCTGGACGGCCTGCTGTTCGACTCCGGCGACGAGGCGAGCCTGGATGCGGCGCTGGCCCGGCTCGGCGATGGGGAGCTGCGCGGACGCATCCGCGAGGCTGCCCGTGCCGAGGCAGAGAAGTTCTCCTGGGAGAACGCCTCCGATGACCTGCTGCGCTACTACGAGATGGCGATCGAGAAGCACGCCGCGGGGATCGCCGGCTGACGTTCGGTCACCCTCTGACTTCGGGACATGCTCTGACTTCAGGTCACGCTCTGGCCCCCGGCGCGCGGGGGATCGCCTCGATCAGCTGACGCGTGTACGCAGAGCCGGGCGAGGCGAACACCTCCGCGGCGGGGCCCTGGTCCACGACCCGGCCCCGCTGCAGGACCGTCATCGAATCGGAGATCTGTCGCACCAGGCTCAGGTCGTGGGAGATGAACAGCATCGTCAGCGCCGGGTCCTCGGCGCGCAGCGCGAAGAGCAGATCGATGATCTGCGCCTGCACGGTGACGTCGAGCGCGGAAGTGGGCTCATCCAGCACCAGCGTGGACGGGGAGAGGATCAGCGCCCGGGCGATGGCGACGCGCTGACGCTGCCCTCCGGAGAGCCGGCCGATGAGCCTCGCCGCAGCCTCCTCGGAGATCCCGACCTGTCGCAGCAGCGCCTGGGCGCGGGTGCGCGACTCCGCCTTCGTGGTCCCGCCGATGCGCAGCGGCTCCGCGACCAGGTCGACCACGCGGCGGCGCGGATCGAGCGCGGCCAGCGGGTTCTGGTACACCAGCTGGAGCGCGGACGGATCGGGGTTGACGGCGGCGGGAGTGCGCGGCCGCGGCGTTCCCGAGACCTCCACGGTGCCGGTGTCGAAGGCAGTCAGCCCGGCGATGATCCGGGCGAGGGTGGTTTTCCCGGATCCCGATTCTCCGACCAGCGCATGGATCTCGCCGCGCCGCACCGTGACGTCGACGTCCTCGAGCACCCGGTGGGCGCCGTCGAAAGACTTCGACAGTGCGGTGACCTGCACCGCGGCTCCGCTCGCAGTGCCCTCCCGCCGAGTCTGCAGCGCGGCCCGCGCCGTCGCGTACTTCTGCGGCGTCATCGCGGGGACGTCACGGAACAGCTGCAGCGTGTAGGGGGCCGACGGGCTCGCGACCACCTGCGCGGAGGCGCCCTGTTCGACGACGCGGCCGTGCTGCAGCACGACCACCCGATCGCTGCGCTCCGCGGCGAGGGACAGGTCATGGGTGATCAGCAGGACCGACAGGGACAGCTCCTCGCGCAGCTCCTCGAGGAGGTCCAGCACCCGCTTCTGCACCGTGACGTCGAGGGCTGAGGTGGGCTCGTCCGCGACCAGCACGCTCGGATTCCCGGCGAGGGCGCCGGCGATCAGGACGCGCTGGAGCTGTCCGCCGGAGAGCTCATGTGGATATGCCGCGAGCTTCCGCCCCGCATCGGCGATGTGCACGGTCTCCAGCAGCTCCCGGGCGACCCGTCGCGCCTCCCGCTCGGGGACATCGCGGGCCTGGCGCACCGATTCGGAGACATGCCCTCCGACGGTCTGCAGCGGGTCCAGCGAGCCCAGCGGATCCTGCGGCACATAACCCAGGATGCTGCCTCGCACCGCCTGCCAGCCACGCTCGCCGAGGCGGGAGACGTCCTGGCCGAGCAGGTGGACGCCGCCGGTCAGCCAGCGCGCATTGTCCGCGAGCAGGCCGCTGATCGCGGAGGCGATCGTGGTCTTGCCCGACCCGGATTCACCGACCAGCGCGGTGGTGCTGCCGGTGGGGACCTCGAAGGACGCCTCGATGACCGTGGGGACGATGCGACCACCGCTCGAGTAGCCGATGCTCAGGGCATCCACCGAGATCGCGGGCGGTGCAGTGACCGCAGACGGCGCAGCGTTCGTGGGACGCGCAGTGGCCGTAGTCGCCACGGCGGCGGGGAGCGTGAGATCGAGATCGAGATCGAGGTCGTGGGTGGTCATGCGGTGGTCCTCCGGATCCTTCCCAGGACACCCTGCAGATGGGATGCCGCAAGCACGGTGATGACGATGACCGCTCCGGGAGCGAGGAGCAGCCAGGGGGCGGAGAGCAGGTACTGCCGGCCCTCGGCGACCAGGAGCCCCCACTCCGGGTGTGGCGGCACCGCGCCGAAGCCCAGGAAGCTCAGCGAGGAGATCCAGACGATCGAACCGCCGAACTGCAGCGGGATCAGCGAGGCGACCGGACCCACCGCGTTGGGGAGGATGTGATGGATCAGGGTGCGCGAGCGCGAGGAGCCCTGATGCTGCGCCGCCTCCACATAGGAGGAGGTGCGCACGGTGAGCACCTCCGCACGGGTCACCCGGGCGAAGCTCGCGATCGAGGAGATGCCCACGGCGATCGCGGCATTGATTGCCCCGAAGCCCAGGGCCACGATGATCACCATCGACAGCAGCAGGCCCGGCACGGACAGCAGCACATCGATCAGTCGGCTGACCACCGCGTCGACCCAGCCGCCCAGGTAACCCGAGACGATGCCGAGCGCGAGACCGCCTGCAAGACCCACCGCGACGGCGACGGCAGAGGCGCTGAGCGAGGTCCGCGCCCCGTGGACGATCCGGGTGTAGAGGTCGCGGCCGAGGTAGTCCGTGCCCAGCCAGTGGGTGAGCGAGGGGCCATCCAGAGCCTGCGCGGTCGCAGCGCTGAGCGGGTCGCCAGGGGCGAGCAGAGCGGGTGCGAGGACCGCGATGACCAGCAGCGCCAGCAGCAGCATCGCCGCGATGTCGACGACGCCGAGAGAGGCCAGACCGGGGGAGATCCGAGCCCGGGAAGCCGGGCCACGGGAGGCGCGGGGTGGCGCAGGACGTGTCGAGGGTGCCGTCGGGGAGTGGATGCTCGTCACGGGGTCACGCTCCTTCGGTCAGGACGGGCTGGGCGGGCTCGGCAGAGCGAGCAGGCCGGTCGGGCTGGGCGGGCTGGGCAGAGCGAGTGGCCCGGGCGTCGGCTCCCAGGCGGGACTCTGTGATGCTGATCCGGGGGTCGATTACCGGGTACAGCAGGTCCGTGGCGAGGTTGATCAGCGAGTACAGCGAGGAGACCAGCAGCACCACGGCGAGCACGATGGGTCCGTCCTGCGAGCGCACCGCCTGCTCGGTGACATATCCGAGCCCTGCGCGGTGGAAGACCGATTCCACGATCACGGAGCCGGCGATGAGATCCGCGATCGTCAGGGCCAGCAGGGTCAGCGCCGGGATCGACCCGTTGCGGATGACATGCCGGGCGGCGATCGACCCCTGGGACAGGCCCCGTGAGCGGAGCACCCGGACGAAGGGCCTCCCATTCGCCTCGGTCAGCCCCTGGATGAGCACCTGGGTGATCGAGGGGCTGGCGGCGATGCCGAGGGTCAGCGCGGGGAGGATCAGGCTGGACAGACTCTCCGTGTCCAGAGACGAGACCCAGCCGAGCTGGTAGGAGAAGATCTGCAGCAGCAGCAGACCGATCAGGAAGCTGGGCGTGGCCAGGGACAGCGCCGGCACCAGGCGGGCGAGGCCGCGCACCGGCTCCCAGGGGGCGAAGACCGCGAGCAGCCCCACCGAGGCCGCGATCACTGCGGCGACGACCAGCGCCGCGAGGGCGAGCAGCAGCGTCGAGCCGAGCCCCTGCATCACCATGTCGCTCACGGCGCGGCCGGTCCCCAGCGAATAGCCGAGATCGCCCTGGAACAGGCGCCCAACCGTGATGAGGAACTGCAGCAGGGCAGGCTGATCGAGGTTGTAGTACTCGATGATCGCCTTCGCCTGCCCGGGCGGGATCGGGTTCTGGGGGTTGTCGAGGCGGTTGGCGACCGGATCGCCCGGCAGGGCGAACAGCACCCAGTAGGTGAGCAGGTAGGTGATGGCCACGACCAGCATGGCCTGGAGGATCCGGGTGATGAGATAGCGGGAGCGCATGGTGGGGGTTCTCCTCACGGGGTCACGGTCGATCGAGCCACGTGGCGTAGAACAGCGGTCGCGCCTCGGCGCTCCAGGAGAAGTCCTGCACATCGCTCTGCGCGGCGAAGATCTGGGAGTCCTTGAGCAGGGGGAGGACATAGGCGTTCTCGATGACGTGGTGCTGCAGCTCCGCCAGCAGGGCGGACCGCTCGGCGGGGTCCGTCGCAGTGGCCTGCTCAGTGAGCAGCTCATCGAGGGTCGGATCGGCGCCGTCGAGGGAGAAGGCGTCGGTGCCGTCGGCCGCCCACTGAGTGCGCAGCGTCGCCCAGGTCGCCGGATAGGGCCAGCCGGAGCGGACCGTGGCGACGTCGGGGGCGGCGTAGGCCTCGGAGACCTGGGAATAGTCCGCGTCGCGCAGCGACAGCTCGACACCGAGCTCCTTGAGCTGGGCCTGGACCAGCTGGTACAGCGGCTTGGCAGTCGAGTCGTAGACATCGATGACGGTGACCAGCGACAGGCGCTCGCCGTCCCGGCGGCGATAGCCCTCGCTGTCGAGATCCGAGAATCCTGCCTCATCGAGCAGTGCAGCGGCCTTCGCCGGGTCGTAGGTGAGCTGGGTGCTGAGATCGACGAAGCCGAAGGCGTCCTCGGTGACCACGCTCCGGGCCACCGCCCAGTTCTCGGTGTACAGGTCATTGACCAGGGAAGCGCGGTCGATACCGACCTGGAGCGCCTGGCGCACGCGCACGTCCTGCAGCGCGGGGATCGAGACCCGCAGCTGCCAGTGGTTGGTCGCGCCGATGCCCTGCGCGGAGAGGACCTGGAAGGCCGGATCCGCAGCGAGCTGGAGCTCGTCGGCGGGCTGGAGGTAGCGGATCAGGTCGGCCTGTCCGGAGCGGAGCGTCCCCAGCCGGGCGGTGTCGTCGGTGACGGCGTGGACCTCGAGGCGCTCGAGGCGTGCCTCGCCCTGATGCGCGAGGCTCGGCGGGGCCCAGTCGTAGCCCTGCCGCTGCACGAACACGATCTTCTCGCCGTACTTCTCGCTCTCGACGGTGAACGGGCCGCTGCCGATGATCCCGGTGATCTGCTGCTGGCTCTCCAGCGGTGCCTCGATCGTGGCGTCCGCGACGAGTACGGCGGCCCAGCCCGAGAGCACGTCGAGGAACTCGGCGTACGGCTCGAGCAGGGTCACCGTGACGGTGCTGCCCGCGACGCTGATCTCCTCGAGCTGCGGCCACTGGGTCGAGGGCTGGATGCCCTTGGCCTCATCGCCCGCGGCCTGCCATTGCAGGTTCCGGGCCACGCTCGCGGCGTCCAATACCGTGCCGTCGGAATAGGTCACGCCCTCACGGATGGCGAAGGTGTAGGTGAGGCCGTCCGCGGAGATCTCCCAGCTCTCGGCGATGTAGGGCTGCAGCTCGCCGGTGGCGGGATCCTTCCAGATCAGGCGATCGGCGATGTTCTCGAGGTAGGCGGAGTCCTGCCAGGTGCCGGCGCCCTGCGGCTGGGTGGAGCGGCTCGCCTCGGCATCGAGGTAGATGAGAGTCCCCCCGCTGACCGGGCTGCCGGTGGCGCCGCCGGCAGCGGTGCCGCCCGGGGTGCTGCCCGAGGCGGCGGCGTCGGCCCCGCCCCGGCTGGCCAGGCCCCAGGCGGAGGCCGCACCGACCACGGCGACCGCGGCGATGCCGCCGCCGATCACGCGTCGTCGACGGATCCTGCCGTCCTCGGAGCTGGCCCGGGCCAGGGCCTCCTCGAGCCGCTGGGAGGCGGGGTCCTGTGCGGCGGGGCGATTCTCGTCGTTCATCGGCGGGCTCCTGGTGCGGTCAGGTCACGGGGCGTGGCAGGGGGAGCGGGAGTCGTCGGTGCGACGTCCCCGAACTGCTCGGCGCTCTCTTCGACTCCGAGCTCGTAGGCGCCGATCAGCCGGCGCCGCTGCTTCATCGGGTTGTGGGAGGCGACGGTGCGGGCGTGCCGCCAGAAGCGGTCGAAGCCGTGCCGCGTGGACACCTGCGAGGCGCCGCCGACCTCGAAGAGATCGGTGGTCAGGGCGAGCACCCGGTCGACGATCTCGCCCTGGATCCGGTAGACGTCGCGCTTGGCCTCGCGGAAGTCCACCTCCGAGGCGAGGCCTTCCTGGTGCAGGCCGATGATCTGATCCCAGCGCTCGGCGACGGCCAGGACCAGGGTGCGCGCGGCGAAGGCACCCGAGGCGGCGGAGCCGATGGTGTCCTGGACGAGGGGATCCTCGCGGACCTCGGTGGCTCCCAGACGGCCGAACAGACGGCGCCGTCCCTGGACATAGGTCACGGACTCGCTCACCGCGGCCTGACCGATCCCGGCGATCACCGCGAGCAGGACCAGCTGGAACAGTCCCTGCCGCAGCTGGCCCTCGACCGTGGAGCGGTCGGTGCCGCGCACATGCGCAGGGTCGACCAGGGCGCCGGTGAAGCGGGTGGTGCCGGTGCCGGTGAGCTGCTGGCCGAACCCGTCCCAGTCGTCCTCGCAGACCACGCCCGGCTGGTCGGTGGAGACCGTCACCAGCACGAGGTCACCGTCCTCGGTGGTGGCGAGCAGGTCGATCCAATCCGCGTAGATGCTGCCGGTCGTGTAGTACTTGGTGCCGCTGAGCACCAGCCGGTCGCCCTCGCGTGTGAGGGTGGTGGCGATGTCGAGCGTCTCGGATTTCTCCGACTGGGCATTGCCGATGAAGTCTCCGGCCACGGCGCGGGCGAACCAGAGCTCCCGCTCTGCGGGCTCCGCGAACAGCGCCACCTCTTCCAGCAGCACGAAGTGCCCGCGGAAGAGGTGGGCCAGGTGGGAGTCGGCGGCGGCGAGGTCGGTGAGGTGCTGGAAGGTCTCGCGCAGCGACCACCCGAACCCTCCGTGCGCCGCAGGCACGCGGACCCGTCCGAAACCGAGCTGGAGCAGCTGCGCCAGCAGTGCGCGGGGCAGGACATGGTCGGCCTCGCGCTGCCGCACCTGCTGGGCGGCCTCGACGAGCAGGGCATCCCAAGCTGGTGCATCCCAGGCTGTCGCATTCCTGGCCGTCGCGTCTTGGGCCCCGGAGTCCCGAGCCGCAGAGCCCCGGACTGCGGAGCCTTGAACTGCGGCGTCGGCCCCCGAGGCATCGAAGGCATCGAAGGATTCGTCGACCGGTCTCGCAGCGGCGGCTGCTTCGTGAAGGGTCTCAGTCATCGGTGGGGCACCTTTCAGGCGGGGGTCGACGTCCAGATCCGGCGCAGGCCGCGGGTGAACGGAGGGAACGCGGGGAGAGGTCGGGGGCGGTGTGCGGGTGCCCTCCGAGGAGGACGCAGCCGAGCATAAGTAGCACTTGGCCCACGTAAAAGGTTTGTTACGGGGCGCGACGCAGATCGCGAACATGACGTCGCGAGAACGAGATCGCGAGCATGACGCCGCAAGAACGGGACTGGTCGAACAGGGCTGCGAGCAGGGCGCCGCGAGGCCGGTGCCGGTATGTGGGAAGGATCGACGCCGACGCCTCCTCACCTGCATGATCGAGGGATGACGAGCACCGCCCCCATGCCCCCGCCCCGCCCCGTGCCGCTCGAGAACGCGCGGGTGCGGCTCGAGCCGCTCGGTCAGCAGCACGTCGACGGGCTGCGCGAGGTGGTGGCCGATGGGGAGATCTGGAAGATCCCCTACGCCCCCCATGTCCCGTCCCCGGACCGGGTCGCGGAGGCCGTCGCCGCGCAGCGCGCCTCCGATGCGGCCGGGACGACGGCCTCCTGGGCGGTGATCGACCGGGCGAGCGAGCGGGTGGTCGGCCACACGACCTTCTTGAACATCTCCCTGCGGGACCGGCGCCTCGAGATCGGCACCACCTACCTGGCGGCCTCGACCCACTGCACCGGGGTCAACGCCGCAGTGAAGCTGGCCCTGCTCACCCATGCCTTCGAGGAGCTCGACTGCCTCGGCGTCGAGTTCCGGGTCCACCACCTGAACATCGCCTCGCGCCGCGCCGTCGAGCGGCTCGGCGCCCAGCAGGACGGGATCCTGCGCGCCCACCGGATCATGCCCGACGGCACCCTGCGCCACACCGTCGTCTACTCGATCCTGGCCTGGGAATGGAGCGGCGTGAAGGCGTCGTTGGAGCACCGCCTGCGCGGCTGAGTGCTCTGGCCCCTGTCACGGGGCATGGGCGAGGCCCGGCCCCGCGTGCAGCGGAACCGGGCCTCGGTGAGTCGGCGTGCGAGCCGACGGCGGGATCAGCGGTAGGTGACGAACCCGGTGGGGTTGCCCCACAGGCCGCGCTCGACGACCTGCTGCTTCGAGCCGGAGGCGTCGATGATCTGGCCGTCGCCGGCGTAGATCGCGACGTGGCCGGGCCACACGACGAGGTCGCCGGGCTGCGCCTCCGACTGGGAGATGCTGCGGCCCTGGGCGGCGATCTGGCTGCTGGTGCGCGGCACGTCGATGCCGGCGGCCTCGTAGGCGTGGTTCACCAGGCCCGAGCAGTCCATGCCGCTGAGCGAGCTGCCACCCCAGGAGTAGGGGGTGCCGACGGCGGAGCGGGCGGCGTCGACGATCGCGCTGCCGGTCCCGGAGGTGACGGAGGCCGGGACCGCGGTCGCGCCGGCGGACGGACCGCCCCCGGCGGAGCCGCCGAAGGAGGGGGCGCCGCCGAGCGCGCCGTGGGTCTCGGGCCCCACCACGCCGTCGACCTGGAGGCCGTTCGCGGCCTGGAAGTCCTGGACCGCAGCATCGGTCATGGAGCCGAAGTAGCCGGTCTCGGGCAGCTCTGCGCCCTCAGCGTTCAGCGCAGACTGCAGCGCCTCGACGGCCTCGCCGGAATCGCCCTGGCGCAGCTTCTGGGACGCGCTGCCGGGGCGCGAGTCGGAGTCGGAGTCGGAAGCGACGGGAGCGGACTGGGTGGTGCTGGGGCCCTCGTCGCCGCCGGCGAGTGCGGTGTCGTTCGCCATCGCGGAGGTGCCGCCGGCGAAGGCGGTGCCGACCAGGATGGTGCCGAGCACGGCGCTGCCGCCGAGAGCGTGCGCCGCACGGTGGCTGCCGGTGAGCGGGGTGACAGCGCGGCCGGCCGCGCGGTGGGTGTTCAGGTGAGTCATGGGGTGCTGGTCCTTCTCGCGTACTGCTGGTGGTCTGGTGCATTCCGCGACGCGGCTCTCTGGGGAGCGGTGAGGCCCTGTGGGAGCGGGCCCACAGCCGGGACGTCCGGGGATGCGAGATCAACGCTAGGAGCGGCTCCCGCGCACGTGAAGGGACTTGAACCAGCCGAAGAGAAGCATTTGTCGGCCCATGGTCTGCGCGACGGTCCAGATGGCCTCGACCTGGTGTGACTTGACCTTTGCGGATGACCTGCGGCACACGTGCGGAGCACGTGCGAGGGGAGTGGAGCTCGCTGGGCGAGCGGGCACCGGTGTGGTGGGATACCCGGATGAGCCCCGCCCAGAACAGTCCTGCCCACCACAGCCCCGTGCAGATCAGCCCTGTCGACCCCACCGACTGCGAGGCGCTGATCGCCTGGAATGCCGTGCTGGGGGAGGGATTCAACGCCGGCCGTGAGGCGGCCTGGTGGGCGAGCGAGGAGACGATCCTCGCGCGCTTCTCTGACCCGAAGCCCCAGCGGCTCTCCGTGCTCCTGGTGGCGCGACGCGACGGGGAGCTGGTCGGAGCGGCGGGCGCCGACGTCGACCCCGCGGATCCCGCCGAGGTCGAGATCTCTGTGCTCCCGGCGCATCGCCGCCAGGGCATCGGCACAGCGCTCGCGGCCGCCGTGCGCGGCGCGCTGACCGGCCACGCCGCGGTGATCCAGGCAGAGACCTACAGCGAGGAGGGCGTCGCCTTCGCCCGCGCGCAGGGGCTGCGTGTCGCGAACCAGGAGCACCGCCTGCTGCTCGATCTGCCGCTGGACCGTGCGCTGCTGCAGGCCGAGGCGCGCCCTGCGCCCGGTATCGAGGTTCGCACCTGGCAGGGGGCCTGCCCCGAGGAGTGCCTCGAGGACTGGGCGCGTCTCACCACCCAGATGGAGGCCGACGTGCCGATGGGCGACCTCACCCGCCCGGCCTCCCGCGCCGATGTCAGCGAGATCCGTCGCAACGAGCAGCGCATGCACGCTCAGGGCTGGACGCTCGTGCGCGGTCTCGCCCACGACGGCGGGGCCGCAGTCGGGTACACCGAGATCTTCGTGAACCGTCACGACCCCGAGATCCTCACCCAGGACGACACCCTGGTGGACCGGGCGCATCGCGGCCGGGGCATCGGGCGCGCCCTGAAGCTCGCGAACCTCGAGAACCTCGCTGCCGTGCCCGAGGCGAAGTCCTCACGGTGGATCCAGACCTATACGGCGCTCGACAACGCCCCGATGCTCGCGCTGAACCGGGCGCTCGGCTTCCGGGAGGCGGACGTGCTGAGCATCCTGGAGGGCGAGCTCGGCTGACGGCCGCCGCGCGCCCCTGCGCCTGCTGCGTGCGACTGCTCGATGTGACCGATCCCGCAGAGAATCTTCCGCTCGCGCGCCTTGGACCGCGACTATGACGGCTTATGACGGGATTCTGGCGTCGGTGCCGCATCGGCGTTCATGATCGGCGGCATGACCAGTACCGCCACTACCCCCGATCTGCGCCCGGGCCCCGGGCCCGACGCCGACGCGCTCCCAGCGCGGGGACGCCCGAACGGCGTACGCCTGGACGCGATCGCCCGCACCTTCGACTCCCCGCAGGGCCGTCATGACGTGCTGCGCGAGGTCGACGTGGAACTCGGCTCGGGCGAGATCGTCGCGGTCGTCGGCCCCTCGGGCTGCGGGAAGTCCACGCTGCTGCGTCTGATCGCGGGCCTGGACCGCCCCAGCAGTGGCGTGATCCGGATCGGAGGCACGGCGCTGACCGGCACGGATCCGCGCACCGCCGTCGCCTTCCAGGAGCCGCGCCTGCTGCCCTGGCGCACCCTCGAGAAGAACGTCGCCCTGGGCCTGCCTCGCGGCACCGGGAAGCGTGCGGGCCGTGAGCGGGTGCGCGAGCTGCTGACGCTGGTGGGCCTCGAGCACGCCGCGGACCAGCGACCCCGCGAGGTGTCCGGCGGCATGGCCCAGCGCGCCTCGCTCGCCCGGGCTCTGGCCCGCAGCCCCGAGGTGCTCCTGCTCGACGAGCCCTTCGGCGCGCTCGATGCTCTGACCCGCCTGCGCATGCAGGACCTGCTGCTGGAGATCCACGCCGCAGAGCCCACCACCGTCCTCGTGGTCACACATGATGTGGAAGAGGCGCTGTATCTCGCTGACCGGGTGCTGCTGCTGCGCTCCCTGCGCGAGGCCCCCACCTCCGGCTCGATCGCCCGCGTCGTCGAGGTGCCCGGGGCCCGACCCCGCGATCGCGCCGATCGCACGCTCGCTGAGCTGCGGGCCCAGCTGCTCGAGGGCCTCGGCGTCCACGCTCACCGCAGTACTCCCGCCCCCCATTCCGCCGTCACCACTGCATCCACCACGGAGAACTTCTCATGACCCACCGCATCAGCCGCCGCACCGCCACCGCCCTCGGACTCTCGGCCGTGGCCGGGATGGGCCTGGCCGCCTGCGTGCCCGGTGAAGGCTCCGAGACGTCCGAAGCCGGCACTGGCGGCTCCAGCGGCTCCCAGAGCGGCGCAGGGGAGTGGAGCACTGACTCCCTCACGATCGACTGGGCCACCTACAACCCGCTCAGCCTCGTGATCCGCGAACAGCAGCTGCTCGAGACCGCACTCGGTGACTCTGTGACCGTGGAGTGGGTGCAGTCGGCCGGCTCGAACAAGGCCAACGAGTTCCTGCGCTCGGGCTCCGCAGATGTGGCGTCCACCGCCGGCTCGGCCGCGCTGCTGGCCCGCTCCAACGAGTCCCCGATCAAGGTCATCGGCATCTACTCCCAGCCCGAGTGGGCCGCGCTCGTGGTCGGCAAGGACAGCGACATCACCGGCCCCGCCGATCTCGCCGGCCGGGCCGTCGCCGCCACCACCGGCACCGACCCGTACTTCTTCCTGGTCCAGACCCTCGCCGAGGCGGGGCTGAGCATCGACGATGTGGAGCTCCAGCCGCTCCAGCATGCCGACGGCCGCTCCGCCCTCGAGGGCGGCAGCGTCGAGGCCTGGTCGGGCCTGGACCCGATCATGGCCGCCGCCGAGGTGGAGTCCGGCGCGAAGCTGGTCTACCGCAACGTCGACTTCAACACCTACGGCTTCCTCAACGCCACCGAGGACTTCATCGAGAACCACGCCGACGTCGCCCAGGTGGTCGTCGACGCCTACGAGCAGGCCCGCACCTGGGCACTCGCGAACCTCGAGGCCACCGCACAGCTGCTCGCCGACGCCGCCAGCATCGACCTCGCCGTCGCCGCCACGGTGATCACCGAGCGCTCGAACCTCGACGTCTCCGGTGTGCCCGGTGAGGACCAGCTCGCCGTGCTCGAGGCGATCTCCCCGATGCTGTCGGAATCCGGCGACGTCCAGGGCGGGGCCGACGCGGTCGAGAAGGCCCGCGGCTCGATCATCCACGCCGACTTCGCGACTGCGGCAGTGGAGAAGCAGACAGGGGAGAAGCAGGCGGTGGAGAAGCAGTGAGCGCCCCCGCCCTCCACGACACCGCCCCGCAGCCCACAGACTCCACGTCAGCAGCCACCTCGCACAGTCGCCCGGCCCTCTGGGACCGCACCGGTGTGCGCCTCGCCGCCGGCGCCGTGCTGCCGCTGCTGATCCTCGCCGCCTGGCAGCTCACCACCGCCGCCGGGCTGGTGCCCGCTTACCGCCTGCCCGGTCCGCTGGCCGTGGTGCGGGCGGGCGCCGAGCTGATCGAGCGCGGCGAGCTGGGCCTGCACATCGCGATCTCCGTGCAGCGCGTGCTGCTGGGCTTCGCGATCGGCTCCCTGGTGGGCCTCGCGGTCGCCGCGATCGTGGGCCTGTCCCGCGCAGGAGATGCACTGCTGAACCCGACCCTTGCGGCGCTGCGCGCCGTGCCCTCGCTCGCCTGGGTGCCGCTGCTGATCCTGTGGCTGCAGATCGGGGAGGAATCCAAGATCACGCTGATCGCGATCGGTGCGTTCTTCCCGGTGTTCACCACCGTCGCCGCGGCGCTGCGCCACATCGACCCCCACCTGGTGGAGGCCGGGCGCTGCTTCGGCCTGCGCGGCTGGTCGCTGCTGCGCACCATCCAGCTGCCGGCCGTGATCCCCTCGGTGGTCTCCGGGCTGCGCCTCGCGCTCGCCCAGGCCTGGCTGTTCCTGGTCGCCGCCGAGCTGATCGCCTCCTCGATGGGGCTCGGCTTCATCCTCAACGACTCCCAGCAGACGGGCCGCGTGGACCGGATCCTGCTCGCCATCGTGCTGCTGGCGCTGCTGGGCAGCCTGACCAACGCCCTGCTGGGCCTCGCCGAGAAGAAGCTGCTGAAGAGGTGGGCATGAGCATCACAGAGACCGTCTCTGAGACCACTCCAGGAACTCCCGCAGAGACCCGGCTGGTGGAGACCCGCACCTTCCCGCCGAACCCCGCGCTCGAGGGGACCTGGAACGTCGACGCGAGCATCTTCGAGACCGCGTCGGCCGATCCCACCGCCTTCTGGGAGACCGCCGCGCGCCGGCTCGACTGGGCGGAGCCCTGGCACACCGCCCTGGAATGGGAGCCGCCGACGGTCACCCCGACCGTGGACCGCGCCACCGGCATCGCGACCGACGCTGCGACTGACGCTGCGACCGCCGCGCTGAGCGTTCCCGCCGCCCGCTGGTTCGTCGGCGGCCGGCTCAACGTCGCCGAGAACTGCGTGGACCGCCACGTCCGCGCAGGCAACGGCACCAAGGTCGCCCTGCACTTCGAGGGCGAGCCGGGGGACCGCGAGTCCGTCACCTACGAGGACCTCCAGCGCCGCGTCTCCCAGGCCGCGAACGCACTCGAAGGCCTCGGCATCGTGCCCGGAGACCGTGTGGTCGTCTATCTCCCGGTGCTGGTCGAGACCATCGTGATCGCTCTGGCCTGCGCCCGGATCGGCGCCGTGCACTCGCTGGTCTTCGGCGGGTTCAGCGCCGAGGCGGTGCGCTTCCGCCTCCAGGACACCGGGGCGAAGCTGCTGGTCACCTCCGACGGGCAGTTCCGGCGCGGGAAGGCCGTCGAGGTGAAGTCCCAGGCCGACGACGCCGCCCGCGACCTGCCCGAGCTCGAGCACGTGCTGGTCGTGCGCCGCACCGGTCAGAACATCGCCTGGACCGAAGGACGCGACGTCTGGTGGCACGAGAGCGTCGGCGCCGCGAGCGAGACGCATGAAGCACGCGCCTTCGACGCCGAGCATCCGCTGTTCATCATCTACACCTCCGGCACCACCGGCAAGCCCAAGGGACTGGTCCACACCTCCGGCGGCTATCTCACCCACACCTCCTGGGCGCACTGGGCGCACTTCGATGCCAAGCCCGAGGACGTCCACTGGTGCACCGCCGACCTCGCCTGGGTCACCGCCCACACTTACGAGATCTACGGCCCGCTCAGCAACGGCCTCACCCAGGTCATCTATGAGGGCACCCCCGGCGAGCCCACCCAGCAGCGGCACCTGGAGATCATCGAGCGCTACGGCGTCACCGTCTACTACACCGCCCCCACCCTGATCCGCACCTTCATGAGCTGGTTCGGGGACGAGCTGCCCGCCGGGCACGACCTCTCCTCGCTGCGCCTGCTCGGCACTGTCGGCGAAGCGATCAACCCCGAGGCGTGGGTGTGGTTCCACCGCACCTTCGGCCGCGGAGAGCTGCCGATCATCGACACCTGGTGGCAGTCCGAGACCGGCGCCGCGATGCTCGTCCCGCTGCCCGGGGTGACCACCCTCAAGCCCGGCTCAGCGACCGCGGCGCTGCCCGGCATCGACATGGCCGTGGTGGACGCAGAGGGCAACGAGCAGCCCGCTGGCGTCGCGGGCACGCTGGTGGCCCGTCGGCCCTGGCCCGGAATGGCCCGCACCGTCTGGGGCGATCCCGAGCGCTACCGCGACTCCTACTGGGCTGACTACGCCGGCCGCGGCGAGCACGGCGGCTATTACGTCGCCGGGGACTCCGCCACGGTCGACGCCGACGGGTGCTTCTGGATCCTCGGCCGCCTCGACGACGTCGTGAACGTCTCCGGGCACCGCCTCTCCACCATCGAGATCGAATCCGCGCTGGTCGCGGACTGCACCGTGCAGGAGGTCGGCGCGACCGGCGTCCAGGACCCGCTCACCGGGCAGGCCGTCGCGGTGTTCGTGATCCCGGCGGGCAATCCAGCGGGGAATCCCGCGGGGCTCGATGCAGTGCTCGATTCCGTGGCGCTGCGCGGCCGGGTCGCCACCGAGATCGGCCCGATCGCCAAGCCCCGCTTCGTGATCGAGGTGCCTGACCTGCCCCGCACCCGCTCCGGCAAGATCATGCGCCGCCTGCTCGCCGAGCTGGTCCACGCCGAGCGGGACCGCCGGGCAGGCCGTTCGCCGGCGCCGCTGGGAGACATCACCTCCCTGCAGAACCCGGAGGCCGTCGCCGCGGTCGCCGAGGTGCTCGCGGCGCTCCCGACCGACGACCCCGCTGTCTCACCCGCCTCCTGCACAACCACCCCCTCCGAGGAGACCTCATGACCACGACCGTCCCCGCCTCGACCTTCGAGACGCCGCTGAAGTTCGCCTACTGGGTGCCGAACGTGTCCGGCGGCCTCGTCGTCTCCACGATCGAGCAGCGCACCGACTGGCAGCTGCCCTACAACAAGAAGCTCGCCCAGGTCGCCGAGAACTCGGGCTTCGAGTACGCGCTGACCCAGACCCGTTACGCCGCCAGCTACGGCGCGGACAAGCAGCACGAGGCCTCCGCCTTCTCCCTGGCCCTGCTCGGCGCGACCGAACACCTGAAGGTCATCGCCGCCTTCCACCCCGGCATGTGGCACCCCGGCGTGCTCGCCAAGTGGCTGATCACCGCGGACCACCTCTCCGACGGCCGCGCCGCGGTGAACATCGTCTCCGGCTGGCTCAAGGACGAGTTCGTGAAGTTCGGCCTGCCCTGGCTCGAGCACGACGAGCGCTACGTGCGCACCGAGGAGTTCATCTCCGCGCTGCGCGGCCTGCTCACCGAGAACGGGTACTCCCAGGACGGGAAGTACTACTCCATCGACGACTTCAACCTCTCCCCGAAGCCGGTCGACGTGCCCGGCCGTCCCCACCCGGAGATCTTCTTCGGCGGCAACTCCACCGCCGCGCAGGCCACCGCGGGCCGCGTCGCCGACTGGTACTTCTCCAACGGCCGCACGCTGGAGGGCTATGAGGAGAACGTCGCCGGCGTGCTCGCCTCCGCCGCCGCCGCGGGCCGCGCCCCGAAGTTCGGGCTGAACGGCTTCGTCATCGCCCGCGAGTCGCGGAAGGAGGCGGAGGAGACCCTGCGCGAGATCGTCGCCAAGGCCCACCGCCCCGCCGTCGAGGGCTTCCGCCAGTCCGTCCAGGAGGCAGGAGCCTCCACCAAGGACGGCAAGGGCATGTGGGCGGATTCCTCCTTCGAGGACCTGGTCCAGTACAACGACGGCTTCAAGACCCAGCTCATCGGCACCCCCGAGGAGATCGCCGACCGCGTCATCGAGTACAAGAAGGTGGGCGTGAACCTGCTGCTGACCTGCTACCTCCACTTCACCGAGGAGGTCGCCGCCTTCGGCCGCGACATCCTGCCGATCATCCGCGAGAAGGAGCAGGACCTCGCCCGGGCGAAGGGGACCGAGCTGAACACGGACCTGCTGCCCGTGGTCCGCGGCGTCTCCGCCGAGGACGCGGCGAAGGCCGCCTTCGATACCCTCCCGGCAGATCACCCGGCCAAGCAGGGAGCCGCCGCATGACCGCCCGGACTGAGCCCACCCAGGCTGAGACCGCGCAGGCTGAGACCACACCGCACCCGTCGGCCGGTCAGAACGCCCCGCCTCCGTCGGCTGTGCCCGCGCCGATCCCCGAGCGCAGCTTCGGGTTCCGCACCCGTGCCCTGCATGCGGGCGGCACCCCGGATGCCCAGCACGGCGCCCGAGCGGTCCCGATCTACCAGACCACCTCGTTCGTCTTCGACGATGCGGCCGACGCCTCGAACCTCTTCGCGCTGCAGAAATACGGCAACATCTACTCCCGCATCGGCAACCCCACCGTCGCCGCCTTCGAGGAGCGGATCGCCTCGCTCGAGGGCGGGATCGGCGCAGTCGCGACGGCCTCGGGGATGAGCGCGGAGTTCATCACCTTCGCGGCACTGGTCGGCGTGGGGGACCACGTCGTCGCCTCCGCGCAGCTCTACGGCGGCACCGTCACCCAGCTCGACGTGACGCTGCGCCGCTTCGGTGTGGAGACCACCTTCGTGCCGTCGTCGGACCCGGAGGACTACCGCGCCGCGTTCCGGCCGGAGACGAAGGTGCTGTACGTCGAGATCATCGGCAACCCCTCCGGCGAGATCGCCGACCTCGAGGGGCTCGCCGCACTCGCCCACGAGCACGGCGTGCCGCTGGTCGTGGACGCGACCCTCGCGACCCCTTACCTGGTGCGTCCGCTCGAGCACGGCGCGGACATCGTGATCCACTCGGCCACGAAGTTCCTCGGCGGGCACGGCACCACCCTCGGCGGGGTGGTCGTCGAATCCGGCCGCTTCGACTGGGGCAACGGCAACTTCCCCGGCATGACCGAGCCGGTCGAGTCCTATGGCGGCATCAAGTGGTGGGACAACTTCGGCGAGTACGGCTTCCTCACCAAGCTCCGCTCCGAACAGCTGCGCGACATCGGCCCGTCCCTGCCGGCGCAGTCCGCCTTCCAGCTGCTGCAGGGCGTCGAGACGCTCCCGCAGCGCATCGACGCCCACCTCGCCGGAGCCGAGGCCGTCGCGCGCTGGCTCGAGGAGGACCCACGGATCTCTTACGTGACCTGGGCGGGGCTCGAATCCCATCCCCATCACGCGCGCGCAAAGAAGTACCTGCCGCTGGGGCCCGGATCCGTCTTCGCCTTCGGGGTGCGGCCGACGGGGGAGTTCGCCACCGACGAGGAGGAGGCCGCGGCAGGGCGTGCGACCGGCGAGCAGGTCATCGCGAACCTGCAGCTCGCCTCACACCTGGCGAACATCGGTGACGCGCGCACGCTCGTCATCCACCCCGCCTCGACCACCCACCGCCAGCTCTCCCCGGAGCAGCTCGCGGCAGGTGGGGTCCGGGCGGACCTGATCCGGATCTCCGTGGGCCTCGAAGACATCGAGGACATCCTATGGGACCTGGACCAGGCGATCACGGCAGCGACAGGCAGTCAGAGGACAGGAGAGCAGCGATGACCGGCAGCACAGTGCAGGCACCCCCCTCACGCACCTGGCAGGGGCCGTCGGCCCCGGAACGGCTCGGAATCCTGCGCCGCGCGCGGAGCATCGCGATCGTCGGCGCCTCGACGAATCCGGCACGGGCCAGCTACTTCGTGGCGACCTACCTGCTCTCGAGCTCCCCTTATGACGTGTACTTCGTGAACCCCCGGGCCACCACGATCCTCGGGCAGCCGGTCTACGCCTCGCTCGCGGACCTGCCCGTGGTGCCGGACCTGGTGGACGTCTTCCGCAAGGATGCTGACCTGCCGGGCGTGGCCCAGGAGGCGGTGGACGTCGGCGCGAAGGCGCTGTGGCTGCAGCTCGGCTCCTGGAACGAAGAGGCCGCCGCGATCGCGGAGGCCGGAGGACTCGAAGTGGTGATGGACCGCTGCGTGAAGATCGAGCACGCCCGCTTCCACGGCGGCCTGCACCTGGCCGGCTTCAACACCGGCGAGATCAGTTCTCGCAAGCAGCGCCTCAGCGGGCGCGGCTGAGCGTACGCTCTGCTCTCAGGCGCGGGTCGGAGTTTTCCGGCCCGCGTTCTGCTGACCGGGGGCTGCTTGAGGACTGCTCCGGGGACTGCTCCGGGGGCTGCCCCGGGACTGCCCCGGGACTGCCCCGGGGCTGCCCGAGGACCGCCCAGACGCTGCTCGGAACTGCTCCGATGACTGCTCCGGGCTGGGTGCTCAGCCTGTGCCCTCAGCCCTCGACGCGGATCCCCAGATGGCTCGCGAAGACCGGTGCGAGGGTCGTGACCTGCTGCGCGTCGAGAGTGGCACCAGCCAGCCCCTCGAGGTTGCCGATCGCCCCGATCTCGAGTCCGCGCAGATCCACATCCTTCAACGTGGCGTGGGCGAGGGCGAGGCTGCCGACGCGGCAGTTCACGAAAGCCACCCGGGTGGCGGTGGCGCCGGAGAGATCCAGCTCCTCGATCGTGCAGTCCTCGAAGAGCACATCCTCCAGGCTGCTCGAGCGCAGATTGATCCAGTCGAACTTGCTGCCTGTGAATCGGGTGGAGCGGATCCCTGCGTCGTAGATATCGAGCGCCCCGATCCGGGAACCGCTCAGCTCGACGTCCCGCCAGGTGGAGCGGGTCGCGTCGAGGACCGGCGCGTTCAGCCGTTCGATCCTGGTCTCGGTGAGCCGCGCGTGCTGCAGGACCGTGGTGTGGGCGGTCAACCCGACCAGCTCGCATTCGCTGAACGTCGCACCGGAGAGGTCGCGCCCGGTGACGTCGGCCCCCTCGATGCGGAGCCCCTCGTGATGCTCGTGAGCTGCGAGCTGCTCACCGTCTGCAGTGTCGAGGGAGTGCAGCGCGAGAGCGCTCAGAACGGGCTTCTTGGTGGTGGTGGACCGGCGTGCGATGGGGCACCTCGAAGATCGGGAGCGGCGCCGTCCGCGGAGGCGGGGGCGGCTCCGAGCGTACGGGGCGCTGCTGACGGCCGGCAGCGGTATGGGGGACGGGGAGAGACGCTCCGGCAGGATTCGAACCTGCGACCTACTCCTTATGGGGGAGCTGCTCTACCGGGCTGAGCTACGAAGCGGAGTGCCGGTGGGACCGACGAGCACCAGCCTGGGGGAGCCCGGAGGGGATGTCGAGCCTGCTGTCATAGGCCGACGTAGGCCGTCGTGCGGTGTCGTGCGGGGCCGTGAAGGGTCATGGTGTCGGTGTCGGTGTCGGTGCCGGTGCCGCTGCTGCTGCCGCTGCCGCTGCCCAGTCGACGGTTCCTCCACAGAAGGGGTTCATGCACATTCTTTCAGGAGTGGTTGCGGATATAGCAGGGTCGTGATTGCAGGGATTTCTAGAGTAACTTTCTGGCCGCTGCTTCCTGCCGCCCCGAATCGCCACTGCCTGGCCTTTAGCTCCTCCTGTCGATGACGACTCCTCCCCACTGCGAGTTATCCACATTTCCTCTCAGCCCCTTTTGTTGGGGCGAGCATCCGGGAATGATGGGGATATGTCTTCCATCGTGCAGGGGTTCGGCGAAGGGCCTGGTGACCCACACCAGGCACTTGTTGATGCCGTGCACGTCGGTGGTTCGTCGGCGCTCGCCTCCACCCTCGGGGACCAGGCCTTCGTGCTGCGGGAGCTCACGCTGAGGCCGCAGGTGCTGTTCACCCCCGGGGATGCCGAAAGCGTGTCCTTCACGGAGGTCGTCGGCAGGATCCACGAGCTTCGCAGCGCCTTGGACGCGCTCGAGGCACGAGCCGTGGTCGCTCTCGCGGACTCCCTCACCCTGCAGAAGCAGGCCGAGGTGCGCGCCCACGCCGCCCAGGAGGTGGATCAGGTCCCTCCCACGAAGAAGTTACTGCGTGAGGCCGCCAGCGAAGCGGCGCGCGAAGTATCGATGAAGATCGGCAAGTCCCCGGCCTCCGCCGCGCATTCCCTGGCCTCTCAGCGCCGCCTGGTCGCGGACATGCCCGAGATGCTCACCGCACTGGCAGACGCCCAGATCACCAGCACAGTCGCCCATAGGACTGCGCGCTCTTTCGCGCCGCTGTCCAGTGCCCAGCGCGCCGAGGCGGACCACCTGCTCGGCCAGCGCCTGCCCGACCTCGACGCTGCCGGTTCCGAGGCCTGGGATGACGCCGCGGCAGCCGCGATCGCTCAGGCGGACCCCTTCGGCCAGAAGCGTCGCCATCAGCGGGCGATGCAGGAACGGAATGTCACCGTCCGCCGTGCCGAACACGGGATGGCCACGGTCTCGGCGCGCGTCTCCGGCCTCGACGGGGCGAAGATCCGCAAACGACTCTCCCTCGAGGCCGAGCGCCTGCGAGCCAGCGGCGACCGCCGCGGTCATCAGGCGATCCAGGCAGACTCCTTCGTCGACACTCTGATCGGTCGGGAGAATGGCATGGAACCGGTCACCCTCGACATCGGCATCATGATCACCGACCGTGCTCTCATCCACCCCACCGGCGGGGATCTCGTACAGATCGAGGGATACGGCGCCGCTCCAGCCGAGGTGCTGCGTGACGAGCTGCGCGGCCCGTTGGGGATCGCCCTCACCCGGGAGACGGAGGAGGCGATGGGTCCCGACGGGCCCGCGCTCCGCGCGGTGATGAGACGCCTCTACACCCATCCCCGCACCGGGGAGCTGGTCGCCGTCGAGTCCCGCGCCCGAGCATTCCCCGCAGCACTGGCGAAGTTCATCCGCTGGCGAGACCGGATCTGTCGCGGGCCCTACTGCGATGCCGCGATCCGCCAGAGCGATCACGTGCATCCCCATGCCTCCGGCGGATCGACCAGCCTCGACAACGGGCAAGGGCTCTGCGCCTACTGCAACGGCAAGGAAGGGCAGACCCGCAGCGTCCAGAGGGTGGGAGACCCAGCAACCGATGGACACACCGTGGAATGGGTCAGCGGCACCGGCACTCGCCGGGTGAGCCGGCCGCCGGCCCTCACCACGCCTGAACAGCCACCCGTGCAAGAAGCACTCCGGCGCGCAGTGGCCCCGCCTGCCCGCACGGGCCGGCCGGCCTGGCTTACCTGGCCTGCCCGGCCTGCTCGGCCTGCTCGGCCTACCTGGCAGGCGTGGCCTGCCCGGCCTGCCCGGTCTATCGGGCAGGCACGGCCTGCCCGATCTCGACGCCCTGCGCGCACCTCCCCGGTTGCGCGACCGACCCGGGCGATCTTCCGCGCGGTGCGCACACGGGCGAGGAGAAGCCCCGCCCGGCGAGGCCCCTGGAGGACGCGACAGCCGCAGTGGTCGCGCTCTCCAGATAGCTCCCCGTGATCCCCACAGAAACTCCATGAACTGCGAGAACAGCGAGGTCAGACTTCTTCCATGACCTCCTCCTCGCCCCTCACAGCTCGCCTCATCGGCCTGATCGGTGCCTCAGCAGTGCTGGCCTACGCGATCTTCGCGGCTGTTCAGATCCAGGTGCTGAACCCGCTCGCCACCGTGCCCGGCAGTACGTTGCGGGAGATCCATGCCGCCGTCGAGCAGCGGCAGAGCGCCGACACCATGGGATGGGGGCTGATGATCGTGACCCTGCTGATCGGTCCCCTGATCGCGGTGGCCGTGGCAGTCCTCGCGGCGCGCGGGCGGCTTCGCGCCAGAACCGTCCTGATGATCATGCTCGGCCTGCTCGCGCTCGGCTCGCCCGGGTATCTGCTGGCATCTTTCCCGGCGGGGATGACCCTCGCCGACACCTTCATGGTCGGCGGAGCAGATCACGCCCCGTGGGCGAACATCCTGCACGCGGTCAGCCTGCTCGCGGTGGTGGCTCTCGCTCTCCTCGTGATTCTCCGGGCAGCACGGGCAGCGAAAGCGCCGACGACCCGAGCCGCCTGAGTCGACTAGCGGCGGCCTGCGGCGGCGAGCGGTGGCGAGAGAAATCCTCGCCACGATCTCTCCCGACGAAAGCTCAGCCCCGTGCTGCAGCCGCGGCCGCACCGGGAAGCACTTCTGCGATCCGGTCGAGCATCTCGGGGGTGTGGGCCGTGGAGACGAACCAGGCTTCGAACGCCGAGGGCGGCAGGTAGATCCCACCCTCGAGCATCGCGTGGAAGAAGCGAGCGAATGCGTCAGTGTCCTGCGCCTTCGCATCCTCATAGGTCTCGACCGGCTGCTCCCGGAAGAAGACCGAGAACAGGGTTCCCGCCCGCTGGATCACGTGCGGAACCCCGGCCGTGGTGAAAGCATCCGCCACCAGCTGCTGCAGAGTGCGCGAGGCGCTGCCGAGCGTCTCATACGCGGCCTCGTCCAGGCCCGCGAGCGTCGCAAGGCCCGCAGCTGTCGCGAGCGGATTCCCGGACAGGGTGCCCGCCTGATAGACCGGGCCCGCCGGAGCGAGCAGCCCCATCAGGTCCTTCCGGCCACCGAAGGCACCCACCGGCAGGCCACCGCCGATCACCTTTCCGAAGGTCATCAGGTCCGGGGCCCATGCAGCGTCAGTGCCAGTGCCAGTGCCAGTGCCAGTGCCAGTGCCAGTGCCAGTGCCAGTGCCGTGCGGCCCGTCGACCCCGTAGTAGCCGGTGCGGCTCGCGCGGAATCCGGTGAGCACCTCGTCGCTGATCAGCAGCGCGCCAGCGGCATGAGCCGTCTCGGACAGGAAGCGGTTGAAGCCGATCCCGTCCTGCTCGAGCGGGGGGACCACGCCCATGTTCGCGGGGGCAGCCTCGGTGATCACCGCAGCGATCTCGCCGCCGCGCTCGGCGAACAGCGCCGCGACGGCGTCACGGTCGCCGTAGGGCAGCACCACGGTGTCCCGCGCCGTCGCTGCCGTCACTCCGGCGGAGCCCGGCATCGCGAAGGTGGCGACGCCGCTGCCGGCCTCGGCGAGCAACGCATCCACGTGCCCGTGATAGCAGCCGGCGAACTTCACGATCACATCCCGGCCGGTCGCAGCGCGGGCCACCCGCAGCGCGCTCATCGTCGCCTCGGTGCCGGAGTTGACCAGCCGCAGCTGCTCCACGGGCCCGATCCGGGAGACGACCTCCTCGGCGAGGGAGACCTCGCCCGGTTGCGGGGCGCCGAAGGACAGCCCGCGGCCGGCAGCCTCGCGCACCGCCTCGACGACCTGCTCGTTCGCGTGCCCGAGGATCATCGGGCCCCAGGAACCGACGAGATCCACGTACTCCCTGCCGTCGGCATCCTGCAGCAGGGCGCCCTTGGCCGAGGTGAGGAATGGCGGGGTGCCACCCACCGAGCCGAAGGCTCGCACCGGCGAGTTGACCCCCGAGGGGATCACCTGCTGGGCGCGGGAGAAGAGTTCGGTGGAGGAGGTCGTGCTGGTCATCAGATGATTCTCCTGGTCAGAGGGTCGCAGTAAGGGGCAGTGCCCGGGTCAGACGAATTCGCGCAGATGAGGGGGCAGGCCGCTCTGGAACCAGCCGGCGACTTCGCTCGCGTAGTAGGTCAGCACGGTCGAGGCGCCCGCGCGGCGGAAGGCGAGCAGCGACTCGAGGATCATGCGGTCGCGGTCGATCCAGCCGTTCGCAGCGGCCGCCTCGATCATCGCGTATTCGCCGGAGACCTGATAGGCGCCGACAGGAACGGGGGAGGCCTCGGCGACGTCCCGCAGCACATCGAGATAGGGCAGCCCGGGCTTGACCATCACGAGGTCCGCGCCCTCGGCGACGTCCAGCGCGAGCTCGCGCAGCGCTTCGCGGCCGTTCGCCGGATCCTGCTGGTAGGTGAGCCGGTCGCCCTGCAGGGACGAGTCGACGGCTTCCCGGAACGGCCCATAGAACGCAGACGCGTATTTCGCGGTGTACGCGTAGACCGCAGTGTCCTGGTGGCCGGTGCCGTCCAGCGCGTCGCGGATCGCAGCGATCTGGCCGTCCATCATCCCCGAGGGGCCCAGCAGGTGTGCGCCCGCCTCGGCCTGCGCGACGGCCATCTCCCGGTAGCGCAGCAGGGTGGCGTCGTTGTCGACCCGCCCCGCGGCATCCAGCACGCCGCAATGGCCGTGATCGGTGAACTCATCCAAGCAGAGGTCCGCCATGATCACGGTCGCGTCGCCGAGCTCGGAGCGCAGGCGGGCGAGGGCCTGGTTGAGGATGCCGTCCGGGTCGGTCGCGCCGGAGCCGATCGCGTCCTTCTGCTCAGGCACTCCGAACAGCATCACGCCGCCCACCCCGCACCGGGCCGCCTCTGTTGCGGCGCGGACCAGGGAATCCATCGTGTGCTGCTCGACGCCGGGCATCGAGCTGACGGGGCGGTTCTCACTCGCCCCCTCACGCACGAACATCGGCAGCACCAGATCGGCCGGCCGCAGGGTGTGCTCGCGCACCAGGGAGCGCATCGCGGCGCTCGTGCGCAGGCGGCGGGGCCGGTCGATCGGGCTGGGGAAGCTGGCACCGGACAGGGAGGGGAGAGTCATCGGGGCTCCTTCGGAGGCGGGGGAGTGGAATCGGCGGGTGAGGGGCCGGCGGGTGAGGGGCCGGCGGGCGTGGGGCTGGCAGCCAGGGGCTCAGCGGCCGACGGCTCTGCGGCCGACTGTCGGGCGGTGGAAGGGTCTGCAGCCGACGGTCGGGCGGTGGAAGGGCCGGTCAGCGGCGGGCCAGCGGCGAGCACCTGCTGCACGGCGGCGGCGAGGGCCTCATCCGTCGGCTCCGTCGCTTGCCGGGCGAGCGGCAGTCCCGCGGCGCGGACTGCGGCGGAGGTGGGATCGCCGATCGAGATGATCGGGGTCGAGGGGTGCACGCCCAGCGCGGCGGCGTGGCGAGCGATCATGGGGCTGGTCAGCACGATCGCACCGTAGTGCCCAGTCGCCAGAGCCACCGCGACCGCGGCGGGCGGCTCGATCCGCTGCGGACGATATGCGGTCACCTGGTGCACCCGGTAGCCCTTCGCCCGCAGCCCCTCGGGAACAGTGGCGGAGGCGGCGGCGGAGGCGGGGAAGAGCACCGTCGCCCCCGGGGATGCGAGAGGCAGCTCCGCGACCAGCGCCGCACCCGAGCCGTCGGCGACCAGGGTGGCCGTGATCCCGAAGCCGTCCAGCGCCGCTGCGGTGCCGGCACCGACGGCGATCACCGCGGTGCCCGGCGGCACCACCACCGCGCCGAGCGCCTCGGCGGCGGTGCGGGAGGTGATCACCAGATGGGAGTAGGCGCCGCTGGTGAGCCGCTCCCGGATCCCGTGGAGCTCCTCGTCCGTGGCGTGCTCGAGGCGGAGCAGGGGCTGATGCTCGGCGGGGATCCCGCGCTCCTGCAGCCGGGCGAGCAGCGTCGCTCCGCGTCCGGCCGGTCGGGCGACCAGCACGGGACGGGGAGCGTCGAGCGGGGGCATCAGGCCTTGGCCTCCGCGAGGATCTCGCCGGCGCCGCGCTCGATCAGGTCAGCCGCGAGCGCGGCCCCCAGCTCCGCCGGCACCGAACCGGCACCGGAGAGGTGATCTGCCGCGAGATCCAGTGCCACCCGGGCCTCGCCCTCGACGACATGGCTGCCGTCGGGCCGGATCGCGAGCCCGCGCAGCCGCAGCACATGGCTCCGCGGCGCACCGCTGAGCTCTGCGCTGACGGTCTCGTCGTCGCTGGTGCGCTCGAGCACCGCATAGGCCGCGACCGGTGCGGAGCAGCCTGCCTCCAGCGTGCGCAGCAGTGCCCGCTCGGCGGTGACGGCGGCGCGGGTGGCTGGATCATCGACCGTGTCCAGCCGCTCGGCGAACCAGGGACCGGCCGCGAGCGCGGCGGTGGTCACCTCGACGGCGAGGGCTCCCTGAGCAGGGGCCGGCAGCATCACCGAGGGGTCCAGCAGCTCGCTGATCGCCGCGTCCCGTCCCACCCGGCGCAGCCCGGAGGCTGCGAGCACCACGGCGTCGAGGTCCGCGTCCGGGCCGAGCGCCCTGGCCAGGCGGGTCTCGACGTTGCCGCGGATCCCGAGCACCGTCAGATCCGGTCGGGCCCGCAGCAGCTGGGCGGCGCGGCGCGGGGAGCCGGTGCCCACCTTCGCCCCCGCGGGCAGCTCGGCGAGGGTGAGCCCGTCGCGGGCGCAGAGTGCATCGCGGGGATCCTCCCGGGCCGGATAGCAGGCCAGGGTGATCTCCTCCAGCGGCGCGGTGGGGAGGTCCTTGCAGGAGTGGACCACCACGTCGACCGTCTCGTCCAGCAGCGCCTGCCGGACGGCGGTGACGAACACGCCGGTGCCGCCGATCTGCGCGAGCGGGCTGATGCGATCACGGTCCCCGCGAGTGCTCACATGGACCAGCTCGACGGCGTGGTCGGTGCCCGCCACCAGCGCCTCACCCACCTGCCCCGACTGGGTCAGGGCGAGGTCGGAGGCGCGGGTCCCGATCCGCAGGGAGGAGCCGGCGGAGGTTGCGGTCTCGGCAGCGCCGGGCGTCACGAGGCTGCTCCTGCCGTGGCCGCCTCCGCTCGCGCGCGCTCCACATCCTGCGCCGAGTCCACAGCGCTGGTGGTGGGGCGGCACATCCGGCCGACGCAGCAGTTCGCCCCGCAGACGTCCGGCGTGCCGCCGAAGTCGGTGACGACGCGGCGCGGGAACTGCGCATCCAGCCGCTCCTGGACCAGATCGGCCAGCGCTGCGATGAAGCGGGGGTCCTCGCCGGAGGTCGCGACGCGGCGGAAGCCGAGCCCCTTCTCCTCGGCGGTCTCCTTCGCCTCGGTGTCCAGGTCCCAGACCACCTCGACATGATCGGTGACGAAGCCGATCGGGACCACGATCACGGCGTCGGCCGCCTCCTCGGCGGCGAGCTGCTCGATCACGTCGTTGACGTCGGGCTCGAGCCAGGGGATGTGCGGTGCTCCGGAGCGGGACTGGTACACCAGCTGCCAGTCCGGCAGCTCGGGCGCGTCGTCGTCCAGCTGGTCCATCACCCAGCGGCAGGCCGCGAGATGCTGCTCGACGTACCAGCCGCCGGAGCCCTCGACGCGGGTCTCCTCGGGGCCGGAGGCCTCGGCCATCGAGTTCGGCACCGAGTGGGTGGAGAACAGCACCGTGACCCGCTTCGCGTCGTGCCCCTCCGCGGCGAGGCTCGCCAGGGCAGCGGCGACCCCGTCGACCACCGGCTCGAGGAACCCGGGGTGGTTGAAGTAGACGCGGACCTTGTCGATGCTGACCTCGCCGGCCAGGCCGGTCTCCTCGAGCACCATCCCGAAGTCCTCGCGGTACTGCCGGCACGAGGAGTAAGAGGAGTAGGCGCTGGTCACCAGACCGAGGGCGTGGCGGTGACCGTCGCCGTGCAGGGAGCGCACCGCCTCGGCGTTGTAGGGCGCCCAGTTGCGGTTGCCGAAATAGATCGGCAGGTCGATGCCGCGACCGGCGAGCTCCTGCTCGAGCGAGGCGATCATCGCCTCGTTCTGCGCGGTGATCGGGCTGCGGCCGCCGAGGGCGCGGTAATGGCCCGCGACCTCTTCGAGGCGCTCGTCGGGGATCCCGCGCCCCCGGGTGACGTTGCGCAGGAAGGGGATCACGTCGTCCTGGCCGTCCGGGCCGCCGAACGAGGAGAACAGGATCGCGTCGAAGGGCTTCTGCTCCCCGCGCCGGGTGTGGGTGGCGGAGTCGGGCGCGGCAGGACGCGGGCTGGGCGTCGATGAGCTGGGCATTGATGAGTTGGGCATCGATGAGCTGGGCATCGACGGGTGGGGCATCGACAGGCTGGAGTCAGTCATGGAGGTCCTCGATGGTGGAGTGGGGTCAGGCGAGCAGCGCGGCGATGTCCTCGAGGGAGTCGAGGCGTCGGCCGGTGTGGAAGGGCAGCTCGTCACGCACGTGCAGGCGCGCATCGGAGTAGCGCAGGTGGCGCATCATGTCGACCAGATCATGCAGGTCGTCCGCCTCGAAGGACAGCAGCCATTCGTAGTCGCCGAGCGCGAAAGCGGCGACCGTGTTGGCGTTCACCTGCGGGTACTCGCGGCCCAGCATCCCGTGCTCGCGCAGCATGCGATTGCGCTCGTCGTCGGCCAGCAGGTACCAGTCGTAGCTGCGCACGAAGGGGTAGACGGTGATCCACTGCTTGCGCTCGAAGCCCGGGATCATGAACGACGGCGCGTGGCCCTTGGCGAACTCGGCCATGCGGTGCACGCCCACGCCCGCCCATTCGCGGTGCAGCCAGGTCCCGGCCAGAGAGCGCTCGAACTCGCGCAGCGCGGTCTGCAGATCGGCGGGATCATCCGCGGCCAGCCACAGCATCAGATCCGCCTCGGCGCGGAAGCCGGAGACGTCGTAGAAGCCGAGGATCTCCACGCCGCTCTCGGAGGTGGTCTCGATGAGCTGGGTGACCTCCGCCAGGGATGCCTGGATCTGGGCGGTGGTCAGCTCGCCGTCCTCGGTGAGGCCCGAGAGTCGACGGAACACGGTGTAGCTGGTGTAGCGGGTGGTCTGCGCGATGTCCTCGACGGACTTCGCGTCCTGAGCGGGAGTGTCGGTCATGAGGGGGTTCCTTCCGAGCGGGTGTGGGAGTGGGCGTCGTCGGCGCGGACGATCGCGTCGATGCCGGTGCCGGCTCTCCAGGAGCCGACCAGTTCGAGGGAGGGCTGCTCGGTGAGCAGTCCGGTGAGGGTGTCGAGGGCGGCGCGGTGGCCGGGCTGGGGCTGCCGCATGGCACGCTCCCAGTCGATCACCTCAGAGGCCAGCAGCTGCGTGCTGGACAGCGGGACCCCCAGGATGCGGGAGGCATCGGCCAGGGCGAGATCGACGATCTCGTCCCGAGCGGGCAGCTGCTCGCCGGGGCGTCCGTAGGACAGGCGCAGGAGATGCGGGCTGCCGGCGGCGGGCAGCGCGTCATGCAGCGCCTGCTGCACATGCTCCCATTTGGCGCTCGCATGGGTCAGTGCTTTCGCGCGGATCCCGTCGGTGCCCGGGGCGACCAGCGCGCCGGTGCCCGAGGGGAAGGCATCGAGCGCTGGAGCATCCAGCACCAGTGCCACCAGGCGCACAGGGGCCGACGGGGCCTGCGGGATCGCCTCCGCAACCTCGGGGGCCGCCTGCCGCAGCAGCTCATGGGCGGTGTCCGGGGGGCAGGCGAGGACCAGCTGGTCTGCGCGGAGCTCCTCCTGGCGGGAAGTGCGGACGACCCAGCCGTCCTCGTCCCGGGTGAGATCGACGACCTCGACCCCGGTGCGAAGGATGCCGCCCGCGGCGAGGAACTGCGCCTGCATCGTCTGGGGCAGGAGCGCCATGGTGGGAGACAGGGCGTGCACGCGGGTACCGGCGTTCGCAGCGCTGCCGGCATTCCGGGGACCGCTGCTGCGCCCCCGGATCCGCCGCACCGCAGCGGTGAGAGATCCGTGCTCGGCCAGACCGCGGCTCAACGCGGGGGAGGCGGCGGCGAACTCAAGGGTGGCGGGATCCGCAGAATGCACCCCGCCGACCACCGGGGCGACCAGTCGCTCGAGCACCTTTCGGCCGAGCCGACTGCCCACCACCTCGGCGACAGTGGCGCCGGGGCGAGCACCCAGGGAGGCGGGCAGGAAACGTTCCAGGCTCGCGCGCAGCGCCCCGGAGGTTCCCAGCACGGCCCGGGCGTCGGCGGCGAACGGGCGGCCGGGGATGCCCAGCAGGCTGCCGCCGGGGGCGCGGTGCACGCCTGCGGAGGAGACCACCCGGCTGCCCAGGCCTTCGCGCGGGGCGACGATGCGCTCCGCCAGGCCCAGCTCGGTGACCAGCGCATCGACCGCGCCGGCGCCCGTCGAGTAGGCCTCGGCGCCGGCGTTCACAGGCAGTCCACCGGTGCTCGACGGCTCACCGGCACCCGACCGGCCCCCGGCCCCCGGCAGCTCGCCGGCGCCGGGAAGCCTGGACTCCGCGATCGCGCCGCCGACGCTCCCGGTCGCCTCGAGCAGCACCACCCGGTGCCCCTGTCGCAGATGGCGTCGCGCGGCGAGCAGCCCGGCCAGGCCGCCGCCGACGACGAGGGTGCGGGTGCTCATGCCGAGTGGTTCTCCTGCGTGCGGTCGACCTGCGAGCTGGCGACCTGCGAGCCGGCGTCCTGCTCGTGGAGGAAGCTCACCAGATCGGTGAGGACCTGCGGGTCGGTATCCGGCGGGACGCCGTGGCCCAGATTGACGACATGCCCGCTCGCACCGGCTCCGGCCGCGAGCACACCGCGGGCCTCCGCGAAGCGTGCCTGCTCGGAGGTGAACAGCACGGCCGGGTCGATGTTGCCCTGGAGCGGGGTTCCCTCCGGCAGCATCTCGAGCGCCTGGTCCATCCGCAGCCGGTGGTCCACGCCCATCACGGTCGCGCCGGCCGCGTGCATCTGCGGCAGCAGATGGGCGGCGCCGACCCCGAAGTGGATGCGCGGCACCGGCAGATCCGTGACGTGGGCAAGAGCTGCCGCGGAATGCGGCTGCACATGGGTGAGGTACTGCTCGGCGCTCAGCGCGCCCACCCAGGAGTCGAACAGCTGCACCGCGGAGGCACCGGCGAGCACCTGGGCGCGCAGGAAACGGCCCGAGAGCTCCGCGACCCAGGCCGCCAGGCGTGCCCACACCTCGGGCTGGGAACGCATCAGCGCCCGGGTGCGCAGGTGGTCACGGCTGGGACCGCCCTCGACCATGTAGCTCGCCACGGTGAAGGGGGCGCCGGCGAAGCCGATCAGGGGAGTGGTGCCGAGCTCCGCCACGGTGAGGCCGACGGCCTCGCGGATCGGCTCGAGCGCGGCGTCGTAGTCATCGCCGAGCACGGGCAGCGCGTCGACGTCGGCCTCGGTGCGGATCGGGTGGTCGAAGACGGGGCCGACGCCGGGCTTGATCTCGACGCCGAGGCCGGCCTGGCGGGCGGGGACCACGATGTCGGAGAAGAAGATCCCGGCATCCACCCGGTGGCGGCGCACGGGCTGCACGGTGATCTCCGCAGCCATCTCCGGGCGCACGCACGAGTCGAGCATCGTGGTGCCCTCGCGCAGCGAGCGGTACTCCGGCAACGAGCGGCCCGCCTGTCGCATGAACCACACACTGGGGGTGGCGCTCCTCACACCGCGCAGCTCGCCGAGCAGTGAGGCGTCGGCCACCCCGCCCTCGGCGGCGGAGCGCTGCAGGGGGTGCTCCGCGGGCAGGGTCCGGAGGTCCTCCGGAGGGGTCGTGGACGCGATCGCGGGGGTGGTGGCGAGGCCGGGGCCTGGGACGTTCCCGGTATCTGACAGGTGTCGCGATCGATCTGACGCGCTGTCGCCAAAAAGGTGCTCTGACGTGGGGTTCTTGTTCATGGCGGCACCATTGTGCACAGGTTCGATGCGCAGGCTCCCAGGGACCGGAACACCGTCCCGAAGATGCCTAGACTGACGAACATGCTCGCTGCCCTCCGCGCTTCCCACGAGCACCTCGACCTCGGGGTGCTCGACGCCCTGACCCGTGGCGCGGAGACCCTCCCGGCCGTGATCCAGGAGCTCCAGCGCGAGCGTTCCGCCGTCACCGGCGAGGCCCCCGTGGTCGCGGGGGAAGTGGTCGTCAGCACCTGCAACCGGCTCGAGGTCTACCTCGACACCGACCGCTTCCACGAGGGTGTGGACCTGGTCCTGGACGCGGTGGCCCGCACCAGCGGGATGGACCGCGAAGTGGTCTCCCTCTGCTTCGACGCCGCGATGGACGCCCCCGTGCCCGAGCACCTCTACGAGGTCACCTCCGGGCTGCGCTCCCTGGTGATCGGAGAGGCCGAGATCGGCGGGCAGGTGCGGCAGTCCTACGAGACCGCCCGCCGCGAGGGCCGCACCACCTCGATGCTCCACGACCTCTTCCAGCACGGATTCCGCTGCGCGAAGGCCGTGGCCACCCAGGCACCGGTCGGTGCCGCAGGTCGCAGCGGCGCCGCCGTCGCCGTGGACCGGGCCGAGCTCGAACTGGGCGGCTTCGCCGGCCGCAGCGTCCTGATCGTCGGCACCGGCGCCTACGCCCGACTGGGGCTCGCAGAGCTCACGCGCCGCGGAGTGCAGGACGTGCGCGTGTTCTCGCCGTCCGGACGGGCCGCCGGCTTCGCCGAGCGCCACGGCGTCGAGACCGTGGACGAGACGCAGCTCGAGCGCGCGATCCGGGAGGCAGATCTGGTGCTGGCCTGCTCCGGCCGTGGCACCTCCCTGTTCCCCGAGCTGTTCCTCGGCGCCGGGCGCATCGTGGTGCTGGACCTCGCCCTGCACTCCGACCTGCACCCCCTGGTGAGGCACCTCAAGGGCGTCACGGTGATCGGGCTCGCCGACCTCCGGCTCGACACCGAGGCGCACACCGACCCGGCGCTGCTCACCGCCCGCACGATCGTCGCCGAGAACGTCGAGGCCTTCCGGGTGCAGCAGGAGGTGCGCCGGATCGACCCCGCGATGGCCGCGCTGCGACGCGAAGTGTTCGACGCGGCCGACGGCGAGATCGACCGGCTGCGCCGCGACGTCGCCGGCGACACCGCGGACCAGCTCGAGCGCTCCGTGCGCCGGATCCTCTCCAAAGTCATGCACCAGCCCGCCGAACGCGCCCGCCACCTCGCCGAGACCGGCTACGCGGATGCCTATGTCGAGGCCTTCCACACCATCTTCGGGATCGACATCTCCGCCGGTCAGGACCGTGCCGAGAGCATCGACGGGAGTGCCGGTGCCGCCACGGGTGCGACCCCCGGAGCTGCAGGCGATGAAGGTGGGCCCGTACCTGCCGGCTGGATGCGAGCGGATCGGACCGTCCCGCCGCGCGCTGCGGAGCTCGAGACCGCTGCACGGCTGAGCTCAGCGGCGAGGCCTGAGCATCGCTGATTCCTGATCCCGCGGGCATCTGGTCACCGGAGGCTCCAGTTCTCCGCCGGCGCCGGATCACCGCTGGTTCGGGATCACCGCTGGCGCGAGATCACTGCTGGCTCGAGATCACTGCCGGCGTCGGAACACCCGGCGCCAGCCGCGGGGCGAGGGCGCAGTGCCTGGTTCGTCCACCGGTTCCTCAGCAGATGTTTCGACTGCTGCCGCGGCGGACTCGTCGACAGCCCCGCCGCCAGAACTCTCGACAGCCCCGTCGGCAGGCCGTTCGGTGGGTGCTTCGGCGTGCACTTCCGCTGGTGTCTCGGGCCTCTCCTCCGGCTCGATGCGGAGACCCTCCTCATCGACCCAGACGTCGGTCCAGCCGATGTCGGACTCATCGCGCGGACTGTACTCGCGGCGCGGACCCAGCACGTCGCGCACGTCCTCGAGATCGATCTCGGCAGGGGCCCGTACCTCCTCGCCGCGATGCGGCACCGGGCAGGTCCAGAAGTACGGGCATCCCGGGCAGCCGGCGGTCTCCTCATCAGGAGCCGTCTCGCGCTGCATCTGGACGCCGTCCATCTGCTGCAGCATGCGCAGGCGCGAATCGAACGGATTGATCTCCATGGCCTGCTCAGCGTACTGCGCCGAGCGGCAGCAATGCCGCCTGCACCGGGCAGCAGCGGTGCCGCGCGACGGGAGCGGCCCTGCGTAGAATCGAGGGTCAGGCGTTGCCTCTTGCCATGCCCCTCTCGCCACCCCACCGCGCCGTTCCCAGGAGACCCCGATGAGCACCCCGCAGCAGCGTGTCCACGACACCACCCGCCGTCTGCTCGATCTGCTCGAGCACGGGGAGTCCCTCACCCCGGAGGCGATCGAACTGCGCGCCGAGCTCGCCGAGGCCACCGCGGAGGCGGGCCACCTGGATGATGCTTACTACCAGGTCGAAGAGCTGCTCAAGGACTCCCAGCGCCACCACGGGCCCGACCACGAGGCCGTGACGCGGTCACGGGCCGCGGTGGAGGCGGTGCGGGCGATCGGGATGCGTACCGCCGGCACGGGAGACGCTGCCCCTCAGGGCTGATCGACCCACGAGGCTGATCGACCCTCAGGACTGATCGATCAGCCAGGGCTGACCAGCCACCTGCCTCACCAGGCGAAACCCGATGCACGGAGCCGCAGGGCGACCGCGTCCTGCATCGAGGTGGCATAGGTCCACGAGATGTGGTCGGCATCCAGAGACACCGTCACGTTGCCGATCACGGGCCGGCACACGTCCTCCGGACACACCAGGTCGTTGACCTCGAGCGGGTGGACGCCATCGCCCTGCTGGGCGAGGAGCGCGGCATCGGGCCGCTCCGCAGTCAGCGCCTCAGGGATCGGGGGCGCGCAGTCGGGGGAGTCCTCTCCGCGCTCACGGACGCAGTCGGCCTGGTTCAGCGGCATCCGAGGCATATCCCGCACCGCCATCACCTCCGTTCCGGCGCCGGTGAGATCGGAGAGCGTGGCCTCCAGACCGGGGGTGACCACCTCCTTGCGCTCGGGGGTCAGGAAGGTGGAGTGCAGGACGACCGCATCTGGGGAGACCCGCTCGATGTAGGTCCGTGCCGCCTTGCTCCAGTCATCGCACTCGGGAGAGACCTGCGCGTCCGGCGCGTAGACGCAGCCGCCCTTCCACAGCGTGATCAGGGTCCAGCCGTTCTTCTTCGCGAGCGGGATGAGGGAACCGGTGAACTGCTCCATCCGCGAGTTGCCGGTGCTGATCAGGATCGGTGCATCCGGCGCTCCGGGGACCACGGCGCAGTCCTTGGGCAGGGGCTCGACGTCGGGCCGGGGAGCGAGCTCGCCGCTGCAGCCCTCCTCACCTTTGGCCCAGTCCTTGGGGAGCAGGGCCGCAGACGGCAGCGGTGCGGCAGCGGGGTTGGCGTCGGGGTGCACGGTGAACTCAGGGTCCAGCACCCGGGCCCCCGGATTGTCGGCCACGGCGCGGGCCTGCGCCTCACGCTGGCCTGCCAGCAGCTGCTGCTGAGCCCCGATCACGGGTGTGAGTGCCAGGGCCAGGCAGGTCAGCGCCACGGCGCAGGCCCGCCAGGGCTGGGCGTTCGCCCATCGCCAGCGCCGCACCGGTGTGTCGACCAGGCGGGTCAGCAGCCAGGCAAGGACCAGGGCGAGCAGGATCAGCACCAGGCCATCGAGCACCCCGGCGCGCACCTTCCCGGTCCACGCGAGGTAGAGGATCAGCAACGGCCAGTGGACGAGGTAGAGCCCATAGGAGATGTCCCCCAGCACCACCGCGGGGCGGGTGGAGAGCACACGGTCCACGCTCAGCGGATGCCCGGTGGTACCCGCGATCAGCACCAGCGCCGCTGCCGCGAGCGGCCAGGCGGCGATCCAGCCGGGGAAGGCACCCTGGACGTCGATCAGCAGACCGCAGGAGACCAGACCGATGATTCCCACCCAGGCCATGACCACCCGGACGGGCTGGGGGAACGACGAGGCCGACCAGGCCCCGGGGCGGGCGGCCCGGCGTCGTCCTCGGCGCACGCGGCGCGAGGCCTGCCTCTCCGCCCGCTGCTCCCACCACGGCAGGGCGAGACCCAGCAGGGAGCCGGCGGCGAACTCCCACAACCGGGTGAAGGTGTCGAAGTAGGCGACCTCCTGCTGGGTCGCGGTCGAGACCACTGACCAGGCGAAGGAGGCCACCAGCACCACGCCGAAGAGGATCCCGAGCACTCCTCGGGCGTGGAGGCGCAGCCGACGTGCCAGGAGCACCGCGACAGCGATCAGCAGCGGCCAGACGAGGAACACCTGCCCCTGGATCGACAGGGACCAGAAGTGCTGGAAGGCGGAGAGTCCGGCCTCCTCCGCGGCGTAGTAGTCCACGCCCCGGCTGATCAGCACCCAGTTCTCCACGTGCAGGAGGGAGCCGATCGCATCGGTGATCGAGGTCATCCAGCGCTCGGGAGGCAGCAGCAGGCGGACCCCGGCGAGGGTCGCGAGGACCACCACCGCGGTGGGCGGCAGGAGCCGCTTGAAGGTGCGCCCCCAGTACGCGATCGGCGCCGTCGGGCGCCCGGCGTCCACGCGGCGCAGGAAGGTCCCCACCAGCAGGAAGGAGGAGAGGAAGAGGAAGACGTCGACGCCGCCGGAGACTCGGTCGAACCAGATGTGGTAGAGCACCACGAGACCGATCGCGAGGCCGCGCAGGCCGTGGAGCTCGGGGCGGAAGCGGCCCGCGCCGGTGGTGGACGCGGCGGGGGTGGCGCCGGCGGTGGGGGCACCGACGGGGTGAGGTGCAGAGGTCACGAGGGGGAGGGGCTCCTTCAGCCGCGCAGGAACGCCGCGCAGGCCCCCTGCAGCAGCAGCGGGTCGGCGGTTGCGCACATCTCGCGGGCGGAGTGCATGGACAGCAGCGTGATGCCCACGTCGATCGTGGTCATCCCCAGCCGGGTCGCGGTGATCGGTCCGATCGTCGAGCCGCACGGCATCGCGTTGTTCGAGACGAAGTGCTGGTAGGGCACCCCGGCGCGCTCGCAGGCCGCGGCGAAGGCGGCGATGCCCACCGCGTCGGTCGCGTAGCGCTGCTGGGCGTTGTTCTTGAGCATCGGTCCGCCGCCGAGCCGCGGCCGGGTCACCGGGTCATGCCGCTCCGGGTAGTTCGGGTGGGCGGCGTGGCCGGCATCGGCCGAGAGCACCATCGAGGAGGCCAGCACCTGGCGTCGGCTCGATTCGTTCCCGCCGAGCGCGGCGTGGACGCGCACCAGCACGTCCTCGAGGAAGGGGCCGGCAGCGCCGGAACGCGAGGCGGAGCCCACCTCCTCATGGTCGTTGGCGACCAGCAGAGCGATCGGTGCCGGGCCGGTCGCGGTCTCCGAGCGGGTGCCGGCGGCGACGGCGATCAGCGCCTCCACCTCAGCGTGCACCGAGGTGAGGTTGTCCAGCCGACCCGAGGCGAGGAACTCCTCGTCGGCGCCGAACAGTGCCGGTGCCTGCGCATCGACCGTCACCACGTCCATGCCCACGATGTCGCGGCGGGCCACCCCCGCATGGTGGGCGAGGATCTCCATCACGTCGGTCGGGGCGATGCCGATGATCGGCTGCATGTGACGCTGCGGGTCCAGCTGCAGGCCGTCCTTGTTCACGGCCCGGTCCAGGTGCACCGCGAGCTGCGGGACGCGCAGCAGGCCCGGGGTGTCCACCAGCACGGTGCTGCCGTCGGCCAGTGCGAGCTGACCGGCCATCCGCAGCTCGCGGTCCAGCCACGAGTTCAGCAGCGGGCCACCGTAGATCTCGACGCCCACCTGGGCGAAGGTCTCGGCGCCGAGCTGCGGGTTGGGCTTGAGCTTCAGGGCGGGGGAGTCGGTGTGGGAGCCGACGATCCGGAAGGGGCTGGCTTCCCCCGCACCCTCGGGCGCTGACCAGGCGATGAGCGAGCCATCCCGCAGCACATAGCGGTCCCCGGCGACATCCGCCGCATCCCAGGCGCGGGTCTCCACCAGCTCGGTGAAGCCCGCGGCCTCGAGACGGCGGGCCCCCTCGCGTGCGGCGTGGAAGCTCGACGGGGCAGCAGTGACGAAGGCACCGAGATCAAGAGCAGTGGCGCGGGCACGGGACGAGGGAGCGGCGGCGGAGAAAGAAGTCACCCGCTCATTGAACCATCGGTGCCGCGGCAGAGGCGGATGGTGCCGCTCACTCGATGAGGGTGAACTTCGCCAGATCCGGCCCCCAGACGCCCCAGATCTGCTTTCCATTCGGTGCCCAGCAGAACTCCTGATTGTTGTACCAGCCGTTGGGAACATCGGCATGGAGCAGATGACCGGTCCCGCCCGCTGCGCTCGGGAGCTCCCGGATGTCGAAGGCCCAGTGCACCCAGGAGAAGACCCGACCGCGGGACTGCCCGAACTCCCCGTAGCCGCCGAGTTCACCACGGTGGACGATGCTCTCTGTGGCGAGGTCGTAGATGAGCCACGCACCGTTCGGGCGCCGGCCCATCAGATAGAGCTGCCCGTCCTGGTGGATGACGCCCTCGTACGCCTGCCAGCTCGGATCGAGCTCCCGCCGCCACAGCACCTCGCGGGTGTTCAGGTCCACGGCCGCAACGTCTCCGGCAGGTTTGCTGGGGCCACTGTTGCCATCTCCCCAGGTGTCCCCGACGAGATAGGCGACGTCGCCGGCGACCGTGATGTCCATCGGTCGCTGGCCGGGCAGGATATCGACATGGACGTCGAACTCACCGGTGGCGAGATCGACATAGGTCAGCGCTCCGGAATAGGCCCCGTTGCTCGCCCCGGTGGCGATGAGCAGCTGATGCCGCGCCTCGTCGTAATGCATCTCCTTGACGCGCATCTGACCGTGCCCGATGGTTCCGAGCACGGTGGGCTCAAAGGTCCGGGGGTGGTAGGCGACGATCTTCGTGCTCGGATAGATGCCGGCATAGACCGTGCCGTCAGAGCCCTGCACCATGGCCTTGGGCTCACCGGGCGCATAGAAGCTCTGCGAGGTCTGCTCCTCCAGGTGATGCACCGTCATCGAGTAGTGGCCGCCCACCCAGAGCCGCTGCCCGCGTTTGTGCAGCAGCATGCTCTGCACCTCGTCGGCGTAGGCGAAGTCTGTGGCGGTGAGGCTGAAGACCTCCGCATCGTCCATGGTGCTGACGGTCCAGACGTCACCCACTCCGCTGACGCCGACGAAGCGGCCGTCGTCGGTGAGGTCCAGCAGGATGTTCTCGACGTCGTCGTGCGGGCGGGCGATCTGGGTCAGTGAGTCGGCCTCCACTCGATAGATGTTGGTGGTGAGCCGGGCGAGGGCGTACACGGTGCCATCGGGCGCGACCGTCAGCTTGTCGATGTAACGGTCCTCAGAGGGGATCGGACGGGCTACTCGATCCGATCCGTCGCTGCGGATCGAGATCAGATCGCGGCCGCTGGCGATGTACAGCAGGTCGCCGGACTTCACCATGGACAGGATGCCGACCGGGGAGTCGCTGAGGAACGAGGTGAGATCCACCGGATCTCCGCCGCCTTCCTTGGGCCACCGCTGCAGCTTGCCGGGGCTTGCGGAGCCGCCGTAGACGTACTCATCGTCCGCGACGACTGCGGTGGCGTATTGCGAGTCCGAGGGCCGGCCGTAGGTCTCCACCTGGGCATCGCTGACCCGGATACGGCGCACCATGCAGTCCGGATAGGTGCCGAGATAGAGGAAGCCTTCGTGATATCGAAGGTCATAGGCCCACATCGTGGAGCCGCCGACGTGGGCCCACTCGATGGCCTCGCGGGTTGTCGGATCGTAGCGCCAGATCGATCCGTGGCCCGCGGCACCGATGTAGATATAGCTGCCGTCATGGGCCAGTCGCTGCCCGGAGGCCCCGCCGAGATCCAGATCCGTGATCGACACCGTCTCCCCGGTATCGAGGTCCACCTCAGCCAGTCGGAGCAGGTCGGCGACGGGGTGCCGGGAGGTGACGAACAGGCGATCGTCCATCAGGGTGGCGCCCCGGATCGCGGCGGTGAAGGCGGCGCTGCCGAAGCGCTCCACCGGCAGGGTGCGCACCTGCTCGATCGCAGCATCATCGAACCAGGCGGTGCCTTGGTTGGACTGCGGGAGTACAGCAGGAGCGTGGCGTGGGTCGCCTCCTCCGGAGCGGCCCCGCTCAGCATGACGGAATGCCAGGTACCCAGCTGGAGGGTCTCCTGGAAGGTGCTGAAGATCCTGGTGCCGGCCTCGTCCCAGAACTCCAGGTAGACCGAGGTGCGCCCGGTCTCCACGAACACCTGCACCGAGCCTTCATAGGTCGTGCCCGCAGCGATCGGGAGGCGGGCGCTGCGCAGACCGATCGAGGTGGTGGTTCGATCTGCGATGCGGACCGACTGGCTGCCGCCGTGCACCACGTCCTGAGCGGAGCGGATATGTTCCTGTGAGGCGGTGTTGAACGGCTCCCATCCAGTGGGCCACGCGTCGGCGACCTCTTCGAAGCCCGGGTTCAGGAGGTCGCCTGCGGCGGCAGCGCGGGGGAGCGGGAGCACTCCGGTCCAACCTCCCGCGGCGGCCGCCAGGCCGAGCCCGAGCGCTCCGCCCATCACCGCCCGTCGGCTGAGTCCTGCTGATCGTGCCGCTGCGCCGTCGTGGTGAAGCATCGTTGCTCCCCTTCATCGAGATGGGCAGATAGAAAGCGTTTGCTCATCCCGATGCTAGTGGCGTGGATCACTGCGGTCAAGGGTCGTCGACCAGGAGTCGGGAGCGCCGGGATGGGGTGGAAGGAGCACCGAGTCCCACGCGTGGGACTTCTGATCAGGAGGTCATCGAACCATCGGTGCCGCGGCAGGGAAGCATGCGCAGCAGCTTCGCGTCACCCACCTGGAGGACCACCTCGGCGGCGCCGGTCTCGGAGATCTCGTTGAGCCCGGTGTAGGTGGCGGACTTGCCGTGGATCTCCTGGGGGCCGAAGTCCAGGGCGTACTCGACGTGCAGCTCCTCGGCGGCGTCGCACACCTCGGGATTCGTGCGCGCGTCATCGAGCTCGGCGTTGAGGAGATGCACGTCAGGCTCCGCCTGGAAGCTCATGTAGGTGTTGAGCACCTGCCGATCGGAGATCGCATAGGCGAGAGAACTGCCATTCCAGGCGTTGGTCGCGATCACCGCGTCCTCGGGGACGATCTCGGGCAGTTGCTCGAGCAGCTCCCGCTCGTCGGCGCTGAGCAGCCCGCTGGTGCGCCACATCGATTCGAAGTAGCCCTGGTTCACGCGGGAGCCGGGGGAGAACATCCCCAGCGCCAGCACCAGCACGGCGACGATGGCTGCGGCCACCTGCCCGGGTGTCCCGGCGAGTGCCGGGCGGCGCTCGCCGGCCCAGCGCTGCAGGCTCTCGATGCCGAGGGCGAGCACCGGAATGGCGGCGACGGCAATGATCGCGGTGACCCGGTTGTTGTCTGTGTACCAGTTGCCGAACAGGAGATAGCGGAGATCGCCGACCGGAGTGCTGCGCGTGAGCAGCGACATCACGGCGGCGGCGAGCCAGGGTGCCAGCAGCCAGCGGGAACGGGACAGGAGCAGCACGGCCGCCGCGCAGCCCAGCATCACCACGCCCAGCGGGATGAAGGTCGGAGTGGCATTGGGGGCCAGCGAGAACGCCTGCCCGATCGCCTCCTTCAGCGAGGCGTTCGGCTTCCAGACGGCGGAGCTCTGCACGGGTCGGAACTGGACCCACACCACCGCGGAGCCGGCCAGTGCGACGAGGGTGAGCACGGCGAGCGGCCAGAGGCGGTGCCCGGGCACCCGAGATGCGGAGAAGCGCTCGTACGCGCGGGAGATCGTGCCCCAGACCAGGATCGGCAGCCCCAGCACCATGCCGGCGAAGACACCCTGGGGATGGGCGAGGGCCACCGCCGCGCACACGGCGGGCAGCAGCACGACGAGCTGGAATCCGCTCAGCCGCTGCGCGGAGCGCGGCGCGAGACCCGCGAGGTGGCAGATCCCGATCACCAGCAGTGGCATCAGGGTCATGCAGAGGAAGTACGGCAGCACGTGGCCCCAGTACATGAGGGCCACGGGGAAGGCACCGGTCACCCCGGCCAGCAGGCCAGCCGCCATCCATCCGACAGGCCCGGCGGTGGTACAGGTGCGCATCAGGGCCATCAGGCCTGCTGGCCACAGCACCGTGGCTAGCAGCAGCATCACGACATTGGTCGCCAGGGGGATCCCCTGGCCGGCAATCTGTTCGACGAGGCTGACCGTCTGATGCCAGGCCGCGGGGTAAAAGGTCTCCTCGCCCGGCAGCGTGGTCATCCCGCCGACCACCCAGGCGGAGGCATCTTCGAGGCGCAGGATGTGTCGCACCGCGTTGAGGTGGAACACATTGTCATAGGACTGGTTGATCGAGTGGATGCCGCCCATCATCGGCAGCACCTGCGCCAACAGGCTGCCACCGCCGAGCACCAGGCCGGCCACGAGAGCACCCGTACGACCGCGTGCAGTGGACAGGATGCCCGTCACAGGAGCTGCAGGAGCAGTGCCGAGGGCAGTCTCACCGGTGTCGTCCTCTGGTCTGTCGGCCGACGCGCGTCGGCGGCCCGGCAACCACAGAGCGGCGCTCAGGAGCAGTCCCAGCAGCAGCGGGGAGACGAGGGTCCAGGGGATCCCGAGCAGGTGGCCGACTTCGGCTGCGACCGCGTTGACCAGCAGCGAGAGCGGGACGACCGCCACGATCGCGGTCAGCGGACGCAGCCGCAGTGCGAGCACCGACGGCAGCCCGGGCGCGCCGAGCGCCAGCAGGGCTGCGCCGAGAGTCGCGAGGATCCTGAGGGTGTCCACGCGGGGTGCACCTGCTTCCTGCTCGAGCGGGCGCAAGCGCCCAGGGTCGGGCACATCGTAGCGGCCGCAGCGCCCCCGAAGCCTGGACGGCGGCGCGCGAGGCTCAGACCTCGGCGGACTCCAGCTCGCGGGTCACGACGGGCGCGAGCGACTCCTCGACGAAGAGCCTGGTCAGATGGTTGTCGTCCATGTACACGTAGGTGTCGCCGAGCACTGGTGCACAGCGTCCGTCGGGGCAGATCTGCGGTGTGAGATCGAGCAGGGTCACTGCGGCATCCGGGCCCTCGAGGGCCGCGAGCGGAGCGGCAGGGTTCTCGGGGGCGAGCTTGTCCTCGACATCGGCGCCGCAGGCGTCGTCGGCGTCGGCCGGGGTGTCGCCGCGATCGATCACCGCCTCCGCGCACTGGTACTGATCCTGCTCCCAGCGCGGGGTGTCGCGGACGGCGATCACCTCGATGCCACGGTCCAGGAGCGTCTGCACCGCGACGTCGGTGCCCTCGGGGAGTGATTCGGAGGGCGCATCGGGAGCAGCTTCGGTGACCGTGGTCATCACCATCTCGGGCTGGACCGCGTCGAGGTACTTCAGCACGTACTCGTCGTAGCCGTCGCAGTAGGCCCAGCGCTCGGTGCCGGCGAGATAACCGCAGCCGTCCATCGTCAGGTTCACGACCTGAGCGCCCCGGGCCTGAGCGAGCGGGAGCACGGCGGGGATGAACTGGCGGGAGTGCGAGCTTCCCACCACCACGATCGTCTCCGTCGCCTCCGCATCGCCCGGCAGCAGCTGCTGGCAGTTCACATGCCGGAATCCTTGCTCGGGAGCCCACGGGCCGCCGCAGCGCTCGGGCAGGTCCGGCCACTGCTGTCCGAGCTGCCAGCCGTAGGGCTGCACATCCGGCGGGGCGACGGTGGCGACCTCGTCGGTCGCGAGGCTGGGTCCCTCGGCCACCGGAGGCTGAGGCTGCTCGCGGTGCAGGAACATCCACCACCCGCCGGCTGCGCCCGCCACCAGGGCGAAGCTCAGCGCGATCGCGGTCAGTGCGCGCCAGGGCTTCGCCTCGAGCCAGCGGGAACGGCGCACCGGAGCGTCCACCGCCCGGGTCACCAGCCAGGCCAGCACCATGGATCCGGTCAGCACCACCAGCCCGTCCAGGAGTCCGGCGCGCTCCTGCCCGCTGTGGTGCAGCCAGATCACCAGGATCGGCCAGTGCACGAGGTACAGCGCGTAGGAGATATCGCCGATGAAGGCGGCGGGACGGGTGGACAGCACCGCATCCACGCCCCAGCGGCGGCCCGAGTGCCCGGCGACCACCACAGCGCCGGCTGCGGCCAGCGGCCAGATCGCGATCCAGCCCGGGAACATCGAGGAGACGTCCAGCAGGACACCGCAGGCCAGCAGCGCCGCCACGCCCGCCCAACCGGTCAGCGCACGCAGGGTCCGATGGCGGGGCGCCTGCCCCTCCTCCGGCCGACGCGCCCCGGTGAGCCGATCCAGCACCGGCAGCGCGAGGGCCAGCAGCGAACCAGCGGCGAACTCCCACAACCGTGCCGCAGTGTCGAAATAGGCGATCTGCTGCTGGCTCTGAGTGGAGGTGATCGACCAGGTCAGCGACGCGGCACCGATCAGCGAGATGATCACGATCAGCGGCCGGCGCACTGGCTTCCCGGCGCGGGCCCTCCGCGCCACCAGCAGGAACAGCAGCGGCCAGACCACGAAGGCCTGCCCCTGCACGCTGAGGGACCAGAAGTGCTGCAGCGGCGACGCGGCGCCGGCGTCGCGGGCGTGATAGTCCACCTGCAGCAGCACCAGCAGCAGGTTCTGCAGGTACGCCGCGGAGGCCACAGCCTCCTGCATGATCGTCTGCCACATCGATGCGGGGAGGAACGCCGCGGTCGCTGCGAGGACCAGCAGGATCGTCACCGCCGACGGCGGCAGCAGCCGCTTGAAGGTGTGCAGCCAGTAGCGGGGCACGCCGAGCGGGCGGCCGTTCTCCAGCCGGCGGAGGAAGGTGCCGGTGAGGAAGAAGGCCGAGAGGAACAGGAAGACGTCCACACCGCCGGAGACCCGACCGAGCCAGATGTGGTAGATCGCGACCAGTCCCAGCGCGACGGCGCGCAGGCCGTGCAGCTCACGCCGGAAAGCGGGGCGGGAGTCGGAGGAGCCGGCGGGCGCGGGCTCCTCCACGGCGCCTTCGCCGGGGCCGACGGCGGAGGGCTGCGAGTTGCGGGATCGGCTCGCCTCGCCGCGCGGGCGCCAGGTCCCGGAGACGGAATCGCTCGTGGACCAGGCGTCCTCCGCCTCCCGCTCGGCCTGCAGCTCGGCCGGGCCCTGCACCCAGTCCCCGAGGGAGGAGGTCACCGTGGGCAGCGGGCCCGCGGTCCACGCGGAGAGGTCCGAACGGGGCAGAGATGCGGCAGGCTGTTCGGATTCGGATTCGGATTCGGATTCGGATTCGGGTCCCGGCTCCGGCAGCAGCTCCGGCTCGGACTCCGACACCAGCTCCGGCTCGAGGCTGGGTTCCTGGGTCCAGGCGTCGAGGGCCGCTGGGGGCGACTCCTCCTGATCGGAGGCGGGCTGCTCCCAGGGGCTGGGATCGGGTGTGTGCCGCTCGCCAGGGCGGGAGTGCGGTGGATCGTTGGGCGAGCTGATCGCGATCCCCTTCCACACGGCCGACGGCCACGACTGCCGCGGACAGGTGTCTTCCCGATTCCGGTGCTGCGGAGGATCCTAGTGGATCCGGCCGGACGTGATCACGGGACAGCTCCGATCACGGGACAGCACTGTCGCGGGTCAGCTCCGAGGAGTCCGCGAACCCCGTGCTCGCAGCACGAGCACCACCACCGCAGTCGTTGCCAGCAGCAGGGCACCGATGACTTCGACCACCGCGGTGGCGGGGGCCAGCCATTCCCCCTCGGGCGCCGTTCCGCTCAGCATCTGGAACATGAAGAGGCGCACCAGCACGCTGCTGACCACCTGCGCGGCCATATAGGCGATGAATCCTGCCCACAGGATCCGTCGCGACGTCCCGGCGGTGACCGCGAACAGCAGTCCCATGAAGAGGACGAGCAGTGTGGCCAGCAGGCCGCGGGCAGCGGCGTGCAGCGCGAAGATCGCCTGCAGGAGGCCCCAGTCGAGGGCTATCCAGCTGGAGATCACGCTCTGCATCGGCGCTGCCACAGCCAGAAGCAGCGCCGTGACCAGCAGCATCACGGCGAGCGGTACCGGACCCATCGGAATCCGGACCGTCCGTTCTGCCCGCTGCGGGCGCATCAGCAGCAGCAGTCCGAGCACGCCGATGAGGAGGGTGAACAGGACTGTGCCGCCAGTGTTGACCAGGGTGCCGATCAGGTTGCGCAGGCCATACCCGACAGCGTCGTCACCGCCCACCCCGATCAGCTGCAGCAGCACCGACAGCAACTGGCCCGCGGGCATCAGCAGACCGGAGAGCGTCAGCAGACCGAGCATGAGCAGCGGCAGGCGGGAGACGCGCCGTGCGTCGACGCGGGCCATGCTGGAGGCGGCGAGCAGCCACAGCACTGAAGCGACGAAGGCCAGGTTGGCCGCGAGCAGGATCAGGTAGTACCCCTGGACCAGGTACGGCATGGACTCGACCAGGCCCTGCAGGGCCAGGAGCACCAGCTCGATCACATGGAGGAGGATCACCGCCGCAGCGAGCACGGTGACGGCGAGGGCGGGTCGGCGCAGGGTCGCCGCCCGCTCGGGGCCGACGGGCGAGGCCGGTGGGGTGGGAGCCGACGGAGTGGGAGCCGACGGGGTGGGAGCCGTCGGCGAGGGCGGAGCAGGCGGGGGCTGGGTCATCTCAGATGTCCTGAAAGGAGGAGGCGGAGTGCGGCCGATCCTAGAGCGCCGATGGCGCGAGAAACGGCCGACTCCGAAAGCTGCGCCGGAGACGGGTGCTGTGTGGGGGCGTGGGATCATGAGGTGGTGACCGCTTCCAGTGCCGACCCGACCGCCGCATCGATCCCTGCCCCGGCGGATTCCGCCCCGCCCGCTCCCATCGACAGCGGATTCGAGATCACCGCCCGTCATGGGCAGAAGGCGCGCGCCGGGGTGCTCACCACCCCGCATGGTCAGATCCAGACCCCGGCCTTCATCCCGGTGGGCACCAAGGCCACGGTCAAGGCGGTGCTGCCGGAGTCGATGCGCGACCTCGGGGCGCAGGCGCTGCTCGCCAACGCCTATCACCTCTACCTCCAGCCCGGCCATGACCTGGTCGACGAAGCCGGCGGCCTCGGCGCGTTCATGAACTGGCCCGGCCCCACCTATACCGACTCCGGCGGCTTCCAGGTGATGAGCTTGGGTGCCGGTTTCAAGAAGGTGCTCTCGAGCGAGTTCTCCGGCGGTGAGAAGGCGCGTACCTCCTCGGGGGAGGACGACGCGGTGGCCGAGGGCAAGGAGCGGCTGGCCCACGTCGATGATGACGGGGTCACCTTCCGCTCCTTCATCAACGGCGACGAGCATCGCTTCACCCCCGAGATCTCGATGCAGATCCAGCACGGGCTGGGCGCGGACATCATGTTCGCCTTCGACGAGCTGACCACCCTGATGAACTCCCGCGGTTACCAGGAGCAGGCGCTCGAGCGCACCCGGCTCTGGGCGCTCCGCTGCCTGGCCGAGCACGCCCGCCTCACCGATGAGCGCACCCATCGTCCCTACCAGCAGCTGTGGGGCGTGATCCAGGGCGCCCAGTACGAGGATCTGCGCCGCCAGGCCTCCCGTGATCTGGGGGCGATGGACGTGGAGGGCTGGTCCTTCGACGGCTTCGGCATCGGTGGGGCGCTCGAGAAGGAGAACCTCGGCACCATCGTCGGCTGGGTGACCGACGAGCTGCCCGAGGCGAAGCCGCGCCACCTGCTGGGCATCAGCGAGGTCGATGACCTCTTCGTCGCGATCGCCGCAGGGGCCGACACCTTCGACTGCGTCTCCCCGTCCCGGGTGGCTCGCAACAGTGCCGTCTACACCGCCACCGGCCGCGTGAACCTCACCGGGGCGAAGTACCGCCGCCAGTTCTCTCCGATCGACGAGGGCTGCGACTGCTACACCTGCACCCACTACACGGCGGCGTACGTCCATCACCTGTTCCGGGCCAAGGAGATGCTCTCCTCGACCCTGTGCACGATCCACAACGAGCGCTTCGTGGTGCGACTGGTGGATCGGATCCGCGCCTCCCTCCTCTCCGGCGACTTCGACGCCCTGCGGGAGGAGACCACCGGCGCCTACTACGGCTCTCCGCGATGAGCGGGCGGACGATGGGCGGGCGATGAGCGGGCGGACGACGGGCGGGCGATGAACAAGATCTCGCCGTGGGCCCCGCGGTCCGAGGACCCCGATGCTCAGGAGCATTCGGAACCAGGGGACCGCGAGCTCGACCTGCCCGGCCCCCTGCCGACCGACGGCATGGGCGCCGAGGAGGACGCCACGATCGACCTCACGACGGCTCTCGGGTTCGCTGTGGTGATGCTCGCCGCGGCGGGGATCTGCACGCTGCTCGGAGGGCATTTCCTGGTGGGCGCGCTGCGTCTTGCAGCGGGCATCCTTGCCGGCCTCGGGATCGGGGCGGTCGTGCTCGCCCTGATCGGTGCCCGTCTTCGCTCACGACCGCGGGCGCTGCTCGCGGGCGCCACGGCTCTGGTCGTGATGCTCGCCCTGACCATCCCGGCCGTGCTCGCGACCCGGCTGGATCCGCTCTCGGAGCACGCCGCAGCGGCCATTGATGCTCTGGAGCAGGGCGACACCGTGCACTCCCTGCCGGAGCCCGGCACGCCCGTCCTGGTGCGCCGCGCGGACGGCGGCGCCCAGCTGCTGGACGGGAACGGTGCCCGCAGTCTCGAGGCGCTCCCCGAGGATGTGCTCGCGCTCTCCGCCGACGGCACCCGGCTGATCCGTGCCACCGGAGCGGCCACCGAGGTGCTCCTGCTCGGCCCCACCTCCTCCACCGCGGACGGTGACCATCCCTCCCAGACCTTCGCGGGCACCCCGCTCGCCCTCGCCGGTGACCTGCTCGTGATGCGCCACTGTGCGGACGGACTCTGCCGGATCAGCGGCTACGACCTCACCGACCCTGAGGCGGCTCTGTGGACCCTCCTCGATGCCGAACAGACCCGCGGCGTCGATCCGCTCGGTGTGGAGGTGCCGGCGCGGCGCGGCGCACTCTCCGGTGCCCAGCCTGATGCTGAGGCCGGCGCCCAGCCCGATGCTCAGGCCGGCGCTCAGCCTGGAGCGCAGCCTGGTCTGCTGGACGCCGTCCGGGCGACGGGGGTGCTCCCGGCGGTGCCGCTGCGCTTCGACCCTGCCCAGGGCTGGGTTCAGCTCGACCCCGCCACCGGCTTCCCCGTCGGCCGCATCCTGGCGGGCCCCGAGGAGGACTGCCGCATCGCTGCGACCGGGCCGACGCCGCATCCGCAGGACCCGCTGCGCGAGGTGCCGCTGGTGCTCACCGTCTGCTCGGCCGAGGACGGTGCGCTCACCGCGACCGCCCATCAGAGCGGCGAGCCGCTCTGGGAATCCGCGGCATCCCCCGCCGGCGACTGGTCGGCGCGGATCGACCAGGGGAGGGTGCTCGCCACAGGCATCGAGGCAGGGGCCGAGACTGCCGGTGAGATCGTCGCCTCCGAGCAGCGTGCGCAGTGGACCGCGCCCGGCGCCGACGGAGTGGCCGAGGCCGAGAAGTTCACGGCCCGGATCGGGATCGACGGCCGGGTGATGGTCGTCGCGAACGCCTCCGGCCAACTGGTGGCCTATGAGACCGCTGCCGGCGCGAACCTCTGGACCCTGCCGCTCTCGTCCCCGGACGCGACGGTGCGAGGGAGCTTCATGGCCGGTACCGCAGTGGTGCTGGATCCGGTGGTGCGGGAGTCGCCGCTGGACCCGCGCGGAGCGCAGCGGCTGCGAGTGATCGATACGGCGAGCGGAGAGCTCACCGCGGAAGCGGTCGTCGACGACGGCATCGGCGCCGTGCACCCTCTCGGCGGGGGCAGGGCGCTGGTCACCGTGGACGGGAAGAGCCTGCTGCTCGGACCCTGAGCCTGCAGGATCCGGCAGCCTCAGGCGGAGAGCTTCTTCGCCGCGGTGCTGTGGACGAAGTACGAGCCGAGCGCGATGATCGCGACCATGAGGAGCGCGCGCAGGGCGTCGACCACTGCGGAGATGCGGTAGCCGGTGCCCGACAGCTCGCCGGTGCCGGAATCCGCCATGCCGGTCGCGAGCAGGAGGATAGCCACGATGATGGAGACGATCCAGTACAGCGCGACGGAGACCGGGATCGTGACCGCGACCATGATCCCGCCGGTCCGTGCCCTGCCCCGGCCCATCACGGCGGCCATGACGGCGAGCACCAGCATGGCCAGGCTCAGTACCAGATTGGCGAGGAACAGCACGATCGCGGCGAGCCCCGTCCCGACTCCGAGCGCACCCATCTCACCGCTGGTGCTGCTGGAGGCGAGCTCATCCGCCCCGATGAAGGAGGCCAGGTTCATCCCGAGCCGGACCAGCAGCAGCAGGGCCGACCCGATCAGCAGGATCAGGCCCAACAGCTTCACCCGCCGCCAGTTGACCCCGTCGCCCAGTCCGTACTGCGAGCCGGTGCCCATGGCGCCATGGCCTGCGCTGCCCGGATAGCCGCCCGGCAACGGGGCGGGGGAGGGGTGCCCCCACTGCGGCTGCTGCGCAGGCGATGGGGGCTGGCCGTTCTGTCCCCACTGCGGCTGCTGCCCCTGCTGCCCGAACTCTGGTCCGTACCCCTGGGTCATGCGTCTCCCTGTGCTGCGTCGGAGCATCGCCGAGCGGCGACCTCTCTGTGGTGGGCACCAGCGTATCGACAGGTTCCACGCACAGGTGACGCTGTGGATGAGCAGCATGCGAGACGCCCCGGACCTCAGGGAGGTCCGGGGCGTCGGTCAGGCGCGGAGCGGGAGCGGTCAGGCGTTCTGCTTGGCCCAGCGACGCGACATCAGAGCGCCGACGAGCAGGATCGCGAAGACGATCAGCACGCGGATGATCTCAGCGACCAGGTACACCAGCGACATCACACCGACCATGGAGATGTCGGTCGAGCTCATGAGGACCGCGAAGAGGATCCCGTACAGGATCCAGTACGTGATCACGGAGAGGACCACCGTGGCGATGAGGATGATCGCGCCCGTCCTCCCGCGGCCGGAGGCCTTGACGATCACCATCACGGCCAGGACCAGCAGCGCCAGAGTGGCCAGGCCGTTCACCAGCAGGAGCAGGATGCCGAGGAGGCCACCCGCCCCGACGAGCCCTTCCGAGCCGGCGGCTCCGCCGGCGAACTGGACGGCGAAGACGATCACATTGCCGATCAGGCGCACCGCGATCACGGCGAGAGTCGCGTAGAACATCCACTGGATCAGCTTCGCGACCGTCGAGGCCGGACCGGTGGAGCCGACGGGGCCGGTGGCCCCGACAGCACCGGGATAGCCCGCGCCCGGGTAGCCGCCCGGCGCGGCGGCGGGGGAGGCTTGACCCCACTGCGGCTGCGAGGGCGAGCCTGAGGGCGACCCGAACTGCGGGGCACTCTGCGGCGCGGCCTGCGGTGCGTGCTGCGGGGAGGGCTGTCCCCACTGGGGCTGAGCAGGCGGAGCCTGCTCGGGCGACCCCCACTGTGGCTGCTGGGGCTGCGGTGCGGGCGGCGGATTCTGCCCATCCTGACCCCACTGCGGCTGCTGCCCCTGCTGTCCGTGGTCCGGCCCGTACCCCTGAGTCATGCGTCTCCCTCGATGCTGCGTCGTCGCGACGTCACGACGACGCCCCTGCCAGGCTATCGGTCGCTGGAACGGGGGAGGTGTCGAAAAGATGACAGGGAGGTCGCGGAGTGGTGGCGATCTCAGGCAGGCACGGGCGCCAGGCGGAACCGGAAGCGCTCCTCCCGAGCGGAGAGCACGTACTGGGGCAGCGGCAACGGGCCGCACGCCGCCGAGCCCACCCCGTGCAGCGCCGCCGAGAGCGTCACCCAGGTGCGGCCGTCGGGACGCAGGGCCCCGTCGTGCGCCCGAGCATCGAGCTCGGCCGTGGACCAGGGACGCACAGCGAGCCCGAGTCCCTCCGGTGCGTGCAGCTCGAGCCCCTGCAGGTTGCCGCTGAGCGACGCACGGACCACACCTGCCCGGTTGCCGTTCTCCTGCGGGAACACGTACGGCACCTGCAGATCTGCGACGGAAGACTCCCAGCGGCCGAAGGTGGTGCCGCCGCCGGTGTCCGGATAGGACTCGTGCGGGCCGTAGCCCTCGTACTCCACCTGGTCGGGGGCCGACGGCAGGGCGAAGCTCCAGCCGATCCGCGGCAGCGGCAGATCGCCCGGCCAGAAGGCGGAGGGGGTGACTGTCACGTCCACGTCGATGCCGTCGGTATCGCCGCGCCAGTGCTCGGTGACGTCGGCTCCGAGCGCCGAGCCGTCGAGCCCGATCCGGCTGCGCACCAGCAGGGTGGCGCCGTCGGCCGGATCCGGGGAGATCTCGACCAGGCGGCGCCGTGCGACATCGAGCCCGATCCGCTTCCACCGGGCCTCGAGCGGAGCGCGAGTGCGAGCGCGTTCGTTGTCCACCGGGGCGCGATACAGGTCCACTCCCGCCTGCTCGATCTCCAGCTCGCCGAGCGCCATCAGTCGGCCCAGGTCGTCGAAGCGGGCCGGGCCCAGCGTCCAGGAGCCGTCCGCGGCCTGCTGCGGAGTGACTGCAGGGGAGGTTGACGAGGTGGCCGCAGCATGCGGTCGCTCGGCGTCCTCGCGCAGACGTTCGGCATCCACATGATCCGCGCTGACGATCAGGTGTCCGGCCGGGACCGGGCCCTGCGCCGCGCGGGTGGTGAGCCGCACCGTGGAGCTCGCCCCGGAGTGCTCCGGGAGCGGCACGTCGGCGCTCTCACCGGGCGCGATCTGCGGCAGCTCGAGCTCCTGCCAGCTCGCCTGGGCATCCAGCGATACCTCGGCGCGCAGGGGTGAGAGATCCGAGAAGGCATACCGATTGGTGATCCGCACGCTCCCGGGGGAGACCTCGAGGCCGACGGGGGAGTAGTGGTGCTTGGCATCGAGCAGGGCCGGGGAGGGAGTGCGATCAGGCAGCACCAGCCCGTCGGCCACGAAGTTCGAATCGTGCAGGCGCTCGCCGAAGTCGCCGCCGTAGCCGTAGATCTCATTGCCTTCGGCGTCGGTGGTGCTCAGGCCATGATCGATCCACTCCCAGATGAAGCCGCCGTGCAGCGCCGGGTAGCGCTCGGTGAGCTCCATGTACTCCTTGAGCGAGCCCGCGCCGTTGCCCATCGCATGGGCGTACTCGATCCACAGGAACGGCTTCGTGAGTGCTGGCGGGTTCGCGAAATGGCCGTCTGGGACGTCCAGCGCGAAGCTCCGCAGCATCGAAGTGAGCTTGTCCTGGTACTCGGCGGACAGCTCCCGCTGCCCGATCTGCTCGGACTCCTCAATGGAGGAATACATCAGCGAGAACACGTCCACGTATTCCGCGGCATAGTCCTGCTCGTAGATCACCGGACGGGTCGCGTCGGTCTCCCGCACCGCCGCGACCATCGCCTCGGTGACCGGACCGCTGGCCGCTTCATTGCCGATCGACCACATGATGATCGAGGCGTGATTGCGGTCGCGGCGCACGAAGCGCTCCGAGCGCTCCACCAGGGACTCCTCGAACAGCGGGTTCTGGGCCGGGCCCTCGGCCGCGCCGGTGCCATCCTCGCCCCAGGTGGAATCGGCATGGAAGCCATGGGTCTCGAAGTCGCCCTCGCAGATGACGTACAGCCCCGCCTCATCGCACACCTCGAGGAACCGCTGGTGCGGCGGGTAGTGGGACGTGCGCACGGCGTTGAGGTTGTGCTGCTTCATCAGCGCCACGTCCAGGTCCTGGTTCTCCAGCTGCTGGGCGCGGCCGACGAGCGGATCCGCCTCGTGGCGGTTCACGCCGCGGAACACGATCCGCTCACCGTTGATCCGGAAGATCTCCCCATCCACCTCGATGCGGCGGAAGCCGACGCGCAGGCAGATGGTCTCAGCGGGGGTGCGCACGGTGGCGTCGTAGAGGTGAGGGTCCTCGGCGGACCACGGCCACACCTTCCCGAGGGAGAGGGGATCCACGCCCGTGGAGGCCGAGTACTTGAGCGCGGGGATCTCGAGGCTCGCCACGACCTCCTGGCCGTCCGCGTCGTAGGCGGTCGCGCTCAGGGATCCCATCCCGGTCTCCGGATCGAAGTCCGCGACGGTGACCAGGTCATGGATCCCGCCGACCGGTCGCAGCAGCAGATCCACGCTGCGGAAGATGCCCGAGGCCCACCACATGTCCTGGTCCTCGACATAGGTGTTCACCGACCACTGCACCACACGGACTTCCAGCAGGTGTTCGCGGTGCTCGCCCGCGGCTCCGCCCGTGCCCGATGCGGAGGAGAGGGCCTCGGTGACGTCGAACTCCTGGGTGAGGCGCGAGCCAGCGGTCACGCCGATCTCCACGCCGTCGATCCAGACCTTCGCCGCGGAGTCCACGCCCTGGAAGCGCAGCAGGATCCGCGCGCCGGCGGCCAGCTGCTCGGCCCAGTCCGCCGGGACGGAGAGGGTGCGGGAGTAGTGACCCGTGGGGTTCTCGTCCGGCACATGCGGGATCTCCCGCGGGATCGGGTAGATGACGTTGGTGTACTGCGGGGCGCCGTGGCCCTGCAGCTGCCACAGACCCGGCACCTCGATCTCGGTGGGCTCACCGAGATCCGAGCCGTCCGCCCGGGTGCCGTAGCGGAAATCCCAGGTCCCGTCGAGGTTCAGCTCCGGAGCGTCGGAGTGCAGATGGGCGCGGCCGCGCAGACGGTTCCGGCCGGCCGGCAGCTCCTCCCACCAGATGTCAGTGCTGGCGGAGTTGTCGGCGCGGACGGGGCTGGCGGAGCGGACGGCGCCTGCGGGGCTGGTGGGACCGGCTGCGGAAGGCTGCGGGGTGCTCATCGGTGAGGCGTCTCCTGGTCTCGAGGCCGGTCAGAGGGGTGGCGGACCGGGTTCGTGAACGTTCACGAGGCAGTGTATCCGGATCCTCCCGCCCCCGGGGAGCCCCGCCCCAGATCTCCCGCCCCGGAGGGCGCCGCCCACCAGAACTCTGTCTCTTGCGGGCTTTGAACGGCCTATAGCCGTTCAAACCTCACCACAGACAAGGTTCTGGTGGGCTGAGTGGGCTGAACGGGACGGGTGGGCTGAACGGGACGGGTGGCTTGAACGGGACAGATGAGTCGGTGCGCGTCGAGTACCCAGGCAGGACGTCACCGCAGAGGGACCGCAGTGGAGCGATGCACCTTCAGCTCGGTGGACAGTCGTACTCGGCGTCTCGGTCCGGTGTGGCCGTCGATCCGCTCCAGCAGCATCCGCGCGCCGCGCTCACCCATGTCCTGCGGGGAGTTCGAGACGACGCTGACTCCGAGGGCGTCGGCGAACTCCAGATCGTCGAAGGTGAGCAGGGAGAAAGTCGCCGCCACGTCCGCACTGGCACGGAGCGCGCCGACGGCCATCCGGTTGTTCGTGGTGAACACCGCAGTGGGAGGGGAGGGCAGGGCGAGCAGCGTGCGCAGGGCCGCCTCCGCCCCGTCGGCATCCGTGGCATCGGTGATGAACAGGTCCTCATCGATGGCCACATCGGCTTCGGAGAAGGCGCGACGCACCCCGGAGATCCGCTCTCGGTGCGTGGGCAGCGCCCCCGAATCGCCGATCACTCCGATGCGACGGTGCCCCTGGGCGAGGAGGTGATCGATCCCGGCACGCGCTCCGCCGATGTTGTCGAAGAGCACCTCGTCGACCTCGAGATCCCGGGCAGGGCGGTCGAGGAAGACCATTGGGAGCTCCTGCGATGACACGCCGGACAGCTGGGGGTGAGAGCGGCGGGAGGAGATGACGAGCAGCCCGGCGACGCGCCGCTCGAGGAAGCCGTCGATGATGCGGGACTCCATCTCGGCGTCCTCGTCGCTGAAGCCCAGGAACAGTAGCAGTCCCCGTTCGGAGAGGAGCTTGGCGGCGGCTAGGGCGATCCCCGAGTAGAACGGATTCGCGGCATCGGCGATCACCATGCCCACCACGTTCGAGGAGCTGTGGGAGCGCAGATCCCGCGCCAGCAGATTCCGGCGATAGCCCAGTGCGGCGGCGGCATCCTTCACCCGCTGCGAGGTGCGCGGGGCGACGTGGATCTCGTCGTTCAGCGCTCGCGAGGCGGTCTTGATGCTCACTCCGGCAGCCTCGGCCACCTGGCGCAGAGTGGGGAGGTCCCGGCTCGGCTGTGCGTGCGGCATGCTGCCTCCTTGTCCTGCGGTATCGGCTGGCAGGCAGGTGCCAGTCCGACATCGTTGTCAATATGTTAGCCATGCGCTCCGGATCCGCTGGCTGACTGGAGTACTGTCCGATGCAGCGACGCTCGCTCCGGAGGCTGAAACTCCTGCTCAGAGCGCGCAGTCAGGGAATGTTCAAAGGAGAACCCATGCGACGCAGAAACTTCCTCTACCTCACGGGCGGCACGCTCGCCGCCGTCGGCCTCGCCGCCTGCGGTGGATCCGACGGATCCGGCAGTTCGGGCGGCGGTGACGGCGACGGAAAGTCCGTCGAGGTGTTCACCTGGTGGGCGGCCGGCTCGGAGAAGGCCGGACTCGACGCCCTCGTGGAGGTGTTCGCCGAGCAGTATCCCGACATCGAGTTCATCAACGGTGCGGTCGCCGGCGGCGCGGGCTCCGCGGCCAAGGACATGCTGCAGTCCCGCCTGCAGGCCGGCGATCCGCCGGACACCTTCCAAGCCCATGCCGGCGCCGAGCTCAACGACTACATCGACGCCGGCCAGATCGTCGACATCTCTGATGTCTACGACGAGCTGGGACTGCGCGAAGCCTTCCCGGAATCCCTCCTCGAACGCCTCACCGCCGATGGTGCGATCTACTCGGTGCCCTCGAACATCCACCGCTCGAACGTGGTGTGGGGATCCACCGCCGCGCTCACCGAGGCCGGGATCGATCCCGCCACGCCGCCGGCCTCGATGGACGAGTTCCTCGCGCAGCTGGACACCCTCGCCGCCGCCGGCGTGACCCCGCTGTCTGTCGGCGCGGCCTGGACCCAGGTGAACCTGCTCGAAGCGATCCTCATGGCCGATCTGGGTGCCGCCGCCTACAACGGCCTGTTCGACGGCTCCACCGGCTGGGACTCCGCAGAGGTCACCACCGCGCTCGAGCACTTCGAGAAGATGATGAGCCACACCAACACCGACCGTGATGGTCTGGACTGGCCCGACGCCACCCAGCAGCTGATCGACGGAACTGCCGCCTACAACGTGATGGGTGACTGGGCGGTCGCCGCCTTCGACGAGGCAGGCCTCGCCCCGCAGGACGGCTATGTCTACTTCGAGCTGCCGGGAGCCGACAAGGTCTTCGGCTTCCTCGCCGACTCGTTCACGCTTCCCGAGGGCGCACCGAACCCGGAGGGCACCCGGGCCTGGCTGGACACCATCTCCTCGCCCGACGGGCAGCTGGCCTTCAACCTCGCCAAGGGCTCGATCCCGGCCCGCACCGACGTGGACACCGCCGAGTTCCCGGAGTACCAGCAGACTGCTCTGACCTCCTTCGCGGAGGACGAGATCTGCTCGTCCATCGCCCACGGCGCGGCCACCTCCGTCGGCTGGCTGAACGCCATCTCGGATGCGACCAGCCAGTTCACGGCCGGCGCCACGGATCTGGCTGCCTACCAGCAGGCCCTGGCGGATATCGCCACCGAGAACCAGGCCTGATCTCTCCCCGCACCGCCGGTCCCGCGCTCACCCGCGGTCCCGGCGGTGCTCCCCGTCTCTTCCTCTGCAGAGGTCTTCGTGTCTGGAAAGCTGCGCCGATTCGGCCCGCCCCTCCTTCTCATCTCCCCGTCGCTGCTCCTCATCGGCGTGTTCATCTACGGCCTGATGGGCCAGAACCTGTGGATGTCCATGACGGACAACCACTCCGCCGCACAGGCCAACGGCCGCAAGCCGATCAGCTTCGTGGGCCTGGAGAACTACATCGAGCTGTTCGGCACCGAGGCGTTCCGCCACTCCATGGCGAACCTGCTGCTGTTCACCGCCGCCTTCCTGATCGGCGCGATGGTGATGGGCTTCCTCTGGGCCTGGCTGCTGGAGCGACCGCTGCCCGGCGGACGCTTCTTCCAGACCGTCTACCTCTTCCCGATGGCGATCTCCTTCGTCGCCTCGGGTGTGGTGTGGCGCTGGCTGCTGAACTCGAACCAGGGGGACAAAGCCTCCGGCCTGAACCGTCTCTTCCAGATGGTGGGCCTGGACTTCCTGCAGAACCCCTGGTGGAACAACATCACCTTCGGCATCCTCGCGATCGCCCTGCCGGCCATCTGGCAGCTCTCCGGGTATGTGATGGCGCTGTTCCTGGCGGGCTTCCGCGGCGTCCCCGATGAGCTCCGGGAAGCCGCGCGGATGGACGGGGCGACCGAGCTGCAGATGTACCGGCTCGTGATCTTCCCGCAGCTGACCCCGGTCGTGATGAGCGCCCTGGTGATCATCGCGCACATGTCGCTGAAGTCCTTCGACCTGATCATGTCCATCTCGAAGCCGGCGAACTACCAGACCAAGGTGCCGGCCGTGGACATGTTCCTGTTCAAGTCCAGCTACGACTACGCCAACTCCGCCGCTGTGGGAACGATCCTGCTCGCGGTGGTGGCCGTGCTGATCGTGCCCTACCTGATCAACCAGTACCGGGAGTCCCGTCGATGACCGCCGCCGCGCACCTCTCCACCCCCTCCGGTGCTCCCGGGCCCGGTGCGACGACTGATGCCACCCCCACCGCGGGGGGACGGCGTCGGCGTCAGAAGTACTCCCTCGCCCGTACTCTGCGCTATCTGCTGCTGCTGATCGGGCTCCTGTTCGTGATGATCCCGGTGTACGTCCTGTTCATCACCAGCTTCAAGGGCGTGGGCGATGCGACCCCGTCCCGCGCCTGGCTGCTGCCCGCCGGCTGGACCCTGGACAACTGGAAAGCGGCCTGGGACCAGCTCGCCCCGGCGATCGGGCGGTCGGTGGCGATGGTGGTCCCCTCCACGATCATCTCCGCGGTCCTGGGCTGCCTGAACGGCTTCGTGCTCTCCCGCTGGCGGTTCCCCGGGGCGGACATCGTCTTCACCCTGATCCTGTTCGGCATGTTCCTGCCCTACCAGGCGGTGATGATCCCGCTGCTCGAGCTGATGCTCGCCGTGCAGGTCCCCAACGGGATCCCCTCGCTGATCGTGCTCCACGTGGTGTTCGGCATCCCCATCTGCACCCTGATCTTCCGCAACTACTTCGAGACCGTGCCCGAGGAGCTCATGGAGGCCTCGCGGGTCGACGGCGCCGGCATGCTGCGCACCTTCTGGTCCGTGGCGCTGCCGATCGCCGTGCCCGGCTTCGCCGTGGTGCTGATCTGGCAGTTCACCAACGCCTGGAACGACTTCCTGTTCGCGGTCTTCTTCTCGAGCGCGGCCAACGGTCCGGTCACCCTCGCGCTGAACAACCTCGCCAACGGGGCGCTGCTGACCAACTACGGCGTCTCGATGGCCGGCGCGCTGCTGGCCTCCCTGCCCACCCTGCTGGTCTACATCCTGCTGTCGCGCTACTTCCTCGCCGGGCTGATGTCCGGCTCCGTGAAGGGCTGAGCCGCCCTCATGCGGCGAGGCCCTCAGGACGCGACTGCTGGCGACGCTAGACTCTCCCCTCGTGACCACGACTGAGCCGAACCGGTGGACCGACCGCCACAGCGACGCCGTGTCCGCGCGCAAGGAAACGTACGAGCAGCTGCGCCGGGCCAGCACCTGGCGGCTGCTCGCCGCCACCAAGGCGCCTGCGGTCCTGGCGATCCTGCAGTCCACCTTTCCCTCCGGGGATCGTCGGCTCCCGCGCAGCGAGCTGATCGCCCGCGTCGGCGCTCATCTCTCGCTCCTCCACGATGAGCAGGAAGACGAGGGGCCGGAGGGGTCGGAGCTCGAGGACGTCGCAGGCGAGACCCGCGGCGGCCGCACCGCCGCGGAGTATGTGGACGGCTGGGTGCGCGAGGGATACCTGACCCGCCGTGATGATCCGCAGCGCACGGAGACCACCTTCGAGCCGTCTCCGGCGACGATCGACGCGATCCAGTTCATCGCCTCCCTCGAGGAGCACCGGCCCACCACCACCGAGTCCCGCCTGCAGCTCGTGGTCCAGCAGTTCGAGCGCCTCGCCCAGGAGACCGAGACCGACCGGGATGTGCGCTTGTCCGATCTCCAGCGTCGCCGCGAACGGATCGAGGCCGAGATCCGCGACCTCGCCGAGGGTGAGCTGATGCTGCCCAGCCCCGAGGCCTCGGGCGACCGGCTGCGCGACATCCTGCAGATCGCCGGGGAGCTCTCCGGTGACTTCCTCCAGTACCGGGAGGATCTGCGCGCCGTCGACCTGCGGCTGCGCGAGCAGATCCTCTCCCCGGAGGGCTCACGCGGAGAGATCCTCGAGCAGCTCCTGGCCGGTGACGACCTGCTCGGCCAGTCCTCGGTGGGACGTACCTTCACCGCCTTCTTCCGGATGCTCAACGACCCGGCCCAGACCCGCACCACGCAGGAGCTGGTGGACCGGCTGCTCGAGCGCGACTTCGCCCGCTCGCTGGCACGGGATGAGCGCGAGAAGCTCGCCAACGTCTTCAGCGACCTCTACGACCCCGCGCAGGAGGTGCTGGACGTCAAGACGGAGCTGTACCGCTCCCTCGCCCGCTTCGTGCGCTCGCAGGACTTCCGCCAGCACCGGGTGATGCTCGAGGCGCTCCAGGAGGCGCAGGGGATCGCCCTCGCGCAGAAGGACGAGGTGCCCACCCGCACCCCCTTCCCGCTCGAGCTGGACCTCTCGCGGGTGCTGATGAACTCCGTCTCCCAGCACCGCCTCAAGGACCCCACCGACCCCGGCGCCCCCGCAGAGGCCGAGGTGCACGACGCCACCTCGCTCAGCATCGAGGTGCTCGCAGATCTGGTGCGCACCAACGACATCGACATCGTGGGCCTCACCGGTGACATCAATGAGGTGCGCGGCGTCAGCGGCCAGGCATCGATCGGCGACATCCTGCGCGCGAAGCCTGCCGGGCAGGGACTCGCCAGCGTGATCGGGCTGATGTTCCTGGCCACCCAGCATGCCCAGGAGCGCGAGGGCTCCACCGAGGTCGTCAGCTGGCGCGAGCTGGACGGGAACGACTACGCCGCGAAGGTGCCGGAGTTCTACTTCCTGGGCGATGTCCCGGTGGAGTGACCCGGGCTGGTCCCCCGGCCGGCCGAGCGCCCTTCCTGCGCTCGTCGCGCCCCATGCTGCGCGCGTCGTCGGGTGCTTCCCGCGCACGTCGGGCCCATCCCCTCTGAACTGTCGCAGAGTGGCCTGGCGGGCGACAGCTGGGAGGGGATGGGCGCTGTGGCGGTGCGCTGCGCTCTTCGATCCCCTCTGAACTGTCGTTGCGCGGACCCTGTGGCGACAGTTCAGAGGGGATGGATGGGTCCTGAGAGGAGAGGGGTAGCTCTCCGGGGCTGCTGCACCGGGCGCGAGGGGAACTGTGCTCAGGCTCCGTCAGGCTCCGTCAGGCTTCGTCGAGCTCTGCGAGGCGGGCACGGGATCGCTCCCTCAGCTCCTCGAGGTCAGCACCGAACTCCGCCATCCGGCAACCTCGTCCATGCGGAGCCACCGCGATGCCTTCGGCCTCCCACTGGGGGAGAGCCCGGGCCAGCAGAGGATGATCGCCGGAGGCGTTGGTGACCCGCCACCAGGGCACGCCGGAGCCCCAGGTGCGCATAATGCGTCCCACCAGGCGGGGGCCGACGCCGACGATCGCGCCGATCTCGCCGTAGGCCGCGACCTGCCCAGCGGGAATCGACTCGACCACACGCAGCACCCGCTCGACGGTGATGTCATCCATGCGGGTGCGCGGGGGACCGGTGGGCATGGTGGCCAGTCTGGCACGGTCGCCACGCACAGCGGCGGCCCGGCACCTCTCCACGAGGTACCGGGCCGCCGGGGAGCTGAGCCTGCGCGACGCAGTCTCAGTGCTCGCGGTGATCAGCCGCGATGCGTGCCATCCTCCGCAGAACCATCCTGGCGGGGGAGGTCACGCGGATCGCCATACTCGGGAGCCTTCGGCGGCAGTTCGCCGTTCTGCTCCTGCAGCATCTGCTGCTGCTGGAAGAACGGGTCCTGCCCGTCGCCTTCCTGCTGGAGCCGATCGTTCTCCTGCTGGAACCCACCATTCTCCTGCGGGGCGGCCCCGCGCTCCGGCTGGGCATACCCATGCTCCCGCGGAGCGGCGGGAGCGTCCGTCGCCGGCCCGCCCTGTACCCACGAGTCCTGCCCGGGCGCCTGGTCGTGGCGGACATCCTGCTGAGCGCCCTGGTGATCGCGCGGTGCGAACGGCTGTGCGTCCTGGCGGTGCTGGCCGGGCTGCTGATCATCCTGACCGATCGACTGCGCCGGTCGATCCTGCTGGCCGAGCTGGTCGCCCTGGTGAGAATCCTGGCTGTGCTGGCCGAACTGCTCATCCTGACGAATCTGCTGGTCGCCCTGACGGATCTGCTGGTCGCCCTGATGGACCTGCTGGTTCCGCTGATCGAACTGCTGAGCATCCGACGGGTTTCGCTGATCGAACTGCTGAGCGTCGTGGCGCTCTCCGTACTGCTGATCGCGCTGAGCATGCTCGCTGAACTGCTGCGTGCTCGACTGGCCGTGCTGGCCGTGCTGGCCGTGCTGGCCGTGCTGGCCGAACTGCTGATCGGCTGGCGGGGTCTGCTGCTCGCCGTACGCCGGCGAGTGACCGAACTGCTGCTCCGCCGGCGGGGTCTGCTGCTCGTACGAATGATCGACCCGTGCAGGCTGCTCCTGGTGCTCCGTGCGGGGCGCGTCGGAACGCTGCTCGACACGGTCCTCACTGGTGGGGCGGCCGAAGCCACCATCAGAACGGGGCTGGTGGTCACCGTGTGCTCCAGCAACGCCAGCACCAGCGCCCGTGGCTGCACCTGCACCTGCACCTGCACCTTCGCCAGCTGCCGCGTCGGTGCTGGTTCGGTGCGTCACGCGGGAATCGGACCCGGTACGGCTCTCGTCCGGTGCGGCTGTCTCCGTCGTGGATGCAGCGGCCGGAGTGCGATCCGGCGCATCGCCGGTCAGCGGCTCCTCATGATCCGGTCGGGCGGCGCGACGGCCGTGGCCGGGGCCGCGAGCGTCGGTGTCGTTGGCCGCCGGGTCATTGACCGAGCTGTCGTGAACTGCCGTGTCATTGACCGAGCTGTCGTGAACCGCCGTGTCGTTGACCGCAGTGCCACCGGGCGCAGTCTCGTCGGCCGCAGTGCGGTCGTGGTGGCCAGCGGCTCCTGCGATGCCCGCGCCGGCAGCGCCAGCGCCCACGACACCTGCTCCAGCTGCTGCAGCACCCGAACCGTGGCGGTCCTGGCCGTCATGGCGGTCGTGTGCTGAATGGTCGGCGTCCTTGGAGGTACGACCGTGGTCCGCAGTCAGATCCTCACGGGCTCCGTCGCGTCCATGGTCGGCCTGACCGTTCACATCCTCGCTGCGCGCATCGTGCTCGCGGCGCTCGTTGCGCACACCGTGCTCACGGTCGACACTGTGCTCGCGGTCCTCACTGTGCTCAGGTCCGTCATGGCCGCTGCGGTGCTCACGGGGCGTGGCGGCTGCTGTCGCAGCGCCGTCGCGGTCGCGTCGTGAATCGTCGGCGACGTCGGGATCGAGACGGTCCGCCTCGGCACGGCGCTCCTGCACGGTGGAGAGCTCCTGGTCGACCTCGGCACGTTCCCGCTCAGCCTCCGAACGGCGACGCTCGGCGGCCAGCTGCTCCTGCTCGGCCTCCTTGGCCTTGCGCTCGGCCTCCAGCCGTGAACGGTCGGCCTCGAGTTCGGTCTCGCGCACCTTCAGGTCGCGCTCCTGGACCACCTGCTCCTGCTTCGCGGCCTCTTCCCGCAGCTGCGCGGCGCGTCGCCGGTCCTCTTCCTGCTGACGCGCCTTGCGCCGCTTCGAGGCCGACACTCCCACTGCGATCAGCACGATCACGAGAATGATCGCCAGCACGACGATCCCGATGATGATGGGCGTGGACAGTTCCATGGTCGGCTCCTTGCGGTCGATTCCTCCGCACGGATGCACGGAGGTCTTCCAGCGTGTACATCGATTGCACCAGATTCGGGCCTGCGGTGGGTGCATTTCCCACCGAATGCTCGTCGAGAGTGCTGCAGAGTCGACGTTTCCCGCCCCGGTAAGGTAAGTGCTCGTGAGCAGCTCCCTGACCCGACCCGATGCCGACGACCTCTCCCAGGCCGATGGCGGCAGCCCTTCCGTACCCGGTGCCGCCTTGGTGGATGGCTCCCGACGGGTGCTCGTGCACCTGCTGCAGGGACCCTTCCTGGACGGTCGACGAGACCCCGTCCGCTACGCCCAGCTGCTGCGAGATCGCGCCGCGATCGACGCCCGGCTTGCGGACCTCTTCCTCGAGCTGATCGTGGACGACGACGCCCAGGTCGCCTTCGTGCGCCAGAGCGAAGATGACCCGGACGCGCCCAAGCTGCTGCGTCGCCTGACCGGCATGAATCGCCTGGACTCGGTGCTGTTGCTGGTCCTGCGCCAGATGCTGCTGACCCAGTCCTCGCGAGGGCAGCGCACCGTCGTCTCCGAGGCGGAGCTGCAGCAGGCGCTGGCGGCCTATCGCCGCACCACCTCCACTGACGAGGCGGGCTTCGCGAAGGAGGTCCGAGCCTCGATCGCGAAGGTTCAGCGCACGGGCCTGCTGGACGAGCAGGGGGACGACTACGAGGTCTCCCCGGTGCTGCGCCTGATGATCGGCCCTGACACCGCACGGGAGTTCATCGCTCTGTACCGCGAGGCAGGGGTGAGCGGTCTTGAGGATCCGCAGGACGGTGCGGAGGACGAGGCCTCCCTCGACGAGGCCTCCCAGGACGAGTCCTGACCCTTCGGTCAGCGGGCGTGTCGCGGTGATGCCGGACCTGCCGCGGCGCTGAGCGCGCTGGCCTGACGCCTGACGCCTGACGCCCGATGCCTAGCGCTCGACACCAGGTAGCCGACGCCCGGTGCCCGGTGCCCGGTGCCCGGTGCCCGGCGCCCGACGAAAACGGCGGCCTCGCGCTCTCCAGACGGGTCGACGATGAACAAAGGGTGTATATGAAAGGCCATTTCATAAAACCCTCTTGTTGTGCTGCCTGCTTCATGAAATAACTGTTGCAGCAGGTCAGTGGGGCATCGCCTTGTTCGTTGCGGCGAAGGGCGGGTACCACTGCGTGCTCCCTCAGGCCGCCATGCGGCGCAGATCCCCGCCTTCGGCTGGGCCCTCGTGGGAGCGCTCCCACGGCTCTGCTGCTGTCCGTAGGCAAGATGCGTTCGTGAGGCGAGCGCGCAGCAGGAGGTAGTCCAGTGAGAGGACCTGCACGATGACCGCGCCCCCGGTGGCCGCGGCCACAGACACTGCGCAGGAGGCACGGCCCGGAGCGCCCGAGGCGCAGCGGCCAGCGGCCCTGCGGAGGCGCCGCACCTGGCGCGCGATGCGCAACAGCTGGCAGCTCTACCTGCTGGTCGCCCCCGCGATCATCTTCTTCCTGATCTTCAACTACGTCCCGATGTACGGGGCGCAGATCGCCTTCCGCGACTTCATCGCTTCGGACGGCATCTGGGGCAGTCGCTGGGTCGGTCTGGAGCACTTCGAGCGCTTCTTCGACTCGTACTACTTCTGGCGTCTGCTGCGGAACACACTGCTGCTGAGCCTGTACCAGCTGGCCCTGTTCCCGCTGCCGATCATCCTGGCGCTGGCGCTGAACGAGGTGAAGAACCACGTCTTCAAGCGCTTCGCCCAGACCCTCACCTATGCGCCCCACTTCGTCTCGCTGGTGGTCGTGGTGGGCATGCTGTTCGCCTTCCTCGACCCGCGCATCGGCCTGGTGAATCACGTCATCGAGCTGATCGGCTTCGAGTCGATCCAGTTCATGCAGGATCCGGGCTGGTTCCGCCACCTCTACGTGTGGTCCGGCGTCTGGCAGTCCCTGGGCTGGGGCACGATCATCTACCTCGCGGCGCTCTCCGGCGTGAACCCGGAACTCCATCAGGCGGCCCAGGTCGACGGTGCGAACCGTCTCCAGCGGATCTGGCACGTCAACATCCCCGCGATCATGCCGACCGTCGTGATCCTGTTCATCCTCGACTTCGGCAGCTTCATGGCGGTGGGCTTCGAAAAGGCCCTGCTGATGAACAACTCGCTCAACGCCGAGGCCTCGGACATCATCCAGACCTTCGTCTACGAGACCGGGCTCCTGGAGGGGCAGTACAGCTACGCCGCAGCCGTCGGACTCTTCGACTCCGTCATCAACATCGTCCTGCTGGTCGGCGTCAATCAGCTCGCCCGCCGCTACTCAGAGAACAGCCTGTGGTGAGCTCATGACCTCTCACGCCCCTCAGCCCACCGCGCAGAACACTGCGGAAGCGCCAACGCCAGCGCCTGCGCCGGTGCGGCCCGCGAAGCGCCGCCCGCTGTCCTCTCGCGAGGACCGCTGGTTCGACCGCCTCAACACCGTCTTCCTGCTCGCTGTGGTCGTCGTCATCGGCTACCCGCTGTGGTTCGTGCTCATCGCCTCGGTGAGCGATCCGCATGCTGTGCAGTCAGGCGAGGCCTGGCTCTGGCCCGTCGGCCTGAACATCGACGGCTACGCACGGGTGTTCTCCCAGGGTTCCATCTGGACCGGATATCGCAACACCGTCATCTACACGATCGTCGGCGTCGCCCTGCACCTGCTGATCGTGCTGCCCTGCTCCTACGCCCTCTCGCGGCGGAATATGACCGGCCGCACCCCGGTGACCTGGTACATCCTGATCACGATGCTCTTCTCCGGCGGCATCATCCCCACTTACCTGGTCGTCAAGGACCTGGGCATGCTCGATACGATCTGGGCGGTGGTGGTGCCCGGCGCCGCCGGGGCCTGGTCGATCCTCGTGGGCAGGGCGTTCTTCACCCAGAGCGTCCCCGAGGAGCTGGCCGAGGCGGCGACCGTCGACGGTGCTGGCGACATCCAGACCTTCCTGCGCATCGCGATCCCGCTGTCCGCGCCGATCATCGCCACGCTCGCCCTGTTCCACGGGGTGGGACTGTGGAACGAGTACTTCAAGGCGCTGATCTACCTCTCCGACCGGGACAAGTACACCCTCCAGCTGGTGCTGCGCGAGCTGCTGGTGGTCTCCCAGGACACCTCGCAGGGCGGTGCCGGAGTCGCCGGCTCGCTGATCGAGCAGCAACGCCTGGCGGCACTGATCAAATACGCGGTGATGATCGTCGCCTCGCTCCCGCTGCTGATCATCTACCCCTTCCTGCAGCGCTTCTTCACCCAGGGCGTGCTCATCGGCTCGGTCAAGGGATGAGGGCGAGATGCTGACCCGCTTCGATGGTGCCCTGCACTGGGTGGTGCGGCTGGTGTGGCTGAACACCTGCTGGATCGGCCTCACCGCGGCCGGTGGGATCGTGCTCGGCCTCGGCCCTGCGACCTTCGCCGCCCTCGAGGTGGCCCAGCGCTGGATGCACGGCGAGCGCGACCTGGCCGTCGGCCGCACCATGTGGCAGCAGTTCCGCCGCGGGTGGCGGCTCACCAATGCGGTCACCCTGCTCGTCCTCGCGCTGTGCGGCTCCCTGGCCGCCACCTGGTGGCTCTCCCGCGGATTGCCTCCCCTCCCCGCCGCCCTCACGCAGGGCCCGGTGCTGCTGGCCCTGCTGCTGATGGTCGCGCTGATGCCGCATCTGCTCTGGATTGCAGGGCGGGACGTCGACGGTGCCCCGCCGCGCCTGGCCGTGGTGTTCACGGCCGCGCTCGCGATCGGCGTCGGCCGCCCGCTGCTGACCCTCTCCCTGCTGATCCCCCTGATCGCCTGGCCGCTGGTGCTGATCGCCAGCGGCTGGCCGGGACTGCTGCCCGTCTGCGGGATCAGCGTCCCCCTCGTGGCCGCCGCCTGGTGCCTGCGACGAACCTTCCCCTGACCCTCGACCTCCAGACCCTGCGACCCCGAGACCCCACGACCCCTGCACCTGCAACCCCCTGCACCAGTCACGCCTCTGAAAGGACTCCTGCACCATGTCTCTGAACCCCTTCACCCGCCGCGCCGCGCTCGCGTCCGGCGCCGTGCTGACCTCCACCGCAGTCCTCGCCGCCTGTGGCGGCGAGAGCGACGAGGTCGACACCCTCGACCAGATCGAGAACCCCGACGAGAACATCACCCCTGAAGGCATGCCGATCGCGACGGAGAAGATCACGATCGACTTCCTCAGCGCCCGCCCTTCCACCACGGCGGAGGACTGGAACGAGGTCTCCGTCATCCAGGCGACCGAGGAGCTCACCAACGTCCACATCGACTTCGGTCTGGTCCCCCAGGACGGTGCGGCCGAACGGCGGAACCTCGCGCTGAGCAGCGGGGACTATCCCAGCGCGTTCTACCGCAACGGGGTCGGGACCGGGGACATCGCGACCTACGGGGAGCGGGGCACCTTCGTCGCCCTGAACGACCTGCTCGAGGCGCATATGCCGAACCTGACCGCGCTGATGGAGAAGAGCCCCCAGATCCGCGAGGGCCTGACCTTCCCAGACGGGAACATCTACTCCACGCCCCAGATCTACGACCCGAGCTTCCCGGGGCTGCGGTATATGTTCAAGATCTTCGCTCGTCAGGACTGGCTGGACCAGTTCGGGATGGCCGTGCCGGAGACGACCGAGGAGTTCGAGGCCTACCTCCAGGAGTCCGTCAACACGATCGACGGCGCGATCGGTCTCACCGACCCGGTGAACCTGGGGGAGACCTACCCCACCCTCTACGGCACCTTCGGAGTGGCGAACCAGGGCACCGCCGCAGGGCAGATCGACCTCGATCCCGAGACGGGCAAGGTGCGCTACTTCCCCCTCTCCGACGGCTACCGCGAGATGATGGAGTACCTCCACGGCCTCTACAGCAAGGGGCTGATCCCGGCGGACATCTTCTCCTCGGACCGGGCGACCTTCACCGCCCAGGGCAGCGACGGCCTCCTGGCCGCCTGCTCGACGGCCGCCCCGGCCGGATACTTCGGCGCCGAGGGCGAGAACTATGTCGTCGTGCCGCCGCTGGTCAAGAACGCCGGGGACACCCCGGTCTGGCATGCCGTCCGTTCGGAGCTCGCCTCGATCGGCCACTTCGTGATGACCGACCGCTGCGAGCACCCGGTCGCGCTCGCCCGCTGGATGGACTACTGGTACAGCGAGGAGGGTGCCCGGCAGTTCTTCCTCGGCAACGAGGGGGACAGCTGGGAGGAGGTCGATGGCGAGTACAAGCTGCTGCCCGAGATCACCGAGGGGCAGTCCGTGGACGACGGCCTCAAGCCGCACTCGATCTTCATGGGCGGCAGCTACCCGGGCTGGCTCACCGAGCGCTGGTTCGGCGGCGTGGAGAGCATGCCTCAGGCCAGGGAGAGCTCGCTGGCCATGGAGCCGTACGCGATCTCCGACGTGTGGTCCGCCTTCACCTTCACCCCGGAGGAGTCGGACGTGCTCGGCACCGTCGGCGCCGAGATCGGCAAGTACCTCGGTGAGGCGCGGGCCGGGTTCATCACCGGCCAGACGCCGCTGTCCGAGTGGGACACCTTCGTGGAGACCCTCGAGAACATCGGGCTGAGCGAGTTCATGGAGATCCAGCAGGCGGCGTACGACCGCCGGCAGTGATCAGGCTCCCGGCGCGCCCCTCGCGGGCGGCCCAGGGGCGCTGAGCGGACGACCCCGGGAACGGTGGCCAGCGTGATCTGGCTCGCTTTCCCGGGGTCTTCCCGTGCCTGGAGAGTCCCGGCGGGGGTCCTCTGTCCAGCATCGGCAATTGCGCAACACTGTCGACGCGGAATAAGGTCAGGCTTGCCTAACTGCCGATTCCCGGTGGTGCCCATCCTGGAGGAATCGCTGTGAAGCTCTCCCGCCGTGCACTCGTCCTGACTGCACTCGCCGTCCCCGCGCTCGCCTCCTGCTCCGGCGGCACCGACGCCGGAGGCTCCGAGGGGAGCGGGACCGAGGGCGAGCACTACGCCGCCGTCACCCACCTCTACGGCGAGACGGTGATCGAGTCGGAGCCGACGAAGATCGCGACCGTCTCCTGGGTCAACGCCGACACCCTGCTCGCACTCGATGTGGTGCCGGTCGGGATGCCCACGGTGACCTGGGGCGGCAACGGCAACGGCTCGACCGACTGGATCGACGCGAAGCTCGAGGAGCTCGGCGCCGCCTGGGGCGGCGAGAACGCCCCCACCCAGTACGACGAGTCCGACGGCATCAACTACGACGAGATGGCCGCGCTGATGCCGGACCTCATCATCGCCGCCTACTCCGGCGTCACCCAGGAGGAGTACGAGCAGCTGAGCAAGATCGCCCCCACGATCGGCCCGCTGGCGGCGAACTACACCTCCGGCTGGGAGGATGTCCTGGCCGCCGTCGGCGCGGCCACCGGACGCTCCGAGCAGGCCACGAGCCTCACCGAGCAGATCACCGCGGACCTCGCGGCCGTCGGCGAGGAGAATCCTGCCGTCGCCGGCGCCACCTTCATCGCCGGCACCCTGGGCCTGGCCGACGACTCCATCTCTCTGTACGTCGGCGAGGACACCCGCCCGCGCTTCTTCACTGCGCTGGGAATGACCCAGGCCGAGATCATCACCGAGAACACCGAGGGCGCCGAGAACTTCTTCCTCGAGTGGTCCGCCGAGCGGGCCGACGAGCTGGAATCCGACCTCTTCTACACCTGGGCCGCGCCCGGCAGCACCGTCGAGGACTTCCAGGCCAACCCGCTGTTCGCCCAGATCCCCGCCGTCGCCTCCGGCGGAGTGGTGCTCACCGACGACGACCACCTCACCCTGTCGATCTCGGCCGCTAACGCGCTCAGCCTGCCCTGGGCCCTGGAGCACTTCGTGCCCACGGTCGTCGAGGTCGCGCAGAGCGTCCGCGGCTGATCGTCACCGGTGCGACGATCCACCCCGCTCGCGTTCGCCGGAGGTCTCCTGGCGCTGGCGCTCGCGAGCCTGCTCTCCCTCACGATCGGCGCCCGCACGGTCTCCCCGAGCACCGTGCTGGAGGCGCTGAGCGCCTATGACAGCACCCTCGCGGACCATGTGGTGATCCATTCACGCCTGCTGCGCACCCTCGCGGGGATCGCCGTCGGCGCGGCGCTGGCCGTGGCGGGTGCCGCGATGCAGGGGATGACCCGCAACCCGCTCGCTGATCCCGGGATCCTTGGGATCAACGCCGGGGCCACCACGGCCGTCGTCCTCGGGGTGTACCTCGCCGATGCCTCCGAGGTCGGCGAGTTCATGGCGCTCGCGCTGCTCGGCGCTGCGGTGGGGACCGTCGCCGTCTATGCGCTCGCCTCGCTCGGCCGCGACGGGGCCACCCCCGTCAAGCTCGCCCTGGCCGGAGCCGCTCTCACCGCGGGCCTCGGCTCCGTGGTCAACGCCCTGGTGATGGTCGACGACTCCTCTCTGGATCGACTGCGCTTCTGGCAGGTCGGCACCCTCGGCGCCCGCACCCTCGGCGACATCGCCACGGTCGGGGCGCTGATGGTGGTGGGCGTGATCGTGATCGTCCTGACCGCGGGAGTGCTCAACGCCCTGGCCCTCGGCGATGACGCCGCAGTGGGGCTCGGCGTGCCGGTGGGGCGCACCCGGGTGCTGCTGGGGGTCGCGATCATCCTGCTGTGCGGGGCGGCCGTCGCGCTCGCCGGACCCATCGGCTTCCTCGGCCTGGTGGTCCCGCACGCCGCCCGGCTGCTGGTGGGCGGTGACTACCGGCGCATCGTGCTGCTGTGCCTGCTGGGTGGCCCGGTGCTGCTACTGCTGGCCGACACCGTCGGGCGCGTGATCGCCCCTCCCGCCGAGGTGCAGGTGGGCGTGATGACCGCGCTCATCGGCGTGCCCGTGTTCATCGTCCTGATCCGCTCCCGCAAGCAGGTGGGACTGTGAACAGCCCCGCGCTCCGCACCAGCCCCCGCGTCCGCCCTCGCACCCGTCGCACCGCACTCACCGCGATCGCGGCCGGGCTGCTCCTGCTGGGACTCGTCGTGGTCCGCGTGCTGGTGGGCACCCCGATGGTGCCGCTCGACCTCGCCCTGCGCGTGATCGGCGGTGAGACCATCCCCGGCATCTCCTTCATCGTCATGGATCACCGCCTGCCCACCGCAGTGGTCGCGCTGCTGGCGGGCGTTGCCTTCGGGCTCTCCGGCACGGTCTTCCAGACCCTCCTGCGCAACCCCCTGGCCAGCCCCGACGTGATCGGAGTGACCATCGGCGCCTCGGCCGGAGCGGTGATCGCGATGGCGTTCTTCCAGGCCGACGGCCGCGCCCTGTTCTGGTTCGCGCTGCTGGGCGGGCTGGGCACGGCCGTGCTGCTGCTGCTCGTGGCCGGGGTGGGCCGACCAGGGGCCGCAGGCGCCGTGGACAACCGTTTCGTGCTGGTGGGGATCGGTCTCGCCGCCGCGCTCGGCGCCCTCGTCTCCTACCTGCTCACCAGGCTCTCGCTGCAGTCCGCCGGAGATGCCATGCACTGGATGATCGGCTCGCTGTCCACCTCCACCTGGGACCGGGTCGCGGTGCTCGCCGCCGCGCTGGTGGTGCTGATCCCTGCCCTCGCGCTGTTGGTGGTGCGCCTGCGAATCCTGCAGCTCGGGGACGAGACCGCCACCAGCCTCGGCCTGCCCGTGCCCCGCACCCGGATCGCGCTGATCATGGTGGCGGTGGCCCTGAGCGCTCTGACCGTCGCGGTGACCGGTCCGCTCTCCTTCGTGGCCTTTCTCTCCGGGCCGATCGCCCGAATGCTCGCCGGCCGGCCCAGCTTCCCGCTCGCCGCCGTGGTGGGTGCCGTGATCGTGCTGCTGGCGGACATCATCGGCCAGAACCTGTTCGGCGGCACCGAGCTGCCCGCCGGAGTCATCACCGGCGTGCTCGGCGCCCCGTTCCTGCTGTGGCTGCTCACCCGCACCCCGACCACCGGAAGGTGACCCGATGGCACTGATAGAAGCCCAGCACCTGCACCTGGCGTACGACCGGCGGGAGGTCGTCCGCGATCTCACGCTGTCGCTGCCGGAGGGCCGGATCACGATCATCGTCGGCGCCAACGGCAGCGGGAAGTCGACCCTGCTGCGCGGCATGTCCCGGCTGCTCACTCCCAGCAGCGGCCAGGTGCTGCTGGACGGCCGCGACCTCCACTCCCTGCGCGGGAAGGAGCTCGCGCGCCGCCTCGGACTGCTCCCGCAGACCCCGATCGCGCCCGACGGCGTCACCGTGCGCGAACTGGTGACCCGCGGCCGCTTCCCCCATCAGGGCCTGTTCCCGCAGTGGACCGAGGCGGACGAGCGGGCCGTGGCCGAGGCGCTCGCCGCCACCCGCACCGATGAGCTGCAGGAGCGGCTGCTCGAGGAGCTCTCCGGCGGGCAACGCCAGCGGGTGTGGATCGCGATGGCGCTGGCCCAGCAGACCGAGGTGCTGCTGCTGGACGAGCCCACCACCTACCTCGACGTCACCCACCAGCTCGAGGTGCTCGACGTGGTCCGCGACCTCAACCGTGAGCGCGGCACCACCGTGGGCATCGTGCTGCACGACCTCAACCTCGCCGCCCGCTACGCCGATCACCTGGTCGCCGTCCGCGACGGCGAGATCCACTCCCAGGGCTCCCCGGCCGCGGTCATCACCGAGCGGATGGCCCACGAGGTCTTCGCCCTGGACGCCCACATCGCCCCCGACCCGGTCACCGGCACCCCGATGGTGCTGCCCCTGGGCAGGGACCGCACAGCACCACCCCACCGACATGAAGAGGACCCCTTGTCCACAACGACCGAGACCGCGCCCATGACCGAGCCCACGACCGCGACGGAGACCGTGACTGCGACTGCGTCCGAGCTGGTGCCCGCCCTTGAGCACTCCAGCATGCTGGCCTTCGAGCTGACCGTCGCCGCGCGTCGCAGCCTGGGTCCCTCGCTGGTGCGCTTCACCTTCACCAGCCCCGACCTCGAGCACTTCGGCACGGGATCCCACCCGCTGGACCTGCGCGTGAAGCTGGTCATCCCCGGTCCCGAGGCGAGCGCCGACCACTTCGCCCCGGTGCGCCCGGGCGGTATGCTCAACCCGGTCACCAACGCCGAGTGGTATCGCAGCTGGCTGCAGATCGACCCGACCGACCGTGGCTGGATGCGCACGTACACCGTGCGCGAGCAGCGCGCCGCGGGGCACCCCGGGAACATCTCCGCGCAGCCCGAGATCGACATCGATGTGGTGCTGCACCTGGACCCCTCTCCTCAGCCCGGGCAGGGCGTCGCCGCACGCTGGGCTCAGGACGCGCAGGTGGGGGACACCGTCTCGCTGCTCGGCCCGAACCGGCATCTGGTGGGCCCCGAGTACGGCGGCATCGAGTTCCGGCCCGGCACCGCCCGCACCGTGCTGCTGGTGGGTGACGAGACAGCGCTGCCGGCCATCGGCTCGATCCTCGAGGCGCTGCCCGCCACGATCAGCGGCCATGCTCTGATCGAGGTGCCCGAGGCCGGCGATCAGCAGCAGCTGCTGACCCGCTCCGGGGTACAGGTGACCTGGCTGCCCCGCGAGGGGCGCCCGCACGGCGAGCTGCTCGATGCCGCGGTGCGCGAGCTGATGAGCGAGAACGCCCTGGCGTTCCGCGGTACGGCGGCTGATGGCACCGATGCCGCCGCACAGCCGGAGCTCGAGGATGTCGATATCGAGGCGACCATGCTCTGGGAGACGACCACCGGGCACGGCAGCTTCTACGCCTGGCTGGCGGGGGAGGCCGGGGTGATCAAGACCCTGCGCCGGCACCTGGTCAGCGAGCTGGGGCTGGACCGGAAGCAGGTCTCCTTCATGGGCTACTGGCGCCTGGGCCGGCCCGAGCACTGAGCGGAGAGAGTGGGCCGGGGCCGAGCGCCCCGCCGCCTCACTGCCGCACGATGATGTTCTCCGAATCGATGTACGCGCCGACGGGAGAGGTCAGCGCGCCGATCACCTCGGCGACATGCTCGGGCTGCATGATCGTGCTCGGGTCCTCGTCCGGGGCGAGCACCCGCCGCAGCGCGGTCGCGGTGCGGCCGGGGGAGATGCACGCGACCCGGGTGCCGTAGATCGAGAGCTCCTCCCGCATCACCTCGCTCATGGTGATCAGCGCCGACTTCGAGGCCGAGTAGGTCAGCCAGCCCGACCGTCCGGTGACCCCTGCGGTGGACGCGACGTTCACGATCAGATCGAACACGTTGCCGCGGTTCAGGAGGGTCTTCACCAGCAGGAAGGGTGCATAGAGGTTGACCTCCATGGTGCGTTCGAAGTCCGGCATCGTGACCTGCTGCAGCGGCACCGGGTTGGTGTAGCCGGCGTTGTTCACCAGCAGCTGGATGGGCCCCACCTCGTCGAAGAGCCGCTTCGCGGAGCGTTTGAGGGCGGAGCGGTCGCCGACGTCGAGCACACAGGGCACGAAGCGGGTGCTGCCATCACCCTCCTCGCTCAGCTGCCCTACGGCCTGGTCGAGGTCCTCGGCGCTGCGGGAGACCAGGATGATCGTGGAGATGTCTGATTCCTGCGCGAGCCGACGGGCGGTCGCCAGCCCGATCCCGCGGGAAGCGCCGGTGATCAGGGCAGTGCGGCCGGGATGCTCTGGCTGCGCACCGTGTGCGGTGGTCTGCTCAGACATCTCGTTCCCTCTCTCCCTGCAGCAGCACGGTGGCCATGCGGACGTCAGTCGGGGAGGTCACCTTGAGGTTGGTGTCGTTGCCGTCCAGGAAGTGCACCGGGAAGCCGGCATCGGCGACCAGGGTCGCATCCTCCGTGTACTCGAAGCCCTCGGCCAGAGCCTTCTCGTGCGCGGCGACCAGATCGGAGCGCCGGAACTTCTGGGGCAGCTGCACATTGCGCAGTCGGGCCCGATCCAGCGAACCGGTGACCCGGTGGGTCTCGGGATCGACGGGCGCGACGGTGAAGGGGATCGGCGACATCAGTGCGACGTTCTCGAAGGGGGAGTCGATCAGTCGGGTGAAGTCCGCGGCGGTGGCCAGCGGGCGGGCGGACTCATGCAGGAGCACCTGGTCGTACTCGCAGTGGGGGAGCATCTCCCGCACCGAGGAGTGGCGGGTCGGGGCACCCGGCACCAGGGTGATCGGGGTCGAGATCGCGTAGGCGTCGAGCACCTCCTGGATCTCCTGCTGCCAGCCCTCGGGGAAGTTCACCACGATCTGTCCCACCTGTGACAGGCGATCCGCCGTGATCAAGGTGTAGACGAGGATCGGGATGCCGCGGAGCTTGAGCAGCTGCTTGGGCTGCCCCGCCCCGACTCGGGCTCCCACCCCGCCGTTGAGCAGGATCAGCGAGAACGTCGCAGCGGTGGTCGTCATCGGGGTCTCCTCTCTGCGTGCTTCATCGCGCGTCTGCTCGTTCGTCTCCTCACGGAGTCAGGATTCCTTCCCATAGGCGGCGAGCACCTCCCGGATCGGTGCATCCTCGACCAGCTCGCCCTGGCGCAGGTAGAGCCCGCGGGTGCAGAAGCGACGCAGGTCGTTGTCCTTGTGCGAGACCAGGAAGAGGGTGCGGTGCGCGGCCAGCAGCTCCTCGATCCGCGTGTAGCACTTGGTGCGGAACGCCTTGTCGCCGACCGCGAGCACCTCGTCCACCAGGATGATCGGCTCGTCGAGCTGCGAGATCACGGAGAAGGCGAGCCGTACCTTCATCCCGGAGGAGAAGTGCCGGAACGGGGTGTCCAGGAACTTCTCCATCTCTGCGAAGTCGACGATCTCGTCGAACTTCGCAGCGATCTTCTCCTTCGGCATGCCGTGCAGGCCGGCGGCGAGATGGATGTTCTCCCGACCGGTGAGGTCCGGCGCGAAGCCGCCGGTGATCTCGATCAGCGGTGCCACGCCGCCGGTCACCGAGACCCGGCCCGCGTCGGGCAGCAGCACCCCCGCCACGACCTTCAGCAACGTGGACTTGCCCTGCCCGTTGCGGCCCACCACTCCGACCGCCTCGCCCTGAGCGACCTCGAAAGAAATGTCCTTCAGCCCCCAGAAGGCGTCGCCGTCGGGCCCCTTGTCGCGGCGGAACAGCATCGAGCGCAGGCTCAGATCGCGACGCTTGCGGGAGAACTCGACGCCCACGCCGTCCAGGGAGATCACGGGGAGGGCAGGGTCGGGAGCAGCGGAGTCCGCTGCGGGGAGGATGTTCGTGTCGTTCATCAGACCTCTTTCAGCACCTGACGCTCCATGCGACCGAACACCGTCCAGCCGATCGCCAGGATGGCGGCGGAGATGGCGGCGGCCGCGAGGATCGCGTCCCAGTGCACCGGACCGGGGAAGAAGCCGGCGCGATAGCACTCCAGGATCCCGGTGAGCGGATTGAACTTGTAGAGCCCGACGACCACCGGCGGCAGCGACGTGACCACCACGTCGTTCAGGCTGTAGATGATCGGGGAGGCATAGAACAGTGCGCGGGTGGCCACCCGGATGAGCGGCTCCACGTCGCGCACCAGCATCGTGATCGGGGAGAACAGGAGCGCCAGCCCGAGCAGCAGCATCAGCTGGATCAGGAAGCCGACGGGGAAGAGCACCAGCTGCAGATCGAACTGCGGCCGATAGAACAGCGCGAAGAGGGCGAGCACCGGGATCGACAGCAGGAACTCCACGGACTTCGCGCCGGTGCTGCGCAGCACCCAGATCTGGCGCGGCAGGGAGGTCGAGGCGATCAGCCGCCGCTGGGAGGCCAGGGACTGGATGCCCTCGTTGATCCCGTTGGTGAACCACATGAACGGCAGCAGCCCGGAGAGCAGGAAGATGATGTACGGCTCAGCGCCGACGGTGCGATGGAAGATCACCGTGAAGACGAACCAGTAGATCGAACCCATCATCAGCGGTTCGAGCACGGTCCAGACGTAGCCGAGCATCGAATCGGCGTAGCGCAGCTTGAGATCTCGACGGATCAGCACCGCGAGGATCTTCCGGGTGCGCATCAGCTCCCGGAGGGTGTGCATGGTCGAGGTGCGGACCCCGGCGGTGTAGGGGACGGGGCGGCTCATGGCGTCGTCGCCCGACTGCTCGGCGCGGGCGAGCTGGGACTCGGCGAGCGGGAGTGCGGAGCGCTCGGGGAGAGCTGGGCGATCCGCGCCCACTGCGCGTCACGCTGGATCGCCAGCTCGCTGCAGGTGGTGAGGAAGCGGGCGAGGGACGCGCCGGGGGTGGTGTCCCCGAGGTAGTACTCGCGCAGCTGCAGCCGCTCCTCGCGGCCGGGGTCGTGCGAGATCGCCTCCAGGACGAGCTGCCCGGCGAGGGGCGCCTCCTGGACGGTGAGGCGGGGGAGCACATCGAGCATCCGGGTACCGGCCTCCTGAGCAGTTCCTTCGGCGGGGGTGGTGATGAGCAGCGGCTTGCCGGTGGCGAGCCAGTCGTTCGCGACGGCGGAGACGTCGCAGATCAGCAGATCCGCCTCGGCGACGTCGAGCGACAGCGGGCGGTCGTCAGAGAGGGTGTGCCCGCCTTCGGCGAGCAGCTCCCGCACTGCGCGGTCCGCCGCGCCGAACTCCGGCACCCGCACCCCGGTCAGCGGATGGGGACGATAGATGATCCGGGCCCCCGCATCCTGCACGGAGCGCAGCAGCGCCTCGGCGTGGGTGCGCAGCGAGCTGTAGGCGACAGCGGCCTGCCCGCCCTCCCAGGTGGGCGCATAGAGCACCGTCGGCCGTTCATCCTGGCGCTCCGGGAGGGTCACCTGCTCCAGGTCGGTGTCCAGAGCCGGGCGGCCGACGGGGAGGCAGCGGGAGGCGGCGTCGAACAGGGAGGTGTACCGCGCATAGCGGTCGATCGCCGCCTGTCCGGCCACGAACGAGTAGTCGTACGCCTTGACCTGGTTGGACACCGAGACGCCCTTGTCCGAGTCCCCATGCAGCAGAGAGACGTGGATGACGGAGCGGGAGCGGAGCGGCGCGGTGTTCAGCGGGTTGTAGTTCACGTACAGGATCAGCTTGGTGCCGCTGCGGGTGATCAGCCCGTCGAGGGTGGCATCCAGGGCGACCGTCACCACCGGCATGTCCATCTCGTCCCGCAGCACCTCCGCGACCCGGGAATCCATGCACACGACGGTCACGCCCAGCTCCGCATGGAGCGCCTTGAGCGGGCCGTACCAGCCGCGCATCTGGTACATGCTCTCCATGGTGTCGGCGAAGTAGACGATGACGTCGCCGTACAGGGCCTGGTCCTGGAGGTCCTCGTCGTCGCCGAGACCGTCGGGCATCCCTCCGGGCAGCAGGCGGTAGCGGCGCAGGAGACGCCCGCCCACGCTGCGCAGTCGACGGTTCAGGGTGTTCTCTCGAGGTTGCACGTCCTGCTCCTTTCGCGGGGCGAGGTGGTCGGGTCGATGCGGTCGAACAGCTGCGACCAGGCATGGGTGGTGGTGGTCAGGGGGAGTGCGCGGTGATAGCTGCGACGCAGCGAACCCCAGCGCAGCGCCATCCGGAGGTGGCGCGCCGCGGTGCGGCGCAGGAGGCGGCGGCCCGTCGAACCGCGCACCGGGTGGGTCATCAGGGCCCGGCCGGTGGCGTCGGTGACCACGATCGCGTCGGCGCCCAGGACGGTGCGCCAGCTCAGTCGATCCTCCCGCACCCCCATCACCAGGCGCGGCGACCGGTCCGGACGCAGCAGGCGCAGCGTCGCACGGGTGAGGGCGGGCAGCAGCGGCAACGGGCGGTGACGGGTGATGCCGAGGGCCTCGGCCGCGGGTTCGCCACCCGACGTCGCAGCCCAGTCGACGCCCTCCTGCGCCGTCCAGCCGGCTCCCTCCTGCGCGGTCCAGTCGGCGATCACTGCGCCGCCGTCGGCCCGGGCCCGGGCGAGGTCCCGCCCCAGCCAGGACTCGGGGCCGGAGAGGAAGGAGTCGATGCCGTGGTCCCAGAGCGCGGTGGTCAGGTACAGCCCGGAGAGGATGTGCTTGCCCTGGTGCAGCAGCGACGAGGAGATCACGCCCCGGCCGGAGCCGTGCGCGGCGGCGGTGGCGAGGCGGTTGCGGTGCAGCACCCGTGCGGTCCAGGTCATCTGGGTGCGGTACATGGTCCATGGCGGGTGATGGACGCTGGTCCCGGGCAGCACCACGTGGCGGTATCCGTGCTCGGTGGCCCGCAGCCCGTACTCGGCGTCGTCCCACTTCAGGAAGTAGGGGGCAGGCAGGCCCAGCTCCGCTGCGGTGCCGGGCGGGAACAACGTCGCCCACCACCCCGTGTAGTTGGCCTCGCCGGAGGCACGCAGGAAGCTCCACTGCTCGGGGGTGGTGCCCGCCAGCTCGACCGGCCGACGGACGCCGTCCGTCGCGTGCCACTGGAAGTCGCCGCCGCGCACCGCCTCCGACAGGGCGATCAGCCGGTCCGGCTGCTCGGAGGAGAACAGCGGGGTGCCCAGGATCGTGGGGGTGCTGCACAGAGCTTGGAAGGTGACCATGCGGCGCAGAGACTCCGCGGACAGCACCGCATCGTCATCGGAGAAGAGCACTGCGTGTCCGGGAGAGGCGGCGGCCTCGAGCATCCCGCGGGCATAGCCGCCGGAACCGCCGAGGTTCGGCTGCGTGATCAGCCGGATCTCCGGCCGCTCGGCGAGCAGCCGGGCGAAAGCGGGCAGCTGCTCGAGGGTGCGGCCCTGATCGACGACGATGACCTCGTGCACACAGTCCATCCGGGCGAACCGCTCGGCCTGTATGACCGCATCCTGCTCTCGGCCGCGGGTCGGCATCACCACGGAGACCGGTGGCAGCTCGATCTCGCGCTCCACGCTCCAGGTGACGGAGCGGATCGGCCCCTCGACCCAGAGCCATTGCGGTCCTCGCGCGGAGAGCCGCAGCTGGTGTCTGCCGGCGAGGTCGACGGCGAGCGGCCAGCGCCGCCCGGAACGAGCTGCCCACAGGGTCGCCGGACCGCCCTCGAACTCGAGGGTCACCACCGCATCGCCGAGCACGGTCCGCCAGACCGACGCGGGCAGAGCCTGCTCCCAGAGGGCAGCGTCGGAGGGAGTGGAGGCGGAGGCTCTCCAGGTGCCCAGGACCAGCGACGCCGGAACCTCGGCCTGGGGCGCGCGGGACGACGGTTCGGACAGTGCCTCGCGGTCACGGACCGGTGAAGGTTCCTGGGCGACCAGACTTGTGAGTCGCCAGTTGGTGCGCATCGACATTGCTCGACGTGCTCCCTCGGCTGCAGGAAAAGTGCTCTCAGCATCGGCGCGGCGGACTGTCGGGCCGGATGGCAGTGGTGCCCTCGAGAGTGATCTCGAAGCGGCAAGTCTGGGAAATGTACCAAAATGAACAGCTGGTGAACGGGACGTTGACCGCGGGTGAGGCGTGTCGCCGTAGACTCGATCACCATGGGCACGACCCGACGCATCGCCGCCAGAGTGCGCAGAGGAGAGACGTTCCGCCAGTTGAGCCTGGCGGGGCGCCCGCTTCTGCCCGCGCCGGAGCCAGGAAACGTGTGGACCGGGCTTCGGCTCGGCCGGCCGCGCCAGGCATGGAATCTCGAGGACGATGATCTCCATGCGGAGCGGCAGCGGGCGCTCGACGCGGTGCTGACAGCGGTGGTGCCGGCGGCGTGCATCCTCGCTCCGCCGGTGGCTCGCCATCCCTGGCGCCTGGCTGTGCGCGATCAGGACGCATCCGCCGTGCTGCAGTCGCTCTCCCAGCTCCCGGCGCACTGGGAGATCCGGGAGGAACGGCATCCGCGCCGGATCACCGCGCGGCCCCGACTTGCCGCAGGCGGGCGCCCTCTCCCTCAGATACCGGATCTCGAGGTGGTCCTGGACGTGCTCCGTCATGACGGCGGCCAGTACCTGGGCGATGCGGTGGGCACGTTCGCCCGGGTCGACGCCGAGGACTGGGACGCCCAGTCGATGCGGAGCCTCCACACCGAGGGGCGCCTGCTGAGCGCGCCGGCACCCTCCATGCCGATAGACCTGGTCTACACCTGGGTGGACGGAGCTGATCCACGATGGCGCGAGCGGCGGGATGCGGCGCTGCGGGCGCAGGGCTCGGCGGGTGCCCGCGCCCACGACTCGGCAGTCGATGAGAGCCGTTATCTGGATTCCGAGGAGCTCCGCTACTCGCTCAGATCGGTGCATCGCTATGCCAGCTGGGTACGACGCATCCACCTCGTCACCGACGGGCAGCTGCCGCACTGGCTGGTCCCGGGCCATCCGTTGATCAACGTCGTGGATCATCAGACGCTGCTCGGAGGAAGCCGCTTCAACTCTCATGCGATCGAGTCGGCCCTGCATCGGATCCCGGGTCTCGCCGAGCATTACCTGTACCTCAACGATGACGTGTTCTTCGGGCGCATCGCCTATCCCGAAGACTTCTTCGCAGCCCCGGGCATCTCTCGGTTCTTCCCCTCTGACCTCCCGATCGATCCCGGCCCCGCGACGGGGGAGGACCTGCCTCTCATGGCCGCAGCCAAGAACGGACGGGATCTGATCTCTGCCCGCTTCGACCTCGAGGTGCGCACGAAGCTGCGCCACACCGTGCACCCTCAGCAGCGTGCAGTCGCGGAGCAGATCGAGGCTGAGCATCCTGCGGAGGTCGCCGCCACCCGCAGCGCGCTGTTCCGCTCCGCGACCGATCTCTCTCTCGCCTCGTCGCTCCATCACTGGTACGCCTATGCACTCAGGCGGGCCGTGCCCGCTCAGCCCAACTATCTGTACGTGAACCTGGCATCGCCTCAGGTGGGTCAGACTCTCGACGCCCTGGAGTCCCTGCGGCGCTACGACACGTTCTGCCTGAACCAGGAGCAGGCCCCGGCGAGCGCGGCGACGCGGCACGAGCTGTCCACCCATCTGCGTCGATATCTGCCGACGCCGGCACCCTGGGAACGGCCGGAGCAGCGGTCGTGACTGCGTAGGCCACGGCGACTCGGTACCCTGCTGTAGTGACTGCCGCAGCCGAGACCCTCGATCTTCCGGGCATGCCTGAGACCAGCATGCCCACCGATCAGAAGCACACCGACCCCGACCACCCCCATCCAGGGCAGTGGCGGCTGATCGCCGTGCAGGTCTCCAACTGGGGCACCTTCCACGGCACGCACGATCTGAAGATCTCGCCCAAGGGCTACTTCCTCACCGGCGGCCCCGGTACCGGGAAGTCGACCCTGCTGGATGCGATCAGCGCGCTGCTGACCCCGCCCCGCACCCTGCAGTTCAACGCCGCGGCCTCCGATGCCGGGCCGCAGCGCTCCAAGTACCGCCGCACCGTGGCCAGCTATGTGCGCGGTGCCTGGGCGATGCACTACGACCAGTCCACCGGAGAGTTCAGCCAGGAGGTGCTGCGGGAGAAGACCACCCTGTCGGTGCTCACCCTGCGCTACAGCGATGGCAAGGGCGGCATCGTCCAGCTCTCGCGCCTGCTCCTGCTGCACGCCGGGCACTCCGCGGACTCCGACGTCAAGAGCCTCTACGTCATCGCGCGGACCCCGCTGGACGTCACCGATCTGCGCCAGTTCGTCTCCACCCAGATCGAGGGCAAGGCGCTCGAGGCCGCGCACCCCGGCACTCAGACCTTCCGCCAGTTCCGCGAGTACCGCGCCGCCTTCAGCCAGCTGCTGGGGATCCCGGACGAGAAGGCGCTGGGCCTGCTGCACAAGATCCAGTCCGCCAAGGAGCTCGGCGACGTCAACGGGCTGCTGCGTGACTACATGCTCGACGCCCCCCGCACCTTCGAGCTCGCCGATCAGGCGCTCGCGAACTTCCACAACCTCTCCGAGGTGTACGAGGCGCTGGTGACCGCCAGAGAGCAGCGGGACCTGCTGCGCGGGCTGCGCGGGAACCACGAGAACTGGACCGCGATGCGCTCGCGGGGTGGAGAGCTGGTGGACCGCCGCGCCGATATCGACGTCTTCGCCGCCCAGCACCTCGTGCGCCTGCTCGGGGACGAGACCGACCGGCTCCAGCTCGAGCGCGACCGGCTCGCCGCGCAGCAGCGCCGCCTCGGCCAGGACGTCGCTGAAGCCCGCTCCGACCTCGCCCAGCTCAAGGAGCAGCGCAAGCGCGCCGGCGGCGGCGAGATCGATGACTGGAAGCAGCAGATCGCGGGCCTCGAGGTCGAGCGCGAACGGCGCCGCGAGCGGGGCACCGAGTTCGCCGCCCAGCTGGCGACCGTCGAGCTGCGCACCCCGGCGGGAGAGGACATGTTCCTGGCCCTGCAGCGCGAGGTCCTGGCGCTGCGCGAGAGCCTCGAGACCGAGGAGAAGGGCGCCGACGCGGCCCGCTGGGAGGCGGAGGCGGCCGTCCGCGAGCTGGGGCAGACCCTCGCCCGCACCCGCGAGGAGCTCACCTCCCTCACCTCCCGCGCCTCGAACCTCCACTCCGAGGACGTGGCCCTGCGTGACCACATCGCCGCCGAAGTGGGCATCTCACCCGCCGAGCTGCCCTTCGCCGCCGAACTGCTGCAGGTGCGCACCGGCGAGGAGGAATGGACCGCCGCGGCCGAGCAGGCGCTGCGGGGCCTGGCCCGCTCCATCCTGGTCCCGGACCGGGTGTACCGCGAGGTCGCCACGGTCATCGACCGCACGAAGCTGCGCCGTCGGATCTCCTACAACCGGGTCAACACCGACCTGCGCCGCCCGGCGAAGAACATCGACGAGCGCTCCCTCGCCGCGAAGCTCGACGTCAAGGACGGTGAGTTCCATGTGTGGCTGTCCCATGAGATCGCCTCCCGCATGGACTACACCTGCGCGGAGACCCTCGAGGAGTTCACCCGGCTGAACCGGGCGGTGCTCCGCTCGGGACAGATCAAGCATTCCTCCACCCGGCACGAGAAGAACGCCGACCGGCAGATCAACGACCGCTCCCAGTGGGTCCTCGGCTTCGACAACCGCGCCAAGCGCGCGGTCTTCGAGTCCGAGCGCACCCGGGCCGAACAGGCGCTCTTCGAGGCCCAGGCCCGCCGCAAGGATGTCGAGGGCGATCGGGAGCGGCGCCAGGAGCGTCTCTACGCGCTCCAGCTGATCAGCGCCGTCACCTGGGATGACATCGACGCAGCGTCGGTCGCCCGGCGGGTCGCGAACCTCCGTGACATGGTGCGCGCCGCCGAGGACGGCTCCTCTGCCCTCACCCAGCTGGCCCACCAGATCGACGAGGTCGAACAGTCCATCAAGGACAGCGACGAGGAGCTGCTGGAAGTGGTGCGCTCCGCCGGCAAGCTCGCCGAGCAGGCAGAACGGGCTGATGAGCGTCTCGCCACGGCGCGTGAACGGGTTGCCGGATCCGCGCTGGATCCCGAGGTCGAGCAGGAGCTGGCAGAGCGCTTCGCCGCGATCGCGCCCACCCTGGTGCTGTCCACGATCGACCAGGTCACCAAGGACGCCTCCGCGACCCTGGACGCGGAGCTGATGGACCTCACCCGCCGCACCTCCCGCGCCGAGGAGGACATGCGCACCGCGATGCGCGAGTTCTCCCGCCGCTGGCCAGCCCGCGCCGGAGACACCGCACCCACGCTCGAGGGGGCTGACGACTACCTCGCGATCCTGCAGCGGATCGAGGAGGAGAAGCTGCCCGAGGTCGAGGACCGCTTCTTCGAGTTCTTCACCGGCAACACCCTCGGTGACGTGCAGGCCCTCGCCACCGCGATCGCCCGAGAGCCGGCGGAGATCCGCAAGCGCCTGCAGCGGATCAACGCCCTGCTCTCGCAGGTGGAGTTCCACTCCGGCCGCTACCTGCAGCTGTCGATGCGCCCCGTCCACCTGGCGGCGCTGGACGAGTTCAAGCGCGCGCTCGAGGAGGCCGTGGCCGGCTCCGCGCTGCACGACATCTCCCGTGATCGTGAGCTGGCCGAGGAGCGCTTCCTCTCGCTGCGGCACCTGATGGACATGATCGGCTCGGCCCGCACCCGCGACGACCAGGTCTCCCGGGTGATCCTCGATGTGCGCCGGCATGTGCACTTCCACGCCGAGGAGGTCGACGCCGAGGGCACGGTGGTCCACGCCCACGAATCCGGCGGCCCGCTCTCCGGCGGACAGAACGAGAGGCTGGCGACCTTCTGCCTGGCGGCGGCGCTGCGCTACCAGCTGGCAGGTACCGGGCAGGAAGCGCCGCGCTATGCCCCGATCATCATCGACGAGGCCTTCTCCAAGGGCGCCGGCAAGTTCATCACGGCGGCGATGGAGTCCTTCCGTCACTTCGGATTCCAGGTGATCCTCGCGAACCCGGGCAAGAACCCGCAGGCCCTCGCACCGTTCATCGGCGGAGTGGGTGTGGTGTCCATCCGTCAGGACCGCTACTCCTCCGTGGCGCCGGTGGAGTTCGTGCCGGTCTCCGAGTAAGGGTCGGGGCGGGGCGGAGCAGGCGCGGCGCTCCGTTCGATAGAACAGCTCCGTACCACTGAGCAGCATCGGGGTGCATGGGGAGTTCTCCCCATCGGCAGCGACGCCCCGAATCGGTACCCTGGTCGCCAACCGTTCCAGTCCGGCGGTGCAGCGGCATGTCGTCGCTGAAACGGCACGACAGGGAAGGGACATCGATGTCAGCCCTCCCGGCGCACCCCTCCGACTCGATTCCCGGCCAGGACGAGACCCACGGGCGGATCCGTGAGCTGCTCGGCCAGGTCACCACGGCAGTGCTCGAGCAGCAGCCGGGCCTGGTCAGCTTCGTGGATCACCGCCCCCAGCGGGACCGCTCCTCCGGGGACTCCTGGCATGGCCTCCAGACCCTCTGCCACGTCAGCGCTCTGCTGGCCAGCTCCGGCCTGCCGGAGGACTCCATGGACGCCACCGCTGCGCTGCTGGATGCCGCTGACGCATTCGCCGAGTCCCGCGGCCTGCTTCGGCGCTCCGAGCAGCAGGACTCTGGTGTCATCGGACGCACCTGGACCAGCGCGACCGGGGATCTGCTCGAGGTGATCGTGGGGGTCCGGGTCGCGGTGCGGGCGATCAGCGCACCCTTCCTGCCCGGCTCCCTGACCCCGAGGGCGACCACCAGCCCCGCCACGGCACTCAGCCCGCTGACCCCGCCTCCGCGCCTGGTGCGCTGAGCCGCTCGAGCGCCGCCAGCGGGATCGGCAGCCAGTCGGGGCGGTTCCGCGCTTCGTAGAGCGCCTCATAGACGGCCTTGTCCGCCTCGAAGGCGGCCAGCAGCACCCCTGCCGCGGGCTCCGCATCGTCCCAGCCCGCGGCTCGCGTGTAGCCCTCGAGGAAGGCGGTGCGGGCGGCGGCCGCCCAGGCGGAGGCATCCGTGCCGGACTCGGCGCGCACCGCGCCCTTCACGTAGTCGATGCTGCGCAGCATCCCTGCCACATCCCGCAGCGGGGAATCGGGAAGGCTGCGCAGGGCGAGCGGGCGCAGCGGCTCGCCCTCGAAATCCACCAGCACCCAGCCCCGGTCGGGCACCAGCAGCACCTGTCCCAGGTGCAGGTCGCCGTGGATGCGCTGCAACGCGGGCCAGCGCACGTCGGCGGCGGCGTCCAGCAGGCTCTCGATCCGCTCCTGGTGGGTGGCCACCTGGGGGACTTCGGCGGCGATCTCGGACAGCCGCGTCCGCATCTGCGCGATGGTCTCCTGCACCCGGTCCGCGTCGGCGGCAGTGGCGCCGAACGAGGCGGAGAGATCCCGGTGCACCTCCGCCACGGTGGCGCCCAGCTGGTGGGCGGCCTCCCGGAAGTCCTCTCCGCTGGCCGCCAGGCGCAGCGCCACCCGCCAGGCATCCTCCACCCCGGGCAGGAACTCCTGGGCGAACAGAGAGTGCGTGCGCAGCTCTCCTACCGCCATCGTTGCGGAGCCCACCATCGCCGGCACCCGTCGGCTGCCTGCAGCCGTCAGGGCGCCCTGGAGCACCACGTCGGGATTCTGCCCGTCCTGGAGGACCCGGAACAGCTTGAGGATCAGCGGGGAGGCGCCCTCCGTCTCGACGATGAGCGAGGTGTTGGACTGCTCTCCGGAGAGCAGCCGGCTGCTCATCGCGCGACCCAGCGGGAGCGGCGCGTCGGGGGCGGCGCGATGGGAGGCGAGGCTCAGCGAGGGGCCGAGCGCGCCCTCTCCGGAGACCAGGGTCGCGATGATCGCCGCGCGACCGTCGGCATCCCGGGCGGCGTCGTCCACCCGCAGCGGCCCGCCGGGCACCGCGAGCACTCCGATCTCGGACCCCTCGTCCCGCGCCCCGGCCGGAGCCTCGGGCCGCCGCAGCACCAGCGGGACCTGGTAGAGGGCTTCGGCGCCGCGGGGGAGGGAGACCGCGACCGCAGCCAGCACCACCACATGGTCCGGTGCCACGCGCAACGGGGCCCATCCGCGGATCGTGACCTGGGGAAGCCCGGCGCCCTTGTGCGCGTACCAGCGCTGGTCGGGCATCCAGGCCGCCAGCTGCTCGGTGAGCTGCTCGAGCACCTCGCCCATGGGAGGCAGCGCGGAGACGTCGAGCAACGCAGGGGAGGCGGAGGGGTGCGTCTCATCCATGCGCTCACTCTACGGTTGCGGGCCTGCCACCGCGCGGGATCACCGGGTTCCCGGCGGGCGTTGCTACCCTGGGTCGGTGCCTGAGTCGTCGTCGCGTCGCCCCTCGCGCGCGCATCAGGGGATCCTGGTCGCGCGCATCTCCGCGCTGTGCGCCGCCGGGATGCTCGCCCTGTCGATGGCGCTGCCGGCAGCCGCCCTGGGGGAAGATGGCCCGTTCCCCTTCCCGGCAGAGACCACCACGCTGAACATGGTCCCCGGTGCGGTGACCCGGATCCCGTTGATCGCGCTGATCGAGGATGGTCTCGAGTCCGAGGTCTCCCTCGGATCGGCACGCCTGGCCCTCCCTCCGGAGGCCGACGAGGGGACGCGCGCTCAGATGGCTCTGGGAGAGGACTCCCGGAGCATCGTGATCGTAGGAGAGGGCACCTGGTCCCTGCTCGGTGATGACCTGGTGTTCCGACCGCAGACGGGGGCCGACGTACCGACCACCCCGATCGCGCTGACCGTCGGCGGCCTCCACGACAGCCGCTCGCTCCCGGTGGTGCTCACCCCGGAGGCGCTCGAGCTCGAGGAGGTCGCGGCGCATGGGTCGGCGGAGACGCCGATCCGGATCGATATCGAGGGGTCCGTTCCGGCCGACGGATCCGTGCGGCTCGAGCTGGCCGGGCTCCCCGCCGGTTCCACGGTGCTGTCCGATGGCAGCCGGGCCACCGTTCCCGACCAGGGCGTCTGGCAGCTCTCGGCGGACGGCACCGCGCTGACCCACACTCCGTCCGGGATCGGCATCGGACGCCAGCTCAATCCCATCCGCTTCGTCGTCGAGGATGACGAAGGAGCGGCGGAGCGAGCGGGGCAGGTGGCGCTCACGGTGCCGATCATCTCCGACCTCGACTGGTCCGCGCCCTACGGGGAGGACATCCTGTTCGTGGTGGGCGAGGGGCAGCAGTTCGTGGACCCGGAGACCCTGCGCCTGCAGCCGCTCGGCGACCCCGCCTCGTACGGAGCCTCAGCGGATGGCACGCAGGTGGTGGTGCCGGGAGAGGGGACCTGGGTGCTGGACCGCGACGCCGCCACGGTGCGCTTCTCGCCGGAGAGCGCGGAGGTGCGCGAGACCGCACCGATGGGAATCACCGGCGGTGACGGCGAAGGCGCCACCGCCGCGACCGCGCTGCTCAGCACCGCCTATCCGATCCTGATGTCGCGCTCCGAGGCCGGCGTGCCGGGGGAGCCGATCAGCTTCGATCTCGGCAGCGGCATCCGGGACGTCCGCTCCGACTCCCTGCGGTTCGACCCCGCGCTGATCCCCGAGCGGGCCCAGGTCTCGGCAGACGGCACGACGCTCACCATCCCCGGGCAGGGGATCTGGCAGATCGACCTCGCCGCCAGCACCGTGCTGATGACCCCTCAGGAGGGATTCACCGGGGCCGCGACTCCGGTGGACATCATTGCCCGAGGCGTTTACGCAGACAATCCCGTCGCTGCCACTCTCGAGGTGATCGTCTCCCCGGTCATCGCCACCCTGCGAGATGACGAGGCGCGCACAGCTCCCGACTCACCGATCACCGTCGATGTGCTGGGCAACGACACCGCAGGCAGCGGCGCGCAGCCCCTGGAGCCGGACTCCGTCCAGATCAGTTCGCTCGCGGCCACGAACCTCTCGCAGCTCGAGGACGGCCGCGGCACACGGCTGCTGATCCCTGGCGAGGGCGAGTACACCGTCGCGGGCAACGGTGCGGTGACCTTCGTGCCCGAGGAGGGGTTCACCGGCCGCACCTCGGTGGTCACCTACCATGTGGTCGACAGCGCCGGAATCCCGGTGCGGGCGAATCTGGTGCTCGATGTGGATCCGGATCTCACGGCCGCGAATGCGGCAGGGTCGGAGGTCAGCGGCATCAACAGTCTGCTGATCGGCCTGATGCCCTCCTCCCCGAGCACCGCGGCAGTGTTCGGCACCGTCGTGATGCTGCTGATCTTCGGTGGTGGCGTCAGCCTGTGGATCGGCATCCGCATGGAGTCCGACCGTCGCGCCTGGGAGGACTGACCCGGGGGACGCCTGACCCAGCGCAGGCTGCGCCGGGTGAACTCTGGCTCAGCGCAGGCTGCGCCGGGTGAAGTCTGACCCGGCGCAGCCTGCGCGAGAGCTGCTCAGCAGCCCTCCGGAACCTCCACCGGCTGCTCAAGCGCTGTCGCCGCCGCAGCCTCGTCCTCGAGGCCGACGAAACCGTCCCCGATCAGGAGATCCACCGAAGCACCCTCACGGGCGTCGTCCAGTGTCAGCTGGGATCCCTGGACCTGGACCCGCAGCGACTGCGCCGCGAGATACCCCTCGGGGCCGTGGACGATCGTGGCGGGACCGCTGGCCTTGCGCGTGTTGCCGGGGCTCTCGAGCGCGTAGCCGCGGGCGGCGAGATCCTCCGAGACCTCCCCGGCCAGCCCACCGCGGGTGGTCCCGTTCAGTACCGTCACCGTGACCTCTGCAGGCGGCAGCGGAACGGCTCCGGGCTCCGGGCAGGTCAGGGCGACAGCATCCGGCCCGAAGGATTTCGGGGCGATCACCCCTGGCTCTGTGGCCGGCTCCCGCAGCTCGCCGACGGCATAGACCCCGATCCCGATCAGCACCACGGCGAGGAGGGAGAAGATCGTCAGCTGGGTCGCGCGCATCCTCCGGGTGCGGCGGAGACGCTGATCCCGGCGGCGGACGTCATCGGCGGACCGGCCGTACGGGTGCGCGTCGTGGTGGGAGGAGCTCATCTCAGTCCAGCGGACGGTAACGGATGCCGAAGGCGTCCAGGCGGGGCAGATGCGCGCGCAGACGCTCCTCGAACTCCTCCCAGCTCTGCTCGGGGGAGCCCCAGGCACGCTCGGCGAGTGCGCACAGGCGAGGGAAGGCCATGTACTGGAAGCTCGCGGGATCGGGCAGGTACTCGGACCAGAGCTGGGCCTGGATGCCGAGCAGCAGCGCCCGCTTCTCCTCCGGGAGCTTGGCCGGCTCGAGCCGTGCGGTGTACACGTCCTTGAGCGTGTTCGGGCGGCCCAGCGCCACCGGCTCGTCCTTCGGATCAGCCTGGTAGTAGTTCAGATAGGTCTGATCGTGGGTGGAGATGATGGTCTGGAACCCGCGGTCCACCGAGGTCTTCACCCCGGCGCTGTCACGCCAGTTCATGATGATGGTGTCATCGGGCAGGTGGGTCTCGAGCACCTCATCCCAGGCGATCACCCGCTTGCCCTGCTCACGCAGCACCTCGGAGGCGAACTGGGTGAAGTGCCCCTGGATCTCGGAGATCCGGGTCAGGCCCCACTCGTTGAGACGGGCACGGGCGGCGGAGGAGCGCTCCCACTCCACCCGCCGGCACTCGTCACCGCCGATGTGCAGGTAGGGAGCGGGGAAGATCTCCGCGACCTGGGTCAGCACATCGCGCAGGAAGTCGAAGACGGTGTCGGAGACCCCGAGCACGTGATCGGAGATGCCCCACACCTCACGTACTCCGACCTGCTGCTCGGGAAAGTTCCCGAGCTCGGGGTAGGCGGCGATCGCGGCCTGCATGTGCCCGGGCAGATCCACCTCGGGGACGATCATGATGCCGCGGCGTCGTGCGTAGTCGACCAGGCCCGTGAGCTCGTCCTGGGTGTAGTGGCCGCCGTGACGGGTCCCGTCGAAGGTCCACGTCTCCTCGGGGGTCTCCATCGACCCGATCAGGGTCTGCTCCCGCCAGCTCCCGACCTCGGTGAGGCGCGGGTAACCCTTGATCTCGACGCGCCATCCCTGGTCGTCGGTGAGGTGGAGGTGCAGCACGTTCAGACGGTGCAGCGCCATCGCATCGATGAACGTCTCGATCTCCTCCACCGGAAGGAAATGCCGGGCCACGTCGAGATGGAGGCCTCGCCAGGCGTACTTCGGGCGATCGGAGATCGTCACGCAGGGGATCTCTCCGCCCGCGCCGGTGACGATCTGGGCGAAGGTGTTGCGGCCGTCAGCCAATGCGGCCTCGCTGCCGGCGCTGAGCGCGGCGCCGGCGGGGGAGATCGACAGTGCGTACTCCGTGGGCGGCAGGGAGTCGTTCAGCCCGACGGACAGTCCCTCCCAGGGGTCGTTCGTCGTCCACACACCCTCCGACCACACGACGGACTGGGGCAGGGGGACGAGGGCGATGGGGTCCGACATGGATTCTCCTGGAACGACGACAGCGATCGTGATCTCCACCAGTTTGCCACGGAGACCTGGCTCACGGAGCCACCCTGCAGATGCGGACCCGGCAGATGCGAAGGGGCCCGGTCGGCGATGCCGACCGGGCCCCTCACGTCGCCCTGCTCCTTCCCGAGGACGCTCTCGCGTCGAGCAGGCCGGCGTGGCCTTATCTCCGTCTGCTGCCGACTGAGCGGATGCTCAGCGGTAGGTGACGAACACGTGCGGTGCGTTCCAGATGGAGCGCTCGACGACCTGCTGGCGTGAGCCGGAGGCGTCGATGATCTTCCCGTTGCCCACATAGACGCCCATGTGGCCGTAGTCGTTGCCGGTGAAGGCGACGAGGTCGCCCGGCTTGGCCTCGGACTGCGAGATGATCCGGCCGCCGAAGGTGTAGCCCTTCGCCGTCTTGCGCGGCAGGTTCACCCCGGCCTGGTTGTAGGCGTGGTAGACCAGCCCCGAGCAGTCGAAGCCGCTGGCAGGCGAGGAGCCGCCCCACTTGTACCGGGTCCCGATCTGGGCCCGGGCCGCATTGATCACGGCCTGGCCGTTGATCGAGGTGCCGCTGGTGGAGCCGCGGTCCTCGTCGCGGCTGCCGGCGTTGTCGGAGATGCGGACATTGCTGCCCAGCGCGCTCCAGGTCTTCGGTCCGACCACACCGTCCACGCCGATCCCGGCGGAGGACTGCAGCGAGCGCACCGCCGAGCGGGTGGCAGATCCGAACACACCGTCGGCCTTGATGGACGCGCCGGCGGAACGAAGCTGGTTCTGCAGGGTGGTCACGGCCGCGCCGCGGTCACCGGAACGGAGCTTGGGCTGAGTGCCGCCGGTGGCCGGCTTCGACGGCGCCGCCGCCGCGGCACCGGTCAGCGAGCTCCAGGTCATGGGGCCGACGACCCCGTCCACGCCGATTCCGGCACCGGACTGCTGGCTCTTGACGGCACGCAGGGTCGCGGCGCCGAAGACGCCGTCGGCCGAGATCGAGGCGCCGTGGGAGTTCAGCTGCTGCTGGAGGTAGGTCACCGCTGCCCCGCGGGCACCGAGGCGCAGCTTCACCGAGGTGTACTGCGACTGGGAGGCGGGGGCGACGCTCGGGGCGGCCCCACGCACGGTCCCGAAGGTGGGAGCGGCCGGTGCCTGGGCGGTGGCCGCGGCTCCGCCGGCGAGTGCGGCGGTCGCGGAGACGGCGCCGATCACGGCAGCACCTCCGACGCCCCGACCCACCGGGGCGGCGAGGCCTCGGTAGTCGATCACGGCTCGGCCGGCGGCCCGGTGCGTGCCTCGTGGAATTGTGCGGAACATCGTAGGCGATCACTTTCTCCGTCGCCCTGCAGAGGGTCCGCGCGGCGACGTGGACGGCGCGCGCGAGGTCTGCACCCGTCACCCAGGGAAGTGGAGGAAGCGACCGGGCCGGTGACGGGAAGGCGGCAGCCCGGTGAGCGCCACCCGACCAGGGCGGCACCATCCGCCACTGTATGGGCAGGTCAGGCACGAGCTACAGGGGGGTGTGCCTGCCACCCACAACGTTTTTGCCAAGATTTTGCTAAAAACCTTAATATTGCCCCGTGTTCCCGTCGGGAATAGATATTTCACTGTGGTAATTACGCGGTTGTTGTTCGCGCGGCGAGGGGGTGCGAATTCGGGGCCGGGTGCAAGGGGGTCGTGAAGGCGCAGGCCAGGCCGTGATCAATATGTCCTTAATGTCCGTTTGGGAATGGGTGAAGAGTGGTGTGGAGTTGTTTCATGAATGCGGGAGCTGGCCCATGCCAAGATGACGAGAAGGGCCGTGAGATCTTTCGATCTCACGGCCCTTCTCTCCGGTCGGGGTGACAGGATTTGAACCTGCGACCTCCTCGTCCCGAACGAGGCGCGCTACCAAGCTGCGCCACACCCCGGAGGTGCCGCACCGAAGTGGAGCACCGAGGAGAAACTTTAGCAGGCCTCGAGCGCGCTCACTTCCCCGGACCAGGCTTCGGGGCGCGCAACGTGAGCAAGGTCGCCTCCGGAGGGGTCAGGAACCGGTAGTTCGAGTAGGGGCTCGCGCCCATGCCGGCGCTGACATGCAGCGGCACGCCCTGCCAGGTGGACAGACCGCGCGCCTGCTGGCGCGGGAGATCGCAGTTGGTCACCAGAGCGCCGATGCCCGGCAGCCGCAGCTGCCCGCCGTGGGTGTGCCCGGCCAGGATCAGGTCCGCGTCGTCGGCCACGAAGGAGTCCAGCACCCTGCGGTAGGGCGCGTGCGCGACCCCCAGGCGGAGCACGTTGCCGTGCGCGGGCAGCGGCGGCGGGACGGCAGCCGGGGCCGGCATCTCGTCGCGTTCGAGGTGCGGGTCGTCGACGCCTGCCAGGCGTACCTCGAGCCCGCCGAGCTCGATGCTCGCGCGAGTGTTGGTGAGGTCCTTCCAGCCGTGCTCGGAGAGCCTCCGTGCGAGCTCGCCGGTGGGCAGCGTCAGCTCCTTGGGCGCGGTCATGCCCTCTGGGCGCGGGTCCGGCAGCAGGTATCGGGCGGGGTTCTTCGGAGCGGGCTCGAACATGTCGTTGGAGCCCATCACGAAGGCGCCGGGCCGCTGCAGCAGCGGCTCGAGCGCCTCGGCCAGCACCGGCACCGCCGCGGCGGAGGCGATGTTGTCCCCGGTGTTGATCACGAGGTGCGGGCGGAGCATTCCCAGGTATTCGAGGAAGTTCAGCTTGCGCTGCTGATCAGGCAGCAGGTGGATGTCGCTGATGTGGAGCACCCTGATGGTGCGCGTGCCCGGGGGGAGTATCCGCAGCTCGAGCTCGCGCAGCGTGTACCGGTGGATCTCGATGTGGCGAGCCCACACATGCGCCGCCGCTCCAGCCCCCAGGCCCAGCAGCCCCACGGCCCCGAGGGTCCTGCCGGCGGTGGGATGCAGCCGCATCTCAGCCCTCACCGGAGGACTGGCGGATGACCACGGTCTCGCCCTCGGGCAGCCTGGTGCCGGGGGCGGGGTCGGTGCCGATCACGTACCACTTGCCGACGTCCGAGCTGGACTCGTTGCGCACCTCGGCCTTGTAGCCGGCGGACTGCACCGTGGCCTGCGCCTGGCTGAGCACCATGCCCGAGACGTCAGGCACCACGCCCTTCTGGACGACGTCGGAAGTGGGCTTCGATGGCGGCTGCGGCGCGGCCGGGAACGGCTCGCTGGGCAGTCCCTGGTGCACGCGGTTCATGTACTCCTGCCAGGTGGGCAGGGAGACCGTGTTGCCCCAGACGCTGCCGCTGCGGAGCATCTGGCCGTCGACATCGAAGCCGCCCGGACGGATGTTCGCCTGCGGATGCCCGAACCAGACCGCCGTGGACATCTGGCGGGTGAAGCCGACGTACCAGGTGTGGAACTGGCGATCCGAGGTGCCAGTCTTGCCGCCGGCGGGATGCCCGTCGATGATCTTGCCCTTGCCGGTGGCCCGCGGATCCTCGAGGTCCTGCTGGAGGGTCCACGCCATCGTGTCGGCGACCTCCTTCTCGACCGCCTGGTGGCACTCGGCGCCGGAGATCTCCATCGGATCGCCGTTGCGGTCGGTGACCTCGGTGATCGACTGGGGCTTGCAGTAGGTGCCGCCCGCGGCGTAGGTCGCATAGGCGCCGGCCATGTCGAGGGCGGAGATGTTCAGCTCGCCGAGAACCAGCGCTGCGGGTGCCAGGGTGGTGCCGTACATGTCCTCGATCGGCATCTCCCAGGTGGAGGCGTCGTACGGGTCGAACCGCGCCGGGACCACGCCGATGTTGCGCGCCGTATTGGCGATCTCGCACAGGTCCAGCTGGCTGGCCATGTCCGTGTAGCTGGTGTTGATCGAGAACTTGGTCGAGTTCAGGACCGTCTCCATGGGGGCGATCCGCACGGAGACCGCGTTGTCCGGGTTCCAGCCCTTGCTCTCGCGCCAGGCCCCGCCCCCGAGGCACTTTGCCGGGGCGTAGGTGATCGGCTCGCGCTTGGTGCTGACCCGGTCATAGATGGAGCGGTCGCTCTCGAGCCACTGCTGGAGCACAAAGGGCTTGAAGGTCGAGCCGACGGGGAACCCGTTGCCGCCCCCGAGGGTGTGAGGGACGTTGTAGTTGATCGCGGTCTCGCCCGGCCCCACCTCCTGGTAGGGGTTGAAGGAGCGGTTCTCCGCCATCGTGAGGATGTTCCCGGTGCCCGGTTCGACGGTCACGATCGAGTGGCCGAAGCCGTGCTGGGCGTCGGCGGGAACCTTGCGCTGCAGGATCTCGGAGGCCGCTGCCTGAGTGCTGGGATCCAGGGTGGTGCGGATCGTGAGGCCGCCGCCGTAGAGCAGCTTGCGCCGCTCCTCGTAGGAGGGGGCGAAGGTCGGATCGTTCAGCAGCGAACGGGTCACGTAGTCGCAGAAGAAGCCGCTGGTGCCCGCATCGGCGCACCCTGCCCGGACGTTCTGGATCTTCAGCATCTCAGCGACAGGCTGGGCGGTGTACTGCTCGTACTCCTCATCGGAGATGTACCCCTCGCGACGCATATCGCCGAGCACCTCGTTGCGACGCTTCTGGCCGGCTTCGGGGTGGGCGACGGGGTCGTACTGGTTGGGGCCGTTGGTGATGCCGGCCAGCAGCGCGGCCTCACCCGGGTTGAGGTCCTTGGCGTTCTTCGAGAAGTAGTGCCGGGAGCCGGTCTCGACCCCGTACTGGGAAGGGCCGAACTGCGCCACGTTCAGGTAGGCGTTGAGGATCTGCTCCTTGGACCACTGCTTCTCGAGCGACAGCGCGAGCTTCGCCTCTCGGAGCTTGCGGCCATAGGTCGTCTCGGTGGCTTCCGCGATATCCTCCTGGTCGCCCCGCTGGACAGCATCCATCAGCAGTGCATTCTTCACATACTGCTGGGTGAGGGTCGAGCCGCCCTGGGTGGCCCCGCCGGCCGCGTTCGAGGCGAAGGCGCGGAACATGCCCTTGGGGTCCACGCCGCCGTGCTCGAAGAAGCGACGGTCCTCGACCGCCACCACCGCGTGCTGCATATGCGGCGAGATCTCCTCGAGCGGCACCATGATGCGGTTCTCGGTGTAGAACGTGGCCAGCAGAGACCCGTCGGCCGCTTCGATGCGGCTGGCCTCGTTCAGCGGCTCGACCTCGAGCTCGGTCGGATAGGACTCGAACAGGTCCACCCCGTCCTTGGCGACGGCCGAACCCGCGGAGACCGCTGGCAGCAGGAAGGCGGCCAGCAGCACGCCGGCGAGTGCGGAGACGGCAAGCATCCCCAGCAGCAGGTAGACGGTCTGCAGCAGAGCAACGGGAAGGGAACGTCCGGACGCGGACGCAGGCGTGGTGCGGGGCATGGTCACACAGTACGGGGCGGCCCGGGGCCGGGGCCATGAGGCATGCCACGCGTGCCGGATCTTCACGAACCCGATGCACGCCTGAGACCTGCGCGGCCCCGGCGGGGGTGCTGCGAGGACCGATCTGGCAGCGGTCCCGCACGGATCCGGCGGTGATCTGCGGCCGATCCCCGCCGTGTACCACGATTCAAAGTTCGGGGTTCGGAACATTTCGGGTTTTGCCATGTGGCGACGGTCTCCATACAGTTGGGCACATGTACGAATCAACGTCGATTCGGGACCTGGGAAGGGGACGAGGATGACAATCGCGGCAACGCCGATCACGGAAGACTCAAGTTGGGCGACACGGGGTGCCTGCGTGAGCATGGATCCTGACGGGTTCTTCGTCCAGGGGGCCGAGCAGCATGCGGTCAAGACCGCCTGCGGCGCGTGCCCGGTGCGCACCGAGTGTCTGGCCGACGCGCTGGACAACCGCGTCGACTTCGGAGTGTGGGGAGGGATGACGGAACGCGAGCGCCGGCGCATGCTCCGCCGCCATCCCGATGTGCGCGACTGGTCGGAGGCGCTGCGTCGGGCCGAACGGCAGGCGGTCGGCGGCTGAACAGCGGGCCGCGGACGGGCCCGGCAGAGGTCCGCCGGCGATACCGGACGTCGCCGGCCGCGCTCGGGACCGAAGGCTCGCCTCGTTGCCGCGCCGCCACCGGTAGGCTCGCGCCATGAGCACATACACCCGCTGGGAGTACCTGACCGTCCCGCTGCTGATCCACGCGACCAAGCAGATCCTCGACAACTACGGCGAGGAAGGGTGGGAGCTGGTCCAGGTCGTGCCCGGCCCCAACCCGGAGAACCTGGTCGCCTACCTCAAGCGTCCGCTGGGCGAGGGCTGAGCCGATGATGGTCGCCTCGGGTCCCAGCGCCCGGATCCGTGCCCGGCTCGATGAGCTCGGGCTGTCCCTGCCCTCCGTCGCCGCACCGGTGGCCGCCTATGTCCCGGCTGTGGCGAGCGGGAACCACGTGCACACCTCCGGGCAGCTGCCCTTCGTCGACGGGACGCTGCCGCTGACCGGGAAGGTCGGCGCAGCAGTCACTGCGGAACAGGCCTCCGAGCTCGCCGCCACCTGCTGCCTCAACGCCCTGGCGGCGATCGAAGCGCTCGTAGGGGACCTGGACCGCATCGTCCGCGTGGTCAAGCTGACCGGCTATGTCGCCTCGGACCCTTCCTTCACCGCCCAGCCCGCGGTGATCAACGGGGCGAGCACCCTGCTCGGCGAGATCTTCGGCGAGGCCGGCCAGCACGCCCGCGCCGCCGTCGGCGTCGCGGTGCTCCCGATGGATGCACCGGTCGAGCTCGACCTCTTCGTGGAGCTCGACGGCCCGGCCCGCCCGAGCGCCTGATCGACGCGCCGTGAGCGAGCACGTCCCGCTGCGGGACCCGTCGGCCCCCGCGGTCGAGCTGGTCGCCCTCCGCGCCGATAACCCGGGGCCGATGACCTTGGCCGGCACCAACAGCTATCTGGTGCGCGACGGGGATCAGGTCTGGATCGTCGATCCCGGTCCGAAGGATCCCGAGCATCTCGCCGAGCTCCTGCTGCACTGCGGGGAAGCACGCCCGCAGGGGGTGCTGGTGACCCATCGGCATCAGGACCACACTGCTGGCGCCGCCACCCTGGCCCGGCAGCTGGCGGCCCGCAGCGGACGGGAGGTGCCGCTCTGGGCCGCGGATCAGTCCGCGGTGCCCGGCTCGCGCCCGCTCCCCGCCACCCTCGAGAGCGATCAGGGGACCGTGGGGCACGTGATCCACCTGCCCGGCCACACCTCCGACTCCGTCGGGGTGCTGGTCGACGGAGGTCGGCTGCTCAGCGGTGACACCCTGCTGGGCGGTTCCTCGACCGTGATCATCCCGGAGGACGGAGGGTCGCTCACCGACTATCTCCAGTCGCTCGCGATCCTGCGGGCGATGACGATGGACGGCCGGATCGGCTCGATCCATCCCGGCCACGGCCCCTCCTACGACTCACCGCTGGACGTGCTCGAGACGCTGGAGCAGGCGATCGCCCACCGGCGGGAGCGCATCGAACAGGTGCGCCGAGCCCGGACCGCGGGCGTGCTGACCATGGACCGGCTGCTGCGGGTGATCTACGGCCCGGAGCTTCCCGCGCCATTGCAGAACGCTGCTCGATGGAACCTCCGCGCCGCGCTCGACCACCTCGCCGAAGGGCACTGAGCCGCTGCTCAGCTGCTGCGGGAGCGCCAGACGCCAGCGGTGCAGCCCTCGCCCGGTGACGGGCGCCGGGCAGATAGCACGAGGCCCCTCCGGTCAGTTGACCGGAGGGGCCTCGTGCGTTCTCGGACGACTCAGCGGGCGCGGCGGCGCAGTCGCTCGACGTCAGAGATGAGGACTGCGCGGGCCTCGAGGCGGATCCAGCCGCGCGAGGCGAAGTCCGCGAGCGCCTTGTTGACCGTCTCACGGGAGGCACCGACCAGCTGGGCGAGCTCCTCCTGAGTGAGGCCGTGGGCGACCATCACGCCGTCGTCCGTCTGTCGACCGAAGCGCTGGGCGAGGTCGAGGACGTTCTTGGCGACACGGCCGGGGACGTCGGCGAAGACCAGGTCGGCGAGCGACTCGTTGGTCTTGCGCAGGCGGCGGGCGAGCGACGCGAGCAGGTGACGGGCAACCTCCGGCCGCTGGGCGAGGACCCGGTAGAGGTCCTGCTGCGAGAGCGAGAAGAGGGTCGATTCGGCGACCACGGTGGCGGTCGCGTTGCGCGGCGCCGGGTCGAAGAGGGACAGCTCGCCGAGCGTCTCGCCCGGGCCGAGCACTGCGAGCAGGTTCTCGCGGCCATCGCCCGAAGCGTGACCCACCTTCACCTTGCCCGAACCGATGATGAACAGACGGTCGCCCGGATCTCCCTCGCGGAAGATGATGGCGCTGCGGTGGTAGTCCTCCTGCTTCATCGACGCCAGCACGGCCTGCTTGCCGTCCTCGTCGAGCGCAGCGAACAACGGTGATGACCGTACGATGTTCTCGTCCACGGAACCTCCTGAGTGTGGGGTCCCGATTCCCGGGACCGTGCTGTGAGACGCCTGTGGCGGACGCCACGATGACCGGTGGCGACTGTCACATGATGAACAAACACTATCGTGCTCGCGGTGCAGAGGCCCGCCACCCGCCCAAGGAGGTGCTGTTCAGATGTCGAAGTCGGTTCTTCATAGGGGTGCCGGAGACGGAGTCGCCGGCGCTGCTGCCGCGGCTGACGGGGCGCTCATCGCAGCTGCTCTGCAGGACCTCTATCCCCGGGCCCGTACTGAACTTGATCACCGGGACGCCCTGGAACTGCTGGTCGCAACGGTGCTTTCGGCGCAGACCACCGACGTCCGCGTCAATCAGGTGACCCCGGAGCTGTTCCGGCGCTGGCCCGATGCCAGGGCGCTCGCCGAAGCTGACGAGGCCCGGCTCGCCGAGGTGGTGCGGCCGCTCGGAATGGGTGCGACACGGGCGCGTCGTCTGATCGGCCTGGGTCAGGGACTGCTCGAGCGGCATGAGGGCGAGGTTCCCGATGACCAGGCCGCGCTCGAGCAGCTTTCCGGCGTGGGCCGCAAGACCGCCCACGTGGTGCGAGGCGCCTGGTTCGGGCACTCGCTGCTGGCGGTCGACACGCATGTAAGCCGGCTCGCCCGACGCCTGGGATGGACGACCCGCAGCGACCCGCGCGGGATCGAGGCGGACCTGGTGGCCCGGCTCGAGGCCGACGGTGTCGCCAGCGCTGGCGGTGCTGGTGCTGCTGGTGCTGCTGCTGGAGGTGGCGCGGGCGCTGATGCTGACAGAGCTGGCGCTGATGCCGGGGACCTGACCGTGCTCGGGCTGCGTCTGATCCTCCACGGCCGTCGCGTCTGCACTGCGCGGGCACCTCGCTGCGGGGACTGCGCCCTCCGTGAGCTCTGCCCCCAGGTGGGGGTCGCATGAGCACCTCGCCCCGATCGGCTCTCCACCTCCCGGGCGACGCCGACTTCCTCGCCCCGCTCGCAGCACGTGCCGCAGCGGGCGATGTGCTGGTCACCCGCGATCCGGACCCGCGCGATCCAGACCCCCGCGGGCAGGCCGTGCGCCGCAGCGCTGTGCTGATCCATATCGCCGGCACCGGGCTCGACGATGCCCGCGTGGTGCTCGAGGAGCGTGGGCACGCGCTGCGCTCGCAGCCCGGGCAGTTCTCCCTGCCCGGCGGAGGCCGCGATCCGGGAGACCGCGACGACGTCCACACCGCACTGCGGGAGGCGCAGGAGGAGACCGGACTGGATCCCGCCGACGCGCATGTCCTCGGCGCCTTCGCCCCGATCCCGATGCCCTGGCGCATCCAGCGCGTCACTCCGGTGCTGAGCTGGTCGCGGTCGGTGCCGGCATTGGGGGTGCAGGACCCGATCGAAGTCGAACGGCTGGTCTGGGCATCGCTGACCGGTCCGGGTTCGCTGACCGATCCGGCGCACCGGCTCCGCGGGATGCTGGGCGGGCAGCGGGTGGGACCGGCCTTCGATCTCCCCGGCGATGCCTTCATCTGGGGGTTCACCGCGATGATCCTGGAGAAGATGCTCACCGGCCTCGGGCTGGACCCGGTGCCGGAGACCGCCCCGACCCGCGAGATCCCTCCCGAGCGGCGTCGCTGACCCCGGCGGCGGTGGCCGTCGTCACCTCGCCACAATCCGCTCGCCAACCGCGGGTCGGGGCACGGTAGACTCGAGTGTTGCCGGACGGTCTCCGGCAACCCCTCGGGGTGCAGCAGGAGCGGCCGGCACGGACGCTCTGCGGGCCCCGAACACCAGTGCCAGCAGACCGATGAGCAGCAGACAAGGAATGGGATCCACGTGCCACGCGGCAAGGTGAAGTTCTATGACGCCGAGAAGGGGTTCGGCTTCATCCTCGACGACGAGGATGGTCAGAGCGTGTACGTGCACGCCTCGAACCTGCCCGAAGGGGTCAGCGCCCTCCGGCCCGGCGCCCGGGTCGACTTCGACATGGTCGATGGTCGGCGAGGCCCGCAGGTGCTCTCTCTGCAGCTGCTCGAGCCGGCTCCGTCGGTCAGCCGCGCCCGGCGCCAGAAGCCCGAGGAGATGGCGGGGATGGTCGAAGACCTGATCCGCCTGCTCGACGACGCTTCCAACGGGTTGCGTCAGGGTCGCTATCCCGACCGCGGGCACTCCCAGAAGATCGCCACCGTCCTCCGTGCCGTTGCCGATAATTTCGAGGCCTGAGACATGACGTCACCGACCACCGCCCCCCGCCGCGCCCGCACCGCGCGACCGAAGCTGGACGCGATCGCGTCCGCTGCCGTCGAGCTCGCCCATGAGGCGCTGCTCGAGGTCACCGAGCCCGGCCAGGTCGGTGAGCACCTGCGCGTCGAGGCGAGCGGGGAGCGGCTGGTCACGCACATCTTCGAGTGCACCATGCCCGGATATCGCGGCTGGTCCTGGGTCGTCGTGCTGACGCGCGCCTCCCGGGCCAAGGCCGCGACCGTCGCCGAGACCGCGCTCCTGCCCGGCGAGGAGTCGATCCTGGCACCGGACTGGGAGCCCTGGTCCGAGCGGCTGAAGCCTTCAGATGTGGGTGCGGACGACCTGCTTCCGTACCGCGATGACGACGAGCGGCTCGAACAGGGCTACGAGGCCACCGGGGACGAGGACGTCGATCGCGTCGCGCAGTGGGAGCTCGGCCTGGGCCGCCCCCGCGTGCTCTCCGCGGAGGGCCGCAGTGACGCCGCCGAACGCTGGCTCGAGGGCGACTTCGGCCCGCGCGAGACCTCCGGTCGCGGCCGTCGCGGCACCGTCACGGCCAACTGCACCAGCTGTGGCTTCCTCTCCAAGCTCTCCGGCTCGCTGCGCGGAGAGTTCGGCGTGTGCACCAACGAATGGTCCCCGGCGGACGGTCGGGTGGTGCACCTCAACTTCGGCTGCGGCGCGCATTCCGAGACCGGCCAGGAGGACGAGGACCGCGAGATCTCCCGCAGCAGCGGTGTGATCGTCGATGAGCTCGACGTCGAGTACCAGCAGGACGCCCCGGCGGATGCCGCAGGCGAGAGCGCAGTGGTCGGGGCCAGCACCGAGGAGACTCCCGCCGAGGAGACTCCCGCAGCAGAGACTCCTGCGGCGGCGGCCCCGGTGCACGACGACGTCATCCTCGTCACGCCCGTGACCGGGCAGCTCTCGTTCGAGTCGCTGGGCGCTGAGGTCCCTGAGGCAGATTCGCCCGAGGACTGACCGCCGCTCCGGTCCTTGGCCGGCCCGTCAGGAGAGCCCCTGTTCCACTCATGGAACAGGGGCTCTCCCGCGTGCGTCGCGTGAGAGCCGGGCTCGGTGACGGGGCGCGGTGACAGAGCTTCACGGGCCAGGGAACGCGCGCCGTCGCCCAGGACGCGGGATGGGCCGGACGTGCCCGGTCGCGAGGTCGCCCGGGAGGGTTCAGCGCAGGGAGACAGCGATCCGGGCCAGGAGCGCCTCGATCGCGAGCAGCGGCGGTACGTTCCCGCTGATGCGTTCGCGTGCCTGCTGCACCGCCTCGAGCAGGCCCAGCGTGATCTGCCCGGAGACCTGCTCGGCAGTCCGCTCGATCTCGGGGGCCACGTCGATGTTGACCAGCTCGGAACCGGTGCCGAGCTGACGGCTCAGCACATCGCGCAGCACGGAGTGGGCATCGAGCAGGTAGCGGTCCAGCACATCGCGGACCAGACGGGTCTGTCGGCGCTTGGCGTCCTCTTCGAGCTGACGCATCTGAGAGCGCAGGGACGGCGGCACCTTGCCGTCGTCGATTCCTGCCGAGTGCAGGAAGCGCTCCTTCTCCTCGGTGGCGACCAGGTCCGCATGCTCCTTCGCCTCGGCGGTGGCGCGGTCCACCAGCGCCTGGGCGGCGAGGACTGCCTGCCCGGCTCCGCGCAGAGAGAGCAGGGTGCGTGCAGACTCCTCGCGAGCGGCCAGCGCACCCTGCTGGGTGGCATAGCGCAGCGCGAGCCCGATGTGCCCCTGGGCGGCGCGGGCGGCGCGCATTGCCAGCGCCTCATCGACCCCGTCACGGCGTCGCAGCAGCTCCGCGACCACAGCCGAGGACGGCACCGAGAGTGTCACCAGGCGGCAGCGGGAACGGATGGTGGGGGCGAGATCCTCGGCGGAGGGCGCGCACAGCATCCACACGGTCGACGGCGGCGGTTCCTCGATGGACTTCAGCAGCACGTTGAAGGTGCCCGCGGTCATGCGGTCGGCATCCTCCACGATCACCACCCGGTGCCGGCCCGTGGCGGGGGATCGCTGGGCGGTCATCACCAGCGCGCGCACCTCCTCCTTCGCGATCGAGAGCTTGTCGGTCGCGACCACGGTGACATCCGGGTGGGTGCCGGCGAGGGTGGTGCGGCAGGCGCGGCACTGCCCGCAGCCGCTGCCCTGCTCACACTGCAGGGTGGCGGCGAAGGCGCGAGCGGCGGTGGAGCGACCCGAGCCCGGAGGGCCGGTCACCAGCCAGGCCTGTGCGAGGGAGCCGTCGGGGGAGGCCGCGCGACGGAACTGGGCGACCGCGGCCTCCTGGCCCACGACATCGGCCCACACTCCACCAGCCGGCGCGGGGGCACCCGCGCCGCCGGCTGCCCCGAGGCCGCCGAGCTCGGTCGCGGTCACTGCTCGTCCCGGTGCCGGGTGGGCGGAGCCGGCTCGAAGGTGGGATCGAACAGGCTCAGCACCTCGGCGACGGCCGTGAGCACGAGCGCGTGGACCTCATCGCGCGGGAGCGTCCCATCGATCACCGCGTAGCGATCCGGATCCGCGGTGGCGAGATCGAGGAACTCCTGGCGCACCGACTCATGGAAAGCCAGGCCCGCCTCCTCGAGCCGGTCCAAGGTGTTGGGATCGCGTCGCTCATCAAGGGTCTGGGTCGGCACATCCAGCAGGATCGTGCGGTGGGGGAGCAGCCCGTCGACCGCCCAGAGCGAGAGAGAGGCGATCTCGTCGGCATCCAGGTCCCGCCCGGCACCCTGGTAGGCGACCGAGGAGTCGAGATAGCGGTCGCTGAGCACGAGCCCGCCGCGTGCCAGATGCGGACGGACCACGGTGGAGATGTGGTGCGCACGGTCCGCGGCATAGAGCAGCGCCTCCGCCCGGGGCTCCACATGCTCCCCGTGCAGCAGCAGCTTCCGGATGCTCTCGCCGAGCGGGGTGCCGCCTGGCTCCCGCGTGGTGAGGATGAGGTCCTCGGCGACCGAGCGGTCGGTGACCAGGTGATCCCGCAGCATCTGCATCTGGGTGGACTTCCCGGCGCCGTCACCCCCCTCGAAGGAGATGAACACTCCGCGTCGTGGGGGGTGGGGTGAGGGGATGCGAAGGCCGCGCGCTGATTCCAGGATGCTCATGCGGGCACCTCCCCGGGGTAGACCACGCCGAGCTCAGCCCGCATCGCGTCCATCGTCGCCATCACGCTGAGGGTGTCCGCCCAGCTCATCAGCGGGGACTCGAGCTCGCCGGCGGTGATCCGACGGGCCGCCTCGGCGATCTCGTAGGACATGCCGTCTCCGCGCGCTCCTGGATGCTCGAACCGTGCGGAGCGCCCGTCATGGAGGGACACGGTCAGCGTGCCGGGGGCGAAGAACGGACCGGACAACCGGGCTGACCCCGCGGTCCCGCTGACCACCGCCTCGGTGGGAGTGCGGGCGAGCAGTGTGGAGGACAGGCGGGCACGGCCGCTGCGCCGGCCCCGGGCGAGGAGCGCGATATAGGCATCGACCGCAGTCTCCTCGGCGAGGTGCCCGCTCACAGCGAGGTCGGAGAGGTCGCCCAGCACCATCTGGGCGAAGGAGACCGGGTACACGCCGAGGTCGAGCAGGGCTCCGCCGCCGAGCTCGGGTGCGTACATCCGATGCGTCGGATCGGCCGGGAAGGTCTGGCCGTGATCCGCGGTCACCTCGACGATCTCCCCCAGCAGGCCGGAGTCGATCACCTGGCGCAGCACGTCGTACTGCGGCAGGAAGCGCGCCCACATCGCCTCCATCGCGAACACGCCCCGCTCCTGGGCGAGGTCCAGCAGGTCACGGGCCTGGCCCAGGTTCAGGGTGAAGGCCTTCTCCACCAGCACCGGGATCCCGGCGTCGAGCACCGGCCTGGTCAGCGCATGGTGCTGAGCGTGGGGGGAGGCGACGTAGACCGCGTCCAGACCGCCTGCGGCGAGCATCTCCGGCACGGAGTCGAAGGCCCGCTCGATGCCGTGCTTCTGTGCGAACTCCTCGGCGCGCTGCGTGGAGCGGGAGACGACGGAGACCACTCGGGAGGCGGTGGCGCGATGCGCGGTGGCGGTGAACTGATCGGCGATATGGCCTGGAGAGATCACGCCCCAGCGCAGACCCGGCGCGGTGGCCGGGTCGAGGACGGTGGTCGGTGGGAGCGTCAGCGAGGGTGCTGCCGTGGGCGCTGCGGAGGCGTCGGTCTCGGTCATGGGTCCAATCTACCCAGCGCCCCCGACACCGAGGTGGTGTCGGGGGCGCTGTGGAGGAAGGTCCGCCGTCGGCTGAATCCGGGGCGGCCCGGTGCGGCCGCTCGAGCAGGCCGGTCAGCCCTTGACCGAGCCTGCTGTCATGCCGCGCACCAGGAAGCGCTGCAGGCCGAAGAAGACGAGCATCGGGATGACCATCGAGACGAAGGCGCCCGCGGTGAGCAGCTCGGTGCCCTGACCCTGGGTGCCCAGCATCTGCTGCAGGCTCACGATGACCGTCTTGTTCTGCCCGCCGCCGAGGAACAGCTTGGCGATGAGGAGGTCGTTCCACACCCACAGGAACTGCAGGGTGGCGAAGGCGGCGATCGCCGGCGAGGACATCGGTGCGACCAGGCGCCAGAACGTCTGGAAGTGCGAGGCGCCGTCGATCTTCGCGCTCTCCACCACCGAACCCGGGAGGGTCGCCATGTAGTTGCGCAGGATGTACACCGCCAGCGGCATGCCGAAGCCGGTATGCAACATCCAGACCGCCACGAACTGGCCGTTGATCCCGAGTCCCCGCGGGCCCAGCAGGTCCAGCATCGGCTGGAATGCCACCTGGATCGGGACCACCATCAGCGCGACGATCACGATGAATAGGACGTCCTTGGCGGGGAACTTGATGAACGTGAACGCGTACGCGGCGAAGGCCGCGAACATGATCGGCAGCACCGTGGCGGGAACTGCGACCACGATGGAGTTGATCAGGGAGCCGGAGATCGACGGGTCGCCGAGCACCTGGGCATAGTTGTCCAGGGTCCAACCACCCTCCCACAGGCTCGTCCACCAGCCGGTGGACGCCGCGGCCTCACGGGAACGGAAGCTCGTCACGAGCAGACCGATCGTGGGGATGGTCCACAGGATGGCCAGGAGCGGCATCGCAATGGTGGCGAAGACGGAGCGTCTGCGCCCGTCTTTCATCGTCATGCTCATCGGTTCGCCTCCTGGTCCCTGAAGCTCTTGACCTGGTAGATCAGGATCGGTATCACCAGGATCAGCAGCACGACCACGATGGCCGAGGCCTGCCCAGCCTGCTGATCGGTGAACAGCTTCGCGAAGAAGAAGTTTGCGATCACATCGGTGTTGTACAGGCCGTTGGTGGTGACGTAGATCAGGTCGAAGACCTTCAGCACCAAGATCAGCACCGTGATGAAAACGGCGAGGAGTGTAGCCCTCACCTGCGGGAACACGATCTGCCAGAAGATCCGTACCTCACTGGCTCCGTCCATGCGACCGGCTTCGACGGTGTCCTCGGGGACGCCTTTGATGGCCGAGCTGATCAGCACCATCGCGAAGCCCGTCTGCAGCCAGATCAGGATCACCATCAGCGCGAGGGAGTTCAGACGTGCGGTATCGATCTGATACCACGGCTGGGGATCGCCTCCCAGCGAGGTGACGATCGCGTTGAGCAGGCCGGTCTGGGCCTCGCCCGGGGCGTTGTAGGCGTACACCAGGCCCCAGATCGTCGCTGCGCCCACGAAGCTGATCGCCATCGGCAGGAAGATCATCGACTTCGCCGCGTTCTCCCCGGCGGGGGAGAGCTTGTCGGCGAGCACCGCGACCGCGAGACCGAAGGCCACGCTGAGGACCGGGACGATGAGGATCCACAGGAAGTTGTTCAGCAGGGTGGACCAGAAGTGTCCGGAGCTGAAGATCGCCGCGTAGTTGTCCAGGCCCACCCAGGCGGTCGAATTGTCGTTCGCGAAGGAGTAGACGATGGTCTGGACCGTGGGATAGAGCAGGAAGAGCACGATCAGGCTGAATCCCGGCAGCAGGAAGGCGTAGGGGATGAACCCTTCGGCGAACCTTGTCGGAAAGCCCTCGATGCACAGGTTCAGGAAGTAGAAGAACAGCACCGAGCCGCCGATGCCGACGACGAGGCCGAGGATCCCGATCAGGATCCCGGAGTTCGCGAACGCCGCCGGGTAATACGCGAAGGCGAGGAAGGCATTGCACACGAACCAGGCCGTCACGGCCATGCCGACCGCGCCGATGATCACCCGCACTGGGCGAGCTGGAGATCCCTTGTGCTTGTTGAGCTCCAGCGGCGCTGCACCGTCGGACCCTTGACGAGTGGGGGCCGTGGTGGTCACTTCGGCCACCCGGCCTCGATCTCGTCGCAGACCTCCTGAGAGGTCTTCGCGCCCTGCAGCCACTCGACCATGCCCTTCCAGAAGGAGCCGGCCCCCACCGCGGTCGGCATCAGGTCGGAGCCGTCGTAACGGAACACCGCAGCTCCCGCAGCGATCTCGGCGACCTGCCGGGTGATCGAATCGGAGTACTGCGCCGGGTCGAAGGTGCGGTGGGGGCTGAGCCAGCCACCGGCCTCCGCCCACTCGCCACCGAAGGCGTCCGAGGTCAGGAACTCCATCACCTTCACGGTGTCGTCGTTCAACGTGAACAGGGTGGCGAGGTCACCGCCGCCGAGGATGGGCTGGCCGTCGAATCCACCCTCCCAGGTGGGCATCGCGTAGACGCCGACCTCCTCGTCCATGTTCGCGACGACGTCCTCGGGGAAGAAGCCGGTGACGAAGTTGCCCTGGCGCACGAGCATCGCCCGGGCCGGATCCTCGAACAGGGGCAGGGGTGCCTCGGAGAACGGGGTGTTGATGATCGAGGTCGTCCCGCCCAGCACATTGCCCTCGCCCTTGAGCAGATCGCCGACGATGTCGAAGACCTCCACCACTTCGGGGGCGTTGAAGGGAAGGCGGTGCTTGACCCAGTCGTCGTAGATCACGGGGCCGTGCACGCGGAGCATGAACTCCTCGATCCAGTCGGTGCCGACCCAGCCGGTCGCCTGATCGGCACCCCAGCCATCGGACCACGGCGCGATCCCGTCGGCCTTCATCTGGTCAGTGATCGAGTAGAGCTCCTGCATGGTGGCGGGTTCGGTGGCGTATCCGCCCTCCTCGTATGCCTTCTTGGGGTACCAGATGAGGGACTTGCAGGCCATCCGCATCGGTGCGCCGTAGACGCGGCCCTGCAACCGGGCGGAATCGAGGAAGCCGGGGATCAGGGTCGAGCTCAGCTGGTCGTAGTCCAGGAAGACATCGATCGGGGTGATCATCCCTTTGCCGGCGAGGTCGAACATGCCGCCGGGCTGCGGGAACAGGGCGATGTCCGGGGCGTCGCCGGCGCCGGCGCGCTGCTGGATGGTGTTGGTGAAGTCCGTATCCGGCGTGTACTGGATGGTGATGCCGGACTTCGCCTCGAAAGCTTCGAGGGAGGCGAGGAAGGCTTCCTGCTCCTGGCCGCCGAACGCACCGAGGATGGTCACCGAGCCGGTTCCGGGGGTATCGCCGGGCGTGTACTTCTCACCGCCGACACCCCCGCTGCCGCCGCTCTGGTCCGGATTCTGCAGACATCCGGTCATGCCCAGCGCCGCGGTCGTCGCGGCCCCAGCCATGACCATGCGCCGGCTGAGACGTCGAGTCATGATCACTCCTTTGTGAGTCGACAAGGTAATGCTGGTCACACTGTAGGCCTGTTTCGGCTGACGACCTGAATCGGCGGGGGGTCGCGCCGGTGGCGATGCCATGTCGTGATCAGAAAAGCGCTTCTCTGCGCAGTCCTGCGCGATGCCGTGGTCCGGCGCCGCGCCGCCTCGCCCCCCTCCTGCCCAGAATCCGCTCGCGCGCATCTGGTCCGCACGTGCAGAGGGCACGAACCTCACGGTCCGTGCCCTCTGCACGTGCGGCCTCTCAGGAGCCGAGCGCGGTCACTTCTCGGCCGTGGTGCTCTTCGTCGCGGAAGTGGCCTTCTTCGCCGCCGCGGTCTTCGCCGGTGCCTTCTTCTTCGCCGGGGCACGCTTCGCGGCCGGCTTCTTGGCCGGGCCCTTGGCGCGCTTCTCCGAGAGCTTCTCGATCGCGATCGCCTCGGTGATCTCCTCGACCTTCTCGGTCGCCCGCAGAGAGACGTTCGTGGTGCCGTCGGTGATGTACGGGCCGAAGCGCCCGTCCTTGATCACGATCGGCTTCTCACTGGTCGGATCGAGGCCGAGCTCCTTCATCGGGGGCTTCGCCGCGGCGCGGCCCCGAGTCTTGGGCTGGGCGTAGATCTTCTCCGCCTCCTCCATGGTGATCGAGAAGATCTGGTCCTCGGTCTCCAGGGAACGGGAGTCGGTGCCCTTCTTCAGATACGGGCCGTAGCGGCCGTTCTGCGAGGTGATCTCGGTGCCATCCTCGGTGGTCCCGACCACACGGGGCAGGCTCAGCAGCTTCATCGCCTCCTCGAGGGACACGGTGGCCAGATCCATCGACTGCAGCAGCGAGCCGGTGCGGGGCTTGGGCTGCTTCGACTTCGGGACCTTCTTGCCGCCGGTCTCCTCCGGATCGGGCAGGATCTCGGTGACATAGGGGCCGTAGCGGCCATCCTTGGCGACGATCTCGTGTCCGGACTCGGGATCGGTGCCGAGCACGCGCCCGTCGTCCTTGGCGCGCTCGAGCATCTCCTTGGCGACCTCGACGGTCAGCTCGTCGGGAGCGATCTCGTCGGAGACGTTCGCACGGCGCGGATCGGCGCCCTCGATCGGGGTGCCCTCCTCGTCCCGGGCGATCTGCTCGACGTAGGCGCCGTAGCGACCCACCCGCAGGACGATGCCCTCACCGATCTCGATGCTGTTGATCGCGCGGGCATCGATCTCGCCGAGGTTGTCGACCATGGACTTCAGGCCCACCGGTCCGTCGGTGCCGTCGGAGAGATAGAAGTTCTTCAGATACTCCGAGCGTCCCAGCTCGCCCTGGGCCATGCGGTCCAGCTGCTGCTCCATCTGGGCGGTGAAGTCGTAGTCGATGAACGGACCGAAATGCTCCTCGAGCAGCCGCACCACGGCGAAGGCCGTCCAGCTGGGCACCAGAGCGGTGCCGCGCCTCAGCACATAGCCGCGGTCCTGGACGGTCGCGACCGTCGAGGCGTAGGTCGAGGGGCGGCCGATGCCGCGCTCCTCGAGCGCACGCACCAGCGACGCCTCGGTGAACCGCGGGGGAGGGGTCGTGGAGTGGCCGTCGGGGGTGAGCTCGCGGGTGTCGAGCTGCTGGCCCTCCTCCATCTGCGGCAGGCGCTTGTCAGAGCCCTTGTCGGAGTCCTCGTCCTTGTACCGGCTGGCGTCGCGACCCTCCTCATAGGCGGCGAGGAACCCGCGGAAGGTGATCACGGTGCCGGCGGCACGGAAGGTCGCGGTGCGGCCGCCCTGCTCGAGCAGCAGCTCGACGGTGGAGGTGGTGCCCTTGGCGTCGGCCATCTGGGAGGCGATCGTGCGCTTCCAGATCAGCTCGTAGAGGCGGAACTCGTCGCCCGCGAGCTGTCCGGCCACCTCGGCGGGGGTGCGGAAGTGGTCGCCCGCGGGACGGATCGCCTCGTGCGCCTCCTGCGCGGCCTGGGACTTGTTCTGGTAGAAGCGCGGCTTGTCGGGCACGTACTGGGAGCCGTAGAGCTCTGCTGCCTGGGCCCGGGAGGCCCGGATCGCCTCACCCGAGAGCGTGACCGAGTCGGTACGCATGTAGGTGATGTAGCCGTTCTCGTAGAGCGACTGTGCCACCCGCATCGCCTGGCGGGCACCGAGGCGGAGCTTGCGGGAGGCCTCCTGCTGCAGCGACGAGGTGGTGAACGGGGCAGCCGGGCGGCGCGTGTACGGCTTGGACTCGAGCGCGGCCACGGTGGCGGGAGCATCGGCCAGCGCCGTGACGAGAGCCTGTGTGGACTCCTCCGTCAGCACGGTGGCGTTCTGGGCCCGCGGCTTCAGAGTGCCGTCGTCGGCAAAATCTGCGCCGGTGGCGATGCGCGCCCCGTCGACGGTCTGGATCTTCGCGGTGAACGGAGTGGTCTCGGTGCCGAAGGTGCCGGTCACATCCCAGTAATCGGCGGCGACGAATGCCATCCGCTCGCGTTCGCGCTCCACGACCAGGCGGGTGGCGACGGACTGCACACGGCCAGCGGACAGCGACGGCTTGATCTTCCGCCACAGCACCGGCGAGAGCTCGAAGCCCACCAGCCGATCCAGGATGCGGCGGGTCTCCTGCGCATCGACGAGGTCGGTGTCCAGCTCGCGGGTGTTGTCCAGCGCCGCCCAGATCGCATCCTTGGTGATCTCGTGGAACACCATCCGCTTGACCGGCAGGGACTTCTTGGGCTTGAGGGTCTCCAGGAGATGCCAGGCGATCGCCTCACCCTCGCGGTCCTCATCCGTGGCGAGGTAGAGCGTGTCGGCGTCCTTGAGGGCCTTCTTCAGCTCCGCGACAGTCTTCTTCTTGTCGGGGCTGACGATGTAATAGGGGTCGAAGCCGTTCTCCACATCGACGCCGAACTTCCCGTAGGGACCCTTCTTCATCTCGGCGGGCAGATCACGCGGCACAGGAATGTCGCGGATGTGTCCCACTGAAGCCTGGACGATGTAGTCGTCCCCGAGATAGCGCGCGATGGTGCGAGCCTTCGCAGGGGACTCCACGATCACCAGATGCCGTCCGCCAGTCACGTTGATATGTCCTTCCTCGCCGCGTCACGTCGCGGCCCGTCCGCCGTGGCTGAATGCCGTGGTCCGGGATGAACCGGACGCATCCACTGCGCTCGGCGATTGCTCACGGTACACGCTCGTCCATGCGCCTCCGGTGTGAGATCGGCGTGCGCAGCACCAGCACCAGGGCCATCCAGGCGCCGGTGCCACCGCCGATCAGGGCGGTGGTCGCGCCGAAAGCGGCCAGCTGCTGGGGGACGTCATGGAGGTCCAGCGGGCGGGGGAGGGAGGCCAGGCCGGCCGCTCCCAGCGCGAGGCCGACGAGACCTCCCAGCCCGAGCACCGCCGCCATCACGGCAGTCCCCGCGCCGTGACGCGGGGCACGTGCGGAATCGGTCAGGTCAGCGCCGCGCCGACGCCTGCCGCGACCGGGAGAGGCGGCGGCCCGGGCACGACGGCGGCGGGTGTGGAGCCCGTCGGCCGCGAGGATCAGGAACGTCCAGGCGGCAGCGATCGTGATCGCCCCGATCACGTCGCTGGGGCGATGCCAGCCGACCACCAGCGTGCCGAGCCCGGCCGCGAGGGTCCACAGGGCGCCGACGGGGGCGAGCACCACCCGTGCCCGTCCGCTGGCCAGCACCAGCGCGATCATCGCGGTCGCAGCGAGCGTGGTGTGCCCCGAGGGGAAGGAGTTGGGCGTGATGTCGATGCCTGGACCCAATGCCTGCCGAGTGACGAGCACATGCTTGATCACCTGGGTGGTGAGGTTCGCACCGATGACCAGGACGGTGAGCGGGATCAGCAGCTGCAGGCGCCGACGCAGCAGCACCAGCACCGCCGCGAGGGCGAGCAGCACGGCGATCACCGGCACGCTCACGGACTGCACCGCGAGCTCGGCGTACTGGGACAGCGGGCCCTCGTGCGCCTTCGCGCCGGAGAGGATCAGCTGGTCCAGGCGCTGCCCGCTCGCCGTGCCCACTGCGCCGCGGGCGAGTCCCACGACCACGGCGGTGCAGAGCGCAGCGGCCAGCAGCGAGAGCAGCGGGCGGGCGACGCCGCCGACGCGGGCGGTGCTCCCGGAGCTGCTCACAGGGTCACCATCTGGGTGGTCAGCAGCTCGCGCACCGCGGGCAGCGCCCGGGCGCGGGCCTCGTCCTCATCCAGGTCGGTGAGCGCGCAGACGGCACCGAGCACCTGCCCGAGGGTCAGGCTCCCGTCCAGTGCGCCGACGGTCGCGGCGAGCAGCTGGTCGGCCCGCACCACCCGGGCGAAGCCAGCACCCTGGACCAGCTCGATCAGCATCGGGTCCCACTCCCCGGGGGTCAGATGGCGATGCTCGATCACATCGTCCGCCCGGACCGGACGGGAGGCGGCCAGCGCCTCGTCGTCGAGGTCCTCGAGCGCCGCGAGGGAACGCAGCGAGGCGGTGAGGTGGGTGGCCAGGGAGCCGCTGCCGGTGCCCGGTGCCAGCTCCGTGCGCAGCACCCCAGTCCGCGCGGAGGCATGCTCCGGGCGTCGCAGCAGCAGGTAGCCGAACCCGATCGCCTCCACGTCCCGGGACGCGAAGTCATCCAGCCAGGCCCCGGTCAGGGCCGGCCAGCGCTCATCGCGGCTGGTGACCCCGCCGTCACGCACCCAGGTCTCCGCGTACTGGGCGGGATCCTCCTGCTCGCGCTGCAGCACCCAGGCATCCACCCCGTCGGCCGTGGCCGGCTCCATCCACGCGCGGGGATGGGTGTCCCATCCCTCACCGTCACGGATCTCCCAGTTGCCGAGCATCACGGCGCTGCCGCCGGGGGCGAGATGGGCAGGCAGGTCTCGCAGCAGCTCGGCGAGCAGCGTGTCGCCCGCGCGGCCACCGTCGCGATAAGTCCAGGTGGTCTCACCGGCAGCGCGTGGGGTGATGACGAAGGGGGGATTGGACACGATCAGGTCGAAGGTGTCGCCGCGCACGGGATCCCACAGGGAGCCCTGTCGCAGCTCGAGCTCGATGCCGTTCAGCGCGGCGTTGAAGGCCGCGAAGCCCAGCGCCCGTTCGGACAGATCCGTGGCGACCACATGCTCGGCGTGACGTGAGGCATGCAGCGCCTGGATCCCGCCGCCGCAGCCGAGGTCCAGCACCCGACGGACGGGTTCGCGCGGGGTGATCCTCGACAGGGTCAGGGAGGCGCCGCCCACCCCGAGCACATGCTCCAGGCCGAGCGGGGCGCCGGTCGCGAGCTCCGAGCGGTCCGAGGCGATCCACCAGTCGATCTCCCCGGCGTCATCGCTCGCCGAGTACGGGGCGAGGTCGACCAGGGCCTGCCACGAGGCGTCGGGGTCCTCGCCCGTCGGGCGGGCTGCGTCGGCCGGGCGCGCGGCGCCGTCCGCGCTGTCGGGTCCGGCGAGGCCGATCAGGCCCAGGCGCGACGCCCCGTCGACGCCGAGAGTGGGCAGCGTGGCCTGCACCTGCGTGCGGGGCAGCACCGCGCCGAGAGTGAACAGGCGCAGCAGCACCGCCGCCGGATCCACCGATGGTTCGAGCATCCGGCGAGCCGGGACGGCGTTCTCGCGGCGCAGCGCGGCAGCGGCGACCGGCCCCAGCAGCTCGTCGATGCGGGCACTCGAATAGTCGGCGACGCTGAGGTCCGCGCGCAGGGCCGCGATCTCCGCAGTCAGCAGGCGCGGGGGCGGGGTCGGCGAGTCGGGGGGCATGGCTACGATTGTGCATCAGCCACCTGGGGTCCGACCGGAGATCAGGTGTGGGAGATGCGCACACTCTGTGCGCGTCCGCGAGGGAGAGACAGGGAGGGACACACGGATGCGGGCAGGTGCAGCCGAAGATCTCCTGACCGACCTCACCGCACCACTGACCCGCCGCAGCTGCCTCACCCATATCGAGCGCCGACCTGCACGGGCCGGACGCCGCGGCAGCTTCCCGGAGTGGACCGATCCGCGCCTGGTCCAGCACCTCGCCGCGCGGGGCATCACCGCCCCCTGGATCCATCAGGAGCAGGCCGCGCAGCGCGCCCACGACGGTCAGGACGTGGTGCTCGCCACCGCCACCGCGTCGGGCAAGTCACTCGCGTACCTGCTGCCCGTGCTCACCGCGATCGGGGCCCGCGAGCATGACTACACCGCACCCCGCGCCACCACCCTGTATCTCTCTCCCACCAAGGCGCTCGCCGCAGATCAGCTCACCAACATCACCGCGATGGCCGACGGTGCCGGGATCCGCGATGCCCGGGTCGCGGTCTACGACGGAGACACCCCCTCCGAGCAGCGCCGCTGGGTGCGCCGCCACGGCACCGTGGTGCTCACCAACCCCGACATGCTGCACTTCGGGATCCTTCCCGGGCACGAGCAGTGGGCGCACTTCTTCCGGGCACTGCGCTATGTGGTGATCGACGAGTGCCACAGCTACCGCGGAGTCTTCGGCAGCCACGTGTCGATGGTGATCAGGAGGCTGCGCCGGATCGCCGCCCACTATCGCGCCGATCCCACGTTCATCCTCGCCTCCGCCACCACCGCGAATCCCGAGCTCTCCGCCTCGAGACTGATCGGGCGCGACGTCGAGGCGATCACCGAGGACGGCTCCCCCCGCGCCGGGCTGACGATCGGGCTCTGGGAGCCGGGCACCCGGACCCGGGTCGACGGCCGTGGCGACCCGGCACGGTGGCAGGACGACGCTGATGTGGATGAGGCTGATGAGCCTGATGATGATGTCGGCGAGGGCACTGCGGGGAAGCGGCGCGAGGATCCGCTGCGCCGCTCGGCGACCAGTGAGGCCGGCGCGATCCTCGCCGACCTCGTCGAACGGGACGTGCAGACTCTTGTCTTCGCTCGCTCCCGGCGCGGCGCCGAGCTGGTCTCCAGCGGCGCCCAGCGCCTGCTCACGCAGAAGGCCGAGCACACCTCCGCCCCCGGTCTTGCGGACCGTGCCTCGCGGATCGCCGCCTACCGGGGCGGGTATCTGGCGCGGGAGCGGCGCCAGCTCGAGGACTCGCTGCGCTCGGGGGAGCTGAAGGCGCTGGCCTCCACCAATGCGCTCGAGCTGGGGATCGACATCGCCGGCCTGGACGCGGTGGTGGTCGCCGGCTGGCCCGGCACCCGGGCTTCGCTGTGGCAGCAGTTCGGCCGCGCCGGAAGGCGCCAGGACGCTGACGGTGGCGCGCTCGCGCTGTTCGTCGCGCGGGAGGACCCGTTGGACACCTATGTGGTCCACCATCCCGAGACGATATTCGGTGCTGAGGTCGAAGCGTCCGTGTTCGATCCCGCGAACCCCTATGTGATGACCCCGCATCTGTGCGCCGCCGCCTCCGAGCTCGCGATCCGCGACGGCGAGGAGGAGATCTTCGGGCCGACGGCCCGGGACCTGCTGATGACCCTCGCCGCCCGGGGAGTGCTGCGCTCGCGGGCCACTGGCTGGTACTGGACGCTGAGCGAGTCCGCGCACCAGCTCACCGACCTGCGCGGCAGCGGTGGGGAGCCAGTGCGGATCGTCGAGCAGGCCAGCGGTGTGCTGCTGGGCACCGTGGATGCTGCGAGCGCACATACCCAGGTCCACGACGGCGCGGTCTACCTCCACCAGGGCCGCAGCTATGTGGTGGACCGTCTCGACGTGGAGCAGGCCGCAGCCTTCGTGCACCGTGAGGACCCGCTGCACACCACCCATCCGCAGACCGCCTCCAGCCTGCGGATTCGGCAGATCGATAGCGAGGTCGACTGGGCAGGCGGGGTGAAGCTGTGCTTCGGCACCGTGGATGTCACCGACCAGGTCACCGGCTATCAGGTGCGTGATGTGTTCACCCAGGCCGTGCTCGCGCAGCGCCCGTTGGACCTCCCACCGCGCACCCTGACCACCAAGGCGGTGTGGTGGGTGATCCCGCAGGCGTTGACCGACGCTGCGGAGATCCCCGGGGAGGAGCTGCCCGGCGCCCTGCACGCCGCCGAGCATGCCGCGATCTCGATGCTGCCGCTGCTGGCCACCTGCGACCGCTGGGACATCGGTGGGCTGTCCACGGCGCTCCACGAGGACACCGAAGCGCCCACGATCTTCGTCTATGACGGCGCCCCGGGCGGAGCCGGCTTCGCCGAACGCGGGGCCGACGACGCCGCCGCCTGGCTGCGCGCCACCGCCGACATGATCGGCGAGTGCGGCTGCGCCGCGGGCTGCCCCGCCTGCGTGGTCTCCCCGAAATGCGGCAACGGCAACGAGCCGCTGTCGAAGCCGCAGGCTGCGCGCCTGCTGGAGCTGCTGCGGGAGCGTGACGACACCGCCGCACCGTGACCGAACCGTGACGCGGCGCAGCGGTGCGATTCCCCGGGACAGCCTCAGAATCAGGATGTTCTCCGGAGGTCGGAGAGGGGAGCGGCCGTAGGTCGCCAGAGGTGAGGGAGCCTCGGATGAGCAGTGCGCTCGCGGATCGACCCGTCGTGGGAATGCCGGAGGGAAAGGCCAGCCCGCAGCAGCGGTGGCGTGCCCTGATCTCGCCGCCACGGATCTCTGCGCTGGATGTGGCACGGGGGCTGGCGATCCTCGGGATGATCGGCGCGCATGTGGGGAACATCCCGGAGTTCTCTCCGGGTGATCCGCTGAGCTATCTCTCAGTGGTGCATGGGAACTCGGCCCTGCTGTTCGCGGTGCTGGCGGGGGTTTCGATCGCGCTGATGACGGGCCGCACTCGTCGCCCTGAACTGGGGGAACTGCCGCGCCTGCGTCTTGCACTCCTCGGCCGTGGTGCCACGATCTTCGTGATCGGGCTGGCGCTGGAGATGCTCGGTACGGGCGTCGCGGTGATCCTCACCTTCTACGGGGTCATGTACATCGCGGCGATGCCTGTGCTCCGGATGAGAGTGAGCAGGCTGCTGCTGCTCGCGCTCCCGATCGCTCTGGTGGGGCCGATCCTGGTCACGGTCGTCGAAGTGCTCTCGCTCGGAGGCTATGGGAGCGGCGCGCTGCTGGTGCTGACCGGCATTTATCGATTCACCGCCTGGGCACCCCTGATGCTGGTGGGCATGGCGCTGGGGCGACTGCCTCTGGAACGTCGCCTGGTCGCGGCGATCGTGGCGGGGGCTGGGGCTGCACTCGCCGTCCTCGGCACCGGTGCGGGGCTGCTGTTCGCAGCATTGCTCGGCGTCCTGGCTCCGGGAGCCATGACAGGCAGCTCCTCCTGGGAGGAAGGGACGGCCTCCGGCAGCTCTGGCGACGGCTCCTCGTGGACGGCGATGGAGGAGGGATCGTGGGATGGCGAGGTGGCAACGGTCCCGGGTGAAGAGATCGACCTGACCGGCCTGGTCTGCTACCCGCCCTATCCCGGTGACCCGACCGTCTACTGCGAACCGCCTGACTACGCGGATTCGTGGCTGGAGGAGGAGTCCTCGTGGTCTGAGGATCCCGGAGGGGAGGGCTGGGCGTCCTATCCCCAGTACCTGATCGACATGGATCCGGGAGTCATGCTCTTCGATTCGGTGGCCTCGCTCTCTCCCCACTCGGGCTCCACCGTGGAGATCTTCCGCTCCGGCGGGCTCGCACTGTGTCTGATCGGCATCCTGCTGCTGCTTGCACGGCCGCTGCGATGGGTGCTGTTGCCGCTGTCCGCCCTGGGGGCGATGCCGCTGACCGCCTATTCGGTCCATGTGCTCGCCCTCTTCGCGATGGTCGGGCCCGGCGGATGGATCGCCAGCAACCTGGTGTGGGCGCTGATGAGCCTGGCCCTCATCCTCGTGTGTCTGGCATGGACGGCGCTCCTCGGCCGTGGCCCGCTCGAACGGCTCACAGCCTGGGCTGCACGCCGCACTGCCCCACCGTTGACGGACCAGACGTCCGCATCAGATGCGAGCGGCAAGGGTCGGGAAACCGAACAGCTGAACAGCTGAACAGTGGGCCCCCTCGACTCTCCGCACCCTTACGGCAGGTCCGCCGGACCCGGCCCGGCCCGGGCCTGGGAGGTTGCCGCAGGCAGCGGAGAGGCCTCGACCTGCACCGTGACCAGCACGTCCCATTCGCGCAGTTCGCAGGCGACCAGGAGGGCCCCGTTCCGATCGGCGGCCTCGCCGGCCACTGCGCAGGGCTGGGCGTGGGCGGCGGCGACCGCATCGGCGCCGGCGAGGGCGGCGAGATCCGCGGCGGTCTCCGCACGGGACTGGGCGATCACTCCTGTGCCCAGCAGCGAGAGGCCCCCGACCACCGCGGTGGCGGCACCGGTCCAGGCCAGCACCGACGCAGCACCGGTGCTCATGGCGCACTTCCGGTGAGCAGGTGAGGCTCGAGCCGGGCCTCGGCGTCGGCGCTCAGCTCCCAGGTCGCCCCGGACAGGGCTCCCGCAGAGGCGTGCAGGGTCCGACTGACCTCGACTCGCACCCACTCGCCGCCAGCTGAGATCTCCACCGTCGTGCCGTCTCCGCCGATGCGCTTCGCGACGGCGGTGGCGGCGCCCGGATCCTCTCCGCGGGCCAGCTCGCGGGCGGCTCCGCGTGCCGCGCTCTCGAGCCGCACCTGGGTGCCGAGCCCGGCTCCGGTCAGCAGCACCACGAGCACCATCATCACCACCACGGGCAGCACGATCGCTGTCTCCGCGGTGGCGGACCCCCGGTCGTCCCGCAGGCGGGACGACCGGGCGGACCGCGGCATCAGGACCCCTTGGACAGCGCGGAGGTGATGATCCCCATCAGCAGTTCACGCACCTCCCCGGACGCCAGCAGGGCGACCAGGACAGCGGCGAAGCCGCAGGCGGCGAGGACCGTGATCGCGTACTCCGCGGTCGAGGCACCGGTGTCGTCCCGCATCACGCGGTCGAGGGTGCGGCGCAGCCGCTCCTTGGTGAGGGACATGTGGTTCTCCTTCGGTTCGGGGACGGCGCTCGCCGTCCCTGGGTGGCAGCCGCAGCTGCCGGTCATCGGCTCCGGGAGGAGCCGATGCACCGGGAGGGTCCCGGTGGCCATGACCTCACACTCCGCCGAACGTGAGGGAGAAAGTGCCGCCGAGCAGCGACATCACCGTGGGGATGATGCCGAGCGCTACGAACGCGGGCAACAGCGTCAGGCCGGTGGGCAGCACCAGACGGACTGCGAGCTGGGCGGCGAGCACCTCGGCATCACGGGCATGCCCGCGGCGTGCGTCCCGCGCCGAGGAGCGGAGCACCCGGGCGAGGTCCGCACCGGTGCCTTCGGCGAGGGCCGCGGACTGCTCGAGCGCGCTCCATGCCGGCGGCAGGACCCGGGCGGCATGGGCGGCGGGGACACCGGCGGTGAGCGCGGTGGCGAGCCTGGTCAGCGCGCTCGCATCGGGACCCGACCCGAGGGAGTCACCAACAGCGGCGACGGCGAGGGGCAGCGGCAACCCGGACTCGAGCGCCCCGGCGATCAGCTCCAGGCCCACAGAGGGGTCCACGCGATGCTCCCGGGGAGGGTCCGCTCGCCGGATCAGGTGATGCATCCACCACCAGCCGAGGACGGTGAGCACCAGCCCGGTCAGGCCGAGCAGGTTGCCGACGGGGGAGACCAGCAGCAGTCGCAGCGGATCCCCTCCCAGCAGCATCCCCAGCCCGAGCCCTGCCAAGGGGAGGACGAGCAGGATCCGGGCAGTGGAGCGCGGGCCGGCGAAAGCACTGCGGCGCGCCTGCGCGGCATCGTGCAGGTCCCTGAGTGCCTCCGCGAGGCTTTGCAGCATCTCGGCCGTGGGCGCTCCGGTGCGTGCGCAGACTGCCAGGGCCGCGCCGAGGGCGCTGACCATCTCGGAACGCTGCAGGCGCGTCGTGGCGGCGCGGCGCGGGTCCATCCCGGAGGCGGCGGCGTGGGAGAGCTCCTGCAGGTCACCCTTCGGGAGGGTGCTGGCGAGCGCGGACCAGGCCTGGCGAACACCGGAGCCCGAGCTGATGATCGTGGCGAGCTGCTCTACCAGGCGCGCCATCTCCAGCGGCCCCGACGCTGCCCGACGCGGCCTCCGTCGTGTCGGGGCGGAAGCGACGGTGAGCGCCGGTGGGCGGAGCACCCAGAGCAGGGCGAGGGCGAGGACGAATGCCGCGATGCTCATGCCGACCTCCTGCGCAGGGCCCGGGGGCGGGGCGGGGCACTCTTCGGCCCGTGCGTCGACTGGCTCGCGGGGACAGAGACGGAGGTTCTGACCCGCTCGGCGAGGGCCTGCGCGGCGGGGCCTTCCTCCAGGAGGTGGTCGCGGATGCGCAGGGCGGTCGAGGTTCGCAGCATCCCGTCCTCGCCGCGGTGCAGGAGGGCGACCTCCTCGAGCACCCGCACTCCGTCTCGGCGCGCGAGATGGACCACCACCTCCAGGGCGCTGGCGACCTGGGCGGCCAGCGCCCCGCGGTCCAGCCCGCCGAGAGCGCCCAGCGCCTCGAGCCGTGCGGGGACATCCGCAGCAGTATTCGCGTGGACGGTGCCGCAGCCGCCCTCGTGCCCGGTGTTCAGCGCCTGCAGCAGTTCGCGGACCTCTCCGCCGCGGCATTCCCCGAGGACCACCCGGTCCGGTCGCATCCGCAGGCTCTGATGGACCAGGGCGGTGAGGTCCACCGCGCCAGCGCCCTCGCTGTTCGCATGACGGGACTGCAGGTGCACCACGTGAGGATGGTCCACCACCAGCTCGAGGGCATCTTCGACGATCACGATCCGCTCCTCGGCGGACGCTTCGCGAAGCATGGCAGCCAGCAGCGTCGACTTCCCGGTTCCGGTGCCACCGGTGATCAAGAAGGGCACCCGCGCCGCAACGATCGCCTGCAGCACCTCACGGGCCGCGGCATCGATCGCACCCAGCCGCTGGAGATCCTCGAGATCGAGTCGAGTGGACGACGGCAGGCGCAGGGACAGGATCGCCCCTCCCGGGGACAACGGCGGCAGCACAGCATGAAAGCGGATGCCGGACGGCAGATGCGCGTCGGCCCACGGCACCGCGTCATCGAGCCGACGCCCGCCAGCAGTCGCGAGCCGCACCGCGAGGTCACGGGCCGCCCCCGGCTCCAGGCGCACCGAGGTCCGGTGCAACCCTGCCGAGTCATCGACCCACACCGTCCCGTCATCATTGACCAGCAGGTCCGTCACCCCGGGCGCGACCAGCGGCTGGAGCGGGCCGAGACCGTCGACGTGGTCACGGAGCCGGGAGGTGAGCTCGAGGGTCGCTGCCGCACCGAGCACCCGCCCCTGACGGCGGAGCACCCGGACGATGCGCGGCACATCCACCACGCCGGGGGCGCGCACCAAGTCCTCCCGCACCAGATCCAGCAGCGGTGAGAGGTCCTCATCGAGCACAGGGGATGCCGGGGCGCTCATGAGTGCTCCTCGGTGCTCAGAGCGACGGCCAGATCCCGTGCGGCACGGTCAGCACCGCGCCGCCGAACATCCAGCAGCGGCACGGTGCCACGGGGGCTGTCATGGAAGGCCGCGGCGAGGGGGAGGGCGAGATCCTCGCAGACCTCCCGGCCGCTGAGAGCTCCGCCGCGGCGCACCACCACCTGGGCAAGTCCTTCGGACAGCTGCCAGGCACGCAGCCTCCGGGTCGTCGAACGCACCGCATGGTCGGTGGCGGGGACGACCACCAGCAGCTGATCGAGATGCTCTGCGGCCGTCGGAACCATGTCGGAGTGCAGGTCCACCACCACTGTTCCACCCAGCGGCGACAGGGCAGAGAGCACCCGGGAGACCGCTGAGCGATCCGGACCGGAGCCTTCTTGCGCGACCAGCAGACGCACCTCGTCCACCGTCGGCAGGCCCTCCCGCAGCGCCTCCCCGTCATCCGGGCCCAGCTCCGCTGTCTCCGCCCAGCTGATACCTGCTGCAGCCGGGGCTTCGACCAGCAGATCCAGACCCCCGCCCCACGGATCGGCATCGACCAGAGTCACCGGCCCCCAGGACCTGAACGCAGCGGCCAGGCGCGCCGCAAAGCTTGAGGCGCCGGCCCCACCGCAACCTCCGACCACCCCCAGCAGCAGTGATGCGGAGCGGGGCCGGGCGAGATCGGCCAGACACGAGAGGAGCTCCTCGGAGCCATCGGGCAGCGGGATCACGGCGCGTGCGCCGGCCGCGAGCGCACGCGGCCATATCTCTGCGGGGATCTCGCTCTGCGACGTCACCACGAGCAACGGGGCCCGGTCCGTGCCGAGCACCCTGTCCCGGTGCGAGAGAGTCTCGTCATCGACCACCACACAGGCTGTCTTCCCACCCGCGAAAGCGGTGGAGAGCTCGGCGCCGACCGCTATCGCGTGATCCCGCACCAGCTCACGCAGCGGACCGTCCGGACCCATCCAGCAGACCTGCGGGCGGCTGCCCGGGCCCAGGGCCGCTGCAGACTTCTCCAGTCCCGGGAACCGCGAGCTGCGGCGCCGAGGCGAGGTGTCCGAAGAGTCGTCCGGCTCGGTGGGGATCACGACATTCGGAAGGTCCGGAAAGGGCGCGTCAGACGACGTGGAGGGAGCGGTTGTGCTGGTCATGAAGCCATGGTGGCCGCATTCCGGAGAGGCGGACCGGTCCGCTCGGAGACGGTGGACAACCCTGGTGTGTGGAGGAACGGTCCACCGGACCCAGGACCTTGCGCACCTGACGACGGGCGCGTAGTGTGATCTGCACAACGACGAATACCAGCACCGGAACCCACGTACGACTGGTCCCCGCAACGGACCGGCTGTGAGGCGTCGAAAGCGCCACCGCAGCTAGAACACGTGTACGCCTGATCCCGATGCAAACGGCTCGTCCGGAGCGGCGCCGCGAGAGATCGCGACGCCGCTCCATTTTTTGTGCGCCGATCCCGCGTGAGGCGCGGGCCCTCTTCTGCGAGGCGCACACCGAGTACGCCAGTGCGGCGCACGCCGAGAAGACCAGCGAGGCACACGCAGGGCACGCCAGCGCGGCGCCCCCGGTGCGTCCGCTCAGAACTCCAGGTCCACCACCACGGGCGCGTGGTCCGAGGCGCCCTTGCCCTTCCGCTCCTCGCGGTCGATGAAGGAGCCGGTCACCGCGGACTGCACAGCGGGGGAGCCGAGCACGAAATCGATCCGCATGCCCTCCTTCTTCGGGAAGCGCAGCGCCTGGTAGTCCCAATAGGTGTACACGCCGGGCCCCGGATGGTCGGCGCGCATCACATCGGCGTAGCCGGCATCGACCACCGACTGGAACGCGGCGCGCTCCGGCGCGGTCACGTGGGTCTTGTCCTCGAAGAAGGCCATGTCCCAGACGTCCTCATCGAGCGGGGCGACGTTGAAGTCACCTACCAGCACGGCTCGGGCCGAAGGATTCTCCGCGAGTTCGCGGGCGCCCTCAGCGCGCAGCGCCTCGTACCAGCGCAGCTTGTAGGCGTAATGGGGGTGGTCGATCTCGCGGCCGTTGGGCACATACAGCGACCAGATCCGCAGCCCGTCCCCGACCACGCCGCCGAGCGCACGCGCCTCGACCACACCGGTCTCGTCCTCCGGGAAGCTGGGCACGGCAGGGAGCTCGGTGCGCACATCGGTGAGGCCGACGCGGGAGATCAGCGCCACCCCATTCCACTGGTTCAGGCCGTGCGCGGCGACCTCATAGCCCGCCTCTTCCAGTGCGGTCAGATCCAGCTGCTCGGGCTTGGCCTTGATCTCTTGGAGGGCGAGCACGTCGACGTCGTACCGCTCGAGGAAGGCGAGCACCCGATCCATCCGGGCCCGCAGCGAATTGATGTTCCAGGTGGCGATGCGCATGGCACCGATCCTACGGGGGACCGAAGTCGTCCGCAGTCCCGCCCGAAGAGTCGTAAACTCGCACTATGGCGCGCGCACTCGTCACCGGATCCACTTCCGGACTGGGACTCGAATTTGCCTGGCAGCTGGCCGGGACCGGGCATGATCTCGTGCTGGTCTCTCGCGACCAGGATCGACTCGGCGCCGTCGCCGAGCAGATTCGAGACGTCCACAAGGTCACCGTCGAGGTGCTCGCCGCAGACCTCTCGGACCGTCCGCAGCTCGAACGCGTTGCGATCCGCCTCACCGATCCCGTCGAACGGGTGGACCTGCTGGTCAACAACGCCGGCTATGGGCTGCGAGGAGGGTTCCTCGAAGTGGGCGTGGATGACCATGAGAAGCAGATGGACACCCTGATGAAGGCCGTGCTGGTGCTCTCCCACGCCGCGGCCCGCACCATGGTGCAGCGCCGCAAGGGTGCGATACTCAATGTCAGCTCCCTGGCCGGTTACACCACGGCCGGCCCCTACGCCGCCTCCAAGAGCTGGGTCACCGTGTTCACCGAATCTCTCGCGATGGAGCTCAAAGGCACCGGCGTGACAGCGACCGCGCTGCTGCCCGGATTCGTGCAGACCGAATTCCATGAACGGGCCTCGATGAGTGTGGACGGATTGCCACGGATCACCTGGCTGAAGGCACCGTATGTGGTCGAGCAGGCCCTCAAGGACACCGCCAAGGGCAACGTGCTGTCGATCCCCTCGGTGAAGTACCGCACCGCCAGCGAGTTCTCCCGGATCGCGCCGCGACCGCTGATCCGTGCCCTCACCTCCCCGGACTGGTACCGCCGGATGCAGTCCCGCACCGTGAAACGCTCCCTCCGGAAGGCTTCGCGACGCAACCTGCATGCGCCGTGGCAGCGCGAGGACGAGGCGTAGTAGGCCACGACCTGCCGGTACGGCCCTGGTCGCCCCGCCGCTCCAGCGCCCGACGTGGGCCTCTCCGCGCTGTCGCCGCTCGGTCGATTACTCTGGCCGCATGCCCGGCACCAGCACTGATTCCACCCAGCCCCTCCCCATCGAGCACGCCCGCGAGCGCCTGCGAATCCTCATTCGCGACCTCGCCGTGGTGCGTGGTCACGTGATCCTCTCCTCAGGCGCCGAAGCCGATCACTACGTCGACCTGCGCCGCATCACCCTCCACCACGAAGCCTCCCCGCTGGTGGGACGCGTGATGCTGGACCTGCTGCGCCGCGAGGGACTGGTTCCCGGGATCGACGCGGTGGGCGGACTGACCCTGGGCGCCGATCCGGTGGCCACCTCGATCCTCCATGCCTCCGCAGCTGACGAGACCATGGACGCGCTGGACGCCTTCGTGGTGCGCAAGGCCAACAAGGCGCACGGCCTGCAGCGTCGCATCGAAGGCCCTGACGTCACCGGCCGACGCGTCATCGCGGTCGAGGACACCTCCACCACCGGCGGCAGTGTGCTGACCGCCTGCGAGGCGCTCACCGAAGCCGGCGCAGAGATCGCCGCGGTCGCTGTGATCGTCCACCGTTCCGATGCCTCTCGCGAAGCTGTCGAAGCCGCCGGGTACCGCTACCTTGCGGCCTACGACATCTCCGAGCTGGAGATCTGAGAGGGCTCAGCCCACTCGGAGTTCGTCGACCAGACGCTGCTTTCTGTCTGATCTCCTGCCGACTCGTTCCTCGTCAGCACGTCGATCAGGTTGCGCCTGCTGTCTGATCTCCTGCCGGCTCGTTCCTCGTCAGCACGTCGATCAGACGGTGCCTGCAGCGAAGGTGTCGCAGGACTGCACTGTGCCCTGCTCATAGCCGGTGGTGAACCACGCCTGGCGCTGCTCGGAGGAGCCATGGGTCCAGGATTCCGGTCGCACCTGGCCGCCCGCCACCTCGCCCTGGATGTGGTCATCGCCCACAGCACTTGCTGCGGAGAGCGCTGAGGAAATGTCCTTATCGGTGAGCGGGGAGAGCATCGCGTTGCCCTCGTCGTCCACGGTGTTCGCGGCGTGGTGCGCCCATACCCCGGCGAAGCAGTCGGCCTGCAGCTCGAGCCGGACCGCGTCGGACTGCGGCCCGGTCTCTGAACGGTCCGCTCCCTGCATCGAGCCGGAAAGATATTGGATGTGGTGGCCATATTCGTGGGCGACCACATACATCTTCGCCAGCTGCCCGCCGTCGGCGCCGTACTGGCTCGACAGAGAGTCGAAGAAGGTGGTGTCGACGTAGATCGTGGCGTCGGCAGGGCAGTAGAAGGGGCCGACATCCGCGGTCGCGGCGCCGCAGCCCGTCTGGACAGACTCGGTGAACACGAGCCCCTGGGGCTCGGAGAACTGGATGCCGGAGTCCGGCCCCAGCTGTGACCACAGGGAATCACCGGATTCGATCGTCGCCTGCACGAGGCAGTCGTCCCGCTCGTTCGCATCGGCGCCGGTGAGGCAGTGTTCAAGCGAACTGCCTTCAGCGACAGGGCCCTGCTCCTGACCCTGCGGGGACGAGCTGCCGCCCAGCAGGTCCAGCGGGTTGCCGCCCATCACCGCGTAGATGATCACGATCACCAGCAGCAAGCAGCCGCCTCCGCCGCCGAGCTTCAGGCCGCGGCCGCCACGCCCACCGCCTCTGCGGGGCCGGAAGCCGCCTCCGCCACCTCCGCCACCAGCAGCGGAGACATTGTCTGAGCGGATCTCCGCATTCGGGTTGAAGGTCATGCGCACAGAGTAGACCTGAACGTGCGGTGTGAGCAGGTGGAATAGTGACAGTGAAGGTCCTGAGGACGTGACCGGCCGGTCACTCGGTCAGCACTCGCCACCGCATAGCATTGAGCGCGGACCGGACCGTGCGCTCAGCGCCCCCGGACAGGTCCGCCCCATCAGCACCCGCTTCGCGAGGAGACCTGCATGAACATCGTCGACTGGGCGGTCGAGACCATGAACAGCTTCGGTGCTTTCGGAGTCTTCCTGCTGATCTTCGCGGAGAATCTGTTCCCCCCGATCCCCTCTGAGGTGATCCTCCCGTTGGCGGGTGTGGCGGCGGCAGGCCCGAGCAACTCCTACTGGTTGATGCTGCTGGCGTCGGTGGCGGGCTCCGTGGTGGGGGCCTGGCTGCTCTACGGCATCGGCCGGGCGCTGGGCCCTGAGCGGCTGCGGAAGATCGTCATCTGGCTGCCGCTGGTGCACGTCGAGGACTACGACAAGTCCGTCGCGTTCATGGACAAGCACGGACACAAGGCCATCTTCTTCGGTCGCTTCGTCCCCGGTGTGCGCTCGCTGATCTCCATCCCGGCGGGCCTGTATGCCATGCCGGTCGGGATGTTCACCCTGCTCACCGCTGCTGGCAGCGCGATCTGGAACTCGATCTTCCTGACCATCGGCTACTACATGGGCAGCAACTGGACCGTGATCGAGCCGTACACAGGCCTCTTCTCCAACGTCGTCTACGCCATCATCGCGCTGGTGATCCTCTGGTTCCTGGTCAAGCTGATCCTGCGCGAGAAGAAGCGACGCGAACTGGGACTCCCGGACCCCGACGAGAAGTACCTCGAGGAGGAGGCGGCGGACCAGCCTCGAGAGAACACGCAGGAAGACGGGTACCAGCGGACCGAGGACCGGTGACCGGCACCGACTCAGCTCGCGGCATCGACGCGACAGGACCAGCCGACGCGGCCGCCGACTCCGCACCCGCCGCAGCGCGCGAAGTCGGCGTCGGGCCGCATCCCCAGCCCTGGCCCGACGATGCGCACCTCGACCCCGAGCTGCTCGAGCACGGGGACCGCCGCAACGTCGAGGACCACTTCCGCTACTGGCGCCGCGAGGCGATCACCGCTGAGCTCGACACCCACCGCCACGAGCTGCACGTCGCGATCGAGAACCTCGAGCACGACGCGAACATCGGCTCCGTGGTGCGCACCGCCAACGCCTTCGCCGTCGGCGCCTTCCACATCGTCGGCAGGCGCCGCTGGAACCGTCGCGGCGCGATGGTCACCGACCGCTACCAGCACGAGATCCACCATCCCGATGCGCAGCATCTCATCGACTGGGCCCGTGACGAGGGACGACCGCTCGTCGCGATCGACCTGGTCGAAGGTGCTCTGCCGATCGAGCGGACCGCACTGCCGCGTAACGCGGTGCTGGTGGTCGGTCAGGAAGGCCCCGGCGTGAGCGCCGAGATCCTCGCCGCCGCGGACCTCGTCGTCGGCATCAGCCAGTTCGGTTCGACCCGCTCCATCAACGTCGCCGCGGCCGCCGCGGTCGCGATGCACAGCTGGATCCTGCAGCACGCTGAGATCCCCGAGGGTCCCCTGCGCTGAACTCGGTCGTACCGGGCGTGCTCGCCTGCCGTGATCTTCCTCGAGCTGCGTCCTTTCCGAGGTACCACGAGGGTGCCGGTCCGGGGAACTGTCCACGGGGACCTGCGGACAGGAAGCGTTCCGTCCGCTGTGGAACAATGAGGGCGATAGAACGACCCTGCGCGGGCATGTTCCGCCGGTCGTCTCCCACCCCGTCAGCGAAGGAGAGTGCCTCATGGCAGTCGCAACCCCGGATCAGTACGCAGAGATGATCGATCGCGCGAAGGCAGGCAAGTTCGCCTACCCCGCAGTCAACGTCTCGAGCTCGCAGACCGCGATCGCAGCCCTGCAGGGCTTCACCGAGGCGAACACCGACGGCATCATCCAGGTGTCCTTCGGCGGCGCGGAGTACCTCTCCGGCTCCACCGTCAAGGACCGCGTCGCCGGCTCGATCGCGCTCGCCGAGTTCGTGCACGCCGTCGCCAAGAACTACCCGATCAACGTCGCGCTGCACACCGACCACTGCGCCAAGGAGGTTCTGCCCACCTGGGTCGAGCCGCTGATCGAGTGGGACCTCGAGAACCGCGTGAAGAAGGGCCTGAACCCGCTCTTCCAGTCGCACATGTGGGACGGCTCCGCCGTGCCGGTCGACGAGAACCTCGAGATCGCCGAGCGTCTGCTCGAGAAGTCCGTCGAAGCCAAGAAGATCCTCGAGATCGAGGTCGGCGTCGTCGGCGGCGAGGAGGACGGCGTGGTCGCCGATGTCTCCAACGACAAGCTCTTCTCCACCCCCGAGGACGGCATGAAGACCGCCGCCAAGCTCGGTCTGGGCGAGCGCGGCCGTTACCTGACGGCGCTGACCTTCGGCAACGTGCACGGGGTGTACAAGCCGGGCAACGTCAAGCTGACCCCGTCGATCCTCCTGGACATCCAGAAGGCCGTCGGCGCGGAGTACGGCAAGGACATGCCGTTCGACCTCGTGATGCACGGCGGCTCGGGCTCCTCCCTCGAGGAGATCCGCACCGCGGTCGACAACGGCGTCATCAAGATGAACATCGACACCGACACCCAGTACGCCTTCACCCGCCCCGTGGTCTCGCACATGTTCGAGAACTACGACGGCGTCCTGAAGATCGACGGCGAGGTCGGCAGCAAGAAGGCCTACGACCCCCGCGCCTGGGGCAAGAAGGCTGAGGCTGGACTGGCCGCACGTCTGGTCGAGGCGGCGGAGAACCTCCGCTCCGCAGGCACGCACCAGGCCTGATCGACGTACTGACGAGGGACGAGTCGGTAGGAGATCAGGCAGTTGAGCTGATCGATCGACGTACTGACGAGGGACGAGTCGGTAGGAGATCAGGCAGTTGAGCTGATCGATCGACGGATTGAGCTGAGCTGATCGGCTCACCACTCCACGGGACCCCAGGGCTTCGGCTCTGGGGTCCCGTTCTGCGTCAGCTGCACACGGGCCTGCCGCACGTGGGTCCGTACCAGAGGCAGAATGCGGCGCCGGCGTGCTCGGCTCTCGTCGAGTACGGGCTCTGGGTGATGCGCACTGGCTATATAGCCGGAGCGTGCTCTCTGGCGCCAGTACTCGACGTCGCGTGGGGCGCGGGCGTGTGGAGTGCGGGGGCCGCCGTGCAGATCAGTCGCGGGTCACCAGCGGTTGCCCTGGGCGCGGCCCATGACCCGCTTCAGCGCGGGCAGAACGTCGGCCAGGAAGATGCCTGCGATGATCACGCCGCCGAGCATGAACAGCATCGAGCTGCCTCCGCCGATGGGATAGGGGAGCGAGAGGAAGCCCAGCAGCACGGCGACGCCGGTCAGCACGCACCAGAACACCTTGCTCCGCTTGCTCGCGGCGACATAGGCATCGGGGCGGAAGCGCAGGGCGTTGACGAACGCCCAGAGCTCGATCGCCAGCAGGGCGACGGCGAGCACGAGGAAGATCCACATCTGGATGAGGGCGATCATCGTTTCAGGATACGGGTGGAGGCTGGGCAGTTCCCGGACCCGAGCACGTACACGCCAAGTCTGCAGCCAGCATGACGCGCAGGCTCCAGCCCTGAGGGCAGGTCTCAGCGTCGGCGGTCGGGATCCGAGCGGTCGGTGATCAGCAGTTCGAGCGCCTCGGTGGTGGCCGGCGGCTCGAGGGCGCGCATCTCCATCGTCATCGGGCGGGGCCCGATCGCATCGCCGTCCGCGGCGACCACCAGGCTCGGCAGGAACTGCTTGGCCTCCGCGGCGCTGAGCCCGGTGGCCTGCAGCAGGTCGATCGCGAGGGAGCGCAGCTGGATCGTCAGGGTCACGCCCTCGAAGTGCCCGGCACGGCCCGGGCGCATCCCCTCATCGTTGCGCAGCAGCATCTCGGGGGAGAGGTAGGAGCAGAACAGGCGCAGCTTCCGCCGTGCTTCGGTGAAGTCGACCTCCTCGTGCGAGACAGCGTTGCTGAGCTCGAGCACTGCATCGCGGGCGGCCAGCAGCGCATCGGCGAGCCGTGAGTGGGCGTCGCCGCGCACCGCTTCGAGGAACTCCACCTCGCGCCGTGCGATCACGCGCATGTTCCGCATCGCCCGGTCGGAGCCCACCAGCAGATGCTGCAGCCGGTTCACGTCGTCGGCGTGGCGCAGCCCGGAGGGGGAGAAGGTCGCCATCTCGTTGGCGACGTCATTGGCGAGGGACCATTCGTCGGTGTACTTCTGGGAGACCCCGCGGAGGTTCTTCAGCGCCGCCTGTGCGACGCCGCGGTCGCCGCTGCGTGCAGAGAGTGCCAGGCTCACCAGCGTGTCCTCCAGCTCCCGGTAGAAGGAGGACGCCGCCCGGGACTGGAGCCGGCGAGGATCGCCGGAGAGCAGCAGATGGATGATGATCGCGACCACGACACCGGTGACGGCGTCCAGCGCTCGCCCACCGGGCGTCATGCCGGGGGTGACGGGCATGATCATCACCAGCAGCGACTGGATCGCCACTTGGAATCCGAAGAGGTTGCTGGAGTCGATGAATCGGGCCAGCATCCCGGCGCAGAACACCACGACCAGGATCTGCCAGGTCCCCGAGCCGACCACTGCCCGGGCGACCTCACCCAGCAGCACCCCGAGCATCACCCCGCAGGACATCTCGACGATCTTGCGCATCTTCTTCTCGATGCCGAAGCCGATGATGATGAAGGCGACGATCGAGGAGAAGAAGGGGTGCTCGTGATTCCAGAGGAAGCCGCTGACCAGGTACGCCAGGGCGGCTGCGGTCGCAGCGCGACCCACCGTGAGCACATCGGAGCGGCCGCGGGAGACTCCCTGGAGGAACCATCTGCTCACGGTCCCGCGGACCCGGTCGAGAATCGGCACCGCGGGCAGGGAGCCGGTGGGGGTGGCTGAGCGGGGAGCGCCGCCGGGGGCGTCGTTGCGAGGTGGCTGCGGGGTCATGCGGGCACCGGGTCCTGCAGCCGCATCTCGAGCAGCTCCTCGAGGCGGAAGGAGTCCCCGTCGCGACCGCCGCGGCCGACGATCAGCGGGGCAGAGCTCGGGGCCGGAGCGGCGCCGCGCAGCCGGGACCGCAGGCCGCCATCGACCCGCATGACGTAGTAGTGGCCGTCGGCATCGACCGCGAGGCTGCGATCCTTCTTGAGATACCAGCCCTCGAGTCCGGTGCGGAGGGTGCCGGCGCCCTGGAACGGGCGGGCTCGCAGCGAGACAGGCGGGATGCCGGCGGCATGGAAGCGGCCGACGGCCTCGCGGATCATCGCGGTGGCCTGTTCGTGCTCGAGCAGGCGGGCGGCCCGCATCGCCTGCTCCTTGACCTCGAACGCCTCACGGCGGTGCCGGCTCCAGTCCTGCTCGTCACCTTCAGCTCTCATGCCGCCCATTGTTCCAGCTGGGCGGCCTGTGCGCCGGGCTGCTGCGTAGAAGAGGGGTGGCGGAACCGTGAGGGCGTCGTGGAGGTGGCTCTTTTGTCGTGGAGGTGGCTCTTTCAGAGCTTGGCGGTGGCCGGACGGCCACCGTGTTCCCTGGGCAGCACGATCGGTTCCTGAGAGGCATCGATCCACACCCACGAGATCTCGCCGTCGGCGTCGCCCAGGGGGACCTGGACCGACAGCCCCGCATCCAGTGGGACGGCACGGCGCACCACTGCCAGGGCGATCGGGCCCAGATCGGCATGCAGAGCCGTCGAGGTGACGGTCCCGACGACCTTCCCCTCGGAGTCGCCGAGCCGGATCTCGCCGCCGGGCGCGGCAGGGAGATCCTGGGATCCGTCGAGGTGGAGCATGACCAGCCGGCGTGGCGGCTGGCCCAGGTTCAGGACCTTCGCGACCGTCTCCTGGCCGCGGTAGCAGCCCTTGGTGGTGTGCACGGTGGTGCGCAGCAGGTCCAGCTCATGGGGGATGGAGCGTTCGTCCACCTCGCGAGCGCCGCGGGCGCGGTGATCAGCGATCCGCAGCGCCTCCCAGGAGCTCATCCCGGCCAGGTGCGCGCTCTGCCAGGGCAGCTGCTCGATCGCGGCGGCCTCGAAGACGGTGAGGACGGCGCCCACCGGGTCCTCCGGATCGGGGCCGTAGGCCACACCGCCCGGGGCGATCTGCGGCCAGGGCTCGGACCAGACGGCGACGGGATCGGGCAGGCCCAGCTGGGGCAGCACTTCGGGGGCGGGGGAGAGGGCGCCGAGGATACGCAGATCGTCGCGGTCGGTCAGCTCCACCCGGGCCGCGAAGCGCATCATCTCCAGGTAGTGGCGGAGCCCTGCCCGGGCGCCGGGGTCGAGCACCAGCAGCACGGCGTCCTCCTCGAGCACCACGGCGGAGGCCAGGTGCTCGACGCGGCCCTGGGGGGACAGCACCGCGAGCGAGGAGGAGGAACCGACGGGGGTGCCGGTGAGGACCTGGGTGGTGACCGTGGTCATCCAGCTGCGGGCATCCGCGCCGCGGACCTCGAGCAGCTCGAAGTGACCGAGGTCGACCACTGCGGTCCCGTCCAGCAGGTGCCGCTGCTCGCGCAGGGGCGCCCCGTAGTGGGCGGGCACTCCCGCATCGGGACCTTCCCCGAGCACCGCACGGGTGCTCAGCAGGGGACGGATGACGCGGACAGGATCAGACACGGTGCAGCTCCAAGGAGAGATAGGGGGCCATCGAGGTTTCGCCGGGGGTGCCGCCTGGCACGGGGAGGCGACGCTCCCACAGCCACATCAGCTGGCCGCGCACGTACCCGAACATGCGGGTATCGGTGATCTCCCCGCCGGTGTCGCGGAGCGCCAGCTGGACCCGGGGGCCGCGAACCTCGCCGGCCCACGCCTCCGGGCTCTCGCCGCGGCGGGTGAGCCGGGCATCGAGCCGGTGGGACAGGAAGCTGGCGGGGGTGCCGGGCTTCGCAGCCTCGGAGACGGAGTGGTCCTGACCGGGCAGCAGCTCGCCGACGGTCCATGTCCCCTCCTCGCGGTGCAGGAGAGTGCGCTCCCCAGAGCCCTGTGCCACGGGCGCGGAGCCGGTGGGATCCTCCGCCTCGTCGCGGGCGAAGACGCTGGTGGGCGGCAGGGGAGCGGGCAGGTCGACGCGATGGATCAGCGAGCGCCACTGCAGGGTGCCGTCGGCGGCGGCCGTGCATTCCAGCTGCTGCTCGATGCGGGCGTCGGGGACGTCCTGATCAGGCTGCTGGATCGCGCCGCTGCCCTCCCAGCTGCCGATCAGCCAGGCGAGGGGGTACAGCGACTCGGGAAGTGAGGTGTCGAGCGTGATGGGCATCGGTGCCGCAGGTCGCTCAGCGGTTGAACAGTCGCGTGAGCACCAGGACGGCGAAGGCGAGCGTGCCGACGCCCACCAGGACGACGAGGGCGATGAAGAGCAGTGAGAGCGCGGACATGCTGCACAGTCTATCGCCCTGGAGGCTCAGAAGGAGGCAGCTGCGCACGGCATCACGGCCGGGCAGCGAAGCAGCATCTCGACCGGGTGCGGGCAGCTCCTGCGGAGGGCTCAGGCGAGCAGCAGCACCAGCAGATGGGCGACGACTCCGACGGTCGCCACCGGCACTGCCGCGACCGCGAGCGAGGGGACCGGCTCCTTCGCGACCAATGACGAGCCGACGAGCAGGTGGGCGCTGCTGGCCCCGATCGCGGTGACCAGTCCCGCACCGACTGCGAACAGCGGTGCGATTCCGGCCAGGGTGACCGCAAGCACCGCGGTGACTGCGGTCCCCACCAGTGTGGATACCAGGAAGCGCACGGCTGTGGGGAGCGGGGTCGTGTTCAGCAGCAGCGTGCCGGCGAGACCGGCGGAGATCGCCGTCACCAGCATGCCCGCATCTGCGGCGACTGCTCCGGTCTGGGCGATCACCCAGCAGGCGGCGATCCCGACCACGAACACCCCGGCGACCGTCCCGGTGAGCGACTCGGTGAGCTCTCGCCGCTCGGATCGCAGCATCTCGTGCACGAAGGAGGCGAACACTCCGGCCGCGCACACCATCACCACCCCGGAGATCGGCGTGAACCGTTCCGGAGCGAGCACGGTGACCAGTGCGCCGAGGATCCCGGTGCCGGCGACCACGAGACGGGTGCCGCCGGGGGAGGGCAGTTCGAGCAGTGTCGGCCAGGCCAGCCCGATCAGCAGGGAGAGCAACGCCACGGTCGCGGCCATCAGCGCGGGGGAGATCGTCCCAGTGAGCGAGACCACGCTCATCAGCAGCGCGAGGGCGGCACCCAGGGGAGCGCGCTCGGGAGCGGTCACAGGTCCTCCCAGGCAGTCGATTCCGGTCTCAGGTCACGCCGACGAGGGGTCCATGTCGGGCGCTACAGTGGCAGTCTACGAGTGCCCGCAGGTGGCGGCATACTCGTGCACCTCATCCGGCCGTCGGCTGGAGGAGAACAGCACTGCTGCACAGTCCCCGGAAGGACCCCATGATCATCACGGCCGCCCTGTCGGCGACCCAGCGAGATGCCGTCCGCGAACTGCTCGCGACGGTCTCGCAGCACGATGGCGTCTCTGCCCTCGACGAGGCGGCTCTGCTCGCGCTCGACGGCGACAGTGCACAGCACCTGATGCTCGAAGGGTCGGCTGAGGACGGGACTGCTGAGGGTGGGACTGCTGAGCAGGGGAATGCTGAGGATGGGACCGCTGGGCACGGCGCCCGGACAGCACTGTTCGCCTATGCGAGCGTGCTGGCCGATGGCACCGTCCAGGGCATGGTCCACCCCGCGCACCGGCGCCGCGGCCATGGCGCTGCCGTGCTGCGCGAGGCGCTCGATCTGCATGCTGACGCAGGGGTATGGGCGCATGGGGCGCTCGAGGGGTCCCTCGCCTTCCTCTCCGCCGCGGGCCTGCAGGAGACTCGTCGCCTGCTGACCCTGCACCGGAGCCTGGAGGCGACGCAGCCGCTGCCTGCGATCCCCGCCTCGGCCCTCGAGGGGCTGCGCCTGGCGAGCTTCGAGGCAGATCGTGACGCCGAACGCTGGGTCACCGTGAACTCCCGAGCCTTCGCCGGTCATCCCGAGCAGGGCGCGCTCACCCGTGCGGACCTCGACCAGCGGCTCGCCCAGCCGTGGTTCGACGCCGAGGACATGCTGGTCGCGCTGCGCGACGACGAGCTGGTCGGATTCGTCTGGGTCAAGCGTGAGCACCCCGGGGACCGCACCCAGGACGCCGAGATCTACGTGGTCGCCACCGATCCCTCGGTCCAGGGCCACGGCGTGGCGGGACTGCTGATGGCCACGAGCCTGGCGCGTCTGCAGGAGGACGGGGTCCCGGGCGTGGAGCTCTATGTCGAGGCCGACAACACCCCGGCGCTGCGGCTCTACGAGAATTGGGGCTTCACCGTCTCGGGCCGCGACGTGCAGATGCGCCCGGCAGAGAAGGCCTGATCGATGCTCGTCGCTCCCGGGAAGCCGCCTCCCGTGCTCGCCGCCGGTGCTCTCGCCTGGCGGGAGAAGGGCGACGGGGTGCAGGTGCTGCTGATCCACCGCCCCCGCTATGACGACTGGTCGATCCCCAAGGGGAAGCTGGACAAGGGGGAGACCTTCCCCGCCGCGGCGGTGCGCGAGGTCGCCGAGGAGACCGGATATCGGGTGCGCCTGCATCGGCCGCTCCCGGCCTCCGTGTACCTGCTGCCCGACGGCCGTACCAAGATCGTCCAGTACTGGACGGCCACCGTGAGGGCGAAGGTTGCTCCCGGCCCCAAGGACCGGGGCGAAGTCGATGACGTGCGCTGGGTGCCGCTCGACGAGGCGGAGCGGCTGGTCACCCGGCAGGGCGACCAGGTGCCGCTGGTGTCGCTGCGCCGTTTCCTGGAGGCCGACGAGCTGAAGACCGTGCCGATCATCATCCAGCGTCACGGCGCTGCCGTCTCGCGGGCGAAGTGGCGCAAGGGCGAGGAGGCACGGCCGCTGAACAGCAAGGGCAGGAAGCAGGCCCAGGCGCTGCCTGCGCTGCTGGACGCCTTCGACCCGGCCAGCGTGGTGAGCAGCCCCTGGCAGCGCTGCCTGGCCACCGTCGAGCCGCTGGCCAAGGTCGAAGGACTGAAGGTGCGGACCAAGGACCAGCTCACCGAGGCGGCGCACACCGCGCACCCCTCGCGCACCGCAGCGGTGATCGATCGGGTGCTGCGCGAGGCGCGTCCCACGGTGGTGTGCACCCATCGCCCGGTGCTGCCCACGGTGATCGAGTCGGTGCGGGCAGTCGCCCAGCAGGGCGCGGCGCTCGAGCTGCCGCGGGAGGACCCGTTCCTCGCCGCCGGGGAGGCGCTGCTGCTGCACACCACGTCCGGTGGCACGGTGGTCGCGATCGAGCGGCACCTGCCGAACATCGGATGACGAGCGCACCGAGCGCACTGAGCGTGCCGGGCGCACCGCGCGTGCCAGGCACGCCGAGCGCGAAGAGCATGACAGGCACGACGGATATGACAGTGGCGGACCAGGGGCCAGGGGAAGGGCACGAACAGAGATGAGCGCAGGCTACGGAGGCGGGCTGCCGGACTACACCGGCGCGACCGGGAGCGGATCCACCGGTGAGGGGCGCGGCGGAAGGTCCTCCTACGGCAGTGACCCGGATCCTTACTCCTCGGCAGGGGTGTCCTCGCAGGACCCGTATGCGGTGGGTGGCGGCGTCGACCCCTACGCAGCGGACCTGCATTTCGCGGGCTCGTCTGCGAGCGACCCGCTGGATGCCGACGGGTTCGGCCCCGTCTTCGGCGATTCCGCCCCGGCGCAGTCGGGCGGGTATTCCGTCGCCTCCTACGACCCCTCGCAGCAGTATCCGCCGCAGCAGTACGGGTCCCGCCCGTCCGGGCCTCCCGGATATGGGTCCTACACGCCTCCGCTGCCGAGCTCCGGAGCGGGGATCACCGGCTTCGTGCTGGGCCTGCTGTCGCTGACCATGTGCGCCGGGTTGACCGCGCCGATCGGCATCATCTTCGCCGCGATGGGAATGAAGGAGACGGGACCCCACGCGACGCACCGCAAGGGCGGCCGCGGCCTCACGATCGCCGGACTGGTGATGTCCCTGGTCGGCCTGATCCCGTTCCTGTTCCTCGTGCTCTACATCCTCTTTGTCATCATCGCAATCGGCGCCGGCGCCGCCTCGTCCGCCTGACTCGTCCCGCAGGCGCATGCAGTGACTGCCCACGGTGGGCCAAGGCACTGTCTGTCACCATGACGCGCAGTACTGTGACCTATCCGTATCCTGCTTCTGGCCTGCGGTTTCATGCTGTCCTGTGGGGAGTTCACCTGCTGTTCATGCGAGAGCGGGCGGCCCGTCATCTGTCCTCCTTAGCGTCCTCGCTGTCAGAACTTCCAGTAGGACAGCATCCGCGGGCCCCGGCCCCGAAAGGACTCGCAGTGAAGGTTCGCAAGAACAAGCTCGTCTCGCTCGCCGCACTCGGACTCGTCGGCGGCCTCGCGCTGACCGCTTGTGGCGGCGGCGCCGCAGAGGACACCAGCGGCAACGCCGGCTCCGACAACGGCGGCGCGGCAGCCAGCGGCGGCTACGCCGAGCTGACCGGCAACCTGGCCGGCTCCGGTGCGTCCTCCATGCAGAACGCCCAGAACGCGTGGACCGAGTCCTTCATGGGCCTCGTCGGCGCCGAGGGTGGCGACATCCAGGTCACCTACGATGCCACCGGCTCCGGCACCGGCCGCGAGCAGTTCCTCGCCGGTCAGGTGAAGTTCGCAGGCACCGACGCCGCTCTCGACGAGGAGGAGCTCGCAGCCTCCGCCGAGCAGTGCAACGGTGAGCAGGCCTTCAACCTCCCCGTCTACATCTCCCCGATCGCGGTCGTCTTCAAGCTGGACGGTGTCGAGGAGCTGAACCTCTCGCCCGAGGTCATCGGCGGGATCTTCGCCGAGACCATCACGAACTGGAATGATCCGGCGATCGCCGAGCTCAACCCTGATGCCACCCTGCCCGACCTGGCCATCGTCCCGGTCCACCGCTCGGACGACTCAGGCACCACCGAGAACTTCACCGAGTACCTCTCGGACAATGCTCCTGACGCATGGACCCATGGCCCGATCGAGACCTGGCCCATCGACGGCGGCCAGTCCGGTGACGGCACCTCCGGTCTGATCTCCGCGGTCGAGGGTGGCAACGGCACCATCGGCTACGCCGACGCCTCGCAGGCCGGCAACCTCGGCACCGCCGCCATCCAGGTCGGCGAGGAGTTCGTCCCCTTCAGCTCCGATGCTGCGGCGAAGTCCGTGGATGTCTCCCCGCGCGAGGAAGGCCGCGCCGAGAACGACATCGTCGTGGACCTGGACCGCACCACCGCCGAGGAGGGCGTCTACCCGATCGTCCTTATCTCCTACCTCGCGCTGTGCGGCTCGTACGCCGACTCTGCCGAGGGCGAGGCCGTCAAGGCCTACGCTTCATACGTCATCTCCGAGGACGGCCAGGCCGTCGGCGAGCAGAACGCCGGCTCCGCACCGATCTCCGAGGAGCTGCGTACCGAGGCTCAGGCAGCGATCGACGGCATCACCGTCGGCTGATCAGCCCTGCACAACGGTGTGCCGCCGGGACCCTCGTGGCCCGGCGGCACCCGTGACTCGGCACTCTGCGCCCCTGCACCACCTGCACTGCACCACCTGCACTGCACCACCTGCATTGCCCCACCTGCATTGCCCCACCCGCCCGTGAGCTCTGAGGAAGGCCCCAATGAGCACCACTGATGTCGAATCGGGATCAGCGACCGCACCACCTGCGTCCATGAAGACCAGTGGTCGGCGCATCGGCGACTCGGTCTTCTCCTACCTGAGCATCGGCTCGGGCGTCCTCATCTTCATCACCCTCGCGGCTGTGGCGATCTTCCTCACCACCGAGTCGATGCCGGCGATCATCGCGAGCCAGGAGTTCTCGGGCACCGCGGAGTTCTCCCTCATCAAGACCGCGTTGCCGCTGATCTTCGGCACCGTGCTCGCCTCCGGGATCGCTCTGCTCATCGCGATCCCGATCTCCATCGGCATCGCCCTGTTCATCTCCCACTTCGCGCCGCGACGCATGGCATCGGGCCTGGGCTACATGATTGACCTGCTGGCCGCGGTGCCGTCGGTGGTCTACGGGCTCTGGGGCGGGCTCTGGCTGGTTCCCAAGATGGAGCCCCTGTACGTCTTCCTCAACACCTACTTCGGCTGGATCCCGCTGTTCGCGGGTGATCCCACCGCACCGATGCGCAACCTCGCCTCCGCCTCGATCGTGCTCGCGGTGATGGTCCTGCCGATCATCACCGCGGTCTCCCGCGAGGTGTTCCTGCAGACACCGCGCCTGCAGGAAGAGGCCGCGCTCGCGCTCGGCGCGACCCGCTGGGAGACCATCAGGACCGTCGTGCTCCCCTTCGGACGCGGCGGAGTCGTCGCCGCCTCGATGCTCGGGCTCGGCCGCGCGCTCGGCGAGACCATGGCCGTGCTCATGATCCTGGCTCCGGGGGCGACGTTCTCGCTCCACATCCTGGAGGTGGGTCGCCACAACTCGATCGCCGCCAACATCGCCTCCAAGCAGGCGGAGGCCTCCGGGGTGGACATGTCCCTGCTCGTCTTCACCGGTCTGGTGCTGTTCGTGCTGACGTTCATCATCAACGCGCTCGCTCGGTGGATCGTCGCCCGCAGCGGTCCCAAGAGCTGAGAGGTCACCATGAGCTCCTCCACTTCCGTGCAGACCCCCCTCTCGGTCCGATCGACCGACGAACGCCGGCTGCCCTGGTACCACCTGGTCTTCACCGGCCTCGCCGGACTGCTGGTCGCGGTCGCAGTGCTGTCCATCGTCGACGCGCTCTCGGTCGCCAGCGCGATCCTGCTCGGCTTCGTGCTGCACCTGCTGTTCGGCTGGACCTATTCGCTGGTGCGGGAAGGACCGCGGTGGGCGATGGATCGCCTGATGACGCTGCTGGTCATCGGCGCCTTCGCAGTCTCGATGTTCCCGCTGCTCTCGCTGCTCTGGGCGGTCGTCAGCAAGGGCATGACCCGCGTCCTCGCGGCTAAGCCCGATGTCTTCTCCTTCTGGACGACGGACATGTCCGGGATCATCGGCGGCGCCGATGCGGGCGGCGTCCTCCACGCCACCGTCGGCACCCTGCTGATCACCCTGTGGGCCTCGATCATCTCGATCCCCGTCGGCCTGTTCACCGCGATCTTCCTGGTCGAGTACGCCGACCAGGGCTGGAAGCGCACCCTGGGCAAGGGCGTCACCTTCCTGGTCGACGTCATGACCGGCATCCCCTCGATCGTCGCGGGCCTGTTCGGTCTGGCGGTGTTCATCGCCTTCATGCCGGACCAGAGCGTGCGGATGGGCTTCATGGGTGCGGTCGCCCTGTCCCTGCTGATGATCCCCACCGTGGTGCGTAACAGCGAGGAGATGCTGCGCCTGGTCCCGATGGATCTGCGCGAGGCCGCCTACGCCCTCGGCGTGCCGAAGTGGCTCACGATCGTCAAGGTCGTGCTGCGCACCGCGATCGCTGGTCTGACCACCGGCATCACCCTCGCCATCGCCCGCGTGATCGGCGAGACCGCCCCGCTGCTGCTTACTGTCGGCATGGTCACCTCCGTGAACTGGAATATGTTCGACGGACGCATGGCGACCCTGCCCACCTTCATCAACCAGCAGTACCGCAACGGCAACGCGAACTGCATGAGCGATACGGTGACCAACCCGGTCAACCAGGAGATCTACGCCTGCTCGGTCTCCACGAACATCGATCGAGCCTGGGCTGCGGCCTTCACCCTGATCGTCATCGTGATGGTGCTCAACATCGCCGCCCGCATGATCAGCCACTACTTCTCCCCGAAGCTCAGTCGCTGAGCTCTCGCCCTACGCGAAAGGACACCTGATGGCAGCCCCCCAGCCCATCAACGTCGAGGACCTCAACATCTACTACAGCGACTTCCTCGCTGTGGAGGGCGTCAACGTCCAGATCCGCCCCCGTTCGGTGACTGCTCTGATCGGTCCCTCCGGCTGTGGCAAGTCGACCTTCCTGCGCACCCTGAACCGGATGCACGAGGTGATCCCGGGCGCCTACGCGGAGGGCAAGGTCGAGATCAACGGCGAGGACATCTACGACTCCCGGGTCGACCCGGTCAACGTGCGCCGCCGAGTGGGCATGGTGTTCCAGAAGGCGAACCCCTTCCCGACCATGTCGATCCGCGACAACGTGCTGGCCGGCGTGAAGCTGAACAACCGCCGGATCTCCCGCACCGCCGCCGATGAGCTCGCCGAGCGGGCGCTCAAGGGCGCGAACCTCTGGAACGAGGTCAAGGACCGCCTCGATAAGCCCGGGATGGGCCTCTCCGGCGGCCAGCAGCAGCGCCTGTGCATCGCCCGCACCATCGCGGTGCAGCCCGAGGTGGTGCTGATGGATGAGCCCTGCTCGGCACTGGACCCGATCTCGACTCTCGCGATCGAGGACCTGATCCATGAGCTGAAGCAGGAGTACACGATCGTGATCGTGACTCACAACATGCAGCAGGCCTCCCGCGTCTCGGACCGCACCGGCTTCTTCAACATCGCCGGCACCGGCAAGCCCGGGCACCTCATCGAGATCGACGACACCGACACGATCTTCACCAACCCCACGAACAAGCAGACCGAGGACTACATCTCCGGCCGCTTCGGCTGACCAGGGGCGCCCGGCCCGCGCGGCGTCCGCTCCCAGTACTCCGCTCCCAGTACTTCGACGATTCTGCGCTGAGGACCGATCCGCCGCCGCGGGATAGGTCCTCAGCGCAGAATCGTGAGGGTGTGGGTGTGGGTGTGGGTGTGGGTGTGGGTGCGGGTGGGGGAGTGGGGCGGCAGAGCTGGCTCGTCTGCGACCACGGTCTGACGTCGGCCCCGGGATATCGATCCCGGGGCCGATGTGCGTCTCGAGGCGCGGCGCAGATGCTGGGGGACATGAACATCGCCCCCGCTGATACCCGCTCCGTTCTCACGACCGGCCCCGCATCGTCGCCGATGCGTCCCTCCCCGGTGCTCTCCGCCCGCAGTCTGCTCCAGAGCTACGGCACCGGCGGCACGACCACGCGGGCGCTGGACGGGGTGGATCTCGATATCGCCCGCGCCGACTCGCTCGCGGTGATGGGCCCTTCCGGTTGCGGCAAGACGACTCTGCTGCACATCCTCGCCGGCATCCTCACCCCCACCTCCGGCACGGTCCATCACGACGGCACCGACCTCGCCACCCTCGGCGACCGCCGCCGCACCCGGCTGCGCCGCAGCGATTTCGGCTTCGTCTTCCAGGACGGCCAGCTGCTGCCCGAGCTCACCGCGCTCGAGAACGTGATCCTCCCGCGCATGCTCGGCGGCACCTCGCGCCGCGCCGCGACCGCCGAGGCGGCCTCCTGGCTGGACCGCCTGGGCCTGTCCGGGATGCATGACCGCCGCCCCGGCCAGCTCTCGGGTGGGCAGGCCCAGCGCGTCGCCATCGCCCGGGCGCTCGCCGGCCGGCCATCGGTGGTCTTCGCCGACGAGCCCACCGGTGCGCTGGACCAGGCCACCGGCCAGTCCGTGCTGCAGATCCTGGTGGACTCCTGCCGGGAGACCGGGGCGGCACTGGTGATGGTCACCCACGACGCGAAGGTCGCCGCCGCCTGCCGCCGCACCGTCACCATGCAGGACGGGCGCATCGCCCAGGAGTTCCTGCGCCCCGACGCAGCGGCTGAGCCCACCGGAACGCACCAGCCTGCCGGAACGCGCCGGCCCGCCGGAATGCACCAGCCCGCCGGAACGCACGGAACCATCGGAACGCACGGACCTGCCGAGGCGACCCGATGAGCGCTCTGCTCGCCTCCGCCCCGCTGCTGCTGCGACGCCGCGGCGCCCTCGCCGACATCCTGCCCGTGATCGCCTTCGCCGCCGCCACCGCGATCACCGCGACGGTGCTCGGCGGCTCCGCAGCCTTCGTCGGCCGGATCCCTGCGGGAGAGGTCCCGATGACCGGTGAGGCATCGGTCATGCCGTTCCTCGCCATCTGCGCGCTGATCGCCTCCGTGCTGCTGGTGCCCAGCGCCGTCGGGCTCGGCGGCTCCGCCGCGCGGCTGTCCCTGGCCCGCCGCGAGCAGGACCTCGCCGCCATCCGCCTGGTCGGGGGGACCAGCGGGCAGGTCGGCTCGGTCGCGGTGCTCGACGTCGCCGCCCAGTCGCTGCTGGGAGCGGTCCTCGGCCTCGGAGCCCATGTGGCGGTGACGCCGGCCCTGACCCGCCTCGACTTCGGTATCGCCCCGTTCACCCTTGGCGATCTGCTGCTGCCGGTGTGGTCCTATCCGGTGCTGGTGGTAGCGCTCGTGCTGATCGCAGCCGGCTCTGCAGCGGTGTCCCTCGCCGGGGTCGTGCTCAGCCCGCTGGGCGTGGCCCGCGACTCGCGGGTGATGCGCCTGTCCGTGCTGCGCGTCGTGCTCTGGGCCGTGCTGATCGTGGGATTCGTGGCATTCATGAACGTCGGCGGAATGCTGCTGGGAGAAGCGGGCACCGGGATCATGATCGCGATCATGGTCCTGTTCATCGCCGCGATCGTCGCCGGGATCAACGTGGTGGGCCCCTTCATCGTGTGGGTCACCGCGCTGGCGCTCGCGAAGACCGCCCCCACCCCCTCGCTGCTGGTCGGGGCTCGACGCCTGGCCGGTGATCCGCGGGCCGGCTGGAGAGCCGTCTCCGGGATCACCTTCGCCCTGGTCATCGCCGGGTTCCTGACCATGATGGCCACCTTCGGCGAAGCCACCAATCCCGAGGAGGCGATGATGTTCACCGCCATGACCACCGGCGGTCTGCTCACCCTGGGGATCGCCGCGGTGCTCGCCGCGGTCAGTACGGGAGTCTCCCAGACCGCCCGGGTCATCGACCAGGCCCCGCGCCTGCGCGCCCAGCACATCGCCGGCGCAGAGGTGGGCCAGCTGCACCGCGCCCGGCTCGCCGAGATCGCCGTGCCCGTGGGCCTCAGCTCGATCATCGCGACCGGCACCGCGCTGCTGGTGCTGACCACCTTCCTCGGCGGCGCACCGAGCGACCCGATGATGGCCGTGCAATACCTGGCCAGCGTGCTCGGCGCCTATGCCCTGGTGATCGCCGCAGTGCTGGTGGGCTCCCCGCTGGTGAAGCGGTACGCGACGCGCGCCGCCTGAGCCGCGGCATCAGAGCCGAGCTCCATGCCGCCGACGGACGACCGGCCCCTTCCCGGGTCGGTCGTCCGTCGGCTCACCCGCCGGCCCGCACCGGTCGCCAGTCGGCCGTTAGGCTGGACCCATGAACTTCGAGACCGTCGCCCCGAACGCCGTCCCCGAGGGCGCACCCCTCATCGATGTGCGCGAGCAGAACGAATGGGATGCGGGCCATGCCGCGACCGCCCAGCACCTGCCGGCCAGCACGCTGATGGAGAACCTCGACCAGCTGCCCGAGACCGATGACCCGCTGTACATCGTGTGCCGCAGCGGCGGCCGCAGCTTCCAGGTCGCCCAGTGGCTGAACGGCAACGGCTTCGAGGCGATCAACGTCGCCGGCGGGATGGACATGTGGTTCGAGTCCGGGCTGCCGATCGTCTCCGACGGCGAGGGCGAGGCGTACGTCCTCTGAGGTCCCGAGCCGCTGAGGCCCCCGCCGCGGCGCAGCGGCTCTGGGCAGCACCGCGGCGCAGCCTCAGGTGGAGATGACGTCCTGCAGCAGGGCGTAGCCCACGAAGGCGAACACATCCAGCAGGGTGTGCACGATGACCAGCGGCATCGTGCGCCGGGTGCGGCGGTACCACTCGCCGAACACCAGCCCCATCACCAGGTTCGCGAGCCCCGGGCCCACCCCCTGATAGGTGTGATAGGCCCCGCGCACCACGGCGGAGACGACGATGATCCGCCGCGCGGACCAGCCGAGCTTCTCGAGCCGCGGGAACAGATAGCCCACCATGATCACCTCCTCCAGCACCGCGTTCTTCACCGCGTGCAGGACCAGCACCGGCAGGGTCCACCAGTGGGTGTCCAGCGTCGCGGGGATCACCTCGACCGTCGCCCCCAGCAGCCGGCCCAGGTAGTAGATCGCCAGGCCCGGCACCCCGATCGCCGCGGTGAGCAGCACGCCGTGCAGCAGGTCCCGCAGCGAGCGCGCGAAGTCCATGCCCAGGTCCTGGAGCGCTTGCCGCAGCGAGCCGGCGGTGAGCGTCAGCAGCAGCACCACCAGTGCGACCGGCGCCAGGGTGAAGGTGATCGAGAGCAGCTGGTAGAGCAGATCCAGCCAGGCGTTCTCCCTCAGTGAGCTGTTCAGCGCAGTGGACTGCCCGGACAGCGGCCCGGCCGCGAGGGCCTGGGCGAGCGCGAGCAGGGAGTAGACGGCGCTCTGTCCCAGCGACAGGGCGAGCACGATCAGCACTTCGGCGCGCAGCCAGGCCCGGCTCGGGATCTTCGATTCCACCGGGTCATCGTCTCACCCGCTCCGCAGCGAGAGGGCCGACGGGAAGGGCCCGCATGCGATTCTCTGCTGCGGCCCGCCGTGCCAGACTCGGGGCATGACCTCACCTGCTGTGCTGATCACCGGAGCGACCCGCGGCATCGGCCGTGCCGTCGCCGACGAGCTCGCCGCCGACCACCACCTGCTCCTCGGGGGCCGCGACCAGGCTGCGCTCGAGCAGCTCGCCGCGACCTACCCCTCGGCCGAACCCTTCGCCGCCGAGCTCACCGACGCCCCCGCACTCGAGCGGGCAGTGTCAGGGCTCGAGCTCCCTCACGGGCTCGCCGGCGTGGTCCATTCGGCGGGGATCCTGGTCAGCGGCCGCATCGAGCAGCTCAGCGCCGAGGAGTGGACGCAGTCCTTCGCGATCAACGTGGTCGCGGTCGCCGAGCTGACCCGCCTGCTGCTTCCCGCGCTGCGCACCGCCCGCGGCACCGTGGTGACGATCAACTCCGGCTCGGGCTTCACCGCCGGAGTCGGCGGCGGGGCCTACAGCGCCTCGAAGTTCGCACTGCGGGCGCTGAGCGACTCGCTGCGCGCCGAGGAGCGCGAGCACGGGGTGCGGGTCACCTCGCTCCACCCCGGACGGGTCGCCACCGACATGCAGCGCCAGCTGCGCGCCTTCGAGGGCGGCGAGTTCCGCGCCGAGGACTATCTGGAGCCAGCTACGGTCGCCGCGACCGTGGGCCTCGCCCTGCGCCTGCCGGCGGAGGCGAGCTTGGACACCCTCTCGGTGCGCCCGCGCTGAGTGCACGGGCCGGGCGGGGTGCACGGGCTCGGGGCCGACGGGAGCGGGCCCGGCCTGAATGGCCGGGCCCGCTCCGGAGTGCTCAGGCCCGGACGTCGTCCAGGTGCTCGACCAGCTGCGCGGCGTAGCCGACGTAGGTGTGCGGGCTCAGTGCCAGCAGACGCTCCTGCTCCGCTGCCGGCAGGCCCAGCGACTCGATGAACTCGCGCATGCCCGCCCCGTCCACTCGGTGGCCGCGGGTGAGGTCCTTCAGCCGCTCGTAGGGGTTGTCGAGCCCCGGCACGCCCTGCACGCCGAGGGTGCGCATGACGGACTGCACGGCTTCGCCGAGCACCTCCCAGTTCACGTCGAGATCCGCTGCCATCGCGTCCGCATCCACATCCAGGCCAGCGAGGCCCTTGCGGAGGTTCGCGATCGCCAGCAGCGAATGCCCGAGCGCCGGGCCGATGTTCCGCTGGGTGGTGGAGTCTGTGAGGTCGCGCTGCAGGCGGGTGGTGACCAGGGTCTGGGAGAGCGAGTCCAGCAGTGCGCCGGAGATCTCGAGGTTCGCCTCGGCGTTCTCGAAGCGGATCGGGTTCACCTTGTGGGGCATGGTCGAGGAGCCGGTGCCGCCCTGGGCCGAGAGCCGCTGACGGAAGTAGCCCATCGAGATGTAGGTCCACACGTCGGTGGCGAGGTTGTGCAGGATCCGGCCGGCGCGCGCCACATCGGCGTAGATCTCGGCCTGCCAGTCATGGGACTCGATCTGGGTGGTCAGAGGGTTCCAGGTCAGCCCCAGGTGCTCCACGAAGCTGCGGGAGACCTGCTGCCAGTCCGCAGTGGGCACCGAGACGGCGTGCGCGGCGTAGGTGCCGGTCGCCCCGTTGATCTTGCCGAGGACCTCATCGGCGGCGATCCGGCGCTCCTGGCGACCCAGCCGGTAGGCGAACACCGCGATCTCCTTGCCGAGCGTGGTGGGGGTCGCGGGCTGGCCGTGGGTGCGCGAGAGCATCGGCACCTCGGCAGCAGCCTTCGAGAGGGCGGTGAGGTCCGCGATCACCTCGCGCAGCGCCGGCAGCCACACCTGCTGCACCGCACCCTGGACCATCAGGGCGTAGGAGAGGTTGTTGACGTCCTCGCTGGTGCAGTAGATGTGCACCACCTCGGCGAGCGGCTCGAGGGAGGTGCCGGCCAGGCGGTGCTTGATGTAGTACTCGATCGCCTTGACGTCGTGGACGGTCTCCCGCTCGATCTCGGCGTGCTCGGCGATGCCCTCGGCGCCGAAGTCCTCGGGGATGGTGCGCAGCAGCGCCCGCTCCTCCTCGGTGAGGGTGCGCAGGCCCGGGATCACCTGCTGATCGAGCAGGTGGATCATCCACTCGGTCTCCACCACCAGGCGCGAGCGATTCAGCGCCGCCTCGGAGAGGTGGTCGACCAGCGGTGCGACCTGTGCGCGGTAGCGGCCGTCGAGCGGGGTCAGGGCGATCTGCGGGGTGATGTCCGCGAAGGAGTGAGCCATGGGGAACATTCTCCCAGATCCGACGGTCCGACCGACGGGCGCGCCGCCGAACGGACTGCTCAGGTGCTTCGCGTCATGGTCAGGCGAGCGGGATCCTCACTCGCCGGCCGAACGGCTGAGGTCACCGCGCTCGTTGCGGATCCCGGTGACCCCTTCGACGATCGCGGAGAGGATCCCGATGATCACGCCCGCTCCGAGCGCCCACCAGAAGCTGTCGAAGGTCAGGGTCAGCCCCGCCAGGCCCGAGACCCAGCTCGCCAGCAGCAGCATCAGCGTGTTGATGACCAGCTGGAACAGGCCGAGCGTCAGGCAGGTGATGGGGAAGGTGAGGAAGGACAGGATGGGGCGGATGATCGTGTTGATCAATGCCAGGATCAGGGCGATCGCGCCGATGGTGAGGACCTGGGTGAGCACGGTGGCGCTGTCGTCGCCCAGGTGCATGCCGGGCAGGATGAGAGCGGTGACCCACAGCGCGAGGCCGGTGACGATGATGTGTCCGAGAAATCGCATGGCTCCATTGTCCTCGCTGTCCCGGGGGACCGCATCGGGGCTATCCCTACTTCTGCTGTTCCCTACTCCTGCTGTTCCGTACTCGTGCTGTTCCCGACAGCGTTCCGGCTGCGTCCCGGACATCGCACCCCGTCGGTCCTCATGCGGCATACGCTGGCGACATGTCCGACCAGCCCCTGGAGAACGTCCGCCTGCGCCCGACGCTCGAGACCCTGCCCGCCTACGTCCCTGGCAAGCCCGCGGCCGACGACGGCATGACGCGCTACAAGGTCTCCTCGAACGAATCACCCTTCCCGCCGGTCGATGCGGTGCGGGATGCGGTGGTCGCCTCCCTCGACGGTGCCCACCGGTATCCGGATGCGAGCGCGCTGGAGCTGCGCGCCGCGCTCGGGGAGAAGCACGGCGTCGACCCTTCCCAGATCGCGCTGTCCACCGGCTCGGTCGCGGTCTCCGGCGATCTGGTGCGTGCCGTCGTGGGCGAGGGGGACGAGGTCGTCTTCGCCTGGCGCTCCTTCGAGGCCTACCCGATCCTCGTCGGCTCCCACGGCGGTGTCTCGGTGCCGGTGCCGGTCACCGCGAGCGGTGAGCACGACCTGGAGGCGATGGCCGCGGCGATCACCGACCGCACCCGCCTGGTGGTGCTGTGCACCCCGAACAACCCCACCGGTCCGTCGCTCTCGACCGAGCAGGTCGAGGAGTTCCTCGCCCAGGTCCCGGATCACGTGGTGGTCGCGCTCGATGAGGCCTATCGCGAGTTCCACGATCCCGCCACGGTGCTCGGCACCGCCGGGATCTTCCGCCGTCACGGCAACGTGGTGCTGCTGCGCACCTTCTCCAAGCTGCAGGGTCTGGCTGGCCTGCGGATCGGCTACGCGGTTGCCCACCCTCGGCTCGCCCGGGCACTGAGCCAGGTCACCGTGCCCTTCGGGGCGAGCGTCCCCGCGCAGGCCGCGGCGCTCGCGAGCCTCCATCCCGAGGTGCAGGAGGAGCTCGCGCGTCGCGCCGAATGGATCCGCTCCGAGCGCTCCCGGGTGCTGGCCGCGCTCGCCGCCCAGGGCTGGGCGCTGCCTGCCAGTCAGGGCAACTTCGTGTACTTCCCGCTCGGGAAGGACTCCCCGGCCTTCGCCGAGTTCGCCGACGCGCGCGGTCTCGCGCTGAGGGCCTACGGCATCGAGGGCGTGCGCGCCACCATCGCCGAGCAGGAGGCCAACGACCTGCTGGTGGAGATCGCCGGCGCCTGGCGCGAGCGCTGAGGTCGGCGCCCGGCGCAAGGGCTGAAACGAGCCAGGTGCGGGTGGACCCGGTCCCCGCCATCGCCGGGTCGATGGGGGCTGCCGAGCCCCGCTCAGCCGCTCAGCAGAGTTGATCGACGAACGCTTCCATATTCTGGAAGATTTCGTCGATCAACCCGGTGGGATCTCGGTGAGGGCTCGATGGGAGCCGGTGGTGGACCCGGTGGTGGATCGTCGCTGGTCCTGGAGAGCTGGGCGTTGCGGAGGGGCCGTTCCGCTCAGCGCACGACCTCGTCGGCCTCCCCGCGCATCCCGATCCGCTCGGCCACGAAGTCGATGTCCTTGTCGCCCCGGCCGGAGAGGTTCACCAGCAGGTGTGACCCGGCGGGCAGCGAGGGGGCGATGCGGATCGCGTGCGCCAGCGCATGCGCGGACTCGAGCGCGGGGATGATGCCCTCGGTGCGACTGAGCTGCTGGAAAGCCTCCAGCACCGCCTCATCGCCCTCCTTGACGTATTCGACCCGGCCCAGCCGGTTCAGGTGTACGTGCTGCGGGCCCACGCCCGGGTAGTCCAGGCCGGAGGCGATCGACTGGACCTCCGCAGCCTCCCCGTCAGCGTTCTGCAGCACCAGGGTGTCCATCCCGTGCAGCATCCCCGGGGTTCCGAAGGTCATGGTCGCCGCATGCTGACCGGGCTCATCGCCCTGGCCGCCGGGCTCGACCCCGATCAGGCGCACCTCCCGATCCTCGAGGAAGCCGGTGAAGGCGCCCATCGCGTTCGAGCCGCCGCCCACCGAGGCGATCACCGCCTCTGGCAGCTGGCCGTGGGCGGCGAGGAACTGGGCCCGCGCCTCGCGCCCCACCACGGACTGGAAGTCGCGCACCATGTCGGGGAAGGGCGCCGGGCCCACGACCGAGCCGATCGCGAAGAGGTACTGCTCCGGATCCGCCGCATAGACGGCGAACGCCGAGTCCACGGCCTCCTTGAGGGTCTGCTGACCGACCTCGACGGAGACCACCTTCGCGCCCAGCAGCCGCATCCGCACCACGTTCGGACGCTGCTTGGCGACGTCCACCGCACCCATGTGGATCTCGCACTCGAGCCCCACCAGGGCGGCGGCGGTCGCGAGCGCGACCCCATGCTGACCGGCGCCGGTCTCGGCGATCAGGGTGCGCTTGCCCATCCGCTTCGCGAGCAGCGCCTCGCCGATGGTGTGGTTGATCTTGTGCGCGCCGGTGTGGTTCAGGTCCTCGCGCTTGAGGTGGATGCGGGCGCCACCGAGGGCGTCGGAGAGGCGGTCCGCGCTCGAGATCGGGGAGGGGCGGCCCACGACGTCACGCAGCAGGCGCGAGTACTCGGCGTAGAACTCCGGATCGTGGCGTGCTTCCTCATAGGCCGCGGCGACCTCCGCCATCGGGCCCACCAGCGGCGGCGGCAGGACAGCGCCGCCGAACTCGCCGAAGCGGCCGCCGGTGTTCCCGGCGAATTCGGGGGAGTGGGTGAGGGCCGTGGCCTCGGCGAGGGTGCGAGGTTCGGTCGCCGACGGGGCGGGAATTCCCGAGGAGGAGATGTCCGACGATGCCGTGGACGGGGCGGTGCTGGTCATGAGGGTCCTTAGAGGTACGGGCCCGTCGCGGGCTGCTCCATTGCAGGAAGAAGCCGCCCGGCAGCGGGCGGCTTCTGTGTCAGCGCATGCGACAGGGGACCGCCCTCAGGCGGTCCACCAGCTGCTTGTCGCGATGCGCATGGCACGGAGGATAGCCCGCGTCCGCACGGCCACGATCCATGGTCCGACCTGTGGATCACCGGCCGGTGGATCTCCGGCTCGTGCACCGCGAGCGCCTCGGGTGCGGATCACCCGGGTGCGGGTCAGGAGCGTCGCCGATGGCATGGGGCGGCCATCACTACCGCAGGAGCGCCTCTCACCGATAGCCTCGGGGGTGGTCGGGACCCAGCCACTGCGGGACGGGCGCCCGAGGCGTCCTGTCCGACTGCCCGACGCCCCACCCCGACCACTGTGAAGGACCCTTCATGAGCACGCCCACCGCACCCCGCACCGCCCTCGGCGGGCCCCGTGCCTATGTGGTGTGGATCGCTGCCGTGATGGCCTATTCGATCGCGGTGCTGCAGCGCACCACCATGGGAGTCTCCGGCCTCGAGGCCACCGAACGCTTCGGTGCCTCCGCCACGATCGTCTCCACCTTCGTCGTCCTCCAGCTCGCCGTCTACGCGATCTGCCAGATCCCCGCCGGGGTGCTGCTGGACCGCTACGGCTCCCGCGTCACCCTGATCGCCGGGGCCCTGCTGATGGGTGGCGGTCAGCTGCTGATGGCGCAGACCGAGACCGTCGGCAGCGCGATGATCGCCCGGATCATCCTCGGTGCCGGCGACGCGCTGACCTTCTCGAGCGCGATCCGCCTGGTCCCGGCCTGGTTCCCGCCGAGCCGGGTACCGCTGCTCACCCAGCTCACCGGCATCCTCGGCCAGGTCGGGCAGATCGCCTCGGCGGTGCCCTTCGTGGCGCTTCTGACCGTTGCCGGCTGGGGCACCGCCTTCACGTCGGCCGCCTCCCTCAGTGCCGTGGCGGCACTGCTGGTGCTGCTCGTGGTGCGCGCGACCCCGGCGGGGGTGCCCCGCCCGCGGGTGAAGCAGGATCTGCGCCGGATCCCGCAGGTGCTGGTGCGGATCATCCGCCACCCCTCCACCCAGCTGGGGTTCTTCACGCACTTCACCGCCGGCTTCACGGGGATCGCGTTCTCCATGATGTGGGGATATCCGTATCTCACCGCGGGGGAGGGGCTCAGCCGGCCCGCCGCCTCGGCGGTGATGACGGTGCTGGTGGTGATCGCGATCATTGCCGGGCCGGTCATCGGCTCGCTCACCCAACGTCACCCGCTGCGCCGTTCCACCCTGGTGCTGGTGATCGTGGCCAGCATCGGGGTGCCGCTGCTGGCGCTCGTGCTCTGGCCCGGTCCGGCGCCGATCTGGCTGTTGATCCTGCTGGTCGCCGGCTTCTCGATCGGTGGGCCGGCCAGCAGCGTCGGCTTCGACTTCCCGCGCACGGATATGGCCCGGCACCGGCTCGGCACCGCCACCGGAGTGGTGATCATGGGCGGCTTCATCGGCGGTCTGATCTCGATCCTGCTGATCGGCGTGGTGCTGGACCTGCTGCGGCCCGACGGGAACTACGACCTCGAGGCCTTCCGGCTCGCCTTCGCCGTGCAGCTGCCGATGCTCGCGATCGGGGTGGCCGGGATGCTGATCACGCGCCGCAACCTGCGCCGCAGGATGGCTGCGCGCGGCCAGGAGGTGCCGCTGTGGCGCGATGTCTGGCGCTCGGGGCGCTGGCGCCAGCTCTGATTTCGCCTGGCATCCGCTGAGGGCTTGCCGCACCCCCGTGACCTGACGTAGCGTTCCTCCCGTCACTTACTTTCAAGGAGGAATAATGTCATTCACGCTGGGTATCGTCGGCATCGGTCAGTTCGGCTCTCACTTCGCGGAGCTCTTCGCCGCCCATCCCGAGATCGACGCGCTCTACGCCGTCGATGCCGTGCCTGAGCGGATCGACGCGGTCGAAGCACGCGGGGTCACCTTCGCGAAGCGATTCGACACCCTCGAGGACCTGCTGGCCTCCGATGTCGATGCGGTCGCGATCTTCACCCAGCGCTGGACTCACGGCGAGCATGCCCTGGCCGCCCTGCGCGCCGGCAAGCACGTCTACTCCGCCGTGCCGATGGCGATCAAGGAGGAAGAGATCCGAGCGATCACCGAAGAGGTGCAGCGCACGGGCCTGGTCTACATGATGGGCGAGACCAGCCAGTACAACGCCGCCGTGGTGCTGGCCCGCCGGATCCACCGCAGTGGCGCCTTCGGTGAGGTGTTCTACGCCGAGGGCGACTACGTCCACGACATGGACCTCGGCTTCTATGACGCCTACAAGTATTCCGGCGGTGAGAACTGGAAGGCCACGGCGTCCTATCCGCCGCTGCTGTACCCCACCCACTCCATCGGCGGGATCCTCGGCGTGATCGGTGAGCGGCACGCGACCTCCGTCTCGGCGCTCGGCCGGCCCGACACCCGCGGCGACGGAGTGTTCGACAAGGACGTCTCGATGTTCGGCAACGACGTCAGCAACGCCTTCGCCCTGTTCGGGATGGACAACGGCGGCGCCTTCCGCACCAACGAGCTGCGCCGCGTGGGCTACCCCAGCCACAAGCGCGAATCCCGCTTCCGCTTCTTCGGCGAGGACTCCTCCTTCGAAGAGACCATCGATGTCACCTACTGGCACGACAAGAAGCGCGTGCTGGACGTGACCGAGCAGATCGCCACCGGCGCGACCATGAGTCTGGACGACCCGCGCCTGGCGGACGTCTCCCCGGCCCTGCGCGACGCCTTCGTCGCGGGCGCCGCCCCCGCCCACCACCAGGAGCGTCTGCCGAAGGAGTTCCAGGGCCTGCCCAACGGGCACGAGGGCGCCCACCACTTCCTGGTCGACGACTTCGCCCGCGCCGTGGCCGACGGCATGCAGCCGATGGTCAACGCCTGGCAGGCCGCCCGCTACACCCTGCCCGGCGTCATCGCCCACCAGTCGATGAACCAGGCCGGCGAGCGGCTCGAGATCCGCGACCTCGGCGACTGCCCGCTGCCGGTCCAGGACCTCGATGCGGACCAGGAGCCGATCGACCTCGAAGCGCTCTACGCCGCCCAGGAAGCGGCGAAGGGCACCGTCGCGGAGTGACGTGATGACGCCGTGAGCGCGGGCCGGACACCGAGTGGTGTCCGGCCCGCAGTCGTCGTGGGAGGCCTTCTGGCGCCCGAGGGCTCGCTCATTAGGCAAGGGGGTTGTATAACAGTCGGGGCACGGTGGCGCTCAGGGGTGGCGCGGCGCGCCAGAAGTGGTAACTTCACTCCCGTCACCCATTGGAATGAAGTTTTCTCACCGGCCGGTTCCCGTGACCGACGCCGCGCCCGAGAACCGACGAAGGAGTCATCCATGATCGCTCGACGACACGTTCTGGCCGCAGGCGCGGCAGGCTCGGCCGCGCTCGCCCTTGCCGCCTGCGGAGGGGACTCCGGCGGCCCCGGAGGCACCGGCTCCGGCGGTGAGGTCGATGGCGAGGGCAAGACCATCACCATGTGGCTGATGGAGGGCACCAACGCCAGCGCCGACACCTACATCGAGGAGCTCAAGGCCGCGTTCACCGAGGCCACCGGCGCCACCCTCGACGTCCAGGTGCAGCCCTGGGAAGGTGCCCACGACAAGTTCGTCACCGCCATGGCCGGCGGCACCGGCCCGGACGTGGCCGAGGTCGGCACCACCTGGGTGCCCGAGTTCGCCGACGCGGGTGGCCTGGACGTGCTCACCGAGGACATCGAGGCCGCAGGTCTCGCCGAAGGACTGGTCCAGGGCCTCGTCGACGCCGGCACCCTCGACGGCGAGATGTATGGGATGCCCTGGTACGCGGGCGTGCGCTCGATCCTCGGCAACCGCGAGATGCTCGAGGAGGCCGGCGTCAACGCTCAGCCCCAGAACTGGGACGAGCTGCTGACCATGATCACCACACTCGAGGAGCACAACCCGGACTGGATCTCCTTCCCCGTCCCCGGCGCGAGCATCTTCTCCGCGACTCCCTTCATCTGGGGCGCCGGCGGGGAGATCGCCGAGGAGCAGGGCGGCACCTGGAGCGCCACGGTTAACTCTCCCGAGGCCGTCGAGGGCCTGACCTGGTACACGGACCTCGCGCTGAAGCACAACTCCTCGACCGCCGCGGCCAGCACCTGGGTCGAGACCGAGGCGCTCGCCGAGTTCCTGCAGGAGAAGGTGCCGATGTTCATCACCGGCTCCTGGGTCCCCGCCACCATCCGCGCGGACAATCCCGAGCTGGCGGAGAAGCTGGTGGCCTTCACTATCCCCGCCAAGGACAGCCCGGTCGCACCGTCCTTCCTCGGCGGCTCCCTGATGTGCCGCTTCCTCGAGACGGAAGAGCCGGAGCTCTCCTTCGAGCTCATCAAGATGATCACCACCGGTGACTTCGCCACCCGCTGGGCCGAGGAGACCAACTACTTCCCCGGCACCATCGAGACGATGGACGAGGTGGTCGCCGGCGGTGACGAGCTCACCGCGGTCTTCGCGCAGCAGATGACCGAAGGCGGCAAGACCGTCCCCGTCACCCCGGCCTGGGGCAAGATCGAGGGCGCCAAGACGATGAGCACGCTGGTGGGCACGATCCTCGAGGGCACCTCCGTGCAGGACGCCGCAGATACAGCAGCTGCCGAGATGGACGGCTTCTTCTCCGAATGAGCTCGCCCTCGACCCTTCACGAGACCCGGCAGGACGGTGCGGAGGGATTCACCCGCCGCACCGTCCCGCTGGGGCGCCGCCTGCGCCGCGCCGCCGCCCCCTGGCTCCTGCTCGCCCCCGGCCTGATCGTGCTCGGGGTGCTGCTGCTGTGGCCGATGCTGCGCGTGCTGAACCTGTCGTTGCAGGACTACGAGCTGCGGAACCTGCTGCGCGGGGACACCAACTACGTGGGGCTGGACAACTACGTCCAGGTCCTCAGCGATCCCTTCCTGTGGAAGACCGTGCTGCCCAACACCGTCGGCTTCGCGGTGGTCTGCGTGGTGCTGACGATGATCGTCGGCACCGTGGTGGCCCTGTTCCTGAACTCGCTGGGCACCATGTGGCGGTCGCTGTGCACCACCGCGGTCATGGTCGCCTGGGCGGTCCCGGCGCTGACCGGCACCTATATCTTCGTGTGGCTCTTCGACGCGCAGTCGGGCCTGGTGATCTCGGCGCTCGACGGGCTCGGGATCATGGAGGCGGGCAGCTACAACTGGTTCACCAACCGCTGGACCTTCTATGCGATCGCCACGATCAACGTGGTCTATCACGGCTTCCCCTTCATCGCGGTGACGATGCTGGCGGGGCTGATGACGGTCTCCACCGAGCAGTACGAGGCCGCAGCCCTGGACGGCGCGAATGCCTGGAGACGCTTCTGGAATGTCACCGTCCCCACCCTGCGACCCATCATCGCGGTCTGCGTGATCCTCTCGACGATCTGGGACTTCAAGGTCTTCGTGCAGATCTTCCTGATGCCGGGCGGCGATGGCACCACCCGCTCCGTGATGAACCTCGGCGTGTGGTCCTACACCCAGTCCTTCGCCCAGGGCGAGTACGGCATGGGCTCCACCATCGCGGTGCTGCTGACCGTGCTGCTGCTGATCATCTCGGTGGTCTACATCCGGACGCTGATGAAGGAGGACGAGCTGTGAACCGTCGGACCCCCGCCTCCACCGCCGGCAAGGCGATCGGTGTCGTCGTGCTCATCTCGCTGAGCCTGTTCCCCTTCTACTGGATGGTCTCCACTGCGGTGGACACCAGCCCCCTCTCCCGCGGGGCGAGCCTGCTGCCCAGCGGCTTCACCCTCGACCACTTCCGCTATGTGCTGGTCGACGCCGGCTTCCTGCGGTATGTACGGGTCTCGGTGATCGTGGCGCTGGGCACCGTGCTGCTCTCCGCGATCGTGGCCCTGCTGGCCGCCGTGGCCGTGGCGCGCTTCCGCTTCCGGCTGCGCACCCAGGTGCTGATCATGGTGCTGATGGTGCAGATGGTTCCGCTCGAAGCGCTGGTCATCCCGCTGTTCCTGCAGGCGCGGACGCTGAACATGCTCAACTCCCTGCTCGGGCTGGTCATCGTCTACCTGGGCTTCTCGCTCGCCTTCGCGATCTGGAACCTGCGCGGCTTCGTCGCCGCGGTCCCGCGCGAGCTCGAGGAGGCCGCCTATATGGACGGCGCCTCCTGGTTCCGCATGTTCCGCTCCATCCTGCTGCCCCTGGTGGCACCGGGCCTGGTGGCCACCTCGGTGTTCTCCTTCATCACGGCCTGGAACGAGTTCATCTTCGCCCTCACCTTCATGCAGGACAGCTCGAAATACACCGTCGGCGTGGGCCTGCGGACCTTCTTCACGCAGAACACCGCGGACTGGGGCTCGGTGATGGCGGCCTCGACCATCATCACCCTGCCGGTCGTGATCTTCTTCGTGCTGGTCCAGCGCAACCTCGCCCAGGGCATGACCGCCGGCGCCGTGAAAGGCTGAGGCATGGAACCTGCCTCGTGGGACGCCCACGGCTCGGATGTCGATGCATGGGATGCCCACTCCTGGGACGCTGACGCGCTCGGTGTGCTGATGGCACCCTTCACCGGCACCGAGCTGCCGGACTGGGTGGGGGAGGTGCTCGACGCGGGCCTCGCCTCGGTGATCCTGTTCGGGCACAACACCCCCGATGCTGAGACTGCCCGGCGCCTCGCCCGCGAGATCCACGCGCGCTCCGAGGAGTGCGTGGTCGCGATCGACGAGGAGGGCGGGGATGTCACCCGCCTCCAGGCGGTCACCGGCTCCTTCCTGCCCACCGCCTGGGCGCTGGGGGAGGCCGACGACATCGAGCTGACCCGCGAGGTCGGCAAAGCGCTCGGAGACCTGCTCGCCGCCTGCGACCTCGACCTCGACCTCGCCCCTGTCCTGGACGTCTCCACCGATCCGGCGAACCCGGTGATCGGCACCCGTGCCTTCGGCGACGACCCCGACCGGGTCGCCGCCCACGCCAAGGCGTTCGCGACCGGACTGATGGAGGCGGGACTCGGCACCTGCGCCAAGCACTTCCCCGGCCACGGAGCGACCGCCACCGACTCCCACACCGCGCTGCCGCTGATCGGCCTCGATACCCGCCAGTTCGAGCGCGAGCATCTGGCTCCCTGGCGGATCGCACCCTGGCTCGACAGCGTGATGACCGCGCATGTGCTGGTCCCCGCCTATGGCGCCGGCCCCGCCTCGATCTCCCCCTGGTCGCGGCCGCTGCTGGACCGTGCCGTGGGCGGGACCTACCAGGGCCTGGTGATCACCGACGCGCTGGACATGGCGGCCGTCGCCGCGGATCCCGGCTACGGCGAGTCTGTGGTGCGGGCGATCGAGGCCGGCGCGGACCTGCTGTGCCTGGGCACCTCGCTGCGTCGCGATGACCAGCAGATGCTCCGCGAGGCCCATGACGCGCTGCTCGGCGCCATCGACTCCGGCCGGCTCCCACGGGCGACGCTGCGCGCCCGGGCCGAGCGCACCCGCTCCCGCCTGCACTCCCTGCGCATCCGGCGCCAGTTCGTGCCCGCTCCCGAGCTCGAGGAGGCACTGCGCCGCGCTGAGCAGCTCGGCGCCGCGGCGGCGGCCCGTGCGGTCCGGGCCCGGAACGCCGCCCTCACGCTGGATCCTGCGGTGGTGGTGGACCTGCGCGTCCGTGCCCAGCACGCCTCCGGCGCCCGCACCCAGCAGCTCGTCGAGGCGCTCCGCGAGCGCGGAGTGCAGGCCGCGGAGCCCGACTATCCCGACCAGCTCGGTCAGGCCGGCCCTCCGGACCTGCTGGGCCAGGTCGTCCCTCCGGGCCTGCCGGGCCAGCTCAGCCCGTCCGGTCAGCAGAGCATCGCCACTCAGCTGCTTGCGATCACCCGGCTGCCGCGCAGCGACCCCGAGGAGGGCCAGCGCCTCGCCGCCCTGCTCGCCCGGCATCCCGAGGCGATCGTGGTCCACACCGGGGTGCCCGATGCGGCCCCTGGCCATCGCCGCCTGGTGCTCGCCCACGGCGCTGGCCGCACCATGATGCGCGCAGCGGTCGACCTGATGCTCGGAGGGCAGCGCTGATGGGGATGCGGGTGCTGGGCATGATGTCCGGCACCAGCCTGGACGGGATCGACGTGGCCCTGGTGGAGTTCGCCCGGGACCCCGAGGATTCCGCGACACTGCAGGCCCGGCTGCTGCACCTCGGCGAAGAACCCTGGCCCGAGGAAACCCGGCAGGCGCTGCGAGCAGTGCTGCCGCCCGCCCCGGCAGACGTCGCCACCTGGAATCGGCTGCACGCCGCCGTGGGGGAGGCCTTCGCCGCGGCTGCCGCTGCCGTGCTGCCTGTGCACGGCGGCGCCGACCTGGTCGCCACCCACGGCCAGACCCTCCACCATGACGTGCGGCCCGACGGGTCCGTGAACGCCACTCTGCAGATCGGCGACGCCTCCCGGATCGCGGAGGCGACCGGGCTGCCGGTCCTGCACGACCTGCGCTCGGCCGACGTCGCCGCCGGCGGCCAGGGCGCCCCGCTCGCCCCGCTGCTGGATCAGCTGCTCCTCGGCGACAGACCCGAGCGCACCGCAGTGCTGAACATCGGCGGCATCTCCAACGTGAGCGTCCTCGGCGGCGAGGCTCAGCATGCCGACGTGATCGCGGGAGACCTCGGACCGGGCAACGCCCTGCTCGACGCCGCGATCCACGCCGCGACCGGACTCCCCGCAGATCATGACGCCGCCCTCGCCCGCACCGGCACCGTCGATGCCGCGGCGCTCACCACCCTGCTCGGCGATCCGTTCTATGCGCTGCCCCTGCCCCGCTCGACCGGCCGCGAGCACTTCGACGGCCCGTACGTGCGTCACCTGCTCGGCGCGGAAGCGCTCGCCGCCCTCTCCTTGCCGGATCTGCTGGCGACCCTCACCGAGCTCACCGCCGTGACCATCACTCGGCCGCTGCGCGACCTCGGGATCGACCGAGTGGTGGCCTCCGGCGGCGGGATCCGCAACCCGCTGCTGCGAGAGCGGCTCGCAGCACAGCTCGGCACGGTGCCGCTGCTGGACGCCGATGAGCTCGGCATCCCGGCCGACGCCAAGGAAGCGTTGCTGATCGCGCTGCTCGGCTACCTCGGCGCGCACGGCCTGCCCGGCACGCTCCGACGGGCCGACGGCACCTCCCATACCGGTGCCCGCGCGCCCCGGGTGCTCGGCACCCTCACCCCGCCCCACGGACTGCGCGACCTGATGCCGGACTCGACGGAGCGGCACCCCGTCGGCCGCCTGGAGATCGTGCCCGGCACGGGGAAGGCTGACTGATGGCCACGCCTGCTGCCTCGGGAGCGCCTGCGGTGCCTGTCCTTCCCACCCTGCGTGGGCGCCGAGACGATCTCCAGCCTGTGCTGCGGCGCATCGCGGACGTCATCCTCGCGGACCCGGTGGCCGCCGGCCGCCTGACCATCGACCAGCTCGCAGCGGCCGCCGCCTGCGCGCAGTCCTCGGTGGTGAACTTCGCCCGCGAGCTCGGCTTCACCGGCTACCGCGATTTCCGCTCGGCGCTGGTGGAGGAGTCGGCACGCTCGGCCGCTCATGAGGGAGAGCTGGCCTTCCCCGTCGACATCGACCCGGCGGATCCGCTCGAGATCAGCGTGGCCCGGATCGCCGCGGCCGACGCCCGCGCTGTGCGCGACACGGTGCGGCTGCTGGACCTGGCCGTCCTCGAGGAGGCCGCCCGGATGCTGAGCAGTTCGCGCCGCATCCTCCTGGTGGGGGTGGGAGCCTCGGGCCTCGCCGCCACGGATCTGCAGTACAAGCTGACCCGTCTGGGATTCTCCGCGCAGGCGCTCACCAGCGTCCACGACGCCCTGCCCGCGGTGACCGCGCTCGGCGAGGAGGACTGTCTGGTCGCAGTCTCGGACTCCGGCCGCACCACCGACGTGCTGGACGCGCTCGAGATCGCGGAAGGCACCGGTGCGCGCACCCTGGCGATCACCGGCTCTCCGGCCAGCCCGCTCGCCCGACGCAGCAGCTCCGTGCTGCTCACCGCCTCGCGCGAGCCCTCTTTCCGGGCCGGGGCGACCTCCTCCCGCATCGCCCAGCTGACCATCGCGGACTGCCTGCTGGTCGCGATCGGGAACGTCCTGCCTGATGCCGGCGCGGCAGCGCTCGCCCGCACCCGGGCCGCACTCGAGGACCGCCGCCGTTGAGCGGCCGCCCGGCGATTCCCACGGCACGCCGCACCGACCGGATCACCCTTGACCTTACGGTCCCGTAAGTTACGCTGACCCGGTGAGTGTCTTCCGTTCCACGATCCCAGATGTCGCGGCTGAGGAGCCGATGGTCCAGCTCCTCGCAGCCGACGGCACCCGCACCCCGCACGCAGAGCTCGATGCTGTACTCGAGGAGAGTGGCCTGGCCACCCCCGAGCGCCTGCGCGGCTATTACCGCGACATGGTGATGATCCGCGCGGCCGACGTCGAGGCCACCAGCCTGCAGCGCCAGGGCCAGCTCGGGCTCTGGGCCAGCGCGCTCGGCCAGGAGGCAGCCCAGATCGGTGCCGGCCACGCCTCCCGCGAGCAGGACTACCTGGTGCCCACCTACCGTGAGCACGGCATCGCCTGGGCCCGCGGGATCGAGCCCTGGCGCCTGCTGGAGTCCTTCCGCGGCGTCAGCCACGGCGGCTGGGACCCCAATGAGCTGCGCACCCACCCGTACATGATCGTGCTCGGATCCCAGGCGCCGCACGCCGTCGGCTATGCGATGGGCCTGCAGCGCGACGGAGTGGTGGGCACCGGCCAGCCGGAGACCGACACCGCGGTGCTCGCCCTGTTCGGCGACGGCGCCTCGAGCGAGGGAGAGGTCTCGGAGGCCTTCACCTTCGCCGCCTCCTTCCAGGCCCCCGTCGTCTTCTACACCCAGAACAACCAGTGGGCGATCTCGGTGCCCACCTCGGTGCAGTCCCGGGTCCCGCTCGCCCAGCGCTCCCGCGGCTGGGGGATCCCCTCGGTGCGGGTGGACGGCAACGACGTGCTCGCCGTGCTCGGCGCCGTGCGCATCGCCCTGGACTCGGCGCGGGCGGGCAAGGGTCCCGTGTTCGTCGAAGCCCTCACCTACCGCATGGCCGCGCACACCACCAGCGATGATGCCTCCCGCTACCGTCCCTCCTCCGAGGAGGAGGAGTGGGCCCAGAAGGATCCGATCCTGCGCCTGCGCCGCCACCTCGAGCAGCTCGGGGAGATCGACGAGGCGTATATCGCCCGCTGCGACGAGGAGGCCCACGACCTCGCCATGCAGCTGCACCACCACATCCACGGCATGGAGGACCCGGACCCGGTGGGCATGTTCACCCACGCCTACGCCGAGCCCCATCCGATCGTCGAGGCGGAGCGGGAGCAGTACCTCGAATACATCGCCCAGTTCGAGGACGACGAGGACTCCTCGCAGGATGACTCCGAGCAGAAGGGGGCGCGCGCATGAGCAGCACCAACCTCCCGATCGCGAAGGCGATCACCGCCGGGCTGCGCGATGCGATGGCCGCGGATGACAAGGTCCTGCTGATGGGCGAGGACATCGGCGTGCTCGGCGGCGTCTTCCGCGTCACCGACGGTCTGCACGCCGAATTCGGCTCCCAGCGCGTGGTGGACACCCCGCTCGCCGAGGCCGGCATCGTGGGCACCTCCGTGGGTCTCGCGGTGCGCGGCTACCGGCCCGTGGTCGAGATCCAGTTCGACGGCTTCGTGTTCCCCGCCTTCAACCAGATCACCACCCAGGTCGCCAAGATGCACAACCGCACCAACGGCACGGTGCACATGCCGATCGTGATCCGCATCCCGCACGGCGGCGGCATCGGCGCGATCGAGCATCACTCCGAGAGCCCGGAGGCGCTGTTTGCGCATACCGCGGGCCTGCGGATCCTGGCGCCAGCGAATGCCCAGGACGCCTACTGGATGACCCGCCAGGCCATCGAGTGCGAGGACCCGGTCATCATCTTCGAGCCCAAGAAGCGGTACTGGGTCAAGGGAGATGTGGACCCCGACCACCGCCCCGAGCTGTCCCCCTGGGAGGCGAAGGTGGTGCGACCTGGCACCGACGCCACCTTGCTGGCCTGGGGACCGAGCATGCCGCTCGCGCTCGAGAGCGCGGAGGCCGCTGCGGAGGATGGCATCGACCTGGAGGTCATCGACGCCCGCTCGCTGGCACCCATCGACTACCCGACCATCATCGCCTCGGTCCAGCGCACCGGCCGCCTGCTGATCACCCACGAGGCCCCCGTGCTCGGCGGTCTCGGCGGCGAGATCGCGGCGCGGATCTCCGAGGAGTGCTTCTATCACCTCGAGGCCCCGGTGCTCCGCGTCGGCGGCTACCACCTGCCCTATCCGCCCTCGCGGATGGAGCACGCCTACCTCCCCGACCTCGACCGGGTGCTCGACGGCGTGGACCGCCTGCTCGAGCACTGACGGAAGCGCACCCCGCGTGAAAGGATCACGACCATGAATGCCGCCACCCCCGCAGGCTCCGCTGGTTCACCCGGCGCGAGCACGATCGTGACGATCCCGCTCAACGACCCCGGGGAGGGCCTCACCGAGGCCGAGATCCTGGAGATCAAGGTCGCCGTGGGCGATCGCGTGGAGATCAACGCCGCCGTGGTCGAGGTCGAGACCGCCAAGAGCGCCGTGGAGCTGTCCACCCACGTCGCCGGCACCGTCGTCGCGATCCTCGTCGCGGTCGGTGACGAGGTGCCGATCGGTGCCGGACTGATCCAGGTCGACACCGCCGGCGGCCCGGTGCTTGCTGCCGCACCGCAGCCCGCCGCCCCGCAGTCGAACGTCGCAGTGCCTGCCCCGTCGCAGCCCGAGGCGGACCCGTCGGCGGAGGAGCTCGCGATGCAGGCCACTGACGCCGCCGCGACTGCTTCTGCTCCGTCGGCCACCGCGACCGAGGAGCCGAAGAACCTGGTCGGCTATGGCGCGCAGGCCACCCCGCAGCGCCGTCGGCGCCGACTCGCCGAGCAGGCCCAGTCCGATGACGGTCAACAGGTGCCGATCGGCCGCATCCTCGCCAAGCCACCGGTGCGCAAGCTCGCCCGTGATCTGGGTGTCGCCCTGCATGACGTGCTGGCCACCGGGCCCGAGGGGACCGTCACCCGCCAGGACGTGCTGAACGCGCAGCAGCGCGCCTACGGCGGCGAGGTCGACGGCGATTACTTCCCCGAGGAATCTCCGCAGGCTCCGGAGGGTCTCGGCGGCGCGATGAAGTCCACGCGCGACCAGCCCTTCTCGGGCGTCACCAGTGATGACCGCACCACCCGGGTGCCGATCCGCTCGGTGCGCAAGCGCACCGCGGAGGCGATGGTGGCCTCGGCCTTCACCGCGCCGCACGTGACGGTGTTCAACGAGATCGACATGACCAGCGCGGTGCAGATCGTCAACCAGCTGCGCGCCTCGCGGGAGTGGACCGACGTCAAGGTCAGCCCCCTCGCCGTGATCGCGAAGGCGCTGCTGGTCGCGATCCGTCGCAATCCCGAGGTCAATGCCTCCTGGGACGAGGCCAACCAGGAGATCGTCTACAAGCATTACGTGAACCTCGGCATCGCCGCGGCCACGCCCCGCGGACTGATCGTGCCCAACCTCAAGGACGCGCATCTGATGACCCTGCGGGAGCTCGCCGAGGGCATCAGCGAGCTCGCCCGCACCGCCCGCGCCGGCCGCACCTCTCTGCGTGACACCCGCGACGGCACCATCACGGTCACCAACTACGGCGTGTTCGACATCGACTCGGGCACCCCGATCCTGAACCCGGGGGAGTCCGCGATACTCGGGGTCGGCGCGATCAAGGAGAAGGCCTGGGTGGTCGACGGGCAGATCGTGCCGCGCAAGGTCGCCACGCTCTCGTTGAGCTTCGATCACCGCCTGATCGATGGGGCGCTGGGTGCGGAGCTCCTCCGCGACGTCTCCGCAGTGCTGGAGGACCCCTCGCTGGGACTTGTATGGGGTTGAGCGACGAACTGCGCAGCTGGAGTCGTCGGCGAGCGTGCGAGCCGGCGGCGGAGGCGGAGCGGGAGGAGCTCGACCTGGAGGTGGACGGTTGAGCGACGAACTGCGCAGCTGGAGTCGTCGGCGAGCGTGCGAGCCGGCGGCGGAGGCGGAGCGGGAGGAGCTCGACCTGGAGGTGGACGGTTGAGCGACGAACTGCGCAGCGGCGGCGCAGTCGTCGGTACGCTGTGTCGGTGACCTCGAGCCCTTCTCCCGCGCCCCGCGCCCCGCGTCGCGATGACCCGAGGATGCACACGGTCGAAATGGCCGCCGTGCACCTCGAGGATGTCATCGATTCCGAGACGCTGGGCTCTGGCCCGGTCCGAGTGCGCCTGACCTGGTGGCAGACCGCGCTGCTGGTCGCGGCCGGTGGTGCGCTCGGCGGGATCCTGCGGTTCACCCTCTCGGTGCTGGCCCCGACGGTCACCACCCCGACGCTGGTCGAGCTGCCCTGGGCGACGATCTGGGTGAATCTGATCGGCTGCCTGGCGCTGGGCGGGCTCAACGGCGTGCTCGAAGTGCGCTCCGGACGTTCCTGGATGCAGCCTCTGCTGGGCACGGGCCTGTGCGGCGGATTCACGACCTTCTCCGCCGTGGTGCTCGAAGGCTCGGCGATGATCGGCGCCGACTTCCCGCTCCTCGCCCTCAGCTACGGGACGGTGACTGTGGTGCTGTGCCTCGGAGGGATGATCCTGGGTCTGATCCTCGGCCGGCGCCTCGCCGTGCCTCGAGAGGTCAAGGCCGACGGGGTCGAGCTCCGTGACGCAGAGCCTCATGACGCCGAGCCCCATGCTGTCGCTGAGGAGGACCGGGCATGAGCGCCGGCGCGTATCTCCTGGCCGCCGTCCTGGTGGGGCTCGGCAGCGGACTCGGTGCCGTCGCGCGCTGGGGTCTGCGCGAGCTGATCACCCGAGCGGCCGTGGCACGCACCGCAGCCAACGGTGACCGGGTGCGCCCGTGGACCACCTTCGGCGCCAATCTCATCGCCTGCTTCCTCATCGGGCTCGTGGTCGCACAGTTCGGCTCCGCTACAGGGACCGGCGAGTTCGTCTACCTGCTGCTGGCCGTCGGCTTCTGCGGCGGCCTGTCCACGCTCTCCACCGCGGCCTTCGACATCGTCGAACTGGTGCGCCACACCACCTTCTCCCTGGCCCTGGCTTATCTGATGTTGAGCGCCGGCGGTGGGATGGCCGCGCTGTGGCTGGGAATCGTGATCGCCTCATGAGGGCCGCCGCCACTCCTCAGACGCGCCCGGTGCTGATCGTGATCCTGCTCGGGGCCTTCGCCCTGCTCGCAGGGATCTCGGTGCTCGCCGCCGCGGCTGCGGGCGGCGACAACCTGGTGCTGATGGATGCGGGGCCGATCGCCCGCCATGGCGCACCGGTCGCGGCGACGCTCGCCGACCTCGCCGCCGCTCTCACCCTCGGCGGCGCTGTGATCGCCGGTTGGCTGCTCCGTGATGATGCAGACCGTTCCCGCGTGATGATCGTGGTGGGAATCGCCGCCGCGATCACCACCCTCGCCCGAGGCACATCGCTCGCCTTCTCCTATGCGGTCGCGACCGGGCAGCCCGTCGGCTCCCCGCGCTTCGGCTCCGATCTCGGAGTCTTCGTCGCCACCGACCTGGGGATCTGGCTGCTGGCCGCGCTCGTGGTCGCCGCCGCCGCCACCACCGTCTCGGTGCTCGGCAGTTCCGTGCCCATCGCCCGCACGGTTGCGGCGCTGGCCGGGATGATCGCCTTCTGCGCCGCGATGACAGGCCACGCCGCGGGCGACGAGACCCACGAGGTGGGCACCTCGACCATGCTCATCCACCTGCTCGCGGTGGGAGTGTGGGTGGGAGGGCTGGCCGTGCTGCAGCTCCTCCCGGACCGCGGGCGCGATGACGGGGCCATCGTGCGCGGCTACTCCCTCCTGGCCCTCATCTGCTGGGTGGCGCTCGCGTTGAGCGGGGTGTGGGCGCTCGCGGTGAGGATGAACCATCCCGGAGAGATCCTCACCAGCCCGTATGTGCAGCTGGGAGTCGCCAAAGCGGTGCTGCTGCTCCTGCTCGGCGGGCTCGGAGTGCTGCAGCGACGCCAGATCGCGGAGGGCTTCGACACTGCCCGAGGAACTTCCCAGGAGAAGGCGGGCACGCACGCCCGACGCACCTATCGGCGACTGGCTCTGCTCGAGCTCGCCCTGATGGGGCTCGCGGTGGCGCTCGCCGCTGCCATGAGCTCCTCCCCGCCGCCGGCTGAGGCGGGAACCCCGCCCGGCGGCACCGCCGGGGTGCTCACCGGCTATCCGTTGCCGGCGATGCCGGAGCTGTCCACTGTGCTCACCGCCTGGCGGCCGGATCCCTTCGGCATGGCGCTGGCCTGCGTGCTGCTGCTGGTCTGGTGGCGGCCCCGCGCACCGCAGCGCACGCGCGCTCAGAGCCTGCGCCTGCTGCTGGGAGCGATGGTGCTGGTGCTGATGACCAGCGGGCCGCTGAACGTCTACGGCAAGGTCCTCCTCTCCGCCCACGTGCTGCAGCATGTGCTGCTGATGGTCCCGGCCGGAGTGCTGCTGGGCAGCGTCGGCGCCGTGCCGCAGCGGCTGCGGACCCTGTGCGATAGCCGCTGGTGGCCGGCCGCTCTGCTGGCCCTGGCAGGACCATTGCTGCTGATCGCCGGCTACGTCACCCCCGTCCTCCGACTCGCACTGGACGGGCACGCCGCGCATCTGGCGCTGCAGCTGCTGGCACTGGGCGGGGGAGTGCTCACCGCGCTCGCCCTCCGGGCCATGCCCGCCGCGGCGCCGCACTGGCAGCGACTGCTGGTGCGCGGGGCACCGCTGCTGCTGGGCCTCGGCGCCGGGGTCATGCTGCTGCTGACCGACACCTTGCTGGCGGCGAGCTGGTTCGGTGCCACGGGCCGCACCTGGTGGGCCGATGCGCTCGCCGATCAGCAGCGCGCCGGCATCGCGGTGCTGATGGTGGTGGCGGTCGCCGCGGTGATGGTGCTGGGGCCGCGCCGGCGCCCTGCCGAGCCCGCAGCGCCCGCCTGAGCCGGTGCTCGTTCACCCGGCGGGCGCGGCGGGGGTCAGACGAACAGTCCCCGCACCGACCGCAGGCGAGCCAGCAGGGTGTCGCGGTCGACGGACGGGACCAGCTTCTCGCCGGTCTCGTGCGTCGTGGCTGCGCTGCGCGCCGTGACCCGGTGCGCGCCGAACACGCTGCCCAGCCGGCCCAGCAATCCACCCTCGGCATCCGGATGGGTGACCGGGACCGCGGACTCTGCGCCGGCGCGCAGCTGACGGAAGCGCGCGAGAGCAGAGGAGGAGGCGGAGGAGCCATCACGGGTCGCGGCCAGCATGTAAGCCGCGATATCGGCCTGCTCGACCAGGATCGGAAGCACGCCGCCCGCCACCCGCTGCTGACCCAGGATCACCAGGTCATCGCGGCCACGGGCGAAGGCACCCAGGAACAGGTCCAGGTCGCCGCCGGCAGTGCGCGGCAGCACATCCTGGGGGAGGTGGTCCGCGCCGGACTCATAGCCGGTGGCGAGCACGATCAGGTCCGGAGCGAAGCTCAGATGCCCGGCGTGGGACCCGGTGCCCAGGTGCGTGACGATGCCGTCGGCATCGACCCCTGTGACCGCCCCGGCAGGGGTGATCCGGCCTTCACGCACCCGGTCCAGCACATCGTCGGAGACGATCACGGCATCCTCGAGCAGCGGCGCGGCCGGCACGGGCAGGCCCACAGCGGCAGGATCTCCGGCGGTGCGACGGATCAGCGTCTCGGCGATCTTCGCGTTCAACCCGCCGAGCGCGGCGGGCTCGCGGGAGGCGGCCACGTCACCGGGAACCCCGGCGATGCGCCGCGGCACCACCCAGTGACCGGTGCGCATCGACCAGCGCACCTCGAGGGCGCGCCGGGCGGCGTCGACCGCGATATCGGCGGCGGACTGCCCCGAGCCGACGACCAGCACCCGCTGGCCCTCGAGCCCGTCGGCGCCGTTCCAGTCCTTGGAGTGGATCACCCGCACCGAGGCAGGGACGTCCTCGGCCCAGTCGGGCCGGTGGGGCCGTTCGGTGATGCCGTGCGCGGAGATCACTGCGCGGTAGATCCCGATCTCGCCGGTGGACAGCTCGACCTGCCACACCCCTTCCTCGAAGGGGCGAGCGGAGCGCACCGTGGTGCGGGGACGGAAATGCTCGGTGAGATCGTGCCGGGCGGCGTAGGCGCGCAGGTACTTCGCCATCTGGGTGGGCGAGAGGAACTCCGGGAAGGAGACCGGCTGCAGCATGTCCTCGTACTGGGTGTGCTCGCGCGAGGAGATCATCTCCAGCGTGGGCCATACCGGGGAGTCCTCGCGCTCCGGGTCCCAGATCCCGCCGACGTGCTTGGCACGGTCCACCAGGTCGAAGGGCACCTGGAGCGCCTTCAGCGCTGCGGCAGCGGCGAGACCGGCGGGGCCGGCGCCGATGATCAGCACCTTCTCGCGGGTGGGGATCTGGTCGTGGAGATCGGGCATCGAGAAGAGCCTTCTTCCGAGTCGGGCGGCGCGCGGTGCCCGGTACGATCCCGGACACCCGGCTCAGCAGCGGGCGGACGCTGGCCATCCTAATCGTCGAGGCTGGTGGGGGATGCCGCAACGGCGCAAGCGTGATCGACGGGACGTCGAGACTGCTCATGACCCTCGGATTCGTCCAGGGGGAGGCCGGCGGCGGGGGAGTCCGTCATGGCAGCAGCTCTCCTGCGAGCTCGCGAGCCAGCAGCAGAGCCCCGGGCAGACCGGTGGGAGCGGTCCGGAAGGTGCGTCCCGCGGCCTGCAGCCCGGCTTCGACGGCCTCCCGGATCGGCCCTGGACCTGCCAGCACCGACCCGGCGAGCACCACGGGCAACTCGCCCTGCGGGTCCAGCGCGTGCACGGTCTCGAGCACATGGCGGATCGCCACGTCGAGGATCTCGCGGGCCACAGGATCTGTATCGACCAGTCCCGGCAGGCGGGCGAAGCGTCCGAGCGCCGCCGGAGCACCCGCGGGGAGCTGCTCGTCCAAGGCACGGATCAGGTCCTGGCGAGGATCGCCGGTGGCCGACGGGGGCAGCAGCCCCTCGCGCAGATCCAGGCCCAGCAGCTCACCGACCTGCTCGGTGAGCTGGGTGCGCGGTCCGCGCCCGTCGATATCTGCGGCGACCGCCTCGAGGGTGCGGCGTCCCAGCCAGACCGCCGAGCCGATGTCGCCCAGCAGCCAGCCCATCCCGTCGCGACGGGCCACTGCCTCCCGGCCCTGGAAGCGGACCGCGACGGCGCCGGTCCCGGCCAGCACCAGCAGGCCGTCATCGCCCACGTCGCCTGTGAGGAAGGCGGTGTGCAGGTCATCGGTGATCAGGATCCGGGCGGGGTCGATGCCGAGCCGGGTCAGGCGCTCGCCGACCGCTCTGCGCACCTCCATCGCCCGCGCCGGCCCCGCCCCGGAGATGCCGAGGGCCACCGCTGCCACCTCGCTGCCCCGTCCCAGACCGTGATCGCCCGGGCTGTCCTGCCCCAGCGCCCGACGGCCTTGGAACAGGACCTCGCGAACCGTCTCGACCAGGTTGTCCAGGGCGTCGGCTCCCGAGGAGCGCAGGTTCGCCCCCGGGCCTTCCGCCTCCGCGATCACGGCGCCGTCCCAGGGTGCGAGGACCAGGCGGGAGCTGGTCCCGCCGATATCTCCAGCGATCACCAGAGCCGGTGACGCGGGTGCGGCCGGGCGCTGGTCGACGTCACCGGTCTGCGCTGCGGCATCGTCGCCCGTCGTCGGCTGGCCGGCCGGCGCCTCGGCATCGGAGGCATTCATCGGGATCCCCTTCGTCTGGACCACACATGCTAGGCGAGCGGCGCGGGAGGGTACCGAGATCTCGCTACTCTGGTCCGCAGCACGGTGAGCGACGCCCGGGGACCGATGAGGGTCCGGCGGCATCGCCTCGCCGATATCCAGCCCCGATTCCCAGGAGTCCGACGTGACCACCCCCCAGCCGGAACAGAGTGCTCTCGACGTGCGCCTCGTCGACCTCGCCTCCCCGACCGAGGAGCGCAATCCCGCCAGCACCGAGCTCGATGCGCTCGATGCCCGCGGCATGGTCGACGTGATCCTCGCCGAAGAGGCCACCGTCGCCGCAGCGGTCCAGGCGCAGGCCGCGCAGATCGCCGCCCTGGTCGAGACCTGCGTCGCGGCGATTGCCGCCGGCGGCACCGTCCACTACCTCGGGGCGGGCACCTCCGGGCGGCTCGCCGTCCTGGACGCCGTCGAGCTCGCCCCCACCTTCAACGCCGATCCGTCGATGATCACCGCCCATCTGGCCGGCGGTGACGGAGCCTTCCTCACCGCGGTCGAGGGTGCCGAGGACTCGGCGGAGGCCGGCGCCGAGCTGGTGCGCACCGAATGCCGCACCGGGGACGTGGTGATCGGCCTGGCCGCGAGCGGCCGCACCCCGTTCGTCGGCAGCGCCCTGGAGGCGGCGCGCGCCGCCGGGATGCCCACCGCCCTGATCTCGGCGAACCCGCAGGCCTCGCTCGCCCCGCTCGCCGATCATCCGATCCTGCTGGACGTCGGCCCCGAGGTGGTCACCGGCTCCACCCGGATGAAAGCGGGCACCGCCCAGAAGCTCACCCTGAACGCCCTGTCCACAGCGACGATGGTGCGGCTCGGCACCACCTTCGGGAACCTGATGATCGACGTCCGCCCCACCAACGCGAAGCTCGTGGCGCGCACGGTGCGGATGCTGGTGCAGGCCAGCGGGGCGACCCCGCAGCACGCCGCCGAGGTGCTCGAGGCCGCCGCCGGCAGTGTGCGGGTGGCCCTGGTCGCGCTGCTGGCCGACGCCGAGCCCGCCGCCGCGCAGGCAGTGCTCGCACGCTTCCCGCGCGATGCCCACCGGGCAGGGGACCCGGCCGGTATCCGCTCCGCCGTGGCCGCGCTGGAGCAGCAGGGCTGAACCGCGCTGGAGCATCGGGACTGACCCGCGCCTCACCGTCAGGGCTGAACCCGGCGGAGCACCGCGGAGAGTATTCGCTGGACCGCAGCCCGCGGGACGCCTACGGTGCTCTCATGCGCCTGTGATCAGCCTTCGTCGTCCACCGACCCTCCCTGTCGAGGAGCTGCTCCATGCCCGCGCACCCCACCACGCCCCTGCCCTCTGCCCCTGCGAGGGCGACCGCCACCGGCGACCCGGCCCTCCACCTGCGAGCCGACGGGATCTCCTTCTCCTTCCCGGACCGCCGCGTCCTCACCGACGTGAGCCTGGTGGTGCCCGCGGGCCAGCCCACCGGACTGCTCGGAGAGAACGGCAGCGGGAAGTCGACTCTGCTGCGGATCCTGGCCGGGCAGCTCGCTCCCGACGCGGGCACCTGGCGCGCACCCGGACCCGTCGGCGTGCTCCAGCAGGAGCTTCCCTTCGGCCCCGAAGCGACCATCGACCAGGTGGTCGCGGATGCCCTCGAGCGCTCACGGCGCCTCGAACGGGAGCTGATCGCTGCGGGAGAGGCCCTCGCCGCGCCCGGGGGAGAACCCTCCGCGCAGGCGACGCACCGCTACGACACCCTGCTCGCCGAGGCGACGCTCGCGGACGTCTGGAACGCCGAGCGCCGTGCCGAGGAGGTGCTGAGCGGAGTGGGCCTCGGCCAGGTCGCTCCCGGCACCGAGATCGGCCGGATCAGCGGCGGACAGCGGGAGCGCCTCGCGCTCGCGCATCTGCTCATCGCCCGCCCCACCACCTGGCTGCTCGACGAACCCACCAACCACCTCGATGACGACGGCGCCGCCTTCCTGGCCGGTGCGATCGCCGCCCATCCCGGACCGGTTCTGATCGCGAGCCACGACCGTGCCTTTCTCGACGACGCCACCGCCGCCCAGCTGGATCTTGACCCTGCCGAGTCCCCGCTCGCCACCGAGCCCGGCGGGCTCAGCGCCTACACCGGCGGCTTCAGCGACTACCTGCTGGCCCGCTTCGAGGCGCGCGACCGGTGGGAGCACCGTTTCCGCACCGAGCAGGAGGAGCTGACGGTGCTGCGCCAGGCGGTGAAGGACTCCGCGAGCGTCGGCCACGCCGGGGCGGCGCCCCGCACCGAGGCCCGGGCGGCGAAGAAGTTCTACGCCGACCGCAACGCCACCGTCGTCTCCCGCCGGCTCCGGGAGTCGCGGGCGCGTCTGGCTCAGCTCGAGGAGACACAGGTCCGGAAGCCGCCAGCGGAACTGCACCTCACCCACCTCCCGGACGCCGCCGGACGCGGCCAGGACGGCACCGTGCAGCTCGCAGTCAGCGGGGTCGAAGTCACGCAGCGCCTGGCGCCGACCTCCTTCAGCCTCTCGGTGGGGGAGCGGCTGCTGATCACCGGCGCGAACGGGAGCGGCAAGTCCACGCTGCTCGATCTCATCGCCGGCCGGCTCACCCCCACCGCAGGCACCGTGGACCGGCCACGGGGGCTCAGGATCGGGCACCTGGGCCAGGACGATGACGCGGCGCCGGGCAGGACAGTCCGCCAGCACCTCCAGACCGCCGCCGGACGGGAGACGACGGCCGATGGCACCGTGCCGGAGCTCTTCGGGCTGGTCCATCCGCGTGACCTCGACCGCCCCCTCGAGCTGCTCTCCCGGGGCCAGCTGCGACGGGTGATGCTCGCGGCAGTGCTGCTGGACCCGCCCGAGCTGCTGGTGCTCGACGAACCCACCAACCACCTCGCGCTGATCACCGCGACCCGGCTCGAGGCGGCGCTCGAGGACTGGGGCGGCACCCTGCTGATCGCCTCCCATGACCGCTGGTTGCGCAGCCGCTGGCAGGGCGAGGTGCTCGAGCTCGGAAGGTGAGAGTCAGTCCGACCGGTGAGGCGCTGTCACAGACGTTCATCTTTCTCGGCACAGCGGTCTCTGCCGGGTCAGGCTGGTCCCGATACCCGTCCCAGGAGGAGCACCGCCATGACCGAGCAGACGCACAAGTTCGAGACCCTGACCATCCACGCCGGCCAGACCCCGGACTCGGACGCCGGCTCACGAGCCCTGCCGATCCACCAGACCACCAGTTTCGTGTTCCCCTCCGCGGAGTCCGCGGCGGACCGCTTCGCGCTCGCCGAAGCCGGCCATATCTACTCCCGCATCAACAACCCCACCCAGGGCGCGGTCGAGGATCGCATCGCCGCACTCGAGGGCGGCGCAGCCGGGCTGCTGGTCGCCTCCGGGCAGAGCGCGATCACCCTGTCGATCCTGAACCTCGCCGGTTCCGGGGACTCCATCGCCGTCTCCCCGAGCCTCTACGGCGGCTCGTTCAACCTCTTCAAGCACACGCTCAGCCGCCTGGGCATCACGGCGCAGTGGGTCCAGGATCCGACGGATCCCGAGTCCTGGCGCGCTGCGGCGGATGAGACCACGCGCGGGTTCTTCGTCGAGTCGATCCCGAACCCCAAGCAGGACATCCCCGATATCCGCGCGATCGCGGACGTCGCCCACGAGATCGGCGTGCCGCTGATCGTGGACAACACCGTCGCCACCCCCTTCCTGCTGCGCCCGCTCGAGCATGGGGCGGATGTCGTCGTGCACTCGGCGACCAAGTTCCTCGGCGGCCACGGCACCTCGATCGCCGGCGCGATCGTGGACGGCAACAGCTTCGACTTCGCCGTCCACGCAGAGAAGTACCCCCAGTTCAACGAGCCTGACGAGTCCTACAACGGCCTCGTCTTCGCGGGCCTGCCCGCAGCCTTCGCCACCCGCGCCCGCACCAACCTGCTGCGCGACCTGGGCCCGGCCGTCTCCCCGTTCAACGCCTTCCTCATCGGGCAGGGCCTGGAGACGCTGCCGCTGCGCATGGAGCGTCACCTCGAGAACACTCACCAGGTCGCCGCCTTCCTCGAAGGTGATGACCGGGTGGGTACCGTGACCTGGGCGTCCTTGGACTCCTCCCCCTACAAGGCGACGGCGGACAAGTACCTGCCGCGCGGCGCGGGCAGCGTGCTCGGCTTCGTCCTGCCCGGCGGGCTCGAGGCCGGCAAGCGGTTCGTGGACGCCCTGACCCTCCACTCCCATGTCGCGAACATCGGTGACGTGCGCTCGCTGGTGATCCACCCCGCCTCGACCACGCACTCCCAGCTCTCGGAGGAGGAGCAGCGAGCAGCAGGGATCGAGCCCGGCTTCGTGCGCCTGAGTGTGGGCATCGAGCACATCGACGACATCCTCGCCGACATCGAGCAGGGCCTTGCCGCTGCCGCCTGACCTGCGCACTGCCGCCTGACCCAGGCTCACCTCACGGCCATCCCCTCTGAGCTGTCGCGTCCGCACCCGGTAGGCGACAGCTCAGAGGGGATGGCCCTGTTCTGCGTGGGTGTGTGCGGTGTGGGTGGGGTTGAGGCGTGGGCGTGGGGTGCGCAGGGGAGGCCTGGCCGTGAGCGGGTCACCCTTCGTGCAGGGTGGGTGGATACCCTGGCCACCATGACCTCCGAGCCTGCAGCACTTCTCGCCTCCCCGCTGGACCAGTGGCCACCGAGCTGGTCGCCGAGCGGAGTGATCTTCGACTGCGACGGGCTGCTGGTCGATACCGAGAGCCAGTGGGTCGCATTGCAGGACGACTACCTCGCCCGGCATGGCGCCAGCCTGGACCCGACCACCCGCCGCGCGATCACCGGCCGTGCCGTGGAGATGGTCGTGATCACCATCGCGGAGGCCGTGGGCAAGGACCCGCACCTGGTCGGCGAGGAGCTGGTCTCCGCACATCGCGAGCACATCGGGGAGCAGCTGAACCCGCTGCCCGGCGCGCTCGAGGCGTTGCGGGCGATGGCCGAGGTACGCCCGGTCGCGGTCGCCTCGAACTCCCCGCGCGATCTGCTCGATGCCAAGCTCGATGGCCTCGGGATCGCCGACGTGGTCGACGCCTCGATCGCGATCGAGGACGTCCGGGAACCGAAGCCCGCCCCGGACATGTACCTCGCCGCAGCCCGCGCGCTCGGGGCCGACCCGGCCGACTGCCTCGGCTTCGAGGACTCCGAGACAGGTGCGGAAGCCGCACTCGCGGCGGGCCTGCAGCTGATCGCGGTGCCGTCGATCCCCGGGCAGCAGCCGCGCTCGCCGCGCCGCCTGGAGTCCATGGCCGATCCGGTGCTGAGCAGCTGGATCACCGGCTGGGAGCTGCGACGATGAGCGGGGTCGAGGTTCCGGCCCGCTTCATGGAGGCTTTCGGAGAGTGGACCCCGCGCGCCGTCGTCTTCGACTGCGATGGTCTGCTGCTGGATACCGAATCCATCTGGCAGCGCACCGAGGATCTGGTCGTCGCGGCGCACGGCGCCCAGCTCCAGGCCGGTGACGAACAGGTGCTGCACGGCTCCACCATCGAGGTCGCCGCCGCGCTGATCTCCCGCCGCTCCGGTCACGACGAGCAGGAGGTCCTCACCGATCTCCACCGCGTGTTCGAGCGCGAGCTCTCCGCGGGCATCCGCCCCATGACGGGCGCCGAGGAGATCCTGCGCCTGGCGGGGGAGCGGGTGCCGCTGGGCTGCGCCTCGAACTCCTGGCTGGCCGCGCTGGAGGACAAGCTGACCCTCGGCGGGATGCGCGAGCAGTTCGCGGTGCTCGAGGCGTCGGACACCGTCGAGAACCCCAAGCCCGCCCCGGACATGTACGCCGCTGCGGCCCGTGCTCTGGGCTTGGCACCGTCCGAAGTGCTCGCCTTCGAGGACTCGGGAACCGGTGCCCAGGCCGCGCGCGACGCGGGCCTGCGCCTGATCGCGGTTCCCGCACCCGGCTGGGATGCCCCGGCAGCGGACCTGGCGCTGACCTCGCTCGCCGACCCCGACCTCGCGGCCTGGATCCGCACCTGGTGAGCGGCGAGCACCGCACTGACCTCGTCCCTCGACCGGGGGAGGGCATGCTCGTCGACGGAGGAGGACGGGCCGGACAGCGTCCTGGATGTCCGCGCATGTCACCCAAGTTCGACCTGCGACGTCGTTCCGGTGTTCACTGGTCCTCATGAGCACAGCGCCCGATCCTTCTGCGCCCCTGACCGCCCGCGCCCACGGCTCCGCCCTGCGCGGCCGCGGCTGGCTGAACACGGGAGGTGCGGAGCTCGACCTCGAGTCGCTGCAGGGAAAGATCGTCCTGCTGGACTTCTGGACCTTCTGCTGCGTGAACTGCCTGCATGTCCTCGACGAGCTGCGCCCCCTCGAGGAGAAGTGGGAGCAGGAGCTCGTGGTCATCGGGGTGCATTCGCCGAAGTTCGAGTTCGAGAAGGACCCCGACGCGCTGGCCGCCAACATCGAGCGCTACGAGGTCACCCACCCGGTCATCGACGACCCGGAGCTGGAGACCTGGACCGCCTACGGGGCCCGCGCCTGGCCCACCCTGATGGTGCTGGACACCCACGGACGCATCGCCGGCAACCTCTCCGGTGAGGGGCATGCCGCGAACCTCGACCGGCTCGTCGAGCAGCTGGTCGCCGAGGGTGAGGCCGACGGCTCCCTGCGTCGCGGCCCCGCGCCCACCGTGCTCACGGAGCGCACCCCCCCAGACCCTCCGCTTCCCCTCGAAGCTCTCGATCCTGCCCGACGGGCGCCTGATCGTCTCCGACGCCGGTCAGCACCGACTGGTCGTCTTCCAGAACGACGGGGTGACGGTCGACGCGATCGTCGGGAACGGGACCCGCGGCCACGCCGATGGAGACGAGGAGACCGCGCAGTTCGCCGAGCCCAACGGCGTCCTCGCCCTCCCGCAGGAGATCGCCGCCGAGGTCGGCTACGACCTGCTGATCGCCGATACGGTCAATCACCGTCTGCGCGGCGTGAAGGTCGGCCAGGACCGCCTGCTGCGCTCCCGCACCGCGACCGAGGTGACCACCGTCGCCGGCTCCGGTGCGCAGTGGATGCAGGGTGAGCCGCTGCCCCGCGGTGAGGGAGACGCCCTCACCTATGCGCTCTCCACGCCCTGGGACCTGACCTGGTCGCACGTGCTGAACCGGGCGGTCATCGCGATGGCCGGCATCCACCAGCTGTGGACCTTCGACCCGGTCACCGGGGCGCTCATGGTCCTCGCCGGCACCACCCAGGAGGGCCTGGTCGACGGCCCCGCCGTGACCTCCTGGTGGGCGCAGCCCTCCGGCCTCGACGAGCTGCCCGACGGTCGCATCGTGATCGCCGACTCCGAGACCTCCGCCGTGCGTGTCCTGGACCCGCGGACGATGCAGGTGAGCACCCTGGTCGGACACGGACTCTTCGACTTCGGACACGTGGACGGCCCCGCAGATTCTGCGCGGCTCCAGCACCCGCTCGGGGTGACGGCGCTGCCCGACGGCCGCATCGCGGTCAGCGACACCTACAACGGTGCGATCCGGATCATCGAGGAGTCTGCGACGGACGGCGAGAGCGCCACCACGGGCGGCATCACCGCCCTCAGCGGCATGGTCGGGATCGCGGACCTGCCGAGCGCCGCGGGCACCGGCACCGCGACGGACACCACGACAGGCGCAGCAGATGACGGATCCGGTGCTGGAAGCGCGCACGTGGTCACCGTCGCCACCGATCTCAAGGAGCCGTCGGATGCGATCGTCGGCCCGCCGGTGGACGGCATCGGCCAGCTGATCGTCGTCGAGTCCGGCACCCACCGCATCACCTGGGTGCCGGTGGCCAAGGCCGCCGAACGGATGATCGACCAGGGCGCCCAGCGCTCCGAACGTCCGGTCACCGAGGTGGGCCCGGGCCCGCTCACCGTGCGGGTGCTGTTCACCCCGCCGCCCGGTCACAAGCTCGATGACTCCCTGGGCCCTTCGACCCAGGTCACCATCTCGACCACCCCGACCTCGATGCTCACCGCCGGCGCCGGCGTGGACACCGCGCTCGAGCGCACGCTCGAACTGGACCCCGCCTATACCGAGGGTGTGCTGCATGTCAGCGCCCGCGCTGCGTCCTGCGATGCGGATCCGGCGGTCGAATTCCCCGCCTGCCATATGCATCAGCAGGACTGGGGGGTCCCGATCCGGGTCGTCGACGGTGGGCCGGAACATCTCGATCTCTCGCTGCTGGCCTGAGTCGGTGCCGGGCCCTACCCCCACCCTCCGCTATTCTCGTCCGCCGGAGCCCTGCTCCGGTGCGTTGACCTGCTCGGCCTGCCGAGCCCCGTCGTCGGAAGCTCTCTCGTGGATCTGATCACGCAATTCCCTCTGGGCGACGATCTCGCCTGGACCCTCCTGGTGCTCGGCATGCTCGCCCTCGCCGCCCTCGTCGCGGGGGCCGTCATCCCCAGCCGCCTGCGCCGAGACGAGGACAACGACCAGGTCGATGACGGCCTCGGCCAGCGGCTCGGTGCGCAGCTGCTCTCCGCCGGCTCGCTGATGCTGTGGATCGGCCTGCCGGTCGCCGTCGTGCTCTACCTCGCCCCCGGCACCACCGATGATCGGATCCTTCGCTCCGCGCTGCTGCTGGTCGGTGTTGCCCTGGGTCCGCTCGCGGCCTGGCGCGGCATCGCCATCCAGCTGGCCGCCCTCGGCATCGCCGCCGAGCGCCGCGCAGCGATGATCTCCCGGCTGGGAGCGCTCGCGGTCACCGGTGCGCTGGCCGTCGCGATCGTCCCGATCGTCATCATCGTGTGGTTCCTGCAGACGACCGCCGGGCCCGCACTGATGGCGCTGGCGGCAGGCGCGGCGATCTCCGCCCTGGCGCTGCGGGTCTGCGGGGCACCCATCGAGGCGGCGGCCTCCGCCGCCGGACTCCTGGTAGGGACCGATGAGCACGAGCTGGATGCCGACGATCCCCAGAACCTCGGCGGTCCGCACCTGCGCAGCGCCCGCATGTTCCGTCGCGGTGGCGCGCTGAGCGCCGATCTGGTCGCCGTGGCCACGGCGGTCGCCGCGGTCGGGGTGCTGCTGGGCGTTCCCGTCTTCGCAGCTGAAGGCTTCATCGTGGTGCTGCTGGGCCTCGGGGTGGCGCTGCTGGCCGCTGCGGTCACCGCGGTGATGCCGCATGTCGGCAGCGCCGGCCATGAGCGCGGTGCGCTCCGGCTGGGCGGTCTGATCCCGTCGGTGCTCGGCGCCGCCGGTGCCGTCGCCGCCGCTGCGCTGTGGATCCCCTCGCTGTACAAGAACCTCCGCTTCGAGGACGTGGGTCTCGAGAACTTCACGGACCCCGCGATCACCGGCGGCACCCCGACCCCGCGAGAGCAGCTCGAGCCGCAGATCGAAGGTGCCCTGGCCGACATGGGCCAATGGATCACCAACACCGATGAGTCGCAGTACGCGAGCACCTTCCTGGATACCCTCGCGCTCTACTCGATCACTCCCAACGTGGTGGTCGCGATCGCCCTCGGCCTCGGCGCGCTCACCGCGCTCGGAGCGGTGGTGCTGCTGGGCGGCACCGGCCATCGACTCGGCGGGACCGTGCTGCGAGCCGCCCGTACCAGCCGCACCGGAGGGGCGCTCGGCCTCACCGCAGGGCTCGGCTCGACCGCACTCACCGCGGCAGGGGCCATGGCCCTGCTCGTCCTGATCGCCACGGTCATCGCTGTGCTCTCCGCCGGGGTGCCCGCCCTCGCACTCGCGCTCCTGGCCTACTCCGGAATCGGCGCCCTGATCGTGGTGGCGGGCCATGCTGGGTCGCTCCTGGCTTCGACGCTCACGGAAGGGCCGGAGGCCGCGGCCGGCCAGGCCAACGTCGGCGCCGGCGCTGCGACCGGCCCTCGCGCGGCGCTGCTGCTGGCCGGCGCCCTCACCGCACTGCCGGTGCTGGGCCCGCTGGGCAGCGCTCTGCAGCTCGCCCCCCGTGCCGCGAGCGTCTGGGAGGACCGTGCCCTGCACGCCGTCGGGCCCGGCTCCCTCACCGTGCTCGGCGGGGTGGGTCTGGGTGTGATCACTGTGCTGCTGGTGACTTCCTCGCTGCTCGACGGCGCCCGCCGCCTCGGCGCGAACGCCGTGGTCGAGACCCGCGCATCGATGCTCGAGGGTCGCACCCGGGCTGAGCTGGTCGAGGTGTCGGAGATGGTGCGCCGCGCCGCCGTGCCCTCCGTGGTGCTGGCCGTGCTGATGCCGGTCGTGGCCGGGTTCGGACTGGGCCCGGGCGCTCTGCCCGGCCTGGTGATCGGCGTGGTGCTCACCGCGACCGGCCTGGGTCTGTGGCTGCTGGGTTCTGCTTCGACCCTTGAGAACGCCGCGGCCGTGATCGGCTCCGGCCGCTACGGCGGGCGCGGCTCCTGGGGCCATTCCGGCGCGCTCAGCGGTACGGTGCTGACAGGCATCCTGCGTGCTGCCGTCGGCTCCGTCGCACTCCCGCTGGCGCTGACCACCTCGCTGCTGTCGGCGCTGAGCGTGAGCGCCGTGGTGGGGATGACCACCGACGGGACCAGTGCCTTCCTGCGCTGGGGCATCGCCGTGCTCGCTCTGATCATCATGCTGATCTGCTGGGTGGTGGCGGCGACGGCTCCCGAGGTCGACCTCGAGGATGGCGAGGGAGAGATCTCCCGGCCGCTGTTCGCCCGGGATGAGCAGACCGCGGACGAGGGCCTGGACGCGATGGACTGGGGGGTCGACGACGAGCAGGTCCCGGTATCCGCCCAGAAGCTGACCCGCAGCCAGCGCAAGCAGCGCCGCGTCGAGGCGAAGGCTGCGGACGAGTCCGCCGCAGAGGACGAGGACTGAGCTCCCCGCACTCGCACAGGGAAGCGCCCCGATCGTTCCGCAGCTGCGGAACGACCGGGGCGCTTCCTTCGTTCTGTCCTGCTCGGGCTTTCTGTCCTGCTCAGGGGTGCCGCGCTGACGTCAGTCGCCGGTGCCCTCGGCGACGCCCAGGCCGCGCAGGACGAAGCTCTCGAGCGCCGCGCGGGAGTAACGCTTGGCAGAGGATCCCACCAGCAGCCCGTTGATGATGCGCACCGTCGCATCCACGTCGAGATCAGGGGCGAAGTCACCGCCGGCCACGCCTTCGGTGACGATCGTGCGCAGCACGTCCTCGATCAGCACCACATGGTCGCGCATGCGGGCAGCCGTCTCCGGGGTGAGGCTCGCGCCGCCGGAGGTCTGCGGGACATGGAAGGACACGGTGAGGTCCAGCTGGGTGTGCACGTAGGCGATCGCGGCATCACGAGGGGTCGCGGAATCGCTCACCCCGGCGCGCAGCTGGGAGATGTAGTCCGTCGTCTCATGGATCGCGTACTCGACCAGGAGCGTCTCGCGGTCGGGGAAGTGGTTGTACATCGCTGTACGCCCCACTCCGGCCGCAGTGGCGATGCGGGAGAAGGTGACCGATTCGAACGACTGCGTCTCGAGCAGCTCGGCGAGGGCGGCGAAGATCTTCTCCCGCGTGCGCTCGCGATGCTCCTCGAGGGATCCTCCGATGATCTTGGGCATGCCGCATTCTTACACTTCCGTGAAGATCGACATAACCATGGAGATGCAGAACGCCGACCCGTGAGGGTCGGCGTCTGGGGAATGCCGTGAGGCGTGGAGCGGGTGACGGGAATCGAACCCGCGCTATCAGCTTGGGAAGCTGAAGTTCTACCATTGAACTACACCCGCGATATGCCGCCCGACCTGGCCTGCTGTCCCGGAGGACCGCCGCCGCTCGAGCAACGCGGATCAGCATACCCCTTTCCGGCGGCGCTGTGCCAACCGGCGCCTCACCCCCTCCGGGCGGGGCGCAGGGCCTCCTCCGGCGTCGACGGCTGTCGCTCCGCCGACGGGCACCACTTCGCCGCAGGCGACGCCGGGACTGTCGTGGGCGGCGCCGTGTGTGTCGCCGGCGACGCCGTGACTCCCGCGGCGCCGATGCTGGGACGCTGTGCCCTCGCCGGCGCGAGGGGACTAGTCTGGGCGCCGTGCTGCTGAGCGATCGCGATATTCGAGCCCAGATCGAGGCCGGGCGGGTACGCCTGGACCCCTTCGATGACGAGATGATCCAACCCGCCTCGGTGGATGTGCGGATCGACCGCTTCTTCCGCCTCTTCGACAACCACAAGCACGCGATGATCGATCCTGCGCTCGAGCAGGCCGATCTCACGCGCGAGGTGGCGGTCGATCCCGAGGAGGCGTACATGCTCCACCCGGGGGAGTTCGTGCTCGCCTCGACCTATGAGCAGATCACTCTGCCGGATGACGTCGCCGCTCGCCTCGAGGGAAAGAGCTCGCTGGGACGGCTGGGCCTGCTCACCCATTCAACGGCGGGCTTCATCGACCCCGGCTTCCAGGGCCACATCACCCTCGAGCTGTCGAACATGGCGACCCTGCCGGTAGCGCTCTGGCCGGGGATGAAGATCGGGCAGCTGTGCTTCTTCCAGCTCTCGAGCCCCTCCCAGCGCCCTTACGGCAGCGCCGGGAATCTGAACCGCTACCTGGGCCAGCGCGGCCCGACCCCGTCGCGCTCCGCGCAGAACTTCCATCGCACCCTGATCCCTGTCGAGGAGGAGCAGTGACCGCTTCGGTCCCCCCGTCGAGCCTCGGGCTCTCGTCGCCGAGCGGCGAGCAGAGCCGCACCCGGCATCGTCTGCAGCTGCCCCGCGAGACCGACCCCGGTGACGTGCTCACCATGGTGCGCAACGTGCTCCCCGACGCGGTCGAGGACGAGGACGGCGCGATCGAGCTCGAGGACCAGGTGCGCCTGGTGCCGGACCGCTCGCCGCGCGGCGCAGGGCGATGGGATCTGGAGACCCCGCGCGAGCGGGAGGTGCCGCTGCCCGAGGGGATGGGGGACTCCCACGGCTACGGCCGGGCCTTCCCCGAGGGGATGCCGTTCGGGGCGGAGCGCAGGGCGCTGGACCTCGCCTGGTCGCTGGGTCGGCGGCTCTACGGCGCGGTGGTGACCGACGGCGGTGTGCGGCTCGAGCCGCATCCCTTCCAGATCCGTGACCTGGGCGTGGTGAGCGCGCACGCGCTCGCACCGGAGTCCCTGGTGGAGCTGCTCACCCCGCTCGAGCCGGAGATCGCACTCGACGACGTCCCCGAGCATGTCGCCCGCTCCGGATACAGCGCCTCGATCCCGCTGCCGGCGGGGGAGGAGATCTCGGTCAGGGTGGGGCTCAGCTCTCGTCCTGCGGCCCTGTCCGCGCTGGACTGGCTCGATGACGCCGTGGAGTACCAGCTGGTGCACCTCACCGCAGACCCTGAGGAGGACGCGGTCGACGTCCCCTCGGCCGAGGTCGCCGAGCGGTGGCAGCACGCCTACCGGCGGATCGGTATGATCGCAGGACTCCTCATCGAGAGCGTCGGCGGCTACATCGTGGACCTCGAGGGGTTCCTGGTCGATCCCGCCGATCTCGGCTGAGGGCGACCCGAGCCGTCGGGCTCCGCCCCGCTTGTCGGGGCAGGAGCCCGCGACCTCAAGACGCGGCCGGGGCTCGCCCCGCAGCGCCGAGCCGGATCGGCACGAAGGCGATCAGCCCCACTGCCATCACCAGCACGATCCCCAGGATCCCGGTGCGGGTCTCGCCCGAGATCGCGACCGTCGCGGCGAAAGCGGCGGTGCCCAGGAAGCCCAGCGCACGACCGGTGGTGGCGTAGAGACCGAAGTTCTCCGTCTCCCGACCGGGCTGCGAGAGCCGGGTGAGCAGGTTCCTCGAGGCCGACTGCACGGGGCCGACGAACAGGCAGATCGCCAGGCCGGCGACCCAGAACACGAGGCTCGAGCTGAAGAACAGCACCACCAGGCCCAGCACGATCACCCCGAGGGAGCCGGCGATGATCACGGGGCGGGGGCCCACGCGGTCGTCCACGCGACCACCGAGGAACACCCCGACGCCGGCCACCAGGTTCGCGGCGATGCCGAAGATGATGATCTCCGTGAAGGAGAAGCCGTAGGCGTTCGCGGCCAGCACGCCGGCGATCGAGAAGACGGCTCCCAACCCGTCGCGATAGATGGCCGAGGCGACCAGGTACTGCAGCATGATCGGCTCCTCCTTGAAGGCGCGGATCACGCGGCGCACGATGTGCGCATAGCCCTGCCAGGGATTCCACTTCTCCCCCGGAGCGGAGGCGGGGTGCTTCGGGGCCCGCAGCATCAGCGGCATCGTGCCCACCAGGATCCACAGGGCGACGAACAGCGGGATCACCCGGTAGTTCCACCCGTTCTCGCCGGTGATCCCGAGCAGTCCGGTCCCGGGCATCACGAACAGCACCAGCACCATGCCCAGGCACACGATCGAGCCCCAGTAGCCCACCGCCCACGCGGTGCCGGAGATGCGGCCGCGATTGGCGGGGGTGGAGATCTCCGGCAGCACCGAGTTGACGAACACCCCGGCGAGTTCGCTGAACACCACGGCCAGCGCGATCAGGGCCGCGCCGAGCATCAGGTAGTCGGAGTCCAGGGCGACCAGGGGCATCAGGGCGACCACCACGACGGTGGCGAGGGTGGTGATGCGCAGCAGGGTGTTGCGCGCACCTCCGCGGTCGGCGAGGTTCCCCAGCAGCGGGGCGAGCAGCGCGACCGCCACCGCGCCGATCGACTGCCAGGTGGTCAGCACCTGGGAGCCGTGGGCCTGGGCAGCTTGGATGGCCTCCTCGCCCACCGCGCCTTCAGAGGCCACGGCGCTGGCGACATAGGTCGCGAACACGAAGGTGAGGATCACCGAGCTGAAGGCGGACATCCCTCCATCCCACAGGGAGAAGGAGACGACGGGCGGGCGCGCGAGGCGGGGAGCGGACACGTGCGCCCCCGAGTCCGAGATGGTGGCCATGCGCTCACTCTACGGAGCGGTGGGGGTGCCTGCGGCTCAGTCCGTGATCCGTACGGTGATCTGTGCGGGGCGAAGTCCCGGATTCAGGAATGGGGGAGCCGGCTCCCGTAGGATGTCATCGGCCCCTTTCCCCTCCACCGGTTGGAGACTTGCGTGTTCACGATGCTGCTCGCCCATTTGGTGGCGGCGCTCGTGGGACCCCTCTTGGTGCGATGGCTCGGCCGCAACGCCTTCTACCCGCTGGCCGTGGTGCCGGGCGCCTCGGCCCTCTGGCTCGCGACGATCGATCCCCGGGCCCTGGCGGACGCCCCGCTGGTGGAGTCGATCCCCTGGATCCCCGCCTTCGGCATCGACCTGGCCTTCCGGCTGGATCCGCTGAGCTGGGTGCTGGCGCTGATCGCCACCGGCATCGGCGCGATCGTGCTGCTCTACTGCGCGCGGTACTTCCAGGACACCGAACCCGGCCTCGGCCGCTTCGCCGGCGTGCTGACCGCCTTCGCGGGAGCGATGGTGGGCCTGGTGCTCGCGGACGACGTGATGGTGCTCTACACCTTCTGGGAGCTCACCACCGTCTTCTCCTATCTCCTGATCGGTCACTATCAGGACAAGCAGGCTTCGCGGCGTGCTGCTCTGAACGCCCTGATCTCGACCACCGCCGGTGGCCTGGCGATGCTGGTGGGCCTGCTGATGGTCGCCTCGCAGGCCGGGTCGATGCGGCTCTCGGTGATCGTCGGCGATCCGATGTGGGAGCAGGCCGGCCCGTATCTCGTCACCGCGATGGTGCTGATCCTGGCTGGAGCGACCAGCAAGTCGGCGCTGCTGCCCACACACTTCTGGCTCCCCGGCGCGATGGCCGCCCCCACTCCGGTCTCGGCGTACCTCCACGCTGCGGCGATGGTGAAGGCAGGGATCTACCTGATCCTGAGGATGGCCCCGGCGCTGACCCACCTCGAAGTGGTCACGATGATCCTGGCCGCCGTCGGTGCGGCGACCATGCTGGTGGGCGGCTGGCGCGCGCTGCGGCAGACGGATATCAAGCTGCTGCTCGCCTATGGCACCGTCTCCCAGCTGGGCTTCCTCGCCGCGGTGACCGGCCTGGCCACGCACGATGCCGTGCTCGCAGGACTCGCGATGCTGATCGCGCATGCGGTGTTCAAAGCGCCGCTGTTCATGGTCGTCGGCATCATCGACAAGAAATTCGGCACCCGTGACCTGCGCGTCCTGTCCGGAGTGGGCAAGGTGGCGCCGGTGGTCGCCGTGATCGGCACTGTTTCGGCCGCGTCGATGGCCGCGGTGCCGCCGCTGTACGGATTCGTGGCCAAGGAGTCGATCTACTCCGCGCTCTGGTATGTGGGCGGCTGGCAGCGGCTGCTGCTGATCTCCCTGATCGCCGGCTCGATCCTCACCGTCGCCTACTCCTGGCGGTTCGTCTGGGGCGCCTTCGGGCCCGCTCCGGGTGCGCCGCGGGTCCAGAAGCCTCAGATCCCGGTGCTCTACTGGCTGCCGCCCGCGCTGGTGGCGGTGTTCTCCGTGGCGCTCGCCGTCACCGCCGGCCCGCTGGAGGAGGTGCTGCGCACCTACTCCTCGGTGCTGCCCGAGACGGGACCAGGCGTGCACCTGGTGGTGATCCCGCATCTCGGCGTCCCGCTGCTCGCCTCCGTGGTGACTCTCGGCCTCGGTATCGGGCTGGCCCTGCTCGCCAAGCCGTTCGCGAAACTCCAGAAGCGGGTCTCCCCGCAGCGCTGGGCCGACGGCGGCCTGCTCGAAGCCTTCGACGCGGAGCGCGGCTTCCGTCGAATCCTGCGCGGCACCGACGCGCTGTCGATCGCGGCCACCGCGCTGTTCCAGCGAGGTTCCCTGCCCTACACCCTGGGCACGATGCTGGTGGTGCTGATCGCGCTGGTCGGGCCGGTCGCCGTGACCCAGGCGCCGCTGCCGGACAACCTGGTGCTCTTCCAGCATCCGCTCGAGCTGATCGTGCTGCCGGTGGCGGCCCTCGCGGCCGTCGGCGCCGCCCGCTCCCGTCGGCGTCTGCGCGCCGTCTTCCTGATCACGGTCACGGGCTACAGCGTCGCCCTGCTGTTCCTGGTCGCGGGCGCACCGGACGTCGCCACCACCCAGGTGCTGGTCGAGACCGCGATGACCGTGGTGCTGGTGCTGGTGCTCCGTCGCCTGCCGATCCACTTCTCCCGCCGGCCCCTGCGCATCGGTGCCTGGGGACGCTGGGGGATCGCGATCGCGACCGCGGTGGTGCTGTGCGGAGGCACCCTCTATGCCGCCGACGCCCGCTATCGCGAGGCGCTGGGACGGGGCCTGATCGAGCCCGCGTACACCATCGGCGGTGGCCACAACGTGGTCAACGTGACCCTGGTCGATGCCCGTGTCTGGGACACGATGGGTGAGATCTCCGTGCTGCTGGTGGTGGCGACCGGGGTGGCCTCGCTGATCTTCGTCACCCGCCGGGAACGGCCCATCTCCCGAGTCCGCGATCTGGATTCCAAGACCTCGATCTGGCCCCGACGGATGGACTCCGAGCTGCCGCAGAACGCGCTGGACTTCGATGCCCGCCCGGATGACGTCTCCGGCGGCAACCGCTGGCGGACCTGGCTCTCCGCAGGGCTGACCCTCGCGCCCGAGCGGCGCATGGTGATGCTCGAGGTGATCACTCGTCTCGCCTTCCCACTGATGATGATGTTCTCGGTGTACCTGCTGATGGCCGGGCACAACCTGCCTGGTGGCGGCTTCGCCGGCGGGCTGGTGGCCGGCCTCGCCCTGGCCCTGCGCTATATCGCGGGCGGCCGGTACGAGCTGAGCGAGGCGGCGCCGGTGCAGGCGGGCCTCGTGCTCGGCGCCGGGATGGCGATCGCGGTCCTGGCGGGGGTGCTCCCGATCCTCTTCGGCGGCACCGTCTTCGCCACCGCGACCCCGGTGGTGGACGTGCCGCTGCTCGGAGAGCTGCACTTCCCCAGCGCACTGATCTTCGACATCGGGGTCTACCTGGTGGTCATCGGTGTGATGCTCGACTTCCTGCGGTCCCTGGGATCGCAGATCGACCAGCAGCAGGAGGCCGAGATCGATGCCCGTTAGCCTCTCGTTGCTCCTGATCGCCGGGGTGCTCATCTCCTGCGGCGTCTATCTCATGCTCGAGCGCACCCTGTCGCGGATCATCCTGGGCTTCGTGCTGCTGGGCAATGGGGTGAACGTGCTGTTCATCATCGCCGCCGGGAAGCCCGGGCTGCCGCCCTTCGAGGGCAGCGGCGACCCTGCGGAGATGACCGATCCGCTGCCCTTCGCGATGGTGCTCACCGCGATCGTGATCTCGCTCGGCATCACCGCCTTCGGGATGGCCCTGGCCTACCGGGCCTGGCAGCTCTTCGGACATGACGAGGTCCCCGACGATGTCGAGGATCGGCGGGTGCTGCGTCGGCGCCGGCGCCGCACCGAGGAGTCCGAGCACCTGCCCTGGTCCCAGGCGCTCACCGAGGAGTCCCGGCGCGGTGCACTGGCACAGTCCCAAGGACTGCTCGCCCACCAGGACGAGGATCCGCTGGGCTCGGACCTCACCAGCGCCGAGGACGTGCCGCAGGATGCCACCGAGGCCGACGAAGGAGGTGCCCCGCGGCCCCCGAGGGCCGGCCGGCGCCGCACCGACAAGGGTGGGCAGCGACCCGGCGACCCGGCCCCTGGAGGGCCTGCCGCGGCTCCGCAGAGCACCGAGGACATGGGCCGCATTCCCGGCGCGGGCCCCGCCACCGACACCGACCGCGAACATACTGATGGACGGGGTGAGGCATGAGCATCGAACTCCTGCTCGCCCTGCCGGTGATGCTCCCCTTGGCGGGCGCGGCGTTCACCCTGCTGCTGCGTCACTACACCCGGATCCAGCTCTGGGTCGCGATCCTCACCCTGGCGGCGATCTTCATCGTCTCCCTGGTGCTGGGCTATTACGTCTCGCAGGAAGGCGTGCTGGTCCTGCAGATCGGCAACTGGACCCCGCAGCTGGGGATCGTGCTGGTCGCGGACCGTCTCACCGCGCTGATGCTGCTGGTCTCGAGCTTCGTCACCCTCGCAGTGCTGGTGTACTCGAGCGCGCAGACGGTCAGCGAGAACACCGAGCGGACACCGGTGGCGATCTACCACCCCACCTACCTCGCGCTGGTGGCCGGCGTGTCGATGGCCTTCCTCGCCGGAGACCTGTTCAACCTCTACGTCGGGTTCGAGGTGCTGCTGGCGGCGAGCTATGTGCTGCTCACCCTGGGCGGCTCCGCCAGCCGGGTGCGCGCCGCCACGACCTATGTGATCGTCTCCCTGCTGAGCTCGGTCATCTTCCTGGCCGCGATCGCCGCCGTGTACTCCGCGACCGGCACCGTCAACCTGGCCGAGCTCGCGGTGCGCCTGGATGGACTGGACCCCGGTATCCGGATGGTGCTGGAGCTGATGCTGCTGGTGGCCTTCGGGATCAAGGCCGCGATCTTCCCGCTCAGCGCGTGGCTGCCGGACTCCTATCCGACCGCCCCTGCCCCGGTCACCGCCGTGTTCGCGGGCCTGCTCACCAAGGTCGGCATCTATGCGATCCTGCGCCTGGAGACCCTGCTCTTCCCCGCCTCCCAGATCCAGAACCTGCTGCTGGCCGCGGCGGCGCTGAGCCTGCTGATCGGCATCTTCGGTGCCGTCGCACAGACGGACCTCAAGCGAGTGCTGTCCTTCACGCTGGTCTCCCATATGGGCTACATGCTGTTCGGCATCGGGATGAGCACGCAGCTGGGGATGGGGGCAACCATCTACTACGTCGCCCACCACATCACCGTGCAGTCCACGCTGTTCCTCGCGGCGGGCCTGATCGAGCACCGTGGCGGGACCACCAACCTGATCAAGCTCGGCGGGCTGCAGAAGCTCGCCCCGGTGATCGCGGTGCTCTTCTTCATCCCTGCCATGAACCTCGCGGGAATCCCGCCTTTCTCCGGCTTCATCGGCAAGGTGGGACTGATCGAGGCGGGTATCGAGTACAACCGCACCGCAGGCTGGATCCTCATCGTCATCAGCGTCCTGACCAGCCTGCTCACGCTGTATGCGATCGCGAAGATCTGGAACCGCGCCTTCTGGCAGGAGCCCAGCGCCGAGATCATCGCCCGTGATGTCCCCCTGCCCAAGGTGATGGGCGGGGCGACCGCTGCGATGATCGCCTTCTCCCTGGTGCTCACGGTGCTGGCCGGCCCGATCATGACCTACGCCGACAATGCGGCGAGCTCCATCCTCGAGCGCACCCCCTACGTGAGCGCCGTGCTCGGTGACGAGGCCGCCGCGGACCTGCAGTATCGGATCGATGATGCCGGGCAGCGACGCGATGGCGATGGCAAGGAGGTGGACGAATGATCCTCCGACGCCTCAAAGATCTTCGACATTCATGGATCTGGGCACTGGTCTCGGTGGCGCTGTGGTGCCTGCTGTGGGGCGGTGTGGATCTCAAGAACCTGCTGGGTGGCGCCGCGGTCGCCGTCCTCGTCTTCGTGCTGTTCCCGATGCCGCCGACGGGCCACGAGCTGACCCTGCGCCCGGTGCGCTTCCTCCTGTTCGCGGCACGCTTCCTCTACGACGTGGTGGTCTCCGCTGTTCAGGTCGGGTACCACTCGCTGCGCCCCGGACCCCAGCCGCCGAGCTCGGTGATCGCCGTGCGGATGGCCTCGCGCTCGGACTTCTTCCTGACCTTCACCGGCGTGCTGTGCACCCTGATCCCGGGATCCGTGGTGGTCGAGGCGCAGCGCGCCACCGGCATGCTGTTCCTGCACACCTTCAATGCGGGCACGCCCGAAGAGGTCGAGAAGGCACGGGCACAGGTCCGCGCCCAGGAGGAGCGGCTGCTGTGGGCCGTCGGCCGCCGCGAGGTCCTGGAGGAGGCGGGTCTGCGATGAGCACTTTCGAGATCCTGCTGGTCATCTTCGCCGCCATCCTCGCGGCCGCTGCGCTGGGTGTGGTCTACCGGATGGTGGTGGGGCCGACGATTCTGGATCGTGCGATCTCCAGCGACTCCCTGGTCACGCTCGTGGTGATGGGCATGGCCCTCTACGCCGCCCATTCCGAGGCGGCGTGGGCCGGGCCATCGATGCTGGCGCTCACGGGCCTTGCCTTCATCGGCACCGTCACCTTCGCACGCTTCGTGCCCCGCGAGAACCCGATGCAGGGCCGACGCCCGCACCATGCCGACGAACCGCATACGGACACCGGCCCCCATGAGGCGGTTCACCTCGATCCCTTCAGTTCCGAGGCCTGGGATCCGACCCCGAACGAGTCGCCTGGCCCGGACAACACCCTCCTCTCGGACGAGTCCCAGGACCCGCTGACGCTCGAGGCACCGCTCGAGGCACCGCTCGAGGATCCGCTCTCCCCGGGAGAGCCGCTCGAGGAGTCGGGCCGGCCGGACCGGCAGGGGCAGCAGGGCCAGGCGGATCAGCCGGGCCAGCAGAGTCAGCCGAGCGATCAGCGCGAGGACTCGCACCCGCCGGAGCCGTTCGACGACGGGGACGAGCAGGGGTTCGGTGCACAGCCGGGCTCGCGCGGCTTCGAGGATGAGCGCCGCCGCGCATCTCGCCATGGATCGACGGAGGAGCCCCGATGACGGCCATCGAGATCATCGCCGCCGTGCTGATCGCCGGCGGCGTGCTGCTGGGAGTGGTCTCCGCGATCGGGCTCAACCGCTTCGACGGCGTGCTGATGCGCATCCACGCGGCGTCCAAGCCGCAGGTGCTGGGGCTGATGCTGGTGTTCTCCGGTGCGGCGCTGTACGCGGGGTCCTGGTCCCTGGCCGCCTTCCTGCTGGTGGTGCTGCTGGCTCAGATGCTGACCGTGCCGGTTGCCAGCGTGATGGTGGGCCGCGCCGCCTTCCGTCGAGGCTTCGTGCGCGGTGGCGACTACGCGATCGATGAGCTCAGTCCTCGCCTGGCCGATTCCGACGATGACGACGATGACGAGGACGGCTTCATCGACGAGGAGGGCGATGACCATCGGGGGATGGCCGACGGCGACGTCGATCGCTTCCCCGAGAACGTGGTCACTGAGACCGTCGAGCCGCTCACAGATACCAACTGGGTGGACCCGGAGGAACGGGCAGCCGAGGTCGAGGACGAGGACATCATCGATATCGACCTCGACGACGAGACCGAGCTCGAGGCCGAGGAAGTCGCCGAACGCGACCACAGGTAGGGAAGCGCCGCCGCCCGGCCCGGCCCGCTCTCCGGCTCGTCGACCCGCCCGGCCCGGCCCGTGGGCCGCGAGCTCAGAACAGGCCGATCGACTCCCCGGCCTCGGTGACGCCCATCCGCAGCGCCGCCGGTTCCTTGGGGAGCCCGGGCATCGTCATGATCGCGCCGGTCATCGCGACCACGAAGCCGGCCCCGATCTTCGGCACCAGATCCCGCACATGCAGCACATGCCCGGTGGGGGCACCGAGCGCCTTGGGGTCGTCGGAGAACGAGTACTGGGTCTTCGCGACGCAGACGGGCAGGGTGTCCCAGCCGTTCCGCTTCAGCATCCGCAGCTGCGCCGGTGCACGGTCCTCGAAGACCACGTCGTCGGCCCCGTAGATCTCACGAGCCAGGGTGCGCAGCGACTCCTCGATCCCCGCGGCCGGGTCGTAGAGGTGGCGGAAGTCGGGGGCGTCCTCCTCGATCGCGGCGAGCACCTGCTCGGCGACCGCGAGGCCGCCCTCGCCGCCCTTCGCCCAGACCTCCGAGAGCGCGGCTCGGAATCCCTGTTCCTTCGCCCAGTCGAGCACCGCATCGAGCTCGGCCTCGGTGTCAGTGGGGAAGCGGTTCAGCGCGATGACCGGTTCGATCCCGAACTTGCGCATGTTCTGCACGTGGCGGGCGAGGTTCACGGTGCCGCCCAGGGCGGCGTCGATGTTCTCGGTCGCCAACTCATCCTTCGCGACCCCGCCGTGCATCTTCAGCGCGCGCACGGTCGCGACGACCACGCCAGCGTCGGGGGAGAGGCCGCCGAGCCGTGCCTTGATGTCCAGGAACTTCTCCGCGCCGAGGTCGGAGCCGAAGCCGGCCTCGGTGACGGTGATGTCCGCGAGGGACAGCGCCAGCTGGGTCGCGGCCAGCGAGTTGCAGCCGTGGGCGATATTCGCGAAGGGCCCGCCGTGCACGAGCGCCGGGGTCCCTCCGAGGGTCTGGACCAGGTTCGGCAGCAGAGCGTCCTTGAGCAGCATCGTCACCGCGCCGCCCACGCCCAGATCCGCGACGCTCACGGGCTTGCGGTCATAGGTGAAGCCCAGCACGATGCGGTCGATGCGGGCCTCGAGGTCATGCAGATCGGTGGACAGGCACAGCACGGCCATGATCTCCGAGGCGACGACGATGTCGAAGCCGTCCTCGCGGGGGACGCCCTGGGTCGGGCCACCCAGGCCGATCGTGATCTTCCGCAGGGCGCGGTCGTTGACGTCCACCACGCGCTTCCACTGGATACGGCGGGGATCGATGTTCAGGGCATTGCCCTGATGGAGGTGGTTGTCGACCAGGGCCGCGAGGGTGTTGTTCGCGATCTGGATCGCATGGAAGTCTCCGGTGAAGTGGAGGTTGATGTCCTCCATCGGGACCACCTGTGCGTGACCGCCGCCGGTGGCGCCGCCCTTGATCCCCATGATCGGTCCGAGCGCAGGTTCGCGCAGCGCGACCATCGTGCGGTGGCCCTGCAACGAGAAGGCGTCGGCCAGACCCACCGTGGTGGTCGACTTGCCCTCACCCGCCGGGGTGGGGGACATGGCCGAGACCAGGATGAGCTTCCCCGTGGTTCCCGTCGGCGTCATCTTGCGCACGTCGACCTTGGCTTTATAGGAGCCGTAGGGCACCAGCGCCTCGGCAGGCACTCCGGCCTTCTCTGCGATCTCGGTGATGGGCTGCAGGGTCGCCGCCTGAGCGATCGCAAGGTCCGGGTTCTCGGCTGACATCGTCGTCCTCCACTGGTTTCTCGAACGCCCGGGCACGGGGCCGGGCAGGTCTGAGGACCAGACTACGGTGGCGGGAGCGGGAAGGCTCGGGATCTTCGGACCTTCCCCAGAGCGGCATCGTGGGCGGGCACGGTCGTTCCGCGAACTCGTCGGCCAGCACCGTGTGATCGACTCCCCGCGGTGGAAACTGCTGGCAAGGGACGTCCTCCCCTCACTCACAGCGGCGAGGTATGACAGGCTCGACGAAACGACTGAGTTCACGGTCCCTCGGTGATGACCGCTCCCCGGCCTCCGCGCATTGCTGCGCGTCCAGCCCAGGGGGTGCGGCAAGCACCTGCCGGGACGAGGCATCTGAGAGAAGGCCCCCGCATGGCGAGCGCACCCGCTGCCGCACCGAGCACCACGGACATCCTGCCGCGCAGACGGGTCGTCGGCTACGCGATGGGCGACGTCGCCAACAACGTCGCCTTCCAGATGACCTCCCTGTTCCTCATGGTCTACATGACGGATATCGCCGGGGTCTCTGCAGGGATCGCCGGCGCCATCTACGGCGTCACCAAGGTCTGGGCCGGGGTGACCGACCTGTTCGCCGGCAACACCGTCGGCCGCAAGCAGACCAAGCACGGGCGTCTGCGCCCCTGGCTGATCTGGGTCAGCCCTTTCCTCGCGATCTCCCTGGTGGCGCTGTTCAGCACCCCGGCGTCGCTCGGCCCGATGGCGACCGTCGCTTGGATCCTGCTGTTCGACGCGGCCTTCCAGCTCTGCTACTCGTTCGTGAACATCCCCTACGGCTCACTGTCCGCGGCGATGACGGAGAACGCCACCGACCGCTCCCGCCTCGCGGGTGCCCGCTCCATCGGCGGCGCGGTCACCGGTGTGGTGCTCTCACTGGTGCTCTCCCCGCAGTTCGAGGACACGACGGTCGACGGCATTCGGATGACCTTCACACTCGCCACTCTCGCGCTCGCCGCCCTGGCACTGGTCTTCTACTGGGTCTGCTTCAAGAACACCGAGGAGGTCGTCCCGGCCAGCACGGGCACGGTCACCCTGCGCACCACCCTGGCGATGGTGCGGCAGAACAAGCCGTTGATCATCCTCTGCCTGGGCGCGATGTTCCTGCTCGCCGGCTCGTTCACCATGAACGCGGTGATGATGTACTACGCCCGCGACGTGGTGGGCGGCGCCGGATACTTCACGCTCCTGTACGTCTTCCAGACCGTCGGCACCATCGCGATCGCCTCGGTGATCCCGCGGGTCTCCGAGCGGTTCGGCAAGCGCACCGGCTACGTGGGGCTCGCGCTGTTCGCCGTGCTGGGCCTGGTCATCATCGGGCTCACGCCGACGGGGAACCTGCCGATCGCGATGTTCGCCTTCCTCATCTACGGCATCGGCTTCGGCGGGACCAACGCGCTGATGTTCTCGATGCAGGCTGACACCGTCGACTACGGCGAGTGGAAGACCGGCACCCGTGCCGAGGCCGGCAGCTACTCGATCCTCTCCTTCGTCCGAAAGACCGGTCAGGGCATCGGCGGCTTCCTCGGCGGCGCGATCATCGCCGCCTTCGGCTATGTCTCCGGCGCACCGGACCAGACCGACCAGGCAGTGCAGGGCATCAAGGTCGCCGCCGGTTGGGCGCCCGCAGTGCTGTGCCTGATCGCGGTGCTGCTGATGCTGGTGTATCCGCTGACCGCCAAGGAGCACTCCGGGATCGTTCAGGACCTCCACCGGCGGCGCGCGCGCAGCGCCCTCGGGGAGACCGCGCACGATGCGGCCGTGGTCCTCACGCCCCGCGGCGACCAGCTCATCGCTCGTCGCCCGGTGGTCACCCTCAACGAGATGTACGGTGCCGGCGCCGCCTATGTGGCCCCGCGTGTCGCCGAGAAGCTCGGGGTGCCGTACGCGGGCCTCGCGTTCAGCTCGGAGGACCTCGAACGGGCCTCCTCCTCGAACGCGAAGGTTCTCGCCGAGGACACCACCGGCAAGTCCCTGCGCTGGTTGCACTCCTTCTCCTGGCCGGGGATGGACGTCAACGTCGCCACCGAGTCCGGCGACGCGCAGGCGGGCACCAACATGGTCTCCAAGAACATTGATGAAGTCGTCGGCCTGGTGAAGGGCTTCGGCGGCGTGGTGCTGGGACGGGACGCGACCGCGATCCTCGACAACATGCGCGGCGCGGTCCACATCCGAATGATCGGAGAGGTCGAGGACCGGGTCGAACGTGCCGCGACGGACTACGGGATCTCCCGTGAGCTCGCCGAGCAGCGGCAGGTGCGCGAGGACCGCATGCGGCCGCGGATGTCTCGCCGGCTCATGCAGTGGGAGCCGACCGACGACGGCCGCTACCACCTGATCATCGACACCAGCCAGATGTCGCTCGACGAGGCCGTCGAAGAGATCGTCGCGGCCGTCGAAGCCGAACGGGAGATGGTCGATCTGGACCTGCCGGACGAGACCGAGGACGACTGAGCCGTCTCCGCCGTTCTCCTGGCGCGGACCGGGAGACGACCGAGGGACACGACGGTGGCGGGCAGGATGGTCGGGGACGGGCGATAGGGAGCACGCACTGCCTATATGTCCGGAGCGTGCTCCCTGGCGCCAGCTCGCGTCCAAGGCGCAGTGATCGACGTGGCTGCTCCTGACCTGATGCACCTGCGGCCCGGTACACGGAGCGTGATCTGGCGGCGCGCTCATGAGAGTGACACCTGTCCCGTGCCGCCTCCAGAGTTCACACATTGTCGTGAACGAGGGAACCCGGGATCGATTATGAGGACAGCAGCCGCTCCCGGAGCACCACGACGCCCTCGCCCTGCAGCGCGTCGAGCACGATGACCCGCCCTGCCATCGCCATGACGAGGTTCAGCAGCGTTCCCTGGACCACCGGCCCCTCTCCGAGGACCAGATCGTCATCGGTCGCTTCCAGGCGCAGGCCGCGCACCAGCGTGCTGCTGTTGACGGCGAAGTCCTTGCTCACGAAGAACTCGGCCACGACACGCACCGCTTCGGGGGACGGCACCAGCGGCAGGCAGAGCGGCCGAGCGATGTCCTGGCCATGCACGATGACCTCTCCGAGCATTCCTTCCAGTGCCCCGAACGGTGCCGCAGAGGAAGCTGCAGAGGTGCGGAAGGCTCCGAGGGTCCCGGCGGGGTCGGCTGCCTGGTGCCGGCGCAGCAGTCGTTGGTTGTGCTGGTCGGTGTCGAACCTCGTGGCCGCCATGTTCAGCAGCCAAGGGATGGTCGCCGTGCGGGCCGCGGCGGTGAGGTGCGTCAGAACGTCTTGCACAGTCCAGCCCGCGCAGAGCGAGGCGTGCGCCCAGTCCGCGTCGGGCACGTCCCGCAGTGCCTCGGCGAGAGCGAGACGCTCGGCGTGGAGGAGTGGGAGAACGTTGGGTCGGTGCACCAGGCTGACGGTATGGCGGCCTAGGTGCCGGGCACAAGACGAGCGGTCCGTACCCCCGAAATGACGAAGCCCCCTGGCGGACCAGGGGGCTTCGTGGTGGTGGCTCCGACCGGCGTCGATCCGGTGACCTTTCGATTTTCAGTCGAACGCTCTACCAACTGAGCTACAGAGCCGCGGCCGCCGAGACGACCAGGGAACAGAGTACCAGCTGGGAGGGGTCCTCACCTCACCAGATCTGGGCGGTGTAAGGCACGCCACGCGACCTGGCCGGGTCGATGGTGACGCTCAGGAGACCTGGACGATGGCCTTGCCGAAGTTCTGGCCGCGCAGCATGCCCGCGAACGCCTCGGGTGCACGGTCGAGCCCCACGGTGATGTCCTCGGTGTGCTGCACCTGCCCGGAGGCGAGCCACCCGGTCATGTCCCGCAGGAAGTCCTCGAACATCGATGGGGCGAACTCGTTCTGGATGAAGCCGCGCAGGGTGAGGCTCTTCGAGAGCACTGCCTGCATCTGCTGTGCGCTGCGGTCGGGACCGTCCGGCAGCGAGGTGGCGTTGTAGTGCGCGGCCAGCCCGCACACTGGCACCCGTGCGAACTTGTTGAGCTGCGGCAGCACCGCATCCCAGACCGTGCCGCCGACGTTCTCGAAGTAGACGTCGATGCCGTCGGGTGCGGCCGCGGCGAGTGTGCCGGCCAGGTCCGGGGCCCGGTGGTCGAGCGCTGCGTCGAAGCCGAGCTCGCGCAGGCGGGCGACTTTCTGCTTCCCGCCGGCGATGCCGATCGCGCGGGCGCCGTGGATCTTGGCGATCTGGCCGACGGCAGAGCCGACCGGACCGGTGGCCGCTGCGACGGCGACGGTCTCCCCGGGCTGGGGCTTCCCGATCGCGAGCAGACCCGCGTAGGCGGTGAAACCGGGCATGCCCAGCACGCCCAGGGCCGTGGTCACCGGTGCGGCGGCAGGGTCGAGGCGGCGCAGCTGCGCGGCGGGTTCGAGGCTGTACTCCTGCCAGCCGCCGTAGGAGAGGACGGTGTCGCCCGGGGCGAAGCCTTCAGCTGCGGACTCGACCACCTCGGAGACGGTGCCGCCGACGATCACGTCGCCGACCGCCATCGGTGCGGCGTAGGACTTCGCATCGCTCATGCGGCCGCGGACGTACGGATCCAGGGATACATATCGGGTGCGCAGCAGGACCTGACCCGCTTCAGGGGAGGGGACCTCGGTCACATCGTGCGTGAAGTCGGCGGCGACGGGCTCGCCGTGGGGCCGTGAGGCGAGGCGGATGCGGTGGTTCTGAAGAGTGGTGCTCATCCCTCGAGCGTAGGGGAGCAGGTGGCGCACCGCGCGGGTGGCGTCGGGTGAGCTGAGAAACGAAGAAGGCCCCGGAATGATATTCCGAGGCCTTCTTTCGAGGGCGACCCTGACCGGGCTTGAACCGGCGACCTCCGCCGTGACAGGGCGGCACTCTAACCAACTGAGCTACAGGGCCATGCGTGTCTGTGCGCTTCTCGTACTCGCTTCGACTCGAACAACTCTACCGGATGTCCTGGGGGCTCTCGACCAAACTGGTTGTGAGCCGTCTCGCACTTCCGTTTCGCCTGGTCCGGACGTTTCCGTCGCACCTTGAGCGAAGTACCCCCAACGGGATTCGAACCCGTGTCGCCGGCGTGAAAGGCCGGTGTCCTAGGCCACTGGACGATGGGGGCCCGGGCAGCAGAACTGTCCGACGAAAAGCATACCCATCTCTGGCGGTCCTTGCCTCCGAGTTCGGCATGGATGCGTCCTATCCGACACGATCCGGTGCCGTGGAGGGCTTTCAGGTCACTTCCTCCGCTCAGCCCACCATGCCCGATCCGCGCGTGGTTCGATGGCTGCATGATGCGGATCAGTCGCGAGGAGTTCGAGGAAGCGGTCGACGACGCGCTGGACTCGCTGCCCGAAGAGATCGCGCGCGCCATCGCCGAGGCGAACGTGGTGATCCTGGTGGAGGAGGAGCCGCTCCCCGAGCAGGCCGGCGGCCGTGAACTGCTGGGCCTGTATGAGGGGATCCCGCTGGACCAGCGCTCGGTGTTCGACGGCTACGCCCAACCGGATCGGATCTTCATCTTCCGCGGCCCGCTGCAGCGCCACGCCATCTCCCGTGAACACCTGGTCCGGGAGATCGCAGTGACCGTGCTGCACGAGCTCGGCCACCTGTTCGGGATCAGCGACGCCCGCCTCCACGAGCTGGGCTGGGGCTGACCACAGCCCGGCAGTCCGCAGCCCGGCTGGCCACAGCCCGGCTGACCACCGCCCCGCAGACCACAGCCCGGCTGGCCGCCGCGCGTCAGACCTGGTCGGTGTCGAGATCCGTGAGCCCGGCCTCGTGGGCGATGATCGCGATCTGCACTCGGTTGGTGCAGTCGAGCTTCGCGAAGATCTTCGAGACGTGCGCCTTCACGGTCGCCTCGCTCATGAACAGCCGCATTCCGATCTGCGCATTGGACAGTCCTGCACCGACCGCGCCCAGCACCTCGGTCTCCCGCTCGGTGAGCTGGTCGAGGCCGGGGTGCTGCTCCTGACGCGAGCCCGGATTGGCGTCGGAGAAATGCGAGAGCATCCGTCGGGTGACGGTGGGGGAGAGCATGGCCTCGCCGCCGGCGACGACATGGACCGCGCGGGCGAGGTCCTGGGGCGGGGTGTCCTTGAGCAGGAAGCCGCTGGCGCCGGCCTCGAGCGCCTCGAAGACGTACTCATCCATGTCGAACGTGGTGAGCATGATGATCTTGGGCGGGTTCGGCAGAGCGCAGACCGCACGGGTCGCGGCGATCCCGTCGAGCTTCGGCATACGCACATCCATCAGCAGCACGTCCGGGCGGTGCTTCTGGACCAGCGTGACCGCCTCCGCGCCGTCGCTGCCCTGACCCACCACCTCGATGGCCGGGTCAGCGCCCAGGATCATCGCCAGCCCGGCGCGCACCAGGGAGTCGTCATCGATCAGTCCTACACGTGTCACGTCGCCGTCGGCCACGGGATCACCGCCCTTACTTCGAAGCGTCCGTCGTCGGTGGGGCCCGACGCGATGGTTCCGCCCGCGTGCGTGACGCGGGTTTCGATGCCCGAAAGGCCCATACGGGCCCCGGGCAGATCTGTCATGAACCCCTTGGGGAGAACATTACTGACCTCGATCACCAGCTCGGTGCCGGGTTCGCCGATCAGCGCCACCCGCGCCTTGGTGTGCAGAGCGTGCTTGTGGATGTTGGTCAGCCCCTCCTGCACCACCCGGTAGGCGGTGCGCGCGAGCGGGTCGGGGACCGGGTCGTCGATGAAATCGAAGAGGTCCACGGAGATGCCGGCATCCTGCGAGGTGATCACCAGGCGGCGCACGTCCTCCCAGGTCGGCTGCGGGGCCAGCGGTGCTTCCTCGCCATCGCCGCGCAGCACACCCAGCACCTCCCGCAGCTCCGAGAGCGCCGTGGTGGCGGTCTGCCTGATCAACGCTGCGGACTGCTGCACCTGAGCGCGATCGAGGTTCGGGTTCACCTCGAGAGCGCCGGCCTGCAGGGCGACCAGCGAGATCTTGTGCGCGACGATGTCGTGCATCTCGCGGGCGATGCGCGTGCGCTCGGCGCGTCGGGCCTGCTCCTCCGCGACGGTGCGCCCGGACTCCGCCTGCTCCGCGCGCTGCTGGAGCTGACTGAGCAGTGCCCGGCGGGTCGAGGTGTACATTCCGGTCGCGGCCGAGGCGGCGACGATCAGCGTGCTCACCACCAGCCCGGTGAGTCCCAGGTACAGGCTGGTCCCGGTCCAGATCAGCGAGGACACCGCCCCCGACGACACGGCCAGCACCGCGATCAGCAGGGTCAGCAGGCGATAGTGGCTGCGAGTCGCGAAGCAGTAGACGACGATGATCAGCACCGAGACCGACATCGCTGCGGTGTTCAGCACCAGCAGCACAGGAAGCAGCCAGCGCCAGTGCCGATGGCGGAGCAGCAGAGCACCGCCGAGCACGAGCGTCAGCCCAGCGCGCCACAGCTCGATCGAAGAGGTCGCGAAGACCACCCCCGCTATCGCCTCGGCCGCCACGACGGCGAGGACGAGCGCCTCCTGCCAGCGCTGCCGCTTCGGGGCACCCAGTTCATCCACGTGGCCACTGTAATCGTGCAGCTCGTGACGGCCTGCCGGAGATGGCACCGGATGCTCGGCCTTCGCCCCAGGTCGGGGACGGGATCGACGGAGGTCGCCCCTGCCCGTCCCGCAGGCCGCCCGCGGCGCGACCTTCGTCGCCTCCTGCCTGGACCCGCGGCGCTGTCTTGACCGCGGACTGCAGGAGGAGTCTCGTGCCATGAGCAACACGACCCCTTCTTCCGCATCCTCCGGCCCCACCCTCGAGGTGCGCGGCGTGACCAAGCGCTACGGCGAGCGCGCCGCCGTCGACGACCTCAGCTTCGTGTGCCATCCCGGCAGCGTCACCGGATTCCTCGGCCCCAACGGCGCCGGCAAGTCCACCACTCTGCGCATCCTCACCGGGCTCGCGCAGGCCGACGCCGGCGAAGCGCTCGTCGGCGGGGAGAACTATCGTCGGCTCTCCCATCCCGCGCGCACCATCGGGGTGATGCTCGATGCCCGCGCCCTGCATGGCGGCCGTACCGGCCTGGAAACTCTGCGCCTGACCGCCAGAACGGTCGGCATGCCCGCCTCCCGGGCCGACGAGGTGCTCGCGCAGGTGGGCCTCCAGGATGCCGGCGGCAAGCGTGTGGGCGGCTACTCCTACGGCATGCGCCAGCGGCTCGGGATCGGAGTCGCGCTGATCGGCGATCCTGCCGTGCTGGTCCTCGATGAGCCCGCGAACGGCCTGGACCCCGAGGGGATCCGGTGGATGCGCCGTCTGCTGCGCTCCTTCGCCGACGCCGGCGGCACGGTGCTGCTCTCCAGCCACCAGCTGCGCGAGGTCGAGGCGACGGTGGACCGGCTGGTGGTCATCTCCCAGGGCCGCCTGGTGCGCGAGGGCACCCTCGAGGAGCTGACCGCCGGCTCGGGCGCCGGGACCCGCGTCACCGCGCTGGACCCCGCCGCGCTCCTGAAGGCTCTGGACAAGCACGGGATCGCTTATGAGCAGCGCCTCGGCGCCGATCTCGAAGTGAGCCTCGCCCCCGAGGACATGGGTCGCCTGGCACTGCGGGAGCAGCTGGTGCTCACCTCCCTGGGTGCGACCTCCGGCGGCGGGCTCGAGGACCTCTTCTTCGCCCTCACCGGCGGGACCGAACAGCCCGTCGGTACGGAGCCCGCGAGCACCGCCATGGCCTCGGAGATCGCTGCGGTCCCCGAGCCCGCCCCGGCGCCGCTCCGCTGACCCGTTCTGCCTGACTCACCCCGCCCCGCACTGACCCACCTCAAAGGAGTCACCCCATGAGACCCATGATCGACCTGCGCAGCTTCCTCGACACCCGTGGAGCCGCGATCCTGCTGACCCTGTCCGCGCTGGCCATCGCCGGCTTCGCCGCTCTCGGTGGGCTGATCCAGCCCGCTGTCATGCCGGGCGGCACCTCCGACGTGGAGTTCACCTTCATCGTGATCGCCCTCCCGCTGAGCCTGATCATCCCCGTGATCACGGTGATGATGGTGGCGGGGGAGTGGTCCGACAAGTCCATCCAGAACACGCTGCTGCAGCGCCCTGGCAGGCTCGCGGTGCTGACCTCGAAGGTGCTCGCCGCCGCCGTCGTGTTCCTCGCGCTGATGGTGCTGTCCATCGGCTTTGCCGCCGCCGCCACCTGGGTCGGTGGCGAGCTGCTCGGCGACGGTGCGGTCTTCTCCAGCTTCGAGGGAGTGCTGACCACCCAGCTCGCGATCATGGTGGCGACGCTGCTGTTCTCCGCAGCGATGGCGATCCTGCTGCAGTCCACCGTGATCGGTCTGGTCACCGCGATCGGGGTGCCCGTCGTCATCTCCACCGCTGGAGCCCTTGCGATGGTGTTCGGCTCCGAGGTGATCAGCGACATCATTCGCGCGGTCGATCTGCAGACGGCTGCCGGGCTCTTCGGCGGTGGGGAGGCGACTGCCTTCGAACTGCTGCCGCTGCTGCTCCTGGTGGTCGTGCCGACCGTCTTCGGGATCCGGCGCTGGAACCGGCGCGAGGTCGGCTGAACGGTCAGGGAACAGGACCTGCGCGGGGCCTAGGATGGCCGGGCCCCGCGCTGCCCGCGCGCCGTGACGTCCACGCGCTGCGGATCCCGCCGCCCTTCTCGTCCAGCCCGCTTCCCGTACGGACAAGGAACCCGCATGACTGTCGCTGCCCTCCCTCCCCGCCTCTCCCGTGTCGCCGCCGCGGCGGCGGTGACCGTCCTGCTGCTGGCCGGCTGCACCGGACCCGACGGGGCACCGGACGACGGCGACGGGGCGAGCGACGGCGGCGGCACGTCGGCAGCGCCTGGGCCAGCCCCGGACGCGCCGGCGCTCGAGGAGCTCGGCACCTCCGCCGCCGTGGACCTTCCCACGGACCCCGCCGAGGATCCTGCCTATGCCGACTACTACGGCCAGGAGATCGAGTGGGGCCCCTGCGAGGACGTCGAGGCGACGGATGTCGAGTGCGGCACGATCGAGGTGCCTCTGGTCTGGAACGATCCGGAAGCCGGGGACATCCAGATCGCGGTGGGACGAATCGCAGCCTCGGGAGAGCGGATCGGCGCCTTGGTCACGAACCCCGGCGGGCCCGGCGGCTCGGGGGTGAACTACCTCGAGAGCATGCCCTACCTGGTCTCTCCTGAGGTGCGCGGCGCCTATGATCTGGTCGGCTTCGACCCCCGCGGAGTCAGTCGCTCCGCCGGCATCGAATGCCTCAGCGATGAGGAGACCGATGAGTACCTCGCCGCCGACGGCGGAGCCGATGCTGCGGAGACTCAGCGACGCGCCGAGGAGTGGGGCACCCGGATCGCGGAGGCCTGCGAGGCGAACTCCGAGGATGTCCTGCCCTATCTCGACACCTACTCCGCCGCCCGTGACATGGACGTGCTGCGTGCGGCGCTCGGCTCTGAGCAGCTGGACTACCTGGGGTATTCGTACGGGACCTACCTCGGCGCCAGCTATGCCGAGCTGTACCCCGCACGAGTCGGCCATTTCGTGCTGGATGGCGGGGTCGACCCCACCTCGACCAGGAACGACTTCGCCGCAGGTCAGGCCGAAGGCTTCGAACGGGCCACCGAGGCGTTCCTCGCGGACTGCCTGGAGACGGGGGAGGGCTGCCCGTTCAAGGGCAGCGAGGAGGAGGCCAAGCAGCAGCTGCTCGCCCTCTTCGACTCAGCGGAGGCCAACCCGCTGGGCACCGGAGACCCCGACCGGCCGCTCACCGGGAGCCTCGCCCGCTCGGCCGTGATGCTGCTGATGTACGACGACGGGCTGTGGGACTACGGCCGCGATGCGCTCTCTGCCGCGATGAGCGGGGATGGCTCGCTGCTGCTCTCGATCTCTGATATGTCCTCCGAACGCGCCGAGGACGGCAGCTACCGCACCAACGGGACCTACGCGATCACCGCGGTGAACTGCCTGGATCGTCCTGGAGCCGCTGACGAGGAGTGGGTCGCGCAGGAGGCGGAGCGCCTCGCCGAGGAGTTCCCGACCTTCGGCCCGAGCTTCGGAGGGAACGGCTGCGCCCAGTGGCCGGTCCCCCCGCTGCGCGAGCCGGCTCCGATCGCGGCCGCGGGCGCCGACCCGATCGTGGTCATCGGAACCACCGGCGATCCGGCGACCCCGTACAAGTGGTCGCAGAGCCTCGCCGAGCAGCTCGAGAGCGGGGTGCTGCTCACCTTCGAGGGGAATGGGCACACCGCCTACGGACGCTCCGGCGGCTGCATCGAGGAGCAGGTCGACGCCTATCTGCTCGAGGACACCGTGCCGGAGGACGGGATGACCTGCTGAGCACTCACCCGGCCGACGGGGTGACTCGGCCGACCGGGAAATTGCCCGACAGGGGGACGGCCGACGGGGTGACCGGCGGACGGGGCGGCCGGCCGACGGGGTGACACGGATCGCCTCGTCCTGTTTTGCGCGGGACCCTGCAGGTCACGTACAGTGAACCGGTCCGCCGTGCACCGGCGGGCACGCCGCCTTAGCTCAGTCGGTAGAGCGATTCACTCGTAATGAATAGGTCAGGAGTTCGATTCTCCTAGGCGGCTCCAGAAAGGGCCTCTGACCAGCAACTTAGCTGGTCGGAGGCCCTTCGCTATGCGGTCAGGTACGTACAAATGGTACGTAAATCATCGATTCCTGGAGCCTCAGCTCGAAGAATTGACAACACTCTGACGCGAGTGAAACGGTGCAAGGGATGCGGGCGGCAAAGCGTCCGTGCGGATGATAGGAGAATCCATGCGCACCCACTCAACGATGAGAGCGGCCACGCTGGTGACGACTGCAGTTCTGGCGCTTGGAGCTAGTTTCGCGTCGGCCAACGCACACGTCGGATCTTCAGCGCCGACAGAGACCACAGTTGCATCCACGGCATCCAACAAGTACGAGCAGTCCCTCACCGCCGAAGACGGCACCGTAGTCACCTTCAAGCTCGACGTGGAATCTCAGACTCTGACCGTCTCGAACAGCCGCGGTGACCGCGAGGTTGTGTCGGTGCCCGACGAAGTCATCGAAGACCTCACCTCCAACGCCGCCACCAGCCCCGGCACGATCTCAGTCCAGCGCGTCAGCGTCGAAACATGCAAGAACATCCTCTCTGCCGCAGGCTACGCAAACGGGATCGTATGGACGCTTGCAACCATCGCCGCCGCTCCGACCGTCGCAGGATCCCTCGTCGGAGCAGGAGCTGGGCTCATCACGTCGGCGATGCTCACGGAAGCGGGACGCCTGTGCAAGTGAACAATCCCTCGAATGCTGATCACGGCATGGAGCACGACCCACAACCCCGGTTCCGCGAGCGTCTTGAGAGCTGGTGGCAGAACCTTCCCCGAACCAAGCGGTTTCCGGTCATCGCGGCATTGATCTTCATCCCCTTAGGTTTGATATCAACCGTCAGCTTTCTCCAGCTGATCCGCGATCCGGACCTGGCTCCCGGATTCCAGTGGTCTGCCGCGTTGGAGCTCGCGACCGGGGTCGCCTGCGTGTTCTGGTATTTCTCGCCTGCCCGTGGCAGCCGAGCGGTTCTCGCCCACATCGCAATAGGAGTGGCGCTCCTGCTGAGCACCGGATTCGCCCTGTACATCGGGATGCAGGCGCTGCGGGCCCAGGCCCTCGGCGTGAGCCTGATGCAGGCGGCGGGCATCGCGTAGCTATTGTCACGCAGCCGCCCACAGTTTAGTCGCGGGTTCAGTCGCGGAAGGCCACCGGCTCCCCGGCGTGGCGACGCAACCCCCCGCGCACCTCGGCGGACAGCTGCACCAGGCACCGTGAGGCTGGCGCCGCCGATCCCGGAGAGCCACAGCCGCACCACCACCCCGTCCCGGCGATTCCCAAGCGGACGTACCTACTCGATCCTTTGTGCGGCCAGCACCGTCTGCACCGACGACCCCGCCCCGACGGCACCTACTGGCTCGACTGGTCGTATCGACCGATGGACGGATCGAAGACGAAGCAGCGACGGTCCGAGGGGCGGACGATCGGCGAGGCGCGCCGGCGGGCGCACGAGAAGGCCGAGGGGCTCCGGGCGGCAAGCCGGCCGATGACATGGCAGACCCGCGACAGGCTCACCGAGTACATCGAGCAGGTCGGCAAGAAGGCCCTCAACGAGGCCCGGCTCGCCAAGGCGTCCCAGGAGCGCTATCTCGGCGTCCTGCGCTACCTGGTCGGCGACTGCGGCGAGCACCGGCATGAGAGCTCCCTGAAGGAGCACACGATCTCCTCCGGCACCCGCTTCCGGGTCCTGGAGAGGTGCCTCCAGGAGATCGCTGCCACCCACGGCAGCGAGACCCCCCATCAGGCACGCAGCGTGCTCGGCAAGTACGTGCTGGATCAGCTGATCCGCGACGACCTGATCGTCGCGTCCCCCATCGCCGGCAAGCGCATCGACCTCTCGGGCGGCAAGAGCCGCGAGAGGGCCCGTGGGGGCGTCTCGCTGACACTCGAGCAGTGGAACGCCGTCATCGACCACCTGCTGACTCTCGACCCCGCCGAGGGCGTCGAGAGGCCCAGGCAGGGCATGTACACCCTCGAGGACCGGATCGCCGTGAAGGCCAACGCGATCGACCTGACCATCCTCCAGGCGCTGACCGGCCTGAGGGTCGGGGAGGCCACGTCGATCACCTGGGCGATGGTGGAGCTGACCGACGAGGCCATGGTGCTGCACCTGCCGCCGGAGGTCGTCAAGACGAAGCGCGGCCGGCCCCTGTACGTCACCGCCCTGGCCGACTCGCTCCGGCGGCTCCGGCCGGCCTAGGTACGTACGACGAGTACGTACTGACTACATACCTTCAGCAACGTTGACCTACCGTCACCAACGGTCCTGGAGTCAGTGGGCGCCCTGGTGGAGCGTCGATTCCGTGCTCGTACCTGGCGAGTCTGGATCGAGCCGTCCAGACTGAACAGGTCAGGAGTTCGATTCTCCTAGGCGGCTCCGCGCGAATGAGGGTCCCGCTCCTGTGACACACAGGGACGGGACCCTTCGTTCGTTCCGGCTGTCGTGTCGGCGGGAGTTCAGGAGGCCGTTCAGGCCGCCGGCTTCGCAGGGCTGATGACGAGTTCGTCGATCACCAAATTCGGGGACTGGTCAGCACGAACGAGACCGCGCCGCGCTCCCGCATCCCGGCAGCACCGCATCGATCACCTAGACCGGACCCAGACGCTTTCTTGAGATAGTCCAGATAGGGGCGTATGGTGGAGGCATGTCGACCACCGCTCACACCTCCGCCCTCCGGGGCGCGGGCCTGCGCGTGACCGCTCCGCGGCTCGCGACGCTGGCGGCGGTCGAAGCCCATCCGCATGCCGATGCCGAGACGATCGCCCGATCCGTCCGCGAGAGCCTGGGGACCGTGTCCCGTCAGGCGGTCTACGACGTGCTCAACGCCCTCTCCGATGCGGATCTGCTGCGTCGGGTGTCGGTGGGTGGGCGCAGCATGCAGTACGAACTGCACCGCCATGACAATCACCATCATCTGGTCTGCCGCGAGTGCGGTCGGCTCGAGGACATCCCGTGCGCGGTCGGGGCAGCCCCCTGCCTGATACCGCACGACTCCCACGGCTTCGACATCGAGATCGCGGATGTCGTCTACCGCGGCGTCTGCTCGGACTGTCGAGCGTCGGTGGCCGCGAGCCCCACCGGGCCCACTGCGGCCCCCACCCCCTGATCCCGGCCTGGCGGCCACCGATATCCGTCCCGGCCCCCGTATCCGAACTTTTTCTCACAGCTTGTCAGAATCCCCCACCACATAGGAGATGCAGATGACCGACTTTGATCCCACGATTCCGAGCACCACGGAATCCGGTGCCCCCCGCGAGTCCGATGCGCACTCGCTGAGCGTCGGCGCCGACGGCCCGCTGCTGCTGCACGACGTCGCCCTGGTCGAGAAGCTCGCCCGCTTCGACCGTGAGCGCGTCCCGGAGCGCAGCCCGCACGCGAAGGGCTCCGGCGCCTTCGGCGAGCTCGAGGTGACCGAGGACGTCTCGAAGTACACCAAGGCGGACCTGTTCCAGCCCGGTCGCAAGACCCCGATGCTGGCCCGCTTCTCCACCGTCGCCGGTGAGCTCGGCTCGCCCGACACCTGGCGCGATGTGCGCGGCTTCGCGCTGAAGTTCTACACCCAGCAGGGCAACTTCGACATCGTCGGGAACAACACCCCGATCTTCTTCCTGCGCGACCCGATGAAGTTCCCCGACTTCATCCACTCCCAGAAGCGCACCCCGGATTCGGGCCTGCGCTCGAACCAGATGCAGTGGGACTTCTGGAGCAACTCGCCGGAGTCCGCGCACCAGGTGACCTACCTGATGGGTGAGCGCGGCCTGCCCAGGTCCTGGCGCCACATGAACGGCTACGGCTCGCACACCTACATGTGGGTCAACGAGTCCGGGGAGAAGTTCTGGATCAAGTACCACTTCCACACCGATCAGGGCCTGGAGTTCCTCAGCAATGAGGAAGCCGAGAAGCTCGCGGGCTCCGACGGCGACTACCACCGCCGCGACCTGTTCGACGCCATCTCGCGCGGCGAGAACCCCAGCTGGACCATGTCCGTGCAGGTGATCCCCTACGACGATGCGAAGAACTACCGCTTCAACATCTTCGACCTCACCAAGACGGTGCCGCACGCGGACTACCCGCTGATCAAGGTCGGGAAGTTCACCTTGAACAAGAACCCGCAGAACCACTACGCGCAGATCGAGCAGGCCGCCTTCAGCCCCGGCAACACCGTGCCGGGCACGGGCGTCTCCCCGGACAAGATGCTGCTGGGACGCGTCTTCTCCTACCCGGACGCCCAGCGTCACCGCATCGGCACCAACTTCAACCAGCTGCCGGTGAACCAGCCGGTGGTCCCCACGAACTCCTACGACAAGGAAGGGTTCATGCAGTTCCTGCACAGCGGGGACGCACCGGTGTACGCACCGAACTCCTACGGTCGTGCCTACCAGGACGAGCAGGGACCGGTCGACAACGGCTGGGAGTCCGACGGCGAGATGGTGCGCGCCGCGTACACCCTCCACGCCGAGGACAGCGACTTCATCCAGCCCGGCATCCTGGTGCGCGAGGTGTACAACGACGCCCAGCGCGACCAGTTCGTCGAGACCGTCTCCGGTGCGCTGAGCACGGTCGAGGAGCCGGTGCTGAGCAAGGCGCTGCAGTACTGGAAGAACGTCGACACCACCATCGGTGAGCGCATCGAGCTCGCCGTGGGCACCGCCAAGGGCGATGAGCAGCCGGGCGGCGATCCGTTGAACGCCTGATCCACAGAGCAGTCAGGGCCGGGCCGGGGCGGGATGCCCCGGCCCGGCCCTGTGTCGTGGGCCTGGCCGCGGCCTGGTGCCTGCGGGACGTCGCTTCGCCGATTCTGCGCTCAGGACCTGTCCGAAGATGTCGGATAGGTCTTGAGCGCAGAATCGTCGCGGGGAAGTGGTCGCGGGAGATGCGGTGCGAGGGCGGCGCCCGGGGGAGAACCGGTCGCTCAGGCTCTGCTGTCTGTCTGTGCTCCTGCCGTTCGCGGGCTCACAGCACGTCGCTCAGGCTCTGCTGTCTGTCTGTGCTCCTGCCGTTCGCAGGCTCACAGCACGTCGCTCAGACGACGAGGACCTCGCAGTCGGCGGAGAGCAGGAGCTTCTGGACGGTCAGGCCCAGCAGGTGACGGGCGAGCTCGCGGTGACGGCGCACGCCGAGCACCAGCAGCTCTGCCTTCTCCTCCTCCTGCACCCGCAGCAGCACATCGGCGATGTCGTCGTCGGTGCTCTCCTGGCGGAAGGCGACACGTACGCGGGAGTGTCGCAGCTGGTCACGAGCGATCTCGAGCTGTTGTTCGTCGGCGTGGCGGGGATCGGTGCCGATCCCCTCGCGCAGCACGTTGACCACGATCAGCGGCCCACCCCGCTGCTCTGCTTCGTCGCGGGCAGCGGACAGCGCCCTGAAACCCACCTCAGTGGGGATGAATCCGACGACGACGGCCATCTGCTCTCCTCGGGTGCGGTCCGGGCGGCGGCCGCTCGGTGTGCGCGGCCTGGTCAGATCCTACGTGCCTCCGGGCGGTCGGCGGTGGGACTGCGGTGGATCAAGGCTCGAAGCCCGCTGCTCGCGGCTCGACGCCCGAGGCCCGGCGAGATCGCGGGGGAGAGGCAACAGCGCGGCCGGGGAGAGCCCAGGACGACAGGACCTAGGCGCGACGTTGGCCGGAGAGCTTCTGGATCTCGTCCATGATCCGGGCGTTCAGGATCCGACGCCGCACACCTTTGGAGGCGGTGGGGTCGATGTCCTCGAGGCGGATCGGAGCGCCGATGCGCACGGTGATCGCACCGCGATGGGGGATCAGCCGGGAGAACATGTGCTGAGTGCCCTTGAGGCCGACGGGGATCACGGGGCAGCCCGACTCGACGGCGAGCCAGGCGGCGCCCTGCTTCCCCGGATGCAGCAGCCCGTCCCGGGAGCGGGTGCCCTCGGGATAGATCGCGAAGCCGTCGCCGTCGCGGAGGATGGTCAGGCCAGCCTGGAGCGCGCCCTTGCCGGAGGACATCGCCTCGCGATCCACCGGCACCGCCTCGACGGCCTCGAAGAACCAGTGCAGGATCCGCCCGCGGATCCCCTTCTGGGTCCACAGGGTGTCCTTCGCGACGAAGCGGATCTGCCGTGGCAGCGCCACCGGCAGGATGAAGCTGTCGATGTTCGAGAGGTGGTTGGAGGCGATCACGAAGCCGCCCTCGCGGGGAACGTTCTCGATCCCGGAGACCCGGGGGTTCCAAAGGAGCTTGACGAGGGGGCGCGAGAAATTGCGGGCGCCGAAGTAGAAGCGTCTGGCCACGTGGTCCTCCTGAGACGTGCTGATCCGCGCCCTACGATAATCCCGGTCTGCGGGTTCCCGTGACGCTCGATGCGTGACCTCCGTCCCGGCATCAGCCCGGGCGTCTGTTCCCGCATCTGCCCTGCGCCGCAGGTCGCGCCGGAGAGCTGGTCGGCCTGGCATCACCCGGGTGTGGTAGAACAGGCGTGCGCTGCGTGCCGTCCGCAGCGCGCTGTCGGAACGGCCCGGCGCCCGCCGAGGAGCCCGCGGAGCTGCCGCCGACCCCGTCCGAGCCCGAGGAGCCAGTCGATGCCCAAGACCCTGAACATTGCCGTGATCGGCGCCGGAACCATGGCCCAGGCCGTGCATCTTCCGGTGCTGCGCAGGCGGTGGGACCGTTTCACGATTGCTGCGCTGGTGGACCACTCGCCGCGTCGGCGCCGCGAGTCCTCCGAGGTGTGGGGGATCGAGGAGGACAAGCGCTTCGAGACTGTCGCGGATCTGATCGCGGCAGTGCGCGGGAAGACTCTCACGATCGATGCCGCCCTGCTGTCCACGGACGGTCTGCATGTGGAGGATCTGCTCACCCTCATGCGGCGCGGTATTCCGGTGCTGGTGGAGCCGCCGGTGGGATTCTCCGCCGACGAGGTCGAGCAGGTCGCCAGCTTCGAGCGGATGACCGGCCGACGCATGCTGATGATGGCCTATCCGCAGCAGTACGACGACTCCGTGACCCGCATGTCCGAGCACATCCCCGTCAAGGATCTGCGGATGGTGGACCACGAGGTGCTGATGCCCGCGAGCCAGCCGCTGTTCGGCAGTGCTCACGTCACCACGGCGTCCTACGATCTGCCCACCGAGGTGCGCTCGCAGCGTCGTAAGGCTCTGCAGGCCGCGGTGGAAGCGGGGGCGGGCGACGGCGCCACCCAGCGTGATCGCGACCTCTACGTCAAGGGGCTGCTGACGGGCGTGGCCCATCAGATGGCCGTGATCGAGGCGGCGTACGGCCCGATCGTCCGCCTGGTCGCTGTGCGGCATTGGCCCAAGGGCGTGATCCCCGGTTCGATCGAGCTGCTCGGCGAGCTGGACGGCGGGGCGCAGGTGCGCCTGGTGTGGCACTACCTGCCCTTCGCCCCGGAGTACTCCGAGAACGTGCAGGTGCTCTCCGCGCGCCGTCGGATGCGGGTGGAGCTGCCCGCTCCTTCGCACAGCGAGGTCCGCTCGACGGTCTCCCTGCGGGAGAAGAAGTCCGGCGTGGTCCAGGAGACCTCGACCACGGCGCCCAAGGGGGCGGTGGAGCTCATGTGGGAGGCGTTCCACGCCTTCGTGGAGAAGGGCAAGGAGCCGGTCTCGGGTGCCGCCGAGGCCGCCGCCCAGGTGACGCTGCTGCGCGAGGTGCTCTCGAGCATCGTCGGCGCGGACGGCCGCAGCCTCGAGGCAGAGGAAGACGCTGAGGGCGAGACGTCCACGGAGGAGACGTCGGTCGCTGCAGCACCGGACGACGCAGCACAGGACGACGCAGCACCGGACGACGCAGCGGCGGGCGATGAGACGTCGGTGGGTGCGGCGCCTGCGCAGGCTGTCGACGGCAGCGCCGCCGCTGCGGGGGAGCCCGAGATGACGGTGGCGATCGCCGAGCCCGGCACACCGGGGGAGGAGGCCGTCGATGTGTGGCAGCTCGGCGAGCAGCCCCCAGCAGACGGAACGGTCGAGGGTCCGCCGTTGGACGGCGCGGCGCCGGCTGCTCCGGCGGCTGGCAGCCCCTCGGTCGACCCCCAGGTGTCGTCGGCTCCCACCCCGGGGGACCTTCGCTCCTGACCGCGCACGAGCACTGAGAACCCCCGCCGCCCACTGGGCCGCGGGGGTTCTCGCATCTGGAGGGTCTTGGGTATGCGGAGGATGAGCCGGACGGGTACGCGACTCGGGCCGGACTGGCATACGCAGGACGGGCCGGAGGGTTGCGACTCGGGCCGGTCGGACGGACGCGCCGACGACACGCCGGACCCGTGATCACGACACGCCGACGACACGCCCAGCTCGCCCCCGGACACGCCAGGGACCTACCTCACTTCAGTGCACCGAGGAGGCTCGCGGGGGCGGCGCCATCCACCGCGAGGACGGGCTGTCGGACCCCTCGTCCACACTGCACTGTGCACGCATCCTCGGGTTTCGTGCGTGGCCCACAGCTCCGTCCCCAACTCTGCGGATCTATCCACAGTCCATCAACAGTCGATTGTGGATGACAGTGTTGTAACTCAGTACATCTAGTGGTCGTCGCGCCGAGACACCACTAGGTGTAGTGTTGACGTAGTCGCACCGCATCCGGTCTCCGGAAGTCGGGCGGCGCACCGGGATTCACCGTTGCGCCCCTGATCCACAGCTCTGGAGCGTGGCGGCACGGTCCTTCGGACCGCCCCCGGACAACCCGTGAAGCTCTCGTCCTGCGCCCCCGGCGCGGCGCTCGTGAAAGGCCCCTCCCTTGGACATCACCGTGTACTCGAAGCCCCTCTGCGTCCAGTGCGATGCGACCAAGCGCGCCCTGAACAAGGCGGGCGTCGCCTACGACGTCGTCGACGTCACCGAGGACGACGCGGCGCGTGAGCGCATCATGAATCTCGGGTATCTCCAGGCCCCCGTCGTGATCGCGGGCCAGGACCACTGGTCCGGCTTCCGTCCCGACAAGATCAAGACCCTCGTGGGTGCCGGCGCGCAGCGCCAGGCCACCGCTATCTGATCGGGCCCGGGAGGCGTCGGCGTGGCGAACCTCGTCTACTTCTCCTCGGTGTCCGGCAACACCAAGCGCTTCGTCGAGAAGCTCGAGATGCCGGCACGCCGGGTCCCGCTGTACCCACGGGATGAGCACCTCGTCGTCGACGAGGACTTCGTCCTGGTGGTCCCGACCTACGGAGGGGGCAACGGCCAAGGTGCCGTCCCCAAGCAGGTCATCAAGTTCCTCAACGACGAACGCAACCGGAAGCGCATCCGAGGCGTGATCGGTGCGGGGAACACCAACTTCGGAGAGGCCTATTGCTTGGCGGGCGACATCATCGCCCGCAAGTGCGAGGTCCCTCATATGTACAAGTTCGAACTGTTCGGCACTCCGCGCGATGTGACGCGGGTCCACGACGGATTGGAAGAGTTTTGGCGACACTGACCGAGATCCCCCCGGTCGAGCACAACAAGCGGCTCGACTACCACGCGCTGAACGCGATGCTGAACCTGTACGGACCGGATGGGAAGATCCAGTTCGACAAGGACCGCGAGGCTGCGCGGGAATACTTCCTGCAGCACGTGAACCCCAACACCGTCTTCTTCCACTCGCTGCGCGAGAAGATGGACTACCTGGTCGAGAACAAGTACTACGAGCCCGATGTCCTCGAGCAGTACGATTTCTCGTTCATCGAGTCCCTCTCGGAGCAGGCCTTCGCCAAGAAGTTCCGCTTCCCGACCTTCCTCGGCGCCTTCAAGTACTACACCTCGTACACCTTGAAGACGTTCGACGGCGAGCGGTACCTCGAGCGCTTCGAGGACCGTGTGGTGATGGTGGCCCTGGGTCTGGCTCGCGGTGACGAGCAGCTCGCCCGCAACCTGGTCGACGAGATCCTCGACGGCCGCTTCCAGCCGGCGACCCCCACCTTCCTCAACGCCGGCAAGGCACAGCGCGGAGAGCTCGTCTCCTGCTTCCTGCTGCGCATCGAGGACAACATGGAGTCGATCGGTCGCTCGATCAACTCCGCCCTGCAGCTGTCCAAGCGCGGCGGCGGCGTGGCCCTGCTGCTCTCGAACCTGCGTGAGTACGGTGCGCCGATCAAGCACATCGAGAACCAGTCCAGCGGCGTGATCCCCGTGATGAAGCTGCTCGAGGATTCCTTCTCCTATGCGAATCAGCTCGGTGCCCGCCAGGGCGCCGGTGCGGTGTACCTCAACGCCCACCACCCGGACATCCTGCGCTTCCTGGACACCAAGCGCGAGAACGCCGACGAGAAGATCCGCATCAAGACCCTCTCCCTCGGCGTGGTCATCCCTGACATCACCTTCGAGCTCGCGAAGAAGAACGAGCCGATGTACCTGTTCTCCCCGTATGACGTGGAGCGCGAGTACGGCAAGCCCTTCGCCGACGTGAACGTCTCCGAGGTCTATCGGGACATGGTCGACAACCCGAACATCTCCAAGAAGAAGATCCAGGCGCGTGACTTCTTCCAGATCCTGGCGGAGATCCAGTTCGAGTCCGGCTACCCGTACATCATGTTCGAGGACACCGTGAACCGGGCGAACCCCATCGCCGGCAAGGTCACCCACTCCAACCTGTGCTCCGAGATCCTGCAGGTCTCGACCCCGTCGACCATGAATGTGGACCTCAGCTATGAGGAGATGGGCCGGGATATCTCCTGCAACCTGGGCTCGATGAACATCGCCAAGGCGATGGATTCACCGAACTTCGCCCAGACCATCGAGACGGCCATCCGTGGCCTCACCGCGGTCTCGGACACCTCGGACATCGACTCCGTGCCGACCATCGCCGAGGGTAACCGCAAGTCCCATGCGATCGGCCTGGGGCAGATGAACCTGCACGGCTACCTGGCACGCGAGCGGATCTTCTACGGCTCCGACGAGGGCCTGGACTTCACCAACATGTACTTCTACTCGGTCACGTATCACGCCATCAAGGCGTCGATGCGGCTCGCGAAGGAGCGCGGAGTGAAGTTCTACGACTTCGAGAACTCCAAGTACGCCACCGGCGAGTACTTCACCAAGTACACCGACAAGGTGTGGGAGCCCCGCACGGAGAAGGTGCGTGCACTGTTCGCCGAGTCCAGCGCTCACCTGCCCTCGCAGGAGGACTGGAAGCAGCTGCGTGACGAGGTCGCGGAGCACGGCATGTACAACGCCTACCTGCAGGCTGTCCCGCCGACCGGCTCGATCTCGTACATCAACAACTCCACGAGCTCGATCCACCCCATCGCCTCCCCGATCGAGATCCGCAAGGAGGGGAAGATCGGCCGGGTGTACTACCCCGCCCCCTACCTCACCAACGACAATCTCGAGTACTTCCAGGACGCGTACGAGATCGGCTACGAGAAGATCGTCGACACCTACGCCGAGGCCACGCAGCACGTGGACCAGGGTCTGTCGCTGACGCTGTTCTTCAAGGACACCGCCACGACGCGCGATATCAACAAGGCGCAGATCTACGCCTGGCGCAAGGGCATCAAGACCCTCTACTACATCCGGCTGCGGCAGATGGCGCTCGAGGGCACCGAGGTCGAGGGCTGCGTCAGCTGCATGCTCTGATCTCGTGAGCGGCACCCGCTGAGGTGCCGATCCAGACGCCGACGGGCGGGTCTCCCCAGGGGGGAGGCCCGCCCGTCGGTGTCGTGGTGGGTGCTGCATCGTGGTGGAGGGCGCCGACCGACCGGGAAGGCTCGTCCCCGAGTCAGGCTCAGCGGCTCCTGACGTGCCGGCGGGAACCCTCGTCCCCGCGCAGCGCGACGCTGAGCCCGGACAGGGCGCCGTAGAGCACCCCGGCCACCGGCCAGATCACCCAGGTGAGCCCCCAATTCCCGGACAGGAAGCTCCACCCCAGATAGATCGCGACCATGATCGGCCAGTAGATCGCAGCCACCACGCGCACCACGGGATTGTCGCTGTATTCGGGGGAGTCGTCCTCCTCTTCCTCCTGGAGCAGGGTGCTGCTCGCGGAGTCGGACCATCCCGCCCGGGCGATGATCGCGAGGCCCAGCGCCACGATCACCAGCGTCCCGCTGACGCCGTAGAGCGTGACGGTGGACCCCTCGCTCGAGAGGAGCGCGACCAGGAGGGTGGGAAGGGCGCTGAGGATCCACAGCGTGATCGCGACGGCGGTGGCGAGGATGGTGGCGCGGCGATGCTCGCGCTTGATCCCCTGTGCGTAGCCGCGCACCTGCGCGGTGGGGGCGAAGTCGCCTTCGTCGATGTCCTCGTAGGCGCTGAGCCGTGCTCCCCGCGCCATCATCAGCAGGATGCCCAGGCTTACCATCACCAGCACCGCGGCGATGCCGACGCCGATCGCCCAGCTCGCAGGCTCGCCCTGGGAATCCGAGGTGGCGGCGATGAGCAGCAGCAGCGGTGCCGCGCTGAGGACGAACAGGGCCAGGCCGGTCGCGGGCAGCCACTGGGAGCGCCGCACGGCGTCGACATAGGTGCGGGCGCGATCGAGCTCGAGCGGTGCGGCCGGCGGTGCTGCGGGTGCGGCGGCGGCGCGGCCCAGCTCGGCGCTGATCCCCAGCACCGGGGCGACTTCCTCGAGGGTGCCGAACTCGGCGATGACCTGCCCCACGGCCTGGGACTCGGTGAGGCCGTCCTCGATCAGGCCCTGCTGCTTGTCCTCCATCATGGCGTGCAGCTCGGTCCGTGCCTCCCGCAGGCGGGCGGACTCCGGGTAGGGGGAGAAGAGGGTGTCCAGATAGGAGTCGATGACGTTCACGAGGCGTCCTTTCCTTTCGTGAAGTGGTCCACGAGTGCTCGGGTGCTGCGCCATTCGTCGCGTTTGAGGCCGAGCTGTTCGAAACCGGTGGGAGTGAGCTTGTAGTACGTGCGGGGCTTTCCCGTGGGGGAGACATCCTCATAGCTGTCGAGGAGGCCCTGGGACTGCAACCGCTTGACCGCGGTGTAGAGGGTGGTCTGTTTGATGACGTACTCGCCGCGGGAGCGATCGGTGATGGTCTTGGAGATCTCGTAGGCGTAGGAGGGCTGCGTCTCGAGGATCGCGAGCAGGATCAGATCGATATGCCCGCGAATGGCGTCGGCTCCGATCACATCGGCTCCTCTCTGTCCGTAGGTTCTTTCCGTCGATGGGGTGGGGACCGGCGAGCCGGTTCAGGAGCTGGGCTGCTCTCGCACCTGCGCCGGGTGGGCGCGGCCTGCTGTTCCACCGAGTTGCTGTGCACACCGTACTACGGCAGGCGTAGTACGGCAAGGGGCGTATCGTTGGTCCTCGATACGGGATGCGGGCGCCTGCGCAAGGACATGCCTGCCCTACGATGCAGTGCGGGCGACGTCCGCCGTCGCCTCCTCGCCCCGACTTCGGGATCCCCTCTCTCCACCTCTCTCTTTCCCTTCCTCTCAAGGAGTTCCTCATGGATGAGTTGAACCTCGTCATGAACTGGGAGCTCGGCACCGTAGGACTGCTGCTTCTGGCAGTCGCCGCCGTCGCCGTGCTCCTGGTGATGATCATGGCGTTCAAGATGCACGCCTTCCTGGCCCTGATGATCACCTCGATCGGTACCGCGCTCATCGCCGGCATCGCCCCCGGCAGCCTCATGGACGCACTCAGCTTCGGATTCAACTCCACGCTCGGCAACGTGATGCTGCTGGTCGCGCTCGGCGCGATGCTGGGACGGATGATCGAAACCTCCGGCGGTGCGCAGCTGCTCGCGGACCGGATGATCGACCTGGTCGGCGAGAAGCGGGCCGGACTCGGCCTGTCATTGGCCAGCCTGCTGATGGGCTTCCCCATCTTCTTCGACGCCGGCCTCGTGGTCATGCTCCCGATCATCTACGCCGTCTCCCGCCGCGTCGGCGGGTCATTCCTGTCCATCGCCCTGCCCTCGGCGGTGGCGTTCAGCGCGATGCACATCTTCGCCCCGCCGCACCCCGGCCCGGTGGCCGCCTCCACCATCGTCGGCGCCGACATCGGCCTGGTGATGCTCGTCGGCCTCGTGTTCGCGGTGATCATCTGGTTCCTGGTCGGCACCCTGCTGGCGCCCCGCCTGGGCATGCGCCTGGACGTTCCGATCCCCACGATCCTCGACAGCACCTCGGAGAAGACTGGCTTCGAGTCGACCCCGCGGGTGAGCACGATCATCGGCCTGCTGGTCCTGCCGCTGCTGCTGATCCTGCTCAACACCGGACTGAACACCGTCGGCGCCGCACGGCCCGACGCGGAAGCCTTCCTCGCCGACCCGATCGTCTCCGGGCTGCGCCTGCTGGGCGAGACCCCGGTCGCGCTCCTGATCACCGTGGTGGTCTCGATGTTCGTCCTCGGCTGGGGAGCCGGCAAGAAGGGCACCCTGATCGAGAAGATCGTCGACTCCGCACTGGGGCCGATCTGCTCGGTCGTGCTCGTCACCGGCGCCGGTGGCATGTTCGGCGGGGTGCTGCGCGTGACCGGGATCGGTGACGCGGTCGCCGGGTCGCTCAACGACCTCGGACTGCCGGTGATCGTGGCGGCCTTCCTGATCGCCCAGATCGTCCGCATCGCTCAAGGCTCGGCCACCGTGGCCCTGACCACGGCGGCATCGCTGATGGTCGGCGTGATCGCCGCCAGCGACTTCTCCCAGCTCGAGATCGTCGCGATCGTGATGGCGATGTCCGCCGGCTCGGTCGGCTTCTCGCACGTCAACGATTCGGGCTTCTGGCTGGTCAGCCGCTTCTTCGGCATGGACATGAAGCAGACCCTCTCCACCTGGACCCTGATCCAGGGTGCGATGGCGATCGTCGGCTTCGTCCTGTCGCTGGTGCTCTTCGGCATCGCGTCCGCGGTCTCCTGAGTTCAGGCCACGGGGCCGGCCCGCTCAGGAGCGGCCCCGTGGGTCGTGCTTCCCGTAGGTCATCCGCCGCAGCAGCAGCTCGGCGGGCCCGCGCATCCCGCGTGAATCCATCCAGGCGGCGATCGGCAGCGAGAGCAGCCAGACGCCGAACGCGATCGCCACGGCCGAGACGGTGCTCAGATGCGGGGCGAGGCCCAGCCCCCAGCTCGCCATCAGTGGTACCAGCAGCAGCGACTGGAACAGGTAGAAGGTCAGCGACCTCTGCCCTACGGCAGCAAGGGCACGCACGATTCCCTGCGGCGGGGACGCGGCGGGAGGGGTAGCGGCGGCAGGGACTCCGTAGGAGCGCTCGGCAGGGGAGAGGGCCTTGTCGGCGGCAGCCCGCTCCGCACGGGCGGCTTTCCGCTCCTCCTGGCTCGGCGAGCTCGAGCTCGAGCTCGAGGCCGAGGCCGACGGCGCGGTGGCATGGCTGTGCGACTCGGCCACGCGGTCCCGCCCGACCACTCGGCGCTTCTCGAGGTGTACCGCGAGCAGCCCGAAGGCGGCGGCGTAGCCCACCCCGCAGAGCATCCCTCCAAGGACGTTCACCCCGTAGAAGCCCCAGCTCACAGCGTCCGGGAGCGGGATCACCCCCACCAGGACGAGCGCGCCGGGCAGTCCGCTGAGCCAGCCCAGCGAGATGCCGAGCACCGCGATCCGCCGCAGCGTGCGGGTGTGTCGCCACGGCTCGTCCAGCAGTCGGTGCCGGGCGGCGATCCAGCCCAGCAGGATGGGCAGCGGTGACGCCATCAGTGCCGCTCCCAGGACGGTGACCGCCCACATCCCTGACCTGGTCAGCACGGTGATCAGGTAGGGCTGGGCGTATGCCATGTCCCGCACCCAGTCATTGGTGAAGGGAGTGGCGGCGGCGCCCATCTCCGCGATCACCTCCGGCGGTGCGAAGAAGATCAGGGCCAGCGCGCTGACCACGCTGAACAGGCCGTAGAGCAGCAGCAGACCCCCGATCACGCTCGCCCAGATGATCAACGTGCGGGTGCGTCGGCCGAAGAAGATCCACACCAGCAGCAGCGCGGCGATCGCGTACGCGCCCAGGATGTCGCCGTAGAACAGCAGCGCCGCATGCAGGAAGCCCAGCAGCAGCATCGCCCAGTGGCGCCTGCGCATCATGAGCCGCACGATCCGCGGCTCCATCCCGCGATCGACCCGCGAGCGGTAGAACTGCACCATGCCGTAGCCGAACAGGAAGGCGAACAGCGGCATCGCCCGGTGATCCACGGCGACAGTCATCACGAACTGCACCGCCGTGTCTGCAGGGCCGAGAGCCGGCACATGCGGGGTCATCCCGACAGCGCCCTTGTGCCCCCACAGCATCCAGGAGACGTTCGCGATCGCGATCACCGCCAGCATCAGCCCACGGGCGAGGTCCGGGGCCAGGGAGCGGGCCGTCGGCGCAGTGCCGCGAGAGGTCGGGGGGATCTGTGCGTCGGGGGCGGCTGAAGCGGTCACGACGTGGCCTTTCGCTGGGACGGCGGCAGGGCCGGCTGAGGCAGGTCCGCCGCACGGGCACCACGAACCTATCCGCGCAGGTGGTCCAGGACATGCAACGAAAGTCGGGTGGGCGTCACGATTCCGCCGGTATGTACCTCATGCCCGGACCGACACGACGCGCAGCTCCTCCGAGGAGTGGTGTTCACGGGGCGGTGGTGTCGAGTCACACCGCGCCCGGGACTGTCGCGGGCCCCTTCCCCGGCTCCCACTGCCTAGACTGGCCAGGACTGAATCCCCAAGTTTTCTGACAGTGAGGCTGCGGTGAAAGATCCCTTGAACGCGACGATCCAGGCCATCAACTGGAACCGGATCCCCGATCCCAAGGATCAGGAGGTCTGGGACCGTCTGACCGGTAACTTCTGGCTGCCCGAGAAGGTGCCGCTGTCCAACGACATCCAGTCCTGGAGCCGTCGTTCCGCCGACGAGCAGACGATGGCGATGCACGTGTTCACGGGGCTCACCCTGCTGGACACGGTGCAGGGCACCGTCGGCGCGATCTCCCTGATCCCGGATGCGGTCACCCCTCACGAGGAGGCGGTGTACACCAACATCGCGTTCATGGAGTCGGTGCACGCGAAGTCCTACTCCCAGATCTTCTCGACCCTGGCCAGCACCAAGCAGATCGACGAGGCCTTCGAGTGGGGTGCGACGAACACGCAGCTTCAGAAGAAGGCTCAGATCATCATGGGCTACTACGAGGGCGATGATCCGGAGAAGCGGAAGATCGCCTCGGTGCTGCTGGAATCGTTCCTGTTCTACTCCGGCTTCTACCTGCCGATGCGCTATTCGAGCCACGGCGAGCTGACCAACACCGCCGATATCATCCGCCTGATCATCCGTGATGAGGCCGTTCACGGCTACTACATCGGCTACAAGTACCAGAAGGCCATCGAGAACTTCTCGGCCGAGCGCAAGGCGGAGCTGAAGGACTACACCTTCTCGCTGCTGCTGGAGCTGTACGAGAACGAAGAGGTCTACACCGAGGACATCTACGACGCCGTCGGGTGGACCGAGGATGTCAAGATCTTCCTGCGCTACAACGCCAACAAGGCGCTGATGAACCTCGGCTATGAGGGTCTGTTCCCGCAGGATTCCGTCCAGGTGAACCCGGCGATCCTCTCCGCGCTCTCCCCGAACGCCGACGAGAACCACGACTTCTTCTCCGGCTCGGGCTCGAGCTACGTGATGGGCAAGGCCGTCGAGACCGAGGACGACGACTGGGACTTCTGAAAGCTTAGAGCTTGCTCAAGGCCCGAAAAGGCTGATGGAAGGCCCGGACCTGCAGGTTTCTGCAGGTCCGGCCTCTTTTTTCGTGTCTCCGTCCGAAGGACTGAGGACAGCACCGATGAACATCATTACCCGTTCGGTATGGCACGGAGAGTCACGATCGCACCTTCCGGTCGAGCGCGGGGTCGGCCGGTCGAGAGCCTTGCCGTGCGGATGACTTGTCAGCGATGCCCGTGCGGAACGACAGCACCGAGTGCGCAGAGATGCATCGCTGAGTCGGACCTAGCTGTATGAGGTCATGACGTTGTCGACACGTTCGTGGACTCGGGTGGCCGGGGGCTGATCAGCGCAGGCGGTGTGCGGCCGATGATAGTTGTAATGGTGGACCCAGACGCTGATCGCTTCGCGCCGTTCGTCTTCGGAATAGAAGGCGTGGGCGTAGAGGCATTCCTCAGAGAGGATCCGCTGGTAACGCTCGACTTTCCCGTTGTGCCTGGGCGTGTAGGGACGGGTCCGCTGATGCCGGGAAGCATGCGCGTTCACGGTGCGGACGAAGGTCTTGGCGCGGTAGTTGGAGCCGTTGTCGGTGACCACCCGGACCAGACGCGTGATGCCGTGAGCAGCGAAGAACGCTCTCGCCCGGGAGAAGAAACCGATGGTGGTTGCCGCGGTCTCGTTCTCCAGAGCCTCGGTGTAGGCGAGGCGGGAGTAGCCGTCGATCGCGGAGTGCAGGTAGGTGTAGCCCACGCGCTGCTTGCGCGCCTTCGCATGGCCGCGGCCATGGAGTCGCCAGCCGCCACCGTCGGGGATCTGTCCGACCTTCTTCACGTCCAGGTGGAGCATGTGGCCCGGGAAGCGGGCGATGATCTTCCCGGGCTCACGGTTGTTCTCCCCGGTCGGGTCGAGGTCTCGGCGGCGGGAGATCCCGAGCCGTTCCAGCCAGCGTCCGATGGTGCGGACGCAGTAGTGGTGGCCGCGGCTGGCGAGCTCGAGGGCGATGCGGCGGGCCGACCATTTGTGCTCTCGTCGCCAGGAGTCGATGAGTTCGAGGACCTCGATCGGTGGCCGCGAGGGTCGTCGTGCTGGGGCGCTGGTGCGGTCTTCCAAGGCTTCGGCACCGTCGTCGCGGTAGCGGTGGACCCACTTCGTCAGAGTCGAGCGGGCGACGCCGGCTTCGGCAGCGACGTGGGCGATGGGTCGGCCATCATCTTCGACACGACGGACCAGGCGGAGTCTTCCGGCAGGGGTCAGCGGCGAATTACGGTGGGTCATGGAACGGGTCTCTTCCAGCAGATGGACGGCTTCAGCACCACCCATCGTGCCGGTCAGGGACCCGTTCCTTCATCCCCGCTCCGTGACTACAACGTCATGACCCGCAACACCTAGCCGGTAGAGTTCTTCAGAGAGCCACGAGGTTCCAGAGCCGACGCTCTGGGGTCACCCATCGAGGCTAGGACCAGCTGAGTGTCGACGCCGCCGATCGAGAGGATGCGACTTACCAGCGCAACGGATCGGGGGATGCTGCATGAGGCTTGTTTCTGCACGAGTGCGTGGTGCCGGCCGGCTCCTTGATACCACGATCAAGCTAGACCAGAAGCTTGTCGCAATCGTCGGGCCAAACGAGGCAGGTAAGACGACGCTCCTCAAGGCACTTGCCTATGTGGACGCCTCCGACGCTCTCGCTCCGGCACAGCGGTCGCGCGCATCGACGGGCATCGCCGACTCCACCCCGGTCGTCAGCTTGCGTTACCGCGTCAGCGACGAGGACCGTAAGGAGTTGGAGGACCTTGAACTCGAGGACACTCCAATCGAGTTCTTCGTTAGTCGTCGTGCCGACGGTGATGGACCCAACTTCACGGTCAAGCCCGCACCTCGCAAGTCCGAGGCGCAGCTGAAGCAACTGGCAGTCGACTTGGGTGAATCCCTGTCAGCGATCAGCGTCTTAGAACCGCTTCCCATCGAAACGGCCGAGGAAGACGAAATACCAGAGCCCCCGGATGGTTCGCCGTTGCTCGATGAACTTCGCCTGCTGCGACAAGATCTCGATACCCACCTCGCTACCCCGGTCGGCGAGCGAGAACCGATTGACGCATTGCGCGAACGCGCTGACAAAGACGTCGAGGCATTGAGTGCATTCGCCGAAACCGACGTCCTGCAACGGCTGCTTCTCTCACTCGGAGCGTGGGTTGATCGTGAGGACCCCACGGAGAGGACCAAGAAGGCACTCTGGAATCTCACCCCCGACGTAGTCATGTTCACTGAGGTCGATCGCACGCTGGCTTCTACCTACACCCTTGATGACGCACTGCTTGGCGACGTGCCAACAGCGCTTGCGAACCTGGCGCGATTGGCCGGCCTTGACCTGAATGCTCTAACCCAGGCCGTGCAGACCGGACAGGTATCCCGACGAGACACAATCAAGAACAAGGCGAACATCACACTCGCCAATTACTTCAAGAACGCATGGCAGCAGTCCGACCTAAAGGTCGAAGTCAACGTCGAGAACAAGCTTCTCCGAATCGGCATTGTCGAAGATGGCGTACACGCATCCGTGTTCGACGAACGAAGCGCTGGGTTGCGGATGTTCGTCGCTTTGAACTCCTTCCTCGCTGCGCGAAACAGTGGACGCGCGACGATCCTCCTGATCGATGAGGCGGAAACCCACCTTCACATCGACGCGCAGGCCGATCTCGTGCAGATGTTCGCCAAACAGGACAAAGCCGACAAGATCATCTACACCACCCACTCGCCGGGCTGTCTACCCGCCGATCTTGGTGTCGGTATCCGTGCCGTCGTTCCCGACAGCGACGAGACGAGCCACGTAGAAAACAGCTTCTGGCGACAAGAGGGCGGCGGGTTCACCTCCCTGATGTTCGCGATGGGTGCCTCGGCCGCAGCATTTACACCAGCACGCTGCGCGGTCATCGCGGAAGGCGCCACCGACATGATCCTCCTCCCGACCCTAATGCGCGCCGCCATAGGACAAGACAGCCTGCCGTATCAGGTGGCACCCGGCCTCTCAGAGATGCCGAAGGATTCCTACCCGGAGCTCGACTTCCAGGCGGCTAAGGTCGCGTTCCTCGTCGACGGCGACGGCGGGGGACAAAAGCTCGCCGAGACGATCGGTCGCGCCATACCTGGTGACCGGATCGTCGCCCTCGACGTGCACGGCATTGAGAACACCCTGGACTCGGATCTCTACCTGCACACGTTTACCGCGCTGCTCCGCGACGTCAATGCCGGAGTCACCATAGGTGAACCACCAAGCCTGCCCGATGCGGCGGCAGCACCGTGGTCCACGACTCTGGAAGCCTGGGCTGCCAGCCAGGGATGGCGGGCACCGACGAAGCAGGAGATCGCGAACCACCTCATTGAACTCGACGAGGTGGCGCTCAGTCCGCAGGGAATCCTCACCCTGAAACAGGCGCATGTTGCGCTACTCACCGCTTTGGGGATCACACCGTGACACTCGCGAACGACCTGGCGACCTGGGTGGCCGAACGCACCGACTGGCAGAAGGACATTGTCGGGCGCTTCTGCCGGAACGAGAATCTGTCTGAAGACGCCGTCAACGAGATCGCCGATCACCTGATCGCAGGGACGTATCCATCCGTCGCCGCCATCACCGCTGCCGATGTCCCTGGTACTTCCGAGAGCGGAGAGTCGGTACGGCTGTCAGCCGTAGCCGACGTGGAGGGCGTGAACGCGCTCATCACGGGCCAGCGGTTGACCTTCGCCAGCACGGGCCTGACGATCATCTACGGCGACAATGCCAGTGGGAAGTCCGGCTACGCCCGTCTCATTCGGCAGGCCGTTACTGCCCGAGTCAAGGGTGATCTTCTCGGTGATGTCTTCGCAAAGAGCTTGCACGATCAGAAGGCCGTCTTCGAGTACGTGGCTGGCTCTACGGCTGCGACCTGGGCGCTTACAGAGGAGACCAGCCGCGATCTGTCATCGGTACGGTTCTATGACGAAGAGTGCGGCGATGCCTATGTCACCGCGGCCTCAGAGATCAGCTATCGTCCATCCGCGCTTACTCTGCTCGATCGGCTCTCGGCCGCGTGCGATCAGGTGCGGCAAGTTCTCTCACAGCGCCTGAGTGACAATGCGGCCCTCCGTACGGAACTTCCGCTCCTTGGGGAAGGCACGAAGGCAAAGCAGTTCCTTGATCAGCTCAGTGCTACCACCACGCGTGAGCAGATCGACGAGGCCACGACGCTGTCCCCGGATCACGACATATCGCTCTCTGCCAAACTGCGGGAACTCACGCGCTTGCAAGCCAGCGATCCCAATGCAGAGAAGACACGCCTCGCTCAGCTCGCGGCCCATTGGGCGACCGTCAAGAGTCATATCGATCAACTGGCTGAGGCCGTAACGAACCAGTCATTCGACAATGTGGCCGCGCTCGCGAAGAGTGCAATTAACCTACGAGAAGCGGCAAAGATCGCGTCAGCGAAGGACTTCGACGCAGAGCCATTGCCTGGTGTCGGGTCGGCGACGTGGCGAGCCCTCTGGGATGCGGCACGTCGGTATTCGACGACCGAGGCGTATCACGAGCACGACTTCCCGGTCACGACCGATGCCGCCGTGTGTGTTCTATGCCAGCAACCACTGAGCCCGGATGGATCAGACCGATTGAGGCGATTCGATGCCTTCATAAAGGACACCACCTCGCGTGATGCCGATGCTGCCGAGCGTCGCGTCGTTCAGCGTCGCGATGAGATTGCTCGTCTCCAGTCCGCGCCGGCGGCTGTGACTACCGCGTTGAGCCAGCTGCAGGCTGGTGGCGAGGATGTCACAGCGAGTCAGACATGGATGACCGAAGCGGCAACGGTCGCCACTGAGATAGTTGCGTGGGTTGACGGCACCAGAGAGGAGCGTCCGACAACCTCTGGAATGTCGCCGGGCACCGCCATCGGTGAAAGGCGACAAACGCTGATCACTGCCAGCGCGGATATCGATTCGACAAGCTTCAACGAGTCTGTCCGAGTGCTGAAAGCCGAGGTTGCCGATCTCCAAGCGACAGAGCAACTTGCGAAGGCCAAAGACAATCTCGTCAAAGAAGTGGTGCGGCTCCAGGCGAGAACCAAGATTGAAGAAGCTCGCCGACTCACTGACACTACTGGGATTACCCGCAAGGCAACGGCCCTAACCACGGCTTACGTGACGAGCATCGTTCGAGACCAGTTCACTCGCGAGACTGAGCAGCTCTACTTGCGCCGGGTCACACTCGATCCCACTAAAGGTAGACACGACGTCACGCTTGAGCACCGGCCCCGCCTACTCGGAGCCATCTTGGACGCCGATATCGAGAACGTACTGAGCGAGGGCGAACAGACCGCTCTCGGGCTGGCCGGATTCCTCACCGAAGTCGAGTTTGACGAGTCGAAGTCAGCCGTTGTACTCGACGACCCTGTGTCGTCGCTCGACGCCGGCCGCCGTTCCCGCGTGGCCCGCCGCCTCACCGAACTGGCACAGTCCAGACAAGTCATTGTTTTCACGCACGAGGCAACTTTCGCGAACGCCCTTAACAAGGCGGCACGGGACCTTGGGGTCGACGTCGCTGAGCGCGCAATTCTACGACAGGGCGAGCGTCCAGGGCTTACTGCTGACAAGCATCCCTGGAGCGTCAAAGATATCCCAGCGCGGATCAACCACCTGGAGACCGAGATCGCACGACTCAAGAAGGAGCGCGGCCAGCTCGACTCCGATGAGTACACGCGGCGTGCTCAGGAGTGGGGCGGGCGGTTGTCTCAAGCATGGGAACGCGCAGTCAACCTCGATGTTGTGAACGAGCTGGTGGATCGCGGTACCAACGAGGTGCGGCCACGCATGTTCAAGATGCTCGTAGGAATCACCGAACAGGACGACAACGACTACCAATCTGGCTACGCCAAGGCATCCGAGTGGGCGCCTCGCCACGATCATGCCCCAGAGACCAACTTCATCGCACCGGAGCCCGACGAACTCGAAGCAGAGTTGGTCCGCTTCAAAGAATGGGTCAGAAGGATTAAGGGTTATAAGAAGTGAGACTTGGAGCATCCTCGTGCGCAGGTTGACTACCTGGCTCTTCGTGATCCGCTCGTGTACTCCCACACCGTCATTCGATGCGCACCGAACGGACGGGAGCGTAGACACCATGCTCACGCTGCTCGCTCGGGCAGCCCTATTCCTACTCCCGGGCGCCGCCCGCGGTGCCCGGGAGTAGGAGCCCTGTCCAGATCCGCTGGGTAGTGGTGTCAGATACAGCATGTGGTATTCGTTGCAATCCCCTTGTCCCGTAGAAATCCGAACATGATCTGAGAATCATGCAACACTGTTATGCATGAAGGTCGGCTGGGCCTCGATAGCGGAGTTCGACGCTGTTGGCGGCGCTTGTCCCAGTGACTATGAGCAACCCGCGCCTTTTCGGATTGAGTGGTTCCTCAAGCGAACCGGTTCGTCGACCGTCCGCGGCTTGGAGGATGGTCTCACCGTTCGCAAGGGACACGGCTCGATAGGGAGTCCCGCTACTCGGCTGGTGATCGGGAAGCCACGTCACCGCGGCATCCTCGACTGTGTTGATCCAGGTTCTCTCCGGTGCAGCAGTGCTACGGCTGATGAAATCGACCCAGAGATCGTGCGATGACACGGTCGGCCAGTGCGGGTCGTTCGCATGTTGCCGCACCTCCTCCGAGTTCAGCCACTGGTGAAGCTCCGACACGGTTGTGAAGGTGCCGCCTCCGGCTGCGATGGCGGCGAGGGCACCGGCTCGGGAGGAGAATCCGGCCTGCATGAGCAGCGCGGCAGATCGGTTCAGCGTCCCTGTCTCTAGCGCTGCAACTGCGAGTCCGTGCTCATCGGTGAGGAGCGCCCAAAGATTGCCGACCGGGTCCTCGTTGGCGGTTGCTCGGACCCGGACCGCTTCCAGCGCCCATGGCAGCCTGTAGGTCAGCGAGTCTTCGATGAATTCCAGTGTGTCCGTGATCTCCTCGCGTGCCATCTGTGCGGCATCCTCGCCGCGAAGCCATGCGGCGAGGATGTCTTCCCATTGCGGAGGAAGGGTGCGGGGCGCGAAGGGGTAGATGCCGAATGCGATCCTGGCGAAGCTGGTCAGGGCGTCGATTGCGGCACCGGGGTCGCCGATTCGGATGCCCTCGTCCGCGTTGTGCAGGTACTGTTCCAAGATGCTGGCGTGCTCGTCGAGTTGGCGTCCGGTTTCTAGGCCGACCCCCGCAAGGAAGTACCCTCGGCGCTGTGCCGGGGTCGACTGGCTCCAGAGGAAGCGTGCCCGCGCGGTCAGGCCGGCTCGAAGCGCTGTCTGCACGGGCTCCTGCCGTCGAGCCAAGCTCCTGGTCCAAAGCGACGAGGCGAGCACGTCATCGAGAGCCCCCTCGATTCCGTCCTCCGTAATCGCAGAGTCGTTGAGCAGACTGAGAAGGGCGTTATCGAGGCTAGCGAGTTGCGAGCGCCACGCAGTTCGGGAGCGCTCGGCTTCCTTGTCGCTCTCGGCCGCGACTTCTGGGTAATCCCACGCCGCGACGCCGGCGACGTATTCCAGCAGTGCATCCAGGTCCTGGAGACCGTGCTTCGCCTGCATCCGGCGGAACAGGTGTACCACCAGCTGCAGTAGGCCGCTTTCCATGTCGCGCAGAGCGGTGTCCTCGACCAGCTGCCTCCAGTTCCGTCTACCTGAGGACACTTTCTCGAAGATCGGGTGGACGACGAGGCCGACGGAGTCCACGAATGCTCGCCCGGCCCTGCCGACAACGTTACGGAACTCGGACGCCTTGATCAGTTCCCGGTTGCGCCAGAGGCTGTGCATCACGAGAGCGCTCGCCGAAAGGTTGAGCCCCTGGGCAAGAGTCGGTGAGGAGACAGTGATCCTCAGCGTTCCTTGCTGGAGTAGTCGCTCGATCTCTCTTCGATAGGGCGCGGGCAGCGAGCCGTGGTGGATCGCCACTCCAAGTCGCAGACACGCGAGGATCGGGTGTTCTCGCCCGAACCACTCCTCGCCGATCGTGATGGCCGAGGCGAGGTCGCCGGGATCCCCTTCGAAGACGCTTCGGAGTGCTCCCTGCCTATGAAGGTCGACTATGACCTTGGCAAGAGCATTTACCGAGTCCTTCCGTGGGCAGAAGATCAGGACGGTCTGGCCGTCATCGACGAGCCGCCAGGCTGTGGAGAGTGTCAGCTCCTGCTGATTTTTGGGGAACTGCGTCGTCCTGCGGCCGTTCGGGGGAACGAAGGGCTCGAGAAACCGGGGGACGAAGGGCTCCTCGTCTCCCACGATGATGCTCAGGCGGGCTCGATCGCCTTGCCAAATCACTTCGCCGAAACGAAGCTTAGTCGGCCGCCACGAGCTTGCGATGAGACCGTCGGGCTGGTCATCGGTGAGCCAGTTCACGAAGTCCTCGACTTCGTCTCCGTCTGGCAGGATCGCCGAGAGGCAAACGATACGTCTGGTGGCTGCATCCCCACGGCGCAACAGTCGTTGTACCTGAATTTCGTATCGGACCTCGCGTTCATCCGCCCCGATCATGTGCCCCTCGTCGAGCACGACAAGCCCCACGTCGTCGAGGAGCGTTGGGTCGTTGCGCAGAGCGAAGTCGAGCTTCTCGGGAGTGGCGACGACGATGTCCCTCTCTCGTAGCAAATCCTCGTCGGCGCTGCTGGCCCCGATCGCGCCGTAGAGGGACGAGACGGTCTTGCCCAAAGGGGTGAAGGTCCGCTGCAGAGCCGTTTCAGTCTGGGCTGACAACGCCCGCAATGGGGTCACGAAGACAACGCGCCGACCCTCGGCTAGGGTCGCGAGGATGCAAAGTTCGGCGATCCGGGTCTTGCCGGCGCTTGTTGGGAGAGACAGCACTAGGTTCTCGCTGGTGTTCAGCACCCGTTCTGCGGCGGCGAGCTGCGACGGCCATAGGTCGATCTCCGAGCGTCGCCTTCGGAAGAGAGATGCGATGAACGTCGCACGCAGTCGTGCCCAGTCGCCACCGCCGTCGATTGGGTCGTCCGGGAGCAGGCGGTGGAAACTGGCCTCCCACAGGCCGCGGAGCAGGTGAATCGCGAGTCGATGGCACCACCACTGGGGGACTAGGTTCAGTTCGCTGGCGGCTCTGAGACCGACCTGCAGTGTGCTGAGGGCCTCCTCCAGGAGCGCCCCCTCGCCCCGTTCGAATGCGAGCAGCGCCATGCTGATTGCGCCGACGAACGCGTCGGTCAGTGCGAGGTCGACGACGTCGATGACATCGGTGTCGCCGCTGTCATCGTCCTGTTCCTCATCGCTGGCGGGCTCGAGGAGCCCGCGCAACGTCTCGACGAGGTCGGCGTCTGCTGCCGCGTCCTCGTCGCGGTGACTCAGGATGAGCGCGGCCAGGGTGTCGAGTTCTCTGCGGATGATGTGGATGAGGCATCGCTCACTAGTCGTGACTTCACCGGAATCGAGCGCAGTCTGAAGCAGTGAGTACGCCCGCGCGGAGAAGCTGCCGAGGTGGTAGGCGGCTGCTGCGACGACACGGTGGAAGCCTCGTTCGCGCGAGTTAGCTCCTCTGGCGATGACTGATTCAATGGCCGTAGCTGCGCCCTCAAAGGCGCGTTGGGCGAGGCTCCGCGACCCATCCGCCTCCACGAGACGTAGCCCCAGGCCCAGGAGCGAATAGCCGTAGGATAGAAGGTCGTAGCTGAGCAGCTCATCGAACGCGGGCGCGTCCTCGGGCAGGACACCGTCCCGCCAGATCATCGACCGGGCCTCTCCTCGCGCGAGAAGCTGTTCACGAAATCCGGGGGTCGTCGCCTCCCCGATCGCGGCCTCAATCTCATCAACTGTTTCAGGCATCAGCGATCGCCTTCGAATACACCTTCGCGATGAACGCCTGATGCTCTGACACCTGCAGACCGACGGCGAGGCGCTTTACACGTCCCCGGTACGCTGTCGTATTTGCGCGGAGGAGGGCCCGCGGATCATTTCCAGTGAAAGTAAAAAGCAGCTGGACCACCTGCCGTTGACTGATCCCAGAAATCAACTGGGCGTCGTCGATGAGCTCTGCCAACGTGTGCTCACCGAGTCCGTGGAGTCGGTCAGCGACGAAGCTGAGAGCATGAGGCGATGGGCGTCCCCGATCGCGCTTAAGTGCATCATCTGCGTCCGTGACCGTTGCAGTTCCGAGCCTTACGCGGCTCTTTGCCTCACCCTTCAACAGTTCCAGCGTTCCGTTCGTACTCGCGCGCACACCAACCAAGTCATCGCCACGCATCGACATCTCGCGGTGGTCCTTCCACCGCAACCGCTCCACCACTCGAAAGCCCAGCTCAAGCGTTGCGTACTGCGCTCCGATGATCTCTCCGAGGTCGCCCGAGCGGGTGCGCTTGCTCGTAGGGAGCTTCCCCTTAAGGTATTTAGCCGCTTTAGGTTTCCCCAGCTTGGCGAGGATCGTGGCGACGCGATCCGGATCCGTGTATTGGTTCGGGATCTGTGACGCAGCCCAGCCGACTCCCGATCCGATGGTCGCCGGTGGGGCAACCATGTGCACCATCGTGTGCCGATTAAGCGGCTCGTGTGTGGAAGTCGTCCACGATGAAAGTGGTGCCATGTCATCAATGGTGCCAGAGATCTCAGCCTCTGAACTCAATGGTTGACCTTTGGGGCGAGGGGGACGTGAGCTTGCTGCTCAGCTGGCGACGGGGTGGCAGACGCGGCATATGGTACTCCGAACGGTGGGACGAGCCACTGACCCACCCGGGAGGGGCACTGAACTGGAGGGAGAGCGTGCGACGTGCTGCCTGTGGGCCGCGCAAGTTCCCGTGCAGACGGAGCCGTCCGGCGGTAAGCTGGGCATGTGCGACGGCAGCGATCTGGTCGGCGAGAGCGGCTTCGATCGCGAGTGGCACGCGGATGGCACGAGCGGCCATCGGAGTTGGAGGAGCCGCAGGATTTCCGCCTCTCATCAGGGAGGACGAGGACTGGGCATCCTGAGAGAGCAAGAACTGGGACTTCTGAGCCCCGGAGCTCCCGAGGCCCGCACGGGTCGAGACGAGGCCCGGACCTGCGAGAATTCGTAGGTCCGGGCCTCTCTGCGCGTCGTCGGAGGGAGTCGACCGCCTGCGTCGCCGGGAGGGAGGACATGCTCGTACCCTTGCGGAGAAGACCAGGGATCCTCCGAGGTTCCGCAGGCAGGAGGGCTCAGCATGACAGCGTCGTTCGATGCCGCCGGGATCGTCCACCTCCACCATGGGGAGGAGGACGCCGACGGGATCCTGCGCGACCGCGTCGGCGCGCTGCTCGGACTCCCGCCGGCGGACATCCTGGTGGGCCGCTCCTGCCCGCGCTGCGGTTCCTCGACGCACGGCCGCCCCTGGGCGCGGGCCCGCGGCCGACGCGACGAGGTCCCGGTGAGCCTCACCCGCTGCGGGGAGCATCTGATGACGGCGGTGGACGCGCCGGGCACTGACCGGCTCGGCATCGACCTCGAATCCCTCGCCGCGGTCGCCCGCGGCTGGGACCCGGAGCTGGTGCTGCACCCGAGCGAGCGCGCCGGCGCACAGCAGAGCGGCCCGCGAGAGCGCGCCGCGCTCTGGGCCCGGAAGGAAGCGGTCCTCAAAGCCCTCGGCACGGGGCTCGAGACCCCGATGAGCACGGTGCGCCTGGCAGACTTCGCGGTCATCGACCTGCCGGCACCGCCGGGCCACGTCGCCGCCCTCGCCCGCCTCTGAACTGGACGGGCGGGGCTCAGGCGCCGGGCGTCACGCGCTCGCAGGCACCGGGCACGGCGGCAGCTCGGTCTCGAACAGCCACGGCATCAGCAGCGCAGCAGCGTCCTCGCCGGCTTCGCGGCGCACCTGCGCCAGGAACATCTCGGTGGTCACGCTGCCGCCGCGGTGCTCCGCGAGCCAGCCGGAGACGAACGCGAAGAAGCGCTCCTCTCCGAGGTGCAGGCGCAAGGCATGCACAGTCAGCGCTCCGCGCTTGTAGACGCGGTCATCGAACATCAGCTCCGGGCCCGGATCAGCGAGCTGCAGATCGTCCTGGGGGAGCTCTGCCAGCAGCGCGTGATGCTTGTCCACCTCGGCCTGCACGCTGGAGACCCCGGACTCCTCAGCCCACAGCCATTCGCAGTAGCAGGCGAAGCCCTCGTGGAGCCAGATGTCCTGCCAGCGCTGCAGCGTGACCGAGTTGCCGAACCACTGATGGGACAGCTCATGGGCGATCAGGCGCACGCTCTCCCACTCGGTGTCCACGAAGTTGCTGCCGAAGGTGGACAGTCCCTGCGACTCCAGCGGGATCTCCAGCTCGTCTTCCGTGATCACCGCGGTGTAGGAGGAGAAGGGGTAGTCCCCGAACAGGCTCGCGAAGAAGGTGAGCATCGCAGGCTGCGCGTCGAAGGAGCCCTGGAGATCTGCGGCGCTCAGCTGCGGCGGGGCGATGGTGCGCACCGGCACCGGGGCGCCGGCGTGCTCGAGCGTTCGATAGCGACCGATCTGGACGGTCGCGAGATAGGTCGCCATCGGCGCCGTCTGCTCGTAGGACCAGGTCACGGCGTTGCCCTTGCGGCTCTTGCCCTGCAGCTCCCCGGAGACGGCGACGGTGTAGTCCGGCGGCGCGGAGAAGGTGATGGCGTAGGTCGACTTGTTGTCGGGGCGGTCGTTGCAGGGGAACCAGGTGGGCGCCCCATGCGGCTGCGCGGCGACGATCACCCCGTCCTCGAGCTCCTCCCAGCCGGCGGAGCCGAGGTGCCGGGTGGAGACCGGGCTCGGCTTGCCGGAGTACTTCACCCGCACCGTGAGCTCCGTCCCAGGGGTGAGGGGGAGCTTGACCGCGAGTCGCCCGCGCAGGTGGGTGAAGCGCTGCGCACGACCGTCGACGAACACCTTCTGGGGATGCAGGCCGCAGAGGTCGAGGTGGAGGACGTCGGTCTCCTCCAGAACGCGGCAGGTCAGGGTCGCGTCCCCATCGAGCCGATTGCCCTCGACCTTGTAGGCGATCGTCAGGTCATAGTGGAGCACCTCGAAGGTCTCGTCCCCGTGCCGGGGGAGGTACGGATCGCTGCCTGCGTGGAGTGCTGCCGTGAGGCTCATGCGTCGTCCTCTTCTTCCCAGGGGCCGATGGGGTTGCCCGTCCAGCGGGTGCCGGGCGGGACGCGTTCGCCCCGCATCACCAGTGAGACGGGGCCGACGGTCGCGTGCCGGTCGATCGACGCGGCAGGCAGGATCACCCCGCCGGGACCCAGGGTCGCACCCTCGCCCAGAGTCACGGTGTCCATGCTCAGCACTCGGTCCTGGAAGAGGTGGGTCTGGACCACGCAGCCGCGGTTGATCGTGGCCCCCGCGCCGAGGGTGACCAGGTCCGTCTCGGGCAGCCAGTACGGGTCGCACCAGACGCCCCGCCCGATCTTCGCACCGAGCAGCCGCAGCCACAGGTTCAGCGCCACGGTGCCGGAGGTGACGTTCGCGAACCAGGGTGCGGCGAGCACCTCGGTGAAGGTGTCAGCCAGCTCGGAGCGCCACACATAGGGCGTGAACAGGGCATGCTCGCCTGGGCGATGCTTGCCGATGATCAACCACTTCGCGACGACCGTGATCCCCGCGGCGAGCACGCCGGCCGCGAGCAGCACCGGACCGCCGAGGAGCAGCGCGGCCACCACGCCCCAGGTGCCCTGAAGCAGCAGGGCGAACAGCGTCGCACCGACGGCGACCGGGAGCAGCAGCGCCACCAGCAGCGGCACGATGCGGCCGGTCTCGACCAGCCCGCGCTGCACCAGCAGCCGACGGGGCGGGTCGTAGGTGAGGGTCGAGTCGTGATCATCCTCGGTGCGGCGCAACTCGCGGGGCGGGCTGCCCAGCCACGACGTGCCAGCCTTCGCGGTCTTCCGCCGCGGCGCCGCGGAGAGCACCGCGACCAGCGACTGCTTGGGGACCTTGCGCCCGGCGGCGAGCATCCCGGAGTTGCCGACGAAGGCGCGCTTGCCGACCTTCACGTGCTCCACCCGGATCCAGCCGCCGCCCAGCTCGTAGGCACCCACCAGGGTGTCGTCGGCCAGGAAGGAGTACTCGCCCACCTGCACCAGGGAGGGGATCAGCAGCACGGTGGAGACTTCCGCGCCCTTGCCCACCTTGGCGCCCAACAGGCGCAGCCAGAGCGGGGTGAGCGCCCCGGCATAGATCGGGAACAGCCAGGTGCGGGCCTCGTCGAGCAGGCGCAGCGTGCCCCAGATGGACACCCCGGCCGCGGAGCGCATCGGATGGTGGCCGGGCCGGATCGCGAGCGCCATCAGCCGGGTCAGCACCATGACCAGCACCATCAGCGCACCGAATCCTGCCAGTGCCGCGAGCGGCAGCCAGGGCAGAGCGGCCAGCAGCGCCGCGCCGAAGCTGTCGGTGTCATGCACGGCCGGCAGCAGCACCGCCGCACCGGTCAGCATCGCCACCACCGGCAGCGCGGCGATCACAAGGGAGAGCGCAGCGAAGACCAGCAGCCACAGCGGGCGGCGCCGGGGGGCGTCGGTGGACCAGGGGCCGCGGGCCTTCGCCTGACGCTCGGCGGGGGAGCCGGACCAGAACTCACCTGCGGGGACGGCACCGAGCACGGCAGAGCCGGGCGCGACCTCCGCCTCCCGGCCGATCTTCGTTCCCGGGCCGAGCATGCTGCGGGCCCCGATGCGGGCTCGCTTGCCGATCTGCACCTGGCCGATCCGGAGCCGGTCGCCGTCGATCCAGTAGCCGGCCAGGTCGACCTCGGGTTCGATCGAGGCGCCGTCGCCGATCTCCAGCATCCCGGTGACCGGGGGCAGGGTGTGCAGGTCCACGTCCCGGCCGAGGCGCGCCCCGAGCAGGCGGGCATACAGCGGGAACCACGCGGCGCCGGCGAGGTTCGTCGCACCGAGCTCCTCCTGGATCTTCTCCGCCAGCCACAGCCGCAGATGCACGCGGCCGCCGCGCGGATGGTTGCCGGGTCGCACCCCGCGCAGCAGCAGCCGTGCCAGCAGCGCGGCGAGCGTCATCCGGCCGGGCGGCAGCAGCATCACCGCGGCCAGCGGGATCACCAGCCACAGCGGGAAAGCCACCAGCCAGGGCAGGTCGGTGAGGGCCGCGCCGAGGGTGGAGGCGAGCATCAGCCAGGTGCTCCAGCGAAGCGCCGCGAGCGCCCGCAGCGGCACCAGGGCGAGCAGCTGGGCGATCTGGGTGCGACGGCGCACCGGCGCGACGGTGCGGTCGCTCGCGGCCGCGGACGTGCCCATCCCGTCGAGGTGCCCGGCGAGAGAGGCGAGGGTGGAGTGGGTGTAGACGTCGCCGACGGTGAGCGCGGCATGCTTCTCTCGCAGCCGGCTGACCACCTGCGCGGCAGTCAGCGAGCCGCCGCCGAAGTCGAAGAAATCATCCTTGCCGGAGGTGGCGTCGGCGCCGAGCACCTCGCTCCAGATCTCCGCGATCCAGGCGGCGGTGCCGGAGAGCGCTGCCGAGGGCGCACCACGATGCGCGAGCGGCCAGGGCAGGGCGTCACGGTCGATCTTGCCGGAGGTGCGGGTGGGCAGCTCGTCGACCACGGCCAGGCGCGGCACCAGGGCGGCGGGCATCCGCTGGCGCAGCAGGCCCTTCGCGATCTCGGCGTCGTAGCCGGCATCGACGGTGAGATAGCCGACCAGGAGCTTGTTGCCAGACTTCGTGGAGCGCACAGCGGCCGCGGCACCGATCACCCCGGGCACCCGCAGCAGCTGATCATCGATCTCGCCGAGCTCGATGCGGCGCCCGCCGAGCTTGATCTGATCGTCGGCCCGGCCTGCGAAAAGCAGCCCTGCGGGGTCGTTCACGACGATGTCCCCGGAGCGGTAGGCGCGGTCCCAGCCGAGCGTCGGCATCGCGGCGTACTTCTCGGCGTCCTTCTCGGGATCGAGATAGCGGGCCAGTCCCACCCCGCCGATGATCAACTCGCCGGACTCTCCCGCGGCGACAGGATTCCCCTCGGCGTCGACGACGGCGAGGTCCCAGCCATCCAGGGGCAGCCCGATCCGCACGGGACCAGCAGGGTCGCCGTCCAGCATCGCGCCGCAGGCCACGACGGTCGCCTCGGTAGGACCGTAGGTGTTCCACACCTCGCGGCTGGCGGCCTGGAGGCGGGCGGCGAGCTCGGGCGGGCAGGCCTCCCCGCCCATGATCAGCAGCCGCACCTCGGTCAGGGCGCTGTCCGGCCAGAGGGAGACCAGGGTGGGCACGGTGGAGACGATGCTGATGCGGTTGGCGGCGAGCCAGGGGCCGACGTCCACCCCCGAGCGGACCAGCGAGCGCGGCGCGGGCACCAGGCAAGCACCATACGCCCAGGCCAACCACATCTCCTCGCAGCTCGCATCGAAGGCGACGGAGAGCCCGGCCATCACCCGGTCACCAGGTGCGATCGGTGCGTCCTGGAGGAACATGCGCGACTCGGCCTCCACGAAGGCTGCGGCGCCACGATGGGAGACCGCGACCCCCTTGGGCTTCCCGGTGGAGCCGGAGGTGAAGATGACCCAGGCGTCGTCCCCGGGCTCGACCTCGCGTTGCGGCACGGGCTCCGGGGCGGGAGCGTCGGCAGCGCCTGCGCTGGTGATGCCTGCGTCGGCGGTCACCGCGTCGGCAGTGCCTGCACCGACGGTGGCTGCGCCGGTGGGGGTGATGACCAGGTCGTTGCCGATCACGGCGACGGAGGCGGACTCCTCGAACACCACGCGGGCGCGCTCGTCGGGATCGTCGGCGTCGACCGGCACATAGGCGGCGCCGGCGACCAGGATGCCGAGGATCGCGACATACAGATCAGTGGTGCCGGACTTGATCCGCACCCCCACCTTGTCGCCGGGACCCACGCCGTGCTCGGCAAGCCGGGCAGCGACCTCGATGGCCGCCTGGTCCAGCTCGGTGTACGTCAGGGTCTCCATCCCGCTGTCCACCGCAGGCGCATCGCCGGACTCTGCGACGACATGGCGGAAGATCTCCACAAGGGTGCTCGGAGCGGGGGCGCGATGGCCGGCGAGCAGCTCGGGCAGAAGGGCAGGGGAATCGGTCACCGGAAGATCATTCCCCATCGAGGTGACCAGCAGGGGGCTGGGGAGCGACGAACACGGGGAGGATCACGGCGCGAGCACCCTGGAGCCGAGCTTCCGATCCGACACGAGCGGACCACATGGTCGCCTCTGTGACCTGGGCACATGCACAGGTTCCGCGGAAATACACGGAATGTGATCCACAATGAATGCGCAAGCACCTTTCTCTTCCCCAAAGAATGGACTGACAATCATGGGCCTCATCGGACTCATCATCTCTTGGATCATCATCGGCGGTATCATCGGCCTCCTCGCACGAGCCATCATGCCGGGCAAGCAGGGCATGGGCCTGGGCGTGTCCATCGTGCTCGGCGTCATCGGCGCGATCGTCGGCGGCTTCATCGGTGCACTGCTGGGTGGCGACGGCGTCAGCGGCATCATGAGCAACCCCTGGAGCATCGGCACTATCCTGCTGGGCATCGTAGGTGCGATCATCGTGATGGTCATCTACGGCTTCGCGACCAAGGGCCGCGCCTGATCTTCTGATTTCGGCGCCTGCGGGTGCCACCACGCCGACGGCGCCGTCCCGGGACTCCCGGGGCGGCGCCGTCGTCGCGCCCGGCCCATGTGGCGACTGCACGGGACGCCCGTTCGGTCCCGGTAGGCACCTGACGCACCCGCCTGACCCGCCCGCCCTGGTGCTTTCCAGCGCCGTGAGCCAGGCTGGAGGCATGACCACTACAGCGCCCCTGATCACCGCAGATCTGGCCCGGGCCGCACGGGCCCTCGCCCAGATCTCCCTCCTGGACCTCTCCGAGCACTCCGGCCTCGAGGTGGAGCATCTGCGCGGCCTCGAGCGCGGGCTCCGCACGCTCACGCAGGAGCAGGAGCTCCGGCTCCATGCCGCGCTCGAGGAGTTCGGCATCGAGCTGCTGCCCGCCGACGAGATCGCGGGCTACGGCCACGGAGTGCGGCAGAAGTTCAATCCGCGCACGGTGAAGCGGTTGGAGAACTGGGAGAACGAAGGCGGCCCTGCCGCCGAGGACGACATCTGAGCGCAACCTCCGCAGTGCGCAGTGTCCGCAGTGTCCGCAGTGTCCGCAGACCCCAGAGCCCGGAGCCCGGCGTGCAGAGCGCGCTGAGTGCTTCGGAGCGCTTGGACTGTCGAGCTTTCAGAGCGGGACGTCAGCGGTGCGGCGCCCTGCGTCCTCGACGCCGTGCCGCCCTGAGGACCAGCGGGCGGTATCTGCCGTGAGCTCGTCGAAGTCTTCGGGCGCCACCAGCACCGTGAGCAGTGCTCTGCGGGCGGTGTACTGCGTCGGTTCGACCGTCGCACCGCGGGCGGCTGCCCAGATCCGCACTGCGTTCTCCGCGATGCCGACCTCCGCCGGAGGCACCTCGAGCTGCGCGACCACCAGCTCGGTGCGGCGCAGCAGGGTCGCTGCCGCGACCGCCTGCTCGACCCCGGCGGTATAGGCGCGCACGAGTCCTCCCGCGCCGAGCTTCACCCCGCCGAAGTAGCGGATCACGATGGCGAAGGTGTCCACCAGCCGTGCCTGGAGCAGGGACTGCAGCATCGGCATCCCTGCGGTTCCTGCGGGTTCGCCGTCGTCGTTCGAGCGGTTCATCTCTGCCCGCTCGGCGGTCTCGCCCAGCACCAGGGCAGTGCAGTGATGGCGGGCATCGGGATGCTGCGACCGGGCCGCGCGCAGCAGAGCATCGGCCTGCTCGACCTCCTCGACCCGGTGCAGCCGGGTGAGGAACCGGGAGCGCTTCTCGACCAGCTCAGTCTCGACCTCGGCGGCGAGGACCAGGGGATCGGGCATGGAGATCAGTCTAGGCGGCGGGGGAGGAGTCTTGCGGGTGGGTGCGGGGCGGGCGATAGCCTGATCCCGTTGCCCACCAGAACTTGAGGAGCTCCCCGTGACCCAGCCTCCCCCGCAGCAGCCGTCACCCGGCCCGCTGTCGCCCCAGCACGGCATTCCCGCGCAGGGCGGCATGCCCTCCCCGGGAGCGCCCGGCCCAGAGGGCTCCGTCCCTCAGGGCGGCTACGCCGCGCCCGCAGGCGGCTATGCGGCGCCCGACGGAGGTTATGCACCGACCGGCGCGGGCCACCCCGCACCCCAGGGCGGCCCCGGCACCCTGGCGAAGAAGCCCTCCAAGGCGCCGAAGATCCTGATCATCCTCGGCTCCGTGATCCTCGCCCTCAGCGTGATCATCGGCGTGGTGCTCGCAGTCGTCGGCTTCGGTGGTGCCGTGAGCAGCCTGGATGACCTCGAGGTGTTCAATTCCGGGAACGGCACCATCACCGCGGAGGAGGGCGATTCGCTGCAGATCTACGTCGAAGAGGGGACCCCGGCCCCCAGCTGCACGGTCGACGGCCCCTCCGTCGGCGAGGGCACCTCGCAGAACAGCACCGCCGGCACCAACGAGGCCACCTGGGTGAGCGTGGACTCCTTTACCGCCGAGGCGGCGGGGGAGTACGTGGTCTCCTGCGACGGCGGACCCATCGCAGTGGGTCCGCCGATATCCGTCGGCGGCATCTTCGCGGGCCTCGGAGGCATTCTCCTTGCCATCTTCGGCGGAGCACTCGGATTCCTGCTGCTGGCCATCGGCGTGATCCTGCTGATCGTGCGCAGGAGCAGAGCATGAGCACCCAGGATCCCGCTGTCCTCCCGTTCCCCCTCGCCCAGGGGGAGTCGCTCGTGCGCAACGGACGTGCGAACATGCAGAGCGGCGCCGAGACGGCGGGCGGGACGCTGTATCTGACCACGGAGAGGCTGGTCTTCATCGGCCATGCATTCAACATCCGATCGGGCCCCTCGGAGGTGCCGCTCACGCTGATCGCCGAGGTGGGCACCGCCTGGACCAAGCTGCTCGGGGTGATCCCGCTGATGCCGAACTCGATCGCGGTCACCCTTCGCGATGGCACGGTGCAGAGCTTCGTGGTCACCGGGCGGGCCGCCTGGATCGACGCGATCACCCATGCCCGCGAGGGCGGAGCTCCCGCCCGCTGAACACGCCGCTGACGACGACGGGCAGAGCCGAAGGAGCCCGGCAGGACATCAGTCCTGCCGGGCTCCTTCATGCGGGCCGCTGGGGCTCAGCGACTCAGCTCAGATGGTGCTGTTCTCAGGCGTCCTCGGTGATCAGCGGGTAGACGCCGTTCTCGTCGTGCACCTCGCGGCCGGTGACCGGCGGGTTGAACACGCACACGCAGCGGATCTCCTTGCGGACCCGCACCTTGTGCTTGTCGTGGTCGTTGAGCAGGTAGAGGGTGCCCGGGGCGAGCTGGTGCACCTCACCGGTGGCCAGGTCCTCGATCTCGCCCTCACCATGGGTGATGAAGACGGCCTCGATGTGGTTGGCGTACCAGAAGTAGCTCTCGGTGCCCTCATAGAGGGTGGTCTCGTGAACGGAGAAGCCCACACCCTCCTTGGCCAGGATGATGCGCTTGGAGCGCCAGGTGTCGGACTTGATGTCGGCGTCGGTGCCTTCGACCTCGGCGAGCGAGCGAACGAGCATGGGGATGTCCTTCCGGTGGATGGTCCAGGATCAGGGGTTCTGCGCGGGCGCTTGATGCCCGGCGCAGACCGTCGGCCCGCCCTCTGGTGCAGGCGGGCCGACGGAAGAGCGGTCTCAGGCGGCGAGCGCCTCGTCGACGGCGGCCTCGATGATGTCGAGGCCCTTGGCGAGCAGCTCATCGGGGATGGTGAGCGCGGGCAGCAGCTTGACGACCTCGTCGGAGGGGCCGGAGGTCTCCACCAGCAGGCCCTCCTCGAAGGCGCGCGCGGCGATCTTCCCGGCGATCTCACCATCGGGCATCTGCAGGCCGCGGGCGAGGCCGCGACCCTTGACGATCAGCTCGTGCTCGGTGTGCTTGGCGGCGATGCGGTTGAAGCGGCTCTCCACGTAGGCGCCCTTGGCGATGGTCGACTGCTCGAGCTCGTCATCGCTCCAGAACAGGTCGATCGCCTTGGTGGCGGTCGCGAAGGCGGGGCCGAAGCCGCGGAAGGTGCCGTTGTGCTCGCCCGGCTCCCAGATGTCGAGCTCGGGCTTGATCAGGGTGAGCGCGAGCGGGTGGCCGTAGCCGCTGATCGACTTCGAGAGGGTCACCATGTCCGGCTTGATCCCGGCCTCTTCGAAGCTGAAGAACCCTCCGGTGCGGCCGCAGCCCATCTGGATGTCGTCGACGATGAGCAGGATCTCGTGCTTCTTGCACAGCTCGGAGAGGCCGCGCAGCCAGTCCGCGCGAGCGGCGTTGATGCCGCCCTCGCCCTGGACGGTCTCGACGATCACGGCGGCGGGCTTGTTCAGGCCGCTGCCGTCATCGGTGAGCAGGGCCTCGAGGTACATGAAGTCCGGGACGACCTGGCCGAAGTAGTCGTCGAACGGCATCGGGGTGGCGTGGACCAGGGGGATGCCGGCGCCGCCGCGCTTCATCGAGTTGCCGGTGACGGAGAGGGCACCGAGCGTCATGCCGTGGAAGGCGTTGGTGAAGCTGATGACGGACTCGCGCCCGGTGATCTTGCGGGCCAGCTTCAGCGCGGCTTCGACGGCGTTGGTGCCGCCGGGGCCGGGGAAGGCGACCTTGTAGTCGAGCCCGCGGGGCCCCAGGATCTTCTCGTTGAAGGTCTGCAGGAACTCGCGGCGCACGTCGGTGAACATGTCCAGGCCGTGCACGACACGATCTTCGAGGTAGTGGTCGATGACCACCTTCTTGAGCTCGGGGTGGTTGTGCCCGTAGTTCAGGGTGCCGGCGCCGGCGAAGAAGTCGATGTACTCGCGGCCGTCCTCGCTGGTGAGCACGGAGCCCTTGGCGTGGGTGAACACGACGGGCCAGCCGCGCGAGTAGCTGCGGACGCCGGACTCGAGCTCGGTCGGGTCGACGGTGGGGGCGCTGACCTCGTCGGTCAGCTCGGGCTTCGCGGTGGTCTCGCTCAGTGCGGTCATAGTCATGACATCTCCCTGGGTAGTGGTTCGTGGTTCTGCGGGTGGCGCGGTGGCGCGTGAAAGCGCCCGTGCCGACGGGTGGTGCGGGGGAATCCGGGGTCAGGTCCCGGCGTGCAGTCCGCTGATCGTGTGCAGCAGTTCAGCCCCGTGGCCGGGATCCGGGAAGTGGGCTTCCTCGAAGAGCGGCTCGGTCGTGTGCTCGGCGCCGTGTCGCTCGGCGAAGGAGGCGAACAGCCGCTGAGATGCGGCGTTGTCCTCCGTGATCGTGGTCTCGAGCGCGGTGACCTGCGGGAGGTCCGCCAGCAGGGCGTCGAGCAGGCGGGCGGCGAGGCGCTGCCCGCGCTGGGACTCGTCCACGGCGATCTGCCAGATGAACAGGGTCTCGGGCGCTGCGGGTCGCAGGTAGCCGAGCACGAAGCCGACAGCGTCCCCGTCACGCACCGCCAGGCGGGTGGTCGCCGCGAAGTCGCGGGCCATCAGCAGGTAGGCGTAGGAGGTGTTCAGATCGAGCGTGCCGCTGTCGCGGGCGATCCGCCACATGGCGGATCCCTCCTCCATGGTGGGAGGGCGGAAATCCAGGGCGAAGCCTGGTCCGGTCGTCTGCTCGGAGGTGGACGGGTGGTCTGCGCTGTGCGTCATCAACTGGCCCATATCGCCGTCAACGGTATCGAGAGCGGCGACGCTTGTGGAGCCCCCCGGGGGGCTCCGGAGGGGCTTCACCGGAGTGTCGTGACGAAACTGTGACCGTCCGGCGTCCGGGAATCAGATTGTCGGACAACCGTGGACTATTCGCGACGACCTGCGACGACGCTCTCCGTGAGCGGCGAAATCGCAGGCCCGGAACGCAGTGCCTGTGGTGTGCGTCACGTGACCGCGATGCGGGACACAACCTCGTGTGCGGGTACGCGCGCGGGTACAACACTGACCAGCAGAGCGATTCGCTGTCTCCGGGGAAGGGCCGTTCCGCAGCCGCCTCGCTACTCTCGTGGCCATGAACCCCCTCGAATCACTGAACGAGTTCCTCGGAAATGCTGAGGGCTGGCTCTGGACCTGGGCAGGGATGCCCGTGGTCGTGGTGCTCGGTCTCTACTTCACGATCCGCACCGGTGCGGTGCAGCTGCGGATGATCCCCGCGATGTTCGGCGCGATCACCCAGAAGGCCCAGCGCGAGCAGGTCGAGGACGGCGGCAGGCGCACCGAGCGCACCAAGTCGCTCAGCGCCTTCCAGGCCTTCTCGATCTCCGCCGCCGCCCGCGTGGGCACCGGCAACGTCTCCGGCGTGGCCGGTGCGATCTTCCTGGGCGGCCCGGGTGCGCTGCTGTGGATGTGGATCATGTGCATCGTCGCCGGCGCCGCGAGCTTCATCGAGTCCACCCTCGCCCAGCTGTGGAAGACCCGCTCCGCGGACACCTACAAGGGCGGCCCCGCCTTCTACATCCATCGCGGGCTGGGCAGTCGCGGCTTCGGCGCATTCTTCGCGATCCTGTTCATCTTCTGCTTCGCCTTCGCCTTCACCTCGCTGCAGGCCAACACCATCGTCGATGCCGTCTCCGGCGCCGTCGCGCTCTACACCGATCCTGAGGGCCTGTCCTGGCTCCCGATCGTGCTGGGCGTGGTGCTCGCGCTGCTCACCGCCGGGATCATCTTCGGCGGCATGCGCCGCGTGGCCTCAGTCGCGCAGAACATGGTCCCGATCATGGCGCTGATCTACCTCATCCTCGGCATCGTCATCGTCGGCATGAACTTCAGCGAGCTTCCCCGGGTGCTCGGCCAGATCGTCACCGAGGCGTTCAACCCGGAGGCCGTCATCGGCGGCGGCATCGGCGCCGCCATCGTCAACGGCGTCCAGCGCGGCATGCTCTCCAACGAGGCCGGCATGGGCTCGGTCCCCAACGTCGCCGCCACCGCCTCGGTGAGCCACCCGGTCAAGCAGGGCCTGGTGCAGACCCTCGGCGTCTACTTCGACACCCTGCTGATCTGCTCGATCACCGGGTTCATCGTACTGGTCTCCTTCCCCGATGTCTCCGTCGGCGGAGAGGGCCTGATGATGGTGCAGGAGTCCCTCGCCTCGAACCTCGGCTCCTGGGCCGCCGTGCTGCTCGCGGTGATCATGTTCCTGCTCGCCTTCACCTCGGTGCTCGGGAACTTCTCCTACGGCGAGGCGAACATGCACTTCCTGACCGCCAAGCGCGGCTGGCACGTGGCCTTCGGCGTCGCCGTGGTGGCGCTGGTGTTCCTCGGCTCCGTGATCGCTGTGGATCTCGCCTGGACCATCGCCGGGGTGTCCATGGTGTTCATCGCCCTGATCAACCTGGTCGTGATCGCGATCCTCACCCCCACGGCGCTCAAGCTGCTGAAGCACTACAACGCCCAGCGCGCCCAGGGCCTGGACCCGATCTTCCTGGCCTCCGACCTGCCGGAGATCAAGAACGTCGAGGTCTGGGAGGACGCCGACGTCAGCGACTACGTGCGGGACCGGGAGCTGGCCGAGGCTCGCTGAGCCTCCTGACCGGGATCGGGTGCGGGACGTAGTGACCCCGCACCCGATCTGCACAACCCCTCCCAGGAGCCTCCGCACCTCGACGGGGCCCACCGCCTACGCTCGACGCCGATGAATTCTCCCGAGGCCGTCGCGTCACCGCAGCGCCAGCACTGGATGGATCTGCTCCGTGGTGGAGCGATCCTGCTGGTGATCGCCCACCATCTGCGCCTGGTCCAACAGGTGTGGGACGGCTCCACACCGCACGCGATGGTGGTGCTGTCCGAGGCGACCGCCCCGTTCCGCATGCCGGTGCTGCTCTTCGCCTCGGGCCTGCTGCTGGCCCGCTCCCTGGAGAAGCCCGCCGGGCGATATCTCACCGGCAAGGCCAGCGCCCTGCTGTGGCCCTGGCTGCTCTGGAGCGCGGTGATGCTGTCGATCCTGGGTTGGGAGCACGGCACGGATCCGCTGTGGTGGATCAACGGCGTGTACACCTGGTTCCTGTTCGCCCTCTTCCTCTATTACGTGGTGGGGCTGCTCACGCGATGGATCCACCCGGCGTGGCTCGCGCTGTTGAGCGTCGCCGGCTGGACCGCGATGCCGCTGCTCGGCATCGAGCACGACGTGGACGGGCCCCGCCCGGACAAGTTCCTCTACTACGCCGTGTACTTCTTCGCGGGAGCCGCGCTGCGGCGCATCCTGGCGGCCCGGACGGTGCCGCTGCCCGTGCTCCTCCCGGCCCTGGTGATCGTCGCGGCGTGGGCGGGCTATGCCGCGCACGTCGACCTCGAGCCGAGGATTCCGGTGATCGCCCAGCTCGTCGCGCTGATCGGCGTGCTCGCGGCTATCGGCGTCGCCCAGCGCCTCCCGCGCGTGCTCCCGGTGCGGGGGATCGAATGGCTGGGGCGCAGCTCAGTCGTGCCGTATCTGCTGCATCTGCCGGTGATCGAGTTCCTCGGCCGCCACGTCGACCTGGCGGCGGGACCGGCGAGCTTCGTCCTCTACTTCCTCGTCACGCTCGGGGTGTGCGTGCTCGGGATCCTGCTGGGGCCCATGACGGCTTTCCTCTACACCTTCCCCGTGCGCCGACGCACACGTCCCACACCGGTCTCGACGGTGGGCGCGGTCCCCGAGAGGCGATATACGCCGGTAGGATGAGTCCGCCCGTTCTCCGGGCGCGGGCCTGTAGCTCAGTGGTAGAGCATCGGACTTTTAATCCGCGGGTCGAGGGTTCGATCCCCTCCGGGCCCACACGAGAATGGACATGCTGACAGGACCGGCCTTTCCCCGATGAGTGCGGGGATCCTGTCTCGGTCAGCGCTCTGGCCCGGCGGATGTGGGCCACCACGCTCCGCGGGACAACCTTGCGTTCGTCGAGATTCCCGAATCGGTGTGCGCTCACGCTTGCTGAGCATCGTCGCGCCCTCACCCTCCGCCGGAGGGCGGGGGCGCTCGGGCGATGGACTGCTGAAGCGGACACCGAAGAGGCACGGAGTTGAGGCACGGATGGCCGCGAAGGCGCGCGGTGGCGTCCCCGCGGGGCCCGCGCAGCCTCAGGGGACCGGGTGCGGATGTCGACGATCACTCGTCCGCGACCCCGTTCCGAGTAGAGGTCAGCGCTCAGAGCGAACCACGCAGGGGGTGTCAGCCCCCGCACCGCCCTGATCCCATGGGGATGAGGGACCGGCCCGGAGACTTGATGCGGGAGATCGACCTGGCCAAACCTCACCTGCGGTGCCTGGCCAACGGTCGGCGGGCACCACGCCGGGCATTGGCGCGAGTGCAAGCAGCTGACCGCGGTGGGATGCGTGGGGCGGGAAGGGCCCGTTCCGCTCAGGGGTGCGGGGATACAGTGGGACGAACGCGAGCTCGGCCAATGTCCGGACTCCGACTGAGGGGTGGATCTGTGAACTCGACGAACACCACCGGCCCGCACACCGACGAGGACCTGCACGACCTCCTGCTGAACAGCGAAGACATCACCACGTTCCTGCAGGAGTTCCTCTCCCTGCTCGCCGACAGGATCCCCGAGGGGACTCAACCGCTGTGGTGCGCGGTCAGTCTGCTCCGCAAGAGGAAAGCTGGCACCGCCGCGGCCTCGAGTGTGCAGGCCGAAGCGCTCGACGAACTTCAGAACAGCTTCACCGATGGGCCATGCATGACCGCGATGCGCGAGCACACGGTGATTCGCGTCGGCGATGTGCTGGACGACCCGCGCTGGCCTGACTATCTCCCGCTCGCGGCGGAGCAAGGCGTCCGTTCAGTGCTCGGGATCCCCTTCGAGCTGAATGGAGAGGCTCGGGCCGCCCTGAACGTCTACTCGGACTCGCCGCACGACTTCACTCCCGAGGTCATCGGGCTGATCCGTCACGAGGTGCTCCAGGGATCGAGCGCCCTGCGTCTCGCGGTGCGTCTGGCCAGGCACCGCGATGCGGAAGAGGATCTGCGCACGGCTATGTCCTCGCGCACCGTGATCAATCTGGCTGCGGGGATCATCATGGGCCAGAACCGGTGCAGCCAGGTGAAGGCGATGGGCATCCTGAGGGACGCGTCGAACCACCGCAACATGAAACTTCGCGACGTCGCCCAGGAACTGGTCTCTCCCCTTGACGGCGCCCACGCCACGACGTACTTCGAGCAGTAGCTCGCTGCGCGGCTGAGGGCGAGGAGCATTGCGCGTGAACGCAGTGGAGGGGTAGCGCGTCGAAGCGCTCCGCTCCCTCGCAGGAGAGCGGAGCGCCCGGGCCGCTGTCGGGGAACCTCCCCTCTGCTGGAGAGGATTTCGACCCTGCGCCCACCCTAGGGAGCGGCTCCGTGCGCGGTCACTGGAAGTGACCGTTCGGTCCCGCACGGGATGGCACCTTCGCCTGCTGGTCCCAGGCGCTAGAGTCTCCCCACTGTCGACCGGAGGAGCGAGCATGGACCGCGACAGCCTGATCACCTAAATCCACGCGACGATCGCCAGTGGGGACGCGCAGACCTCGGCGCAGGGGGACGACGTCGACGCGATCGACCTCGAAGAGCACGCCGAGGGTGGCGAGATCCAGGAGGTCGAGGTGCCGGTGTTCTGTGAGAGAGCTTTTCAGGGAGGGGCACTGCAACGATCTTCTCGCAGATGCCAGTCAGCAGCTCAAGGGTCAACGGTCGATGGCCGCAGCTGACCTGTTCGCGCGGCAGTCCCCTCCTCCACCGTGACGAGACGCGAGCTTGGCGGTAGTCGGCACAACGATCGGGGTGACCTTCCTGGTCGTCACGCTTGCAGACATCTTCACCAACATTCTTCCTCTTTTCTTCATTTCCGAACCGGCGCCGCAACAGTGAACCGGCTTGTAAGTGTTCGTGCCAGCCAGCCAGCCCCGGGCCGGCCACCACGAACACTTATGGCCGATTCACGGATGCTTCAAGGACAGGGCCTGTCCTTCCTCGCCCGTACAGTTCTCGACATGACATCTTCACCTGCCATGACGCTCGGTGCGTACAACTTCGAGGCCGCCAATCCCGGCAAGCTCGGCCAGTTCTGGTCCCAGCTCACCGGTGGTGCCACGAGCGCGGGTGGCGACAGCGTGTACATCGCCCCGGCTGGCGAACATGGGTTCGGCGTGTTCATGCAGCCGCTCCGAGGGGCGCGGCCGGATCGGCAGTTCTCACACCTCGACCTGACAGTCCCTTGGGGTGCGCGCGCCAGCGAGGTGGAACGGGCCGAAGCTCTTGGGGCGAATGTCGAATGGCACGTGCTGGACGAGTACCCGCACGTCCAATGGACCACCCTGTCCGACCCCGAGGGCAACCTCTTCTGCATCGCTGAGCATCCACCGACGAGCTGAACACGAAGCGCCCCTCCCCGCTGCGAGGCCAGGCCCAGCACGCCGAACAGTGACCGCGGGGAGAGTGCCACGACGCTCGCCGGTGCGTGCGCGATGATCCCGGTCGTCAGCTTTCCGTGCGACGAGGGGAAGTCAGCGGCGCGCTCGCAACGCAGCCACAGTCGCCTCCGGGCTCAGCTCCAGGCGTCGCAGGAGCTGGGCGTTCAGGGCGACGACGATCGTGGACAGGGACATGAGGATTGCTCCCACGGACATCGGCAGCACGAATCCGATGGGGGCGAGGACGCCCGCCGCGAGCGGCACGGACAGCAGGTTGTAGCCCGCAGCCCACCAGAGGTTCTGCGTCATCTTGCGGTAGGCGGCGCGGGAGAGCTCGATGACCGAGAGCACCGAGCGCGGATCGGAGCTGGCGAGCACGACTCCCGAGGACGCGATCGCGACGTCGGTGCCGGCGCCGATGGCGATGCCGACATCTGCCTGAGCGAGGGCGGGGGCGTCGTTGACGCCGTCGCCGACCATCGCGACCTGCTTGCCCTCCTGCTGGAGCTGGGCGACCTTCGAGGACTTGTCCTCGGGGCGCACCCCGGCGAAGACCCGGTCGATCCCGAGTTCGCGGCCCACGCTGTGCGCGACGGCCTCGGCGTCACCGGTGATCATGACGACCTCGACTCCCAGGCTGTGCAGGGCATCGATGGCCTCGCGGGACTCGGGGCGCACCTCGTCGTGGAGCTTCAGGCCGCCGATCACCTCGCCGTCCCGCAGGACGTGGAGGATGATCGCGCCTTCCTCGCGCCAGGATTCCGCCTCCGCGATCTCGTTCGCTCCGGTCTCCTCGAGCAGTCGTGGTCCGCCGACGCGGATCTCGTGCCCGTCCACTCGGGCGCTCACGCCCAGTGCGGGGGTGGAGCTGAGGTCAGAGCCCGACGAGATCTGGACTCCTTCCGCCTGCGCCTTGGCGACGATGGCGCGGGCGAGCGGGTGCTCGCTCTCTGCCTCAGCGGCGGCTGCCAGAGCCAGCACCTCGGGCTCCTGCGCGCCGCGGGTGATGATCTCGGCGAGGACGGGCTCACCCTTGGTGAGGGTGCCGGTCTTGTCGAACAGGACGGCGTCGACGGTGCGCATCGCCTCCAGCGCAAGGCGGTCCTTCACCAGGACGCCGCCGCGGGCGGCCCGCTCGGTCGCGATCGAGACGACCAGCGGGATCGCGAGCCCCAGAGCATGGGGGCAGGCGATGACCAGCACGGTCACCGTGCGCACCACTGCCTCGTCGGGCATTCCGAGCATCGACCAGACGACCGCGGTGATCACGGCAGCGCCGAGCGCGAACCAGAACAGCCACCCCGACGCCTTGTCGGCGATGCGCTGGGCCCGGGAGGAGGAGTTCTGCGCCTCGGTCACCAGGCGCTGGATTCCGGCGAGAGCAGTGTCGTCACCGGTGGCGGTGACCTCGATGCGGAGGCTGGAATCGGTGGCGACGGTGCCCGCCACGACGGAGTCTCCGGCAGAGCGCGTCACGGGGCGGGACTCGCCGGTGACCATGGATTCGTCCACGTCGGCGCGGCCCTCGCGGATCGTGCCATCGGCCGGGATGCTCGCGCCCGGACGCACCAGGACCAGATCCCCGTGCCGCAGCTCGGCGGGGGAGACGCTCACGATCTCCTCACCGTCGATGCGCTCTGCCTGGTCCGGGAGCAGTGCGGCCAGGGAGTCGAGCGCGGAGGTGGTCTGCGCGAGGGAGCGCATCTCCACCCAGTGCCCCAGCAGCATGATCACGATCAGCAGGGCCAGCTCCCACCAGAACTCCAGCTGAGGGTCGAGGAATCCGAGGGTCGCTCCCCAGGAGGCGATGAATGCGACCGTGATCGCGAGCCCGATCAGCAGCATCATCCCGGGCTGACGGGCACGGATCTCGGAGACCGCGCCGGTGAGGAACGGGCGGCCACCCCAGACGTACATGACGGTGCCGAGGAGCGGGGCGACCCACATCGCGCCGGGGGCGTCGGGAACGCTGTAGCCGAGCAGCATCGCGAACATCGGGGAGAAGAGGATGACCGGTACCGCGATGATCAGGTTGATCCAGAACAGCCGACGGAACTGCCCGACGTGATCCCCGTGGCCGGCGTGGCCACCGTGCCCGGCATGGTCGCCGTGACCTCCGTGCGCCGAGTGATCCGCATGACCCCCATGACCTGCATGTCCCGCATGGTCGTCGTGGTCGCCCTGCGCTCCGTGGTCGTGATGCGCATCGGGGGTGGCGTGCTCAGCGACGCCGGTGCGGGCACTCGGGGATGAGGGGGACGAGTGAGGGTGCTGCGCGCCGGGGGATGCGGGATCGTGATGATGGTCTGCAGGGCTCATGACAGGCACTCTATACCCCCGGGGGGTATTCGTCGAGGGGCCTCAAGATCTGGTCAAGAGACGGCGCGACGGCGTCGGCAGCGACACCGCACCCTCGACCGGGGATCAGACTGGTCCCCATGAGGAGTGCAGCGGAGCGAGCAGCAGCAATGGTTCTCGTCGTCGAGGACGAAGCGGCGCTGTCGGATGTGGTCCAGGCGTACTTGGCGAAGGCCGGCTACGCGACTGCCGGCGCGCGGAGCGGTCTGGAGGCGGTGGAGAGGGTCCGCGCCTTGTCGCCGGACGTGATCATCCTCGATCTCGGCCTGCCGGACCTGGACGGTCTGGAGGTGCTGCGGAGGATTCGCGCCTTCTCCGACTGCTACGTGCTGATCACGACGGCGCGGTCCGAGGAGGTGGATCGCCTGGTGGGTCTCTCGGTGGGTGCGGATGACTATCTCACCAAGCCGTTCAGCGTGCGCGAGCTCGTCGCACGGGTCCACGCCGTGCTGCGCCGGCCTCGTGTCGAGTCCGGGATCGCGTCGTCAGGGACGGTGCTCACGTTCGGAGCGCTCGAGATCGATGCGACCGCGCAGGAGGTGCGCCTCGCTGGCCGACCGCTGCCGCTGACCCCTATCGAGAGGGGGCTCCTGATGACGTTGTCGCACAGCCCGGGCCAGGCCTTCAGCCGCCGCCAGCTGATGGAGATCGTGTGGGGTGACAGCTGGGTCGGTGATGACCATCTGGTCGATGTGCACATCGCCAACCTCCGCCGAAAGCTCGACGAGACGGCGGAGTATCCACGGTTCGTCATCACGGTGCGCGGCATCGGATACCGGATGGGAAAGGGGTGAGCGCGTGACCGCCCCCAGTGCCTCTGTGCGCAGGGCTCGCCCCGGCACCAGCCTGGCCTCACGCCTGATGATCGGTCAGCTCATCGTGCTGCTCGCGGGCGCGCTCACCATCACGGTGCTGACGGTGATCATCGGACCGGCCGTCTTCCACCACCACCTGCTCCAGACCGATCTCCCGATGGGCAGCGCCGAGCTCATCCATATCGAACTCGCCTACCGCGACGCCCTCGCCCTCGCCCTCGGAGTCGGACTGGTGGTCTCCCTCCTGACCGCGGGGCTCGTCACCTGGAACCTGGCGCGACGACTCCGTCGGACGCTCCACGGCCTCACCTCGGGTGTCGATGAACTGTCCCGGGGCCACTACTCCACGCGCGTGCCCTCCGTCGGGGCCGGGGCTGAACTGGACTCGCTGGCCGCCACGCTCAACGACATGGCCGCCCGGCTCGATGCCGTCGAGGAGACCCGGCGCCGGCTGCTCTCCGACCTCGCCCACGAGCTGCGCACCCCCATCGCCACCCTCTCGGCGCATCACGAGGCGATGGCCGACGGCGTCATCGACCCTGACGCAGCAATGCCCATCCTCGCCGGCCAGACCATGCGGCTGTCGCGGCTGGCCGACGACATCAGCGAGGTGTCCCGAGCCGAAGAGGGCCAGCTCGCGGTGACACTGCGCCCCCTCGCCGTCGATGAGCTGCTGGTATCGACCCTCCAGGAATGGGAGGAGAGGTTCGAGGCGGCCGGTGTGGCGTTGCAGGGAGGAAGGGCGCAGGGAGATCCTCCGACGGTTCACGTGGACCCGGACCGCCTCGCCCAAGTGCTCGGCAACCTGCTGAGCAATGCGCTGCGCCACACCTCACCTGGGGGCACCGTCATCGTCTCAGCAGCTGCTCACGGCAGCACGGTGGAGATCACGGTCGCTGATGACGGTGACGGATTCACCGCCGAGGACCGGTCCCGCCTGTTCGAACGCTTCTTCCGTGCCGACAGCTCACGCACCCGAGCGAATTCTGGATCCGGCATCGGCCTGACGATCAGTCGAGCCCTGGTCGATGCGCACGGTGGGACCCTGTCCGCAGCCAGCGAGGGGTCGGGGCGGGGAGCCACCTTCACCCTCCGCCTGCCCCGGGTCGCCGCTGGTCGCTGAGCCGACCACCGCAGGTCAGAAGCGGGCGGAGGTGTCGCAGGCTCAGGTCAGCTGGAGACTGGTCAGGCAGGTCAGATCATCCTCCGCCTGCGTCGAGATCGTCGCGGACCCGGCGTAGTCGGCCCCGGCGGGGTCGTCGAGGGTGAACGAGAGGTCCGCGGTGATGCCGCGCGGCAGCCAGAAGCCGATGAACCCGTTGTCATGCGTGGTGCGAGGGCCCTCCTCGAGAATCTCGCCGGAGCTTCCGTCGACCACGTTCACGATCAGCTCGCGGCGGCGCAGCTCCCCGCGGCACGTCGTCAGGCTGTGGAAGGCGCACTCGTGGGTGGTCTCCACGAAAGGGGCCACCGACAGGTAGAACTGCTCCTCGGGAAGGGGCAGCTCGGCCACTCGTCCTGCATCGTCCTGGAGCTGGAGGGAGGTCGCGGCGACGCTGGCGATCAGGTTCTGCGGGCGCCCAGCCAAGGGGAGTGCTTCGAGTCGGTCGATGATCTCGCGCGCCTCGGCTCCCGCGAAGCCATGCTCCTGGAGCAGGTCCTGGTCACCCGCGACCGCAGCGGGCGCGGATCCGCGGGTCCCGCAGCCGGCGATGACCAGGGGGAGCAGGCCGGCACCGATCATGAGTGACCGACGGGGCAGGCGGACGGTACGGCGGCGCGGCCCACCGGAGAAGGGGGTGGCTGGGCCATGAAGGTTCGACGAGTTCGTCATCAGGCAGCCTCGATCTCGCTCTCGACGACCCATTTGTGGTTCGTCATCATCATCCCGTCGGCCTCGTAGTCGACCATGTACACGGTCTCCTCGGTGGCGCTGTCGATGGTGGCCGCCGCGCCCTCCATGCCCGCCATGTGTTCTGCGGTGATGACTGCCTCGGCGCCCTCGGCCAGCGGCGCCTCGCCCGGGTTCGCGAGCTCCTCGTGCACGACCCACCTGTGGTCGGTGACCGGCTCGCCGCCATCGGTCGGCGTGAAGCTGACCGAGTATGTCGTGGTGTCGAAGGCGCCCGAGATCGTCGCCGGGGCGCCGTGCATGCCCTCCATGTGGTCCGCCGTGAGCGTCACCTCGGTGCCGACCGGGAATTCAGGGTCCTCCGCAGGCGCCATCCCCTCGGGCGCTGGGCCGCCATCCATCGGGTGCTCCATGTCGCCGTGGCCGCCACCCTCGGACGGCTCCGTCGACTCAGATCCACCCGCTGCCTGCCCGTCGTCAGTTCCGCTGTCGGTGCACCCGGTGAACACGATCGCACCGGTGAGGACGATGGCCGCCAGACCACCGAAAGAACGACGAGAACGATGAGAACGCATGATCTCTCCTAGTCAGAGGACACTTCATGCGAGCCTATGGCACCCAGATCAATGTCTCCTCAAGGTCGGGAACTGGCTTCTCGAGCCCGGCGCGGGAAGGAACGACCCGGGCCTTCCCTCACAGCCAGATGCGCATCGGCTCCGCTGGGGCCGACGAGGCGGCTGAGGCCGACGACGCCGTGCGCGGATCGTCCGGGTGCGGTGCGTGAGGGCGCACGGTCTACGATGCGAGCTGCGTCGCCGCTGCGCCGCACGGGACGAGAGCTCGGCAGGGGAGCGCATGGCAGAGACGTCGGCCGTCGGCGGACCGCGGGGAACCGCGACCGCGGTCCATGACCCCCTGCAGCGCCGCACCCTGGTGGTGCTCGTGCTCGCGCAGGTCCTCGGCACCATCGCCCTCGGTGTCACCCCCTCGATCGGGATCCTGCTCGCGGGGGAGGTCACCGACAACGAAGCCTGGGCAGGCCTGGCCCGCACCTCCTCGACCCTCGGCGCCGCACTGCTCGGGATCCCGCTGGGCAACCTCGCCGCTCGTCGCGGCAGGCGCGTCGCGCTGGTCACCGGCTGGTGGGTCGCCGCCACCGGCGCGGCCCTGCTGGTCGCCGCGGCGCAGTTCGAACTCACCGTCCCGCTATTCCTGGGTCTGCTGCTGACCGGCGCCGGCACCGCAGCGAGCCTCCAGTCCCGCTTCGCCGCGACGGACCTCGCCGCCCCCTCGACCCGGGCCCGCTCCCTCTCCCTGGTGGTGTGGATGGGGGCGATCGGCAACGTGCTGGGCCCGAACCTCGGCGTGCCGGGGGAGGCGCTCGGCGCGGTGACCGGGCTGTCCGTCTACGCCGCGGCCTTCCTCATCGCCGCCGTCGCGTCTCTGCTGGCCGGCACCATCGTGCTCGTGCTGCTGCGGCCGGACCCGCTGCACATCCTCGCCAGCCGACTGGCGGCGCTCGATGGCGAGCAGGCGCCATCGGGCGATGCGCCGCAGGTGCCCGTCGGCCGCACCCCCGTCGGCAGCGCACCGGTCGCACCCCTCCGCGCGAGCCGCGCCGCACGATTCCGGGCGATGATCGCCGAGCTCCGCGCGGACCGTCGCGCCCGCACCGCCCTGGTCGCGCTGCTGACCTCGCAGGTCGTGATGGTCTCGCTGATGACGATGACGCCGGTGCATATCGCGCACCAGGGCGGCTCGCTCACGCTCGTCGGCCTGACCATCAGCCTGCACGTGGTGGGCATGTTCGGCCTGTCCCCGGTGGTCGGGATCCTGGTGGACCGGGCCGGCCACCGGGCGACCGTCAGCATCGGCATCCTGCTGTTCGCCATGTCGCTCCTCGCCGCGGTCTTCGCCTCCGGCACCACCGGAGGCATCATCGCCTGCCTGGTGCTGCTGGGCCTGGGCTGGTCGTTCATGAACGTCACCGCCTCCGCGCTGTTCAGCGCGGTGGTGCAGGACCGCTCGAGGGCCTCTGCTCAGGGCGGAGCGGATGCGCTGTCGAACCTGCTCGGCGCGATCGTCGCCTTCGCGGCCGGCCCGCTGATGGTCGCCACCAGCTTCTCGATGCTCGGCATCCTCGCCGCCGTGATCATGGTGCCGGTCGTGCTCCTCGTCCTGAATCCCGAGAACTGGAGGGAGCCCGCCCCACGAACTCGTCCATCGAGTGGTTGATGCCCAGCAGATCCAGGCCGCGGTCGAACAGCCGCACCGGCAGGATCCGGGCGGCAGGGAGCAGTCGGGCGAGCCACGGGGTGATGATCTGTTCGGTCCCGCGTTCGATCGCCGTGATCGCCCGGCGTGCCACGTCCTGCTCCTTCAGGATCGGCAGCAGGCGTGGGTACCTCGTGCTCGCCCCCTCGAACATGCCGGTGTCGATGTAGTAGGGGGCCATCACGAAGGTGCCGACGCTGCGGGAGTCCGTGCGCAGCTCCGCCCGCAGCGATTCGGTGAATCCGATCGCCGCCCACTTGCTGGCGGAGTAGTCCGTCTGCCGGGCGACCCCGGCGAGGCCCGCGGCGCTGGCAATGGTGGCGACGGTCCCGCGGTCCCGCTCGAGCATCCCGGGCAGGAAGGCGCGCGTCACCCAGAACAGGGCGAGGGTGTTCAGCTCGAAGGTGCGCCTGATCTCCTCGTCGCTCGCCTCCAGCAGCGGCTTGCCGGTGACGATGCCGGCATTGTTGATCACCACATCCTGCGGGCCTGCCTCCAGCGCGGCCGCGGCGACCTGCTCGCGATCAGTGACGTCTACCCGGGCGGCGGACGCGCCGGCGCCCAGGGCCGTGATCTCGGAGACGACGGCCTCGGCGCGCTCCTGGTCGAGATCCCAGATCGTCACCGCGGCCCCGCGCCGCGCGGCCTCCAGGGCCAGGCTGCGACCGAGACCCCGGGCGCCGCCGGTGATGAGCAGGCGAGCCTCGCGCAGGGGTGTGCCGTGGTACATCGTCGTGCTCCTCGGGAGGCGGGTCGGATGCTGCTCAGCGTAATGGGAGGGCCACCCCATGCTCCGGGCGGCCCTCCGCATCGCGCTCCTTCGACCTCGCGCTCCTTCGCCCTCGCGCTCCTCACACGAGGCTGACCCTGCTCCTCCAGGAGTGGACAGTGCGCAGGAGGCACACCAGGGTCACCAGCAGGACCACCGGCAGGAACCCGATCGGCATGATGTCGTCACTGCTGGCGGTTCCTGCCGCCATCTCGGTGAACATCGACCAGCGCTCCACTCCGAGCTGCCCGTCGACCATCGCGATCCCCCAGGGGAAGGCGGCCATCCCGAGGAAGGTCAGGATCTGCAGGGCGAGGTACAGGCCGAGGAAGACGATCACGGGGCCCCCGAGGCCGAGCCGGTTCAGCGGGGTCTCGCTGCCCACCGAGGCGGCGAAGAAGTACTGGATCGGCCAGACCAGGATCATGCCCACGAAGAGCATGATGCCGGCGAGCAGGAGCGGGGTCGAGGTGACTGCGGCACCGGTGCTCCACATCTGCTGGATGACCGCGAAGGGGTTGCGATCGGTCCCCATCTGCCCGGCGATCACCGGCCAGGCGGCGATCAGCAGGAGGACGCTGACCAGCAGTCCGGCGAGGGAGATCAGCAGCGCCCAGAGCATCTTCGCCGCATAGATCGTGGACCCGCGCACGGGCAGGGACTGGGTGAAGTATCCGGTGCGGCTGTAGCTGGACTGCCAGTAATGGATGGTCAGGCCGATCTGCAGCGCCGGGATCAGCGCGCCGAGCGGGATCACCACCATCAGCATCCCGATCAGGGAGATCCCGGGCCAGCCGGTCGCGGTCAGAGCGGTGCCCGCGGCGACCAGCACCAGCACGATCGCGCCGAGGGTGCCGAGCAGGCCGCGCGTGCGCAGCCATTCGTGCTTCACGAGTGTGGGGATCATCGGTACGTCTCCTTGAAGATCTCGTCGAGGCTGGCCCCGTGCGCTGCGCGGAGGTCATCGGCCTCCCCGGCGAGGACCACGGAGCCGTGCCGCATCATGACCACCGAGTCGAGGATCGGCTCGAGGTCGTGGATGAGGTGGGTGGAGATCAGCAGCAGCGAGTCCTCCTCGAGGGTGCTGAGGATCCCGTCGAGGATGATCTGGCGGGCGGCGGGGTCCACGCCGCTGATCGGCTCGTCGAGCAGGAACACCTCGGCCTGGCGGGACATCGCCAGCGCGATCTGCACCTTCTCCCGCATGCCCTTGGACATCGCCTTCAGGCGCATCGACTCGTCGAGTCCGAAGAACCGGATCAGCTCGTGAGCCTTGGCGGCGTCGAAGTCCTCGAAGAAGTCGCTGTACAGGTCCACGCAGTAGCTCGCCCGGGCCCCGTCGGGCAGGAAGCTGGTGTCGGGGAGGAAGGAGACCTTCGCCTTCGACGCCGGACCCGGGACCAGGCCGGCGATGCGGGCCTCCCCCTGGTAGTCGCTGATCACGCCGGCGAGGATCTTCATCAGCGTGGTCTTGCCGCATCCGTTCTCGCCCAGCAGGCCGATGATCCGGCCGCCTGTGAGCTCGAGATCCAGCGAGTCGATCGCGGTGATCCGGCCGAAGGTCTTGGTCAGCCCTTTGGTGGAGATCAGAGGATGCCGCATCTGTGCGGGGGTGGTCATCTCAGGCTCCCTCGGTCTGGGGTCTGCCGTTGCTGTCGTGGTCATGGTGTTCCCATCTCTCGGAGAGGAGCTGCTGGGCCTGCACGCGTCCCATGCCGAAGCCGTGGGCGTGCTCGATGAAGACGTCTGCGGCCTCCTCGGCGAGGTCTGCTCGCAGTCTGTCGATCCGGTCGGCGTCCTCGGTGACGAAGCGGCCGGAGGTGCGTTCGGAGCGGCAGAGCCCCTCGCGCTCGAGCTCGGACAGAGCCCGTTGGATCGTGTTCGGGTTGACGCCGAGGTCGGCGGCGAGCCCCCGCACACCCGGGATCCTGACTCCAGCGGGCCACTGGCCGACGACGATCCGTCGGGAGAATTCCGTGACCAGCTGCATCCAGATCGGGAGTGAACTGTCGAACTGCATCAGCGACTCCCTGTCTCAATGTATTAGGTGGCTAATACAGTAGGACGCTCGCGGGGCGCGGTCAAGACCCGGAGCTGGGGAAGTTCAGTCCGGGTGGCGTGGGTGGACGGCTCGGGTGGCTCGGCGGTTCCGGTCCAGCCGTGTCAGTGCACTCATGTCAGTCGAGGCAGAACTCGTTGCCCTCGGGGTCGGCCATCACGAGGAAGCCGATGCTCATCGGCGCTTCCGGTTGGTGGCGCTCCAGTCGCGTGGCCCCGAGCGCGATCAGCTGTGCGCTGCGGGCTTCGAGCGCGGCCATCCGCTCGTCCCCGCGCAGCTCGGGAGCTGTGCGCACATCGAGATGCAGCCGGTTCTTGGCGACCTTGTCCTCCGGGACCTGCTGGAAGAAGAGTCGCGGTCCGGCTCCTTCGGGGTCCTCGAGGGCGGAGGCGCTGTTGCGCTGCGCCTCGGGAACGCCGCTCGCTGCCAGGAACTCGTCCCACGCGACCAGCGGATCGGCGCCCGGGGCCAGGTCGACGCCAGGAGGGCCCGGATGCACATAGCCGAGCACCTCCCTCCAGAACAGCGAGAGTGCGCGCGGGTCGTGGGCATCGAACGTGATCTGGACGGTGGCGCTCATGGGGTGCTCTCTCGAGGTGCGGGGTGCTGGTGGTCAGGTGGACGGAAGCGCCATCGCGCCACCGTGCCCCCATCCTCCGGCGACGAGCGGGCAGGCCCTGTCCGCAGAGCGGTCAGATCCTGTGGTGGGCCCGAGAGCGGGCGGCACAGCGCACAGGGCACCGGCGCTGCCGATGCCCTGTGCGGGGTGGGAACTCTGCTCAAACCGTGTGAGCACGTGCGGATCAGAGCACGAGCAGCAGGATGATGATGATCAGGAGCAGGGTGGTGAGGCTGATGGGAAGGGCGGCCTTGCGCATGGCGATCTCCTTCGGTCGAGGCGGTCCGCCGGAGTCTCCGACGGGGTTCACTAACCTAGACGACCATGCGGCGACGGGGCCGTCCCGGGCCCGCCTGGAGGGTGGTCCGACGGGTGTCCGTGCAGGTCACGAACCCGTCGGACCGGTTGGTCGACAGCAGCGTTCGGAGCCGTCGGATACGTGGGGCCGTGGGGGATCAGGCGCCGACGGCGGCGTCCGCGCGAGCGAACTCCTCATCGCTCACCGGCTCGAGCCAGATCACGGTCTCGTCGTTCTCGTCGGCCTCCTGCACTGCGATGTGGGACATCGGGGAGGAGCCGAGTGCGCCGTGCCAGTGCTCCTCGCGCGGTGGGATCCAGATGGTGCGGCCGGGCTCGAGCGTGAGCACCTCCCCAGCGCGGGTGACCACCACCCCCACGCCCTCGGTCCCGTAGAGCGTCTGACCCACCGGATGCCAGTGCCAGTGGGTCCGGGAGCCCGGGGCGAAGTGCACATGGTTCATCGCCGCCCGCGACTCCCCGCGCGGGCCGCGGATCGCGTCCAGGAGGACCTCGCCGGTGAAGGACGTGGACGGGCCGGTGGCGGTCGGTGGGCGGTCGAGCTTCTCCATCGGGTCCTCCTGCGGGTGGGGAGCGGTGGGGTCTGAGGCCATCAGATACCCGCGCGGCGCGCAGCGCAAGGTCTGGCGGGGTGGAGCGGCGAGATGGCGGGCTGGTGCACGGCGAGAGCTGGTGCACGGCGAGGGCTGATGCGCGGCGAGAATTGCGACCGTTCCTCCACAGTGGCCACTTATCCACATATTCATCCACCATCCCTCCGGTGCGGTGTCGATGTTCCCGGCCCTGGCGGATGAGAGGGTGCGGATCTCGCATCGATGCAGGCTGGACCCTCAGGAGTCCTCTTGGAGTCACAGTTCTGAGTCGGGACGGAAGTTATCCACATTTCTCGCATGGGGTTTCGATTCCGGGGTCGACCGGGAAGAATGGAGGCATGGCGACAGCGGACATCCAGGAGTCCTCGCAGGAGCATCCCGCTGCCGAGGCGCTCCTCGCTGCGCTTCGAGAGGCGGGTCCCACCGGCCTCGCAGAACTGATCGGGGACACCGACTTCCTGCTCTCCGCACTGGCGGCCACACCGAGGAAGATGTTCGAACCCGGTGCGCGGCCGCGAGGTGCGTACAAGAACCTGCTCGACACGATCCATGACGCGCGCAGCTCGCTCGACGCCCTCGAGGCACGGGCCGTGGTCGCGCTCGCCGAGGCGACCTCGCGCGACCAGGTGCAGGCCGCGCGAGACGATGCCGCCCATGAGAACGCCCACCTCCCACCGCTGGATCGGCTGATCCGTCAGGCCGATGCCAGAACCGCACGCGACTTCTCCCTCGTGACCAGGCGTTCGCCGTCGACGACGAAGAAGACCCTGACGTCGGCGCAGCGCCTCGTCGGCGCCATGCCCCGCATGCTCCAGGCGCTCGCCGGAGGCAAGATCACGGCGACGGTCGCCTATGCCACCGCCTCTGCGACGGGACCGCTCGATGACCGGCAGCGCCGCCAGGTCGACGCGATCCTCTTCGAGCGGCTGCCGAGGATGGACGGCGCCGGGGTGAAGAGATGGCAGAAAGCTGTTGCTGAAGCCATCACCGAGCTCGATCCGCAGGGCACCGCCAGCCGTCACCAGGCGGCGCGCAAGGTTCGGCACGTGAACTTCACCCCGGGGGAGCACGGCATGGCGACGGTCAGCGCGTTCCTTCCGGCCCTCGACGCGAAGCTCGTCCACAAACGGCTCTCCCTCGAGGCGGAACGCCGACGGGCCGACGGCGCCCGGCACGGTCATGGCGCGCTGATGGCGGATGCCCTTGTCGACACGCTGCTCGGGCGGGACGGCGGCATGGAACCGGTGACCCTCGAGCTCGGGATCATGATGACCGAACGTGCCCTGCTCTCCCCGGATCACGGCGACGTGGCCCACATCGAAGGTTACGGCCCGGTCCCGGTCGAGGCCCTGCGCGAAGAGCTGCGCAACGCGCTCGCCGAGCCCGACGATCCGGCAGAGGACCGCTATGGCCCGGACGGGCCTCAGCTGCGGGTCGTCCTGCGCCGTCTGTTCCTCCATCCCACCGCCGGGGAGCTGGTCGCCGTGGAGTCTCAGGCCCGGGAGTTCCCGGCTGCCCTGAAGCGCTTCCTGAACTGGCGTGATGGCACCTGCCGGGCCCCGTACTGCGATGCGCCGTTGCGCCACCACGACCACATCGTGCCGGCGAGCAAGGGTGGCCCCACCAGCCTGGACAACGGGCAGGGCGCCTGCGCGTACTGCAACCTCGCCAGAGAAGATGACACCGCCCGGGTGGAGCGCATCGAGGACCCGGAGCTCCCCGGCCACCTGGTGGCCTGGACCGGACACGGTGGCACCACGGTGGTGAGCTCCGCTCCGCCGCTCGGACCGGTAGCGCCGGTCGTGCCGGTCGAGGACAGCCACGTCGACACTGGCGCGAGCAGCGATGAGGGCCACGGGGCGCCGTCGGATCGCATCGAGGCGCAGGAGCGGGATCGGGGCGAGGCTGACGGAATCATCGGCAGCGCCGACGTAGCCCCGTGCGCGGGCAAGGAGCTGTCGATCAGCTGCCGAATACCGGACCGGGACGTCGGAGATCCCCTCGGGCGACCCAGAGCGGCCAGGCTTTCTCGGGGGCACCCCACCCCGGCCGATGCACCGGAATGCTCCCGGCCACCGACGAGGCCCTCCGCGCGGCGACATCGCCCACCGCAGCTGCTCATGCCTCGATGTCCGGTGCCGCGATTTCCCGTGCCTCAACATCGCGCGCCTTCGCATCGAGCACCCGGATCTCCAGCGCCCCGACCTCATCGCGTCTCACGCCGTCACCGCCAGGCCCTCGTCACGGGGCTCTCGATCTACTGTGGCCTGATGATCCGCCACACCGTCTCCTTCACCCTCGTGCACGCCCCGGACTCCGCCGCAGAGCGGGACTTCCTCACCGAGGCGCCCGCCCTGCTCCGCGAGATCGACGGGGTCGCTGACTTCGTCGTCTCGCGCCAGGTCAGCCCCAAGTCGGACTTCCGATTCCAGTTCGCGATGACCTTCGCGGACGAGGCGACCTTCGCCGCCTACGACGCACACCCAGACCACCAGCAGTTCGTCGCGACCCGGTGGCAGGACGAGGTCAGCGCCTTCGAAGAGCTCGACTTCATCGCCTATCCCTGACAGGTGCTGAGCGGTCCTCGCGCGCCGGTGCCCCTTACTCGCCGATGCGCTCTCCGAGCAGGGAGACGACCGCATCGCGTGCTTCCTGCCCACGGGCGCCGCGCAGCAGGGAACTCAGCCAGGCCGGACCCACCCCGCGCGCCGCCAAGGTGCCCAGCGGGATCGGATTCGATCCTGTGGACGATGCAGCCACGATTGGCGTTCCATGTGGACGGTTCGGTCACGCCCGGGGTGAGCACTGCGTGACAAGCGGGCGGGGCGCAGCGGGTGCTGGGAGGCCGCGCCGAAGTGCTCCGGAACGGGCGATGCCCCGGACATCGACCGCAAGGGTCGACATCCGGGGCATCGCCACCGGCTCGGAGAGCAGAGCCCGAGGGGCTAAGGCTCGAGGGATCAGGCTCGAAGGATCTGCCTCGAAAGATCAGGCTCCCGGGCGCCGCATCCAGACCGTGGCGGCGCCGGGAAGCTCCTGCGCGGCGCGCTCGGCCGCCGTGAGCGGCGTGCTCGCGAGCAGCACCTCGCCCTCCGGCAGTGCGACCGGCGCGTCACCGAAGTTCGTGACGTTCAGCCACCCGCCGGGCCGCTCGAAGGCGAGGACGTCACCGGTGGAGAGCTCCTCGTCCCAGGTCAGCGACTCCTCGCTCTGCAGCTCTCCGCGCAGGCGCAGCGCCTCGCGGTACATCTCCAGGGTCGAGCCCGCCACGCCATCCTCAGCCTCGACCGAGGAGTCTGCGAACCAGGCGGGCTGGGGCAGGTGCGCGCCGCCGGTGCCGAAGCCGAACGACTCGCCCTCGCGGGTCCACGGCAGCGGCACCCGGCAGCCATCGCGGCCCAGGCCGTCGAAGCCGCGATCCTCCGCGGTGGTGCGCCAGAAGGCGGGATCCTGCCGCTGCGCATCGGGGATCTCGGCGACCTCGTGCAGGCCCAGCTCCTCGCCCTGGTACAGGTAGGCGCTGCCCGGCAGGGCCAGCTCGAACATCGTCGCCGCCCGCGCCCGGCGCAGGCCCAGCTCCTTGTCGATCCCGTCGTCCGGACCGCCGGCGAGCACCCAGTCCGCACCCTGCTTGCCGGGGCGTCCCGCGCGCGGCGGCAGGCCGTAGCGGGTCGCATGGCGCACTCCGTCATGGTTCGAGAACACCCAGGTGGTGGACGAGCCCGTCACTGCGGACTGCGCCAGGTTGTCGGTGACGATGTCGCGGAAGTGAGTCGCGTCGAAGTCCGCCTCCATCAGATCGAAGTTGAACGCCTGGCCCAGGCCTTCCGGGCTCGCGTACTTCGCGCGGCGCTCCGGGGTCTCCACCCAGGCCTCCGCGACGGCGGTGCGGGCGGGGGTGTACTCGTTGAACACGGCGCGCCACTCGGCGTAGATCTCGTGGACCTCGTCGCGGTCCCACAGCGGGTGGGTGCCGTCCTTGGGCATCGCCTTCAGGTCGGCCTTGCTCGGCAGCACCTCGCCGAGATCCTTGGCCAGGCCATGCGCCACATCGATGCGGAAGCCGTCGACCCCGCGGTCCGACCAGAACCGCAGCGTCGTGGTGAAGTCCTCGTGGACCTCGGGGTGCTTCCAGTTGAAGTCGGGCTGCTCAGACGCGAAGGAGTGCAGGTACCACTGGCCGTCGGGCACCCGGGTCCAGGCCGGGCCGCCGAAGATCGAGGTCCAGTCCGCCGGGGGCAGCTCCCCGTTCTCCCCCGTGCCGTCGCGGAAGATGTACCGCTCCCGGGCGTTGGAGCCCTTCGGGGAGGCCAGTGCCTCGAGGAACCATTCATGGCGATTCGAGGAGTGGTTGGGGACCAGGTCGACGATCAGCTTGATGCCCGCGCCGTGGAGCGCGGTGACCATCTCGTCGAACTCCGCCAGGGTGCCGATCTTCGGGTCGACGTCCCGGAAGTCGTCCACGTCGTAGCCGCCGTCCGCGAGTGCCGAGGGATAGAACGGGCTCAGCCACACGGCGTCCAGGCCGAGCTGCTGCAGGTAGGGCACGCGGGAGATGATCCCGCCCAGGTCGCCGATGCCGTCACCGTTGCTGTCCGCGAAGGAGCGCGGATAGATCTGGTAGACGGCCGCCTGGCGCCACCAGTCGGCGTTGGCCTGCGGGTCGGCGGGAACGGTCTGAGGAGCAGTGGTCACGGTCGGGGAACCTCCGGGTATCGCGGGTGGTGGGTGACATTCTGGTATGAGCGGGGGCTACTTGATGGCGCCCTGGGTCAGGCCGGACATGACCCAGCGCTGCGCGAACAGGTAGACGATGATCGCCGGCGCCATCGCCATCAGGTACGAGGCGAAGGCGACGTTGTAGCTGTTGCTGAACTGGGTCTGGAACATGTTCTGCAGCACCGGGATGGTCTGCAGCGTAGGGTCCGAGATGATCAGCGACGGCATCATGAAGTCGTTCCACGAGGCGATGAAGGCGAAGATGCCCACGGTCGCGCACATCGGTCCCAGCAGCGGCAGGATCAGCTTCCAGAACACCTTCCAGGTGCCGGCGCCGTCCATCCGCATCGACTCCTCCAGCTCGAGCGGGATGGTGCGCAGGAATGCGGTGAACAGCAGGGTGTTGAACGCGAGGGAGAAGGCGATGTGCAGGATCGCGACCCCCAGCGGGTTGTCCAGCCCGAGCATGCCCGTGAGCTGGATCTGGGGGAGCGCCACCACCGGGAACGGGATGAACATCGCCGCCAGCAGGTAGAAGAACGACCAGCGGAAGGCGCGCCGATCCCAGTTGCGCACGATCGCGTAGGCCGCGAGGGACGAGATCACGATCTCGCCGATCACCGCGATCACCGTGATGAAGATCGAGATGGCGAAGCCGCGCGGGAAGTTCGTGAGGTTCCAGGCCTCGACGAAGCTCGAGAAGGTGAGCGGGGAGGGCAGGCCGAACGCATTGCCGTCGACCGCCTGCGCGGTGGTCTTCAGCGACATGTTCACCGTGACGAACAGCGGCACCAGCACGGCCAGCGCGCCCACCATGAGCAGCACGGTGGCGGTCCAGTTGGTGCGCTCCCTGCCCACCTTCCCGCGGCGGCGACGCACGGGCTGTGAAGTGGCGGTGGAGGACGTGGAGTTCGGTGCCGCAGCAGCGGCAGACGTGGTGGTCGACATGATCAGAACGCCGTCCTTCCTCGGGTGATGCGGAGCTGGAGGAGCGCGAGCGCGATCGAGATCAGGAAGAAGACCATCGCGTTCGCCATCTGGTAGGCGTAGTCGCCGCCCTCGAAGCCGCGGAAGATCGACATCGCCACGGAGCGGGTGGCGACGCCCGGGCCGCCATCGGTGAGGCCCACGATGATGTCGTAGGCGTTCAGGTAGTTCTTGAAGCCGAGGATCGTGTTGATGACGATGAACCCGGAGACCAGCGGCAACGTGATGTGCCGGACGCTCTGCCAGCCCGTCGCCCCGTCGATCGACCCGGCCTCGTACACCTCACCGGGAATGGTGACCAGCCCGGCGATGTAGATGAGCATCGTCGAGGGGATCGACTGCCAGGCGGTGACGATCACGATCGACAGCCAGGCCCAGTCGGGGTCGGCGAGGATCGAGGTGGACAGCGCCTCCGAGCCGATCGTCTGCCCGATCCCCGGAAGGGTGTTCGCGAACAGGTACTGGAATACGAAGGCGATGACGATGCCGGAGATGACCATCGGGATCACATAGATCGTGCGCAGCACGGTGGTGAAACGGATCTTCGAGGTCAGGCCCAGAGCCAATGCGAAGGCGAGGATGTTCACCAGGATCACGGTGATCAGCGAGAAGCCGAGGGTGAAGGCGTACGAACCCAGGATCCCCTGATCGCGGAACATCGCGATGTAGTTGCGGAAGCCGATGAACTCCCAGTCGCCGAAGCCGATGGAGTTGGTGAAGCTGTACCCGAAGCCCAGCACTGCCGGCAGGGTGACTGCGAGGCTGAACAGGGCCAACGAGGGGAACAGGAACAGGTAATAGAGGGGATCGATCCGTCGCTTGCGGTGGACGATCGGGGTGCGGGGCCGGCTGGTGCCGTCCGCGTCGGTGGTGCGAGAGGGTGTCGTCGTCGACATCGACGCTCCTTGCTGGTGAGTCATGGCGTGATCACTCCCGGAAGGCCAGGCGGGCCCAGTCGGCATCCATGCGCGCCAGGACCTGCTCGGCGTCGGCGCCGCCGACGATCGACTGGATGTAGTTCTGGGCAGGGATCGAGTTCGGGATGAACTGCGAGGCGCCCATGTAGAAGCGGCCCTCGTCGTAGTACTGCTGCATCTCCGCGATCCGGTCATCGGTGACCGCAGGGGCGTCCTTCGTGGTGCCGAAGGCGAGGAACTCTGCGTTGTACGGGTTCTGCACCTCGGGCCGCATGAGGAACTGCAGCAGCTCCCGCGCCCCCTCCTGCTCGTTCGCAGCGTCGGGGATCCACAGAGAGAGGTCGATGTTCACGCGGACCTTCCGATCGGCCGGATCGTCGGTCATCGGCAGCGGGAAGGTGCCGAGATCCAAGTCGCCGCCAGCCTTCTCGATCTCTCCGAAGGCCCAGGGGCCCTGGAAGTACATGGCCGCCTGCTCCTGCGCCATCGCCGTGTTGCCATCGCCGTAGGCCCGGCTCGAGGCATCCGCGTTGAGATAGGGGATCAGCTCGACCATGCGCTGCACCGGCTCGAGCAAGGTCTTCTGGAACGAGACGTCGGAATCGAGGCCGACGTCCTCGCCGATCTCGTTCATCTGCTGGTAGAAGGAGCGCACGTCCACGAGCCCGCCGACGGTGTAGTCGAACAGGCCCTGCGCGATCGTCCACGGATCGAGCAGAGTCGCATAGATGGGCGTGACATCCGCGCTCAGGAGCGTCTCGCAGACGGTCAGGAACTCCTCCCAGGTGGCAGGAACCTCCACGCCGTGCTCTTCGAAGATCCGTCGGTTGTAGATGACCGACGCGGCGGTCACCGAGTAGGGCAGCACGCTGGTGCGCCCCTCATAGGTGGGATACCAGTCGGCGAGCTCCGCGACATCCTCGCGGATCATCCCGGCCTCGGGCATGTCGGCGAGGTCCGAGAGGGCGCCGCGTTCCATGAACCGTCCCATCTCGAGGTTGTAGTTCAGGCAGCCGAGGTCCGGCGGAGTGTTGCGCACGAAGCTCGCCGAGAGGTTTGTGGCGATGTCGTGCTGAACGGTGAAGCGGCTCTGGGAGCTGGAGAAGTCACCGGCGAGCTGGCCGAAGTAGGGGATCGCTTCCGGCTTGGACTGGTACAGCGTCAGCTGGGAGGAGCCGCTCGCGCTGCCGCAGGCGGCGAGGGCCGCTGCGGTGAGCGCACCGCCAGCCCCAGCCAGCAGGGTTCGTCGGGTGAGGGGGCCGGTCAAGCCGGTCGAGGATGACACCATCGTCTCCTTCGCGAAAGAGTGTGCAGGCTCTTGGATTAGATGCGACCATAGATACATCAAGCGTTATATTTACAGCCTATCGAAAGTATGGAGCGGGGTGGAAGTGATGTCAACCGGCCAGGACCGCGGCGCGAGTTCGCCCCAGCTGATGCGTCAGGCCAACCGGCAGGCGCTGCTCCAGCACGCCCTGCGGGTCGAGGCCTTCACCGCGGCCGATGCGATGGCGGCGACCGGGCTCACCCGGGCGACGGTGCTCGGCGTCTGCGCCGAGCTCGAGCAGGCCGGCTGGCTCCACGAGGTCACCGGCGAGCGGGAGAGCGGGGTGGTCCAGCGGGGTCGGCCCGCCCGCCACTACGCACTCCGTGCCGAGGCCGCCGTTCTGATCGGTATCGACGCTGGCCAGCACACCCTCAGCGCCAGGGTCGCGGACCTGCGCGGGCATCAGCTCGCGGCCGCGCGATGCGCGGTGCATGGCGAGCTCGACGGCACGGATGCGGAGCGGGGGGCGGCTGCGGCCGAAGAACGGGTGGACGCTGTGCGGTCCCTCGTCGAGGAGGTCCTCGACCAGGCCGGCGCGAGCGATAGACCGCGCCTGCTGACCGTCATCGGTGTCCCCGCCCCGGTCGACTCCGCCGGGAACTCGCCCGCAGTCGGAGGCGCCTACTGGTCCGCCATGAACCCGGGCTTCCTCGACGCGCTGGATGGCACTGTCGTCGTCGAGAACGATGCGAACCTCGCTGTGCTGGCCGAGCACGCGCTGGCAGAGGCCGCACCCGGTGGGTCGTCATCGGGGGACCGCACCGAGCACCTCGCGGCGCTGCTGATGGGCGAACGCTTCGGCGCCGGTCTCATCGTCGACGGCCGCCTGCTGCGCGGAGCCGACGGCGGCGCCGGAGAGATGCGCTTCCTCGACGCCGTGCTCGGCGACTCCCGTGGGGCCGACGGCGTCGCAGCCCTCGCACGCCGCTGGACTCTCGAGGCGCTCGTGGCCGGGGCGGCTTCACCCGCTCTGGAGACGATCCCTGCCGAGCTGCTCACTGCGGAGGACGTCTTCGCCGCCGCCCACGAGGGCGATGCGCTGGCGCGTGAGGTGCTGGACCGGACCGGGGAGCGGCTGGCCCGCATCGCCGCGATCCTCTCCAGCCTCCTCGGGGTCGAGAAGGTCGTGGTCGCCGGCGCGATCGCGACGGCCATCGAACCCGTGCTGGCCCACGCCCGCGCCGTCCTGCCCGAGGTCTCGGCGCCCCCGTTCCCGCACCTGCTGGCCAGTGCGCTGGGCCAGGACGTGGTGGTGCGCGGAGCGATCGAGCTCGCCCTGGCTCGCCTGCGCGAGGACCCGCTGGCCCTGCTCTCCATCGACAGCTCCACCGACCGACCCGCTGACCAGATAACCGACCGACCTACAGATCGACCCACCCCACCCACCGAAGGGAATCACGCACCATGACCGTTGCAGCACCGGAGGGCGCCCAGCGAAAGCTGCGCGCCGGAGTGATCGGCCTGGGCTGGGCCGGCCAGCAGCATGTGGCCGCCTACGCCGCCGACCCCGCCGTCGACCTCGTCGCACTGTCCGCGATGGAGGAGCACCTGCTGGAGCAGTTCGGGCAGGAGCACGACGTGCCCGGCCGCTACCAGGACTGGAAGCAGATGATCGCCGAGGCGGAGCTCGACGTCGTCTCCATCGCCACCCCCACCTTCCTGCACGAGCCGATGGCGGTCCACGCCCTCGAAGCTGGCGTGCATGTGCTGACCGAGAAGCCGATGGCGCAGACCGGCGAGGCTGCCGCGCGCATGGTCGAGGCCGCGCACCGTGCGGGCCGGGTGCTCGAGGTGTCCTTCAATCACCGTCAGCGCGGGGATGTCACGGCGCTGAAGGCCGTGGTCGACTCCGGCGTGCTCGGGAACCTCTACTACGCCAAGGCCGGATGGATCCGTCGCCAGGGCATCCCGGGCCTCGGCACCTGGTTCACCAAAGCCGCCAGCTCGGGCGGCGGCGCGATGATGGACATCGGCATCCACATGCTCGATATGGCGCTGCACCTGATGGGCGAGCCCGAGGTCACCGCGGCCTCGGCCTCCACCCACGCCGAGTTCGGACCGCTGGGCCGGGGCGGCTCCGGCTTCGGCATCTCGCAGGTCGAGGAGGGCGTGCCCTTCGAGGTCGAGGACCTCGCCACCGCCTTCCTGCGCCTGGACGGCGGGGGCACGATGCTGCTGGAGTCCAGCTGGGCCCAATGGATCCCGCACGACCTCTGCTACGTCACCCTCTACGGGGCCGACGGCGGCGCGACGATCGAGTGGGGCGGTGATCCGACGCACCCGCACCAGGTGCTGAAGGTCTGGACCGAGGTCGCGGGCATCCCTGCCGAGCTGCAGCCCGTGGTCGGCGAGGACGGCCGGCACGCTGCGGCGATCGCCGAGTTCCTCCAGAAGGTCCAGTCCGGGGACTGGGCCGCGCACGAAGGCTCTCTCGCGCTGCGCCGTGCCCGCGTGATCGATGCCTGCTATGCCTCCGCCAAGGCCGGCGCCGAGGTGGCTCTCGCGCACTGAGCGCGCGTACGCTCCGAGCCCGCGCACGCTCCGAGCCCGCACATTCCTTGCGTGTGCGCACTGGCCCGGGGGTCGCAGCCGCGGAGGATGACAGTACGGGCCGACCACGACGATGTCGTGGTCGGCCCGTTCGCTGTGCAGCCTCGCGCTGTCGCTCGCTGTGCGAGGACGCTGCACCGTCGGCCGGAAGGTCAGTCCCTCGCGGCCGACGGGGCGAGACGGGGGAGGGTCACTCGCCGGGCAGCGGCGGGAGGACGTCGGGGTTCTCCTCGAGCCACTTCTCCACGGCCTCGGCATACTTGCCCTCGCCGAACTCGTTGACGACCATGTCCTCGAGCGAGCCGAACTCCTCATCGGTCAGGGCGGCGCCGGCGATCCACTCGGTGACGTCCGGGAAGTCCGCGCCGAAGCCCTGACGGGCCAGGTGGTGCAGGGCCTCGGCCTCACCGAAGTGGCCCTCGGGGTCCTCGAGTGCCTTCATCGAGTAGGCGGGCATCGCCCAGAACGGGGTCCAGAGCGTGACGACGATGTCCTCCTGGGCATCGATCGCGCTCTCCAGCTCGGTGATCATCGCCGGGGTGGAGGAGGTGATCAGCTCGTAGTCGTCGAGACCATAGCCGGGGATCACGCGCTCCTGAGTGGCCTCGGTGAGACCGGCGCCGGGCTCGATGCCGACGATCCGACCGCCGAAGCGGTCAGCCTGACCAGCCAGCTCGTCGATCGAGGTGATGTCGACGTACTCGGGGACGGCGAGGTTGAGCACCGCACCCTCGTAGTAGGGGACCAGGTCCTCGATGGAGTCGCCGTACTCCTCCATGTAGGAGGCGTGGGTGACCTCGGGCCAGGCCGAGGGGAAGATGTCGACATCGCCCTGGGCGAGGCCCGCGTAGAGCACACCAGCCTCGGTGATCGGCTCGTGCTCGACGGTGTAGCCCATGGCCGTCAGGCGGTTGTCGAGCAGGTAGGCGGTGGACAGGCCGTCGGTCCAGGACGGGATGTAGCCGAGCGTGATGGTCTCGCCACCACCGCCGCCGTTGTCGCTGCTGCCACTGCCGCTGCCGGAGTCGTCGGTGCCGCAGGCCGCGAGGCCCAGGCCCATCAGGCCCGCTCCGCCGCCCAGCAGGGCGGCGCGGCGGGTGAGGGGCCGGCGGACGGCAGCTCGGGGGCTGAAGGGAATGCGTCGGTTCGTCATGATCGGGTCCTTCCGTGGTGATCAGTGGGTGGTCAGAGGTGGGGCGCTGTCAGAGCGCGGCGACACCGGCGGCGCGGGCGCGCTGTGCCAGCGCCTTCTGGGTGAGTGCGACCAGCGAGCCCTTGTAGGCGCCCGGGTTGCCGAGGGCCGCGGTGAGCCGGTCCAGGTAGACGGCCAGCACCACGACGGCGAGGCCGGCCTCCACGCCCAGGGCCAGGTTCTGGGTGGAGATCGCCTGGACGACCTCCTTGCCCAGGCCGTCCGCGCCGACCATGCCGGCGACGACCGCCATGGACAGCGAGAGCATGATGACCTGGTTGACGCCGGCCATGATGGTGGGGACGGCCAGCGGGAGCTGGATGCCGCGCAGGATCTGTCCGCGGGTCGCGCCGAAGGCCTCACCGGCCTCGACGGTCTCGGAGTCGACCTGGCGGATGCCCAGCTCGGTCATGCGCACACCTGGGGGCAGCGCGAAGATGATGGTGGAGAAGACGCCGGGGACGACGCCGATGGAGAAGAAGGTGACCGCCGGGATCAGGTAGACGAAGGCCGGCATGGTCTGCATGAAGTCCATGACGGGCTTGACGATCGAGCTCACCGTGCTGTTGACCGCGGCGAGGATGCCGAGCGGCACCGCGATCAGCACCGCGAACAGGGTGGCGATCAGCACCAACGACATGGTCTGCATCATCGTCTCCCACTGCTCCATGGACAGGACCAGTGCGAATCCGACCAGGGTGGCGACGGCGAGCTTCCAAGAGCGCAGGATCAGGGCGATCAGCGCGAAGATCGGGATCGCGACCAGCGCCGGGACCAGCAGCAGCACATCGGTGAGGCCGCCGATCAGGAGGTCCATGATCGCGCGGAAGGCGTCGAACAGCCAGGAGACGTTCTCCTTGAGCCAGTCGAAGCCGTCGTCGATCCAGTCACCGAGCGGGATGCGGGGGACGAGGGAGTCTTCCTGCGGGGTCATCGTGCACCTCCCTGCGCATCGTCGGTCTGGGGGGCGACGGCATCACTCCCCGGTGATGGGGTGCTGGTGGTCTGGCCGTTGCCGTTGCCGTTGCCGACGCCCGCCGCCGTGAGCAGCGTGACCCGAGGGACGACGCCGGAGAAGCGACCGCGCTCGTCGACGACGACCAGCGGGCTCAGGTGCTTCGCCGAGAGCGCGAAGAGATCAGCGATCGGGGTGTCCTCGGAGACCACCGGCATCTCGTGGGCCGTGGACCAGGGCAGGTCGTCACGGCCGGCGCTGACTGCCGCGGCGACGTCGTCCTCCCAGAGCACGCCGTGCGGAGTGCGGTCGCGGCGCAGCACCACCAGCCAGGAGTTCTGAGTCGCGCGCAGCATGCGATGCGCAGTGCGGGGACCCTGCCCGTCACCGAGGACCTCGGCGGGCTTCTCCATGATCGCCCCGGCGGTGAGCACGCGGGAGCGGTCCACGTCCTGGATGAAGCGGGCGACGTAGTCGTTGGCCGGCTCGTTGAGGATCTCGTCGGAGGTCCCGACCTGCACGATCCGGCCGTCGCGCATCATCGCGATCCGGTCACCGAGGCGCATCGCCTCGTTGAGGTCGTGGGTGATGAACAGGACCGTCTTGTCCAGGCGCTGCTGGAGATCCACGAGCTGGTCCTGCATGTCGCGACGGATCAGCGGATCCAGGGCGCTGAACGCCTCATCCATGAGCAGCACGTCAGTGCCGGCGGCGAGGGCGCGGGCCAGCCCCACTCGCTGCTGCATGCCGCCAGAGAGGTTGTCGGGACGGTAGCCACCCCAGCCCTTCAGCCCGACCATCTCCAGGGCGGTGTTCGCCTTCTCCTCGCGATCGGCACGGTTCATGCCGCTGATCTCGAGCCCATAGGCTGCGTTCTCGCCGACGGTGCGGTGGGGAAGGAGGGCGAAGTGCTGGAAGACCATCGAGACGCGCGTACGGCGGGCTTCGCGGACCTGCGCCGGGGACATGTCCGAGAGGACGGCGTCACCGATCCGCAGCTCGCCGGCCGTGGCAGGCAGCAGACCGTTGACCATCCGGATCAGGGTGGACTTGCCGGAGCCGGACAGCCCCATCACCACGAAGATCTCGCCGGGGTCGACGCTGAAGCTCGCATCGATCACGGCTGCGGTCAGTCCGTTCTCGCGCAGCTCGCCGCGACTGCGGCCCTGGCGCAGGGCATCGACTCCTCGGGCGGGGCGGCGGCCGAAGACTTTATACAGGCCTTCCGCAGAGATCACTGGAGGCACGTGGGCTCCTTCTTCGGTGGGCGATTGGTGGGCATCCATCGCATCGACGGCGTCCTGTTCCCCCGTTCCGGGGTGCCGGCGCGATACTGAGACTCTTCGAAGCGTAGGCGTCGGGGCAGACGAAATCAGCCCAGGAACAGGCGTTTCTCTCCCAGGGCGGGGTGCGTGGCAGCCGTACCGGTACGTGACCGACTACCGGTGGCGAGGAAAGAATCGACGCATGGCCTGGAGCGATGCGGGGCTCGAAGTCGTCGCATCGTCCGGGATTCGACTGTCCGACAATCTGGACATAACTATTCGGTCACGCATGGCGTGGTGCGAAAAGCGCGCTGCCACAGGCGCGAATCCTGTGTCTCAGGTCTCCGGTGCGGCACTCTATGGCGCCAGCGCCAGCGCCAGCGTCAGTTCCAGCGGCGGCGAGTGGGCCGGGGCCCAGGATCAGGCGCGGCTGGGGAGATTCTCGGCGAGGAAGCCGACGGTCTGCTGCCAGGCGGCCTCGGCCGCGTCGGCGTGATGGAGCCCCGGATGGGGATTGTCGAACGCATGACCCGCGCCCTCGTGCAGTTCGAAGCGCACCTGCTCGCGGCTGCCGCCCAGGGTGACCGCCTCGCGGATCTGCTCGACCTGCTCTGCCGGGATGAATGCATCGGCGGTGCCGAAGTGGTGCAGGCTCGGCGCTCCCACCAGGGGCGCCCGGTGCAGGAGCGTCGGCAGGGCGGAGCCGTAGTAGCTGACCAGCACCGACGGTGGGCGCTCTTCGTCGGCGGCGGAAGCAGCCGCGGCGAACGCGAGACCACCGCCGTAGCAGAAGCCCAGCAGGCCCACCTGCTCGGAGTTCACGGCGCCGTGCGCACGCAGAGCGCCCAGCGCCGCGATCGCGTCGGCCTCCGCGCGTTCCCAGGGCAGCTGCCCGGTCAGCTCGACGCCCTCGGCGAGCCAGGAGTCGAAGTCGTCCCAGTCCTCGAGCCCCACCAGCGGCGGGTCCAGGCGCGCGAACAGCTGAGGGGCGAGCACCGCGTAGCCGAGTGCGGCGAGATCCTCACAGCGCTGCTGCATGTAGTCGGACAGGCCGAAGATCTCCTGCAGCAACACGAGCCCGGGCACCGGCTCCTCGAGGTTCTCGGGCAGCCAGAGCAGGCCCGGCAGGTCACCGGCGTCGGTCGGGATCGGAAGCATCGTCGCAGTCACGCAGCGACTGTATCCCGCACCCGTGCGCCAGGGGCTGCAGAACACGGGCGTCGCCGGAATGTGCTTCTGACTCACAGGAACAACCCTGCCGGGAACGAGATTCGCAGGAAGCGCAGGACGTGAGACTCGCAGGTACTCGGCCTAGCCTGATCCCGACCTGCTCCCATCAGCGCTGAGGATCGACCATGACCACTCTCGAGGACCGTTGGACCGCCGCCTACGCCCCCGGGGTGCGCCGCCATCTCACCTATCCCTCCGGGTCGCTGGTCGACGAGTTCGATGCGTTCACCGCGATCTATGCGGGCAAGGCTGCGCTGGACTTCTTCGGGAAGCGGACGAGCTACGCCGAGCTCGCCGCGCAGGTGCGAACGGTCGCCGGGAACCTCCATGCCCTGGGCGTCGGCCCGGGCTCGACGGTGGCGCTGCTGATGCCCACCTGCCCGCAGCACGTGGTCGCCTTCTATGCGGCGCTCCGCTGCGGCGCCACCGTCGTCGAACACAACCCGCTCTACCCGGCACAGGAGCTCGCTCCGATGTTCGCCGACCATCACGCGGAGGTCGCCATCGTGTGGAACGCCGCCGCCGGGACCCTGCTGGAGCTGCCGGAGGATGTGCGCCCGCGCACGATCATCGCGGTGGACCTCATCGAGGAGATGCCGCGCGGCAAGCGTGCCCTGCTGCGGCTGCCCCTGAAGAAGGCGCGGGCCTCACGGGACCAGCTCTCCCGGCCCGCCCCGGCCGGCACCCTGCCCTTCTCCGGGCTGCGCCGATCCGCCGCTCAGGCACCCACCGCTTCGCGCCCCGCCCGCGAGGACATCGCGCTGCTGCTGTACACCTCGGGCACCACCGGCGCCCCGAAGGGCGTCCCCCTGAGCCATGCGAACCTGATCGCCTCGACCACCCAGGCCCGCGAGTGGGTCACGCCGCTGGTCCCGGGCGAGGAGGTGTTCATGGCCTGCCTGCCGCTCTTCCACGTGTTCGGCTGCTCGCTGTCGATGAACGCGGGGTTGAGCGTCGGGGCGATGCTGCACCTGATCCCCAAGCCCGAGACCGGGCTGATCCTCGATGCGATCAAGCGCCGGATGCCGACGACGATGATCGCGGTGCCGCCGCTGTTCGACCGCGTGGTCACCGGGGCGAAGGAGCGCGGGGTCTCGCTGCAGGGGATCCGCACCGGGATCGCCGGGGCGATGCCGCTGCGACCCGAGCTCATCGAGGACTGGGAGCAGGCGACGGGCGGCCTGCTCATCGAGGGCTACGGGCTCTCGGAGTGCTCGCCTATCGTCTGCGGCAACCCGGTCGACAGCACTCGCACGCCGGGCTCGATCGGCGTCCCCTTCCCCGACACCGAGGTGCGCCTGGCAGATCCCGAGGACCTCGACCGGGACGTGGAGCTCGGTGAGGCGGGGGAGATCCTGGTGCGTGGCCCGCAGGTGTTCTCCGGCTACCGCAACCGTCCCGAAGCGACCGCCGAGGCGTTCCATGACGGCTGGTTCCGCACCGGCGACATCGCCCAGGTCGACGAACGCGGGTTCCTGACGGTCGTCGACCGACTCAAGGAGATGGTGATCACCGGCGGCTTCAACGTCTACCCCTCCGAGGTCGAGGACGTGATCCGCGAGCAGGATGGCATCGAGGACATCGCCGTGGTCGGGCTGCTCGACGAACAGGGCGCCGAAGAGGTGGTCGCCGCGATCGTCACGCCCGACGGTCTGCTGCCAGACGTCGAGGATCTGCGCCGGCGTCTCAAGGAGCGACTGACTGCGTATAAGGTGCCGCGCCGCTTCCACGTGCTGACCGAGCTCCCGCGCAACGAGATGGGCAAGGTGCTGCGCCGTGAGGTCCGCGAACGCCTCCAGGAGCTGGACCGCCGGCGCCCCCGCCGCTGAGTCGGGCGGTGCTCAGGAGAAGAGCATGAGGGCGTAGATCCCGAACAGCAGCAGGTGCACCGCACCGTGCACTGCGGTGACCCGCGGGGCGCTCGCCGAGATCGCGGCGAGCGCCACGGTCACCCCGAGCAGCAGCAGGTTCGTCGGTGATTCCGCGAGCACCACCTCGGCGCCGGTGAGCAGTCCGATCACCAGCACCGTGGGGATGGTGAGGGCGAAGGTCGAGACCAGCGCACCGTGGCACAGGTTCACCACCCGCTGCATCTCCCCGTTCAGCGCCGCCCGCACGGCGGTGATCGACTCCGGGGTGAACACGATCATCGCGATCAGCACCCCGCCCAGTGCGACCGGGGCACCGAGCCGCGCCAGGCCGTCATCGAGCAGGCCCGCCATGTGGTGGGAGAGCAGCACAATCGGCAGCACGGTGAGGACCAGCAGGGCGGCGCGGGCCAGCAGCTCCGCCCTGCGCACGGAGAGGATCCTCCGCAGCGCAGGTCGGTCCCCGGAGGCGTGAGGGGCAGGGGCGGAGTCCGCCCCGCTCGTGGGCTCGGGCGTCCCGGCACTGCCGACGGCTTGCTCGACCTCCTGGAACTCGCCGGCCTGTGCGCCCATCTGGCGCCAGAGGAAGAAGGCATAGACCGCCACCGTCAGCCCGCCGATCACCAGCGCCTGGACGGGGGTATAGCTGCCGCCCTCGCCGGTCGTCGCAGGCAGTGCGAAGGCGAGCGCCGCCAGCGCGGCGAGCATCACCAGGTAGGCGGAGGTTCCCACCCGATGCATCGCGAGGGAGCCATGGCGCAGCCCGCCCACCAGCAGGCACAGCCCGAGCGCGAGGTTCATGATGATCATCGAGACCGCCATCACCGAGTCCCTCGCGATGACGGAATGCTCGCCGGGCCCGAGCATCACCGCAGCGATCAGCACCACCTCGATCACCACGATGGAGAGCGTGAGGACGAGCGTGCCGTAGGGATCACCGAGCCGGTGCGCGAGAGCCTCGGCCTGGTGTACCACGCCGCCGGCGGCGACCACGATCACCGCAATGATCACCGCGAGCGTGAGAACCAGAACGGGCGAGGGCAGCGGGGCCGCCAGCAGGGGGCTCGCCAGGGTCACTGCGCCGACGGAGATCCAACCCAGCAGGAGGCGGACGATCGCGCCGGGGGTGAGCACTGCGCGGGCCAGACCGCGGCCGCGCAGAGCGGGATCACTCGCAACATCACTCGCAACGGGCGCGGGGGAGAGGGACGGCATGGGATTGGTCCTCCTGCGAGGCCGTCCTCAGGTGGAATCGTCGACCAGGTCGTCCCGGCCGAGGCGCCGGGGAGTGCCGCCCGGCGCTCTGCCACCCTAGCCGCGACACCCTGCCGTCAGGCCACTCGCGGTGAGCGACCTGACCACGGACGGTGCTCAGTGCTCAGTGCTCAGTGCTCAGTGCCCGGAGCGCCGGGTGCCGGGACGTTCCGGCTCAACCGTTCCGGGGGACCGAGATCCCGACCAGCAGGCCCTGGTCATTGTCGGCGTAGGTGCCCGGGGCGACGAGCAGCTCCCAGGTGGTGCCGTCGGCGGTCGTGGCCTCGCAGTCCACGGTCTCGAACTGCGTGAAGTCCAGGCCGTCCTCGCAGGTCACCTCGGACCACTCGGCCTGCTCATTCACCGGGACATAGGCGTGCTCGGAGGTCAGGGTCTGCAGGGCGCTCTCGGCGACGTCCTCCGCGGTGAGCGGGTCCATGCCGAAGACCGAGCCGAAGCCGACCCCGGTGACGCTGACGTTCTCATCGAGCATCCCAGCGGCAGCAGCCGGAAGCTCCGTGCCGGTCGAGAACAGGACGGCGACCCGCGACCCGTTCTGGAATCCGTCCTCCGAGGGCACGAAGACCACATTGGCGACCCACTCCGTGGTCGGGGCGGGGTCGTCGAAGCTCGCCGGCCCGACGCAGCCGACCGGGGCGGCACCCGGTTCGAGCACCAGCTCCTCGGCACATTCGGCGGTACCGCCGAAGGGTGCGGCCAGCAGAGCTGCCAGATCGTCGTTCGAGAGGACGGGGGCGCCCTCGCCGCTGGAGTCGTCTGTCCCCAGGTCGGTCATGAGCATGATCCGTGTGCGCTCCCCCGAGGCACCCGTCCCGCCCCCGTCCTCTCCCGCACCCTCATCGGCCCCTGCGCCGCTTCCTTCTTCCTCGCCGCCACCGTCCGAGGCGGAACCGCCCTCCGATGGCTGCTGGTCCTGCTCTCCGCCGCCGTCGGAGACATCTCCGCCACCTGCCTCGGCACTCGACTCGGCAGCCCCGGCAGGAGTCTCCGGAGGCGCGTCGGTGTCGGTCCCGCAGGCGCTCAGCCCCAGCAGCGCCGCGCCGGCGCAGAGCGCCAGCGCGGTCCGGGTGCGTCGGCCGATGCTCGTGATCGTCATGACGGCTCTCCTCCTCGAGAATCCGCGTGGCAGGTGCGCCGCGACGGACAGCGAGCCTCTACGGCTCCGGACACACCGTGCCAAAAGGTCAAGACGAGGTCAAGGGTTCGTCATGGATTCGCAGTGGCCACTCTGTGGAGATTTTGTGTGCACCTGTCTTCCGGGAGGGCCGTCCTCCCTTCGGCCGAGTCCCTCCGGCCGGCCGCGTCGACGTGCATGCGACCACGGTGCGCAGGACGGTGACTGTGCAGGCTGGGCGGGCGAGGGGTCCGGCGCCCGGGCGGGCCCGGCTCAGGAATTCGGGCCGCGGGGGGTGGGATCGCCATGCTCGCGGCGGTAGCGGTCGTCCTCGGCATCCTCATCGTTCACCGAGTTGCGCGGGTTGCGGAACCCGAGGGCGATACCGAGCGCAGCGCCGACGGCGAAGCCGATCAGCGCACCGATGAAGATGTTGTCGATGACGGCCAACCCCATGCCGATGCCCACGGTGAAGCCGATCATCATGCCGAAGGGGAGCCAGGTGGCGTCGAAACGGCGGCGCTGGGGTGCAGTCATGGATCCTCTGTCCGATCAGACCCCACCGGCTGGGCCGACGGGGTGGGATCCACCAGGGTAGTCCCGGCCGCTGTGACCTCGCGCGTCAGCAGATCGCCGAGTGATAGGCCTCGCCCCCGTCGGCCGCTCGTCGCCGATAGCATCACGGGCGTGACAGTGACCCCTACCTCGACTTCGACCCCCGCCTCGAGCCCCACGACCCTCCAGGCCCTGCGGAACCCGCGGCTCCTCACCACCGAGGCGCTCGCCGGTGCGGTCACCACGCTCGCCCTGATCCCCGAGGTCATCTCCTTCTCGGTGATCGCCGGCGTGGACCCGAAGGTCAGCCTCATCGCCTCGGTCGTGCTCGCGATCTCGATGTCGATCCTCGGCGGCCGGCCCGCCATGATCACCGCCGCCGCAGGCGCCGTCGCGCTCGTCGTCGCCCCGCTGGTGCACACCCACGGCGTCGAATACCTCCTGCCCACGGTGATCCTCGCCGGCGTCATCCAGATCCTCTTCGGGGTCCTCGGACTCGCCAGGATCATGCGGTTCATCCCGCGCTCGGTGATGATCGGCTTCGTCAACGCGCTGGGCATCCTCATCTTCGCCGCCCAGCTGCAGCACGTGCTCGACGTGCCGGTGATGGTCTATCCGCTGTTCGCGCTGACCTTGCTGGTGGTGCTGCTGCTGCCGCGGATCACCAAGGCCGTCCCCGCCCCGCTGGTCGCGATCGTCCTGGTCACCGGGATCGCGATGTTCGCGCATCTCTCCGTCCCCACCGTCGGCGACCAGGGAGACGTCTCCGGCGGACTGCCCGGCATCACCCCGCTGCTGGTCCCGCTGGACCTCGACACCCTGCGCCTGATCCTGCCCACCGCCCTCAGCGTCGCCTTCGTGGGCCTGATGGAGACCCTGCTGACCGCCAAGCTGGTGGACGACATCACCGACACCCGCTCCCACAAGAGCCGCGAGTCCTGGGCGCTGGGCGTGGCGAACATCCTCGCCGGCTGCTGGGGCGGCATCGCCGGCTGCGCCATGATCGGCCAGACCGTGGTGAACGTGAAGCTCGGCCGCGCCCGCACCCGGCTGTCCACCTTCTTCGCCGGGGTGATGCTGCTGATCCTGGTCACCGTGCTCTCCGACCTCATGGAGGCGATCCCGATGGTGGCGCTCGCCGCCGTGATGATGGTCGTGGCGGTCTCCACCGTGGACTTCCACAGCGTGCGGCCCTCGACCCTGAAGCGGATGCCGTGGTCGGAGACTCTCGTGATGCTCACGACCGTGGTGGTCGTGGTGGCCACGAACAACCTCGCGATCGGTGTCGCCGCCGGAGCGCTGCTCGCGATGGTGCTGTTCGCGCGCCGGATCGCGCACGTGACGAGCGTGCGCCGCCTGGTCACCGACGGTGCGGCGACCTACACCGTGCGTGGTCCGCTCTTCTTCGGCAGCAGCAACGACCTCGTCGAGCGGTTCACCTACGCTGAAGATCCGCCCCAGGTCACCATCGATCTCTCCGCGGCGCAGATCTGGGACGCCTCGACCGTCGCCGCGCTCGATTCCGTGCAGACCAAGTACGCAGCCCATGACATCGAGGTGCGCTTCACCGGGCTGGACGAGCATTCCACCCAGTTCCGCGACAGGCTCACCGGCACGCTGAACTAGCCGCGATATGGCCCACCAGCCCGCCAGCCAGATCCCCTGGCCGGTCCCGGTCCCAGCGCTGGCCCCGGCGCCTTGCCTTTACGGCCCACCAGAACTCTGTCTGTGGTGAGCTGTGAACGCCGTATAGCCGTTCAAGGCTCACAGGAGACAGAATTCTGGTGGCTTCACCGGAGTTCTGGTGGCTTCACCAGCGTTCTGGTGGCGACGGCGGGGGTGTGGGCGTCCTCACCACGGCAGCACCTCAGGGATCGGCTCCGCGCCGAGGACGTGCTGGTCGCAGAAGGCCAGCACTGCCTGGTTCCAGGCCAGGGCGTTCGACGGCGTGAGCACCCAATGGTTCTCACTGGTCAGCTGCAGGAAGCGGTGCGGCATGTCCTGCGGCTCTCCCTCCCAGGTGGAGACCAGGTCCCACCACAGCCGCAGCGCCTCGCTGATCGGCACCCGGTAGTCGCGGTTGCCGTGGGTGATGAGCATCGGGGTGGTGATCGCGTCGACCTCGTGATGCGGGGAGAAGGCCCGGTACCAGTCCGGGTCCTCATCTTCATGGCGATGCACCCGCATCTTGGAGGCCGCGGCATCAGTGGTGCGGTGCTGCTGATCCAGCGCCCACAGCCCCGCATGGGTGACGATCGCGTCGAAGCGCGTCGTGTGCCCGGCGATCCAGTTCGCCATGAAGCCACCGAACGACGCCCCGAGCATCGCGGTGCGGGAGCCGTCGAGGTCCGTGCGTTCGAGCACCGCATCGAAGAGGGTCTCGCACTCTCGGAACACCACATCCGGTCGGCGCGGCCAGCCGCGGTTCAGCCCCTCATCGCCGTAGCCGGTGGACATCGCCGGATCGGGCATCAGCACCGCATAGCCGCGCTGCACCGAAAGCCACGGGCACCAGCGCCAGCTCCAGGCGTTGTAGGAGCCGTGCGGACCGCCGTGGATCCACAGCATCACGGGCGCTGGAGACTCCGCCGACGCTCCCTCCGGGACGCACAGCCAACCGCCCACGGTGAGCCCATCGACGTCCGCCTCCACCCATTCGAGCGTTCCCGGCAGCTCGCCGACGGAGCCCGGGGCAGGCAGCTCGGTGGTGCCGCCGTCGGCGGTGATCCGGACCGGACGGGACGGGGTCGCCACGTCATTGCGGAGCGCGAACAGGGCGCCGTCGGCGGTGGCGGACAGCGAGGAGAACACTCCACCAGCGGCCACGGTGACGGCGTCACCGGTCGCCGGGTCGATGCGCAGCACCGCGCCAGAGGAGCGCAGGTCACCGGCGACCAGCAGGCTCCCGTCGGCCGCCCATTCGAGGTCGCTGAGGCTCAGGTCGCCGAGTTGCGCGGTGACCGGCTCGCCGCCGCCGAGGGGGTGGATCTCCAGGCGGGAGTAGCTGGTGTCGGTGGGGGAGGAGGCCGTTGACCTGATCACCGCGAGGTTCCGGCCGTCGCGGGAGAACAGCGGGGAGCCGTACTGCGCGGAATCATCCGCCGCGAGCAGCACGCTGCGGGCCAGGGTGGCGGTGTCGATCAGCACCAGCGAGCTGCGGGTCTCGCCGCCGCGCACGCGCTGGGTCCAGGAGGTCGCGACGGTGGAGCCGTCGGGGGAGAGGTCCGCGGAGGCGGCGTAGAGGGTCACGGTGCCGACGTCCGGGGTGAGATCGGTGAGGTCACCCTCGGGGGAGACGAGCACCAGGCGGCGGCTCTGGTCCCCGATCTCGTGGTCCCACAGCCGGATCGGCATCCCGGTGTGCCAGATGGTGGTCTGCTTCGCGTCCTTGCGCGCCTTCCGACGCTCGGCATCCTCGTCGAGGCTGCTGCCGGGCAGCACGTGGGTGGCGGCGAGCATCGTGCCGTTCTCGGCGACCGAGAGCAGCGAAAGGCCCGCGGCGGCGGAGGCCACCACCTGTGCCTCGCCCGTGCGGGGCAGGCGCCAGATCGCGGCGACCTCCTCCTCGGCGCCGGCCTCGGGATCCGGGCGGGACGAGCTGAACAGCAGCGATCCATCAGGGGCGAACCGGGGGCCGCTCTCGCCCTTGGCGGAGAAGGTCAGCCGACGGGCAGGCTGCTCGCCCGCGGTGTCGAGCTCCCAGAGCGAGGAGATGAGCGCCGCGCCGGGCTCGTCGGCCTCCTGGATGGCGGCGACCACCCGCCCCTCATCGCTCGCGGTCACCGAGGCCAGGCGGGGTATCCGCAGGAAGCCGTCGATGTCAGTGAAGTCGGTGAACGTGGCAGCAGCAGGGGAGGTCATCTGCGTCACATTACCGGAGGGTTAGGTGGGGCCGAGGACAGGTCAGGGGGTGATCACGATCTTCCCGTGAGCGTGGCCGGACTCCACCACGGCGAGCGCCTCAGCGGCCTGGCTCAGGGGGAAGGTCTCGACGACATGCGGGTCCACGAGGCCGTACTGGACGACTCCGGTGATCTTGCCCAGCACCCCCTCGGAGCGCTCCCGGCCGGCGCCGCCGAGCTCGACGGCGGTGGTGTCGTCGGCCGCGGAGATGATCATCGACGGGTCCTTGGCCAGCGGTGCCAGCTCGCGCAGCGCCTCCCCACCCACGAGATCGGCCAGCAGGTCGACCCCGTCGGGAGCGATAGCGCGGACCCGGTCCGCGGCACCATCGCCGGAGAGCACGAAGGTGGCTCCGGTGGCCTCGACCAGCTCTCGCTTGGACTCCGAGGCGACACCGATCGCACGGAACTCGTGGACCTTCGCGATCTGCAGGGCCATGCGGCCCACACCGCCTCCCGCGCCGAGCACCAGCAGGGTCTGGCCCGTCTCGATCTCGACCTGGTGGGTGAGGTCGTAGGCGGTGGTGCCGGCGACAGGGATCGTGGCGGCATCGGTGAAGGAGACCTCTTCCGGCTTGATGACCGACTGCGAGGCGTCCAGCACCGTGTGCTCGGCGAAGGTGCCGAGTCCGCGGGCCGGGGTGCCGAGTACCTCATCCCCGATGGCGAAGTCCTCGACTCCCTCTCCGACGGCGGTGACGATCCCGGAGGCCTCGAGCCCCATCGCGACGGGGAGCGACCCGCGGGTGCCGAAGGCGCCTTCGCGCCGCTTCACGTCCGCGGGGTTCACGCCCGCGGCGCGGACCTCGATGGCTATCTCGCCAGCCCTGGGGGCGGGGGCTTCGCGGTCGGTGAGCTGCTGGCCCTCCGGGCCGCCGTAGGTGGTGAAGACGAAAACCTTGGACATCTGCGTTCTCCTGTGTCGTTGCTGCTGTGCGGGGAGCGGCCGCGCCGGGCGTGTGCCCGTGCGGCCGCCATCAGGGGTGCTGCGTGTGGGGGATCAGGCCTGGGGAGGCTGGTCCTCGCCTGCGGCCTCGGCGGCGTCCGCCTCCTCCTTGGTGGCGAAGGCGCCGTCCACCGCATGCTCCGGCGGGCTGTAGATCGTGTACAGCACGAGGGGCTCGTCCCCGGTGTTGCGGAAGTTGTGCTGGGTGCCGGCGGGCACCGCGCACAGATCACCGGCGTCGACTGCGTGGGTGTGGCCGTTGAGGTCGGCTTCACCGGTCCCGGAGACGAAGGTCAGGATCTGGTCCGTGGTCTCGTGGACCTCGTCCCCGATCTCTCCGCCCACCGGCACGGTCATGAGGACGATCTGGGAGTGCTTCCCCGTCCACAGAACCTTGCGGAAGTCCGGATTCGCTGTCGCGATGTCCGCGATGGTGAAGTGCTCGACGTTGCCTTCGAGGGTGAAATGCTGTTCAGACATGATGCGCTTCCTTTCGAGTGGAAATGGTTCTGTGTGGGGTCAGATGCTCTGGGTCGCACCGACGCTCTGCGGAGCGCGGGTCTCGGACGGGGAGACCGGGCGGGTGCCGTGCTGATCCTTGCGGCGGCGCAGCAGCCGCATCGCGTTGACGATCACCAGCAGCACCGAGCCCTCGTGGACCAGCATGCCGATCGCCATCGTGACCCCACCGGCGAACACGCCGACCAGCAGCGCGATCACCGTGATCAGCGCGATCGCGATGTTCTGTCGCATCACGGAGACCGTGCTGCGGGCCAGGCCGATCGCCTGCGGGAGCTTCAGCAGATCGTCCTTCATCAGGGCGATGTCCGCGGTCTCGATCGCGACTCCGGTGCCGGCCGCACCCATCGCCACGCCGATATCTGCGGTGGCCAGGGCCGGGGCGTCGTTGACGCCATCACCGACCATCGCGACGGTGAAGCCCTCGTGCTGCAGCTGCTGGACGACGGTCAGCTTGTCCTCGGGCAGCAGCTGGGCGCGGACCTCGTCCACCCCGACCTCGGCGGCGACCGCCTCTGCGACCCGCCGGTTGTCACCGGTGAGCATGACGACCTTCTTCACCCCGGCCGCGTGGAGCCGGGCGACCATCTCCTTCGCATCGGTGCGGATCCGGTCGGCGACCGCGACCACGCCGATCACGCGGCCATCGAGGGTGACGACCATCGGGGTGCGGCCGAGCCCGGCGAGCCGGTCGACCTCCGCTCCGGCGCCGCGATCCTCGGAGATGCCCTCGGCCGCCAGCAGCGGCAGGTTGCCGACGGCGATGCGTCGACCTTCGAGAGTGGCGACGATGCCCTTGCCGGGAACCGGCTCGGTGTGCTCGGGCAGGCCCTGGGTGGGCAGGCCTTCGGCTGCCGCGGCGACGATCAGTGGACGTGCGAGCGGGTGCTCGGACCCGGCCTCGGCGCGTGCCGCCCAGCCGAGCACGTCGGCACGATCCAGTGCAGGGTCCAGGACGGTGACGTCGGTGAGATAGGGCGTGCCCTCGGTGAGGGTGCCGGTCTTGTCCAGGGCGACGGCGGTGATCTTCGCGCTGGTCTCCAGGTACTCGCCACCCTTGATGAGGATGCCGTCCTTGGCGCCGCGGCCGATGCCGGCCACGATCGAGACGGGGATGGAGATGACCAGCGCCCCGGGGCAGCCGATCACCAGCAGGGTCAGGGCGAGCACTACGTTCCCGGTGAGGAGCCCAGTGATCAGGGCCAGCAGGATGATGCCGGGGGTGTACCAGGTGGAGAACTTCTCCATGAAGGTCTGGGTGCGGGCCTTGGCGTCCTGCGCCTCCTCGACGCGGTGGATGATGCGGGCCAGGGTGGTGTCGGCTCCGATGCCGGTGGCGCGCACCTGCAGGAAGCCGCCGCCGGAGATGGTGCCGGCGAACACCTGGTCTCCCTCGCTCTTCTCGACGGGGAGGGACTCGCCGGTGATCGACGCCTCGTCCAGGGCTCCGGTGCCGCCGATGACGATGCCGTCCACGGGGACCTTCGCGCCGTTCTTGACCAGCACCGTCTCCTCGGGCTGGACCAGGGCGGCGGAGATCTCCACCTGCTCGCCCTCCCGCATCACCACGGCGACATCAGGGGCGACGGCCACGAGCTCGGCGAGCGCGGAGCGGGTGCGGTTCATGGTGCCGGCCTCGAGGGCGTGGCCGATGGCGAACAGGAACGTGACGGCCGCCGCTTCCCAGTACTGGCCGATGATCAGCGCACCGACCGCGGCGATGGCGACCAGCAGATCGATGGCGATGACCTTGACCATCAGGGCGCGCACGGCCTTGAGGATGATCGGGATGCCGGCGACCAGCGCCGCGGCGATCATGAAGAGATCGGACGCGACCAGGGCGGTGGGCCCGTCCAGCGAGAGGCCGAGGCCGTGCTGGTGGCCGGAGCCGAAGGGATTCACCCCGACGGTGAGCGAGAGGATCGCGGCGACGACGATGAGGAGACCCGAGATGATCGGGGTTCCCCAGGGGCCGCGCAGCCAACGGGTCAGAGCAGACATGAGGTGGTGCCTTTCACGATCAGGTGCGGCGCAGGATGCGGAGCAGGATCTGGGAAGGTGGCCGGGCCGTGGGGCCCGGCCACCAGGGGGTCAGAAGGCCGAGAGGACGGACGTGTAGCCGGCCTTGGCGATCGCGGCGACGATCTCGTCGGTGGTGGTGACGGAGGCGTCGTGGTCGACCTCGACCCGGCCGGAGGCGAACTTCACGCTGACGTTCTGCACGCCCTGGAGGCGGCCCACCTGCTTCTCGATCTTGGCGACGCAGGACGGGCAGCTGAAGCCCTCGGCGCGGAAGATGGAGTGAGTGCTGGTGACGGGGGTGGTGGTCATGGTGAGCCTTCCTTCTGGAGCGGGGATCTCGAGGGGCTGTCCCTCGATGTGCTCTCAATCTAGAAGGGTTCTTGTGGCAGGGACATGACGGCGATCAATCAACTGCACACCACTTCTGACCAGGCCGGATGGGGAAGGATGCAGGAAGGGGAGGGTTAGAGTCGAGCCATGACCATCTCGGAGCCACCCGGCGGGCCCGCCGCGAAGGGCCGACGCACGATCCCGCTCACGGAGATCACCCTGCCCCACCAGTGCCCGCGGCCGGTGCGGCTGTATGTGCTGGCCCGGGCGCCCTACTTCCTCGGGCTGGACGAGAAGGAGTTGGACCGGATCGACGCCCGGATGCGTACCCTGACCTTCGCCCCGGACGCCCCGATCTACCGCGCGGGCGAAGCGGCAGCGTCCCTCTATGTGGTCGCCGAGGGCCGGGTGAAGCTCTCCCAGGTCACCGCCGGCGGGACCGAGACGGTCACCGACCTGTTGGTCCCCGGGGAGCTGTTCGGGACCATGAGCACCCTCGGCGAACCGGTCCACCACCAGACCGCCTCGGCGCTCGTGGGCACCTGCGTGCTGCGCATCGACCAGGACGACTTCCGCGCCGTGCTCGCCGAGCAGCCGCGCATCGCGCTGCGGGTCCTGGACGACGTCGCCGCGCGCCTCACGCGCGCAGAATCCGACGTCGGCTCGCACGGCTCCGCCACGGTCGAGCAGCGGGTGGCGAGCGCGCTGCTGCGCCTGGCGGACAAGCTCGGCGAGGACCGCGGGGACGAGGGGATCATGCTCGAGGTGCCGCTGTCCCGCGCGGATCTCGCGGGCCTGGCCCGCTCCACCTCGGAATCCGTCTCCCGCGTGATGAGCCGCTGGAAGAAGGAGGGCCTGATCGACTCCGGACGGCGCTGGACCGCGGTGAAGGATCGGGCCCGGCTCGAGGAGCTGCGGGATGCGGAGGAGTGAGCAGAGCGGGTGAGGTGAGCTGACGGCGCTGTGCAGCTCGGTCCTCTGGTTCGTGCCCCCGGCGCGATTCGAACGCGCGACACCCGCTTTAGGAGAGCGGTGCTCTATCCCCTGAGCTACGGGGGCCAACCGGCTCTTCCCCGGAAGTAACCGGGACGTGGGCCTCGAACATGGTAGCGCTCCATGGCAGGATCTGAGCATGTCCAGCGAGCTGCCCGAGACCTCCGCCACCGTCGCCGCCGTGATCCTGGCCGGTGGGGCGTCCTCGCGCCTGGGCGGCACGGACAAGACGCGTCTGCCGATCGCCGGTGCGACCGCCCTGGAGCGGGTGCTGCGCGCTGCCCCGCACGGGCGCCGCATCGTGGTCGGCCCCAGCGGTGAGGACGGCGGTGATCTCGCGACCCGTCACGGTGCCCGCTTCGTGCTCGAGGACCCGCCGCGCTCCGGTCCGCTGGCCGCTCTCGCCCGCGGCGTCGCCGAATTCTCCGAAGGGCCCGACAGCGCCACCGTGCTGGTGCTCGGCGGGGACATGCCGATGCTGCGGCCCGAGACCCTGCGCAGCCTCGCCACGCGCAGCGCCGAGACCGGACAGGTGGTGGCGCTCGAGGCCGAGGACGGCCACCTGCAGTTCCTCGGCGCCGCCTGGCCGCTGGGCCGGCTGCGGGCAGCGCTGGCCGCGGTCGAGCACGAGAAGGGCGGCTGGGCCGATCTGAGCCTGCGCCGGCTCTACGCCCAGCTCGACCAGGACGAACTCAGCACCCTGCGCGCTCTTGGCGCGGAAGGAGCGGACATCGATACCCCCGACGCTCTGGCCCAGGTGCGCCGCGCCGCCGGCCCCCGCATCGCCCTGGCACAGATCGAGGTCTCCGAGGATCTCGAGACCACCGTCGAGATCGTCCGGCTGGCCGTCGCGGAGGCCGCCGAGCAGGGCGCGCACCTGGTGCTGCTGCCCGAGGCGACGCTCACCCCCTTCGGCACCGATCTGCGAGCGGCAGCGCTCGCCCATCATGACGCTTTCGCCCAGCTGCTCCAGGAGCTCGCCGAGGAGCATGAGCTGGTGGTGGTCGCGGGGTCCTTCACGCCCACCGAGGATGGCCGGGTCCACAACACCGTGATCGTGCGCGGCCCGCACGGGGAGCCCCACCTCGAGTACCGCAAGATCCACCTCTTCGATGCCTTCGGCGCCGATGAGTCCCGGACCGTCGCTCCGGGCAGCGAGCTGGTCACCTTCGACCTGCACGGCACCCGCTTCGGGATCGCCACCTGCTACGACGTGCGTTTCCCGGAGCAGTTCACGGCGCTGGCCCGTCGCGGCGCGCAGGCGATCCTGCTGCCACTGGCCTGGGCCGAAGGGCCGGGCAAACGGGAGCAGCTGCAGCTGCTGCTGCGGGCCCGTGCCCTCGACTCCACCACCGTGGTGCTCGCCGCCGACCAGGCCCCGCCCGAGGACTACACCGGGAAGGCGGCCCGCGGCATCGGCCGCAGCGCCGCCGTCGGCCCGCTGGGCGCCATCCGGCAGGAGCTCGGCCGCGAGCCGGGGTTGCTACTGGTGGATCTCGATCTTGACGAGATCGACGCCGCTCGGGCCGCGCTCCCTGTGCTCGAACATCACGTGGACCTTCCCCGCGGCTGACTTTCGCGGGCGACTCTCACTACTGACTCTCGCGATCGGCTCTCGTGATTGCTGTCAGCTGAGGTGACCGGCGCCACGGCGGAGCCCCGTCCTGCTGGCGTAGCCTGCAGGAATGATGTCTCCGATCGACCGCTCCAGCACCGCTCGCCCCGCTTCTGCCCGGCTCGCTCCGGCCCGCTCCGCCCCGGCTCGCCTGGTCACGCTGCTCGCGCTCTGCAGCGCGATGCTGCTCGCTGTGCTGCTGGCGATGCCTGCCCCGGCCCAGGCGCATGACACCCTGCTGAGCACTGATCCGGAGGACGGTGCGACCCTGGAGACCTCTCCTGAGGCGCTCACCTTCACGTTCTCCGCAGATGTGCTTGAGGTGAGCCCCCTGGTGCGGATCTCCGACGAGTCCGGCACCGAGCTCGCCGAGATCGTCCCGACCGTCGACGGTCCCGTCGCCACCGCGACGCTCGAGGAGCCGCTGCCCGCTGGCACCCTCACCATCCAGTGGCGCGTCGTCTCCAGCGACGGCCACCCCATCGAGGGCACCCAGACCCTCACCATCGAGCAGGGCCCGGCCGAGCCGGCTGCACCCAGCGACAGCGGCGGCGCAGCGGAGTCCGACGCCGCGACGAGTGATGCCGGCGGAGCGGAACAGGCCACCGACGCGACGGCAGAACCTACGGAATCAGCGGAAGCGGGCACGGACACGCAGGCTTCTGAGGGCGGTGACGCGGACGGCGGGATCTCGATGCCGCTGCTGATCGGGATCCTCGCTGTGGTCGTCGTCGGCGCAGGGTTCGCGGTCTACTTCATCGTCCGCCGCCGCGACTGACAGGGTGGACTGGGCGGTCGCCCGCGGCTGACGCCGGCGACCGGCCGCAGCCGCACTTGCTGCAGACATGGAGGAGCCCCGACGCCGATGGCGTCGGGGCTCCTCGCTATGCAGTCGGAGAACCGAGCTCAGTTGCCCTGGTTCTCGTCGCCGCCGAGACCGAACTTGTCGCGGGCTGCGTCCAGACCGGAGTCGACCTGCCCATCGACGTTGTCGGGGGTGCGCTCCTTGATCTGCTCGCCGGCAGCGTCAAGGAACTGCTCAGCCTGCTCCGGGTTCTCGGAAGCAAGATTCTTTGCCTTGTTCAGCGCGTCATCGAAACCCATGAGGATGTCCTTTCGTTCGCGGAACCGCCCCGTGCAGGGCGACGGCGCAAACCTATGCCGAGATGGTCGCGTGACTCAAACGTGACCAACGAATTTGACGTCATCTGGTGATCTCTGCTCGCTAATCCTGCCCTTCGGCGTCATGTGCGCAATACTTCCTGCGTGACTCTGCTCAATTCTGGATCTGATGAGAAGCCTGCCGGGAGCCCGGGTGGGGCACGGACCTCCTCCGCGACTCCGCCTGCGGACCGTAGCGCCCGCTGGGACCACGTGCTCACGCTGCTGGCATCGACCAAGCGCCTGAGCGTTGCCGCAGTGGCCGTGGAGCTCGGGGTCAGCGAGTCCACCGTGCGCCGTGACTTCATGGAGATGGAGCGTGCGCAGCTCGCCCGGCGCACCCATGGCGGCATCGTCGCGGTCGACGTCGCCTACTCCCTGGCAACGGTGCCCCGCAGCGCCGACGAAGGGTCCGCGCAACGGGAACGCGTTGCCGACACGGCGGCGGCGATGGTCGAGCCCGGTCAGATCATCGGCTTCAACGGTGGCCGCACCACCACCTCGACCGCGCGTCGTGCGGTGTCTCGTCCGGACATCGACGCACGGGATGGGAAGCCGGGCCTCACGGTCGTCTGTGCGGCGCTGAACATCGCCACCGAGGCGGTGCTGCGACCCTCGGTGCGCACAGTGGTGCTGGGCGGCGTCGCCGAACCGTATTCTTTCGAGCTCACCGGACCGCTCGCCACCGCGACCATGCGCGATCTGTGGCTCGACACGATGTTCGTCGGCACCGTCGGGCTCGATATCAATGCCGGTCTGACCTGCAACTCCGATGCTGAAGCTGGCGTCACCCGGATCATGATCGGTCACGCCCGACGGGTGGTGGGGCTCGCAACCGCCGACAAGATCGGGCATCGTGCGCTGGCCGGCATCTGCCCGGTCTCGGTGCTCACCGACCTGGTGATCGCGGGACCCGTCCCGGAGGCGCTGCGCGCGCACCTCACGGAGGCCTCGGTGCGCCTGCATGAGGTCTGAGCTCAGCACACGCCGCGAAAGAGCGCAGTGCGAGAACGAGCGCAGTGCGAGAACGCTGTGCGAGAGCAGCGCAGGCGCGGTGAGGGTCTGAACGTCGCGTGATGTGAGCAGGCCGGACCACGGATCTGCGGCACGCCTGCACCGGCGTGCGCCCCGACCCCGGTAGCGTGAGCGACCATGTGGAGTTTCCTGCGCGGGAAGAAGCGATCAGAGCGATCGAACGAGGACGCAACCCCTCGTGACGATGCCCTTTCAGCGATGGCCCGTGAGCGCCGAGGCGCCGCGGGGACGCAGGCGGGAACGTCTGCGAGCGCGGAGAGCTCCGCGCCTACTCGCACCGCGGTCCCCGCGAAGGGCGGCACTGCAGCGGACGGCACGGGCGGCTACGAGGTGGTGGTCGACCGCCACCTCGACGAGGTCGGCGCCGGTATCGCCCCCGAGCAGGATGAGGACGATCTGCCCGTCACCCCGCGGGAGCACCGTCCGCTCAGCCGCGAGGATCGGGTCGCCGACGCTCTGGATCGCTGGACCCAGCAGCTCACCGGTGGCGCTTCGGCGCCCTCCTTCCTAACCCAGATCCGTGCGGGAGGAGTGGTTCTCGACCTGACCCATTCGCACCCCTCGGGCCTTGCCCAGCTGCTCGCAGGCCGTGGCCCCACCCGCCTGTCCTCGCTGGTGCGCGAGGTGGGAGCGCTGGCCGACGCTCGCGCCCATGCCCGCTCCATCCGGGAGATCGCCGAGCGGCACGCGGAGGAGGTGGGTCTGACCACCTGCCATCTGGGCATCGGCGAGGCGATCTGGTATCCCGAGGACGGCTCTGAGCCGATCCATGCCCCCGTGCTGGTGCGCCCCATCACCCTGCGCCTGCGCGGCAATGCCCGCGAAGACGTGGACCTCGAGGTCGACACCACCGCCGATCTGAACCCCGTGCTGCTGCGCTCGCTGCGCGAGGCCGGCGTCGCTGTGGACGCCCGAGCCCTGCTGGCCACCACGGACAGCACCCACGGCTTCGACCCCACCCCGGTGCTCGATGCCTTCCGTTCCCTGGGCCAGCCGCTGCCCGGCTTCCGGGTGGTGCATGCCCTGGTGGTGGGCAACCTGATGGACGCCACCGGATCGGTCGCCGACGATCTCGCCGCCGACCGGCACGACTGGTCCTCTTCCCCGCTGGTCTCCGCCCTCGCCGGTGATGAACAGGCGCAGGCCGTGGTGCGCGGGGACGACTCCGCCACCGTGTCCGAGGTCCCGGAGGCGGAGCTCGTCGCCGCCGTCGACCCCGGCCACCGCGACGTGCTCGCCCGGGTGCTGGCGGGTCAGGACCTCGCCGTCGTCACCCCGCCCGGCACCACCAGCTTGGGCCTCGTCGTAGACCTCGCCGAGGAGCTCAACGCCCGCGGCCGTACCGTGCTGATCGTCTCCCAGCGTCGCCGCAACCTCGCACAGCTGGTCGAGATCGCGCAGCACCGGGGGCTCGACGAGCTCGTCTTCGACCTCTCTCCAGACCCCTCGCTGCAGCGCAACGCCTCGGCGGCGCTGCTGCGCAGCCTGCGACGCGCAGGCTCCCACGGGCTGGGCCCCGATGACGGCATTCCCGAGGAGCTCGGCGCCAGCCGGGACATCCTGATGGGCCACGTCGAGGCGATGCACAGGGTCCAGCAGCCCTGGGATGCCTCCGCGCATGACGCCATCTCCGCGCTCGCCGCCCTGACCAGGCTCAGCCCGGCCCCCCGCACCCAGGTACGGCTGCGCGCGGATGTCGCCGCGCAGATGATCGGCGAGCAGCGGGACCGCTACACCGCGGTGCTGCGGGAGGCCGCCGAGGTCGGAGTGCTCACCACCGGGCCGGAGCTGACCAGCTGGTACGGCGCGCCCATCAGCAGTGACACCCAGGCCGCGCGGGCCGAGGAGCTCGTGGACCAGCTGCGCGAGGAGATCCTGCCGCAGCTGCGCCGGGCCTGCCTCCTCGCCGGCGGCGAGCTGGGACTCACCGCACCGACCACCCTGACCCAGCTGGACGAGCGCCTCGCCCTGCTTGACCGGGTGCGCATTCTGCTGGGCACCTTCCAGTCGGCGGTGTTCTCCGCGCCGCTCGCGGACCTCGTCGCCGCCACCGCGGACAAGCGCTGGCGCGAGGACCACGGGGTCACGATGGGCTTCGGTCTGCGCCGACGCCTCCGCCGGGAAGCGGCTGCCCTGCAACGCCCCGCCGCGCTCTCCCCGGACCTCCATCAGGATCTGGGAGAGGCGAGGAAGGTGGCGGAGAGCTGGCGACGCGCCGCGCTCGAGCCCGCACAGGGCGCCGACGGCAGCAAGGCGGCAGCGTCCCGCCCGGCGCTGCCCGCCGATCTCGAAGCGGTCCGACGCGCGGCGGCACGCGCTGAGAAGGTCCTGGACGAGCTGTCCGTGCTGCTGGATGGCACGCCCGCTGGCACCGATCTCGCGCGCACCGACCTCGACGAGCTCGAGCAGAGGATCGACGCGCTCACCGCCGACCGCTCAGACCTCGAGACCCTTCCGCGCCGCACCGAGCTGCTGCGCCGCCTCAGCTTCGATGGCCTCGGCGACCTGGTCGAGGACCTCCGCCAGCGCCGGGTGCCCGCTGCCCATGTCGGTGCGGAGCTCGAGCTGAGCTGGTGGAACAGCGTCCTCGAACTGATCGCTGGCGCGGAACCCACCATCTCGAAGTACGACGGGACCTCGCTGTCCCAGGTCGCCGAGCGGTTCCGTCGGTTGGATGCGGGATATCTCGCCGACGCCGCAGTCCGCGTGCACGCCGCGGCGGACGAGAACCGCGTGGAGACCATGAAGTCCTACCCGGACACCTCCCGCTCCGCGATCGCGGAGCTCGCCCGCTCCTCGACCGTCTCCATCCGGGACCTGGCCGCGAAGTACGAGGACATCCTCTTCGCCGCCCGTCCCGCCTGGCTCGCCTCCCCGTATCTGGTCCCGCGGGTGATCCCGCGCGGCCGCCACTTCGATGTCGTGATCGTGTCCGACGGCGGGCGGCTGCCCACCGCCGCCGCCCTGCCCGCGATCGTCCGCGCCGAGCAGACCGTGGTGGTCGGCGATCCCCTCGAGTACGGCGGGGACTCCGCCCCCAGCCTGCTCGATGACATGCTGCGCATCGCCCCGCACGTCGAGATCCTGCGCGACCCCCATCCCGCCACCGACGGGCTGCGTGGCTTCGCCCAGCGCCGGGCGCTGGCCGGAGAGGTCGTCGCGGTGCCGAGCCCGGTCGCTCCCGAGCAGGACCGACTGGTGATGGTCGAGAACGGACGCGGCCCGGTCACCGAGGGCATGGAGTACGTCGAGAGCACCGAGGCCGAGCTGCGCCGGGTCACCGATCTGGTGATCGAGCACGCCCGCAGCCGTCCCGAACGCTCGCTCGCGGTGCTCACCTTCACCGAGGAGCACGCGCGCCGACTGATGGAGCGGATCATGAACACCGTCTCCGTGATCCCTGCGCTGCGCGACTATTTCGACCCCGCGGCCAAAGAGGTCTTCACCGTCCTGCCCGCCGACCAGGCCACCGCGGTGGTGCGCGATGACATCATCGTCTCGGTCGGCTTCGGGAAGACTCCGCACAGCAGGCTCCTGCACCGCTTCGGCCCGCTCTCCGAGGCCGGCGGCCGCAAGGCGCTGGCCACCGTGATCACGCGTGCCCGCGGCCGTACCACCGTGGTCTCCTCGATCGGGGTCCAGGACCTCGAGCACGCCCGGCTGCGCTCCGACGGCGCCCGGGACCTGCGCGCCATGCTGTGGGTGCTGCAGGGCGGGCCGGACATCGCCGTCGTACCGCATGTCGCCTCGCTCACCGGCAGCGACGAGGAGAATGCCCCGCCCGCCCCGCAGGAGTCGCGGCTCTCCCCGGCGGTGCCGATCCAGGAGAGGACCCCTGCCGCTGCGCCGCGCCCCGAGGAGGCGGCTGCTGCGGAGGCAGAGCTGTCGGATGAGGACATGGATGCCGCGATCGAAGCGGCGCTGACCCGGAAGTCCTCCGAGTCGCCGCTGAGCGTCGCGCCGGCGGGGGACTCCGGGGAAGAGACCGAGAGCGGGACCGCCGCCGAGGCAGACAGCTCCGCAACGGTGGACGACCCCGCGGGCGTCGACGCCGTTGCCGATGTGCAGACCGGCCAGGGGCAAGGGGACGAGGAGCCAGGCGCCGAGTCCGGCGCAGAGCCGGCCGCGCCCGCAGTCGAGCCTCGTGCCCCGAGGGAGCTCGAGACCGATGCCCTGGTGCAGGACCTCGCGGATCGCCTCTTCCGGCTCGGCCTGCTGGTCGAGCGCAACTTCGGTCTCTCCGCCGATCGGATCGAGCTCGCGCTCGGCCACCCGGAGATGCCGGGCCGACTGCTGCTGGCCGTGGACACCGACGGTTCCCACTACGTCGACACCACCAGCCAGCGCGAGCGCGACCGGCTGCGCGCCGAGCGGCTCGAAGCTGCCGGCTGGGCGACCGAGCGGGTCTGGTCCTGGGCGCTGTTCATCGATCCCGATGGCGAGGCCGAACGGATCCGCCGCGCCGTGGATCGGGCATTGCGCCTGGTCCAGGCCGAAGAGCGATCCGATTCCCCGTCGGGCGTCGGCACCATCCGGCATCGCCTGCCGCGGCCGCAGATCCCCGCCGGGCATCAGCTGTCCTTCTACTCGAGCGATGACTTCGATGCGGTGGTGGAGTACATCTGCTCCGACGGCCGTGCCCGCCTCGAGGAGCATCTGGCCACCGAGGTGCGCAGCTTCCTCGGCTTCGAGCAGCGCTCGGTGCTGCTGGACGTGTCCGTCTCCAGCGCCATCCGCCGCTACCAGGAGCGCCAGTGAGCGCCGACGGTGAAGCAGCCGAGGGAGGACCGACCAGGCCGCCTCGCCGGGTCGTCATCTCCTCCGTGACCGGCAAGCCGATCGACTGGGACGAGCCCGACTCCCCGTCACCGGGGCGGCCCGTCACGCAGGACCGTCGGCCGATCGTTCCCGATCGCACAGACTCCGACCTCCCGGAGCCCGGGGTCGACGAGTCCAACGATGCTCGCATCGCCGGGGACGTGCCCCCGCACTGGGGCCGCGGCCGCTGAGCGGACCGGTCCGCACTACGCTGGCGACATGAATGCCACCGCCTCCTCTGCAGACTCCGCCCCCGCCGCCGCTGGCCCCGACCTCGCGGCCCTTCGGGTCGCCGTGATCGGCGCCGGCAATATGGGCGGGCCGGTCGCCCGCACGATGCTCGCCGCCGGGGTGCGGCCCGAGCACCTGCAGATCGCCAACACCAGCGCCGAGAGCAGTCGCCGCGCCGCGGAGGAGCTCGGGGCCACCGCCGCTGATTCCCGCGACGAAGCACTCGCGAACGCCGACGTGGTGGTGCTCGGTGTGAAGCCGTACCAGGTCCTTGACCTGGCCGCCGAGCTGCAGGCGCAGCTCCCCGCTGGCGCGGTCGTGATCTCCCTGGCCGCCGGGATCACCCTCGCGCAGCTCGAGCAGGCACTTCCCGAAGGCAGCCCCGTGGTGCGGGCGATGCCCAACACCCCGATCTCGGTGGGGGAGGGTGCGGTGGGCTTGATGCGCGGCGGCGCCGTGACCGATCAGCAGCACCGGCTGGTTCATGCGCTGTTCGCCTGTGCCGGGGTCGCAGTCGACATCACTGAGGAGCAGGTCCACGCCTTCATCGGCGCCGCCGGATCGCTGGCCGGGTTCGCTTTCGCGATCATCGAGGCGATGACCGAGGAGGCCGTACGCCAGGGCCTGCAGCGGGACCTCGCCGACTCCCTCGTGCAGCAGACGATGCGCGGGGCGGCGACCATGCTGCTGGAGTCCGGTGTGCACCCCGCCGTGGCGAAGGCCGGGGTGTGCAGCCCCGGCGGCACCACTGCAGAGGGCTACGCCGCCTTCGAACGCGAGGGCGTGCGTGCGGGGCTGGCCGCGACGATGGCCGCCGCGGCCCAGAAGTCCCGGGACATGACCCGGGACTGACTCCAGAGGGGCCCGGCAGCCCGCTCCTCGGCCCGGGCGGCGTCGAGAACGGGCGCGTGGTGACACGCTCCGGCAGATATGCGAGTGCGTGCTCCAGGGCGCCCGTCTTCGACGTCGAGGCCGGCGCTCAGGGGCGGTGGGAGAACTTCTCGATCAGCTCGGTGCGGCCGGAGACGATCAGCAGGTCGTGAGCGGCGACCATGGTCTCGGGCACTGCATAGGTGAAGTCCTTGCCCGGTGACTTCACGCCCACCACGGTCACGCCGTGACGCTGGCGGATATCGGACTGCGCGAGCGTCAGGCCCTGCACCTCGTGCGGGGGACGCATCTTCACGATCGCGAAGTCGTCATCGAACTCGATGAAGTCCATCAGCCGGCCGTTGACCAGGTGCGCGACTCGCTTGCCGGCGTCGGCCTCGGGATAGACCACATGGTGCGCTCCGATGCGCTGGAGGATCCTGCCATGCGCGGAGGAGATCGCCTTCGCCCAGATCACCGGCTTGCCGAGGTCCACCAGGTTCGCGGCGATCAGCACGCTGGCCTCGATCGTGGTGCCCACCCCTACCACGGCGATCGAGAAGTCACCGGCGCCCACCTGGTCGAGCACCTCGGGCTGGGTCGCATCGGCCCGCACCACGTGCGTGAGCTGCCCGGAATACTTCTGGACCAGCCCCTCATCGGTGTCGATCGCGAGCACCTCGGTGCCGAGCTTCTCGAGCGTCAGGGCGATCGAGGCGCCGAAGCGGCCCAGACCGATGACGAGGACTCCCTCGTCCCGCGTGCTGCGTGGCATGTGTGCTCCTCAGTGACGGGCCCACGGAGATCCCGCGAGCTGAGCGGGCACAGTCTAGAGCCTCGGCCTCCAGACCAGGTGCGGTGTCAGCCGACGATCGGACGCTCGTAGGGCAGATGGATCATCCGCACCCGAGTGCGCACGGCGAGCGCGGCACCGAGGGTCATCGGCCCCAGGCGTCCTATGTACATGCACAGGATCAGCACCCATTTCGCCTCCTCGGGCAGGGCGGTGGTGATCCCGGTGGAGAGCCCCACGGTGCCGAAGGCGGACAGCGCCTCGAACAGGGTCTGGTCCAGCGTGTACGGGGTCATCCGCAGCAGCAGGAAGGTCGCCAGGAACACCACCGAAGCGCTCATGACCAGCACCCCGATGGCCTGGCGGATCGTATCGCGGGGAATCCGACGGCGGAAGACCTCCACATCCGGGTTACCACGTACCTCCGCCCAGATCGCGAGCATCAGCAGTGCGAAGGTGGTGACGCGGATGCCGCCCGCGGTGGAGCCGGATCCGCCTCCGATGAACATCAGCAGGTCGGTGAGCAGACGGGACTCGGCGGTCAGCTGCCCTACATCGATCGTGGAGAAGCCCCCTGAGCGAGGCATCACGGCTGCGAAGGCCGCGCCGAGCAGCTTCGTGCCCAGCGGGCGGTCGCCGAGAGTCGCGGGGTTGGACCATTCCAAGCCCAGGAAGCCGAGGAAGGCGATGACGAGCAGCAGTGCGGTGGTGGTCAGGGTGAGCTTCGCATGCACGCTCCACTTCCGGGGCGTGCGCAGTTTGCGCACCACCACCAGGATGACCGGGAAGCCCAGCGAGCCCACCAGCACCGCCAGGCCGATGGGGATGGTGAAGAAGGGGTCGCCGACGTACTGCGCGGTCCCCGCCGCCTCCGGGACGAAGCCGGCGTTGTTGAAGGCGCTGATCGCGTAGAACAGGCCCAGGAACAAAGACTCTCTGAACCCGTGCTCGGTGATGAACATGTACGGGGTCAGCGCCACGAAGGTCGCGAGCTCGAAGACGGTCGAGGTGATGAGGATGACCTTCAGCACCCCGCCGACCTCGGCGAGCCGTTCGGCGCGAGTCTCCTGGGCGGTGATCACGCGCTGTGCGAGCCCGAGGCGGTGCATCACCGACAGGCTCAGCAGCGAGGCGACCGTCATCAGTCCCAGGCCGCCGAGCTTGATCGCGATCATGATCACGGTGAGGCCGAAGGTGGACCAGTGGGTGCCGGTCTCCACCGTGTACAGCCCGGTGACGCAGATGGCGGAGACAGCGGTGAACAGAGCGTCGGTGAGGCTGGTGCGGACCCCGTCGGCGGTCGCCGCAGGGAGAGACAGAAGGGCGGTGAACGCGACGATCAGTGCCGTGAACATGCCGAGCGCGATCCGTGATGGGGTGGCCCGGGTGAGGGAGTGCAGCGCGATGCGCCATTCAGGTTGACGCTTCCGGGCACCGAGCGGCCGGTGGCGCGACAGGGCAGCGCGTTTGCCGGGTGTGCTCATGCTGCTCCTTGTTCGCGGACCGCGACCGGTGGTCACGGTCCGCGGCAGTCTACGACCGTTGGGCGGCGCGCCAGCGCAGGCGGACCCCGGGCACTCTCCGAGCACTGGAGGGTGCGGGGGAGGCAGGCGGAGCTGCGCAACCCTGGGTACGCTTCGTCGCATGCCCAATGCCGCGCTGCCCTCGCTCCCTGTCGACTCGGTCGACCCGGTCGATGGCGCCGCTCCGCCGGTTCCCACGGGGATCGTGTGGGACGACGCTCTGTGCGAGTACGACTTCGGCCCCTTCCACCCGATGGCCCCGATCCGACTCACGCTCACCCGAGAGCTCGCCCGTGCCTCGGGGCTGCTGGACCGCCCCGGTGTGACGACGCTGCCGGCGCCGGTGGCGAGCGATGAGCAGCTGGCCCAGGTCCACGATCGCGACTACATCGAGGCGGTCAAGCTGGCCTCGCGGCCGCTCGAGCAGATGACGGCGGAGGAGCTCGATGAGCTGATCCGCTTCGGACTCGGCGGGGATGACGTCCCGCCCTTCCCCGGTATGCACACCGCCTCCGCCCGGATCGCCGGCGGGTCGATGTCCGCGATCGACGCGATCCTCTCGGGCCAGGTGACGCGCGCTGTGAACTTCGCCGGAGGCCTGCACCACGCCAAACCGGCCACCGCCTCCGGCTTCTGCGTCTACAACGACGCGGCGCTCGCCATCCGCCACGCCCTGGACTCGGGGGAGGAGCGCGTGATGTACGTCGACGTCGATGTCCACCACGGCGACGGCGTGGAGCGCGCGATGTGGGACGAGCCGCGCGCGATCACGCTGTCGGTCCATGAGACCGGGGAGCGGCTGTTCCCCGGCACCGGCTTCGTGCAGGACTCCGGCGGTGCCGGGGCTGCGGGCACCGCGATCAACGTGCCCCTGCCCTCCCGCACCACGGCCGACGGATGGGTGCGCGCGATCCGCGCCACCGTCCCCGCCCTGGTGCGGGCAGTGAAGCCGACGCTGCTGGTCACCCAGCACGGCGCCGACACCCACCGGCTGGATCCGCTCGCGGATCTCTCGGTCTCCCTGGAGGCGCAGCGTGAGGTGATGCTGCTGATGCGGGAGCTGGCCGATGAGGTCTGCGGAGGTCGCTGGCTCGCCCTCGGCGGCGGCGGATATGCGGTGATCGACGTGGTGCCCCGCTCCTGGGCGCACCTGATCGCGATCGCGACCGGCGAGGCGATCGACGCCACCGCCTCGCTGCCGGCCGAGTACATCGCGCTCGCCGATGCCGCCCGCGCTGCCCATGGGCTCTCCCCGGAACCGGGGCAGATCACCTTCGGGGACGGGCGGCCCCTGGCCGTCCGGGACTGGGAGCAGGGCTTCGACCCCGAGAACGGCCTGGACCGGGCGGTCCAGGCGGCGCGGCGGGTCAGCTTCCCCGAGTGGGGCCTGGATCCGTTCCTGGATTGATCTCTTCTCGCGTGCTCCCCAGCGGTGGACTCCCCGGCGGTGGGCTCCCTGGCCGTGCGTCCGCGGCCCGCGAGAGATCCACCCTCGCGACCAGGCGCGGGAGCAGCAGGACCAGCAGACAGAGCAGCAGGAGGGCCGGCGCCGCGAAGGCCCAGCCGTGCAGGCCGTCGAAGATGACCTCGCCACACGCCGCGGCGACGATTCCGACGCCCAGGACCACCTCGAGGACGATGCCGCGACCGCCACCGACTCCGCGACCGCCACCGACTCCGCGACCGCCACCGACTCCGCGCCCGGCACCGCGACGACTGTTGCGTTCACCGGGGCCGTTGGCCAGTCGGGCCAGGGCGATCACCAGCGCGAGCACCGTGGATCCCAGGCACAGCAGCGGGAACGGGTTCCCGTACCCCAGGACGATCAGCGCGAACCAGCGGAACTCGACGACATGCACGGAATCGACCGTCGGACCGAGCCATGTCGTCCGCCAGGTGGGCAGCACCATCACCGTCAGGGCGAGGATGATCAGCACCGGAGGAAACGCTTTGAACGCCGTCGTCATGGCGAGAGCCTGCCACAATGACGCCGTCACCACTCGTGCCCAGACCCCAGGGGGATCGATGACGAACCGGACCACCGCCGTGCTCGACGCCTTCGCCGAGCATCTGCGCGGCCTCGAGCTCCCGCTGCCTGTCGAGGGTGTCGAGCAGGCCCGTGCCGCGACCGGGGCCGCCCGCTCCCAGCTCGGCGACCACGTCATCCCGCGCCTCGAGTCGCTCGATGCCCCGCTGCTGGTGGTCATCGGCGGCTCGACCGGTGCCGGCAAGTCCACTCTGGTCAATGCGCTGGTGGGGCATCCGGTGACCCGCTCCGGCGCGATCCGTCCCACCACCCGCCGCCCAGTGCTGCTGCATCATCCACAGGATGAGCCGTGGTTCACGGGGACCCGCATCCTGCCGGGGCTCGCCCGCGTCCACGCCGGCCAGCGACGCGATCCCGAGGCACCGGGCACCGGCGACACCACCGGTGACATCGATCCTGCGACCTCCCTCGAGCTCCGCGGGGAGGACCGGGTGCCGCAGGGCCTTGCACTGCTGGACGCCCCGGACATCGACTCCGTCGCCGTCGGAAACCGCGAGCTCGCCCGGCAGCTGCTGCGCGCCGCAGATCTGTGGCTGTTCGTCACCACCGCCAACCGCTACGCCGATGCTGTGCCGTGGGACGTGCTGCGCACCGCCGCCGAACGCGATGTCACCGTTGATGTGGTGATGAACCGGATCCCTCCGTGCGAGGGTGTCTCGGAGGAGCTCGCCGAGGATCTGCGCGGCATGCTCGAGCGCAGCGGCATCGAGGTGGATCGCCTGTTCCTGGTCCCCGAGGCCGACATCGACGAGGACGGCATGCTGCCGCCCGCAGTGATCGCCGCGCTGCATGAGCACCTCTCCACGCTCGCGGCCGACGGCGAGGCCCGCAGCCGCATCGCTCGCCGCACCCTCGCTGGCGCTCTCGACGGCCTGGCCCGCTCCGCCGGAACGATCGCCGAGCACGCCGCTGTGCAGGATGCCGCACGCCAGCAGCTGCGGGAGCAGGCGATCGCCTCCTTCTCCGGAGCGCGAGAGCGGATCGACGACGCCCTCGGGGACGGCTCGCTGCTGCGCGGCGAGGTGCTCGCCCGCTGGCAGGACGTGGTGGGCACCGGGGAGTTCTTCCGAGGCGTGGAGTCCCTGGTGACCAGAGCCCGCGACAGGATCGGCCAGATGCTCAGCGGGAAGCCCGCCCCGGCGGTCGCCGCCGAGCAGGCACTGGGGACCGGGCTCGTGCACGTCGTCATCGACGAGACCGCCCGCGGCGCGGAACGCGCCGAGAATGCCTGGCGCTCGTCCGCCGCGGGGCGTCACCTCGCCGAGGGCGAGGACCTCTCCCGCCTCCCGGAGGGCTACACCGAGGAGGTCTCGAGTGCGATCCGGGCCTGGCAGGGGGACGTGCTCGAGCTGGTCCGCGCCGAGGGCGCAGACCGCCGCACGAAAGCCCGGATGCTCTCGCTCGGCGTCAATGTCGTCGGCGTCGCGCTGATGGTCGTCGTGTTCGCGTCGACCGCCTTCATCCCCACCGGCCTCGAAGTCGGGGCGGGCGCGGCCACTGCCGTCGTCGGCCAGAAGCTGCTGGAGACGATCTTCGGCGACGAGGCCGTGCGCCGCATGGCCGCGGTCGCCCGCGAGCGCCTCACCTCGCGGCTGGACGCGCTGGTCGCAGGGCGCTCCGGGCCCTTCCTCGATCGACTCGACGCACTCGGAGAGGTGGGCACCGGCGAGCTGCTGGGCGCCGACGCCGAGGCCCTCACCCAGCTCGCCCGCGACATCCGGGAGGACGCATGAGCCCCTTGCTGACCCGCTCCGCGAAGGGCCCCGCCCCGCTGGCCGAGCGGATCGACGCCCTCGCACGCGCCCTCGACACTCTCGACGGGGTCGCCGCCGACGGACCGCTCGAGAACGTGCAGGAGCTGCTGGATCGCGTCGACCGGCGGCGTGCGCTCTCCGCTGAACACACCGTGATCGGGTTGTTCGGGGCCACCGGCTCAGGGAAGTCATCACTGGTCAATGCGCTGGTCGGGGTGGACATCTCGCGCGCTGCGGTACGCCGCCCCACCACCGCCAAGCCGGTCGCCGCCGTGCTCGGTGAGTCCGGCAGCGATGCGCTGCTGGACTGGCTCGAGGTCGAGGACCGCCATCATCTCGACGGCACCGACGCGGCGCTCGCCGCCAGCGCCACCCAGGCCCCCTCCGGCCGCCGCGCCCGTCGGGAGCAGGCCGCTGGCACCGCTGGTGCTCCCGGCATCGTGCTGCTCGATCTGCCCGATCTCGATTCGGTCGAGAGCGCCAATCGCGCGGTCGCCGAGCGGATGACGGGTCTGGTCGACGTGCTGGTGTGGGTCACCGACCCGCAGAAGTATGCCGATGCGGTGCTGCATCAGGAGTTCGTGCGTCCCTTCGCCGGCCATGACGCCGTCACCGTGCTGGTGCTCAACCAGATCGACCGGATCCGCGAGGGGGAGCGCGACGCCGTGCTCGCCTCTCTCGCGTCCCTCGCCCAGGCCGATGGGCTGGACCAGGCTCCGGTGTTCGCCACCTCCGCGAGCACCGGGCAAGGGGTCGACGAGCTGCGTGAGCATCTGCTCCACATCGCCCGCGGGCGAGAGGCGATCGCTTCCCGGCACCGCGCCGATGTGCGCCTCGCCGCCGAGGCGCTTCAGGACGCCGCTGACCCCGCCGGGCTGCCGGCGAGCTCGACTCCGGCAGAGATCGATGATCTGGTGGAAGATCTTGCGACGGCGGCCCGGGTCGAACCAGTGGCCCGCGCCGTCGGCGCCTCCTACCGCTATCGCGCGGCCGGGAGGGTGGGCTGGCCTCCGCTGCGCTGGCTGCGGGCCGCGCGGCCCGACCCGCTGCGCCGTCTCGGCATCGGCCGGGCACGGGATGGGGAGGGACTCGAACGCACGTCTCTGCCCGAGCCCGATGCTGCGGCCCGTGCCCGCGCCGCCGGTGGGGTGCGTCGCTTCGCCGATGCCGCCTCCGCGGGTGGCAGCGATCCCTGGCGTGCCGCAGTGAGGTCGGTGGCCCGCTCCCATGAGGACGAGCTGCCCGATGCGCTCGACCAGGCGGTCGCCGGCGCTGATCTGCAGGCGACGAAGACCTCGTGGTGGTGGCCGGTGCTCGACGTGCTCCAGTGGTTGGCGTTGCTCACCTGGGTGGTGGGGCTGGGCTGGCTCGGGCTGAATGCGCTGCTGGCATTCCTCGGCGTCCCGCCGCCCCCGATGCCGATGGTCGAGGAGCTCTGGATACCGATTCCGCTGCCCACGGTGCTGGTGGTGCTGGGGATCGCCGCGGGCATCCTGATCGGTGTAGCAGGGGGAGTGGTCGCCGCGCTGACCGCCACCTGGCATCGCCGCCGGGCGCGGCGCGTGCTCATGGCGCGCGTGCGAGAGGTCGCCCGCGAGCTCGTCGTCGACGGGGTCGACGCCGAGCTGGAGCTCGCTGCCTCAGCTGCGAGCGATCTCGCACTCGCCCGAGGCTGAGGATGCAGGGTCGTTGTGTAGAATTACTGGTCGACCGTGGCGTCGGGCCCGCACGAGGAGCTCCTCTGTGCAGTCTCCGCGGGCCGCGCATACCAGATCCGCTGCATCACCGCAGGCACTGACCTGCAGAACTGAGGTTCCCTATGGGTTCAGTCGTCAAGAAGCGACGCAAGCGCATGTCCAAGAAGAAGCACCGCAAGCAGCTTCGCAAGACGCGCCACCAGCGTCGTAACAAGAAGTGATTGCCGCACGGTGATCTCTGAGTGACGCATATCGGCCCCCGCCAGAAGGCGGGGGCCGATGCATGTCACAAGGCGTTCCAGTGCAGACGACGGGCGCGACGGACGCTCAGCCCAGTGGCGGCACGCCCGCACGAGCGGGGGGCTCTCCGCCGCGGCATGCCCGCATGAACCGGCGGGCGCTCAGGCCCGGCCGGTGAGGCGCCGCCACCAGGGCCGCTTGGCCAGCGCAGTACGGAGCTGACCGGCGTCGACCCGGTACTTCGCATGGACCTTCCCGTCCACGATGATGACCGGCACGTCGTAGTCCCAGTCCGCGCGCAGCTGGTCGTCAGCGTCGATGTCCCGCACCTCCACCGTGGAGCCGACGCGGTCCGCCTCGGCGAGCACCACCGGCAGCGCCTCCTCGCACAGGTGGCAGCCCTCGCGAGTGAGGTACAGGACGCGAGCGTCCGGATCGGTAGGGGAGGGGATGTGCGGTGAGGACATGGTCGAACCCTATCGAGGTCGGTGCGGGCGGGGTGATGCGGCGGCGGGCCAGCACCGGAACGAGGACGGGCCGCCCGCTCAGTGCGGACGGCCCGTCGGACTCAGGCGGCGCAGCGCGCCCGAGGAGCGGGGAGGCTCAGGCTGCTGCCGGAGCGGTGAACTCGGCTTCGATGAGGATCTTGACGTTGTCGCCGACCATCACGCCACCGGCCTCGAGGGCTGCGTTCCAGGTGAGGCCGAACTCCTTGCGGGAGATGGTGGTCTCGCCGGTGAAGCCCGCACGGTAGACGCCGAAGGGATCGGTGGCCGCGCCCTCGTAGGTGAAGTCCAGCTCGACCGGCTTGGTGATGTCGCGGATGGTGAGGTCGCCGACGAGCTTGTCGCCCTCGACCTTGGTGGAGACGAAGGTGATCTCCGGGAACTTCTCTGCATCGAAGAAGTCGCCGCTGCGCAGGTGGTTGTCGCGATCCGGCTGGGCGGTGTTGATCGAGGAGGTCTTCAGCGAGGTGGTGAAGGCGAGGTTCTCGCCGCCCTGGCCGACCTCGAGGGAGCCCTCGACGTCGTGGAACTGGCCGCGGGCCTTGGAGATGCCGGCGTGGCGCACGGTGAACGCTGCGGAGGTGTGGGCGGGATCGAGGGTCCAGGTGCCGGGGGTCAGATCGTTCATGGGGAGTCTCCTTGAGCTTGAATGGACACTGATGATCTGGAAGCGATCACCAGAAGCTTGCTTGAAATGTAAACTAATCTGGGGGAAGATGGCAAGCATCAGATCCCAGGACAGAGGAGAATGTGATGGACGACACGATATCGGGTGACGGGGTTCGGGTGTCCACTCCGGAGGAGCTGTGGCTGACTCCGCAGGAGCAGACGGCCTGGCGCACCTACCTCTACGCGACGACCCTGCTGAACGACCGCTTCAGCGAAGCACTGCAGGCGGACGCCGAGGTCGACCTGACCCTCGGCGAGTACGAGATCCTGGTGCGGCTGTCCGAGGCGGAGAGCAAGTTCCTGCGCATGTCCGAGCTGGCGGACAAGGTGGTCCACTCCCGCTCCCGCCTGACCCACACCATCACTCGCATGGAGAAGCGGGGACTCGTGGAGCGGGTGCGCTGCACGGACGATGGTCGCGGACGCCAGGCCCAGCTGACCGAAGCAGGAGAGCAGATGCTCGAGCGCGCGGCACCCACCCATGTGCGCTCCGTGCGCGAGCAGCTGCTGGATGTGATCGGTCATGACGACCTGCTCGAGCTGGGCCGCATCCTCGGCAAGACGCTCGATGCGGACGCCCCCATCGCCGTCGGATGTCCGGCACCTCACGACGGGCCCGTCTCTCCCCACTGATCCGGAGGTTCGATTGGTACCGTGAGGCGGCTCGGGCGTGAGCCCGCAGCACGACAGTGAAAGAGGATCTCCCACCCATGACCACCACCACGGTCCACCTCGTCCGTCATGGCGAGGTGCACAACCCCGAGCGCATCCTCTACGGCCGCCTGCCCGGGTACCGGCTCAGCGATCGTGGTGAGCAGATGGCAGGCCTCGTCGGCCAGCATCTCTCTGAGGCAGATATCGCGGTGGTCCGCTCCTCCCCGCTGCTGCGTGCCCAGCAGACCGCCTCCCCGATCGCCGCCCCGCACGGCCTGGAGATCACCACTGACCAGCGGCTCATCGAGTCCGGCAATCACTTCGAAGGCCATCGCATGGGTCACGGTGAAGCCAAGCTGAGCGATCCGCGCAACTGGCGCTGGTTCGCGAACCCCTTCCGCCCGTCCTGGGGCGAGCCCTACCGCGCGCAGGTGGCGCGGGTGGTCTCGGCCGTGCACGATGCGCGCGCCGCCGCCGAAGGCCGTGAAGCCGTGCTCGTGCTCCACCAGCTGCCGATCTGGGTGACCCGCCGCAGCGCCGAGGGCAAGCCTCTCTTCCATGATCCGCGCCACCGGCAGTGCGGGCTGTGCTCGGTCACCAGCCTCCGCTTCGTCGGCCCGCACCTCGCGGACGTGGGCTACGCCGAGCCCGCCGCCGCGCTGTATGCCGGGGCGGTCGACGCCACCGGAGGCAAGCTCACGTGAGCATCAGAATGTCATCGACGCGCGCCCCGCGCCTGTCCCGTCGCTCTCTGCTGGGGGCAGCCGGCGGAGCTTCCGCAGCGCTGCTGCTGGCCGCCTGCGGGACCGACACCGGCGACCGCTATGCCTCCGGTGATTCCGGATACGTCTCCGGCAACGGCGTGTCCACCGAGATCGCGCCGGCGGACCGCGGTGAGCCGCTCGAGTTCTCCGGCACCTCCTATGACGATGAGCAGATCGCCGCCGCCGATCGGCGCGGAGAGGTGCTGGTGCTGAACGTCTGGTACGCCTCCTGCCCTCCCTGCCGCAAGGAGGCGCCTGATCTCCAGGCGATCCATGAGGAGTACGCCGAGCAGGGCGTGGCCTTCCTGGGGGTCAACGTGCGCGATGCGGCCGGCCCCGCGCAGGCCTTCGAGGAGAGCTACGGAATCACCTACCCCTCGCTGCCCGACCCGGATGCCGAGATCATGTACTCGCTGCGCGGCCAGGTCGCACCCAACGCCGTGCCCTCCACCCTGGTGATCGACCGGGAAGGACGGGTCGCCGCACGCATCTCCGGCGCCGCTGATCCCTCGGTGCTGCGAGCGATGATCGATACGGTGGTCGCCGAATGATCCTCGCCGAAGTCGGATCTGCGTTCCAGGCCACCGCCTTGTCCGGCTCGCTGCTGCTGGCCGTGGCCGTGGCCGCCGCCGCGGGCCTGGTCGCCTTCCTCTCTCCCTGCGTGCTGCCGGTCGTGCCCGGATATCTGGGCTACGTCTCGGGGCTCGCCGGGCAGGGCGCGGTGGGGCCGGGCAAGGGCGCCGGCGCGAAGCGTGCCCGGCCACGGACCGGACGCATGCTCGCCGGCAGCGCACTGTTCGTCGCCGGCTTCGCCGTGGTGTTCATGGTCCTCGGCGGATTCGCCGGTGCACTGGGCTATCTGCTGCAGGAGTACAGCGTCTGGATCAACCGAGTCGCCGGCGCGATCGTGATCCTCATGGGCCTGCTGTTCATGGGAGTGTTCCCCGGCCTGTCCGCCACTCGGCCGGTCTCCTCGAAGCGCCCTGACGCCGGGCTGCTCGGCGCCCCGCTGATGGGGCTCATCTTCGGGCTCAGCTGGACCCCCTGCATCGGACCCACCTATGCGGCCATCGTCGCCCTCTCCCTCGACGGCGGAGGCGAGGGCGCTGCGCTGCGCGGCGCGGTGCTGGCGCTGGCCTACTCGCTGGGTCTGGGCATCCCCTTCGTCGTCTTCGCGCTGCTCTTCGAGCGGGCGCTGGGTCTGAGCAAGAAGCTCGCTGCCCACCGTCGCACCATCGGCCTGCTCTCCGGGGCGCTGCTGATCGCGATCGGGGTGCTGCTGATGACGGGCGTGTGGACGACCTGGATGAGCGGGCTGCAGGGCCTGATCGCGACCTTCGAGCCGGTGGTGTGATGAACGAGAAGACTCCCGACAGCGCCGCGGGGACTGACGTCCCCGTCGCCTCCGCTGCCGAAGGTTCCGCCACAGACGCCTCCGCCGCCGATGCCCCGGGAGCGAGCAGCTCCTGGAGCAGCAAGCCTGAGGTCGACGGCACCGCCCCGGTCACCATGCCGGGCCTCGGTCTGCGCGGCACTGCGCTGTTCCTCTGGCGCCAGCTGACCAGCATGCAGACCGCGCTGATCCTGCTGATGCTGCTGGCGGTCGCCGCGGTGCCCGGCTCCCTGTACCCGCAGCGCAGCGTGAACCCTGCGCTGACGGACCAGTTCCTCGAGGAGAACGGGAAGTGGGGGGAGTTCCTGGACACGCTGGGCTTCTTCGAGGTCTTCTCCTCTCCGTGGTTCTCCGCGATCTACCTGCTGCTGTTCATCTCGCTGATCGGGTGCATCGTGCCGCGCGTGGGCGTGCACCTGCGGCAGCTGCGCGCGAAGCCACCGCGCACCCCGTCGCGACTGAACCGGTTCGTCGGCCATACCCGGATCGAGCTGCCCGGAGCCGACGCCGACGCCCTGCTCGAGCAGGCGCACCGCGCGCTGCGCCGTTCTCGTTATCGCACCGAGGTGCGTGAGGAGAAGAGCTCCCGCTCGGTCAGCGCCGAGCGCGGCCTGCTGCGGGAAACCGGCAACCTGGCCTTCCACATCGCCCTGGTCGGGGTGCTGGTCTGCATCGCGGGCGGGCAGATGACCAGCTACCGAGGTCAGGTCACGGTGATCGAAGGCACCGGATTCTCGAACTCGCTCACCACCTACGACTCCTTCGAGTCCGGGGCCTGGTTCGACGACCAGAACATGCCGCCTTTCCATTTCACCCTCGATGACTTCCGCGCCACCTACGTCCAGCCCGGTGAATCGGGCAACGTCGGCGAGCCCCGCTCTTTCGAGGCGGATGTCCGGGTGACCACCCCCGGGGAGCCAGAGCATGCGAAGACCCTCCAGGTCAACAAGCCGCTGCACGTCGACGGCGCATCGATGTTCCTGCTGGGCAACGGCTACGCCCCCGAGGTCACGGTCACCGATCCCCAGGGCACCGTGGTCGCCGAGGGTCCGATCATCACCGTGCCGATGGGCGACACCGGCTACACCTCCCAGCTGGTGATCAAGGCCCCCGATGCCCAGCCCGAGCAGACCGCGGTGGTCGGATACTTCCTGCCCACCGGTACCATCGACGAGCAGGGCCCCCACTCGCTGTACCCGGATGCCCTGGATCCTCAGCTGGCGCTGACCGTCCACCAGGGTGACCTGGGCCTGGACTCCGGGATCCCGCAGAATGCCTATGAGGTCGACGTCACCACCCTCACCCCGGTCACAGGGGAGGACGGCAGTCCGGTGCTGCTCCGCCTCTACCCCGGCCAGGAGTTCGAGCTGCCCGATGGCACCACCGTCAGCTTCGACGGGCTGCGCCGATACGCAGCCTTCGACATCGCGCACAACCCCTTCGAGCGTTGGGTGCTGGTCAGCGCACTGGTCGCAGTGAGCGGACTGATCCTCTCGCTCTTCGTGCCCCGCCGTCGGGTGTGGGTGCGGGTGCGCAGCACGGCCGACGGCGCGGTGCTCGAGGTGGCAGGACTGGCCCGCAGCGATGACCCTGCATTGGAGGGAGACGTCCATGCTCTGGCATCGAAGCTCTCCACAGCGCAGGATGGACCTCTGCCCGGGAACACCAGCAGTGATGACGCACGGCTCCCGCGAGCCTCGAATGACTCCTCCGAAGGAAGTGCACAGTGATCAATGAGCAGCTCGCAGAGCTCTCGAACCTCGCGCTCGTGGTGGCGATCGTCCTCTACGTGCTCGCCCTGATCGGCTTCTCCGCCGATCTCGCGTCGACCTCGCAGCGTCGCAGCGATGCGCGCCTGGCAGCTCTGGACGAGCAGGAGGGGGCGCGCGTCCTGCAGGCCGCGACGGTCGCTTCCGGAGGAGGTGCCCCGATCGCCACGGACCACTCCGGCGGCGGAGTGGATGCCCCGGCCCCAGCCGTAGCGAACGATGCCACTGCGGTGCCCGCGCCCGGTGCCATGACGGCGCAGAAGTTCGCGTTCATCCTCTCCCTCGCCGCGACGGTGCTGCACGTGCTCGGAGTGCTGGCCCGTGCCATCGCCACCCAGCGCGTGCCCTGGGCGAACATGTACGAGTTCGCGACCACCAGCTCCGCCCTGGTGATGGTCGCCTTCCTGGTGTTCAGCATCAAGCGCACCGAGCTGCGGGCGCTGGGCACCTTCGTGGTCGGCCCGGTGCTGCTCCTGCTGCTGCTCGCCCAGACGTTCTGGATCGTTCCCGCTGCAGCGCTCACCCCGAGCCTCCAGAACTCGCACTGGCTGATCATCCACATCGGCGTCGCGATCATCGCCACCGCACTGTCTATCCTCGGCGCCGTGGTGGCATCCTTGCAGCTGCTGCAGGGCCGCCACGAGCAGGCCCTCGCGGAGAAGACCGCCGCTGGGGAGGATCTGCCCGAGCATTGGGGCCGCGCCGGGCACGTGCTGGATCGACTGCCCTCCTCGAAGGTGCTGGAGTCGCTGAGCTTCCGCATCCATTCGATCGCCTTCGTGTGCTGGACCTTCACCCTGATGTTCGGCGCGATCTGGGCCCGTGAGGCGTGGGGACGCTTCTGGGGCTGGGACCCGAAGGAGGTGTGGACCTTCATCATCTGGGTGATCTATGCGGCCTATCTGCATGCCCGGGCCACGGGCGGCTTCCGCGGCAGCCGTGCTGCGGGCCTGGCCCTGGCAGGCTTCGTGGCCGTGGTGTTCAACTACACCATCGTCAACACGGTGATCAACGGCCTGCACTCCTACTCGGGTCTCTGAGCAGGCGCAGCGGCAGACAGCACGCGGCCCGGGACGGAATCTTCCGTCTCGGGCCGTTGTTCGTCCTCGGTGCTGCTGCGGTGCTCAGGACTCAGTCTCATCCTGGTCGCGCTGCTTCTGCTCGCGACGCTCTCGACGGATGTCCTCGTCGAGCCGTCGCAGGAAGTCGGGATCCTCGTCAGGGGCCGTCGGGCCCTTGCGCCGCGGCTGCGTCTCGCCGCCGCCGCCGAAGGTGCGCTCACGGCCCACGAACAGCCAGGTGATCGGACCCACCCAGGGGATCAGCACGATCAGTACGATCCACGCCCATTTCGGCAGCCCGCGGATCTTGTCGTCCCCGGTCTGCACGCAGTCGGCGAGCGCGAAGACGGTCAGGGCGATGGAGAGAACTGCAATGATTCCGCGGGCCATGACCGAAGTCTAGGCAACGCACCTGATCGCCGGGTGGGGGCACCAGATCCGGCAGCCTGGGTCCGGGCCTGCGAGCGCGTCCCGGCTTGAGAACTACCTCCAGGCAGGGGAACTACTCTGGACCCATGCGTCATTTCCTCCTCTACGCCGTCATCCGCCTGGGCCTGTGGGCCGTGATCTGGTGGGCGCTGACCCTGCTCGGGGTCGGGGTGGCGCTGGCAGGGGTGCTGGCGGCGCTGATCGCGATGCTGATCTCGATCCTGTTCCTCGAGCGGCTGCGGAACGCCGCCGCGATGCGCTGGAAGGCTGCGGACGAGCGCCGTGCTGAGCGACGGGGCGCCGACGTCGACGAGGACGCCGAGTATGAAGACGCCCTGCTCGACAGCGAGGCCGAGCACGACGCTGCGGGATCCGGTGCTGCCGGGGACAGCGCAGCTGATGACAGCGCGGCCGATGACGGCGAGCAGCCTGCTGCGGGTCCGGCTCGGCTGCCGGACGTCGAGGAGCCGGGTCAGGGGCTGCCCGGTCCCGATGGGCCGGGCCAGGTCAGAAGATCAGACCGATGAGCAGCAGCAGCGAGTAGACCAGCTCGAGTCGGCCGGTTGCTCCGAGCACCGGGATCAGGTCGCGTCCTCGTGCTCCGCCCAGGACGGTGCGCGCCGGACCGATCGCGAGCGGCAGCGCGAGCAGCACCAGGGCTGCCGGCCACTGCACGATGATCACCGGAACCATCAGCACGAAGGGCACCAGCAACGTCGCCGTGTACAGCCCGCGGGTTCCCCGCTGTCCGAGCCGCACCGCAAGGGTCCGCTTGCCGGCCACCTCGTCGGTGGGGATGTCCCGCAGGTTGTTGGTGAGCATGAGTGCGACGGCGAGCAGCCCGATCGCGACGGAGGCGAGCAGCGCCACCCAGGTGGGCTGCTGGGTGATCGCGTAGGCGGTGCCGTTGACGGCGACCAGCCCGAAGAACACGAACACGAACAGCTCCCCGAGGCCCAGATAGCCGTAGGGCTTCTTCCCCCCGGTGTAGAACCAGGCGGCAGCGATCGCGGCGGCTCCTACGACCAGGGCCCACCAGATCTGTGCCAGTGCGATCAATGCCAGCCCGAACAGGCCACCGAGGGCCAGTGCGAAGATCGCGGCGCGCTTCACGGTGGCGGGGGCGGCCGCGCCGGAGCCGGTCAGGCGGAAGGGGCCCACTCGGTCGTCGTCCGTGCCGCGGATCCCGTCGGAGTAGTCATTGGCGTAGTTCACGCCGATCTGCAGGGAGAAGGAGACGGCGAGGGCGAGCAGCGCGCGGGGGATCACGAGCGACCAGTCCACGTCCCCGTGCAGGTTCTGCATCTGCCAGACGGCGGCGCCGGTGCCCGCGGCGACCGGGGCCAGTGCGGCGGGGAGGGTGCGGGGTCGGGCGCCCTGCACCCACTGGGACAGGCTGGCCATCATGCTCCTCGAAGACGCGGGGGAAGAATGCTGGCCGCCTCACGACGGCCTCCACGAGAATACGCCGCAGCCAGAACTCAGGACCCTCCCCAGCACCGAATCACACCCCACCCGCCACTCCACCCTCATACTTCAGCCTCGCACTCCACCCTCACCCTCACCCCCACCCGCGCACCCCACCTTGCGCTCGGCCTCGACCCCAGCCCGCCAGCGGGGCAAAGCTGGGCGATAGATGCCCGGGATCCCCCCACTTTGCCCCGCTGGCGGCGGGAACGCGGGATGGGGGTGACGTGATGGGGCGCGGGATGGGGGAAGGGATCGGGTGAGGGGCGGGAGCGCGGAGTGGTGCGAGGGGCAGGGTCAGGGGGCGGGGTGAGCGGTGGCGTGGCGGCGGGCGGCGGTGCGGTCCACCTTGCCGATTCCCAGCAGCGGCAGCGCCTCCACGACGTGCACCCGTTTGGGGATCATGTGGGCGGGCACCTCGGAGGTTCGCAGCGCCGAGCGCACGAGAGAGGTGGCCTCTGCTGGATCGATTCCCGGCTCGATGGTCACCAGAGCTTCGATGCGCTGGCCCCACTCCGGATCCGGGACACCCACCACCACGCTTGCGCGCACCATCCCGCGGAGCATCAGCGAGCGGTCGATGGCACGCTCGACGTCCTGCGGCAGGACCTTGCGGCCACCGGTGTTGATCACATCGTCGGCCCGGCCCAGCACGGTCAGCGCGCCGTCGGAGGCGAGCTCGGCGAGGTCCGAGGTGAGGAACGCCCGCAGCGCTCCCGCACGTTCGCCTGCCTCCTCGCGAACAGCCGATTCGCCGGGAACTCTCGCCTCCCCAGGAACCCTCGCCTCCGCACGTTCGCCCGCCTCCGTGCCGGTACCAGCCCCGGTACCCGCGCCTGTGGTGAAGGGAGTCGTGTCCACCCCGCCGTCGGCGGTGAGATAGCCGAGCGCGAGGGTCGGGGAGGAGATCTCGAGCCGTCCGGCCCCGGCGGCATCGGGGTCTATGAGGCGCAGCTGCACGCCGGGCAGCGGTGCACGGTCGTAGACGCAGCCCCCGGCGGTCTCCGAGGAGCCATAGGTGGTGCGCACCGCGATATTCTGGGCGCGGGACCGGGCGAGGACGTCGGCGCTGGTCGCAGCGCCGCCCACGAGCACAGCGGCGAAGCGCTTGAGCAGGGAGCGGGCGCGGACGTCGGCCCCGGACGTGCCGGTGACGATCCGGCTCAGCTGCGTGGGCACGAGCGAGGTGAAGGCGGGCAGACCGAGCCGCTCCGCCTGTGCAAGAGCGGGCCCGGCGAGCGCCACGAACGCCGCCGCATCGAAATGACCGCGCAGATCCGGCAGCGGATCAGGCAGCGCGGGCCCGTCCAGGCCCAGCACCTGGCCGGTGCGGTGGGCGCGGGCGAGGACCTGCACCCCGGCGATGTGAGTGGGCGGCAGGAGCGGGAGCCAGAAGCCGTGGCCCTGGGTGTCCGGGGCGGTGCCGTCGGCCGCAAAGAGCTGCGCAGTCGCGTCCTGCGAGGCCAGCAGCGCCTCTCGGGTCTGGGCGACAGCCTTGGCGATGCCGGTTGAGCCGGAGGTGGGGACCACCAGTGCGGTGTCCTGGAAGCTGGCCGGAAGCTGCGAAGGCGGAGCGAAGGGGCCCAGCCACAGCCGGGCGCGCCCGGCCATCACCTCGCCGATCGCCTCGACGTGGGCGGTGAGCGAGGCGGCGGAGGCATCGTAGACGGCCGGGACCAGCCAGGGCCGCGCCTCGGCCGATGACGGTCGGGCGGGAGCGGAGCCGTTCATCTCGACCCCGCTCATCTCGACCTTGCTCATCTCAACGCCGCTCATCTCAACCCTGCGGGTGCGGGAAGCGCGACCAGTCGGGGTCGCGCTTCTCGAGGAAGGCGTCGCGACCCTCGGCGGCCTCGTCGGTCATATAGGCCAGGCGCGTCGCCTCTCCAGCGAAGACCTGCTGGCCCATCAGCCCGTCATCGGCGAGGTTGAAGGCGAACTTCAGCATCCGGATCGCCTGCGGGGACTTGGTGGCGATGGTCGCCGCCATCTCCAGAGCCACGTTCTCGATCTCCGCGTGATCGACGACGCGGTTCACCGCGCCCCAGTCGTAGGCGTCCTGGGCGGAGTACTCCTCGGCGAGGAAGAAGATCTCCCGGGCGCGCTTCTGCCCCACCTGCTTGGCGAGATAGGCGGAGCCGTAGCCGCCGTCGAAGGAGCCGACGTTCGCATCGGTCTGCTTGAACCGGGCGTGCTCGCGCGAGGCGATCGACAGGTCCGAGACCACGTGCAGGGAATGGCCACCGCCGGCGGCCCAGCCGTTGACCAGCGAGATCACCACCTTGCCCATGGTGCGCATCAGGCGCTGCACCTCGAGGATGTGGAGCCGCCCGGAAGAGCCGGTGCGCACCTGCGCGGTCTCGCCGTATGCCTCGTCCTCGGAGTACTCGTAGCCGGCCCGCCCGCGGATCCGTTGGTCGCCGCCCGAGCAGTAGGAGTGGCCGCCGTCCTTGGGGGAGGGGCCGTTGCCGGTGAGCAGGATGACGCCCACGCCGGTGTCCAGGCGGGCGTGGTCCATCGCGCGGTAGAGCTCGTCGACCGTCTGCGGGCGGAAGGCGTTGCGCACCTCGGGGCGGTCGAAAGCGATCCGCACCGTGGGCAGGTCCCGCTCGGTGCGCTCGCCGTCCGCGGATTCGATCCGCTGAACCGCACGGTGATAGGTGAGGTCCGTGAATGCGGGCCCGCCGTGCTCGCTCGCGGGCACCTCCCGCCACAGGTGCGGATCGAAGGTGTCGGAGACCCGACGGGGCAGCGGGGCAGGCGGGGTGGTCATGGATGCCAGGGTAGTCCGGCCACCGTCGGTCGCGGATCAGCGACGAGCCGCCCATAGGTCAGCACGTCGAGGCGTTCGCCATCGATGAGGAACTTCCCCCGCTCGGTGCCCTCGTGCACGAAACCCGCCGCGCGAGCCACAGTGCCCGACGCAGGATTGTTCGCGCGGTGGCCGAGCTCGAGGCGCTCCAGCCCCCAGCCTCCATCGGCCGACGGGGTCAGTGCATGATCAGCGACCGTCGCCGCCGCACGGGCAGCCAGCCCCTGTCCGCGATGCGCGGCATGGAGCCAGTAGAAGAACCAGCCGGCGCGGTTCTCCTCGTCGATGCTGATCGTGACCAGGCCGACGAGGGTATTCGCCCCGTCGACGATCGCGATGGCCCGGCGATGCTTCTCCCGCAGCCATGCCAGCTGCTCGTTCGCCTGGTCGAGAGTGGTCACGGTGCCCTGGCGCGCCATATCCGGCGCGGAGCGAAAGGCGTCCAGGAGCGCAGGCGCATCGGCCTCCCTCACGGGGCGCAGTCGGTGGTCGTTCACCGCCGCCGGGGAGCGCGACGAAGGCGGGGAGAAGAGGGAGAGCATCGCGCCATCCTGCCCGCTTGGCCTGGGCGCCGCCAGCTCATTACCCTTGCGGCCATGCGTATCCCCTCCGCCGTGCGCGAGCGCGGTATCGACCGTGTCCACGCGTGGTCGATCCCCATGACCACCCGCTTCCGAGGCATCACCGAGCGTGACGGCCTGCTGCTGCACGGGCCGGCCGGCTGGTCTGAGTTCTCCCCCTTCTGGGACTACGACGCGGAGGAGTCCGCCGCCTGGCTGCGCGCCGCGCTCGCCGATGCCACCGCGCAGCGCCCTGCGCCGCTGCGCGAGCAGATCGAGGTCAACGCGACCATCCCGGTGGTGCCGGCGGTGGTGGCCCACCGCATCGCGACCATCGGCGGGGCGCGTACGGCGAAGGTCAAGGTCGCCGATCCAGGAACCAGCCTTGCCGAGGATGCGGAGCGGCTCGAGGCGGTGCGGGACGCGATGGGCCCCGCCGCCCGGCTGCGGATCGATGCCAACGCCGCCTGGACCCTCGAGGAGGCCCTCGCCGCTCTGCCCATGCTGGATCGCGCCGCCGGCGGCCTCGAGTACGCCGAGCAGCCCTGTGCGGAGCTGGAGGACCTCGCCGCACTGCGCCGCGCGCTCGACATCCCCATCGCGGCGGATGAGTCCGTGCGCCGCGCCGAGGACCCGCTGCTCGTTGCCCGCGCTGAGGCCGCTGACCTGCTGGTGATGAAGGTCCAGCCGCTCGGAGGGGTGCAGCGCTGCCTGGAGCTGGCCGAGCAGGCGGGGCTGCCGGTGGTGGTCTCCTCTGCCCTCGAGAGCAGCGTGGGGCTCAGCGCCGGCCTCGCCCTCGCCGCCGCGCTGCCCGAGCTGCCGTACGCCTGCGGCCTCGCCACCGCCACGCTGCTCACCGGCGATCTCGTCGACGCGCCGCTCCGGGCGGCGCACGGCGTCCTGCCGGTGAGCCGTCCGGAGCCCGCGCCCGAGCTGCTGGAGCGCCACGCCGCAGGCGCAGAGCTCACCGACCACTGGGAGCAGCGGCTCGAGGCCTGCGCCGCGCAGCTCTGATCGGGCCCCGGCCCTGCTCTGCCCTGCAGTGCGCTCTGCTCCGCCCAGAGCCTGCGCCGCGCGCACTACGCTGGCGGGGTGCTCGAGCGAACCTCTCTGACCTCCCCGCCGGCGTGGATCCACGCCCCTCTGCCTACCGGCTCCGGGGCGGTCGACCAGTCCGTGGCGCTCTGGAGCGCGCTGGCCGCGCTCGGCGTGCGCGATGCGGTGCTCGCCCCTGGCTCCCGCTCGGCCCCGCTGGTCTACGCCCTCGCCGCGGAGGAGAACGCGACACGGATCCGCGCCCATGTACGGATCGACGAGCGAGCGGCGGCGTTCACCGCGCTCGGGCTGAGCCGTCAGGATCCCGCGCATCCGGCGGCGGTGGTGACCACCTCGGGCACCGCCACCGCCCATCTCTACGCCGCCGTGATGGAGGCCCATCACTCCCGGATCCCGCTGCTGGTGCTTACCGCGGACCGCCCCGCCGAGCTGCGGGAGGTGGGTGCGAACCAGACCACCCGGCAGGCCGGGATGTTCCGCTCCCTGGTGCGTCTGGCCGTGGATCTGCCGGCACCGACCGCCGAGGAGGCGAGCCCCGTCGAGCTGCGCACCGTCGTCTCCACCGCCGCGCGAGCACTGGCCGCAGCGACCGCGGAGCATCCGGGCCCGGTGCATCTGAACCTCTCCTTCCGCGATCCGCTGGTGCCCCGCCCCCAGGCAGAACAGCCGCAGCCCGACCACCCGCACGCCAACTACCCGCAGCCCGACCACCTGCCGCCCGGCGGCACTGTCCGGAGCGACGCGGTCTCCGACCTCGAGTCCGCGCCCTCCCGCCCGCGGATCGTGCTCACCCACCGTGCACGGCCTGCGCCACCCACCGCGGAGCAGGTGCCGGTCGACGACCGCACAGTGGTCATCGCGGGGGACGGCGCAGGCCCCGCGGCCGCGGAGTTCGCTGCCCGGCACGTGCTGCCGCTTCTGGCCGAGCCGAGCTCCGGTGCACTCGGCGGAGCGACCCTGGTGCCCCGCTATCCCGCGCTGCTGCGCCAGGTGATGGCAGATCCGGAGCATCCGCTGCGGCCGCAGCGGGCGATCGTGTTCGGTCATCCCACGCTCTCCCGCCCCGTCGTCGGTGCCCTGCTCGGGGCCGAGGACGTCGAGGTGATCGTGGTGGATCCCCACCTGGACTGGCCCGACGTCGCCCGCAGAGCGCGGCTCGTGGTCCCCGCCGCCGAGGGGCAGGACACGCTCCCCGTGGACGAGGAGCGGCGCACAGACCAGCTGACGGCCTGGGGTGAGGCGGCCGACGGCGCTGCCGCCGCTCTGCCCCGGACCTGGCAGCTGCACGCCGCGCTCGCCGTCTGGGAGGCGTCCGCTCCGGGCGACGTCCTGGTGCTCGGCTCCTCGAGCCTGGTGCGCGACCTCGAGCAGCATGCCGGTCCGAACGCGGCCCGGATCATCGCGAATCGAGGGCTGGCGGGCATCGACGGCACCACCGCCATGGCCGGGGGCATCGCCCTGGCCCTCCACCCCCGCAGCGCCCACCACTCCCCGGACGCACCCGGACGCGTGCGGGCACTGGTCGGCGACCTCACGGCCCTCCACGACCTCACCGGGCTGATCATCGGCCCGGAGGAAGAGACCCCGGAGCTCGATCTGATCGTGGTCGACGACGGCGGCGGCCGGATCTTCTCCGGCCTCGAGCACGCCGCCGCTCCGCCTGCGCTGCTGCGACGCTTCTTCACCACCCCGCACGGAGTCGACATCACCTCTGCGGCCTCGGCGCTCGGAGCAGCAGCGCAGCAGGTCACTCCTCAGACCCTCCCGGCCGCCCTCGCCGAGCCGGCTCGCGGCCTGCGCGTGCTGGTCGTCCAGGAGACGCCCAGCGGCATCCCGAGGAACTCTTGAACAGAGATGCTGAGATGGACCCCATGAAGGACGAGCACACACCGTACGAGGACGACTACTTCTCTGCTTCGCGGCAACCCTGGCAGTGGGAGCCGCCGGCGCCGGAGCATCGAGACGGCCAGGACCTCTTCCCGTCGGCCCCGACCCCGGGACTGGCCCCGAACTCGAACTCGACCCCGGGACTGGCCCCGAACTCGAACTCGACCCCGGGACCGGGCCCGAACTCGGCCCCGCCCTCTGGACCTGCACCTGCACCTGCAGTTGCACCTGCACTTGCTCCTGATCCCGCTGCCGGATCGGCTCCCGCCCCGTCGCGCCGCGGACCGGGCTGGGGTGGGGTGACCGGACTGGTCGCGCTGGGGATGCTGCTCTCGAGCGGGGCCACCCTCGGGGGAGTGGTCGCCTACGACCAGCTCGTCGAGTCCGATCCCGCCCCCACCGTGCAGGAGGCCCCCGCGTCGAGCACGGAGGCCCGCCCCGCCGCGGTCACCAGTGGTGAGGACGTCGACTGGGCGGCGATCGCCGATCAGGTCGGGCCCAGCGCGGTGGCGATACAGGTCTCCACCGGCAGCGGCACCAGCCAGGGCACCGGCGTGATCCTCGACGAGCAGGGCGCGATCCTCACCAACAACCATGTGGTCGGCGGCGCGCAGGGCGTGGAGGTCACCATGAGCGATGGGCTCAGCTATCCGGCCTCGGTCGTCGGCACGGATGCCACCACCGATCTCGCGGTGATCCGCCTGGACTCCCCGCCGAAGGATCTCCAGCCTGCCACTTTCGCTGACTCCACGACGGTCGAGGTAGGGCAGCCGGTGATGGCGCTCGGCACCCCGCTGGGCCTGCAGAACACAGTCACCACCGGCATCATCTCGGCGCTGGATCGTCCGGTCACTGCCTCCGGGGAGGAGGCCGATGGGTCCGACACCACCTACTCCTCCGCGATCCAGACCGACGCGGCGATCAACCCCGGCAACTCCGGCGGCCCGCTGGTCGATGCCGCCGGCCAGGTGATCGGGATCAACACCGCGATCGCCGGGATCCCGAACGCCTCCGGTCAGGCCGGCAGCATCGGGCTGGGCTTCGCGATCCCCTCGAACACGGCCGCGATGATCGCCGAGCAGCTCCAGGAGGATGGCACAGCAGAACATGCCTTCCTCGGCGTGACCAGCAAAGATGGCTCGTCCTCGGACGGTGGGGCCACCCACCGCGGGGCGGACGTGGTCAGCATCGAGCCGCAGAGCCCCGCCGCCGAGGCCGATCTGCAGGAGGGCGACCTCCTCATCGGAGTCGACGACATCCCGGTCGGCGGTGCCGCGGCGCTCACCGGCGTGGTGCGCGGGCTCGAGATCGGAACGACCCACCAGTTCGAGGTGGTGCGGGACGGGGCCGTGCAGACGATCGACGTCACCCTCGGGGTGCGCCCCTCCTGATCCAGGAGCCCCGGGGCTCAGGGGGCTCTGGGTCGGGGTTCCCGAGGCTCAGGCGGGGGACTCCCCGCGCAGGGCGCGCAGCATCGGCCGGCACTTCGCGAGCGCCTCGGCATGCTCGGAGACGGGATCCGAGGCGGCGACCAGGCCTCCACCGGCCTGCAGCACGACCGTGTGGTCATCGACCAGGTGCGCCATCCGCAAGGCGATCGCCCACTGCCCGTCGCCGTGGGCATCCATCCAGCCCACCGGGGAGGCGTAGCCGCCGCGGTCCTGGGGCTCCAGCCGCGCGATGATCGCGTCGGCGTCCTCTCGCGGCGTGCCGGACACCGCCGCCGAGGGGTGCAACCTCGAGGCCACATCGAGGCTCGTCGTGCCATCGCGCAGCCGTGCCGAGACGTCCGAGGCGAGGTGCTCCAGGCCGGGCAGGCGCAGCACGAAGGGCTCGGGGGAGACCTCCAGCTCGTCCGCCAGGCCGGCCAGCCGGTCCACCACGGACTCGACGGCGAAGGCGTGCTCGGCGAGCTCCTTGGCATCGGCGCGGAAGGCGCGGCGGTCCACCTCGTCGAGCTCGCCGTCGTCGGCCACCGGGCGGGAACCGGCCAGCACCCGTGAGAAGACGCGACCCTCCTCGGTCTGGGCGAGCATCTCAGGGCTCGCGCCCACCACGTCTTCGAGGTGATACACCCAGGTGCTCGGATATGCGCGGGCCAGCCGGGTGAGCATCACCGCAGGCTCGAGGGGGGCCGGGCTGCGCACGGTGGTCCGCTCGGAGAGCACCACCTTCGCGGCCCGGCCGGCACGGATCTCGAGCACCGCCTCCTGCACCAGCGCCTGGTACTCATCCGGGGTGTGGTCCGCCTCCAGCTCGAGCTGGTCGGTCCCCGTCGAGGGCACCGGGGGAGAGGGGAAGAGGTCACGCCAGGAGGTGGGCAGCACCGGCTCCTCCTCGACGCCGACGACGGTGAGGAAGGCCTCGCCGTCATGCACGCCGAGCAGAGCGCGCGGCACCATCAGCGTCGAAGGGCGCTCCGAGGTGTCGGCGTAGGAGAAGCTGCCCAGCGCGATCAGCCCGCTGGTGCGCACCCGCACCTCGTCATCGATCCGGGCATGGTCGGCCACGTCACGGAAGGCGGCGCTGGCGGCGGCGAAGCGGTGGGGGCCGGTGGTCTGCACGGACCAGGCTGTGCCCAGGGCCACCATCCCCTGACCATGGCGGATCCAGGCACCGCTGACCGCGGCCGGGACGTGCTCGAGCAGGTCGACCGGATCCTCGATCCGCTGAGTGCGCACGAACAGGATCGCCGCGGGGGCGTCGGGGTCAGGGAGCGGGGCAGACATCCCCGCCATTATGCGACATCCAGGCCGCCGTGGACCGTGACCCGCGTCCCGTGGCCAGATGCGCGGAGCCGCTGCCGTGAGGTGCGACCATGGACCGGCAACCCGCCCCAGGGACATACGGCGCCGCCACCGGCGCCGCGTCCCCGTCCCCGTACTTCCCGAAGGAGCGAGCGCGTGAGCAGCACGGCCGACAGCATCGCGACACCCCTGGTCCGCGGTGTCCTCGGAGCGCTCACCTCGCTCGGCATCGCGATCGCCGTCGTGGTGGTGCCGGCCCTCGCCGCACAGGTCGCCGGGACCGCGTCGACCGCGACGGCGCTCGACGCGATCATCATCTCCCTGAACCTGCTGATCCTCGGGCACGGCGGCGGCATCATGCTGAGCACCGGGGCGATCGATGGTGCTGTGACCCTCACCCCCTTCGGCCTGCTGATGCTGCTCATGATGCTCTCCGCCGTCGCCATGCGACGGGTGGGTCGGGCACTGCGTCCGGTCCGGGACGACGGCGTGCTCCGCGTCGGTGCGCTGCGCGACGTCGGCTCCGCGCTGGGCATGTACACGCTGGTGTATGCGATCGGGCTGGCGGTGCTGGGAAGCATCGGTCGGAGCGCGGATTCTTCACCCATGGTCACCTCCGCGCTGGTCTCCGGAGCGATGGTCGCAGTGACCGGCGGTCTGGCCGGGCTGCTGTGGTCCCTGCGTCGGGAGGCGACGGAGACGGTCCCCGGGGTGCGGGTCCTGGGCCTGCTGCCCGCGCCCTACGGTGACATCGCCCGTTCTGCGCTGGTCGCGGTCATCGGCCTGCTGGGGGTCGGCATGGCGGCCGTGGTGGTGATGCTCCTGCTCTCTGTGCCGGAGCAGTCCGCACTGTTCGATGCGCTCGTGCCCGGTCCCATCGGTGGGCTCGTGCTCGCCCTGGTCCAGCTCGCCCTGCTGCCGCTGCTCGCGGTGTGGGCGCTGACGGTGATGCTCGGAGGAACCGTGGGCATCGGGACGTCCACCGGGATCTCCCTGACCGGTGCGGAGACCGGAGTGCTGCCCGCGCTGCCCCTGCTGGGCGCCCTGCCCGGTCCCGGCTCATTCCCCGCCTGGGCGTGGGCGCTGATGATCCTCCCGGCGATCCCGGTGGCGCTCGGGGCGGTGCGCCTGGTGCGGGATGTTGTCGACCTTCCACAACGGGAACGGATCACCGCCTGGGTGGCCTATCCGGTGGTGGTGATCGTCTCCGTGCTGCTGGTGGCTGGGCTGTCCACGGGCGGCATCGGCGATGGGCGCCTGGTGCACCTCGGCCCGCAGATGAGCACTCTCGCGCTGCCCGCGATCGGGATCGTGGTGGTCACCACGGCCCTGGTGATCGGGGTGCTCGCGACCCCGCTGATCCCCTGGACCCGGAAGGCATACCGGTCCATGAGGGAACGGATCGAAGCGGCGGAGCGCACCGAGCGCGGAGGAGACGCTGAGCCGGGAGCAGATGGTGAGCCGGGAGCGGACGCTGCGCCTGGGGCGGACGTCGAGCGCGGACCGGATGCCTCGGTCGTTGCGGGCTCCGCGGCCAGCGCAGCCTCAGCGGCCACCGACACTGATGCTGGCGATATCGACGCTGACGGCGCGGATGCTGATGACTCCGAGGCGGAAGGCGGCACCGATGCTGACGCGCCCGAGGCGGGAGACGACAGCGCGCTGGAGCCCGATGCCTGGACGCTCGATGCCGAGGAACCTGCAGGCTCCGCAGAGCCCGGCTCGTGGATCAGCCGCCGAACAGACCACTGATCCACTCGGCCATCGAGCCCTGCATGGCGTCACTGCATTGGACGCGAGCCTGCTCGGTGATCGCTGTGGACTGGCACTCCTGAAACTCCGCCATCGGCCCGTAGAAGAGCGCACCGATCGTCGCGCTGGCGATGATCATCAGCGTCGCCGGCACGCCCAGCAGGGCACCGATCACCGCGAGCGGATAGCGCCGCTCCTTCACGGCCTGCACGATCAGCAGGATCAGCAGCACCAGGGCCACCAGGCTGGTGATCCCGGACAGCAGCCGCAGCGGCAACGGGGAGAGCGTCAGCAGGAACGACGCGAGCATCACCAGCGTCAGCACACCCACCAGACGGGGGCGGCGCCGTGAGGCCTGGTCCTGCGTCGGGTCGGGGGAAGAGTCGCTGTTCATCGAGTCCATTGTGCCCGTTCGCCCGGGCAGCGCGGAGCAGGCCCTGCTCGACGTGGCGTGAGCGCGGCGGGAGGCCGACGGTGACTACTCTGGAGCGGTGAACCGTCTCCCTGTCGTCGTCCTCATCTCCGGTACCGGCTCCAACCTCGCCGCCCTGCTTGCCTCTGCGCGCGGTGAGGACTGCCCCTATGACGTGGTGGCCGTGATCGCTGATCGCGACGCCGCAGGCCTCGAGCACGCCCGGGCCGCGGCCATCCCCACCCAGATCGTCTCCCTCTCCGCGCATCCGGACCGCGCCGCCTGGGATCAGGCACTCACCGCTGCAGTGGCCGCGTACAACCCCCACCTGGTGGTGCTGGCCGGGTTCATGAAGCTCGTGGGGCCGCCGCTGCTGGATGCCTTCGGTGGGCGGATCATCAACACTCACCCTGCGCTGCTGCCCTCCTTCCCCGGAGCCCACGGGGTGCGAGATGCGCTCGCGCACGGGGTCAAGGTCACCGGCTGCAGCGTGATCGAGGTCGACGCCGGCGTGGACACCGGGAAGATCCTCGCCCAGACCGCCGTGGAGATCCTCGACGAGGACACCGAGGAGACGCTCCACGAACGGATCAAGGCCGTCGAACAGCCGTTGCTGGTCGAGGTCGTGCGGCGTCTCACCGCGGCCCGCTGAGCCGGAGCCGGGGCCGGGCCCCGGCTAGAATGGCGCCACACGACTGGCGAAGGTGGGCGACCACCGGGGAGTGACCACCGTGGACATCGACCGCCTGGGTGTCCGCCGCAGCAGATCCGAACAGGAGCACACCCCGTGAGCACCGCAGAACGCCGCCCCCTCCGCCGAGCCCTCATCTCCGTCTTCGACAAGACCGGCATCGTCGACCTCGCCCGCGCCCTCGCCGAGAACGGTGTCGAGATCGTCTCCACCGGCTCCACCGGCAGCACCATCCGTGATGCCGGGATCGCCGTGACCGAGGTCGAGAGCGTGACCGGCTTCCCCGAGATGCTCGACGGCAGGGTCAAGACCCTCCACCCGCGCATCCACGGCGGGATCCTCGCCGATCAGCGCCTCGAGAGCCATCGCACCCAGCTGGCCGACCACGACATCGCCCCCTTCGACCTGGTCGTGGTGAACCTGTACCCGTTCAGCGAGACGGTCGCCGCCGGCGGCAGCTTCGCGGAGATCATCGAGAAGATCGACGTGGGCGGCCCCACCATGGTGCGCGCGGCGGCGAAGAACTTCGCCTCCCTCGCCGTGGTCGTCGACCCGGAGGTCTACCCGATCGCGGCCGAGGCCGCCACGGCCGGCGGGTTCACCCTCGCCGAGCGCCAGGAGCTCGCGACCATCGCCTTCACCCGCACCGCCGAGTACGACGACGCGATCAGCGACTGGATGCTCGAACAGCTCGACGGACCCGCCGACGATGACACCACCGACGATGCCGCCGTCGAGGCTGAGCAGGGAGAGGACGACTCCTTCGAGGAGGATGAGGACATCTCCATCCTCGACCTCTCCGACGCGGACGCCGCCGAGCTCGGCATCACCGCGACCCTCCGCTATGGCGAGAACCCGCACCAGCGGGCCCGCCTGGCCGTCACGGACGAGACCGCACCGGGCCTGGCCGGCGCCGAGCAGCTCGGCGGCAAGGAGATGAGCTACAACAACTACGTCGACGCCGACGCCGCAGTGCGTGCCGCCTACGACCACGACCGCCCGAGCGTCGCCGTGGTCAAGCACAACAACCCCTGCGGGATCGCCGTGGCCGACGAGTCCGAGGACATCGCGCTCGCTCATGCCCGCGCCCACGGCACCGACCCGGTCTCCGCCTATGGCGGTGTCATCGCCACCAACCGCACGGTCACCCTCGCGATGGCGCAGCAGGTCAAGCCGGTCTTCACCGAGGTCATCCTCGCCCCCGGCTATGAGGACGCCGCGCTCGAGCTGCTGCGCACCAAGAAGAACCTGCGGATCCTGCGCCTGGTGGGGGAGTACTCCCGCAGCGTCGAGATGCGGGAGATCTGGGGCGGGATGCTGATCCAGGACGCCGACACCATCGCCGCCGAGGGCGATGACCCCTCGCAGTGGACCCTCGCCGCCGGCGACGCGGCGGATGCCGCCACCCTCGCCGACCTCGCCTTCGCCTGGCGCTCCGTGCGAGCCGTGAAGTCCAACGCGATCCTGCTGGCGAAGGACTCCGCCGCCGTCGGCATAGGGATGGGTCAGGTCAACCGCCTGGACTCCTGCCGTCTCGCCGTGGCCCGGGCGAACAGCCTGGGGCAGCCGGTCGACGGAGACGCGGTGCCCGAGCGGGCCCGCGGGGCGGTCGCGGCTTCGGATGCGTTCTTCCCCTTCGCCGACGGCGCGCAGATTCTGCTCGACGCGGGGGTGCGGGCGATCGTCCAGCCGGGCGGATCGATCCGCGATGAGGAGGTCATCGAGGCCTGCCGCGCCGCCGGCGTGACCATGTACCTCACCGGCACACGCCACTTCGCGCACTGACCGTGCCGCCCATCAGGGCATATCCAGGGGCCTTCCGTTCACCGAATGGACATCGGCGGCCTCTAGAGTGGAACCTATACACCAGCGTGCGAAGGAGCGACCGTGAAAATCCCTGACAACCAGAGCCTGCGCGAGTACATCGAGCATCTGCGCGAAGAGGGGTATTCGGTCGTGGACGGGCACACCCCGGATCCAGACCTCATCGATCCGCAGGGCAACCCGGTCTACACATGGCAGGAGGGGTACCCGTACGAGACCCGCATGGACCGGGACGAGTACGAGCGCGAGAAGTACAAGCTGCAGGTCGAGCTGCTGAAGTACCAGTACTGGCTCGAGGACAACGATCAGAAGTCGATCATCATCTTCGAGGGGCGAGATGCTGCCGGCAAGGGCGGCACCATCAAGCGCTTCACCGAGCATCTGAACCCGCGCACCGCCCGGGTGGTGGCGCTGAACAAGCCCAGCGACCGCGAGCGCGGCCAGTGGTACTTCCAGCGCTACGTCCAGCACCTGCCCACCGATGGCGAGATGGTGCTCTTCGACCGTTCCTGGTACAACCGGGCCGGAGTCGAGCGGGTGATGGGTTTCGCGAAGCCCGAGCAGTACGAGACGTTCATGAACCAGGTGCCCTATTTCGAGCGGATGCTGGTCGACTCCGGCATCTTCGTCACGAAGTTCTGGTTCTCCGTCTCGCAGAAGGAGCAGCGCACCCGCTTCGCGATCCGCCAGCTGGATCCGGTGCGGCGCTGGAAGCTGTCCCCGATGGACCTCGAGTCCCTGGACCGCTGGGAGGCGTACACCGAGGCGAAGGAGGAGATGTTCCGCCGCACGGACAAGAAGTACGCGCCGTGGACGATCATCCGCTCCAACGACAAGAAGCGGGCGCGGCTCAACGCGATGCGCTACTTCCTCTCCCAGTTCGAATACGACGGCAAGGACCACGAGGTCGTCGGAGTCCCCGATCCCAAGCTCGTCATGCGCGGCAAGATGGAAGAGGCCGACGAGTGAGCTGAGGCTCCCTCGGGACGGTCCCGCCCGCCGTCCCGCGCGGGACGACTCGACCGATCGTCCGTCCCACGTCCGACAGCACTGACACGCCGGCCCTGAACACCGAGAGCTTCCGCTGGGGGAAGGCACCGGGGTTCGGGGCCGGCGTGTCGCGTTCTCAGGGGTGGGGGTCAGCCCTCCGAGAACGGCTCCTCCGGCAGGCGGGCGATCTCCCCGGAGTCCAGCCACTCGTCCGCGACTGCGGGCATGGTGCCGGTGGGGGTGGAGCGGTGCGGGCGGGTCATCGAGGCCGGGGACAGCAGCGCCTTCAGCCGGGTCTCGTCCAGCAGACCTCGCTCGAGCACCAGCTCGGCGACCGGACGACCGGTGTCCAGAGCGGTGGCCGCCACATCGGTCGCGGCGGCGTAGCCGATCACCGGCACCAGTGCGGTGACCACGCCGATCGAGCGGCGCAGGTGATCCTCGAGGACATCCTCGTTCAGGGTGATCCCTGCGATGCACCGATCGGCGAGGGTGTTCATCGCCCGGGTCATGATGCGCGTGGACTCGAGGATGTTGAATGCGATCACCGGCTCGAAGGCGTTCAGCTGCAGCTGCCCGCCCTCGGCGGCGAAGGCCACCGTGAGGTCGTTGCCGATCACCTCGAAGGCGACCTGGTTGACGACCTCCGGGATCACGGGATTGACCTTGCCCGGCATGATCGAACTGCCCGGCTGGACCGCCGGCAGGTTGATCTCATGGAAACCGGCCCGCGGGCCCGAGGAGAGCAGACGCAGGTCGTTGCAGATCTTCGAGATCTTCACCGCGATGCGGCGCAGGATCCCGGAGAAGGTCACGAACGCACCGGTGTCGCTGGTGGCCTCGACGAGGTCGATCGAAACGGTGAAGTCGATGCCGGTCAGGGACGAGAGCTCCTCGGTGGCGCGCTGGGCGTAGCGCGGGTCCGTGGTGATGCCGGTCCCGATCGCGGTGGCGCCGAGGTTGATCTCCTGGAACGCCGAGGCGGTGCGGGTGAGGCGCTCGACGTCCTCCTCGATCGTGGTGGCCCAGGCGTTGAACTCCTGGCCCACCGTCATGGGGACCGCATCCTGCATCTGGGTGCGGCCCATCTTCAGGACCTCGGAGTACTCGGCGCCCTTGGCGCGCAAGGTGGAGATCAGATGCTCCATCGATTCCACCAGGGCGGGGAAGGTCAGCAGGATCCCCAGTCGCAATGACGTGGGGTACACGTCGTTCGTGGACTGCGAGAGGTTGACGTGGTTGTTCGGGTGGAGGTGCTCGTATTCACCCTTGGCGTGGCCGAGGATCTCCAGCGCGCGGTTCGCGATCACCTCGTTCGCGTTCATGTTCGTGCTGGTGCCGGCACCGCCCTGGATCATGTCCACCACGAAATGCTCGAGGAGCGCGCCGCCGGCGATCTCGGTGCAGGCCTGCTCGATCGCGGCTGCTCGCTCGTCGTCGAGCGCTCCGAGGCCGTGGTTCGCGCGGGCAGTGGCCCTTTTGACCTGGGCGAGCGCCTCGATCAGCCGGGGGAAATGGCTCAGCGGCACATCGGTGATGTGGAAATTCTCCTGCGCACGCAGGGTCTGGACACCGTAGTAGGCGTCGGCAGGGACTTCGCGATCGCCGAGCAGATCATGCTCCGTGCGGGTCGCAGTACCGGTCATCGCACCGGGGATTGTCATGTGAAGGAGTCCTCCAGGTCGCTCTGTGGTCGACGGCGCTGCCGACCACAGCCAGGGTAGCGGGGTGAGGGCTGGTGCGAGGACCGTACGGTGAGGACCGTACGATGGGTTCGTGTCCGAACGCCGTGCCCCCACCAGCCTTGCCGCCGCCTTCCAGCGGCAGGCGGTGCTGACCGTCGCCCTGTGCGTGCTGGGGGTGATCGTGGCGATCGCCGTGCTCGCCTCCGTCCCGCTGGCCGGGCTGCTGCTGGCCATATTGCTGGGGGTGCTGGCCGTGCTGCGAGCGGTGCTGCCCGTGCGCGCGGTCGGTGCGCTCGCGGTCCGTTCCCGTGGACTCGATGTGCTGGTGATGCTGATGCTCGCCGTGGCCCTCGCCGTGCTGTCCGCCTCGCCCAACCTCTGAGCCCGCGCGCGACCACGCGGTGACTGAGCCCGCGCGCGACCGCGCGGTGACCATGCGGTGGAAGTACCGGGTGGCGGATGCCCCGAGCTGCTCGTTCCGCGTTGTGATGCGCCCCGCGGCCCGCATGGTGTCCGACGCCCCGACGCATATGGCACGATCGGTGCGTGCCCACCGACTCCACCCGGCTCCACGCCGTGTTCGACCTCGCCATGAGGATCGGCGAAGGTCTGCTCACCAACGGCGCCGCGGCCTCTGAGGTCACGGCGACGGTGCTGCGGGTGACCAGCTCCTCCGGTCTGCGAAACGTCTCCGTGCAGGTGACGTTCAACGAGGTCACGATCTCCTACCTGGCGGACGAATCCGCCACCCCTTTCACCAGGGTGAGATCCGCGAGCGAGAGGGTGCAGGACTTCGCCCGCCTGGCAGCCTTCGAGGACATCTCCCACGGCTACCTCTCCGGTGAGCTGCCGCTGGATGAGGCGCGCCGCCAGGCCTCTGCCATCCCGCAGCGCCAGGCCCTGTATCGCATCCCTCTGGTGGTCTCCGGGTTCGCCGTCATGGGCGGGGCGGCTGCGCTCTTCTTCGGGGCGGGCAGCCTCGTCGTGCTCGCCGCGACCCTCTCCGCCGGGCTGCTGATCGCGATCGGCGAGCTGCTCGCGCGCTGGAACATCCCGCCCTTCTACAGCCAGGTGCTGGGCGGCTTCGTCGCAGTGGGGGGCGCGGTCCTCGTCGGCCTCATCGACCCGGTCGTGAACTCCTCGATCGTGGTGGTCTCCTGCATCATCGTGCAGCTGGCAGGACTCTCCTCGATCAGCGCCGTGCAGGACGCGGTCACCGGCTGGTATGTCACTGCGGCCGGGCGCATGCTCGAGGCCCTGATGCTCACCGTGGGACTCGTCGCCGGAGTCCGCGGAGGCATGTTGCTGGCAGACGTGATCGGTGCGGACATCTCCGTCAGCGCAGCCGTGCCGCTGAACCTCACCACGGTCGTGGTGGTGATCATCTCCGGGCTCGGCATGGGGCTCGGCTACGGGGTCGGCACGCAGGTGCCCGCCCGGCTGCTGCTGTTCGCGGCGCTGGTCGCCGCCGGCTCCGGAATCCTCGCGCATGTGCTCTCCAGCCTGCTGCTGGACCGCAGCTTCGCCGTCGCCGTGGCGGCCTTCGGCACCGGCATGATCTCCACCGCGCTCGCGGACCGGCTGCGCGCCCCATCCCTCGCCTTCGTGATGGCGGGAGTGATCCCATTGGTCCCTGGCAGCCTCATCTATCGCGGCCTGCTGGGACTCGGCGATGATCTCAGCGCAGGCGTCGCGGAGCTGCTGGGTGCCGCCGAGATCGCGATCTCGATCGCGGCCGGCGTGGTGCTCGGGCAGCTGCTCTCCTCGCGCCTGATGCCGTACTTCCGGCGCAGCGGGATCGCCTACACCCCGGCGATCTCCTCACCATTCACCACGCTGCGCCGCCGCCGGCTCTCGCTCGGCTCGCGCCGACAGCGGCGCCGCCACGGCGCACCGGTGATCGAGCCGTCTACGATGACGGGCGAGATGACAGCGCTGTCCTCCTCGATGTTCGAGGATCCCTCCTTCCTCGCGGACCTCGACCCGCCCCCGGATCTCGAGGACGGCTCCGGGCGGCGCACCGACCCTGAGGAGTCCCCATGAGCAGCACCGCAGTGATCGCCGTCGGCGGCTACTCACGCAGCGGCACCGGCCGCGGCCCCGGCGTGTCCCTGCTGAAGCTCACTCTGGAGGACACCCGGACCGTTCCGATCGCGGAGCAGCTGGCGGTGGTGGATCTCGCCGACCCCTCGTTCGTGCTCTGGCACCCGGACGGCTCGCTGCTGTATGCGCTGCTCGAAGGCGACCCCACCCGGGTGGTCGCGGTACGGGTGAGCGCCGACGGGCGCACGGCGGAGGTGATCGGCGAGCTCGGCGTGGACGGCTCGGGAGGCTGCCATCTGAGCTTCGGCACGGACCGGTCCACGCTGGTCATCGCGCAGTACGGGGCCGGCAGCGTGGTCACCGTGCGACTGGACGCGGACGGCATACCTCGCGAGCAGATCGTTCTTGATGACCATCGTGACCATAGCGACGGCGAGGATCCGCACCCGCACCAGGTGGTCCTGCTGCCGGGTACCGAGGTGCTCGCGGTGCCGGATCTCGGCCTGGACCGGGTCCTGCTCTATCGCCAGGACGCCACGGGGATGATCGACCTCAGCGGGGAGATCCCGCTGCAGCGCGGCAACGGGCCTCGGCACCTCGCCGCAGACCATGAATCAGAGCACCTCTACATCACCTGCGAGCGCTCCGGGATGGTCGCCACCGCATCCCGCGACGTGCTCGCGCCGCAGCTCACCCGCAGTGCTGCCGGTCACAGACCGGATCCGGGAGCGCGGGCTGTGCACCGTTGGAGCGTGCGCTCGATGACCCCGGCCAGCACCGGCGAAGGCGCGAACGCGCTGTCCCACATCGAGCTCGCTGAGGAGGAGTCTCTGCTGGTGGTGGCCAACCGCGGCCCGGACACCCTCTCCCTGCTCTCACTGGCCATGATGCGCCCGCAGCTGGTGGCCGAGATCGAGGTCGGTGCGCATCCGCGGCACTTTACCCAGTGGGGCGATCTGATCCTGGTCGCTGCGCAGGACGGGGACCGGATCGATGTGCTCCGGCGCACGGGGGAGCGGCTCGAGGTGGCGGGGGAGCCGATCCCTGCCCCGTCGGCGGCGTGCCTCGCGGTGAGACCCTGACCGACCCCCCTCCGCTTTTGTCGAGATGACGGTTAGACTCTCGGACGCCGACGGCCGCCGAGCCGAATCTGGCGCGCTCGCGCTGCGTTGTCGCCTCTCCACCGTTTCGGAAGGAACCCCATGATCTCTGCCGCCTCTCCCGCCACCGCGCGCCCAGGAGCAGATCCGGTTGCGGTCGAGCTGTCCGCAGCACCGGACCGTTCAGCGGCCGCGGATCGCGCCGCGCAGCTGTTCGTCGACGCTTTCGGCTACCAGCCCGATGGCGTGTGGTCCGCGCCCGGCCGGGTCAACATCATCGGTGAGCACGTGGATTACCAGGACGGGCTGTGCCTGCCGATGGCGATCTCGCACCGCTGCTTCGCGGCGGCGGCGCGCACGCCCACCGATCGGTTGCGCGTGCGCTCCGCGCAGGACGAGACGATCCTGGACATCGATGCCCGTGCGCTCACGCCCGAGGCCGTCACCGGTTGGCCGGCCTATGTGGCGGGCGTGCTGTGGGCGCTGCGCTCCCGCATCTCGGGGGCATCGACCAGGGGCATGGACATCATGATCGATGGGCAGGTCCCGTTGGGCGCTGGGCTCTCCAGCTCCGCGGCGCTGGAGTGCGCCGCCGCCGAGGCGATCGAGGCGCTGCTGACCCTCGGCACCTCGCCGCTGGACCGGGTGCGTGCTGCGATCACCGCGGAGACCGACTTCGCCGGGGCCTCCACGGGCGGACTGGACCAGTCCGCCTCGGTGCTCTCGCGCGAGGGGCACGCCCTGTTCCTGGACTGCCGTGACTTCTCCACCCGTCCGGTGCCGTGGGATCTCGCCTCGCAGGGACTGGCGCTGTTGATCACCGACACCCGTGCCGAGCACTCCCATGTCGATGGCGAGTACACGGCACGCCGCGCAGACAGCGAACGCGCCGCGCAGGCACTGGGGGTGCCGACGCTGCGGGACGCCGATCCCCTCCAGCTGGACACGCTGCTCGCGCGGATCGACGACGAGGTGGTGCGCCGCCGCGCGCATCATGTGATCACCGAGATCCAGCGGGTCAAGGACTTCGACGCGCTGCTGGCCGCGGGCACCGTGCGTGAGCAGATCGCAGAGCTCGGCGCCCTGCTGAACGCCTCCCACGACTCCCTCCGCGAGGACTACGAGGTCACTGTGCCGCAGCTCGATGCAGCAGTGGACGCGGCCCGTGAGGCCGGAGCCTATGGCGCGCGGATGACCGGCGGCGGCTTCGGCGGCTCGACTATCGCCCTGGTCGAGGCGGAGCAGGCCCAGCAGGTCGCCGAGGCGATCGCTGCTGCCTTCTCCGAGCAGGGCTTCGATGCCCCGGAGTTCTTCCTGGCCCTGCCCTCGGAAGGCGCCGGACAGGACCGCTGAGCTGGCCAGGACCGCTGAGCCGGTCAGGACCGCTGAGCCGGTCAGGAGAGCAACGAGAGCCCTGGCGACCAGAGCATCCGGCGTGTTCGGTGGCCATGCGGCGGAGGTGCTCAGCGCTGACCATCAGGTGGTGGGCCTCGGCCAGGTGCTCACGGCGCGCGCCGTGGCTCTGTGGCGGCGGGTGCAGCGGCCGTCCCCGGCTCATGGGGTGTGAGCAGGCAGGATCACCGCGGCCGGGCGGGGCGCTTCGCGAGCGCCAGCACCGCCTCGAGGATCCCGAGCACCCCCGACGCCGTCAGGGAGAGGGAGCCCACTGCCCAGAGGGCGGTGCCGAGCGTTGGCTGGGCCTCGACCATTCCACCGACAGCCCGGTCGTTCGCCTCGTCCCAGCCGTCCCACAGCAGATAGGGAGGATCCAGGACGAGGATCGCGGGCAGCACGAACAGCATCAGTGCGCCGAGGAAGGCGAAGACCGTCCAGAGGGCGGGCCAGCGCGGGATCCACACCGTCGCCGCGGCGATCAGCACGATCGCCCAGACCGGAAGCAGCAAGGGCAGGAGCTCGGGGTTCCCCGGCTGGCCAGCGCTGGTCATGAAGAACTCGTCGAAATCGGGATCGCTCGAGACGCTGACCGGCACCACCAGGGTGATCACCAGGGCGATGACCGCCACCAGCGGAAGCATCCTGCGCACGATTCTCATGGGCAGACCCTAGAGGGTCGCCGGGGCGGAGGCGAGCCAGTCGTGGACGCCACCGAGCAGATGCCGCTTCACCGCCTCCGGGGCGGAGGAGATTCTGATCGAGGAGGCGGCGAGCTCCGCGAGCTCGGCGTCCTCGAAGCCGATCTTTCGCGCGGTCTCGTACTGGTCCAGCAGGCGCGAGCCGAACAGCAGCGGATCATCGGCACCCAGGGCGATCTGGGCCCCGGCGTCCACCAGGCGCCGCAGCGGCACGTGGGCCGCCTGCTCCACCACCCCGAGCGAGGCATTGGAGGCGGGGCATACCTCGAGTCCGATCCCGGCATCGACGATCCGGGAGAGCAGCTCGGGGTCCTCCGCGGCGCGCACCCCGTGGCCCAGCCGGTGCGGGTGCAGATGCTGCACCACGTCCTCCAGGTGGTCTGGCCCCAGCAGCTCCCCGCCGTGCGGCACCGACAGCAGCCCGGCCTCGCGGGCGATCCGGAAGGCGGGTCCGAACTCGGCGGTGCTTCCCCGCCGTTCGTCATTGGAGAGGCCGAAGCCGACCACGGGGCCGGCATAGCGAGCCGCGAGCCGTGCGAGCGTCCGCGCATCCAGGGGGTGGCGGGTACGGGAGGCCGCGATCACGATTCCGATGCTCACGCCCGTCTCGCGCTCCGACAGGGCGGCCTGGTCCAGCACGATCTCGATCGCCGGAGTCAGACCACCCACGAACGGTGCATAGCTGGTGGGGTCCACCTGCAGCTCGAGGCGGCCCGAACCTTCTGCGGCGTCATCCAGCGCCGCTTCGTGCAGTATCCGGCGCATGGCCGTCTCGGAGTCGACCACTGCCCGCGCCGCGTCGTACTGGCGCTGGAAGCGGAACCAGCCACGGCGCGTCGGCTCGACCTGCAGCGCGACGTCGTCGGTGAGCGAGCGGGGCAATCGGATGCCCCGCTCGTCCGCCAGCTCCACGAGCGTCTGCTGGCGCATCGACCCTGTGAAATGGAGGTGCAGGTGGGCCTTGGGCAGCGCCGCGAGATCGCGCCCTTCCCCAGCTTCTGGAGTCACGCGGCCCGCGCCGCCGTCCGAGCTCATCCGGCCAGGAGCGCTGCCACCCGGTCGATGCCCTCGGCGATGTCCTCATCGGCCAGGGCGTAGGAGAAGCGCAGATGCCCGGGGGCGCCGAAGGCCTCGCCGGGCACTGCGGCGACCTCCGCCTCCTCGAGGATCACGGTGGCCAGCTCGGCCGAGGTGGTGACCTTCCGCCCCCGGATCTCACGGCCGAGCACCCCGGAGACATCCGGGAACACATAGAACGCGCCGGTGGGGGTGGGGACCGTGAACCCGGGCACGGCGGAGAGCCTCTCCACGATCAGGCGACGTCGCCGATCGAACGCCTCGCGCATCTGCTCGACGGGCTCGGTGGGTCCCGTGAGCGCTGCCAGGGCCGCCCGCTGGGCGATGTTGTTGACATGCGATGTGAGGTGCGACTGGAGGTTGGTCGCCGCCTTGATGATGTCGGTGGGACCGACCATCCAGCCCACGCGCCAGCCGGTCATCGCGAAGGACTTCGCCACCCCGCCCAGCAGCACCGTGGTCTCGGCGAGCTCGGGCACCGCCTGCAGGACCGAGGTGAACGGCATCCCGTCGTAGGTGAGGGACTGGTAGATCTCGTCGGTGACCACCCAGATCCCGTGCTCGAGCGCCCAGCGCCCGATCTCGGTGACCTGCTCGGGGCTCAGGACCACGCCGGTGGGGTTCGAGGGGGAGCAGAGCACCAGCGCGCGGGTGCGCTCGGTGCGGGCGGCCTCGAGCTGGTCGACGGTGGGAACGTAGTTCTGGTCCACCCCGGCCAGCACCGGCACCTCGACAGCTCCGGTCTGCCGGATCGCCTCGGGGTAGGTGGTCCAGTAGGGGGCCGGCAGCAGCACCTCGTCGCCCGGGTCCAGCAGGGTCGCGAAGGTCTGGAACACGGCCTGCTTGCCACCGTTGGTGACGAGCACCTGGGACGGCTCGATCGCCAGGCCGGTGGAGCCCGAGAAGGACTCGGCCAGCGCCTCGCGCAGCTCGGGGAGACCGCCCGTGGCGGAGTAGCGGTGGTTGCGGGGATCCTGCGCAGCCTCGACCGCGGCGTCGACGATGTGCTGCGGGGTGGGGAAGTCCGGTTCGCCGGCACCGAAGCCGATCACCGGACGACCGGCGGCTTTGAGCGCCTTCGCAGTCGCGTCGACGGCGAGGGTCGCCGACGGCTGGATCGCTCCGACTCGCTGCGAGACGCGGGCGTGCGCGGAGGTGTGTGGGCTGGTCGCGGTGATGCTGGCATCGTCGTTGGTCACCCACCTATCGTGGCAGAGCACGCGTCGAGTCGCCAGGTTCGTTCTCATTCGGACACCGGGGGAGCGGAGTCGGGAGCGCACCGTGAAGCGGCTGCGGGGAGCTTGCAGGCATTCCCGACCGTGGTGCGAGTACGCCGCTGAGCTCGCCCCCGGGGCGGCTGTGATGTGATCTGATTCCCGCCGATTCGCATGAGGTCCCTGAGACTTGTATGCTGGTCGCTGGTCAGAATCACGATGCTCTTCCGAGCGTTCGTGCGACGACCTCACGAGGCCTGGTCCTCGTGAAGGGCAGTGGCGCAATTGGTAGCGCAGCGGTCTCCAAAACCGCAGGTTGCAGGTTCGAGCCCTGTCTGCCCTGCCGGTCCGGTCGGGGTCACCCGGCCGGATGCGGATGACCTCGACGAGATCGGACAGCCCAGACGTGAACTCCAGCCAGAACGCCCCGTCGACGCCCACCGGTGCCGGCGCCCAGGGCTCCGGGTCGAAGAACCCGTTCCTGGCCATCGGTCTGTTCATCCGCCAGATCATCGCGGAGCTCCGGAAGGTGGTCGTCCCGACCCGTCGGGAGCTGGTCCTGTACTCCATCACGGTGCTGCTGTTCGTCGTCTTCATGATCCTTCTGATCTTCGGCCTCGACTCCGTGTTCAGCTGGCTCTCCAGGATCGCATTCACGGTTCCCGACGTGTGAGCCGCGGGCCGTCCCGCACCACGCAACGCACCGTGACCGATCAGTTCCACGCCGCCAGGAAGGCAGGTTCCCGCCGATGAGCGATCAGACCTCTACCCCCGAAGAGTCTTCAACCCCCGACGAGTCCTACCAGGGCGTCGACGACTCCCTCTCCTTCTCCGCCTCCGCGCAGCCGCAGGCCGCAGCGCCCCAGGAGGAAGCCGACGAGCAGACCGTCGAGGAGCAGCCCGCCGACGAGACCGTCGATGAGGCGCAGGCGGCTGACGACTCCACCGAGCAGGACGAGTCGACCGAGCAGGACGCGTCGACCGAGGGTGGCGAGGAGTCCGCTGAAGAGTCGGCAGAGTCCGAGGGCGAGCAGGCTGAGCCCGAGGAGGAGGACCCGCTGGTGCAGCTCAAGATGCACCTGCGCTCCTCGTTCGGCGAGTGGTATGTCGTCCACTCCTACTCCGGTCACGAGAACCGTGTGAAGACCCAGCTGGCCACGCGCACCGAGACTCAGGACATGGAAGACCACATCTTCGAGGTCCAGGTCCCGATGGAGGACGCGACCGAGGTCAAGAACGGCCAGAAGAAGATCGTCCGCCGTGTGCGCGTGCCCGGCTACGTGCTGGTGCGCATGGATCTGACCACCGAGTCCTGGCGCGTCGTGCGCGACACCCCCGGCGTGACCGGGTTCGTGGGCAACGCGACCGATCCTACCCCGCTGAGCTTCGACGAGATCTACTCGCTGCTGGCACCCTCTGTGGGGCTGCCGGAGAAGAAGCGCTCCTCGGGTGGCACTCCGGCCAAGGCCTCTGCCGCGCAGAAGCTGCCCGACTTCCACGTCGGCGAGTCCGTCACGGTCATGGATGGTCCCTTCGAGACCATGCCGGCCACGATCTCGGAGATCCACACCGAGTCCCAGAAGCTTCAGGTCCTGGTGACCATCTTCGGTCGCGAGACCCCGGTCGAGCTCGGCTTCGACCAGGTCACCAAGATGATCTGATCTGAGCGGCGCGCGGCAGCTGTCGCGTCAGTACGACCAGGATCACCTTCGATACCGGTCGACGCCGCCGCGACGTGCAGGTAACGTCGCACCCCGGACCCCTCACCGTGTCATGCGGGAATGGGTCCAGCCGTGGGAGGAACGCATGATGAGCTCCGCCCGAACCACACCAAAGTTAGGAAGAGCAATGGCTCCCAAGAAGAAGATCGCGAGCGTCATCAAGCTCCAGATCCAGGCCGGCGCGGCCACCCCTGCGCCGCCCGTGGGTCCCGCGCTCGGCGCTGCCGGCGTGAACATGATGGAGTTCGTGAAGGCCTACAACGATCGCACCGCAGACATGCGTGGCAACATCGTCCCGGTCGAGATCACGGTCTACGAAGACCGCTCGTTCACCTTCATCACGAAGACGCCGCCGGCCGCTGAGCTCATCAAGAAGGCCGCTGGCCTTTCCAAGGGCTCCGCCACGCCGCACACCGACAAGGTCGGCAAGGTCACCCAGGCACAGGTCCGCGAGATCGCGGAGACCAAGATGCCTGATCTGAACGCGAACGATATCGATGCCGCTGCGAAGATCGTCGCCGGCACCGCTCGTTCCATGGGCATCACGGTGGAGGGCTGACGACAATGAGTTTCCGTAGCAAGGCTTACAAGAACGGTGCGGCGCTGATCGAAGAGGGTCGCGCCTACTCCCCGCTGGACGCACTGCGTCTGGCTCAGAAGTCCTCCCCGGCCAAGTTCGATGCCTCCGTCGAGGTCTCGATGCGACTGGGTGTCGACCCCCGCAAGGCAGACCAGATGGTGCGCGGCACCGTCAACCTGCCCAACGGCACCGGCAAGACCGCCCGCGTCATCGTCTTCGCGACCGGTGCGCAGGCCGACGCCGCCCGCGAGGCCGGCGCTGACGAGGTCGGTGACGACGAGCTGATCGAGAAGGTCGCTGGCGGCTGGACCGATTTCGACGCGGCCGTGGCCACGCCGAACCTGATGGGCAAGGTCGGCAAGCTGGGCCGCGTGCTCGGCCCGCGCGGGCTCATGCCGAACCCCAAGACCGGCACCGTCACCATGGACGTGACCAAGGCCGTGTCTGACATCAAGGGCGGCAAGATCGAGTTCCGCACCGACCGTGCAGCGAACCTGCACTACCTGGTCGGCAAGGTGTCCTTCTCCGACCAGCAGCTGGTCGAGAACTACGTCTCTGCACTCGATGAGATCCTGCGTCTGAAGCCGTCCTCCTCCAAGGGCCGCTACATCACCAAGATCACCGTGTCCACCACCATGGGCCCGGGCATCCCGGTCGACGTGAACCGCACGCGCAACCTCCTCGAGGACACCGACGAGGCCTGAGTCTGAGCCTCCCGGTCGCCTCTGAAGGTGCACCACGGCGCCCCGTCCACCCTTGCGGTGGGCGAGGCGCCGTCGTCGTGATCGGGCGCAGCGCATCTCCGGGCTGCAGGGAGTCCATCGACGGTTTCTTCCACTTTCTGGAAGATTTCGTCGATCAGCTCCTCCTGACGTGCCGGCTGACGTGCTGGTTGGCGTGCGTGCGCGGCAGGGGTGCCCACCCCAGAGTTGCGGCCCACCGCCCGACGACCTCGCGGCCCACCGCCGATGTGACGCAGAACGCCGCTCTCGACGTGGCGTGGGCGGGGGTTCCTGGTCTAGTCTGGGTCTACCGAAGACCGCCGGTTGTCGTGCTCGACCCCGAGAACGACCGAAGAGATCCCGACAGGGATGGCCTGCGCAGGTGAAGAAGCGACTTTCGCGAAGTTGCGCCCGTCCAGCTCAGGCTGGAGCCATTTTTGGCCAGGGTGCCCACAGCGTTCGAGGCCTCGACACTTGCGTGTCGAGGCCTTTTCTGTTGCTCAGACTTCTTCACCCGGTGGCGAGAGACCTCTGGAAGGAGGGCCATGGCTAACCCCGAAAAGGTGGATGCCGTCTCGGAGATCACGGAGCTTTTCCGCGAGTCCGATGCCGCTGTCATCACCGAGTATCGCGGGCTCAGCGTGGGTGACCTCAAGGAGCTTCGTCGCTCCCTGGGTTCCGAGACGACCTACGCCGTGGTGAAGAACACGCTCACGGAGATCGCCGCCCGCGAGGCCGGCATCACCGCTCTCGATGGCACGCTCAGCGGTCCTACCGCTATCGCCTTCATCAAGGGTGAGCCGGTGGGGCCTGCGAAGGCCCTGCGTGACTTCGCCAAGACCCACGACCAGCTCGTGATCAAGTCCGGCTTCTTCGAGGGCAATGTGCTTTCGAAGGAAGACGTCCAGAAGCTTGCGGACCTCGAGTCCCGCGAGGTCCTGCTGGCCAAGGCCGCTGGCGCCATGAAGGCGTCGATGTCCAAGGCCGCCGCCACGTTTGCGGCGCCGCTGTCGAAGGCAGCACGCACCGTGGACGCGCTGCGGGCCAAGCAAGAAGCCTGAGGATCCGGGGCTTCGGCCTCGTCCCTCACAGCCTCAGCGCTGTCCCCCGGACACCCTCATGGGTGACTGGACTGCAAGACCAGGCGCGTGTGCGCCACCGATACCGCAGGGACTCAGGTCCCGCCCATAGGAAGGAATGCCACCATGGCAAAGCTCAGCAACGACGAGCTCATCGAAGCTTTCAAGGAAATGTCCCTCATCGAGCTCTCTGAGTTCGTGAAGACTTTCGAGGACGTCTTCGACGTCACCGCTGCTGCCCCCGTGGCCGTCGCCGCCGCTGGTGGCGCCGCCGGTGGCGAGGCTGCTGAAGAGGCCGAGCAGACCGAGTTCGACCTCATCCTCGAGTCGGCCGGTTCCGCGAAGATCGCCGTCATCAAGGAGGTGCGCGCCCTCACCTCCCTCGGTCTGAAGGAGGCCAAGGCGCTCGTCGACGAGGCTCCCAAGGCTGTCCTCGAGGGTGTCAAGAAGGAAGACGCCGAGGCTGCCAAGGCCAAGCTCGAAGAGGCCGGCGCGTCCGCTTCCGTCAAGTGATCTGTGGCGTGCGCTCCGGCGCGCGCCTGATCTGACGGCAGTCGTACTGCTTCTGGAGGGCCGTCCCGCTATGCGGGGCGGCCCTCCTGCATGCCCCCAGGCGCTCCCGGGACCCCATCGCGTGCCTGCTCGAGGAGCCGCTATCCCTCCGTCACCGTTTCGTGACCTTCGGAAGAGAGCGACCAGCTGAATGTTCGCTGGATGCTCCATAGGCTGACGTTGCCTATGTCGTGAATCACCCGGGGGTTCCTGTGCCGTTACGGCCGCTTCGTCGTCTTGCCGCGCTGTCCGGCGCACTGCTGATCGGGACCCTCGGTCTCGGTATGAACGCCGCGGTCGCGGCTCCGGTGGCGCCGCCGCCACCGGCCGCACCGAGCCCCGTGGACGGGATCCCGAGCCTCCCGGACGATGTCACCTCCGCTCCGGTGGACGTCGTCGTGCTGCTCAAGGGCGAGGACTCAGTTCTCTCGACGTCCCAGGAGAGCTCCCGGCTGGAGGCTCAGCAGTCCTTGATCGACACCTGGTCCGAGCGGCACGGACTCGTGGCCGACCGCCAGTTCGGCTATCTGGTCAACGGGTTCTCCGCCACCGTGCCCGGGGACAGGCTCGCGGCACTCTCGCTCGAGCCCGAGGTGCTCTCGGTCCGTCGGGAGCGGGTCTACGAGCGCACCGAGCACACCGCCCGCGACCTGCAGGGCGTACCAGCGGCCTTCGACAGCCACGGCGTGGACGGCACGGGCATGGTCATCTCGATCATCGACTCGGGCTTGGATCCGAGCCACCCCGCACTCCGGCTCGACGACTGCGGTGCCGCCGCGATCTCAGAGATCAACCCGGCCGCCGAGGCCGGATTCACCTGCAAGATCCCCGACGGCTACAACTACGCCGACGAGAACTTCGTGATCAAGGACAGCGTGGTCGACGCGCACGGCCAGCACGTCGGCGGCATCGCCGCGGCCAACGGCTCACCGGGAGATCACCCCGGAGACTTCCTGCAGACCGGTGAGCTCGACGGCGCTGCGCCCAATGCGCAGCTGCTCGCGATGAAGGTCTTCTCGAACGCCGGAGGCGGCGCCACCGACTCGGACATCGTCGCCGCGATCGAGGATTCGGTGAAGCAGGGCGCCGACGTGATCAACATGTCGCTCGGCTCCTCCAACGGGCAGAAGAACGCCTCCGATGCCAGCTCCTTCGCGATCGAGTCTGCCCGTGACGCGGGAGTCGTCACCGTGATCGCCGCCGGCAATGACGGCCAGAACTTCTCGCCGGGCGGGGTCGCCGATGACCTCTACGGGCTCCACGACGACGGCACCGTCGGCTCGCCGGGCACTCTGGGGTCCGCGCTGACCGTCGCCTCGATCGACAACTCCGTCCTCACCCAGCTGATGGCCTACGTGAACGACGAGTCCGATGGCGTGCCCTACTCGCCCGCCACGGGGACCCTCGACGATCTGCCGCACCGTCTGGTAGATCTTGGCCACGCCACCGCTGCGGACATCGACGGCATGGACCTCGACGGCGCCTACGCACTGATCTCCCGCGGCGAGATCTCCTTCACCGAGAAGTACGAGAACGCCATCATGGCCAACGCCGGCGGCGTGGTCATCTCCAACACGGAGGACGCAGCCTTCGGCATGGCCGGGGTCGAGAGCTTCACCCTGCCCGGCATCACCGTGAGCCAGCCCGTCGGCACCGCGCTGAAAGACGCCATCGAGGCGGGGGAGACCACACTGCGGATCACCGAAGAGGTCGATGTGCGCCCCAGCGCGAGCGCGCTGACCCCGTCGAGTTTCACCTCGTGGGGCTCGACCCCGACGCTCGACTTCGAACCCGAGATCGCCGGCATCGGCGGCAACGTGTACTCCACCTTCAACGACGGCACCTACGGCATGAACTCCGGGACCTCGATGGCGTCCCCGAACGTCGCCGGGATGACCGCGCTGGTGCTCCAGCACCTCCAGCAGACCCGCCCCGACGTCACCGGCGCCGAGCGGGTGGACCTCGCAAAGGTCATGCTGATGAACACGGCGATGATCCCTGTCGGAAGTGGTTCCGCTGTCCCATCGGCCTCACCGCGCCAGGTCGGTGCGGGCCTCGCCCAGGTGGACAAGGCGCTGGACTCCCACGTCATCGCGACCGTCGACGGTGAGGGCGCGGCCGCGCTGCACGAGGTCACGGGACCAGTCACCTTCACCGTGACGCTCACCAGCAGCGGGGACACCGACGCGGAGTTCACCCTCCCCAGCACCACGCTGCTGTCCGAGACCAATGACGCCGGCAGCAGCACCACGGTGCGTCCCTCCAGCGGATCCGTGGCGACGCCGAGCACGGTGACCGTGCCGGCCGGAGGCGCAGCGACCGTCGATGTCACCGTCACCCCCGAGTCCGGGGAGGATCACTTCACCGGCGGGTGGGTCCGGTTCACCTCGGCCGACGGCGCCCAGCCGAACCTCTCCGTGCCCTTCCTCGGCTTCTCCGGCGAGTGGAACGCGGAGCCGATCGTGCTCCCCGCGGGGGAGCAGCTCGAGGGCGTCGGCGTGCAGAGCGAGCTGATCACGTCCTGGGGCGGGTCCACCCTGCCGCTCACCAGCGACATAGGAGAGTTCTGGCTCTCGCCCAATGGCGATGGCGATATGGACACGATCGCCCCGAACCTGGTCACTATGCGGAACGCCTCGGACATCCGCTACACCGTGCTGGACGCCTCAGGCGCAGAGGTGAAGGTCCTGGGACAGGAGCAGGGCGTCTACCGCAACCTGCTCGGAGACTGGGGGCTGGTCGCAGATCCCCGTGAGCTCCAATGGACCGGTCCCGCCTTCGACGGCACGCTCTATGATCCCCAGGCAGTGGGCTACGCCGCGCTGCCCGACGGGCAGTACACCTACCGCGTCGATGCCCGGCTCGGCGAGGAGCAGGGCTGGCAGAGCACCGACTTCTCCTTCGGGATCGATGCCACCGCGCCCGCGATCGAATTCGGAGCCTATGAGGCCGGACTGCTCTCCTTCTCGGTCCTCGAGGACGGCTCCGGCATTCTCGCCCCGCCCACCACGACCGGTGCCGCAGGCGAAGACATCCCGGTGACCGAAGCCCCGGACGGCACCTACACGATCGAGGTCGACCCGGAGGCGGTCCCCTTCCTCACCGTCTCCGTGCTCGACGCAGGCTTCAACCTGGGCGTCGGAACGAAAGTGTTCGAGCCCTCGACCATGCTGATCGCGAACGCCTCGCAGCTCGAGCAGGACGTCCTCGGCCCCCAGTCGCTGCTGGTGCAGGACGGGTCGCTGCTGCTGAGCGGTTACGTCTCCTCCGACATCACCGCCGTGCGCGTCGGTGACCAGACGGTGGAGACCCCCGAGGGGCGCTTCCGCCATGTCCTCCCGCTGGCCGAGGGTGCGCAGGAGTTCCTCGTCGAAGGCCTCTCCGCCGACGGCGCCGTAGTGCAGGAGCAACGGGTCCCGGTCACCTTCGACTCGACCGCTCCCGAGCTCTCCATCACTGCGATGGAGACCGACGCACAGGGCCACGCCCTGATCGGTGCGGACGGCACCCTCACCGTCTCCGGCACGGTCATCGATGAGCGCGAAGACGCCCAGCTCAGCGTCGCCTCAGGCGAGGTGACCGCCGCGGTCGAGGAGGATGGCAGCTTCGAGCTGACGGTGACTCCGGGCGAGACCGCGGCAGCATTCACCCTGACCGCCTCGGACGGCGTGAACACCCGCTCGCAGTCCTTCGCCCTCTCCGGGCGGGCTCCCACAGCGACCTGGGCCATGCCCACGATCACCAACGCCGACTGCGTGCTCGAACAGGCGGCCTGCTTCGTCCCCGCAGATACTGCGGACGCGAGCGCCGACGGCGGCGTCTTCACCCTCCGCGGCGAGTACCCCGCCGGGGGCACGATCACCCTGACCCCGGGCAGCCGGGCGGGCGAGGACGGGAAGCACACCGATCCGGCGCCGCTCACCGCCCAGGTCCAGGAGGACGGCAGCTTCACCATCGACCTCCCCGTCACCACCGGGGAGAACCACTTCCGCATGGTGGTCCAGGATGCAGACGGCGCCCTCCGCTACGACCGCGGGGTCCGCCTCTACTTCGACGTCACAGCGCCGACCCTGCAGATCGACGAGCCCACCTTGGTGGGCGGCACCCTCTACACGAACACCGAGCAGGTGACCGTTGCCGGCAGCGCCTCTGATGACGGCTGGGGCTACGGGCTGCGGCTCAACGACTCGACCATCATCGAGCGTTTCGACATCGCCAGCCCGGGGGAGCAGTCCAATCTCCGCGACTTCTCGACCGAGGTCTCCGTGGCCGACGGCGACACGCTGCTGGTCGAGTTCATGGACTCCAACGGCAATGTGCTGCTGGGCCTGATCCCTGTCGTCCTGGATCAGGAAGTCCCGCGGATCGACGTCGCACACCTGACAGACGGCGAGGTCGTGGACGATGCCCGCGAGATCGAGGTCTCCGCTGCGGACGAAAATCTGGCCGGGATGCAGGTGCTGCTGGACGGCGAGGTGGTCCAGGACGCGTCCACCGGCCTGGCTGCTGAGGAGCACGCACTCGAGGACGCGCTGATCGATCTGCGCGAGCTGCAGGGCGCTGATCTCGAGGGCCCGGAGGTCGACGATGCTGATGCCGATGGCGAAGATACTGAGGGAGCTGATACCGAGGGCGCGGAACCCGAGGGCGCGGATCCCGAGAGCTCGGACGTCGAGGGCGAGGTCACGACCTTCGGCGCCAGGACCCGTGCGGCGCAGGCTGAGCTGAGCACCCAGGTTCCCACGGCCGAGCTCGAGGAGGGAACTCACACCCTCACGGTGCTCGCCACCGACCTCGCCGGCAACACGACCACCGAGGAACGGGTCTTCGAGGTCGCCGCCGCCGAGGCAGAGTGGGGAATCAGCGGCCCAGCGTCGGTCGAGCTGAGCATTCATCGCGAGCAGCTGGGCGATCAGGCCCGGCTGTCCCAGGACGTGCTGGCGAGCTACCAGGTGACGCTCGATGGCGATGCCGAAGCCGCTGCATCAGCGGGATACGGCCTTCGCCTTGCGCCGGGAACGGTGCTGATCGAGGGTGAACAGTCGGTCCTGGCCCTCGTGGTCGACGCCGCAGGGGACCCGCTCATCAGCAGCGACGGCCAGGCGGTGGAGCTCGGATTCACCGTGACGGTGGCGCTGCAGCCGGTCACCCTCACCGCGGGTGAGGTGAGCGCGACGGCGACATTCCGCAGTGATGACTCGCTCACCGCCACCAGCGGTGATGCCGACGGGGGCGAAGGCCGCGTGCTGACGCTCGCCAATGCCTACGGATCTCTGGAATCGGTCATCACCGTGCCTGGTGCGGAGGGTGAGCGTGTCCTCCAGCTGCTGAAGGACGGAACCCGGCTGCCGGTGCACTCCACCTGGGCGGCGGGGGTGCTGACCTTCTCCGGTCCCTCCCAGGCCTCCTATCTGATCCTGCCGGCGGAGTCGCCCAGCGGCAGCGACGATGACGGCAAGGGCGATGGTGGGGACAGCGCCGGACATGGGAACGGCAAGGGCAACGACGCGGGCGGCGGATCTGACAGCAGCGGGGGACCGGGCGCCAGCACGGACGGCGGCTCCAGCAAGGGCCCGGGCGCTCCGCTCGCCCGCACCGGCACGGATGCCCTCGCCCCGCTCGGCGCTGCGGCGGCGCTGCTGCTGGCCGGCGGTGCGCTGATCGCTCTGAGGCGTCGAGGCTGAGCTCCTCGGGCTGAGAGGTCCGCACCAGCGCTGCGGCTCCGAGCCGCGACGGTGAGGTAGATCATGCGGGGCCGCATCTGCTGCCGTCGGTGCGGCCCCGGCTGTCGTCGCGAGTCGCTGCCGCAGGTCGGTGCGCAGCGGCACCAGCGGGTGCAGGGTTGCCGACATCGCGGCGTGGGCCCGGAGGCGCCGAGCGTCCCAAAGCAGCCCTGACGTGCCCCGACACTCCGAGCCGGACTCTGCCTGCTTGACTCTGAAGAGATTTCCGTTCATGCTTTTTCCCGTACGGAGCTGTTCCTGCTGCACGTGCCCGGTGTGTTGACGCCGCCGGGCCGGTCGAGAGAGACGGGCAGGAAGCACCGACAGAACCTCTGCGCCAGGCATATAGCGGCCGACGTGGATGGACCGGTCGCGTCGCGGCACTTGTGTCCATCCGCGAATTTCTGTATGCTCGGTCCTTGCGCTGCGCGTCGCCCGTCGGTTCTGCCGCTCTGTTCACCACATTGTCTGCTCCACCGCCTGACGGGCGTTCGCCGCGCCTGGGATTCCGTCATCGGCCTGTGGAAGGACCCCCCTTGGCTGCCTCGAGCACCGATCGCACCACTGACATAGCACTTCGTACCGCCTCACCTCGCGTTACTTTCGCGAAGCTCGGCGACCCGATCGAGGTACCGGATCTGCTGAGTCTGCAGACCACCTCGTTCGACTGGTTGCTCGGCAACAACCGCTGGCAGGAGCGTGCCCAGGAGGCCGCTGCTGATGGTCGGGAGGACGTCCCGCAGACCTCAGGTCTCGCGGACATCCTCGAGGAGATCTCTCCGATCGAGGACTTCGCCGGCAATATGTCGCTGTCCTTCCGCGACCACACCTTCGACGACCCGAAGTACACGGTCGACGAATGCAAGGACAAGGACCTCACCTACGCTGCTCCGCTGTACGTCATCGCGGAGTTCATGAACAACGAGACCGGCGAGATCAAGACCCAGACGGTCTTCATGGGCGAGTTCCCGCTCATGACCCCCAAGGGCACCTTCATCATCAACGGCACCGAGCGTGTCGTCGTCTCGCAGCTGGTCCGCTCCCCGGGCGTGTACTTCGAGGAGTCCATCGACAAGACCAGCGACAAGCACATCTTCTCCGCGAAGATGATCCCGTCGCGCGGCGCCTGGCTCGAGTTCGAGATCGACAAGCGTGATCAGGTCGGTGTCCGCATCGACCGCAAGCGCAAGCAGTCCGTCACGACGCTGCTCCAGGCCCTGGGCCTGTCTCACTCGGACATCCTCGAGGAGTTCGGCGAGTTCGAGTCGATGCGCTCCACCCTGGAGAAGGACCGCATCGCCTCTCAGGACGAGGCGCTCATCGACATCTACCGCAAGCAGCGTCCGGGCGAGCCGCCCACACGTGATGCGGGCGAGGCGATGCTGAACAACCTCTACTTCAACAACAAGCGCTACGACCTCGCGAAGGTCGGCCGCTACAAGATCGACAAGAAGCTCGGCCTCAACGGCAGCCTCTCCGAGTCGACCCTGCGTCTGCAGGACATCGTCTCCACGATCAAGTACATCGTTGCCCTGCACGACGGAGTCAACGAGTACACCAGCACCGATGACAAGCCGGTGCGCGTCGAGACCGACGACATCGACCACTTCGGCAACCGTCGCATCCGCGCGGTGGGCGAGCTGATCCAGAACCAGGTCCGCACCGGCCTGTCCCGCATGGAGCGCGTCGTCCGCGAGCGCATGACCACGCAGGACGTCGAGGCGATCACGCCGCTGACCCTGATCAACATCCGTCCGGTCACCGCCGCGATCAAGGAGTTCTTCGGAACCTCCCAGCTCTCGCAGTTCATGGACCAGAACAACCCGCTGTCGGGTCTGACGCACAAGCGTCGCCTCTCGGCCCTGGGCCCGGGTGGTCTCTCCCGTGACCGTGCCGGCATGGAGGTCCGTGACGTCCACCCGTCGCACTACGGACGTATGTGCCCGATCGAGACTCCTGAGGGCCCGAACATCGGCCTGATCGGCTCGCTCGCGACCTTCGCCCGGATCAACCCCTTCGGCTTCATCGAAACTCCGTACCGCAAGGTCGCCGAGGGTCACGTCACCGACGAGGTCGTGTACCTCACCGCGGACGACGAGGATCGCCACATCATCGCCCAGGCCAACGCCAAGATCGATGAGAAGGGCCGCTTCCTCAACGAAGAGGTCCTGGTGCGCCTCCCCGGTGGCGAACCCGATCTGGTCGCCGTCGCAGACGTGGACTACATGGACGTCTCCGCCCGGCAGATGGTCTCCGTCGCCACGGCGATGATCCCCTTCCTCGAGCACGATGACGCCAACCGCGCGCTCATGGGCTCGAACATGCAGCGCCAGGCTGTGCCGCTGCTCCGTTCCGAGATGCCGCTGGTCGGCACCGGCATGGAGCGTCGAGCCGCGGTTGACGCCGGTGACGTGATCACCGCGCAGAAGGGCGGTGTCATCGAGGAGCTCTCCGCCGACCTGGTCGTCGTGATGGCTGATGATGGCACCCGCCAGACCTACCCGATCGGGAAGTTCCAGCGCTCCAACGCCGGTAACTCCTACAACCAGCGGGTGCTCTTCGACGAGGGTGACCGCGTCGAGGCAGGCTCGATCCTGGCTGATGGTCCCTCGACCGATCAGGGTGAGCTCGCGATCGGCAAGAACCTCCTGGTCGCCTTCATGTCCTGGGAGGGGCACAACTACGAGGACGGCATCATCCTGTCCTCGCGGATGGTTCAGGACGACGTCCTCACCTCGATCCACATCGAGGAGCACGAGGTCGACGCCCGCGACACCAAGCTGGGCAAGGAAGAGATCACCCGGGACATCCCGAACGTCGGCGACGACGTGCTGGCTGATCTCGACGAGCGCGGCATCATCCGCATCGGCGCCGAGGTCGAGCCGGGCGACATCCTGGTCGGCAAGGTCACCCCCAAGGGCGAGACCGAGCTGACCCCGGAGGAGCGCCTGCTGCGCGCGATCTTCGGCGAGAAGGCCCGCGAGGTGCGCGATACCTCGCTGCGCGTTCCCCACGGCCAGTCGGGCACCATCATCGGCGTGCAGGTCTTCAACGAAGACCAGGACGGGGATGTCCTCCCCACCGGTGTCAACGAGATGGTCCGCATCTACGTGGCCCAGAAGCGCAAGATCACCGACGGTGACAAGCTCGCCGGCCGTCACGGCAACAAGGGCGTCATCGCGAAGATCCTGCCGGTCGAGGACATGCCGTTCCTGGAGGATGGCACCCCGGTCGACATCATCCTGAACCCGATGGGCGTGCCCGGCCGAATGAACATCGGCCAGGTCATGGAGACCCACCTCGGCTGGGTCGCCAAGTCCGGCTGGGACCTGGATCCCACGGATGCCGCCGCCGCTGATCTGCCCGAGTCCGCTCTGCACGGCGAGCCCGGGACCCCGGTCGCGGTTCCCGTGTTCGACGGCCTCACCGCCGACGAGGTCACCGGCCTGATCGCCAATCACCGCCCCAACCGGGACGGCGAGCGGATGGTCAAGGAGGACGGCAAGGCGCGCATGTTCGACGGTCGCTCCGGCGAGCCGTTCCCGGCGCCGGTCTCCGTGGGCTACATGTACATGCTCAAGCTCCACCACCTGGTGGACGACAAGCTGCACGCACGCTCCACGGGCCCGTACTCGATGATCACGCAGCAGCCGCTGGGCGGTAAGGCCCAGTTCGGCGGCCAGCGCTTCGGCGAGATGGAGGTCTGGGCCCTCGAGGCCTATGGCGCCGCCTACGCCCTGCAGGAGCTGCTGACCATCAAGTCCGATGACATCGCCGGCCGCGTCAAGGTCTACGAGGCGATCGTCAAGGGCGAGAACATCCCCGAGCCCGGCATCCCGGAATCCTTCCGCGTGCTCCTCAAGGAGATGCAGTCCCTCTGCCTGAACGTCGAGGTGCTGTCCAGCGACGGCACCGCCCAGGACGTCAAGGAGAGCGACGAGGAGGTCTTCCGCGCTGCGGAGGAGCTCGGCATCGACCTGTCCCGCCGGCCCCACGAGGGCGTCGGCTCCATCGAAGAGGTCTGAGGGAATCGGGCTCAGGCCCGTGCGGGAGCGGCGTGACGCCGCTCCCGCCCCCTGAGCCCCGCCCTCGACCCCGTTCCCTCAGACACCACTCTTCCGATCGAGAGAAGGACACCTGTGATCGACGTCAATACCTTCGACGAGCTGCGCATCGGTCTTGCGACCCCTGAAGACATCCGCGGCTGGTCCCACGGCGAGGTCAAGAAGCCGGAGACCATCAACTACCGCACCCTGAAGCCCGAGATGGACGGCCTCTTCTGCGAGCGCATCTTCGGCCCCACCCGGGACTGGGAGTGCTACTGCGGCAAGTACAAGCGCGTGCGCTTCAAGGGCATCATCTGTGAGCGCTGCGGCGTGGAGGTCACCAAGTCCTCCGTGCGCCGTGAGCGCATGGGCCACGTGGAGCTCGCTGCTCCCGTCACGCACATCTGGTACTTCAAGGGCGTGCCCAGCCGCCTGGGCTACCTGCTGGACCTCGCGCCGAAGGATCTCGAGAAGATCATCTACTTCGCCGCGTACATGATCACGGCAGTGGACGATCAGGCACGTCACGACGACATGCCGGATCTCCAGGCCCGCTTCGATCTCGAGGTCAAGGAGCTCGAGAACGAGCGCGACGCCGCGATCAACAACCGTGCGCTCTCCGCCGAGAAGGATCTCGCCCAGCTCGAAGAGGAGGGTGCCAAGGCCGACGCGAAGCGCAAGGTCCGCGACTCCGGCGAGCGTGAGCAGGCCCAGATCCGCAAGAAGTACGACGCGGAGATCGACCGCATCACTCGCATCTGGGAGCGCTTCAAGACCCTCAAGGTCGCTGACCTCGAAGGCGATGAGCAGCTCTACCGTGCGATGAAGCTGCGCTACGGCACCTACTTCGAGGGTGGCATGGGCGCCGAGGCGATCCAGCGTCGTCTGGCCGATTTCGACCTCGAGGCCGAGTCCGTGCTGCTGCGCGAGATCATCGCCACCGGCAAGGGGCAGAAGAAGGCCCGCGCGCTCAAGCGCCTCAAGGTGGTCTCCGCGTTCCTCACCACCACCAACTCGCCTGTGGGCATGGTCCTGGACGCTGTCCCGGTCATCCCGCCGGACCTGCGTCCGATGGTGCAGCTGGACGGTGGCCGCTTCGCGACCTCCGATCTCAACGACCTGTACCGTCGCGTGATCAACCGCAACAACCGCCTCAAGCGGCTGCTTGATCTCGGTGCCCCCGAGATCATCGTGAACAACGAGAAGCGCATGCTGCAGGAGTCGGTCGACTCGCTGTTCGACAACGGTCGTCGCGGCCGCCCGGTCACCGGACCGGGCAACCGCCCGCTGAAGTCGCTCTCGGACATGCTCAAGGGCAAGCAGGGTCGTTTCCGTCAGAACCTGCTCGGCAAGCGCGTGGACTACTCCGCCCGCTCCGTCATCGTCAACGGCCCGCAGCTGAATCTGCACCAGTGCGGCCTGCCCAAGGGCATGGCCCTCGAGCTCTTCAAGCCTTTCGTGATGAAGCGCCTGGTCGAGCTCAGCCACGCCCAGAACGTCAAGGCCGCCAAGCGGATGGTCGAGCGTGCTCGGCCCGAGGTGTGGGACGTGCTCGAAGAGGTCATCACCGAGCATCCGGTGCTGCTGAACCGTGCACCGACCCTGCACCGTCTGGGCATCCAGGCGTTCGAGCCGCAGCTGGTGGAGGGCAAGGCCATCCACCTGCACCCGCTCGTCTGCGCCGCGTTCAACGCGGACTTCGACGGCGACCAGATGGCTGTGCACCTGCCGCTGTCCGCCGAGGCGCAGGCTGAGGCCCGCATCCTGATGCTGTCCAGCAACAACATCCTCAAGCCGTCCGACGGTCGCCCCGTGACCATGCCCGCACAGGACATGATCATCGGTCTCTACCACCTCACCACGGTGCGCGAGGACGTCCCCGGCATCGGTCGCAAGTTCTCGTCCGAGGCAGAGGCGATCATGGCCTACGACCGCGGCGAGCTGGACCTCAACGCCTTGGTGGACATCCGCTTCACGGACATCGTCCCGCCGAGCGACTGGGTGGCTCCCGAGGGCTGGACCGAGGGTGACCCGATCATCCTCACCACCACCCTGGGCGCCGTTCACTTCAACGAGACGCTGCCCGAGGGCTTCCCCTTCGTGCAGGGCCAGGTCGGCAAGAAGCGTCTGGGCGGCATCGTCAACGCTCTCGCTGAGCGCTATGACAAGGGTCAGGTCGCCGCATCGCTCGATGCGCTGAAGGCTTACGGCTTCACCTGGTCGACCCGCTCGGGTGCGTCCTTCGCGCTCTCCGACGTGGTCACCCCGCCCAACAAGCCGGAGATCATCGCGAAGTACGAGGCCAAGGCCGCGCAGGTCCAGGAGAACCGAGACCTCGGTCTCGTCTCCGAGGTCGAGCGCAATGCCGAGCTGATCGACATCTGGACCGAGGCGACCAATGAGGTCGACGAGGCGATGCGTGAGAACTTCGAATCGACCAACGCGATCTACCGGATGGTGCACTCGGGTGCCCGAGGCAACTGGATGCAGGTGCGCCAGATCGCCGGTATGCGTGGTCTGGTGACGAACCCGAAGGGCGAGATCATCGCGCGTCCGATCCTCTCCAACTACAAGGAGGGGCTCTCGGTCCTGGAGTACTTCATCGCCTCGCACGGCTCCCGCAAGGGCCTGGCGGATACCGCGCTGAAGACCGCACAGTCGGGTTACCTGACCCGTCGTCTGGTCGACGTCTCGCAGGATGTCATCATCCGCGAGGACAACTGCGGGACCACCAAGGGCCTGGTGCTTCCGATCGCGGTCGAGGAGGCCGGCGAACTCCGGCCCCACGAGCACGCGGAATCCACCGTGTACGGGCGTGTCCTGGCCACTGCGGCACTCGGCGCCGATGGCACCGAGGCGGCTCCGGCCGGCACCGAGCTGGGCGATGTGCTCATCGAGCAGCTCGTCGAGGCAGGTGTGCGCGAGGTCAAGATCCGCTCCGTGCTGACCTGTGACTCCGCGGTGGGCACCTGTGTCCAGTGCTACGGCAAGTCGCTCGCGACCGGCCAGCTGGTCGACATCGGCGAGGCCGTCGGCATCGTCGCGGCTCAGTCCATCGGCGAGCCCGGCACCCAGCTGACCATGCGTACCTTCCACTCCGGTGGTGTGGCCAGCGCCGAAGGCGACATCACGCACGGTCTGCCGCGTGTGCAGGAGCTCTTCGAGGCCCGTACCCCGGCCGGCTTCGCGCCGATCTCCGAGTTCTCGGGTCGGGCAGAGGTCGAGGAGAACGACAAGCAGCGCCGGATCACGGTCACTCCGGACGATGGTTCGGAGCCGGTGGCCTACACCGTCTCCAAGCGCGTCTCCCTCCTGATCGCAGATGGCGACCACATCGAGGTCGGCCAGAAGCTCACGCTGGGCTCGGTGGACCCGAAGCAGGTCCTGCGGATCCTCGGCCCCCGGGCCGTGCAGCAGCACCTGGTCGACGAGGTGCAGAAGGTCTACATCAGCCAGGGCGTGGACATCCACGCCAAGCACATCGAGGTCATCGTGCGCCAGATGCTCCGTCGCGTGACGGTCATCGAGTCCGGTGACACCGGTCTGCTGCCCGGCGACTTCGCCGAGCGGGTCAAGTTCGAGACGGAGAACCGACGGGTCCTGTCCGAGGGCGGTCAGCCGGCTTCGGGTCGTCCCGAGCTGATGGGCATCACGAAGGCTTCGCTGGCGACCGAGTCGTGGCTCTCGGCGGCCTCCTTCCAGGAGACCACCCGCGTGCTCACCGAAGCCGCCCTGAACCGCAAGAGCGACAAGCTCATGGGGCTCAAGGAGAACGTCATCATCGGCAAGCTCATCCCGGCGGGCACTGGCCTGTCGCGATTCCGCCACATCGCGGTCGAGCCCACCGATGAGGCCAAGGCACAGATGTACCAGGTGCCCGGCTACGACGAGCTGGACTTCTCCGGCTTCGGCCAGACCGGTGCCGTCAACCTCGACGACATCGACTACGCCGACCCGTTCCGCACTGATTTCCGGTGATCCGGTGATCCTGCGCTGAGCGCGGGAGCTCGCCCGCCGCGAAGGCGGCGGACGAGCGACCACACGCCGCGGGGCGGCTCCACTTCGGTGGAGCCGCCCCGCGGCGTTTCTGCTCCCGATCCGCGGCGAAGCAGCATGCGCACAGACGTTCCGGGGGAGTGCAGATTGCTCGGCCGATGTGCGCCCCGTCGCGTTCCGGGCCGGGCTGAGGCGCTTCAGCGTGACCTGGCAGACCCCGAGGTTCACGAGAGGGTAAAGAGCTATGGGGTGCTTCCTCAAACTCTCGCCAGTCCCCTTACGCAACGGGGCGAATCGGGAAACCATGGCATCTGGCGGTTCCCACGCAAGCTTTCCTGCCGCGCCCCTGACAGGCGGCGCGCGCGTGCCGGAGCTGCAGGCCTCGCACCGCGAGGCCCGGAGCTCAGGGAACGACACGAATACGCCGCGCGAATGCGGCAGGAAACAGGTGGACCAGTGAAGAAGACCCCGTGGATCATCGGAGCCGCGACCGTGTGCGTCGTCGCGATCGGCGGCGGAGGCACTGCCTTCGCCATGTCGAACGAGGCGCAGCTCAGCGTGTACGGCGAGGAATCCTCGGTGCGCACCTTCTCGCAGCCCACCGTCGGAGACCTGCTCTCCGCCCAGGGCATCGAGGTCAAGGACACCGACCTGGTGGTGCCGGGCCTGGAGGAGGCCGTCACCGACGGCATGGCGATCCAGGTCGTCCAGCGCACACCGGTCACCGTCACGGTCGATGGCGTGGAGTCGGAACTGCTCACCACCGGCGATACCGTCGCCGACGCTCTTGAGGAGACCGAGTACAAGGCGGAGGGTGCACGTGTCACCCCGGAGCCCACCTCCTCGCTCGCCGCCGCGAACGGCGAGGTCGAGGTCGTCACCAGCAAGACCGTCACCTTCGTCGGCCAGAAGGGCCAGGACACCTTCGAGGTGACCGCTCTGACCGTGGGCGAGGCGATGGAGAAGGTGCTCGGCGACATCGAGGACACCGACACCGCCGACGTCCCCCGCGACACCGTGCTCGAGGACGACGCGACCCACACGGTCCAGCGCGTCCGTGAGGGCGAGCGCACCGAGAGCGTGGAGATCCCGTTCGAGACGAAGACCGTCGAGGACGACTCGCTGCTCGAGGGCAAGACCAAGACCACCACCGAGGGCAAGGCCGGCACCACCGAGAAGGTCTTCGCGGAGAAGACCGTCGACGGCGAGGTCACCGAGTCCGAGCTTCTCTCCGAGAAGGTCGTGACCGAGCCGGTCACCGAGGTCGTCGCCAAGGGCACCAAGCCGGCGCCGAAGCCGGAGCCCGTGCAGGAGGAGAAGTCCTCGTCGTCCGAGAAGTCCTCGTCCAAGAAGTCCTCCAGCGAGAAGCGCGAGACGGGCAGCAAGTCCAACCGCAGCTCTGAGCGCAGCTCCTCCGAGTCCTCCGGCAACACCGGTGCCTCGGCGCCGGCTGCTCCGTCGGGCTCCGTGTGGGACCGCATCGCTCAGTGCGAGTCCGGTGGCAACTGGTCCATCAACACCGGGAACGGCTACTACGGCGGTCTCCAGTTCAGCGGACAGACGTGGAAGGCCTTCGGCGGCGGCAAGTACGCCTCCACCGCCAACCAGGCCACCCGCGGTCAGCAGATCGACATCGCCAAGAAGGTTCAGGCCGCGCAGGGCTGGGGCGCATGGCCCTCCTGCACCTCCCAGCTCGGCATTCGCTGATCTCGAGTCAGTCCCATTGCCACGAGCGCGTCGCACCTCTGCGGCGCGCTCGTCGCGTTCCCGTACCCCGTCGATTCATCTCGAGGCAAGCTGGCGGTCATGTGGCGTCATGTGATCTGTGTCGGAACCTCCGAGAAGCTTTGACCGCATCCCACGCATCTCAGTAGACTGCGTATGCGTCCGGAGTGCCCTCTGGTCGTGACCCGGGACTGACCCGCTGGCCCTTCGGGGCTGCGGGGGGTGTCCCCCGCGAGGAGCGGATCCTCGCGGTGTGCCCGAATGTGGGAAGGGTGGCCATGCCCGGCCTCCTGCCCGTGGGCACCGATCACGGTCCTCCTGGACGCCCGGCAGGTGCCATCACCTGTCGGGCGGGCCGATCCGCGAAGCCTCCCGGGCTATGGGGGCTGCGGATATCGGGTCGCCGACCGCGTGAGCGGTCGAAGATGTTGATCCTTCGGTGCCAACAGCTCCGAGGGCTGACAAGGAAGAGAAACTGTGCCCACGATTCAGCAGTTGGTGCGCAAGGGGCGGGACGGTCGTTCGTCCTCCTCCAAGACGCCCGCGCTCCAGGGTTCGCCCCAGCGCCGCGGTGTCTGCACCCGCGTCTACACCCAGACCCCCAAGAAGCCGAACTCCGCGCTGCGCAAGATCGCGCGCGTGCGTCTGTCGACCGGCATCGAGGTCAGCGCGTACATCCCCGGTGAGGGCCACAACCTCCAGGAGCACTCGATCGTGCTCGTGCGCGGCGGTCGTGTGAAGGACCTCCCCGGTGTGCGTTACAAGATCGTTCGCGGCGCGCTGGACACCCAGTCCGTCAAGGGCCGCCAGCAGGCGCGCTCCCTCTACGGCGCCAAGAAGGAGAAGAAGTAATGCCTCGTAAGGGCCCCGCTCCCAAGCGCCCGTTGGCCGTCGACCCCGTCTTCGGGTCGCCGATCGTCACGCAGCTCATCAACAAGATCCTCCTGGACGGCAAGAAGACCGTCGCCGAGGGCATCGTCTACGGTGCCCTCGAGGGTGCACGTGAGAAGAACAGCCAGGATCCGGTCGTCACCCTGAAGAAGGCGCTGGACAACATCCGGCCTTCCCTCGAGGTCCGCTCCCGCCGAGTCGGCGGCGCGACCTACCAGGTGCCGATCGAGGTCAAGCCCGGTCGTTCCACCACGCTGGCTCTGCGCTGGCTGGTCAGCTACTCCCGCGCCCGTCGTGAGAACACCATGACCGAGCGTCTGATGAACGAGATCCTCGACGCCTCCAACGGCCTCGGTGCAGCTGTCAAGCGCCGCGAGGACACCCACAAGATGGCCGAGTCCAACCGCGCCTTCGCTCACTACCGCTGGTGAGTCCACGGTGGGGTTCGCCCATCCGGGCGGACCCCACCGACTGTCCTTCGGCAGCTCCACCAGCATCCGTTCTCCAGAAAGGCACAGCCCGTGGCACTTGAAGTGCTCAGCGACCTGAACAAGGTCCGCAATATCGGCATCATGGCTCACATCGATGCTGGCAAGACCACCACGACCGAGCGCATCCTCTTCTACACCGGCGTGAACTACAAGATGGGCGAGACCCACGACGGCGCCGGGACGATGGACTGGATGGAGCAGGAGAAGGAGCGCGGCATCACGATCACGTCCGCCGCGACGACCTGCTACTGGCACGACAGCCAGATCAACATCATCGACACCCCCGGCCACGTCGACTTCACCGTCGAGGTGGAGCGTTCGCTGCGCGTGCTCGACGGCGCTGTCGCAGTGTTCGACGGCAAGGAGGGCGTGGAGCCCCAGTCGGAGACCGTCTGGCGCCAGGCCGACAAGTACGACGTGCCCCGCATCTGCTTCGTCAACAAGATGGACAAGCTGGGCGCCGACTTCTTCTTCACCATCAAGACCATCGTGGACCGCCTCGGCGCGAAGCCGCTGGTCATGCAGATCCCGATCGGATCGGAGCACGAGTTCACCGGCATCGTCGACCTCGTCGAGATGAAGGCCTACGACTGGCCCGAGACCCTCGAAGAGGACATGCCGGCGATCAACTCGAAGAAGGGTGATCCCTCGCTCGGCCAGTGGCAGCGTGAGATCCCGATCCCCGCTGAGCTGCAGGACACGGTCGACGAGTACCGCGCCAAGCTGGTCGAGGACGTCGCCGAGAGCTCCGAGGAGCTCATGGAGAAGTACCTCGAGGACACCGACCTCACGATCGACGAGCTCAAGGCCGGCATCCGGTCCATGACCGTCAACTCCGAGGCCTACCCGGTCTTCTGCGGCACCGCATTCAAGAACAAGGGCGTCCAGCTCATGCTCGACGGTGTCGTCGACTACCTCCCCTCCCCGCTCGACGTGCCCCCGATGGTGGGACACAAGCCGGGCGACGAGGAGACCGAGATCGTCCGCAAGCCCGAGTGGGACGAGCCCTTCTCGGCGCTCGCCTTCAAGGTCGCCGCGCACCCCTTCTTCGGTTCGCTGACCTACGTGCGCGTCTACTCCGGTCAGGTGAAGCAGGGCGATCAGATCCTGAACACCACGACCGGCAAGAAGGAGCGCGTCGGCAAGCTCTTCCAGATGCACTCCAACAAGGAGAACCCGGTGGAGGAGGCCTTCGCAGGCCACATCTACGCGTTCATCGGCCTCAAGGACACCACGACGGGCGACACGCTCGCCGATCCGGCGAACCCGGTTCAGCTGGAGTCCATGAGCTTCCCGGAGCCGGTCATCTCGGTCGCCATCGAGCCGAAGACCAAGAGCGACCAGGAGAAGCTGGGTGTCGCCATCCAGAAGCTCGCCAAGGAGGACCCGACCTTCCAGGTCGAACAGGACGAGGAAACCGGCCAGACCGTCATCAAGGGCATGGGCGAGCTGCACCTCGACATCCTCGTGGACCGTATGCGTCGCGAGTTCAACGTCGAGGCCAACATCGGCAAGCCGCAGGTGGCCTACCGCGAGACGATCAAGCGGACGGTGGAGAAGTTCGACTTCACCCACAAGAAGCAGACCGGTGGCTCCGGCCAGTTCGCGAAGATCCAGGTGACCTTCTCGCCGCTGACCGATGCCGAAGATGGCGTGTTCTACGAGTTCGAGAACAAGGTCACCGGCGGCCGCATCCCGCGCGAGTACATCCCGAGCGTGGACGCGGGCATCCAGAGCGCCCTGGTCTCCGGCATCCTGGCCGGCTACCCGGTCGTGAACGTCCGGGCCGCGCTGCTCGACGGCGCGTACCACGACGTCGACTCCTCGGAGATGGCGTTCAAGATCGCCGGCTCCATGGCAGCCAAGGAGGCCCTGCGCAAGGCGCAGCCGGTCCTCCTCGAGCCCCTCATGGACGTCGAGGTCCGTACTCCTGAGGAGTACATGGGAGATGTCATCGGCGATCTGAACTCCAGGCGAGGTCAGATCCAGTCGATGGAGGACGCGAGCGGAGTCAAGATCGTCCGTGCTCTCGTCCCGCTGTCGGAGATGTTCGGCTACGTCGGCGACCTGAGGTCCAAGACCCAGGGTCGCGCGATGTACACCATGCAGTTCGACAGCTACTCGGAGGTCCCGTCCAGCATTGCGGACGAGATCATCGCTAAGACCCGGGGCGAGTGAGGAGTCGGGGGAAGCAGGTAGGCTCCTTCTCCTGCTTCCCCCACCGCTCCCTTCGGAGCTCCGCCTCGCCGAGGCGGGATCCGATCCCGATCCAGAAGTACCACGATTAGAAGTCCTAGGAGGACACCATCATGGCGAAGGCCAAGTTCGAGCGGACCAAGCCGCACGTCAACATCGGCACCATCGGTCACGTCGACCACGGCAAGACCACGCTGAGCGCTGCGATCTCGAAGGTTCTGTACGACAAGTTCCCCGAGCTCAACGAGAAGCGTGACTTCGACACGATCGATAACGCGCCGGAAGAGAAGCAGCGCGGCATCACGATCAACGTCTCGCACATCGAGTACGAGACCGACAAGCGTCACTACGCGCACGTCGACGCCCCCGGGCACGCCGACTACGTGAAGAACATGATCACCGGTGCTGCTCAGATGGACGGCGCGATCCTCGTGGTCGCCGCCACCGACGGCCCGATGGCTCAGACCCGTGAGCACGTCCTGCTCGCCAAGCAGGTCGGCGTTCCCTACCTGCTCGCCGCTCTCAACAAGTCCGACATGGTCGACGACGAGGAAATCCTCGAGCTCGTCGAGATGGAGGTCCGCGAGATGCTGGGCGCTCAGGGCTTCGACGAGGACGCGCCGGTCATCCAGGTCTCCGCTCTCAAGGCTCTTGAGGGCGAAGAGAAGTGGGTCAAGGCCATCGAAGAGCTCATGGACGCAGTGGACTCGTCCATTCCGGACCCGGTCCGCGACATGGATCAGCCCTTCCTGATGCCGATCGAGGACGTCTTCACGATCCAGGGTCGTGGCACCGTCGTCACCGGCAAGGTCGACCGCGGCAAGCTCGCGATCAACTCCGAGGTCGAGATCCTCGGCATCCGCGATCCGCAGAAGACGATCGTCACCGGTATCGAGATGTTCCACAAGCAGATGGACGAAGCATGGGCCGGCGAGAACTGCGGTCTGCTGCTGCGTGGCACCAAGCGTGAGGACGTCGAGCGCGGCCAGGTCGTGGCCAAGCCCGGCACCATCACCCCTCACACGAACTTCGAGGCTCAGGTCTACATCCTGTCCAAGGACGAGGGCGGGCGTCACAACCCGTTCTACTCGAACTACCGCCCGCAGTTCTACTTCCGTACCACGGACGTCACCGGCGTCATCACGCTGCCCGAGGGCACCGAGATGGTCATGCCCGGCGACAACACCGAGATGACGGTCGAGCTGATCCAGCCGATCGCCATGGAGGAGGGCCTCGGCTTCGCTATCCGTGAGGGTGGCCGCACCGTGGGCTCAGGCCGCGTCACCAAGATCACCAAGTGATCGCCGCGGGGGAGACCCCGCAGCCGTGAGGCATTCGCTCGGCGAGTGCTGAGCAACGAGGACCCCGCACCGGGACACCGGTGCGGGGTCCTTCGTCGTGCCCGTACGGCCCCGCGTGCTGGCGGTGGGCGGTATGAGCCGTGCGGTGCATGCCGCGAGGATGCGGCGGGCAGCGGTGCCATCGGGGAGAGGGTCGGCTCTGGGGCGAAGCTGGGCCGGCCCCCGGGCAGAGGAAGGCCCCCGCACCCGCATGGACACCATGCTGGTGCGGGGGCCTTCCCCGAGCCATACCGGTCAGCGCGGAGCGTCGCCGCCCTGGCCGCCCTCCTGCGGGCGCGCGGTCTGCTCCCCGCTGCCCGGACGACTGTCTGAGGCAGCCGACTGCGGTCCCTCGTCGGAACCAGCCGTCGGGCCGGGTGCCCCGAAGCGACCCGAGGCGGCGGTGGCCTGCGGGGTCGACGGCGAGGATGACTGCTCGTGCAGGGGCGTACCGGCCGGCTTCCCGAAGCTCGGGCGGTGGCTGGGAGCCACGCCCTGAGCGGGCGATGCTCCCGAAGCGGGCTGTCCGTAGCTGGGTCGAGCAGGTGCGCCAGGTGCGTGCGAGCCGGGCTGCGCAGTGTGCGCTCCGAACTGCTGGCCACCGCTGGACGTGGCGCCGGTGTGGGGGAGCGGGGAGTGCCCGTGCGTCGGCGTGATCACCGGGGCGGGGCCGTCGGTGGGGACGGGGCCCGCCCCGGAGTCAGCAAGGATCTGGCGTGCCTGCGCGGCATGCTTGTGCTCGACCAGCAGCTCGTACTGCATCGGGATGGTCGAGGTCATCGACGTGAAGTCGCGCTTGCCGCCGGTCATCGCGTATCCGATCACGGACCAGACGGTGAAGAACACCATGCCCATCAGCACGCTGGTCACCACGATCATGATGCTGCCCGGGTTCAGCAGCATCAGGAGGAGACCCAGGAACAGGCCCATCCACAGACCCGACAGCACGCCCTGCCCGATCACCCGGGGCCAGGACTTGCGGCCCGTGACGCGCTCCATCAGCTTCAGATCTGTGCCCACGATCAGTGTGCTCTGCACCGGGAACTGGTGGTCCGCGAGCGTGTCGACCACGGACTGCACTTCCTGGTAGGTGCTGTACACACCGAGGGAGCGCGGGTACTCGAGGTGATAGAGGCGCGCCGTCAGCGGAGAGGCGGACTGTCGGGACTGCAGGGGCTGGCTCATGGGGACACCGTAGATCAGTCATGGGGGAAGAGCCTGGGTCCGCGCCGAATGGGAGCTGGACTGCTTCCGGCAGCCGTCGAGCACGTAACGATCGGAGGCACACCGCGGGGAATGGCCGTGACACTCGTCCGTAAAGGGCTAGTCTCCTGTCCAGCACTCGTATTCAACGTCGAACCACGGAGGCCATCATGGATGCACCGCACGACCCTCAGCTCGAGACCCCGCTGGACCGCCTGGGTGCTTCCCGGCGCCGTTTCCTCTCCCTTGCGTCCCTCGGCACCGGTGCCGTGGCGCTCAGCGCCTGTGCCACCGGTGGTGGCGGCGGCGATGACGAAGGCAGCGACGGGGGCGGTGGTGCCGTCGCCGAGGGCGGCGGCGAGGTCAGCGACGAGAACCCCTTCGGCGTGGAGCCCGACTCGACCGTCGATGTGGTGATCTTCAACGGCGGCTACGGCGACCAGTACGCGAAGGACGCCGGGACGAAGTTCGAGGAGCTCTACCCCGACGCGACCGCCGCCGTGAGCTCCACGGTGAACATCCAGCCCGATCTCCAGCCGCGCTTCATCGGCGGTGACCCGCCGGACCTCTTCGACAACTCCGGTGCGCAGTCCATGAATGCCAGCGCGCTGATCTCCGAGGGCAGCCTCGCGGAGCTGGGTGCGCTGATCGACGCGCCATCGCTCGACGGAGGCACCATCGGTGACTCGCTGCTGCCGGGCGTGCTGGTCCCCGGCACCTACTCCGGCAAGCTGTTCGCGCTGAACTACATGTACACGGTCTTCGCGCTCTGGTACTCGGCCAAGCAGTTCGAGGACAAGGGCTGGGAGGCCCCGGCCACCTGGGACGACGTCATGACCATCGGTGAGGCCGCCAAGGGCGAGGGCCTCGCCCTGTTCGCCTGGGGCGGTCAGAACGCGGCGGACTACTACCACGAGCTCGCCCTGTCGATGGCGATCAAGGAGGGCGGCCCCGAAGTCGGGAAGGCCCTGGACCGCCTCGAGGAAGGCGCGTACGAGCAGACGACCGTGGTCGACGCCTTCGCGGCGATCGAAGACGCCGTCAAGGCCGGGTTCTTCCTGGCCGGCGGTGCAGGTATCAAGCACACCGAGGCTCAGACGGAGTGGGTCACCGGCAGTGCGGTGATGTACCCCTCGGGCTCCTGGATCGAGAACGAGCAGCGCAGCACCACCCCGGAGGGCTACGCCATGACCGGCGTCGCCACCCCGATGCTCTCGGACAGCGCGGCGATGGGTCAGGCCGCGATGCACGGTGCGGCCGGGGAGCCGTTCATGGTCCCCAGCGCGGCGGCCAACGGTGCCGGCGGGCTTGAGTTCCTGCGGGTCATGCTGTCCAAGGAGCAGTGCGAGAACTTCTCGAAGCTCACCTCCTCGATGACGATCGTCAAGGACACCATCCCCGATGACGGCTTCGGCTCGACCGCACTGTCCTCGGTGAGCTCCATGATCGCGACCGCGGGGGAGGACGTCTTCACCTATAACTTCCCCGACTGGTACGGGATGGGCGACGACTTCAAGCCCCTCTGGGCCGAGTTCCTCAACGGCGACGTGACCGCGGACGAGGCGCGCGAACGGTCGCAGGCGGCGATCGACAAGATCCGGGAGGACGACAGCCGAGAGAAGTTCGACGTCGAATGATGGCAGCGGTCCCGACGGCCGCACCCCCGGAGAGCGCCCCGCGCTCCCGGGGGATGCGGTCGCGCATCACACCCTCCCGGATCCTGTTCTTCGCCCTGTTCCTGGGCGTGCCGATGTTGATCTATGTCGTGTTCGTGGTCTCGCCGTTCTTGCAGGCGTTCTACTATTCGCTCACTGACTGGCGCGGTCTGGCGAGGGCTCCCCAGTACATCGGGCTGGATAACTACATCACGCTGTTCCAGGACGGCGTCTTCCGCAAGGCGCTGCGCAACAACCTGATTCTCATGATCGTGCTGCCCACGGTGACGATCACGCTTGCCTTCGCTCTGGCGATCCTGGTGACCGTGGGCGGGGACAGCCGCGGGGAGATCCGCGGGATCCGCGGGGCGACGATCTTCCGGGTCGTGAGCTTCTTCCCGTACGTGATCCCCGCCGTGGTCATCGGCATCCTGTTCGCGTTCATCTACTCGCCCAACGGGGGCCTTCTCAACGGCCTGCTGAACCTCGTCGGGCTCGACATCCATATCGCGTGGCTGGGGGACAGGCGCTTCGCCCTCGCGGCGATCATGGCCGCCGTGGTGTGGAGCCTGGTGGGCTTCTACATGGTTCTCTTCGTCGCGGCGATCAAATCGATCCCGTCGGAGATCGTCGAGGCAGCCCGCATCGACGGGGCGGGCCGGTTCCGGCTCTCCGTCGCGGTGATCCTGCCGATGGTGCGGGAGAACGTCTCGACCGCGGCGGTGTACATGGGGATCATGGCCCTGGACATGTTCGTCTACATCAACGTGATGACCCCGACCGGAGGGCTCGGCAAGAGCACCGAGGTGGTCTCGAGATACCTCTACCAGACCGCGTTCAGCGACTCCCAGTTCGGTCTCGCCTCCGCGATGGGAGTGGTGATGGCGCTGATCACGATGCTGATGGCCGTCCTCGTCCTCTTCGGCACCCGCCAGCGGAAGGAGACGCGATGAGCACCGGACTCGATGCCCCCCGCACCGAAGGGAAGCAGACCTCCGCGGGGCCGCGCCCCATGCGCCGCCGCCGGGGAAGCAGCGGCGACCGGGTATTCACCGTTGTCGCCCAGGTGATCCTCACGATCTGGACCCTGGTGGTGCTCCTGCCACTGCTCTGGACGGTCTTCAGCTCGTTCAAGGGCTCCGGAGAGATTCTCTCCTCACCGTTCACGTTGCCCGCGGAGTGGAACTTCGACAACTTCGCCACCGCGTGGACCGAGGCCGGCATCGGTCGCTTCTTCGGCAACACCATCGTGGTGGTGGGCGGCGCGCTGTTCCTCGTCATGATGCTCGGGGCGATGTGCGCTTATGTGCTCGCGCGCTACGACTTCCCGGGTCGGCGGATCCTCTACTACTCCCTCATCGCGGGGCTGACCTTCCCGCTGTTCCTCGCCGTGGTGCCGCTGTTCTTCATCATGGAGTCCCTGCACATCCGCGGGACCTACATCGGGCTGATCCTGGCCTATGTGGGCTTCGCGCTCCCGTTCACCGTCTTCTTCCTCTACGCCTTCTTCCGGCAGCTGCCGGAGGAGATCGCGGAGGCGGCGGCGATCGACGGCGCCGGCGACTTCCGGACCTTCTTCCAGGTGATGCTGCCGATGGCAGGCCCGGGCATGGCCAGCGTGACGATCTTCAACTTCCTGGGCCTGTGGAACCAGTTCCTCATCCCGATCGTGCTGAACACGGACCGGGACAAGTGGGTCCTCGCCCAAGGACTCGCGAACATGCAGGCCCAGCAGGGATACGACTCGGACTGGGGGGCGATGTTCGCGTCCGTGACGATCACGATCATCCCGGTGCTGATCGTCTACCTGATCTTCCAGCGCCAGCTGCAGGGCGGGATCGGGCCGAGCACGAACAAGTGAGGTGGAAACGGCCCGGAGCCGTCGGTTCCGGGTCGTCCGTTCCACGCCCTCGGTGGCGGGTCAGCCAGCGGTGGAGAGTGATCTGTGACCGGGTGCACCCGCCTCTCCCTTGTGGGGGCGGTCCGATCTCTGGCACACTGTTCAAGTTGTCTGCGTGGGCCGACATGCCCGGTTCCGTTCTCCGAGGGTTTCACCTCGGCGAATGATCACCGGATGAGGCCCGTCCCGAGGATGCGAACCTTGCCTATGGCATCGATCGCGCATCGAACGAGGGAATCGACGCAGCAGCAGCCGACTTTCGGCGGTTCTGTGCTGGGCTCGTATGTCCTGCAGAGGCCGACACGCCCGTCCTCGGGTACCGGGAGACGGCTGCTTCCATGTCAGACCTAGAAGAGAGACAGGACGCCATGGCGGGACAGAAGATCCGCATCCGGCTCAAGTCGTACGACCACGAGGTGATCGACAGCTCGGCGCGCAAGATCGTCGACACGGTCACCAGCGCTGGCGCGACTGTTGTGGGCCCGGTGCCGCTGCCGACCGAGAAGAACGTGTTCTGCGTGATCCGGTCGCCCCACAAGTACAAGGACTCCCGTGAGCATTTCGAGATGCGCACGCACAAGCGACTGATCGACATCGTCGATCCCACGCCGAAGGCTGTGGACTCGCTCATGCGTCTCGACCTGCCGGCGGACGTCAACATCGAGATCAAGCTCTGAGGGTGGTGGAGATGAGCAACGAACTGACCGGCCAGAAGGCCCGTCCGGTGTCCGGCGTGCTCGGCACCAAGCTCGGCATGACCCAGGTCTGGGACGAGAATGGAAAGCTCGTTCCCGTGACCGTCGTGCAGACCGGTGCGAACGTCGTCACCCAGATCCGGTCCATCGAGACCGACGGCTACGACGCCGTGCAGATCGCCTACGGCCAGATCGACCCCCGCAAGGTGTCGGCACCGCTGAAGGGCCACTTCGAGAAGGCTGGCGTGACCCCGCGCCGTCACCTCGTCGAGCTGCGCACCGTCGACGCCGCTGACTACACCGTCGGCCAGGAGATCAACGCTTCGGTGTTCGAGTCCGGCCAGAAGGTCGACGTCGTCGGCACGTCCAAGGGCAAGGGCACCGCGGGTGTCATGAAGCGTTACGGCTTCGCCGGCGCCCCGGCCTCCCATGGTGCGCACCGCAACCACCGCAAGCCTGGTTCCATCGGTGGCGCATCCACCCCCGGTCGCGTGTTCAAGGGTCAGCGCATGGCTGGCCGTATGGGCGGCGACCGCACCAGTGTCCAGAACCTGACCGTTCACGCGGTCGACGTCGAGAAGGGCCTCGTGCTCGTCAAGGGTGCCGTTCCCGGCCCCAAGGGCGGCCTCGTGCTCGTCCGCTCGGCTGTCAAGAGCCCCGCGAAGGAGGCCTGAGCCCGATGGCAGCGAACCTCACTGTCGACGTGCTCGATCCGGCCGGCAAGAAGTCCGGCTCCGTCGAGCTGCCTGCGTCGATCTTTGACGTGCAGACCAACGTGCCCCTGATCCACCAGGTGGTCGTCGCCCAGCAGGCGGCCGCTCGTCAGGGCACGCACAAGACCAAGACCCGCGCCGAGGTGCGTGGTGGCGGTAAGAAGCCCTGGAAGCAGAAGGGCACCGGTCGTGCCCGTCAGGGCTCCCTCCGCGCCCCGCAGTTCGCCGGCGGTGGCGTCGTCCACGGCCCCGTGCCGCGTGACTACAGCCAGCGGACCCCCAAGAAGATGAAGGCCGCCGCACTGCGCGGAGCCCTCTCTGACCGCGCACGCAGCGGCCGCATCCACGTCATCTCCTCGCTGCTCGAGGGTGACGTCGCGTCCACCAAGGCCGCTCGCCAGACTCTGGCGTACGTCTCCGACCGTCGCCACCTGCTGGTGGTCGTGCGTCGGGACGACGATCTCGGTGCCCTGAGCTCGCGCAACCTGCCTGCCACGCACGTCCTGTACGCGGACCAGGTGAACACCTACGACGTCATGCGCGCCGACGACGTGGTCTTCACCGTCGCTGGCTTCGAGGACTTCGTGGCCCAGGCAATCCTGACCCTGCCCACCTCGAACTTCGCTGCTGCGAAGGCTGCGCCGGCTGCTGCCGTCGCCGCCCCGGCCGCTGCGCAGGAAGCTCCCTTCGGTGAGGGATCGGCGGCCCCGCTGGCCGACGACTCCGCTCCTGAGGGCTTCACGATCAAGGGCAACCAGGACTCGATGAAGTTCCATACCCCGGACTCCCCGTGGTACGGCCGTACCAAGGCCGAGGTCTGGTTCGCGACGGAGGAGGCCGCCAAGGCCGCCGGGTTCGTGAACGCAGTCAAGGAGTCCACCGAGGAGGAGTCGAAGTGACCTCGCTGAACAAGGACCCCCGCGACATTCTGCTGGCACCGGTCGTCTCCGAGAAGAGCTACGGCCTGATGGATGAGGGCAAGTACACCTTCCTGGTGGCTGTCGACGCCAACAAGACCGAGATCAAGATCGCCGTCGAGAAGGTCTTCGACGTCACGGTCTCCTCGGTGAACACGATCAATCGTCAGGGCAAGTCGCGCCGCACGCGCTTCGGGACCGGTAAGCGCAAGGACACCAAGCGCGCCATCGTCACCCTGACAGACGGAGCCATCGACATCTTCGGAGGGTCGGTCGCCTGAGGCGGCCGATATCCGAGGAGCCGAAGAGAGTCTGAGGGAATCCCACATGGCAATTCGTAAGAGCAAGCCGACCACGCCCGGTCGTCGTTTCTCGAGTGGCGCCGACTTTGTCGAGGTCACCCGGTCGACGCCGGAGAAGTCGCTGGTCCGCCCGCTGTCCAAGTCCGGCGGCCGTAACAACAACGGTCGCATCACGTCCCGTCACCGGGGCGGCGGCCACAAGCGTGCCTACCGCGTGATCGACTTCCGTCGTCACGACAAGGACGGCATCAACGCCAAGGTCGCTCACATCGAGTACGACCCCAACCGCACCGCGCGCATCGCACTGCTGCACTACCTGGACGGCGAGAAGCGTTACATCCTCGCCCCGTCCAAGCTGCGTCAGGGCGACTGGATCGAGAACGGTCCGGGCGCGGACATCAAGCCCGGCAACAATCTGCCGCTGCGCAACATCCCGCTGGGCACCGTGATCCACGCTATCGAGCTTCGGCCCGGTGGCGGTGCCAAGATCGCCCGCAGCGCCGGCGCCTCCGTGCAGCTGGTCGCCAAGGAAGGGCCGTATGCGCAGCTGCGCATGCCGTCCGGCGAGATCCGCAACGTCGATGCGCGCTGCCGCGCGACCATCGGCGAGGTCGGCAATGCCGAGCAGTCCAACATCAACTGGGGCAAGGCAGGCCGCATGCGCTGGAAGGGCAAGCGCCCTCACGTGCGTGGCGTCGTCATGAACCCGCATGATCACCCTCATGGTGGCGGCGAAGGCCGTACCTCCGGTGGTCGTCATCCGGTGTCGCCCTGGGGTCAGCCCGAGGGCCGTACCCGTCGGCCGGGCAAGGAGAGCGACAAGCTCATCGTGCGCCGTCGTCGGTCCGGCAAGAAGCGCTGATAGGGAGAATCAGGAACTATGCCTCGCAGTATCGCCAAGGGCCCCTTCGTGGACGACCACCTTCAGAAGAAGGTGGATGTCCAGAACGAAAAGGGCACCAAGAACCTCATCAAGACCTGGTCGCGTCGTTCGGTGGTTACCCCGGACTTCCTCGGCCACACCTTCGCAGTGCACGACGGTCGCAAGCATGTCTCGGTGTTCATCACCGAGTCGATGGTCGGCCATAAGCTCGGCGAGTTCGCTCCGACGCGGACTTTCAAGGGCCACGAGAAGGACGACAGAAAGGGCCGTCGTCGCTGACCTCGCGGTCAGCACGGCAGCACGTCCCGACACCCAGAAGAAAGCAGGACAGCAATGGAAGCCAAGGCGCAGGTGCGGCATCTCCGCATGTCGCCCATGAAGGCTCGCCGCGTTGTGGACCTGATTCGTGGCAAGAGCACGGCCGAGGCCCTGGACATTCTGCGGTTCGCACCGCAGGCCGCCAGTGAGCCCGTCCTCAAGCTCGTCGAGTCCGCGATCGCCAACGCGCGGGTGAAGGCTGATCAGGCAGGGGAGCGCTTTGACGAGCGCGACCTCGCCGTCGCCGCCGCCTTCGTCGATGAGGGTCCGACCCAGAAGCGGTTCCAGCCGCGTGCTCAGGGTCGAGCCTTCCAGATCAAGAAGCGCACCAGCCACGTCACCGTGGTCGTCGCTCCCGTGAACAAGTAAGGAGTCCCGAATGGGCCAGAAGGTCAATCCGAACGGGTTCCGTCTCGGGATCACGACGGAACACAGCAGCCGTTGGTTCGCTGATTCCTCCAAGGAGGGTCAGCGCTACCGCGACTACGTGAAGGAAGATGTTGCGATCCGCAACCTCATGTCCAAGGGCATGGAGCGGGCCGGCATCTCGAAGATCGAGATCGAGCGCACCCGTGATCGTGTGCGCGTCGATCTCCACACCGCTCGCCCGGGCATCGTCATCGGGCGTCGTGGCGCGGAGGCCGAGCGTCTCCGTGGTGAGCTCGAGAAGCTCACCGGCAAGCAGATCCAGCTGAACATCCTCGAGGTCAAGAACCCCGAGGCTGACTCCCAGCTGGTTGCTCAGGGCATCGCCGAGCAGCTCGCCGCCCGCGTTTCCTTCCGCCGTGCGATGCGCAAGGGCATGCAGTCCGCGCAGCGTGCAGGTGCGAAGGGCATCCGAGTGGCCGTCTCCGGTCGCCTCGGTGGCGCCGAGATGAGCCGTAACGAGTTCTACCGCGAGGGTCGCGTGCCGCTGCACACCCTTCGCGCGAACATCGACTACGGCTTCTACGAGGCCAAGACCGCCTTCGGCCGCATCGGCGTGAAGGTGTGGATCTACAAGGGCGACGTCACCGCCAAGGAGCTCGCGGCTCAGCAGGCCGCCTCGCAGGGTCCCCGCTCCGGCGGACGTGGCGCCCCGCGTGCAGAGCGCCCGCGTGGTCGTCGTAACGAGCGGAACGCCACCGCGCGTCGGGACGACAGCCCGGAGGGTGCAGCTACCGCTGCCGCTCCGGCTGCAGCGCCCGCCGAGCAGGCAGCCGCTCCCGTACAGCAGCCCGGAACGGAGGCCTGAGCGACATGCTGATCCCTCGCAGGACCAAGCACCGCAAGCAGTACCGACCGCACCGCAGTGGCATGTCCAAGGGCGGCACTGATCTCGCGTTCGGCGACTTCGGCATTCAGGCTCTCGAGCCCGCCTATGTCACCAACCGTCAGATCGAAGCTGCACGTATCGCCATGACGCGCTACATGAAGCGTGGCGGCAAGGTGTTCATCAACATCTACCCCGATCGTCCGCTCACCAAGAAGCCTGCCGAGGTCCGCATGGGCTCCGGTAAGGGTTCGGTCGAGTGGTGGATCGCCAATGTCAAGCCGGGTCGAGTCATGTTCGAACTCGCCGGCGTCGAGGAGGAGGTGGCTCGCGAGGCACTCCGCCTGGCGCAGCACAAGCTCCCCATGAAGAGCCGCATCCTGAGCCGAGAGAGTGGTGACATCTGATGGCAGCGACCAAGCTCACCGCCGATGAACTCGACAAGCTGGACGACGCGAAGCTGGTGGAAGAACTTGCCAAGGGCAAGGACGAGCTGTTCAAGCTCCGTTTCCAGTCCGCGACCGGTCAGCTCGAGAACTCCGGCCGTCTGCGGTCCGTCAAGAAGGACATCGCACGGATCTACACGATCCTGCGCGAGCGAGAGCTGGGCATCCGTCAGGCGCCCGGCGCCGCCGAGTGACCGCGAAGCGAGGAACAGAGATGACTGACAACACCCAGGCCGAGACCCCGGCCGTCGAGGAGCTCGACAAGGAAGGCGCGCACGCGTCGTCCCACGAGCGTCCCTACCGCAAGACCCAGCGTGGTTTCGTGGTCTCGAACAAGATGGACAAGACCATCGTGATCGAGGTCGAAGAGCGTGTGAAGCACGCCCGCTACGGCAAGGTCACGACCAAGACGAGCCGGTTCAAGGCTCATGACGAGGAGAACAGCGCCGGCGTCGGCGACCGTGTCGTCGTCATGGAGACCCGGCCCACCTCCGCTACCAAGCGGTGGCGTCTGGTCGAGATCGTCGAGCGCGCCAAGTGATCGGGCGGTCCCAGTGACCGCACCGTGAATTCAAGAAGGGCCGGTCCTCCCCACGTGGGGGGCCGGCCCTTCTTGCTGCCCTGAGAGAGAGGACGCTTCTCCCAGCGCGGGTCTCTGTTCCTGCGGCGACGCTTCTGCGGCAGCCCGCCCGAGTCAGGCGGTCAGCTGGATCAGCAGTGCACCGGCCAGCGCGTCTTCCGCCGCAGGTGCAGGGACCTCTCGGGTGGCGCCGGCGGCGTCGATCAATGTGACCTCATAGCCGCCGTCCGCGAGGCGGCTCAATGCGCTGAAGGAGTCGCCGAGCGCCAGGCGCAGCTGATCCTCCCGGGGCACCCAGAGCGCTTCCTGCTGCTCCACGGAATCCAGCGCCCACTCAGTCGTCCCATTGAACCGCAGCAGCCGTTCGCCGCTGCGGCCATGCCCGAGCTCGATGACCATCGAGGAGAGCATGAAGGTGTCATCCCGCAGCTGTTCGTTGTCGATGACGAACCGGTCCCCGTCCGTCGGGGTCCACTGCAGGCCTGCGTCCCGAAGACGGCGTGCGATGTCGATGTCGATCATGGCGACGAGCCTATGCCTCACCGGAAGCCCGTGATGGTGGGCCCCCGCCCACCAGGCTGGATCCGCGCGAGCTCGAGATGCGGCGTCTTCCGCCCCGTCGGTCATCGCCCCTCAGGAGAGCAAGCACACACGGCCCAGGTCATGGTCAGGGGGTGACAGAGGCGTGTGCGGCGCGTACGCTTGAACGGTTGCCGGACGGCTGTGCACATGCATCTTCGGATGTGGGTGAACTGGCGTCTGCGACCGGATTCGGTATCACCAGATCCGTCCTCCCCGGAGACCTCGTACGAGAAGCGAACGCTCTGCGTTCCTCACGCTAGTGCCTGAGTCCGGATGAGGAGTTTTTTGGTGCCCGGGACCGGTCGACGGTCGCGGCCTCGGTCGAAGTTCTGACCGGAGCCGAAGCGGTGCAAGTGCAGTGTCCATATTCCGTTCCGCAAGGCTCGGCCTCCCCGCCCCCGCGGGTGGGAAGAGAACCGGTGAGACGATAGGAGAACGAGTGATTCAGCAGGAGTCGCGACTGAAGGTCGCCGACAACACGGGTGCCAAGGAGATTCTCTGCATCCGCGTTCTCGGTGGCTCCGGTCGCCGTTACGCCAGCATCGGGGACACCATCGTGGCGACCGTCAAGGACGCCATCCCCGGTGGCAACGTCAAGAAGGGCGACATCGTCAAGGCGGTCGTCGTCCGCACGTCCAAGGAAGTCCGTCGCATCGACGGCTCCTACATCCGCTTCGATGAGAACGCAGCGGTCATCCTCAAGACTGATGGGGAGCCGCGCGGAACCCGCATCTTCGGCCCCGTCGGCCGTGAGCTGCGCGATAAGCGCTTCATGAAGATCGTCTCGCTGGCACCGGAGGTGGTGTGACATGGCAAAGATGAAGATCAAGAAGGGCGACCTCGTCCAGGTGATCACTGGTCGCACCAGCGACAGCGATGCCGCCGCCACGCGCGGCCTCGCGGTCGGCGACAAGGGCAAGCAGGGCCGTGTCCTGCAGGTGTTCCCCGATTCCCAGCGTGTGCTGGTCGAGGGCATCAACCGCCGCACGCACCACGTCAAGCCCAACCAGGCTGGCGGCGCGGGCGGCATCGAACAGCGCGAGGCCACGATCCACGTCTCGAACGTGGCTCTGGTCGACCCGGAGGACAACAAGCCGACCAAGATCGGTTACCGCGTCGAGACCCTCGAGCTCGAGAACGGCCGCACCAAGCAGGTGCGCGTCCGCTTCGCCAAGCGCTCCGGGAAGGACATCTGAGATGAGCGAGACTGTCACCCAGGCGACCACCCCGCGCCTCAAGAGCAAGTACAACGAGACCATCAAGGCTCAGCTGACCGAGCAGTTCGGTTACGGCAACGTCATGCTGGTCCCCGGTCTGACCAAGATCGTCGTGAACATGGGCGTCGGCGACGCCGCTCGCGACTCCAAGGTCATCGACGGTGCTATCCGCGACCTCGCGGACATCACCGGTCAGAAGCCCCAGGTCACCAAGGCTCGCAAGTCCATCGCACAGTTCAAGCTGCGCGAGGGCATGCCGATCGGTGCCCACGTGACCCTGCGCAACGCCCGTATGTGGGAGTTCCTGGACCGTCTGCTGTCCACCGCGCTGCCCCGTATTCGTGACTTCCGCGGCCTGTCCCCGAAGCACTTCGACGGCAACGGGAACTACACCTTCGGCCTCACGGAGCAGGTCATGTTCCATGAGATCGACCAGGACAAGATCGACCGTGTCCGCGGTATGGATATCACGGTTGTGACCACCGCGAAGACCGACGACGAGGGACGCGCGCTGCTCAAGCTGCTCGGCTTCCCCTTCAAGGAGAACTGATATGGCGAAGACAGCCCTGATCAAGAAGTCGGAGCGTAAGCCCAAGTTCGCTGTGCGCGGCTACACCCGGTGCCAGCGTTGCGGTCGTCCGCACTCCGTGTATCGCAAGTTCGGACTCTGCCGAGTCTGCCTTCGCGAGATGGCTCACCGCGGTGAGCTCCCCGGCGTGACCAAGAGCAGCTGGTAAGGACTACCGCCAGAGGTCCCTCGTCGCATACATGGCGGCCGAGGGAAACCAGGTGAGGAAGAAGCAACAGACATGACCATGACCGACCCGATCGCGGACATGCTGACGCGCATCCGTAACGCCTCAGGGGCGTACCACGAGAACGCGTCCATGCCGTATTCGAAGTTGAAGGCCCGCATCGCGGACATCCTGAAGGCAGAGGGTTACATCCTCGGCTGGACCGAGGAAGAGGCCGAGGTGGGCAGCAAGCTCGTCCTCGAACTCAAGTACTCGGACAGCCGTGAGCGTGCCATCTCCGGGATCCGCCGTATTTCGAAGCCCGGCCTGCGCGTGTACGCAAAGTCCACCAATCTGCCCAAGGTCCTCGGCGGACTGGGCGTGGCGATTCTGTCCACGTCCTCCGGCCTTCTGACCGACCGGCAGGCTGCCAAGAAGGGTGTGGGTGGGGAAGTCCTCGCCTACATCTGGTGAGCGGGAGAGGAGAACAGCTATGTCCCGCATCGGACTCCGCCCGGTCGTAGTACCGGCAGCAGTGCAGAACGTCGCCATCGAAGGCCGCACCATCACGGTGACCGGCCCCAAGGGGGCTCTCACCCATGTGGTGCCCGCACCCCTCACCGTCGAGCGCGGTGAGGACGGCACCATCGTGGTGAGCCGCCCCGACGAAGAGCGTGAGACCAAGGCCCTCCACGGCCTGACCCGCACGCTCGTCAACAACATCGTCCTCGGCGTCACCGAGGGCTACTCCAAGAAGCTGGAAATCGTGGGCACGGGCTACCGTGTGACCGCGAAGGGCACGGACCTCGAGTTCGCCCTCGGCTTCTCCCACCCCGTCGTGGTGAAGGCGCCCCAGGGCATCACCTTCGTCGTCGAGTCGCCGGCCAAGTTCTCGGTCAACGGCATCGACAAGCAGCAGGTGGGCGAAGTCGCAGCGAACATCCGCAAGCTGCGCAAGCCCGAGCCCTACAAGGGCAAGGGCGTGCGCTACGCCGACGAGGTCGTGCTTCGCAAGGCCGGAAAGGCTGGTAAGTGACCATGGGTTACGCACTCAAGCACACCAAGGGCAACCGGGGCAGCAAGCTGCGCATGCGCGGCCGTCGCCACCTTCGGGTTCGTCGTCGTATCATCGGCACCGCCCAGCGTCCGCGCCTGGTGGTCACCCGCTCTGCGCGCCACGTCTTCGTCCAGGTCGTCGACGACGCCCTCGGCAAGACCGTCGCGTCGGCATCGACCATGGAAGCCGACCTGCGCGGCACCGAGGCAGCGAAGACCGACAAGGCCCGCACCGTCGGGACCCTCGTCGCTGAGCGTGCCAAGGCTGCCGGGATCGACTCCGTCGTGTTCGACCGCGGCGGCAACAAGTACCACGGCCGTGTGGCCGCCGTCGCAGACGGCGCCCGCGAGGCTGGCCTGGCGCTGTGATCGCCGCCCGGACACAGGACGAGAAGAGGATCTGAATATGGCTGCACAGCAGCGTAGCAACGGTCCCGCGGCCTCCGGCCGTGGGAACGACAACACGAACACCAGCAACGATCGTGGTGCCCGTCAGGGCGGCAACGACCGTGGTGGGCGTCAGGGTGGCCGCGGCCGCGGGCAGGAGGCCGAGAAGTCGGCATTCCTCGAGCGCGTCGTGAGCATCAACCGCGTGTCCAAGGTCGTCAAGGGCGGCCGCCGCTTCTCCTTCACCGCCCTCGTGGTGGTGGGTGACGGCGACGGCACCGTCGGTGTCGGCTACGGCAAGGCCAAGGAGGTGCCCGCGGCGATCGCCAAGGGCGTCGAGGAGGCGAAGAAGAACTTCTTCCGCGTCCCTCGCATCCAGGGCACCGTCGTGCACCCGGTTCAGGGTGAGGATGCAGCAGGCGTCGTCCTGCTGCGCCCGGCCGCTCCTGGCACCGGCGTCATCGCCGGCGGTCCGGTCCGCGCCGTTCTCGAGTGCGCCGGAGTGCACGACGTGCTCTCCAAGTCGCTCGGCTCGACCAACGCGATCAACATCGTGCGGGCAACGGTCGCCGCACTCAAGATGCTCGAAGAGCCGGAGGCCGTGGCAGCACGTCGTGGCCTCACGGTCGAGCAGGTCACCCCGGCACCGCTCCTGCGGGCTCAGGCCGCAGGTCGTGCAGCGGCCCGTGCACAGAAGGTGGGTGCCTGATGCAGATCAAGGTGACCCAGACCCGTTCTGACATCGGCGGCACCAAGAGCCAGCGAGCCACCCTGCGCGGCCTCGGCCTCAAGCGCATCGGTGACACCGTGGTGAAGGAAGACCGCTCTGAGATCCGCGGCATGATCCGCACCGTCACCCATCTGGTGACGTTCGAAGAGGTGGACTGACATGACTGATTCCAACCAGAGCCCTCTGAAGCTTCACGACCTGCGCCCCGCGCCGGGTTCCAAGACCGCACGCACCCGCGTCGGTCGCGGTGAGGCTTCCAAGGGCAAGACGGCCGGACGTGGCACCAAGGGCACCAAGGCCCGCAACACGGTGCGCATCGGCTTCGAGGGCGGGCAGATGCCGCTGCACATGCGGCTGCCGAAGCTTCGCGGCTTCACCAACCCGTTCCGCGTCGAGTACCAGGCAGTGAACCTGGCGACCCTGCAGGAGCTGTTCCCCGAGGGCGGCACTGTGACGGTCGAGGATCTCGTCGCCAAGGGCGCCGTGCGCAAGAACCAGCCCGTCAAGGTGCTGGGCGCCGGCGACGTGAGCGTCAAGCTCGACGTCACCGCCCAGAAGTTCTCCGCCTCGGCGGAGCAGAAGATCGCGGCGGCTGGCGGGTCCGTCACCACCGCGTGAGTCTCTTTTGACGGGGCGCCGTGGCACAGAATAATCTGTGCGACGGTGCCCCGTCGTCATATCGGGGCCGGTCCGATGCCCGCGAAGATCCGCGGCACCGGGGCGGACCATGACAGCCTTGGTCCCGTCCCCGGACCTCCAGGAGGGAAACAGGTGAACTCGTTCGTGCGCGCGCTGCGCACCCCCGAGCTGAGGGCGAAGATTCTCTTCACACTCGGTCTGCTCGCGGTATATCGCGCTGGTGTCTTCGTCCCCACCCCGGGATTCGACGCCTCCAACGTGATGTTCTGCGCTGATCAGGCCGCCTCGGCCGGCGGCTCCAACGTGATGGGCATGATCAACATGTTCTCCGGTGGCGCCCTGTTGCAGCTCTCCATCTTTGCCCTGGGCGTGATGCCCTACATCACCGCGTCGATCATCGTGCAGCTGCTGCGCGTCGTGATCCCGCGGTTCGAAGCCCTTCATAAGGAAGGGGCATCCGGCACGGCGAAGCTCACCCAGTACACCCGGTACCTCACGATCGGTCTGGGTGTCCTCCAGTCGACCACCATCATCACGCTGGTGCGCTCGGGCAACTTCTTCGTCGGCTGCCAGCTCGAGCTGGTTCCCGACCAGTCGATCCCGACCCTGCTGATGATGGTCCTGACGATGACCGTCGGCACCGTCCTGATCATGTTCATGGGCGAGATGATCACCGAGCGTGGCATCGGCAACGGCATGTCGCTGCTGATCTTCACCTCGATCGCCTCCTCCTTCCCGGGCTCCTTCGCCCAGGTGTGGAAGCTGCAGGGATGGCTGACCTTCTCGCTGGTCATCGTCGTGGCGCTGGTCGTCATGGTCGGCATGGTGTTCGTCGAGCAGTCGCAGCGTCGGATCCCCGTGCAGTACGCGAAGCGCATGGTGGGTCGCCGCATGTACGGCGGCACCTCGACCTACATTCCGGTGAAGGTCAACCAGGCCGGCGTCATCCCCGTCATCTTCGCCAGCTCGATCCTCGCGCTGCCGCAGATGGCCTCGTCCTTCGGAGATCCGGAAGCAGGATGGGTGCAGTGGGTCAACACCCACCTGGTGCTCGGCTTCTCCTTCTCCTGGGTCTACGCGCTGGTGTACGTGACCCTGATCGTCTTCTTCGCGTTCTTCTACACCTCGATCACCTTCAATGCGGAGGAGATCGCAGACAACATGAAGAAGTACGGCGGGTTCATCCCCAACGTGCGCGCGGGCAAGCCCACCGAGAACTACCTGCGCTATGTCATCAACCGGATCCAGTCCGCGGGTGCCGTCTATCTCGCGGTGATCTGTCTGATCCCGCTGGTCGCTCTCGTCTATCTCGGCACTTCGCAGGACTTCCCGCTCGGCGGCGTGTCCCTCCTGATCATCATCGGCGTCGGCCTCGACACCGTGAAGCAGATCGATGCGAAGCTCCAGCAGCACCACTACGAAGGGATTCTTCGGTGAACACCTCCACCCCCGCCTCCTCTGTCCAGGCCCGCCGCCTGCTGATCGTGGGCCCGCCCGGTGCGGGCAAGGGCACCCAGGCCGTGCGCCTCGCGGAGGAGCTCTCCATCCCGGCGATCTCCACCGGCGACATCTTCCGCGCGAACGTGTCCGGTCAGACCGAGCTCGGCGTGCTCGCGAAGTCCTACATGGACAAGGGCGAATACGTCCCCGATTCGGTCACCAACGACATGGTCCGCTCGCGGCTGGCCGAGGACGATGCCCAGGACGGCTTCCTGCTGGACGGCTACCCCCGCACCCTCGACCAGGTGTCCGCCCTCGACGGGATGCTCACCGAGCTGGACACCACGCTCGACGCGGTGCTGCTGCTCGTGGTGGAGACCGAGGAGGTCGTGGGCCGGCTCGTCGAGCGGGGCAGGGCACAGGGTCGCAGCGACGACACCGAGGAGACCATCCGCCACCGGCTCGAGGTCTACTCCGAGCAGACCGCGCCGCTGATCGACGTCTACGAGAAGCGAGACCTGGTGCGCCGGGTCGATGGCATGGCGTCGATCGATGACGTCACCACGTCGCTGCGTGGGGCCCTCGCCAGCCGATGAGCATCCTGCCGGAGCGCGTGGAGCTCAAGACCCCTGAGCAGATCGTGGTGATGCGCCGCAGCGGGAAGCTGCTGCACCGCGTCCACGAGATGCTCGCCGCGGAGATCCGGCCCGGCATCACCACCGACGAGCTGGACACCCTTGCCCACGACATGATCCGCGACGAGGGCGCGACCCCGAACTTCCTGGGCTACCAGGGATATCCGGCGACGCTGTGCATCAGCGTCAACGAGGTCGTGGTCCACGGGATCCCCGACGACCGTCGGCTCGTGGACGGCGACATCGTCTCCATCGACGGCGGTCTGATCATCGAGGGCTGGCATTCGGATGCGGCACGCACCCATATCGTGGGCACGCCTCGTTCTGTGGCCGATGAGGACCTCGTCCGCACCACCCGTGAGGCGCTCTGGGCCGGCATCGCCGCCCTCGCCTCCGCGGACCGTGTGGGGGAGGTCAGCGCCGCGATCGAGGACTTCGTCAGCGAGATGGCGGGGGAGTCCCTCTCCCACCTCGAGGGCTTCGGAGGCCATGGGATCGGTACGGCGATGCATCAGGCCCCCGACGTCATGAACTACCGCACCCGTTCGCGTGGCCCCCGGGTGCGCCCCGGGATGTGCCTGGCGATCGAGCCGATGCTGATCCAGGGCCCCGGCAACTGGACGCTCGAGGACGATGACTGGACCGTGCGGGCCACCGCCGGAGGTCGTGCGGCCCATTCAGAGCATTCTGTGGCCGTGACCGAGCAGGGTCTGCTGGTGCTCACCGAGGGCGACGGCGGCGCCGCCGAGCTCGCGCTGCGAGGCGTGGTGGCCGCGCCGGATCCGCTGGCCGACCCTGCTGCGTGAGGAAGTCTCAGGGTGCAGCCGCCCGCAGGCCGAGCCGTGGGCGGGAAGTGACCGGTGTCATCACCGCGGCCCCTCGCCTGATCCGTGAGGCGCGTGTAGGCTGATCCATCGGGTGTGCTCCGTGCATGTCGTCCTCATCGCAGGTCGTGCAGTCCCGTCGCGCCGATCGATCCCACGGCTCCGCCGTGAAGATCAGCGAGGCTGACGGCACGTGCAGCGCGCACCCTTGTCGACCACCGTACCGTCGCCTGACGGTCGGTGAGCACAGCCTGAGAATTCAGGAACGCGGAACTCGGCTCCGGTGTGCCGGGGGCGAGAGATTGGGGAGGCATGGCGAAGAAGGACGGCGTGATCGAGGTCGAGGGCTTGGTGACGGAGGCGCTTGCGAATGCGCGATTCCGTGTTGAGCTCGACAACGGGCACAAGGTGCTCGCGCACATCTCCGGGAAGATGCGCCAGCACTACATCCGCATCCTTCCCGAGGACCGTGTGGTCGTCGAGCTGAGCCCCTACGATCTTGACCGTGGCCGCATCGTGTACCGCTACAAGTGATCGTCCCGGGAGAAGGAAAGCTATGAAGGTCAATCCGAGCGTCAAGCCCATCTGTGACAACTGCAAGGTGATCCGTCGCCACTCGCGTGTCATGGTGATCTGCTCGAATCCCCGTCACAAGCAGCGCCAGGGCTGAGCGGAGTACTCCGCACATCCCGGCACCTGCCGTGACAGCCGCCCCTGAGGTGGCAGCCCGCAAGGGCACCGTCCGATCCGTCGGACACACATAAAAGAAGAGACGACACCACCGGCCCTCGGGTCGGCCACCCGCAGCGCGGAGGCTGCGGCGTCCAGGGAAACAGACCCGGGCGAGGTGTTGGATCAGGCCTCCGAGACAGTAGGAGAATCTGCACATGGCACGTCTGGTGGGAGTCGACCTTCCGCGCGAAAAGCGCCTTGAAGTCGCCCTGACGTACATCTTCGGCGTGGGACGCACCCGCGCCCTGGAGACCCTGGCCGCGACCGGCGTCTCCGGTGACCTGCGCGTGCGCGAGGTCAGCGACGAGGACCTCGTCAAGCTTCGCGATCACATCGAAGAGCACTACATGATCGAGGGCGATCTTCGCCGCGAGGTCGCCGCGGACATTCGCCGCAAGGTCGAGATCGGCAGCTACCAGGGTCTGCGCCACCGCCGTGGCCTGCCCGTCCACGGTCAGCGCACGAAGACCAACGCGCGCACCCGCAAGGGCCCCAAGCGCACGGTCGCCGGCAAGAAGAAGACCCGCTGATCCACGGCTTCTGCCGTCGGACCGCGAGCGTCTTCGGACCCGTAGTCACTTCGCGCCGCTGAGGGACCCGGCGCACCCGAAATCCACCAGAGGAGTACTGCCGCATGGCATCCAAGACCCAGCAGGCCGCTGCGCGTAAGCCGCGCCGCAAGGACAAGAAGAACATTGTCAACGGCCAGGCTCATATCAAGAGCACATTCAACAACACGATCGTGTCCATCACGGACCCGAACGGTGCCGTCATCGCCTGGTCCTCTGCGGGCCAGGTCGGCTTCAAGGGCTCGCGCAAGTCGACCCCCTATGCCGCGCAGATGGCCGCCGAGTCCGCAGCTCGTCGCGCCCAGGAGCACGGCATGAAGAAGGTCGACGTCTTCGTCAAGGGCCCGGGCTCCGGCCGCGAGACCGCGATCCGCTCGCTCACCGCGACCGGCCTCGAGGTCGGTTCGATCCAGGACGTCACCCCGCAGCCGCACAACGGCACCCGCCCGGCCAAGCGCCGCCGCGTCTGACCTCTGCGGTCACGGCGGGGACGTTGCTCCCTGTCGTTCCGTTCCGTGCCGGGCAGGGCTCCTGCCGTGCCCGGCACCCTGGACACCACCCACCTTCTAGGCCCATCGCCCCCTTCTGAGCGTCATATGGCGGACGCTCGCTGAAAGGATCCACAGTGCTCATTGCACAGCGCCCCACGCTGACCGAAGAGGTCGTGTCGGACAACCGCTCACGGTTCATCATCGAGCCGCTCGAGCCGGGCTTCGGCTACACCCTCGGCAACTCCCTGCGCCGCACCCTGCTGTCCTCGATCCCCGGAGCTGCGGTCACTTCGATCCGCATCGACGGTGTGCTCCACGAGTTCAGCACGGTTCCCGGCGTGAAGGAAGACATCACCGAGGTCATCCTCAACGTCAAGAACCTGGTCGTCTCCTCCGAGAACGACGAGCCGGTCGTGATGTACCTGCGTCGCGAGGAAGCCGGTCGCGTCACCGCTGCCGACATCACCCCGCCGGCCGGCGTGGAGATCCACAACCCTGACCTCCACATCGCGACCCTGAACGAGAAGGGCCGGCTGGAGATCGAGCTGATCGTCGAGCGCGGTCGCGGCTACGTCTCCGCCGCGCAGAACAAGGGCGTCGACGGAGAGATCGGCCGGGTTCCGGTCGACTCGATCTACTCGCCCGTGCTGAAGGTGACCTACAAGGTCGAGGCAACCCGTGTCGAGCAGCGCACCGACTTCGACAAGCTGATCGTCGACGTCGAGACCAAGCCCGCCATCTCCCCGCGTGATGCGGTGGCTTCGGCAGGCAAGACCCTGGTCGAGCTGTTCGGTCTTGCGCACGAGCTGAACCAGGAGGCGGAGGGCATCGAGATCGGCCCGTCGCCCACGGACCAGGCTCTGGCCGCCGATCTGGCGCTTCCGATCAACGACCTGAACCTCACGGTCCGGTCGTACAACTGCCTGATGCGCGAGGGTGTCCACACCGTCGGCGAGCTGACCGCCCGTTCTGAGGCCGATCTGCTCGACATCCGCAACTTCGGCCAGAAGTCCATCGACGAGGTCAAGGCGAAGCTCGTCGACCTCGGTCTGTCGCTGAAGGATTCCCCGGCCGGATTCGATCCGTCCGCCATGGATTCCTACTCCGACGGCTTCGGCGACCAGTACTGACCTTTATCTTTCACTAGGAGAACGACCATGCCTACCCCCACCAAGGGTGCGCGCCTCGGCGGATCCCCCGCCCACGAGCGGATGATCCTCGCCAGCCTCGCGACCGAGCTCTTCCGCCACAAGGCGATCACCACCACTGAGACCAAGGCCAAGCGCCTGCGCCCCCACGCGGAGCGTCTCATCACCCAGGCCAAGAAGGGCGATCTCGCCTCTCGTCGTCGGGTCATGGAGACCGTCCGTGACAAGGGCGTCGTCTACACGCTGTTCGAGGAGATCGCCCCGAGCTTCTCGGAGCGTCCCGGCGGCTACACCCGCATCACCAAGGTGGCTCCCCGTCGTGGCGACAACGCCCCGATGGCCGTCATCGAGCTCGTCACCGAGGAGTTCTCGGCCAAGCAGTCCGTGGTGAAGGAGGCTGAGGGCGCCGCCAAGAACGACGTCAAGGCTGAGGACACCGCAGCTGCCGAGGAGAGCACCGCGCCGTACGGCGAGGACTCCTACAAGGGCGAGACCCCGCCCGAGGGCTTCGACATCAAGGGCAATGAGGACTCGATGAAGTTCCATACCCCGGAGTCGCCCTGGTACGACCGCACCATCGCCGAGGTCTGGTTCCGCACCGCGGACGCCGCCGAGGCCGCTGGGTTCGCCAACGCGAAGCCGGCCGCTGATGAGGCCGACGAGGCCTGAGCAGCGTCTGACGCCGCACCGTGACGAGGGCGGGACACAGGAGAGATCCTGCGTCCCGCCCTCGTTTTCGGTGATCGTTCAGGAGCTCACGTCCGAGGCGAGGCATTCCAATAAAATTTGGACTATTGCCTGGTATCGGATATTTCCGATATCACCTGGGCTTTTGAGACCAGCATCTCCGGTGTTTGTCGGATCGTGACCCGAGCGAAAGATTCTGCGCGGGTTTCGTGGACTACGGTGATTGACGGATGTCCGCTCTCCGGGCACCCTCGTCTCGTTCTCTGAGCACGTGGTGTGTCTGGTGTGGCTCGACATCGACTGTCGCGCCCCACCACCTCTCGTTCGGAGCTGTTCATACATGTCTACGCGGAACATTCCCCCCGCCCCCGACACTCGACGTATCTCGCCACTCTCGCGGCGCGGGCTGCTTGTCGCAGCCGCCTCAGTTCCCGCCGGAGCTGCTGTGCTCAGCGCCGTACCCGCTCTCGCCGACCCCTCGGTGACCGACGGCGAGACCCGCATCCTCGACATCGCCCTGGCGGATGTGCCGCTGCTCGATGAGAGTGACGCGCAGGTGCGCGATCTCGCCGATCAGCCGGCGACCATGGTCGGCGTGACCTGGCCGAATGACAACGATGCCCCGGAAGTCCAGGCCCGTGGTCTGGGCGAGGACGGCGAGTGGACCGAGTGGCTCCCGTTGGAGACCGCGGAGAATCCCGAGACCGGTGAGGACGCCGCCGGCACCGAGGTCGCCTGGGTCGGGGTGGTCTCCGCCCTGCAGATCCGGGCTGAGCTCGAAGGAGACGACGTCACCGAGGGCTTGACCGCGCATGTGGTGACCACCTCGCCGGCTCCGGCCGACAGCCACGTCGAGCAGTTCACCGGCCCGGGCGCGAGGGTCTCCCAGGCCGATCAGGTGACCACGATGGCTGCGGTCGCCTCGACGAATCCCGCCACACCCGTCCTCGGACCCGGAGCGCCGTCGTACGTCTCCCGTGCAGGCTGGGGGGCGGACGAATCGGTGGTGCGCGGTACCAGTGGCGCCGATCAGCTCAAGGCCGTGGTCATCCACCACACCGCAGGCACCAACAACTACTCCGCCTCGCAGTCCGCGCAGATCGTGCGCGGCATCCTGAGCTACCACACCGGCACCTTGGGCTGGGCCGACATCGGCTACAACATCCTGGTCTCGAAGTACGGCCAGATCTTCGAGGGTCGCAGCGGCGGCCTGCACCGCAACATCACCGGTGCCCACGCGTACGGCTTCAACACCGGCTCCTTCGGCATCTCGGTGATGGGGAACTACAGCAGCACCGTCCCGCCGCGTGCCGCCAGGGTCGCCGTCGCGGAGCTGGTGGGATGGAAGCTGCTGAACACCTTCCAGACCAGCGTGTGGGCCAAGTCCTCCTGGACTCCCGGCACCGGCACGCGATTCACCGCTGGGAAGACCATCCTGCTCGCGAAGATGATGGGCCACCGCGACGTCAACTTCACCGAATGCCCGGGGCTGAGCCTCTACGGCCAGTTCGACACCATCCGCGGCGAGGCGCAGAGCTTCATCGACGGCGGCTGGAAAGAGCACCTCTGGGCCTTCCAGGGAGCGGGCGGCGCGGCGAAGCTCGGCACGGTCGTCAAGAGCGCCCACCGCACCGGGAAGTACACCGCGACCGCACTCACCAAGGGGCTGGTCCTCCAGGAGGGCGGCTCGGCCGCCGGTTATGCGACGCCGTTCGGCCCCCAGTGGGGTGGCTCCTGGGGTCGTCCTGCCAGGAACGCGTCTACCGACGGCGACCGTCAGATCCAGCCGTTCCAGAACGGTCTCGCAGCGCGCGAGGGCAGCAGGACCCGGTTCGTGAAGCCCTCCTTCCGCGACGTCTCCCCGTCACGGGTGTTCTTCCTCGAGATCCAGGATCTCTTCGCCGCCGGTGTCACCAAGGGCTGGGGAGACGGGAGCAATCGCACGTTCCAGCCCAACAGCAACAACCTCCGTGACGCGATGATCGTGTTCATCCACCGTGCGATGGGCGCGCCGGCGTACACACCCCCGCGCACCTCGCCCTTCCGGGATGTGAATCCGAGCTTCGTCTTCTACAAGGAGATCTGCTGGGCGTACAAGGAAGGCATCACCGAGGGGTGGGGCTTCGGGAACAACCGCACCTTCCGGCCCCTTGAACCCGTCAAGCGCGATGCAGTGGCGGCCTTCCTCTACCGAGCCGCCGGATCGCCGGCCGCGAGCACGTCGGACGCTGATCGCTTCAAGGACGTTCCCCGCAGCCACGTCTTCGCCAAGGAGATCGGCTGGCTCGCGAAGACTGGGATCAGCCGTGGCTGGGATGACGGGACCTTCCGTCCCAACGCCTATATCAAGCGCGACCAGATGGCGACCTTCGTGATGCGCTGGATGAAGCACACCGGACGCGCCTGAGATGTTCAGTTTCCGTCGGCAGCGCCCGGCGTCCTCCTCTGCGGCAGCGACGGCCGGTGTCCCGGCACCCGAGCTCGGTGCTCGCTCAGCACGCTCTCCGGGTGCTGAACAGGCAGCACCAGTGCAGTTCGAGGGGCCCGCGCGGGCGCCGTTCTACCTGGTATCGATGGCGTCCTACCCGAACTACGGGGATGAGCTCATCGCGCGGCGCTGGCTCGAACATCTGGCGCGCCACCGCCCTGAGGACGATGTCTGGTTGGACGTCCGACACCCGGGGACGGCGACCGCGCTGTTCGGCAGCATCCACCCACGGCTCCGCGTGACCGATGCGGTGTTCCGTACGGTCGAGGACTCCCGGCACGGCTCTCGACGCAGCGTGGAAGACATCGTCACGGAGCTCGGCACTCCGTTGTACGACGCGTCTCTGCTCGCCCTGCGCGAGGCACAGAGCCTGCACCTGCTCGGCGGCGGTTTCCTCAACGCGGTGTGGCCGGAGAACGACCTCATCGTCCGCACCATGCGCGCAGCATCCCGTCTCAGTGGCGCACCGCTGCTCGCGACCGGCCAGGGCTTCGCCCCTTTCGGAGAAGAGTTCCTGCAGGATTTCGACCACGTGAGCGTGCGGGACGCTCCGAGTGCGGAGCTACGGGGAATCGCCCGTGGCGTCGACGACGCCTATCTCCTCGAAGCCCTGCCGGCCCTCGATCGCTCCGCACCGCCGGAGCTGGTGCTGTGCGTCCAGTCGGACGCTATCGACGTCGGCGCCTTCGAGCAGCTGCTGGACTATGTGCGAAGGACCGTGGAGGCCTCAGGGATCCCGCGAGAGCGGACTCGTTATGTGGAGGCACTGCCCGGTGGGGACTACGCAGGATATGACCGGCTTCGGGATCTGGTGGCCGAGGATGGGTTCGTCCCCTTCACCCAGTTCTGGCGCGGCGAGTTCACGCCAGCCGCACATCAGCGCTGGATCACGACCCGTTTCCACCACCACCTGGTCGCCTCGCTCCACGGGGCCCGCGGTATCGCACTCACGGCGAAGCCGGGATATTACGACGTGAAGCACAGCTCCCTCGTCGAGGGCGGAACTGGATGGACCATCTCCGACGGGACGGGGCCCGTGCTGGACCTCGGCGGGCTGTCCACGCCCGCCTCCGCCGCAGCGGCTGTCGAGGAGAAGCTCGCCGAGGCGCATCGTCTCTACCGGGCGGACTGAGCGTCCGCCGCTCCGTGGAACGTTCTTCTCGGCGCGGCATCCCCTCTCAGCGGTCGCCGCCAGAGACCGGAGCCGAGAGCGGAGAGGGGAATTCGCAGAGAAGGGCCTCCCCGTACACGCAGTCGCGTGTGCCGGGAGGCCCTCGTGCTCTCTGCGGTCAGCCGAAGTAGCGAGGCAGGGTGCCGTCCCGCAGCTCCCGCAGCTCACCCACGGTGAAGGAGCCCACGCCCTCGAACGCCAGGGCGCTGCCGCCGGTGCTGCCGAGGCGCAGCAGCGGCACGCCATGCTCGGCGGCCAGCGCCGTGAACCGCTGCTCCTGCGCTGCGGGCACGGAGACCAGCGCACGGCCCTGCGACTCGGAGAACAGGGCGTTGGTGAGATCCACGCCGTCGCGCTCCACCAGGCCGGCGAGGTCCACCTGGGCGCCGGTCCCGAAACGGGTCACCGCTTCCACCAGGGCCTGGGCCAGGCCTCCCTCGGAGAGGTCATGCGCCGCGGTGGCGAGCCCCTCCTCGGAGGAGGTGATCAGCACCCGGGCCAGCGAGCGCTCGGCCTCGAGGTCGACCTGCGGGGGCATGCCGCCCAGGTGCTGGTGGAGGACATCGGCCCAGGCCGAGCCCGAGAGCTCCTCCCGTGTGGTGCCCAGCAGCAGCACGGACTGACCGTCGGCCTGCCAGCCGGAGGGGACGCGGCGCGCAACATCCTCGAACACACCGAGCACGCCGACCACCGGGGTGGGGTGGATCGCGGAGTCGATGAGTCCCGGCTCACCCGTGGAGTTGTAGAGGGAGACGTTGCCGCCGGTGACCGGGACCTCGAGGGTCTCGCACGCCTCGGCGAGCCCACCGATCGCCTCGACCAGCTGCCACATCGGACCCGGATCCTCGGGGGAGCCGAAGTTCAGGCAGTCCGTGATCGCGAGCGGCACCGCGCCGGAGGTCGCCACGTTGCGGTAGGCCTCGGACAGCGCCAGCTGCGCGCCGGTGCGGGGATCGAGCTTGGTGTACCGGCCGTTGGCGTCGGTCGCGAGGGCGATGCCGCGGCCCGTGGCCTCGTCGATCCGCAGCACGCCGGCGTCGTCGGGCATCGAGAGCGCGGTGTTGCCGCCCACGTAGCGGTCGAACTGGTCGGTGACCCAGTTCTTGGAGGCGAGGTTCGGGGAGGCGATCAGGGTGCGCAGCGTCGCCGCGAGCTCCTCGGCGGTGCCGGGGCGGGGGAGCACCTCTGCGGTGTCGGCCTGGAGCGCGTCCTGCCAGTCGGGCCGGGCGTAGGGGCGGTCGTAGACCGGGCTGTCGATCGCGACCGTCGCCGGGTCCACGTCCACGATGCGGTGTCCGTGGTGGTCGATGGTGAGGCGGCCGTCTCCGGTGACCTCGCCGATCACCGCTGCTTCGACATCCCACTTCGCGGCGATGGCCTGGAACTCGGCGAGCTTCTCGGGGTTCACCACGGCCATCATGCGTTCCTGGGACTCGCTCATCAGGATCTCGCCGGCGTTCAGGGTGGGGTCGCGCAGCAGCACCTCTTCGAGGTGGATGTGCATTCCGGAGCCGCCGTTGGCGGCCAGCTCGCTGGTGGCGCAGGAGATGCCGGCGGCGCCGAGGTCCTGGATGCCCTCGACAGTGTCGGCGGCATACAGCTCGAGGCAGCACTCGATGAGCACCTTCTCCATGAAGGGGTCGCCCACCTGGACGCTCGGGCGCTTGAGGGGGCCGTCCTCCTCGAAGGTCTCCGAGGCGAGGATCGAGGCGCCGCCGATGCCGTCCCCGCCGGTGCGGGCGCCGAAGAGGACCACCTTGTTGCCGGCGCCGGTGGCGGCGCCGAGGCGAATGTCCTCATGGCGCATCACGCCCACGGCGAGCGCGTTGACCAGGGGGTTGGTCTGGTACGAGGAGTCGAACACGGTCTCGCCGCCGATGTTCGGCAGGCCGAGCGAGTTGCCGTAGCCGCCCACTCCGGCGACGACGCCGTGGACCACGCGGGCGGTGTCCGGATGGTCGATCGCACCGAAGCGCAGCTGGTCCATCACTGCGACCGGTCGGGCGCCCATCGAGATGATGTCGCGCACGATGCCGCCGACCCCGGTGGCCGCGCCCTGGTAGGGCTCGACATAGGAGGGGTGGTTGTGGGACTCGACCTTGAAGGTCACCGCCCAGCCGTCGCCGATATCGACCACGCCCGCGTCCTCGCCCATGCCCACCAGGAGCTTCTCGTGCATCTTCTCGGTGGTGTGCTTGCCGAAGGTGCGCAGGTGCATCTTGGAGGACTTGTACGAGCAGTGCTCGGACCACATCACCGAGTACATGGCGAGCTCGGCATTGGTGGGGCGGCGGCCGAGGATCTCGCGGATGCTCGCGTACTCGTCATCCTTGAGCCCGAGGTCGGCCCACGGCTGAGCCTGCTCGGGGGTGGAGGCGGCATGCTCGACCGTGTCGACGTCCGCGGGCGTGCCGTGCGGGGTGGAGGGGGCGAGGTCGGCGGTCATCGCGGTTTCGGGTCCGTTCATCACGAGGGCTGGGGTGCGGGCGGGCCATGAGGGCCCGGACCCGGCGACCACAGTCTACGATCGCGGCGCCCGGCAGGGCGGACCGGGGCAGGTGCTGAGACCCGGGCCGCCCTGGGAGGCTCAGGGGGCGACGCTGCTGCGGGAGCTGGCCGCCCGCTTCGCCTTCTTCGCCTGGTCCCGGAGCGTCTTCTCGCTGACCGGCGCGGACTTGCTGGCACGCTGGGCGCGGAAGTACGCGGCGGCCTCATCCTGGCGCTCCTGCTCCCCGCCCAGCGCGATCGGCGCCCGCACGTGGCCGGGGCGGATGTCGAAGGCGGCGACCAGATCGAGCACATGCGGGCGCAGACGCCACAGCAGCCGGCGCAGATCGTTGTCGATCTGACGGCCGCGCTGGGTGGAGATCATCCCGCTGAGCAGGAACCAGGCCAGGTCATCGTTGATCGCGGTGAGTCCGAACAGATCCCGCACATCGGTGAGCACCGCCCGGGAGCCCTCAGCTCCGGGGCCTTCGAGTCCCTCGATCCCGGCGGTGAAGGCGCGCCAGCGCACCAGATCGGCGTGGGCGCGAGCGGCGTCCAGCATCTCCACCTGGTGCTTGTTGACCTCGGAGGCGGCGTCGGCCGGGCTCATCTTCCCGGCGCCGCGCAGCGCGAGGGCGACCTCCTCGACCTTGATCCGGGCACGGTCGGCGAGCATCTCCTCCTGGAACTCCGCCTGGCGCATGGAGTCGAAGGCGCGTCGGGAGTTGCCGCGATCGGCGACGCTCTGGCCGAGGCGTGCCCAGGGGGTGTGACGTTTGGCGAGCACCTCGGCGCGCTGCGCGATGAAGCGGCCGATCCCGGCGCGGTCCACGCTGCTGAGCTCGGAGGTGTAGTCGGACAGCAGACGCTTGGCGACCAGCTGCAGCAGGACGGTGTTGTCGCCCTCGAACGTCGCATAGACGTCCAGGTCCTGGTGGAGCCCCACCAGCTGGTTCTCCGCCATGAAGCCGGCGCCGCCGCAGGCCTCGCGGCACTCCTGGACGGTGTCCAGCGCGAGCCGGGTCGAGGTGGGCTTGAGGGTCGCGGCGAGGGTCTCGAGGTCCTCACGGGACTCGGGGTCGTCGGCCCGGCCGGAGAACACGTCATCGAAGGCCTGCAGCAGCTGCTCGTGCGCGAAGGCGCCGGCATAGGTCTCGGCGAGCTTCGGCAGCAGGCGGTGCAGGTGTGCCTGGTAGTCCATCAGCACCGTCTCCTGCGTGGGATCCGCGGCGCTGAACTGGCGGCGCTGGGTCGCGTAGGTGATCGCGATATGCAGGGCGAGCTGGCTGGCCCGGATCGCGGAGCCGTCCAGGGAGACCCTGCCCTGGACCAGGGTGCCGAGCATCGTGAAGAACCGGCGGCCGGGAGACTCGATGGGGGAGGTGTAGGTGCCGTCGGGTGCGACGTCGCCGTATCGGTTCAGCAGGTTGGTGCGGGGGATGCGCACCTGGTCGAAGGCCAGGCGTCCGTTGTCGATGCCGTTCAGCCCACCCTTCTCGCCGTCGTCCTCGCTCGAGATGCCGGGCAGCAGCTCCCCGGCCGCGTCCCGGACCGGGACGTAGAAGCAGTGCACGCCGTGGTCCACGCCGTTCGTGATCAGGCGTGCGAACAGGGTCGCGGCCTTCGCATGGATCGCCGCATTGCCCAGGAAGTCCTTCCAGGCGGCGCGGAACGGGGTATGGATCACCCACTCCCCGTCCTCCCCGCCAGCGGGGTCGAAGGTGGCGGTGGTGGCGAGGGACTGGACGTCGGAGCCGTGGCCGATCTCGGTCATCGCGAAGGCGCCGGGAGTGGTCAGGTCCATCGCATCGGGCACCCAGGCGTGCTGCTGCTCCTCACTGCCCAGCTGGATGATCGCCGAGGTGTACAGGCCCCACTGCACTCCGGCCTTGATCTGCAGGGAAGGGTCCGCGACGACCAGCTCCTCGAAGGAGGCGACGTTGCCTCCGTTGTCGTTGGGGCCGCCGAGGTGCTCGGGCAGCATCCGGCGGGAGACGTCGTCCTTCACGAGGAGCTGGAGCTGTTCGTAGACGCGCTCGCGATGCTCGGCGACGGAGGCGTCGAGCGGTCGGTGCAGCTCGGGGCGGGCGGCGCGCTCACGGGCCTCGAGGCGGGCGTCGGCCCACTTGCCCAGCAGGGCCTCGGAGACCTGCGCGATGTCGAGCCGGGGGCTCCCGCCGGGCGGGATCGAGATGGGTCCGGTGGGATTGGCGGTGGTCGTCACGTCGGAGACCTCCGCCGTGGCGGGGGAAGTGGTGGTGGCGGGTGCGGTGCGGGAATCGGTGGTCATGCGTGCAGTCCCTTCATGAGCCAGGTGACCAGGTGGGTCACGAGCTGATCGGAGGTGAGTGGGGTGGTGCGCTGGGCTGCGTTGCCCGGGTCGGTCGGGTCGGTCGGGTCGGCTGAGGCGTGTGAGGCGTGTGAGGCGTGTGAGGCGTGTGAGGCGTCAGCGGTCTCAGAGGCCTCAGAGATCTCAGAGGTGTCGTGATCAGTCATCCAGACGTCGACGGCGCGTTCGACGAAGCCGACGGAGCCGTGGGCCCAGACCTGCGGCGCCGGGATCTCGGCGGGCAGGAAGGTCGCGACCAGTCGCGAGACCGAGGACAGGAAGTGGTTCAGCCCGTCGCTGGGCCGGGTGACGAACCGGTACACGCCGGGTGAGCGCTGGGCCGTCTCGACGTAGGCGCGGATCATGGCGTGGATCCGCTCGTCGGCCTCGGGTTCGCGGCCGACGCGAGCCTCGAGGACTCGCATCTCCTCCAGCAGCTTGCCGTGCATCGTGGACAGGATGCTGCGCCCCAGTGCGCGCTGGAGCTGGGCCTTGTCCTCGAAGTAGCGGTAGACGATGGACTTGGAGGTGCCGGAGGCCGCGGCGATGTCCTCCATCGTCACATCGGGGCCCTGCTCATGGATGAGGTGCCGAGCCACATCGAGCAGCTCGGCACGTCTCTCTTCCCGGTGGCGGGCCCAACGAGCCGATCGGCCGTCCACGGAAGCTTGCGTCGTCGCGTTCACGAGACCTAGGGTATCAAGTACCGCCGGTTCTATGTAAAGTGTTCCGCAGAAGATCCCGGAGAACTCCTGCGGGAGCGCGGGCGCTCAGACTTCCCGGGCTCTCGCGCCCCACGATCACCACGAGCCCGCACCGTGAACCACCACCACGAACCAGGACCGGGAAGCTTCGCGGTGACCCGAACCATTGCACAGACCACAGCGACCACGAAGAGGTGCACCCAGTGACCCAGCACGACTCCCCGCGCGACGCCCTGATCCTCGGCGGTAACAGGATCCCCTTCGCCCGTTCCGGCGGCCCCTACGCCGGCATCTCCAACCAGGACCTGCTCACCGCGGCGCTCGACGGCCTCGTGGCTCGCTTCGGGCTGCAGGGTGAGAAGCTCGGCGAGATCGCCGGCGGCGCTGTGCTCAAGCTCGCCGGTGACCTCAACCTCACCCGCGAGAGCGCCCTGGGCACACCCCTGGACCCGCGCACCCCGGCGATCGACATGTCCAAGGCCTGCGCCACCAGCCTCGAGACCGTGATCCACGTGTCCAACCGGATCCAGCTGGGCCAGATCGACTCGGGCATCGCCTGCGGCGTCGACTCCGCCTCGGACTCACCGATCGAGGTCACACCGCGCCTGCGCCGCATCCTGCACCGCGCCTTTGCCGCGAAGACCACCGGCCAGCGTCTGAAGGCCTTCAGCGCGATCCGCCCGGCCGACCTCGCCCCGGTCCCGCCTCGCAACGGCGAGCCCCGCACCGGGCTGTCGATGGGAGAGCACCAGGCGCTGACCACCGCCGAATGGGGAGTGACCCGCCAGGCGCAGGATGAGCTCGCGCTCGCCTCTCACAAGAACCTCGCCGCCGCCTATGACGCGGGCTTCTTCGATGACCTGGTCACCGGCTATCGCGGCCTGTCCCGCGACCAGAACCTGCGCGCCGACTCCACACTCGAGAAGCTCAGCTCCCTCAAGCCCGTCTTCGGGACGAAGTCCCCGCAGGTCGCTGAGCCGAGCATGACCGCCGGCAACTCCACCCCGCTCTCCGACGGCGCCTCCTCGGTGCTGATGGGCAGTGCCGAATGGGCCGCCGAGCGCGGACTCACGCCGCTCGCGCGGGTGGTCGACGCCCGCAGCGCCGCCGTCGACTACGTGCACGGGGACGAGGGCCTGCTCATGGCTCCCGCCTTTGCGGTGCCGGAGCTGCTCGATGCGAACGGGCTCTCCCTCCAGGACCTGGACTTCTACGAGATCCACGAGGCCTTCGCCTCGACGGTGCTGAGCACTCTGAAGGCCTGGGAGTCCGAGGAGTTCTGCCGGGAGCGGCTGGGCCGCGGCGGAGCGCTGGGAAGCATCGACCGCGCCAAGCTCAACGTCGCCGGCTCCTCGCTCGCGGCGGGGCATCCCTTCGCGGCCACCGGGGGGCGCCTCGTCGCGACCCTCTCCAAGCTCCTGCACGAACGGGCCAAGGAGACCGGCCGCGTCCAGCGCGGGCTGATCTCCGTGTGCGCCGCCGCCGGTCAGGGCACCGTGGTGCTGCTCGAGTCCGTCACCGACTGAGTCCTGACTGAGTCCTGCCGAATCCACTCCGCCACCCCGCACCCGCCGTTCTGAACCGGAGGTTCCCATGACCGACGCCTACACCCGCTTCACCCGTTCCGCCCCCGGCGGTGCCCTCGCCAAGCAGCTGGGCCTGCCGCGTCCCTCGAAGCTCCCGCGCCGCTCCGACCGACCCGAGCCCGTGCTCGGCCCGGTCGTGGTGCTGGGCGACTCCGCCGGGGCCGACGAGATCGCCCGACTGCTCCTGCTCTGGGGCGCCGACGTGCGCCGCCGCTTCGAGGAGCTGCGGAAGGTCGGCTCCGTGATCATGGTGGCCGACGAGATCGCCTCGCCCGCGGATCTCGGCCCGCTGGTGCTCCCGCTGGGCAGTGCCATGCGCAGCCTCGCCCCCGGTGCCCGGGTGATCACCCTGTCCCGTCCCGCCCGCGGTGAGGACCCGGCGCAGGACGCCGCCCGCGGCGGTGTCGAGGGCTTCCTGCGCTCCCTCGCCCACGAGATGCGCGGAGGGGCGACCGCCAACGGCGTCCTCGTCGAGGACGGTGTCGCGCTGGATGCTCCCGGCGTGATCGGCGCGCTGCGCTTCTTCCTCTCCGCCCGCAGCGCCTTCGTCACCGGTCAGCTGCTCACCGTCTCCACCGGCGACGGCAGCCGGACCGAGAACGACACTCTGCCGCTGGCCGGACGCACGGCGCTGGTCACCGGCGCCGCGCGCGGCATCGGCGCAGCGATCGCCCGCACCCTCGCGGCAGACGGCGCGAAGCTCGTGGTGCTCGACGTCCCAGGCGCCGGCACCGAACTTGCACGGCTCGCCAATGAGCTGCGCGCGGTGCCGATCCAGCTGGACGTCACCTCCCAGGGAGCAGGGGAACGACTGGTCAGCTTCCTCCGGGAGCGGGGACTGATCCTCGATGTGATCGTCCTCAATGCGGGGATCACCCGCGACAAGCTGCTGGCCAATATGACCCCCGACCGCTGGGACCCCGTCCTCGCGGTGAACATCACCAGCCAGATCACCCTCACCGAGGCGCTGATCGAGGCGGGTGACGTGCTCGGCGAGCAGCCACGGGTGGTGTCCCTCGCGTCCACCAGCGGCATCGCCGGCAACCGCGGCCAGACCAACTACGCCGCCTCGAAGGCCGGCGTGATCTCCTTCGTCGACGCGCTCGCCGGGAAGCTCGAGGCGCTGGGCGGCACCGCCAACGCCGTCGCCCCCGGCTTCATCGAGACCGAGATGACCGCCAAGATGCCAGCCCTCACCCGCGAGGTGGCACGCCGGGTCAACTCGCTCCAGCAGGGTGGGCTGCCCCTCGACGTCGCCGAAGCGATCTCCTTCCTCTCCTCCGCTGAGGCGGGCGGGATCCGCGGTGAGACGCTGCGCGTGTGCGGTCAGAACATGGTCGGGAAGTGAGCGCCATGCCGAGCCCCTCGGACTCCAGCACCTCGCAGCGGAGTTCCTCGCAGCGGAACTCGTCGCCGCAGGGCTCGTCGCCGCAGGGCGGCACCGAGCAGATGAAGGACCTCGCCGACGTCCCCTCCTTCCCCGCCGTCTACGCCGCCGCGCTGGATCCGCGCGGAGGCCGCGCTCGAGGAGGCCGTTGCCGCGGAGAGCCGGTGCTCCCGAGCACCGCCTACCGGGTGCGCTCCGTGCGGATCGACGCCGACCGTTCCCGCGACTTCGACCACCTGATGGGCGGGCCGGCCACCGATCTTGTCCACCCGGGCGTGCTGCACGTGCTCGCCTTCCCGGTCTCCCTCGCCCTCATGGCACGGCGGGACTTCCCCTTCCCCCTGCTGGGCCTGGTGCACCTGCGCAACCAGGTCCTCCAGCATCGGCCGGTGCGGGTAGGCGAGCTGGTGGACGTCGAGTGCCGGGTGCGGGACCTTCGCCCCCACCGCAAGGGGCGCACCTTCGAGGCGGTCTCCACGATCCTCGGCGAGGACGGCGAGATCATCGCCACCGACGTGTCGACCTACCTGACCAAGGGCGGCGCGCCGTCGTCCGAGGCGCTCGGCACTGGGGCGCCTTCCTCGGAGATGCCGGCCTCGGAGGCCTCCTCCGAGAGCGGCGGCCGCGCCGAGCGTCGTGCCTTCGACGCGCCGACGCCGACGGGCCGCTGGTCACTGCCGGCCGACACCGGTCGGCGCTATGCGGCGGTCTCCGGTGACGTGAACCCGATCCACATGTCAGCGCTCAGCGCGAAGGCCTTCGGGTTCCCTTCGGCGATCGCGCACGGGATGTACACCGCCTCTCGCGCGTTCACCGAGGCGCGCGTGGACCTCTCCCGGCCCCTGCGCTGGGACGTCTCCTTCGACGCTCCGGTGACTCTGCCCGGCACCGTCCTGGTCGCCTTCGAGGATGACAAGGATGCGGGCACGGTCACCTGCACCGGCTGGCGCGCCGGTCGCGGGGACAAGGGACCGCGCCAGTGCTTCACCGTCGAGGTGACCACGCTGGGCGGGTGAGCCGGAGCAGCACTGAGCCGCCTGGCAGCATCGAGATCGACCTTGGGCGCTCCTTCTTCTCTGGAAGCTGCGCCAAAGGTCGATCTCGCGGTGGGCTGGGAACGGTGAGTCGGAGCAGCATAGAGAGTGCGGTGGGAGATGCTCTCGCAGCGTGCAGGCGCCGCCGATGCAGCGGCCGACGGTTCAGTGGCTGATGGCTCAGCCTCGTCGGCCGGTCCGAACCAGTCCGTTCTGCAGCGTCTCCAGCAGGTGGCCGATGAACTCCGCGGCCCGCACGTCAGTGAGCACTTCGACGTTCGGCTCCCGGCCCCACCGGCCCAGCTCGTCGCCGACCGTCTGGCCGCGGGTCAGGGTGCCCGCGAGCTCGACATCCACCGCGAGCGGGCGGGTGGCCGCGAAGTCGCCCGTGACCGCGTGGGCCGTGACCAGCGGGTCGTGCACATGCGCCATCCAGCCGAATCCGTCGGCCTCATGGAACTCGAAGTAGAAGCGCAGAGCATCGACCAGGATCTGCGCGACCGGGTGCCCGGTGGTCTCGACGAGCGCCACGAAGCGGTCCAGGGTGTCCTGGGTGAAGCGGACCGCCTCGGTGGCCTCGAGCGAGCCGAGCACCGGGCGCTGCGGCGCGCCGGTGAACGCGACGAGCACGCGCTGAGCCGCCTCGGGATCCACGGCGATGTTCCACTCGCTCGTGGGGCCGGTGTTGCCGCGGTGGTTGATCGCCCCGCCCATGATGTGCAGGCGCTTCAGCAGTCGAGGCAGCTCGGGCTCGATCTCCAGCGCCAGGGCCAGGTTCGTGTGCGGGCCCAGCACCAGGGCCACCAGCTCGCCGGGTCGGGCCCGGGCGAGGTCCACCCACAGCTGCGCTCCGCTGCGCGGATCTCCGGCGAGGATCGGCTCAGGGAGCTTCGCATGGCCGATCCCGCTGGGGCCGTGGGTGTCGTCGGCATACATCGGCTCCTGTACGAGCGGCCGCTCCGCGCCCCGCGCGATCGGCGCGTCGATGCCGAGCAGCTCGGCGAGCACCAGGGCGTTGCGGTGCACCAGCCCCACCTCGACATTGCCGCCGGTGGCGATGAGGCCGGCGATCTCGACCTCCGGATGCGCGGCGAGGTAGCTCAGCGCGATCGCGTCGTCGATGCCGGGATCGAAGTCGACCAGAAGGGGAATCGAAGCCATGCGCTCAGCGTACGGCCGCCGAGGGTGGCGCCGTCCGCGCCGCTGCGGGAGGATCGCGGTATGGCGCATCCGCAGATGTTCGATGACGACGATCCGTTGCTGGAGCAGGTGCGCGCGATCGCGCTGGCCCTGCCCGGCGCGCTGGAGAAGGTCAGCCATGGTCGGCCCGCCTTCTTCACCACCAGGGTCCACTGCTACTACGGCGGCTCGGTGAGGATCGAAGGGGAGTGGCATGCGCACGACCAGGCGGTGATGCTCCACCTGCCGCCCGCTGAGACGGCGGCGCTGGGCCAGGACCCGCGCTGCTTCGTCCCGGCCTACCTCGGAGCCTCCGGCTGGATCGGTCTGGATCTGGACGAGCGGACCGACTCCCAGGAGCTCGCCGAGCTGGTCGAGGAGTCCTACCGCACGGTGGCGCCGAAGCGGCTGGTCGCCCGTCTCGACGATGCAGCGCGATGAGCACACTTGACCCTCACGCGACGTCAGGCCGGAGGGTGGAGCCCATGACCGAGACGACAGTGCACGAGGGCCTCACCGTGGGCCGCATCGCCGACCTCGTCGGCGTGAGCGTCCGCACCCTGCACCACTGGGATGCGATCGGCCTGGCGTGCCCGAGCGGGCGCACCTGGTCGGGGTACCGCCTCTACGACGCCGACGACGTGGCCCGGATCCACCGGGTGCTCGTCTACCGCGAGCTCGGTCTGGCGCTCGCGCAGATCGGAGAGATCCTCGATGACCCCTCCGTCGACCCGCGCGAGCACCTCCTTCGCCAAAGGACGCTCCTCGCAGAGCGGATCCGACGGCTCGAGAGGGCGGCGCACGCCGTCGACGAGATGATCGAGAGGACCGACATGACTGACACGACCGGCCAGGACCAGAGCCCGGTGAACCTCACCCCGCAGGAGCAGGCCCGCATCTTCGGCACCGACTGGGACCCCGCCTACCAGGACGAGGCGCGCGAGCGCTGGGGCGGCACCGACGCCTGGAAGCAGTCCGCCGCGCGCACAGCGCAGCGGGACGCCGGGCAGTGGCAGGAGATCAAGGACGAGACCGAGGCCGTCGAGGCCGCGCTCGCCGAGGCCTTCGCGCGAGGTGCCCAGCCGGGGAGCGAGGAGGCTGATGCGCTCGCCGAGCGTCACCGCGCCTCCATCGACCGCCACTACGACTGCACCCTCTCCATGCAGGTGGTGCTGTCCCGGATGTACACCGAGGATCCGCGCTTCGCCGCCCACTACGACGAGCGGGCCGACGGCCTCGCCGTCTGGGTGCGGTCCGTGATCGAGGAGAATGCCCGCGCCCACGGCGTGGACCCGGAGACCGCGATCTGGGAGTGACACTGCGGCCTGGCGCGAGCTGCCGCTGAGCGGGCGCGCTGCCGCGGACTGCGCACGTTCGGGGTGACCCGCCGTAGGGAGAGAGGTGTCGGGGGAGCGGCACCTCTCCTCGTGCGGCGGGCGACCTAGACTCGGGCCATGAGCGCCTTCGAGGATTTCGTGTTGCTCGCCCCGCGCGAGGTACCGCTCGGTGGGCCGCGCGGGATGACCGTCCACCGCACCCTGCCCGCCCGAGCGACCTCCTTGATCGGCGCCTGGTGCTTCGTGGACCACTTCGGGCCCGATGACGTCTCCACCGGCGGCGGGATGCAGGTGGCCCGCCACCCGCACACCGGGCTCGCGACCGTGTCCTGGCTGTTCGACGGTGCGATCACCCACCGCGACTCCCTCGGCAGCCACGCCCTGGTCCGCCCCGGGGACGTGGACATGATGGTCGCCGGCTCCGGCATCACCCACTCGGAGTTCTCCGCCCTGGACACCACGATCCTGCACGGCATCCAGCTCTGGTACGCGCTGCCGGACCGGACTCGCTACGGAGTGCAGCGATTCGAGGTCTCCACCCCACCTGTGATCGGGAACGACGATGCCCGCGCCCGAGTGGGCCTGGGGAGCTTCCGCGGCGAGCTCGAGGACGGCACCGTGCTCGAGGACCGCAGCGCGACCGAGACCGACACTCCGCTGAGCATGGTCCAGCTCGATCTGCGCGCCGGCAGCACCCTGCGCATCGCGCTGGACCCCGGCCACGAGTACGGCCTGCTCGTGGACCGCGGCGCCGCGCAGCTCACCGCCGTCGGACCCACCGCGGACGCCGAAGCTGGCAGCGCCGCACGACCCGCCGTCGACGCGGCATCCTCCGACGAGGGACCGCTCACCGGAGACCGGAGCGCCCGCGCCGCCGAACGCGAGCTGCTGGTGCTGCCCGACGGTGCCACCGTGCTCGAGATCCGGGCCGAGGAGGGGGAGGACCTCCGCGCGATGCTGCTCGGCGGCGAGCCGCTCGGCGAGGACATCCTGATGTGGTGGAACTTCGTGGGCCGCAGCCATGAGGAGATCGTGGAGTTCAGGGCCCGCTACCAGGCGGAGATCGGTGCGGAGGGTACGCTCGCCGAGGCCCCGATCCACCCGGAGGCCCGCTCGCGGGGCGGCCTGTCGGCCGATGCCGAGCAGTTCGGCCCCTTCGCCCCGCACACCCCCGCGGCATTGCCCGCTCCCGCACTCCCCAACGGCCGGCTGCGCTCGCGCGGCCGCGTCGGCATTCCGAAGGACTGAACCCCGTGCCCCAGAACCCCGCAGCAGACCCCTCCGACGCAGATCCCTTCGCCTCAGATCCCTTCGAGGGGGATCTCTTCGCTGACGAAGCCGTCGACGCACCTCCGGTTGCGCCTGCGCCTCAGGGCCCGGACCAGACCGACCGCGTGATCATCGCCGCGGCCGAGGAGCTCGGTGCCGGTTGCCCGTGCGACCTGGTCGTGGTCGACGACGCGACCGGCGAGCTCACCGCGTTCGCCCTCGCCTCCGTCGCCGAGCACCCGGATGCCGTGGTGCTCAGCTGGACCTCCTCCCTCCCGCTCGCCGCGACGTTGCGAGAGCGCTTCGCCACGCAGATCGAGGCCGGTCGCCTGCGGGTCCCTGCAGGCCCCGAGACGATCCCGCTCGAGCAGGCGGCCGCGGAGGTCGAGGGGCACCTGCGGGTGCTCATGCGGCTGCCCAAGGCCGTCCACGCCCTCGAGGACCGCGCCCGGCGACTCGCCGCGGCGGTCCGGTCCGGCGGTCAGGACGGTCTGGAGATCATCGCGGGCGGCCGCGTGAAGCACATGACCCGGGCTCAGAACGACGCGCTCGCGACGGTCTTCTCCGAGGTTCGTGCGAGCCGCGGCATCGGCAAGTCACGCGCCCTCATCGCGACCGGTCTGCGGGAGTCCGCCGCGGCCCCGGCTGCGGCCGAGAGCTCCGCGCGGGTCACGGTGCGCGGACAGCAGCGCACGATCGCGCTGCGCGGCATCGGCACAGTCTTCGGCGGAGCTTCGGCCGACGCCGGCAGCCGTCTGCTGCTGGACACCCTCGACCGAGCCCTGGCCGCAGGGAAGCTCACCGCACCCGACGCCCCGCTCACCACCGCCGCGGACCTCGGCTGCGGCAACGGTCTCATGACCGCCTACCTCGCGGCGGCCCTGCCCGAGGCGAACGTGCTGGGCAGCGACGCGGACGCAGACGCCGTCAGCTCCGCCCGCGCGACCCTCGCCGCAAGCGGCCTCGAACGGGACGGCGTCGAGGTGAGCTGGGACGACGCGCTCTCACGAGTCGCCGATGCGAGCCTGGACCTGGTGCTGCTGAACCCGCCCTTCCACGACGGCACCTCTGTCGACGCGACCCTTGTGCAGGGGCTGCTCGACACCGCCGCGCGCGTGCTGCGCCCCGGCGGTCAGCTGTGGTTCGTGCACAACTCCTACCTGCGCTACCGCACCGAGGTGGAGCGCCGGGTCGGTGCCGTGCAGCAGCGCGCCCGCGACCGCCGCTTCACCGTGCTCAGCGCCACCCGCTGACCCGTCCGCTCCCGCCCTGAGACGCCACTCCAGCGGAGCGACGTGAAAAGCCCCGTCACCTGGGCGCAACTAAAAATCCCCGTCAGCGGGGCAAAGTAGGGCGATAGCCTGCGCTATTTCCCCCACTTTGCCCCGCTCACGGGGCTGGGACCGCTGGCGGGGCTGGTCAGCTCACCATGCTGCGCAGCACCGAGGTGAACATCGCCAGGCCGTCGGTGCCGGAGCGGGTGCCCTCGCCGGGCTGGTCCGGGCCGAAGCCGGTCTCGACCGCGTGCTCAGGGTGCGGCATCAGGCCCACGACGTTGCCTGCGGCGTTGGTGATTCCGGCGATGTCATGGCGGGAGCCGTTGGGGTTCGCCTCGAAACCGGCCGGGCCGTGGGTGGCGCCAGCGGCGTAGCGGAACACGATCCGGCCCTCGTCCTCGAGCTCGGCGAGGGTGCGCTCATCGGCGACGTACTGGCCATCCTGGTTCTTCAGCGGAATGCGGATGACCTGGCCCTTCTCGTAGCCGGAGGTCCAGGCCGTGCTCGTGTTCTCGACCGTCAGCGGTTGGTCGCGGCAGAGGAACGCACGGTGCGCATTCTTGATCATCGCGCCGGGCAGCAGATGCGTCTCGCAGAGGATCTGGAAGCCGTTGCAGATGCCGAGCACCGGCATCCCGCCCTTGGCGGCGTCGACGACCTTCTCCATCACCGGGGCGAAGCGGCTGATCGCGCCGGCGCGCAGGTAGTCGCCGTACGAGAAGCCGCCGGGGAGCACGATCGCTTCGACGTCCTGCAGAGAGTCCTCGCCGTGCCAGAGGGCGACCGGCTCGGCCCCTCCGATCCGCACCGCGCGCAGCGCATCCCGGTCATCCAGCGTGCCCGGGAAGGTCACCACACCGATGCGCATCAGGCCTGCGCCCCGTCGGCCTCGTCCTCGACGTCGATCGAGACGACGTCCTCGATGACGGGGTTGGACAGCAGGGTGGTGGCGGCCTCGCGGAGGGAGGCGAGCACCTGGTCGGTGATCTCACCTTCGACCTCGAGCTCGAAGCGCTTGCCCTGGCGCACCGAGGCGATGCCCTCGAAACCGAGTCGCGGCAGTGCGGCGGCGACGGCCTTGCCCTGCGGGTCGAGGATCTCCGGCTTCGGCATGACGTGGACCACGACACGTGGCATGGGGACTCTCCTGGGGGACGACGGCCGCGATGGGGCGGGCCGGGCGGGTGGATCTGCAGTGCGGGTGAGCGGTCGGCACGGGGTCGGCCGACGGGTCGGGCCCGACGAGGACATCGTACCGAGCCGGAGCCGATCGGCGGGGGCCTGCCCACCGTGGGAACGACCTCCCGGTCGCCTCGGTTCAGAGCAGGCCACGTTCGAGGGCCAGGGTCACGGCCCGCGTCCGGTCGTCCACCCCGAGCTTCGTGAAGATCCGCAGCAGATGGGACTTCACCGTCGACGCCGCGATCGAGAGCCGCTGTCCGATCTCCGCGTTCGACCTGCCGGTCGCGACCAGGCGCAGCACGTCGAGCTCACGGGCGGTGAGGGCCTCGGGCCGCGGTGCGCGCAGCGAGGAGGCGATCGCGGCGGTGGCGACGGGGGCGAGGGTGGTGCGGCCGGTCGCGGCGCTCGCCGCCGCCTCGAGCAGCTGCGGCGCAGGGGTGTCCTTGAGCAGGTAGCCGGTCGCTCCCGCCTCGATCGCTCGCAGGATCAGTGCGTCGGTGTCGTAGGTGGTCAGGACCAGCACGGGGACCGGAGACGCGGAGCTGCTGAGCAGGCGCGTGGCCTCGACCCCGTCGGTGCCGGGCATCCGCAGGTCCATGAGCACCACGTCGGGGCCCCGGCCGTCGCGCTGGAGGCGCTCGACGGCGTCGACCGCCTCCTGGCCGGTGCCGGCCTCGGCCACCACCTCGTGCCCGGCGGACTCGAGCACGGCCCGCACCCCGGAGCGGAAGATCGGGTGGTCATCGGCCAGGACCACGCGCAGGGATTCACTCGGCATCGGGCTCGGCATCGGGCACCTCCGGGGTGGTCGCGGTGACGGGCAGGACGGCCCGCAGCGTGGTGCCCGCGCCGCGGGAGGAGACCAGGTGCAGCACCCCGCCCTCGGCTTCGAGCCGGGAGCGCGTCCCCACCAGGCCGTAGCCCGCGGTGGGCAGGTCCACATCGAAGCCGGCGCCGTCGTCGGAGACCTCGAGCAGCGCGTCCCCCTCCTCGCGGGTCAGGCGGATCCGCACGGAGCCCGCGCCGGCATGCCGCTCGATGTTGCGCAGCGCCTCCTGGAGGGTGCGCAGCAGCACCACCTCGGTGCGGGTCGCGACCGAGGACCAGCCGGAGGAGTCCACCGTGGTGCGTACGCCGGTGCGCTGCTCGAGGTCCGCGGCCAGACGGTTCAGGGCCGCACCGAGGTCGAGGGGCGCCTGGGTGCGGGCGATCAGCGCGCGGGACTCGGCGAGGCCCTCCCGGGAGATCTCCTCGATCTGGGCCAGCAGCGGCACGGGAGTGCTGTCGGTCCCGCCCACCCCGCCAGCCCCGTCGGAGCCGCTGGTGTGCCGGGCGGCCTGGGAGAGCATCGTGATCGAGGTGAAGGACTGGGCGAGGGTGTCGTGGATCTCGGCGGCGAGCCGGCCCGCCTCCTCGTCGACCCCGCGCTGATGCTCGAGGACGAGCAGCGCGGAGCGGGTGCGCTCCAGGCTCTGCACGGAGTCGGCGAGCTCCTCGGCCAGCTCCCGGCGTTCGTGGGAGAGGGTCTCGATCTGCCAGATCCAGGTCGCCATCAGCACGGAGAACAGTGCGCTGCCCAGCCCGGTCGCGAGCGCCACCGCCACCCCGGCCGCGCCGCTCTCGAGCCCCCGCGGCAACAGCACCAGGACGACCCCGCCCGCGAGCAGCAGCGTCGCGGCCAGCCCCGCGCGGTAGGTGGAATGCAGCACCCACATCAGCATGAACGCGGCGAAGAGGTGCAGGCCCACGTTCGAGACCCCCAGCAGGGCCACGGCGATCCCGCCGAGCACGATCGTGCTCACCGTGCCGGCACCGGGCAGGCTGCGCAGCACTACCGCCCAGTGCGTGGCGGCGTAGGCGGCGAGCCAGAACGAGACCAGCAGGGCCGTGAGCGGCCCGGGGGAGATCACCAGTCCCAGCAGCGCGGTCCCGGCGACGATCAGGTGGAGGGGCCAGTTGGTGGCCCAGCTCCGCGGCACGCCGTCCAGGGTGCAGAGGTTCCCGCCGGCGATCAGCGTGCGACGCTCAGCCTGCGTCACGAGGACTCCACCGGAACGTGGTCCTCGCCAGCACCAGCATGACGATCAGCCATGAGCTCAACACTAGTGCCGCGAGCACCGGGATCGACAGGTCGTCCAGGCCGAAGGGGGCGATCTCGATCTGCTCCCCGAACTCCTCCGGGAGCAGCGAGAGGCGCAGACCGCGTGCGATCCATGCCTGGGGGAAGACGTAACCCAGGTTCTGCAGCCAGGTGGGCAGCTCCGTCATCGGGATGTAGCTGCCGGAGAAGAAGCTGAGCACCACCGTGATGGGGGCGGAGGCGGCGATCGCGGCCCGGCCCGAGGGCAGCGCCGAGGCGAAGGCGACCCCGGCGGCGGTGGTCGCGGCCGTGCCCAGCAGCAGCACCCAGGCGAAGGTGAACATCTGGTGGGGCATCGGCACGTCGAAGGCGAATCGCGCGACGACCAGCAGCAGGGCCGTTTGCAGGGTGGTGTTGAGGGCCACGAGAACCACCTTGGCGATCAGGTAGGCGCTGCGGGGCATGGGGCTCACCACGAGACGCCGCAGGGTGCGGTCGTCGCGCTCGGTCGCGATGATCTCCGCGGTGGACTGGAAGCCCGAGGTCATCACCGCGGCGGCGATCATCCCGGCGAGGTAGTAGGTGGAGGCCGTGACCTCGGTGCCGTCCTGCAGCGTCCAGGCCTGGTCGAAGATCGTCGCGAAGATCGCGAACAGCACGATCGGGAAGGCGAAGCCGAAGATCACCTGGAGCGGCTCGCGGTAGAACTGCAGCAGCTCGACGCGGGTGCGCACGCCGACGGCGCGCAGCAGGGAGGGGGAGCGGCGGGAGCTGGCCGACGTCGGGGCGGCAGGAGGCTGGGCGGGAGCGGTGGTGGCGCTCATCGGGGTCCCTCCGAGACGAGGCCGAGGTAGATCTCCTCGAGGGAGGGGCGGCGCACCTCGAGATCGGGCAGGCGGCGATGGGCGGCCAGCAGCTCGCGCAGCAGCGGCTCGGGGTCCTCGACCACGCGCGCCTGCGGCCCGTCGGGGCCGGTCCAGGTGACCGTGGAGAGGGTGCCGTGGGCCCGACGGATCTCGGCGACGGTGCCCTCGGCAACGATCCGCCCGGCACGCAGCACGGCGGCGCGGTCGGCCAGGAACTCGACCTCATCGAGGTAGTGGCTGGTCAGGACGATGGTGGTGCCGAGCCGGCGCAGCTCCCGGATCAGCTCCCAGAACTCGCGCCGCGCGGCCGGGTCGAAGCCGGTGGTGGGCTCGTCGAGGAACAGCAGCTCCGGCCGGGAGACGATCCCGGTGGCCACGTCGAGGCGTCGGCGCTGCCCGCCGGAGAGGCTCGCGATGCGAGCGCCGGCCTTCTCCGCGAGGCCGGTCGCCTCGAGCAGCTCGGGGACGTCCCACGGGTCCTCGCAGTAGGCCGCGTACTGGGAGACCATCTCCCGCACCGTGAGCGAGGCGCGCTCGCTGCCGCTCTGGGCGACGATCCCCACCCGGTTGCGGTCCCGGCTGCCGAGCGCCGTCGGGTCCAGGCCCAGCAGGTCGATCGTGCCGGACTCGCGGTGTCGCAGCCCCGTGCACATCTCGAGGGTGGTGGTCTTACCGGCGCCGTTGGGGCCGAGCAGCCCGAAGATCGTGCCCCGGGTGACACGGAATGACACATCGTCGACGACGCGGCGGCCGCTGTAGGACTTCACGAGGTGGGAGACGGCGAGGGCGGGCGGAGGGTCTGCGGCGGGTGCCGGGGTCGGGGCGGTCCGTGTGCTGGTCATGGCTCGAGTCTGGGAGCGCGGCGATGCAGTCGGTACCACCGAGTAGCCACGATCGCCTCCACCGATCGGTGGAGGCGAGCACGCGCCGGGGGGCCGCCCCCTGTGCAGACGGTGCCGACGGCGATAGGTTCGAGGGACCGTCGCACCCATTCCCAGGAGGAACCGATGAAGATCCGCCACCTCGTCCACTCGTGCTTGCTGGTGGAGACCGGCGGGCGTCGACTGCTGATCGATCCCGGCGGCTTCAGCGGCGAGGCCGTGCGCGGCCTCGGCGCCGCGGTGCTGACAGGGATCGACGCCGTGCTCCTGACCCATCAGCACCCCGATCACGTGGACCGCACCCTGCTGGACGAGGTGCTTCGCCTGGCGACCACCGCCGAGGTGATCGCGGAGCCCGAGACCGCGCAGCAGCTACGGGAGGCGGTCGACGGCGCCGCTGCGGTGCGCCCCGAGCAGCTGCGTCCGCTCGCCGCCGGGGACGCGCACGTGCTTGCCGCGGTCCCGGGCCACGGCTCGTTGCGGATCGAGGCTGTCGGCGGCCGGCACGCGATCATCCACCCGGACATTCCGCGGGTCGGCAATTCGGGTCTCGTGATCTCCGCGGGGGACGGCCCCCGGCTCGGCGTGACCGGAGATTCCCTCGAGCCGCTGCCGGAGTTCCACGGCATCGACGTGCTCGCCTTCGCCGTCGTCGCCCCCTGGTCGAAAGTGTCCGAGACCGTCGACTTCCTCCGCGCCGTCGGCCCGACGCTGGCCCTGCCCGTGCATGAGGCGATTGCGAGCGACGTGGGCCGACCGATCTATCTGCGCCAGGCCACTGCCCTCGCTCCCGAGGGCACGGAGGTGCGTGACTGGCCGGTCGACGGGGTCATCGAGCTCCCCGGGAGCTGATCGCGCCATGAGCGCCGAAAGGAACAGGAACCGGTCCGAGGACCGGCGGGACCCCGCGGACCGAGCAGGGACCGGCGACGGTGCCTCCCGCGCGATGCATGCGGTGCCCCGGGAGCACTTCCTGCCCCCGGAGCTGCGGGACCGTGCCGGCGTGGATTCCCCGCTGCCGATCGGAGTGGGCCAGACCAACTCCCAACCCAGCACGGTGCTGGACATGCTCCGCCTGCTCGATGTGCGTGAGGGGCAGCACGTGCTCGACGTCGGTGCCGGTTCCGGCTGGACCACGGCGCTGCTCGCCCACCTCGTCGGACCCTCCGGGAGCGTGGTGGGTGTGGAGCGGCAGGTGAGCCTGCTGGCACCTGCCCGTGCCGCGCTCGCCGGGACCGTCGGCCGCGAGGACGGCCGCGCGGAGATCCGCGAAGCCCTCCCCGGGGTGCTGGGGGCGCCGGCGGACGGACCTTTCGACCGGATCCTGGTCTCCGCCGCCGCCCGGTCCAGCCACTGGTTCGTGGACCGCCGCGCTCCAGGGACGCCGGATCGGGGTACGGTGCTTCCGTGCACGGGAGTCCGGTAGGCCGGGCTGAGAGGGAGTTCTCGAACTCCGACCGTAGAACCTGATCCGGATCATGCCGGCGCAGGAAGCTCCGCCAGGCGATCGTCGCTGCGCGCCCGTGCCCTCGTGAAAGGCACGGATCGTGAGCATCACTCCCGTCGGCACCCCCGCCACCCTCCCGGGCACCGCCCCGGATCCCACCGAGACCCCGCTCGGCTTCGGCGTCGGCGCCAGGGTCACCGCAGCCGTCATGACCGATGACTACGCCCGAGTGCTCGTCGGCATCCTGTCCCGGCTCGACCTCACCGGCCTGGTGCGCGAGACGGGGGACGTCTCCACCTATCTCGGCGGCCACGAAGCCCACCTGCAGCGGTATCTCATCGACCTCGCAGACGACCTCGCCCGCACCGAGCACCACGCCACCCTCTCCGTGACCCTCTCGCGCGGCTGCCCGGGAGAGGTGACCTGCGAGCTTCCCGGTGGCGCCGGCCCGCGCGACGTCGGGATCACCGAGCCCCGTCGCACCGGCCGTTTCGCTTCCGCGGAGTGGGCGCTGTACCCGCTGGCGGACCAGGTCGCCGCCGACGGCACCGCGCCGGACCACATGCGCGACATCTACGCCGCGATCGACCGCGCCCGGGAGCTGGGCACCTTCCGCGGCTCCGAGCATTTCGTCACCCGCCTCGAGGGCGACATCGGCGAGGTGATCGCGACTGCCGTCGCCGGCTGGTTGCAGGTGGGTCGCAGCGTGCAGCACGTCACCAGCCATCTCACCCTCTCCCTGAACAGCCCCTCCCACGAGGTGCGCGAGCTCGGCGAGGAGACGCGATGACCCGCGCACAGACTCCGGCAGAGACCCCCTCCCGGGCTCCCGTCCAGACTCCCTCGCAGGCCTCTGATCTGGCCGCTCGTGCCGCCCGGCGTCCGAGGCTCTCCCTGCGCGAGATCGTGCTGGTGGTGGTGCTCGGTGTCGTGTTCGGCTTCCTGTACTGGGTGTTCGTCCAGGCCTGGAACGGGCTCGCGATCGCGATGGGCCCCGCCGGGGACCTCGCCCAGCACGTCCTGTTCGGCTCCTGGCTATTGGTGGGACCGGTGGCGCTGGCGATCCTGCGCCGCCCTGGCGTGGGCATCCTCGCCGAGATGCTCGCCGCGATCATCGAGGTCGTCTTCCTCGGCAGCCCCGTCGGCCCGATGCTGGTGCTCGCCGCCGCGCTGCAGGGCATCGGCAGCGAGCTGCCCTTCGCCCTGACCCGCTACCGCCGGTTCGGCTGGGGAGTGTTCGCCGCCTCGGGCGCCTTCGGTGCGGGCCTGGTGTTCTTCTGGACCGCCTACCGGATGGGCTGGTACGGCCAGGACCTGCTCACGCTGCGCCTCGGAGTGCAGGTGCTCTCCGGGATCGTGCTCGGCGGGCTGGCCGCGAAGGTGATCGTCCGCGCCCTGTCCCGCACCGGCGTGCTCGCGAACTTCGCGATCGGCGCGGCGGAGGACGGCGGAGAAGGGATCCCGGAGCGTCGTGTCCGCTGACACCGAGACCGTCCCGCTGCACGGTGGCGACGGGGTGCGGCAGGGAGCCGACGCGTCGCTGTCCCGGGAGATCGTCGTGGAGGCCACCGATCTCGAGGTGGTGCTGCCCTCCGGGGACGGCGTCGGCCCCTGGACCGGGAGCATCCGGGCGGGAGAGCAGGTGCTGCTGCTGGGGCCCAGCGGCAGCGGCAAGTCCACCCTGCTGCGCGCGCTCGCCGGCGCGATCCCCGCCCACCAGCGGGGTCGCGTCACCGGGACGCTGCAGGTCGGCGGCATCGACCCGGTCGCCGGCGGGGTCCTCGCCACCTCGGCGGCGGTCGGCTTCCTCGGCCAGGACCCGGTGGACGGAGTCTGCCTCCCCGAGGTCGCCGACGACATCGCGCTCCCGCTCGAGAGCCGCTGCACGCCGCCCGCCCAGATCGGCGAACGGGTGCTTCGGGCCCTTGCGGACGCCGGTATCGGCGACCTGGGGGACCGCAGCGCCGCGACGCTGTCCGGTGGGCAACTGCAGCGCGCAGGGCTGGCGTCGGCGCTGGTCGCCCGGCCCCGGCTGCTGCTGCTGGACGAACCCACCGCGATGCTGGATGCCGACGGGGTGGCCCGGGTGCGCGCGGGAGTCGAGCGCGCCGCGAGCACCGGCGAGGTCGCGATCGTGCTCGTCGAGCACCGCCTCGATGACTGGGCGGGGGAGCGCGGCACGGCGGGTCTGCCACCGCGCACCATCGCGCTGGACGCCTCGGGCCGGGTGCTCGCCGATGGGCCGACAGGCGCCGTGCTCGAACGCCACGGCTCTGCCCTGCGGGAGGCGGGCTGCTGGCTGCCACGGGAGCTCGACGAGCGGCTCGGCAGCGGCGGCGGGGTGGTGGATCGGGGCGGGGTCGCCGCCGCGTCGAGGGCTCCAGTGACGGCCGCTGCAACGACGTCTGCGGCGCCAGAACCGATGCTCACGGTGAGGCACGCGGACCTCGGTCATGACGGCCGGCCGGTGCTCACCGGGATCGACCTTGCGGTGCATGCCGGGCAGCTGCTCGCGGTCGTCGGCCGCAACGGCGCCGGGAAATCCACTCTGCTGGGCGCCCTCTCCCGGCTGGACGCCCCGCTCGCAGGCGAGATCCAGGGCGCCGCGGCGGGACTCGCCTTCCAGCGCCCCGAGGCGCAGTTCGTGGCCGACACCGTCCAGGGCGAGCTCGCCGCCTCCGGCGCGGACCATGATCAGGTCACCGCGATGCTCACCCGGCTGGACCTCCTGGACAAGCGGGATGCGAGCCCCTTCACCCTCTCCGGCGGACAGCAGCGTCGCCTCTCGCTCGGAGCGACGCTGCTGACCCAGCGGCCCGTGCTGCTGGCCGACGAACCCGGCTACGGCCTGGACCGGGCCGCTCAGAGCACCGTCCTCGCCCTGCTGCGCGAGGCGGCCGACGCCGGGTGCGGGGTGGTCATGACCACCCATGACCTGCGCACGGTCGAGCTGGCTGACGCGGTGGCTGTGATCGCTGACGGCCACCTGCTGGGACCGATGCCCGTGCCGGAGCTGCTGCATGACCGGGCGCTGCTGGCACGGGCGGGGCTGCTCGAGGCGACGCAGGGCGCGGCGATGGAGACGGCGACGGAGACCTCGTCCGCAGCGGGGCGGAAGATCCCGACTGCACCCGAGCCCCAGCCCGAGGCCGAGCCTGCGTCGGCTCCTGCGGACGATGGTCGCCCTGCCAGAGAACCCCGCACTCACGGCCGGCTCTCACGGCGCAACCCCACGGTGCTGCTGGGGCTGCTGACGGCACTGAGCATCGTGTGCATCGCCCTCACCGACCCGCTGCCGCTGGTGCTGCTGTACGTCCTGCTCGGAGTCGGGGCGATGTGGGGCTGCCGGCTCGGCCCGCTCCGGCTGCTGCGCGCCCAGCTGCCCTTCGCGGTGTTCGCGAGCGGGGTGTTCATGGTCAACGTGCTGAGCCGTCCCGGGCATGAACCCTGGCCCGATCTGCCGCTCCGGATCACCGAGGAGGGGATCGTGCTGGGCGCGGCACTGGCCCTGCGCGCACTCGTGATCGGACTCGGCGCGCTGACCGTCGCCCGCGCCACCGATCCCCGGCGCACCATGGTGAGCCTGCAGCAGCACGCCCGCCTGCCCGCCCGGTACACCTACGCCCTGCTCGCCGGACGCAGGCTCCTCGATGACCTGCCGCGACGCTGGGAGACCATCACCCGCGCCCACCGGGTACGGCTGCCGCTGACCGCAGCTGGGACGGTGGCGCGCCTGCGCGCCCGGCACCTCCTGCGCTGCGCCTTCTCGCTGCTGGTCGACACGGTGCGCAGCGCGGATCGGATCTCCTTCGCCCTCGAATCGCGGGGACTCGGGGAGGGGGAGCGGACCCTCTGGCGACCGGTCCCGCTCACCCGCGCAGATGCGCTGCTGGCGCTCGGCGTCGCGCTGGCGGTCACCGTCGTGCTGGGACTCTCCTGAACCCCTACCCACGAGATGTGCCCCGGGGCGGCAGCCGCTGTCTCGGGGCACATCAGGTGAGGTCGGGGACCGCGTGAGTACGCTCAGAAGCTCTTCCCGGTGAGGCGTTCATAGGCTTCGACGTACCGGGTGCGGGTCTGCTCGACCACGTCGGCGGGCAGTGCGGGCGGGGGAAGGGTCGAGCCCTTGGACCAGCCGGAGGCAGGAGAGGTCAGCCAGTCCCGCACGAACTGCTTGTCCAGGCTGGGAGGCGTGCGGCCCGGGGAGTAGGTATCCGCGGACCAAAACCGGCTGGAGTCGGGGGTGAGCACCTCGTCGCCCAGCATCAGCGTGCCGTCGACCCGGGAATGCCCGAACTCGAGCTTCGTGTCCGCCAGGATGAGGCCCTGCTCGGCAGCGATTCGGCGGGCGCGCTCGAACACGGCGAGCGTGAGCGACTCGAGCTCGGTGGTGAGCTCATCGCCCAGCCGCTCCCGCGCCTGGGCGACGGTGATGTTCTCGTCGTGCTCGCCGGCCTCCGCCTTGGTGGAGGGGGTGAAGATCGCCGGCTCCAGGCGGGATGCCTCGACCAGCCCGGCCGGCAGCACATGGCCGCCCACCGAACCGCCGGCCCGGTAATCGGCCAGGCCCGAGCCGGTGAGATGCCCGCGAGCAATGCACTCCAGCGCCACCATGTCCAGGCCCCGGCAGCGCACCGCGCGACCGGAGACTGCTTCGGGCACGTCGATCCCAGAGAGCACGTGATGGGGGACGATGTCCGCCAGCTGCTCGAACCAGAACAGGCTGATGCCGGTCAGCAGCCGGCCCTTGTCAGGGATGCCCGGCTGCAGGGAGTGGTCGTAGGCGCTGATGCGGTCGGTGGCGACCACCAGCACCTCTTCGGCAACCGACGGGTCCTGGCCCTCCGGTACGTACAGCTCTCGGACCTTGCCCGAGATCACGTGGTCCCAGCCCGGCAGGTGGGGCGCCTCGATCAGTGGAGCGGCGTCGGCGCTCATGCGCGATCCTCCGTCTCGGTCTCGGTCTCGGTCTCGGTCTCGGTCTCGGTCTCGGTCTCGGTGTCGGTGTCAGGGGCAGTGACTGGGCCGGTGCCCGGGCCGGTCCCGAGGCTGCTGGCTCTGGCGTCGGCAGCGGCGCGGCGCGCGATGTCGGTGCGGTGGTGGCTGCCCTCCAGGCCGATCGCCTCGGCGCCGGCCAGCGCGAGCGCACGCGCCGCCTCGAGGTCCTCGCCGGTGGCGACCACCGAGAGCACTCGGCCGCCAGCGCTGACCAGCGTGTCCCCCTCGAGACCGGTGCCGGCGTGGATGACATGGGTGCCGAGCGCCTCTGCGGCCTCGATCCCGGAGATCGGGTCTCCGGTGCGCACCGTCGCCGGATAGCCGGCGCTCGCGAGCACCACGGTCACGGCGCTGTCCTGGCTCCAGGTCAGCTCCGTGTCCTCGGCCAGCTCGCCGCGGGCGGCGGCAAGCAGCAGCGGGGCCAGCGGCGAGGTGAGCCGCTCGAGCACCACCTGGGTCTCCGGATCGCCGAAGCGGGCGTTGAACTCGATCACCCGCAGTCCGCGCGAGGTCAGTGCGAGCCCGCAGTACAGGACCCCCACGAAGGGGATGCCGCGGGCGGCGAGCTCGGCGATCGTCGGCCGTGCGACGGTGCGCAGAACGTCCTGGACCAGGCCCTCCGGCGCCCAGGGCAGAGGCGAGTAGGCGCCCATCCCGCCCGTGTTCGGGCCTTCATCGTCGTCCAGTGCGCGCTTGAAGTCCTGGGCGGGAGCCAGCGGCACCACCCGGGTGCCATCGCTCACGCAGAACAGGGACACCTCGGGGCCGTCGAGGAACTCCTCGAGCACCACCGAGCCACCCGCTGCCAGCACTGCTTCAGCGTGGGCGATCGCAGCTCGGTGGTCCTCGGTGACCACCACTCCCTTGCCGGCCGCGAGGCCGTCGGCCTTTACCACGAAAGGCACATCGCGCAGCGGGTTGACCCGGTCCAGCCCGGCCTCCAGCTGAGAGAGGTCGGTGACGGTCACGGACGCGGAGGTCGGCACGCCGGCCGCGGCCATGATCTCCTTCGCCCAGGACTTGGAGCCCTCGAGATGGGCGGCGGCGGCGGACGGCCCGAAGACGGCGAATCCGGCCGCCTGCAGGCGATCTGCGGCGCCGGCGACCAGAGGTGCCTCGGGGCCGATCACCACCAGGTCGGGCTGGAGCTCCTCGGCGAGGCTGACCTGGGCGTCGAGGTCGGTCACCGAGACGTCGTGACAGGTGGCGAGCTGCGCGATCCCGGGGTTGCCGGGAGCGGCGTGCAGCTCGGGGGTGGGGGTATCTGAGGCGAGCCGACGGAGGATCGCGTGTTCGCGGCCGCCGCTGCCGATGATGAGGATCTTCACGCGGGCAGGGTACCCAGAGTCGGTCGGCCGTCGGAGAAGTGCCCGCAGAGCGGCCCTCGCGCTCATCCTGCGGTGCCGGCGCCCGGTACTGAACAGGCCCTGCCGCTGGGCGGGGACGATGCCGCACCCGAGCTGCGCCATTACGATCGAGACCATGCCCGCCGAGCTCCAGCATTCCGATCCCGCCGCGACCGACGCCAGCGCGCCGACCCGCGCCCGCGCCCTCACCAGGCTGCGACTGGACCTCTCCTATGACGGCACCGACTTCCACGGGTGGGCCACCCAGCCCGGCCAGCGCACCGTCCAGGGGGAGCTCGAACGGGCTCTCAGCCAGATCGCCCGGGTTCCGGCCCGGGTGACCGTCGCCGGGCGCACCGACACCGGAGTCCATGCCCGGGGGCAGGTCTGCCACCTCGAACTGCCCGACGACGTGCTCGCCACCCTGCCTGGCCGGTCGACCCGCAGCCCCGCCGAGGCCCTGGTCACCCGGCTCGCAGGCGTGCTGCCGGGGGACATCGTCGTCCATGTCGCACGGGTGGTCACTCGCGACTTCGATGCCCGCTTCGGGGCGCTGTGGCGCCGCTATCGGTACCGCATCTCCGATGGGCCCGCCGCCCATGACCCGCTGCGCAGGGATGTGCTGCGTCATCGCCGTCCCTTGGATGTCGACGCGATGGCGGAAGCGAGTGCCCCGCTGCTCGGCGAGCATGACTTCCTCTCCTTCTGCCGCCCCCGCGAAGGCGCGACCACCATCCGTGAGCTGCGCGAGCTGACCTGGGAGCGGCCCCAGGAGGGCCACGCGGATGCAGGGCTGATCGTCGCGACCGTGGTCGCCGACGCCTTCTGCCACCACATGGTGCGTGCTCTCGTCGGGGCCCTGATCGGGGTGGGGGAGGGCCGCCGAGATCTCCACTGGCCAGCGCAGGTGCTCGCGAAGCGAACCCGCCTCTCTCCCACCCGCGACGGCGCAGGGGCGGCGCCTCTGTGCCCGCCGCAGGGGCTCACCCTGGATCACGTCGCCTACCCGCCGGACGAGGAGCTCGCCGCCTGGGCCGCGCGCACTCGGACCCTGCGCCAGCCGCTGCCGCAGGAGCCGCTGGCAGAGGCGGGCGTGGGGCCCTCTGGAGAGCTCGCCCCGAAGTCGGGCGCAGATCACACCCCTGAGAGGGGTCTTCTGCGTTGACGCTCGGGTGTGGCACCGCGTATTGTTGAGCGCTGTTGTGCCTTGATGTGTGCCCCGCTCCGCAGCCGTTCTCTGATGTCCGGCGCGAAAGGGAATCTCACCCACATCCAGGACCGCCGTCGCGTCGTGAGCGGAGCGGGCCGGGTGCAGCCATAGGGGCCATGCTTTTACCCGAAGGAAGCGTGCCCACGGTCCATCGAACCGTGCCTGGTCGGCGTCTTGCCGCCCGGGCACCACGACGAGAGAAGAAGGCACGAGTGCGTACGTTCACCCCGAAGCCCGGCGATGTCGAGCGTTCCTGGCACGTCATTGACGCAACGGATGTCGTCCTCGGCCGGCTCGCTTCCCAGGTTGCACAGCTCCTGAGGGGAAAGCACAAGCCGGTCTTCGCACCCCATGTGGATGCAGGCGACTTCGTGATCATCATCAACGCTGACAAGGTCGCGCTGACCGGAAACAAGCGGGAGGCCAAGCTGGCCTACCGCCACTCCGGCTACCCCGGCGGCCTCCGCAGCACCCCCTACTCCGAGCTGCTCGAGAAGAATCCTGAGCGCGCAGTGGAGAAGGCCATCCGCGGCATGCTTCCGAAGAACAAGCTTGCTGATCAGCAGATCAAGAAGCTCAAGGTCTACCAGGGCTCCGAGCACCCGCACGCCGCTCAGATGCCCGTCCCCTTCACCATCGATCAGGTGGCGCAGTAAGCGGGTGTCCCGCCACTCCGCCCTGCCGCACGGACGAACCAAGGAGAACCGTGACTGAGTCCACCCCCGATACTACCGAAAACCTCGAGACCGTGACCGACGAGTCCGCACCCTCGAGCTTCACCACCGAGTCGACCGGCGAATCTGCCGTCGGCGCCGGCCAGTCTGCGATCGAGCCGGGCTACGGCACCGGTCGTCGCAAGCGCGCGATCGCTCGCGTGCGCCTGACCCCTGGCTCCGGCCAGTGGATCATCAATGGCCGCACCATTGAGAACTACTTCCCGAACAAGCTCCACCAGCAGGAAGTCAACGACCCGTTCACGGCACTTGACCTCCAGGGACGCTTCGACGTGTGGGTTCGCCTCCACGGCGGCGGCCCGTCCGGACAGGCCGGCGCTGTGCGCCTCGGTGTGTCCCGCGCGCTGAACGAGATCGACGAAGACGCGAACCGCGCGATCCTCAAGAAGGCAGGCTTCCTGCGCCGCGATGCACGTGTCATCGAGCGTAAGAAGGCCGGTCTGAAGAAGGCCCGTAAGGCTCCGCAGTACTCCAAGCGCTGATCGGGCGCGGGGCACTGCTCCGCACCCTTCACGCAGTGCACGCGATGCCCTCGACCTCCGGGTCGGGGGCATCGTTGCGTTCGGGAGTCGTGGCCTGTCGGTGCGGGACGGGCTGGAGCGGTGCCGGGCAGGCTCCCGTCCCGACGTCGCCGGGCAGGCTCCCGTCGTGACGTCGCCGGGCAGGCTCCCAGTGCGGTGTTGCCCGGCACGGGCCGGGGTGGGTCAGCGACGAGCGAGAGCGGTCGTGGTGGTGAGGTGGGAGAGCTTCTCCGGATTCCGCATGTAGTAGATCCCCACGATGCGGCCGTCCTGGACCCGGGCGCTGAAGATGCCATCGAGCTCGCCGTCGAGCGTGATCGAGAGGGCCGGGTGCCCGTTGATCACCGTCGGGTGGGCCGCGAGAACACCCTCGACCTTCCGCAACCCGCCCAGGAACAGCCGGGCGACCTTCTCGGCACCGCGCACCGCATTGGGCACCGCCTGCTTGACGCCGCCGCCGTCGGCCAGCACCACGACGTCCGGGGCCAGCACGTCCATGAGGGCCTGCAGGTCGCCGGTCTCGACGGTGAGCGCGAAGGCCTCCAGGGCACGCCGGGCTTCGGCCGGGTCCGAGTGGTGATGCGGTCGGCGCTCCGTGACGTGCTCGCGGGCCCGGTGCGCGATCTGCCGCACCGCAGCGGGGGAGCGGTCCACGGCCTCGGCGATCTCCGGGTGCGTGAAGCCGAACGTCTCGTGCAGCACGAACACCGCACGTTCGGTGGGGGACAGTGATTCGAGCACCACCATCAGCGCCATCGAGATGCTGTCCGCCAGCACCGCGTCCTCCGCCACATCGGGAGAGGTCAGCAGCGGTTCGGGCAGCCACTGCCCCACGTAGTCCTCCCTGCGACGTTCGAGCGAGCGCAGCCGGTTCAGCGCCTGCCGGGTCGCGATCCGGACCAGGTAGGCACGGGGTTCGCGGACGGAGTCGAGGTCCACGTCCACCCATCGCAGCCAGGTCTCCTGGAGCACGTCCTCGGCGTCGACGGCGGAGCCGAGGATCTCGTAGGCGACGGTGAACAGCAGGTTGCGGTGGGCGACGAAGGCGACGGTCGCGGCGGCAGTCGTGGCATCGGCCGCGGAACCCTTCGCAGGAGAGTCGGTGGGATCGGACCTGTCGGTGGGATCGGACATGGGGGTCTCCAGGGTGGGGTGTTCAGTCTGTCAGGCCGGTGACGTCGCCGACAGGGGATCCTGCCACCGAGCCGGAGGCGGGCGCACCTGGGGCGGCGAGGAGCGCGGCACGGCGCGGGTCCTGCAGCAGCTTCATGGCCGGGATCAGGCCGGGTCGGCGCGCCATGGTGCGCAGACCCACCAGGGTCCCGGCGGTGATGCCCTCCTTGATCAGAGCGCCGGGCCGACCTCCGACGTGAGTGCGGAGCGAGGTGTCGTCGCGCCGCGCCAGCTGCATCACGCCCGCTCGGCGCCCGAGGCTGAGGCACTGTCCCGGCAGCGCGAGGGACCGCCCCCGCGGGGCGTCCCCCGCCACACGGAGCAGCACGGTCTCCGCGGCCAGTGCACCGAGCGGCTGGGCGGAGGCGCAGCACATCCGGTACGGCCGCCCGGAGGGGGCGGCGCAATCTCCGGCGGCGACGATCCTGTCGTCGTCGACACTGGTCAGTGCCTCATCGGTGACCAGACGTCCCGACGCGTCGGTGGTCAGTCCGCTGCGGCGGGCGAGGTCGGGGACGGTGAATCCTGCGGTCCAGACGGTGCGGGCGCTGGATAATTCGCGCCCGTCGGCGAGCTGCACGCGATCGGCCTGGACGGCCACCGCCCGAGCGCCCGGGCCGGAGAGCACCCGGGCGCCCAGTCGCTCGAATTGTCGGGCGATGGTGCGCCGTGTCGAGGGGTGGAGGGATGGTCCGAGCCCGCCGCCGGCGAGCAGGGTGACGGGGTGGCCCTGCTCGGCGAGCTCGGCGGCGACCTCGATCCCGGTCGATCCGGCGCCGACGACGGTGAGCGGTGCCCCGGCAGGCAGTGATTCCAGGCGATGGCGGAGATCGTCGGATTGCTCCAGGGTGCTCAGCGCGATGGCGTGCTCCGCGGCGCCGGGCACCTCCGGGGTCGCGGCATGGCTGCCCACGGCGTACACCAGACGGTCGAAGTGCAGCTCGACCCCCGAGGCGAGCTCGAGGCGGGAGGAGTCGGCAACGATCCTGGTGACGGTGTCCACGATGAGGCGCACGCTCGGTGCGAGCACCTCGCGGTAGGGCACCGTCGCGTCGTAGCTGCCGGTGGCCCGCTGGTGCAGACGGATGCGCTCGACGAACGAGGGACGGGGGTTGACGAGGGTGACGGTCAGGGCGGGGGACGTGCTCAGCCGGTTCGCGGCGACGACACCGGCATAGCCGCCGCCGACGATGACCGCGTCATGGATGCGGGACATGGTGCTCACTCCTGGATGTGGCTCGGGGATGTTCCGGTTCTGCCCATAGGACACCGCCGACGCGCGAAGTGTGACAACCGCGCGAAGTGTGACAGCGGAGCGTGAGCCGGCCCGCCGGCAGCGGGTCTACGCTCGGATCATGTCCTCGACACATCGCCGCTGGTGGGGCGGGCCGCTCGATGCCGAGCAGCTCGCCCGGTCCGCGGTGCACCGGATGCGAGATGCCGCGGCCGAGCTCGCCGCTGCGCGCGGTCTGGATCTCCACCTCGAGACCAGCGACGAGCAGATCGCCGCCTCCTTCGCCGCGATCGACCATCTGCGCATCGACGGCAGGGTCCCTCATTCCTGGGGCGAGTTCTCCGGGTTCGTCGCGGCGCGCGACGGCTGGGTGCGCCTGCACGGCAACTATCCCCATCACGCCGCGGTCCTGTCGGAGCTGCTGAGCGTGCGGGACCGGGCCGGGCTCGAGCGCGAGATCGGCCGACGGGAGGCCTCCGAGGTCGAGGAGCAGGTCTCCGCTGCTGGAGGCATCGCGGTCGCGGTGCGCACGGAGCAGCAATGGCGAGCGCACCCGCAGGCGCAGGCCACGGCCCAGGACCCCTGGGTGAGAGTCGAGGACCGCGGGGAGCGCCCGGCGCTCGGCCCTGTCCGCGCGGTGCCGGGCACCGGTGTCAATGCAGGCACGGCGAGGGGAGACTCAGCAGCCGGCGGCCGAGGCGCTCCCGAGAGCCTCCCGCTGGACGGCGTGCGCGTGCTGGACCTGACCCGGGTGATCGCCGGCCCCACCTGCACCCAGCTGCTCGCCTGTCTGGGTGCCGACGTGCTGCGCATCGACCCGCCGCATCGCCCTGAGCTCCTCGACCAGCACCTCTCCACCGGGATGGGCAAGCGCTCGGCGCTGCTGGACCTCCGCCGTCGCGGCGATGCGGAGCGGCTGCGCGCCCTCGCCGCAGAGGCCGATGTCATCCTCGACGGCTACCGACCCGGGGCACTCGCCGGCCATGGTCTGGGCACTCGCGACCTCGAACAACTCGCGCCGCAGGCCGTGATCGTCTCGCTCTCCGCCTGGGGCGAGCACGGGCTGTGGGGACAGCGCGCGGGCTTCGACTCGATCGTGCAGGCAGCCACCGGTATCGCCGTGCGCTGCGGGAACTCCGACCGTCCCGGGGCGCTGCCTGTGCAGGCCCTCGACCACTCCAGCGGTCATCTCCTGGCCGCCCACATCCTCGAATCGCTCGCGTGGGGCCGTGCCGTGACGGTGCGTGTGAGCCTGCTCGGAGCGGCGCGGAAGCTCCTGGCCCTGCCCTCGCCCGCCGGGGAGCCGGGCGGGCTCGACGTCCTGCGGGTGCGGGTTCCGTCGGCCTCCGGGCCGCTGGACGCGGTACCGCCGCCGCTGCTCCTCGACGGTCGCACCCTCGAACGCCCAGTCGGTCGGTATGGCACGTCCCGTGCCAGGTGGATAGCATGAGGAGGGTACATGGCCGGTGTGGCTCGCTCAGGTAGGGGAGCTGGCCACGGGATGATGGGGCGAAGTGATGAACCAGATGTTCGCTGCAGGACGAGGATTCATGGGGATCGGCGCCTGGGAGGTCGTGACCCTTCTCGTTCTCCTCGTCGGCGCGATCGTGCTCGTCGCCGCGGGCTGCCGTCTCGCACTGTGGTGGCGCGACCGTTGAGTCATACCGCGGTGGGCGACGTGGAACGCCGGCCCGGGCTGCCTGCGGCTGATGAGCAGAGAATGCGCCGCCGACCAGCACGATGACCGTGTGAGCTGAACTCTCAGCTGAGCAGCTCCCGCAGGTCCTCCGCGGTGACCGCGGAGCGGAACGCCTCGCCACCGTCGGTGAGGGCATCGAACAGCTCGGCCTTGCGCCGCTGCAGCGCGAGCACCTTCTCCTCGATCGTGTCCTCGGCGATCATCCGGTACACCATCACCTGGCGCTCCTGGCCGATGCGGTGGGCGCGGTCCACGGCCTGGTTCTCCGCGGCAGGGTTCCACCACGGGTCCAGCAGGAAGACGTAATCCGCCTCGGTGAGGGTGAGGCCGAAGCCGCCCGCCTTCAGCGAGATCAGGAACACCGGGGCATCGCCCTCGCGGAAGCCCGTCACCGCCGCGTCCCGGTCGCGGGTGGAGCCGTCCAGGTGCGAATAGCGCACCTCGCGCCGGTCCAGCTCCGCGGCGACCCGGTCCAGGTAGGAGGTGAACTGGCTGAACAGCAGCACACGGTGCCCGTCGCCGATCACCTCCTCGAGACGATCGAACAGCGCCTCGAGCTTCGAGCTGGGCACGTCCGCGTATTCCTCGGCGTCGACGAGAGCCGGATCCAGCGCCAGCATCCGCAGCAGGGTCAGGGAGCGGAACACGATGAAACGGCTGCGATCAAGATCCGTGTCGATCAGGCCCAGCACCTTCTTCCGCTCTCGCTGCAGCACCGAGTCGTACACCGCACGATGCTCCGGCGAGAGGGTCACCATGAGCACCTCCTCGTGCTTCTCGGGCAGCTCTGCGGCGACCAGCTCCTTGGTGCGTCGCAGCAGGAAGGGCCGCACCCGGCGGCGCAGCAGCTCCATCCGGCCGGGATGGTCACCGTTCTGGATCGGCAGCGTGTACTGCTTGCGGAACCCGATCGCGGTGCCGAGCAGACCCGGGGCGACCAGGTCGAGGATCGCCCACAGATCATCCAGCGAGTTCTCCATCGGGGTACCGGTGATCGCGAGCCGGAAGCGGGCCTGCACACGCTTCGCGGCGCGGTGGGTGCGCGAGCGGCGATTCTTCACGAACTGCGCCTCATCGAGCACGAAGCCCTGGAAGCGAGAGCTCGCGAACTCCTCCTCGTCGATGCGCAGCACCGAATAGCTGGTCACCAGCAGATCAGCCCCGATCGCTGCGGCAGGAAGGTCCGTGCCGCGGGAGGCGGCGGTGCGGTCCAGCACCCTCACCGTCAGGCCGGGGGTGAAGCGCTCGGCCTCACGTCGCCACACCGGCAGCACCGAGGCAGGGGCGACCACCAGGAACGGCGGGGCCTGCGGATCCTGCTCTCTGGCACGGGCGATCAGGGCCAGGGTCTGGACCGTCTTGCCCAGGCCCATGTCGTCGGCCAGCACCCCGCCGAGCCCGTGCGTGAAGAGGAAGTCCAGCCAGGTGAAGCCCTCGTGCTGGTAGGGGCGAAGCTCGGCCTGCAGGCCGCGGGGGAGCGGGGGCGGCGGTGTGTCCTCGAGCGAGCGCAGGGACAGCGCGGTGCGGCTCCATTCGCTGCTCGCGACCGTCTCGTCAGCGACCTCCTGGAGGTCGTTCCACATGTCCACCTGGAAGCGGGAGATCCGTTGCCGTTCCGGCTCCCACTCCGCGAGCGCCTCACCCTCGCGGATCAGCTCCCGCAGCGCGTCGAAGGCCGGATGGTCCAGCGAGAAGTAGGTGCGATCGGGCATCAGCAGCTTCGCGCTGCCCCGGGCGAGCGCCACGAACAGGCTCGGGAACGGGATCTGGCGGCCCTCGATGGTGATCTCGAAACCGAGGTCGAACCAGTCGTTCTTCCCGGGCGAGGCCTGCTGGGTGACGCGCACATTCGGGGCGCTGTCCAGCTCGCGATAGGCGTGGCGGGTGCCGGTGATCTCGACCTCGACGTGATCCATCGCAGCGAGGTCGTCCAGCACATGCTCGGTGAAATCGGCGGTGTCGGTGCCGCTGAGCAGCTCGGGGGAGTCCGTCGCCTCCAGCGGCCACAGGGTCATCGCTGCAGCGATCACCTCCTCCTCGTGGGCCAGGTCGCGATGGGCGCCCTGACGCTGATCCATCGGCAGACGCCGGTCCGGATCGTGATAGCGCCAGGACCAGCGCAGGGACAGACGGTCCCCCGAGGCGTAGGCGGCGGTGAGGTGCAGGGTGGGCCGGCGCGCCGCAGGAAGCTCCACGCTGCCGTCCAGGCTCGTCATGGTGGTCAGGGTTCGCAGCTGCGGGTAGGCGACCTCGAGGAAGGCCTGGCGATCCTGCGCCGGGATCACCAGTGGCTCCCGGCGATGCAGCAGCGAGCGCAGGGCGCGCGGCACCGAGGAGCCGAGCGGGGCGAGGCGAGCAGCCAGCAGCCCGTCCTCCGTGGTCTCCACATCCAGCACCCCGGAAGCTCCGAGGAGTCGGCCCCGGGGCGCCTTCTCCCCGGCCACGGCGATGCGGGGCCGCACGTACAGCTCCCCGATGGTGTCGTCGGACTGCAGGTCCAGTCCCACCTCACCGCCGGCCACCAGGTCGATGGCGGCCAGCCCGCTGCCGGGCAGGAACTCCACCCCGGCGCCCCGGGCATGCTCGAGCGACTGCCACAACAGAGGGGAGGTGATCGAGTTCAGCCAGAGGTGATCGATCGCCCCGCTGGAGTAGGAGCGCTCCACCGAGGCGGCGGCGAAGATGCGGGTCAGCGCCTCGCCATGGGTCGGGTCGTACTCGCGGCCGGCGAGGCGGAACTCGAAGGTGCGCCAGGACAGGTCCCCCTTGATCCAGGCACCCTTGCGGCCCCGGGTCAGGGGCCGCATCCCCAGCCATAGCTCGGCGCCCGCCTCGACATGGGCGGGGGTCGCGATCTCGCGATGATGACGGGAGGTGCTGGTCCCGGAGGTGCCCGCCTCGAGATCGAAGCGCAGGGCCAGCGGGCGGGGCATCGCGGCATTGCCGCCGTCGGTGGTCGGCGTCGCGTTCAGCAGGGGTCGCAGCACGCTGCGCCATTCGGCGGGCGGGCTCTCCCGCACCACCTCGGAACCGAGGTCATTGAGCCGGTAGAGGGTCGCCGCGACGTGCACGCACGCCTCGCCGACGGAGCAGTCGCAGGCGGAGCCGCGGGGCCGCCACAGACCACCGGGCCCCGGAGAGTGGAAGCGGCGGGAGACGGAGTCTTCCTCGTACTCCGTCAGCTGCACCTCGGGATGGCGCAGCGTGCCGTCCTCCTCGGCGACCTCGGCCGACACGGTCGAGCTCGCCACCTCCCAGCGGAGGTCCGTGACACGGCCGGCGCGGGCTGCACCGAGGCCCCTGCTCGCGGTGCGATCGCCCACGTGATGGCTGATCGCGGAGGGCAGCAGGCGGGGGAGCAGCACGGGATCGGACATCCCTCCAAAGTAACCGGCGCAACCCCTCGATGACGAGGAACCTGAGGAGTAGGGCCCCCGCCAGCGGGTAGTCTCACAGCGGACCTCCGGCACGGAACCTACGCGCGGCACGCTCGCACGGCAGTGCTCACGGGGGCCCGCAGACCCCGAATCCTCATGAGGAGAATCCTGTGGCACGACTTTTCGGCACCGACGGAGTGCGCGGACGCGCGAACGGCGACATCACTGCGGAGCTCGCGGTCGAGCTGTCCGTGGGCGCTGCCCACGTACTGGGCACCCTAGGGGCCTTCGGCGGCACCCGGCCCCGCGCGATCGTCGCCCGCGACACCCGCCCCTCCGGCGACTTCCTCTCCGCCGCGGTGAGCGCGGGCCTGGCCGCCGCCGGAGTCGATGTGCTCGACGCCGAGGTGCTGCCCACCCCCGGCCTCGCGTATCTCGTGCAGTCCACCGGCGCGGACCTCGGTGTCATGATCTCCGCCTCGCACAACCCGGCGCCGGACAACGGCATCAAGTTCTTCGCCCGCGGCGGCACCAAGCTGCCCGACCAGGTCGAGGACGCCATCGAGGCGCGCCTCGGCGAGGAGTGGGACCGCCCCCAGGGCACCGACGTCGGCACCATCACCCGCTACGAGGGCGCGGTCGAGGCCTACGTCCAGCACCTCGTCTCCACCCTGGACCGGCCGCTGGCAGGCCTGACCGTGGTCGCGGACTGCGCCAACGGCGCCGCCTATCTCACCGGCCCCGACGCCCTGCGTCGCGCCGGTGCGACCGTGCACGTGATCGGTGACCGCAGCGACGGGGGCCTGATCAACGACGGCTGCGGCTCCACCCACCTCGAGCCGCTGATGGCCGCGGTGCTCGAGCACGGAGCGGACCTCGGGGTCGCCTTCGACGGTGACGCGGACCGCTGCCTCGCCGTCGCCGGCGACGGCGAGATCATCGACGGCGATCAGATCATGGCGATCCTGGCGCTGGACCTCAAGGAGCGCGGCAAGCTCCACGACGACACTCTCGTGGTGACCGTGATGAGCAACCTCGGCCTCAAGCTCTCGATGAAGGAGCACGGCATCGTGCTCGGCCAGACGGGCGTGGGCGACCGCTACGTGCTCGAGGAGATGAACCTCGGCGGCTACTCCATCGGCGGCGAGCAGTCCGGGCACGTGATCATCGCCGAGCACGCCACCACCGGCGACGGCGAGCTCACCGCTCTGCACCTGATGCAGCGGATGGTCGAGACCGGCCGCACCGCCCGGGACCTCGCGAACGTGATGACCCGGCTCCCGCAGGCGCTGATCAACGTCAAGAACGTCGACAAGGCCAAGGCCACCATCGACCGTGGCGTGACTGATGCGATCGAGGCCGCAGAAGCCGAGCTGGGGGAGACGGGCCGAGTGCTGCTGCGCCCCTCCGGCACCGAGCCCGTCGTGCGCGTCATGGTCGAGGCCCCCACCGACGAGCAGGCCACCGAGATGGCCGAGCGCCTCGCCGTCATCGTCCGGGAGCGCGTGGGCCTCTGAGGCCGTGAGCCCGGGCGCGCACCGTCGCCCGGGCCCCAGCCCCTCGCGAGCAGGGCAAGAACTCTCCCGCGAGCGGGGCAAGGACTCTCCCGCGAGCGGGGTAAGGACTCTCCCGCGAGCGGGGTAAGGACTCTCCCGCGAGCGGGGCAAAGTGGGGCGATAGACGTCTCCATTCGCCCTACTTTGCGACTCTCGCTCGGGGGTGCTCCACGGTGGGCCCGCGAGCGGGGCAAAGTGGGGCGATAGGCGTCTCCATTCGCCCTACTTTGCGACTCTCACCCCGTGACCGCCACCCCGCGATCGCGCGGCGACCGCCCCGCTCACACCTTCCGCAGCAGCACCGAGTGCACGCTGTGCTGGCCGTCCTTGCGCAGCACCAGATCGGCGCGGCCTCGCGTCGGCACCACGTTCTCGGTGAGGTTCGGGCCGTTGATCGAGCGCCAGATCCCCAGCGCCGTCTCCTTGGCCTCCTCATCGGTGAGGTCCGCATAGCGGCGGAAGTAGGAGCGGGGGTTGGAGAAGGCGGTGCGTCGCAGCTGCAGGAAGCGGTCCACGTACCAGCGCTGGACGTCCTCCATCCGTGCGTCGACGTAGACGGAGAAGTCGAAGAAATCCGAGACGGCCATCCCGAGGCGACCGTCGCGGCGGGGCCGGGCAGGCTGCAGCACGTTCAACCCCTCGACGATCAGCACATCGGGCTGCTCGACCACCACCCGCTCGTCGGGAAGGATGTCGTAGGTCAGGTGCGAGTAGATCGGCGCCTCGACCCGCTCGTGCCCAGCCTTCACATCGGCGACGAAGCGGAGCAGCCGGCGCCGGTCATAGCTCTCGGGGAAGCCCTTGCGCTGCATGATGCCGCGCGATTCGAGCACGGCGTTGGGGTAGAGGAAGCCGTCGGTGGTCACCAGCTGCACGCGCGGGGTCTCGGGCCAGCGAGCCATCAGCTCGCGCAGCAGGCGGGCAGTGGTGGACTTGCCGACAGCCACCGAGCCGGCCACGCCGATCACATAGGGGGTGCGCTGCTGGTGCTGGTCCAGAAAATCTTCCCGGTTGCGGCGCAGCGCCTGTGATGCGGCGACCTGGATGTTCAGCAGGCGGGAGATCGGCCGGTAGACAGCGTCGACCTCGCGGAGATCGATCCGGTCGCCGAGCCCGCGCAGGCGGGTGACGTCGTCCTCGTTCAGCGGCAGAGGGGTCTGCTGCGAGAGCCGGGCCCAGTCCTCCCGCGGGATCTCCTCGAACGGAGTGACGGTGCTCGACGTCGACGCAGACTTCATGAGGGTGATTGTTCCAGCTCGCGACGCGGTCCCGGTGCACGGGTGCGCCGTGTGGGGACTCGGTGCGCTCACGGGCGGCAGGCGGTCAGCTCCGCGCAGCATTGCTTGCTCATTTCTGCTCACTCTGCGCAGTCGTTGGCCATGGCTGCGCGCCGGTGCCCGTCATCGTGAGCAAGGCCTCTCCCGGAATCCGCGTAGTGAGTGCCGATCGCTCTGCGGATCATTAGCGTGAGCGGCATGTGTGGAATCGTCGGATACGCAGGCCCCCGGGCCGCAGCCCCCTCTTCTCGTCCCGTGGACGTCGCCCTGCAAGGCCTCGCCCGCCTCGAATACCGCGGATATGACTCCTCGGGTGTGGCCGTGATCGATGACGGCTCCGTGCGCGTCACCAAGCGCGCCGGCAAGCTTGCCAACCTCCGCGAGGCGCTCCAGGACGCCGCCGAGACCACCGGCGGGGTCTCCATCGCCCACACCCGCTGGGCCACCCACGGAGCACCCACCGACCTCAACGCCCACCCTCACCTAGGTGGCCGCGAGGGCGAGATCGCCGTGGTGCACAACGGCATCATCGAGAACTTCGCAGGCCTCCGCGCCGAGCTCGAGCGCGACGGCTTCACCTTCCTCTCCGAGACCGACTCCGAGGCGGCCGCCCACCTGATCGCCCGCGAGATGGAGCAGGCCGGAGACCTCACCGAGGCGATGCGTCGCAGCGCCGCCTCGCTCGAGGGAGCCTTCACCCTGCTGGCCGTGCACAAGGACGCTCCGGACACCGTGGTCGCCGCCCGCCGCAACTCCCCGCTGGTGGTGGGCCTCGGCGAAGGCGAGAACTTCCTCGGCTCCGACGTCGCCGCCTTCGTGGACTCCACCAAGGAGGCCCTCGAGATCGGCCAGGACCAGGTCGTCACCGTCACCGCGAACTCCGTGGCGATCATCGACTTCGACGGCAACGAGGTCACCGACGCCAAGCGCTACACGATCGAGTGGGACGCCGCCGCCGCGCAGAAGGGCGGCTTCGACTCCTTCATGGCCAAGGAGATCCACGAGCAGGCCAGCGCCGTCGCGGACACCCTGCGAGGCCGCCTCGAAGAGGGCTCCCTGAAGCTCGACGAGATGGACATCGACCCTTCGGTGCTGCGCAGCATCGACAAGATCGTCGTGGTCGCCTGCGGCACCGCCGCCAACGCCGGCGCCGTCGCGAAGTACGCGATCGAGCACTGGTGCCGCATCCCCACCGAGGTCGAGCTCGCCCACGAGTTCCGCTACCGCGACCCCGTCGTCACCGAGAAGACCCTCGTCGTCGCGATCTCCCAGTCCGGCGAGACCATGGACACCCTGATGGCGGTGCGCCACGCCCGCGAGCAGGGCGCGAAGGTCATCGCGATCTGCAACACCCGCGGCGCGACCATCCCGCGCGAGGCAGATGCCGCGCTGTACCTGCACGTCGGCCCCGAGATCGCGGTCGCCTCCACCAAGGCGTACCTCGGCCAGATCGCCGCCTGCTACCTGCTGGGTCTGTTCCTCGCCCAGGTGCGCGGGAATCTCTACCCCGACGAGATCGCCGCGCTGATGGGCGACCTCGAGCAGATCCCGGACCAGATCCAGCAGGTGCTGGACAACTCGGGACAGGTCGAGCAGCTCGCCCGCGACATGAAGGACGCCTCCAGCGTGCTCTTCCTTGGCCGGCACGTCGGCTACCCGACGGCGATGGAGGGCGCGCTCAAGCTCAAGGAGATCGCCTACATCCACGCGGAGGGCTTCGCCGCCGGGGAGCTGAAGCACGGTCCGATCGCTCTGGTCGAGGAGGGGCAGCCGGTGTTCGTCATCGTCCCCTCCCCGAACGGCCGCCACTCCCTGCACTCCAAGGTGGTCTCGAACATCCAGGAGGTGCGCGCCCGCGGCGCCCGCACCCTGGTGATCGCCGAGGAAGGGGACGACGCGGTGCTGCCCTACGCCGATGTGGTGATCCGGGTGCCCGCCACCCGCACCCTCTTCGCGGCGCTGCTGACCGTGATCCCGCTGCAGATCTTCTCCTGCGAGCTGGCGACGGCGAAGGGCCTGGACGTGGACCAGCCCCGCAATCTCGCCAAGTCCGTCACCGTGGAGTGACCAGCGCGAACACTGATGCCCAGCCGGTGGTGTGATACTGCCGGGGTGAGCACATCTTCGACCGCAGCGCCGACGCCCGGCCCCCCGCACAGCTTCGGGGGCCGGGCGTTCGCGCCGCGGGACGACGGCACCGTGGCGGGCGTCGGCATCGACGTCGTGGGGATCGCACGCCTCACCGCGATGCTCGAGCGGACTCCTGCCCTGCTGGACCGGCTGCTGACCCCCTCGGAGCGCGGCCTCTCCGCCGCCTCCCGCGCCGCGAGGGTCGCCGCGAAGGAAGCCGTGGGCAAAGCCCTCGGCGCCCCCGGCGACTTCTCCTGGCAGGACGTCACCGTCGAACGCACCGAGGTGCGCCGCCCCTACCTGCGCCTGCGCGGCGCCACCCTCCGCGCCGCCGAAGCCCAGGGCGTCGCCCACCTGCACCTCTCCCTCTCACACGACGGGGACGTCGCCACCGCGATCGTCGTCGCCGAGCGCGGCAGCGCCCCGGGCGGCGCTTCAGCTCCGGCTGCTGGCGGCCACCCATGATCAGCGGCCACACCGCCGCGGCGGTCCGGGCGGCTGAAACACCTCTGCTGGCGGCAGGGGAGCCGCTCATGCTCCGCGCCGCCCGCGCCCTCGCCGACCACGTCACGGCCCGCCTGCACACCGCAGTCGACCATGGTCCGAGCGCACCCCACGCACCCCAGGTGCTGGTCCTCGCCGGTGCGGGCGCCAACGGCGGTGACGGGCTCCATGCCGCTGCCATGCTGCGCGCCGGCGGCATCCATGCCGACGCCCTCGCCACCGCTGACCGCCTCCACGAGGAGGGTGCCGCTGCGCTGCGCGAGGCAGGCGGCAGGATCCTGCTGCTCGCCGACACCGCCCCGGGCACGCTCGAGGACGAGCTCGTCCAGACCACGCTGGTGCTCGACGCGATCCTCGGCATCGGCGGCCGGCCGGAGGTCCCCACCGCCCTCGCCCCGCTGCTGGCGGCGGTGCGCGCGAGCGGAGTCCCCGTGATCGCGGTCGATCTGCCGAGCTTCGTCGACGCCACCACCGGGCAGGCGGCCCCCGAGGCCCTGCACGCGACCGAGACCATCACCTTCGGGGCGATCAAGGCGGGGCTGCTGCTGCCCAGCGGCGCCGAGCGCTCCGGCACGGTCCACCTCGTGGACCTGGGGCTCGGCCCGCACCTGCCCGCAGCCCCCGCGGTGCTGCGGCTCGAGGACGCCGACGCCCGCTGCCTGTATCCGCAGCCGGGTCGCGACGCCTCGAAGTACACCCGCGGCGTGGTTGCACTCGCCGCGGGCAGCGAGCAGTACCCGGGCGCGGCGGTGCTCGCCGCCTCCGGTGCTGCCCGGGCCGGCGCCGGGATGGTCCGCTGCCTCGCCCCTCAGACCGTGCTGGATCTCGTGCTGCGCGAGCGACCGGAGGTGGTCGGCCACCGGGTCGAACGCGCCCTCGGCGGGCCGGACGCGGTGGACCTCGCCGCCGTCGGCCGCACCGACGCGCTGGTCGTCGGCCCCGGCCTCGCCCCCGGCGATCCCCGCGCCATCGCGGGCGTGAACTGCCTGCGTCAGCGAGACGCCGTGGGGGACGGGCCGCGAGCAGGCGCCGAGGTCAGCGCGGCAGGCGGGACGATCACGCGCGGTGTGATCGACGCCGGAGCCCTCGGTGTCCTCACCCCGGAGCACCGCTTCGGCGCCGATGTGGTCCTCACCCCGCACCAGGGCGAAGCAGAACGCCTCGCCCGCCGCCTGGGCCTGGACCCCGGCCTGCCCGGCGCGATGCTCGCCCCCGCCCTCGCCCACGCCACCGGCGCGACCGTGCTGCTGAAAGGTGCGATCACCCTCATCGCCCCGGGGGACAGCGGGCCGCTGCGCGCCCAGGACGATGCGACCCCGCAGCTCGCCACCGCCGGCACCGGAGACGTGCTCGCCGGAGTGCTCGGCACCCTGCTCGCCGCCGGCCTGACCAGCCCTGATGCTGCTGCGCTCGCCGCGATCCTCCACGGCCGCGCCGGCCGCCTCGCGTCCCATGATGGACTCCACCCACTGGTCGCCCTCGAGGTGGCCACCCACCTGCCTGCCGCGATCGGGACTATCCTGGCGGGCGCCCAGCCGTGATCCAAGGAGCCCGATGACCATCCCGATCCCTGCCGAGGACCCTCGGCACGTGCCCAACCGGGCCGTGATCGACCCCTCGGCGATCACGCAGAACACTCGCGCCCTCGCCACCCTGCTCGAGGAGCAGACCGCCCTGATGGCTGTCGTCAAGGCCGACGGCTACGGGCACGGGATGCTCACCGCGGCCCGCGCCGCGATCGAGGGCGGTGCCACCTGGCTCGGCGTCGCCCACCCGGCGAGCGCACTGGCCCTCGCTCGCGCCGGCCTCGATGCGCAGATCCTCACCTGGCTCTATGAACCGCACACCGCCCGCATCGTGCTGCCCGAGGTGCTCAGCTCTGGAGTGGACGTCTCCGTCGGCTCCCCGGAGATGCTGGCGATGGTCTCCGCAGCCGCCCGCCAGGCTGACCGACGCGCCCGCGTGCACCTGAAGATCGACACCGGGATGGGACGCAACGGCGTGCTGCCCTGGCAGATCCATGAGATCGGCGCGGCGATGCGGGAGGACGACTTCGTCCAGCTCACCGCCGCCTGGACGCATCTCACCACCGCAGATGATCCTTCAGATCCGGCGACCGACCAGCAGGTGGAGCTGTTCGACTCCGCTTGCGAGGCGCTCGCCGAAGAGGTGGGCCCTATCCCGCTGCAGCACATCGCGAACTCCGCCGCCACCCTCACCCGCCCGGACCTGCACCGCGACATCGTGCGCCCCGGCATCGCGCTGTACGGCTACCCGCCGGTGCCGACGGACGTGCACCTGCGTCCGGCGATGACCCTGACCAGCCGGCTCGCGCTGGTCAAGGAAGTGCAGGAGGGCCAGAGCATCGGTTATGGCCGACTCCGCAGCACCGACCGCTCCACGCGCCTCGGCCTGGTGCCGATCGGCTACGCCGACGGACTCCACCGCGCCGCGAGCGACCGCTGCACCGTGATCGTGCGCACCGAGTCCGGTGACCGTCGGGCCCCGCAGGTGGGCCGCATCAGCATGGACCAGATCGTCATCGACCTCGGCCCGGACTCGGACGCCCGCGCTGGGGATGAGGTCTTCCTCTTCGGCGACGCCGGCGGCGACCCCAACGAGCCCTCCGCCCCGACCGCCGACGACTGGGCACGCGCCGCCGGCACCATCCCCTACGAGGTCCTCACCTCCGTCTCCGGGCGCGTCAGCCGTGAGGTGCGCGCATGAACGCACTGCCCGTGCGCACCCGCGACGCGGAGGGCACCCGCACAGTGGCCCGAGCCCTGGCCGGAGCGCTGCAACCCGGGGATCTGCTGGTGCTCGACGGGCCCCTCGGCGCCGGCAAGACCACTTTCACCCAGGGTCTCGGTGCTGGGCTGAACGTGCGCGGCCCTGTCGCCTCCCCGACTTTCGTCATCGAACGGGTCCACCCGAACCTCGGCGACGGCCCTGATCTCGTCCACGTGGATGCCTACCGGCTGGGTGGGGGCGGTGACATCGACGACCTCGATCTCGAAGCTGATCTCGACCGCGCCATCACGGTCGTCGAGTGGGGGCGGGACCGGGTCGAGCACCTCGTCTCTTCCTATCTGAGGGTCGAGCTCGAACGCCCGGACCAGGTCGAGGATCCGCACGACCCCGACGAACCGCGCACCCTGCGTCTGACTCCGTACGGGCCCCGCTGGGACGAGTCGGCGATCCTCCGGCTCGAGGCGGCGCTGGCCGCCGTCACCGGTCTGGACGGGATCGTCCTCGCCGCCGAGTCCACTAGTGCCGCCGACCCCACCGAAGCCGACGCGCCCACCGGTGCCGCCGAGTCCACTGGCGCCGCCGATCCCACCGAAGCCGACGCATCCACCGGTGCCGCCGAATCCACCGAGGAGAACCGCTGATGCTGCTGGGAATCGACACCTCCGGGGCGGTGAGCGTCGCCGTCGCCCGCGGTGAGCTCACCGGCCCTGCGCCCGAGATCCTGCAGGTTCGGGCCGATGAGCGCTCTCGCCACCACGACGAGGTGCTGCTGGCCCTGATCGACGAGGTGCTGACGGCCGCCGGGATCGAGCGGTCCGAGCTCACCGGCATCGTGGTGGGTCGCGGTCCGGGGCCCTTCACCGGCCTGCGGGTCGGCCTCGTCTCCGCCCGCTCGATCGCTGCCGTGCTCGGGGTGCCCCTGCACGGGCTCAGCTCCCTGGACGGCCTCGCCCACCAGGCGCTCGCCGAGCTCGGCTCCGCGCAGGAAGGCTCCGCGCAGGAAGGAACTGCGCACGATGGCCCTGTCACCGTCGGAGTGGCGCTCGATGCCCGTCGCCGCGAGGTCTACCACGCCCGCTATCGCCGCGAGGCGACCGGGGAGGTCACCCGCATCGCTGAGCCCGCGGTCGATGCCCCGGCGGCCGTCGCCGACGAGCTCACCGCCTGCGACATCCTGGTCGGCTCCGGGACCGGGATCTACCCGGAGCTGCTGCCTGCCACCGCGGACCTGGTGCACGTCGATGCAGGACATCTGCTGCTCGCCGCCGCAGCGCTCAGCGCCCGCGGCGAGGATCTCAGCAGCACCGAGCCGATGTACCTCCGCGCGCCCGATGCGGCCAAGCCCACCGCCCGCAAGAGCGCCCTGGGCCGCTGAGGTGACCGCACCCGACTGGTCGCTGCGCCCAGCGAGCATCGAAGACGTCGAGGAGATCGCCTTCGCCGAGCTCGAGCTGTTCCCCGACGAGGCATGGAACGTCTTCCAGCTCGCCGCCGAGATCGAGCACCCCGACCGCCGCTATGTCCTCGCCGCGGCCGGGCCGCAGGCGAGCGGCGAGCTGCTCGGCTACGCCGGGATCATGCTCGCCGGCGACATCGCGGACCTCCACACCATCGGTACCCGCCGTGAGGGTGCGGGCATCGGTCGGGCGCTGCTGGCCTGGTGCGAGGAGCAGGCGCTCACGGGCGGCGCCGAGCGGATGCTGCTCGAGGTGCGGGAGGACAATGCCCGGGCCCGCGCCTTCTACTCCGCGGCCGGGTACCGGGAGATCGACCGCCGGCGCGGTTACTACCGGATCCGCGGCCGACGCATCGACGCACTGGTCATGGAGCGCACCCTGGTGTAGCACCCGGCGGTGCTGAACTCATCTCCAGCACCGGGAGCTCTGACTCCTGGACCTGGGAGCTCTAGATGTGGTTGCGGACTTTCTGGAACACATCCGGGTAGCGCGCGTCCAGCCGCACCACGGCGATCCGCAGGCCCACCAGGAACACGACCGCACCGGCCACCAGGGCGAGCACTCCCGCGAGCAGGGTGAGGGCGAGGCTGCCGACCACAGCACCCCAGATGCCCACGCCGACTGCAGGGATCAGCGGCACGAACACCCCCACCATCGCCACAGTCATCGCGATCATCGCGTTCGAGCTCGAGGCGGACTTGTCCTTCATCGGGTTGGTGCCGGGAGGCGAGCTCGGGTAGGGCAGCAGCACTCCGGTCGCCATCGAGATGCCCCAGCCGCAGGCCATCGCCCCCAGCGAGACCATCACCGTCATCGGCATCAGCTCCACCATCCCGTACAGCAGCGGGATCACGATCGTCGCCACCAGCACTCCGGGCACCATCAGCACCGCCTGTGCGGCGATGCGCCCGGTCAGGTTGGCGCGGGAGGGCAGTCCGGTGACGATGTTGACCCACCCCGAGGGGCCGTCGAAACCGATCTCGTTGGACAGGCTGATCCCGCTCATCCCGCACATGAGGATCGTCATCCCGAGCATCATCGGCCGTGACTCCGGGAGCATGAATCCCATCGCCACGAAGAACACGATGATCACCGGGTAGATGCCGAGCGCGGCGAGATAGCGGGTGTCGCGGCGCCAGTAGCGCAGCGACTTGCCCATCACCGCGCCGAAGGCGCTCGGGGCCAGGAAGCGGGGCACCAGCGGGGAGACCTTGGTGTCTCCCGAGGAGGCATCCCCGGTGAGCGCCGACGTCAGGGAGATATCGATCGAACGCCGCCACCACCGCCACACCACCACGATCGTGACCGCGCCGATCAGGGCACGGACGAGCGCGGCGAGGATCCGGCCCTCAGCGAGATCCATCGGCACTGCGAACAGAGCGCCGACGGGAGTCCAGGCCAGCACCTCGACCACCGCGGGCAGCACCCGCTCCAGCAGGGTGAAATCAAGATCGGCGACGCGCTGCATGCCAAGGGAGAAGCCGTAGATCACCACGAACATGAGCAGGAAGCCGAAGATCCCGCCCACCTCACGCCGACTGCGGGAGGAGGCACGGCTCGCCGAATGCGCGAACCAGGCCCGGGGCAGCAGGAGGCACAGCGCGAAGGCGGCCAGATTCGCCGGGATCAGGGCGAGTGCAGCCAGGATGATCCACACTGCACCCTGGCCGAACACGATCAGCCACAGCAGTTCGAAGCTGGTCGCGATGGCGATCGCGATCAGCGTGAACAGGCTCGGCAGGCTCAGCGCCGCAGCGGCGAACATCCCGGGCTGGAGCTGCTTCGCGCTCCGCGGGAACAGGGCGAAGGCGCGCGGGTCAAGGGTGTCGTCGAGTCCGAAGGCGACCACCGGGATCAAGAACCACAGCAGCACGGTCAGCGCTCCCAGGCCCCGTACGACCAGCGGGAACGTCGACCCTTCCCCGGCCCACAAAGTCGTGCCCAGGAACAGGAACACCAGGCCCACCAGCGCGCCGAGGGTGTAGAGCACCCCGAAGACGGTGCCGATGAGCTTGCCGATATTCTTGCGGTACGACCGCTTCCACAGCGTCCACTTGAGCTTCAGCTGCAGACGGATCAGGAACTTCTGGGAGATCGCGCCGTGGTGGACGTCCGCCGCGGAGGCGGTGGCGGCGTGCTCGCTGCTCAGGACTCCAACCACGACAGGCTCCCCTCCGCGACGTCGCCGCCGCCGACCAGGTCGATGAAGGTCTGCACCAGGCTTCCGCCGCGACGGACCTCGTCGAGCGTGCCGTCGGCCAGCAGCGCGCCATCGGCGATGATCGCGACGTGGCTGCACAGCCCCTCGACCAGTTCCATCACGTGGCTGGACAGCACCACGGTGCCGCCGCCGGCGACGTAGGCGGTGAGGATCTTGCGGATCACCTGCGCGGAGACCGGATCGACCGCCTCGAGCGGCTCATCCAGCACCAGCATCCGCGGCGCGTGCAGCAGCGCGCTGGCCAGCAGGATCTTCTTGGTCATCCCGGCGGAGTAGTCGACGACGAGCTTGCCGTCCTCCCCGGCGAGGTCCAGGGCCGTCAGCAGCGACTCCATCCGCTCCTCGACCACGTCGGCCTTCATCCCCCGCACCAGTCCCACATAGGTCAGCAGTTCCCGACCGGTCAGCCGGTCGAAGGTGCGCAGCCCGTCGGCGAGCACCCCGAGCAGGGCCTTGGCCTGCTGGGGCTCGGCCCACATGTCGTGCCCGAGCACGTGGGCGGTGCCGCCGTCGGGGCGCAGCAGACCGGTCGCCATCGACAGCGTGGTGGTCTTGCCCGCTCCATTGGGGCCGACGATCCCGTAGAAGGAGCCTCGCGGGACGTCCAGGGAGATCCCGTGGACGACCTCTGTCTTGTCGAAGGACTTCCGCAGGCCGCGGATCGACAGTGCGGTCTGCTCCGAGATCGCTGCGTCCGCCGAGATCGGTGCGGCGAGCCCGCTGACCGGTGGCGTTGCGGGGGCCTGTTGCGGTGCGGGGACCCCGAGAGCGGGGGAGGGGGAGGGCTGCTCGCTGTGCATGGGATCACGGTAGTTCCTGCGAGGCGAGGCACATGCCCACCGCTCGGTGAGACGGGGGTCGACCTTCGTCGGTCTCCTCGCCGTGCTCGCGGGCAGAGGCGTACGGAACTGGGCGCCCGCGTGATTAGGATGCCCCTGAGCCGCTGTGGCTCACGGAAGGAGTCCCATGTCGAAGCTGCGCCCCACCCCGAGGGCCCCACGCCTCGCCCCGGAAGTCGAGGAGATCCCGCTCGGAGTCCGTCGGGCTGCAGCGTGGTCCTGGCGCCTCATCGTCGTCATCGCGGCCTCCGCCCTGCTGATCTGGGGACTGCTGCAGGTCACCACGATCGTGATCCCGGTCCTCATCGCGATCCTGCTCGCCGCGCTGCTGACGCCGATCGTCAAGGTCCTCACCCGCTACACCTTCCTCGGTCGTGCCGCCGCCAGCGGCATCGCACTGCTCGGGCTGCTGCTGGTGATCGCAGGGATGTTCACGCTCGCCGGACGACAGCTGTTCGCCCAGTTCGCTGACATCCAGGACAAGGCGGTCACGGGGTTCCAGGGGCTCGTGGACTGGGCCACCTCAACCTTCCAGATCGACCTGCCGATGATGAACGCGGCGCTCGACGAGGGCCTCGATCAGCTCCAGCAGTATTCCGGGCAGCTGGTCAGCGGCGCGGTGACCACCGCTGCGGTGCTCGGAAACCTTGCCACCGGTATCCTGGTGGCGCTGTTCACGCTGTTCTTCCTGCTCTCGGGCGGGGCCGGGATCTGGCGCTGGGTGGTGGGCCTGCTGCCGCCCGCAGCCCGGGTCCCCACCCATGAGGCGTTCCGCCGGGGCTGGAAGGCGCTGTCGGCATACATCCGCACCCAGATCCTGGTCGCTGCCGTGGACGCCATCGGCATCGCGATCGGCATGGTCGCACTGGGCCTCGGCTCCTATGCGGTGCCGATCTGGCTGCTCGTGTTCCTGTTCTCCTTCGTCCCGCTGGTCGGTGCGATCGCCTCCGGCGTGATCGCGGTGCTGCTGGTCCTCGTGCTGAAGAGCTGGGTCTTCGCGCTCATCATGCTGGCGATCGTGCTCGCGGTGCAGCAGATCGAGGGCAATGTGCTCCAGCCGTTCCTGATGGGCAAGGCTGTCGAGCTGCACCCACTGGCGGTGTTCCTCGGGGTCGCCGGTGGCGCGATGATCGCCGGGATCCCCGGTGCGCTGTTCGCGATCCCGCTGATCGCCTTCGTCAACGCCACACTGCTGTACGTGGTGGGCCGGGACCCGAGCCCCGATCTCGGCGAGGACCGGGCGAGTGCAGAGCACTTCGCCTCCCTCACCCAGAGGCGGGCCCCGGCAGCGGAGAACGGGGCAGGGACCACCACCGCGACCGTCGCGACGCCCGCACCGGCGCCGGTCACGACGCCTGCATCGGCGTCGCTCGATCCTGCCCCCGCTGCGGACCTTCCTGACTCTGGAGCCGCCGAGCTCGACGAGGACGCGCCGTCGGCGCAGGACGCGCCGCACGGCCCCACGCCCGAGGAGGGACAGCGCAAGGACGGTGACGGAGCCTGAGCTCCGCTCCTCGTCCATAGCGTGTCCTGTACGCAGGAAGGAAGGCCCCCGTCCCGGCAGCTGCTGGGACGGGGGCCTTCCTTCATGCGCTGTGCCCGCGTACGCGGGCCCCGGCTCACGCCGTAGCGGTCATGCCTTGTAAGGCGTCGCTGACAGGATCTCGATCGAGAACGTCTTCCCGTTCGGTGCCGTGTATTCCACGGTGTCACCGACGCGGGAACCGTGGATCGCGCCGCCCAGCGGCGACTCGGAGGAATACACCTCGAGGTCGTCCCTGCCGTCGGCGATCTCGCGGTTGCCCAGCAGGAAGGTGCGCTCCTTGCCGGCCATCGTGATGCCCACGACCATGCCCTGCTCGACCACCCCGTCGTCCTTCGGAGCTTCGCCGACCACGGCGTTCTTCAGCAGACGCTGGAGATCCGAGATCCGCGCCTCCATCTTGCCCTGCTCCTCGCGAGCAGCGTGATACCCGCCGTTCTCCTTCAGGTCCCCCTCGTCACGAGCCGCAGCGATGCGTTCAGTGATCTCAGCGCGTGCGGGGCCTTCGAGCTCCGCGAGCTCCTTGACCAGGCGGTCGTACGCGTCCTGGGTGAGCCAGGCGCCATTAGGCTGGCTGCTCATGGGTTCACTCCTGTCGTCCTCGGTAGTGCGCATCGGGAAACGTGCCCTGATACGCGAATCACGGGGCACATGTCTTCATGCGCCCCGTGTGCGGGTGATGATCAATCGGCGTCAAGCCGGTTCCGGAATACATTACACCGCGCGGAACGCTTTCCCGGGGATCCCCGGGACGTTTACGCGCATCGAGTAATCGGCACTGAGGGGCCGACAGCCTGGTCGGTTCTAGGCGCCGACTCCGAGCCGGGCGCTGGCGCTCTGAGTCCGCTGCAGGCTCAGAGCTCGGAGCAGCTGACGACCTCTGCAGAGACCGCATCGCCCTGGGTGGAGATCTCGACGTGGTGCGCAGTGCGACGGTCCTGCTGGGGAGGGATCACCAGCTCGACGAAACCGACCTGGGCGCGGCCCTTGTTCAGCGCCTGGATCCCGCAGCTCGCCTCGGTCCCCGGATCCATCGTCACCGCGAAGTCGACCCCGATCGAATCCTCGGCGAGATGCTCATAGGCGAGCATCTCGGAACGGATCGGTGTGCTCGCCGATTGGATGCCGACGTAGAGCACGACGGCGACGAATACCGCGGCGGCGAGCGCGAGCAGCGTGCGTGTGGTGCGACGGCCGACGAGCGGCTTCCCATAGCGGTCGGCGTGCCGCTGCTTGACGTCGTTCATGGAGTCAGTCTCCCAGACCTCACCCGTGCGCTCCCCGGGAGCGTCGCGCAATGTGGGGGAGGCGCCCGTCACGTCGGCCGGGCATCCCCGCATCCTCCCGGGTCCGTTCAGCAGGGGTGGCGTACGATCGGACGCTGGTGCACCCCGCCGGGTTCGTGCACGATGCGCGCACCACCGCTGAGGGTCCCGACCCCGTCCTGCCGCCTCCGAGGAGTCCCGTGACCGTCCAGCTGCCCGCTTTCGAAGAACCTCTGCGGATGGTCGCCGTCCACGCGCACCCGGACGATGAATCGTCCAAGGGTGCCGGGTCGACCGCCCGGTACGCGCGTGAGGGTGTCCAGGTCACGGTCATCACCTGCACCGGGGGAGAGCGCGGCGACGTGCTCAACCCCCGCCTCCGGGATGACCCGACAGTGACTGCCGAGGCCCTGCCCGGAATCCGTCGCCAGGAGATGGAACGGGCGAAGGAGATCCTCGGCGTGGACCACGAGTGGCTCGGCTTCATCGATTCGGGGCTCCCCGAGGGCGACCCGCTCCCGCCGCTGCCCGCCGGGAGCTTCGCAGCCACGTCGGTCGAGGACGCGGTGCGACCGCTGGTCGAGGCGGTGCGACGTCTGCGTCCCCATGTGATGACCACCTATGACGAGAACGGCGGCTACCCGCATCCTGACCACATCCAGGTCAATCGGATCAGCGTGGCGGCCTTCGATCTCGCGGCGGATCCTGATTTCGCGCCCGAGCTGGGTGAGCCCTGGGCGATCGCGAAGCTCTACTACATCAACGGCTTCCATCGGCAGCGGTTCTCGGCGGTCAGCCGGCACCTGCGCACCGAGGGGACGCCGAACGAGGAGCTCGACCAGATGCTCCAGCATTACGACGAGAGTCATGACCGACTGCTGACCACGCGCGTCGACGTCCGCGACTATCTCGGGGTGCGGGACGATGCACTGCGGGCACACGCCACCCAGGTGGATCCGGAAGGCCCGTTCTTCCGCATCTCGCACGAGGCCGAGACGGCTGCCTGGGGCACCGAGGATTACGAACTGCACATCTCTCGGATCGGGGTCAAGCTCCCCGAGACGGACCTGTTCGCCGGATTGCGCAATGAGACCGTGGAGGCACGTCCATGAACGGGGCACGGCTGCTGCTCGAGACCGGCGTGCTGCTGGCCGCACCGAACCCCTCGGACGGCCGGGAGCTGAACTCGGTCACCGTCTCGCCGGGGCTGCCGGGCTTCTTCGCGGCCTTCGTGCTGGCGGTCCTGGTGGTGCTGCTCGCGGTCAGCATGACCCGCCACACTCGGCGCATCCAGGCCCAGGCACGGCTCCAGGAGCGGATCGAGGCCGAAGAGCTCGCCGAGGCTGAAGAGCGCGACGAGGCCGAGCAGGCAGCGACGGACGAGGCGGCAGGCGAGCAGCCGGTCACAGGCCAGCCCGCCGCTGAAGCGGAGGATGAGCCCGGTGACCGCGCCGAGGACCAGACCCCGCCGCCGGCCGAGGACCGCTGAGCGAGCCTTCGCCGGCTCTCAGCGGCTGTCGGATCACAGCAACTGTTAGATCACAGCAACTGTGACCGCCGCGAAGTGACAGCCGAAGCCGATCAGGGTGCCGGCATGGAAGAGCTCGTGGAACCCGAACCACGCCGGTGAGGGATTCGGACGCTTCAGGGCGTACATGACAGCGCCCGCGGTATAGGCGAGGCCACCGATCGCCAGCAGCCAGACCACGGCCCAGCCACCGCTGGCCTGCAGCTGCGGGATGTAGAAGACCGCCACCCAGCCCAGCGCGACATAGGCGGGCACGTAGATCCAGCGCGGGGCCCCGGTCCAGAACAGCCGGAAGCAGACGCCGACCAGCGCGCCGCCCCAGGCGATCGCCAGCAGAGTGCGGGCAGGACCCGGCTCGAGCATCGCCACGGCGATCGGGGTGTAGGTGCCTGCGATGATCAGGAAGATGTTCGCGTGGTCGAAGCGCCGCAGCATGATCGCCTTCTGCGGAGTCCAGGTACCGCGGTGATACACCGCGCTGACGCCGAACAGCAGACCGGCAGTGAGCACGAAGACCGCGCAGGCCAGACGAATCATGAGCGTGTCGCCGACAGCGACCAGCAGCAACCCGGCCACCAGAGAGGCGGGGAACGCGATCAGGTGAAGGATCCCCCGCAGGCGAGGCTTGGGCAGCTGGAGGCCCAGCTGAGTCGCCCGGCGCGCCATCGCCCGGGTGAGGGTGCGTGGGGCGAAGGGGAAGTTCTCGGCGATGGGCAGATCCTCGTCGGCCGGCAGCTCGGTGCCGCCGCTGCCCGAGGTCGCCTCGAACAGCTCGCGCGCGGAGAGGTCCTCGAACTGGGGAGAGGTCTGCGCGTGAACAGGAGCGTCGGCAGCGTGCTCGGAGGGCCGTCGGCCGCCCTCATGTCGAATTCCGGAATTCATGAGAACACCGTAACTTACGCAGTCGTAGGTTAATGGTGTGCTCGCTGTGTCCATCCGGTGTCGATTTCCCGGGTTCGTCGGGACCGTGCCGGAGCGTGGCAGATAATGGAGACGTACGCTCCAGCGCTCGTGACTGCGCGTCGCTGCGGCGCCGCGGAATGTGACCGTGGCGCGGGAATCCACGAGCATCAGCGGGACCAGACGGAGGCTGCGATGGACGACGACGGTCTCCTCTACCGTGTCTACGAACGTCGGCTCACCAAGGAGCTCGAGGCCTTCTCGCTCCCTCAGCACCTCGGCGTGATCGTGGACGGCAACCGCCGCTGGGCGAAAGAGGCGGGGGAGAGCACCGAGCACGGTCACCGGGTCGGTGCCGCGAAGATCCTCGAGTTCCTCTCCTGGTGCGAGGGCCTCGATATTCCGCTGGTCACCGTGTGGATGCTGTCCACCGATAACCTGCGCCGCCCGCCTGAGGAGCTGGTCGCGCTCTACGAGATCATCACGGGCACCATCGAGCAGATCATCGAGGCCGGCCATTGCGTGCGGCTGACCGGCAATGCCGAGGCGCTGCCGGTAGAGATGCGTGCCGGGATCGCCCAGGCTCAGGAGCAGGTCGCCCGCGAATCGACGCTGACCGTGAACGTCGCCATCGGCTATGGAGGCCGAGAAGAGATCGTCGACGCCGTGCGCGAACTCGTGCGAGACCTCTCCGCACAGGGCCTCGACGGGGAGCAGGTCGCCTCCGCGATCAGCGTCGACTCGATCGCCGAGCACCTCTACACCCGCGGCCAGCCCGACCCGGACCTCATCATCCGCACCTCCGGCGAGCAACGACTCTCCGGATTCCTGCTCTGGCAGTCCGTGCACTCCGAGTACTGGTTCTGCGAAACTTATTGGCCCGGCTTCCGACGGATCGACCTGCTGCGGGCCCTGCGCGACTTCTGTCGCCGGGAACGGCGCTACGGCGCCTGAGCGAAGCACGTTCAGCCCCGACCTGAACGGGAGGCATGCCGACCAGCATGCCGAACAGCCCTGCCCACCTCCCCGGCACGCCCTGTGACCGGTGGCACACTGGAGTGCACCGGGAGCCCTGCAGAACTCCCGGTGACGATCGGGTGAACGTCGTCCCCGCACCCTGCGGGACGCGCCCGATGTCGGGTGCCGACGCGGCTATGGTCCAGGCATCCGCTCGATCTCGGGAGGCTCCCATGGAAGAGACCATCACCGCTCGTGAGACGATGCCCGCCACCGACGGCAGGGCATCGTTCGGCACTCGCACCGGGGCGGCGGTGATCGGGGACGCGAACCCAGACGGCGCACCCGTGGTGCCTTCGCTGCGGCCCGGCACCGCGCAGCAGATGCTCGCCGAGGTCGAGACCGGGGTGATCACCTACGTCCTGGACACCTCGGTGCTGCTCTCAGATCCGCTGTCCCTGCACCGCTTCGCCGAGCACGACATCGTGCTCCCGATCGTGGTCGTCACCGAGCTTGAGGCCAAGCGCCACCACCCGGACCTCGGCTACTTCGCCCGCCAGGCGCTGCGCCTGCTGGACGATCTGCGCGAGCTCCACGGGAACCTCGCCCAGCCGCTGCCGATCGGCAAGGACGGCGGGCACGTGCACGTCGAGCTGAACCACATGAGCACCGCCTCCCTGCCTGACGGGTTCCGGCTCGGAGACAACGACACCCGCATCCTCGCCGTCGCCAAGAACCTGCAGCTCGAGGGCAAGAACGTGGTGCTGGTCTCGAAGGACCTGCCGATGCGGATCAAGGCTTCTGCTTCCGGCATCCACGCCGAGGAGTACCGCGCGGAGCTGGCGCGCGATCGCGGCTACACCGGCATGGTCACGACGTCAGTCGATGAGCAGACGATGACGGACCTCTATGACGGTCAGACGGTCCCGATCCCCGAGGTCGCCCATCAGCCCGTCCACACCGGGCTGACGATCACCAGCCCTCGCGGCTCCGCCCTGGGGCGGGTCACCCGCGATCGCCAGGTCCACCTGGTCGAGGGTGATCAGACCGTGTTCGGAGTGGCCGGGCGCTCGGCTGAGCAGCGCATCGCCATCGACCTGCTCCAGGACGAGTCCATCGGCATCGTCTCCCTCGGCGGCCGAGCCGGCACCGGCAAGAGCGCACTCGCGCTGTGCGCAGGGCTCGAGGCCGTGCTCGAACGCCGGACCCAGCGCAAGATCATGGTGTTCCGCCCCCTGTTCGCCGTGGGCGGTCAGGAGCTCGGCTATCTCCCCGGGGACCAGGGCGAGAAGATGGGGCCCTGGGGCCAGGCCGTGTTCGACACTCTCGGCTCGATGGTGTCCCAGAATGTGATCGACGAGGTGCTCTCCCGCGGCATGCTCGAGGTGCTGCCCCTGACCCACATCCGCGGCCGCTCCCTCCACGACGCCTTCGTGATCGTCGACGAGGCCCAGTCCCTCGAGCGCAACGTGCTGCTGACGATGCTCTCCCGCATCGGCCAGAACTCCCGCGTCGTGCTCACCCACGATGTGGCCCAGCGCGACAACCTCCGCATCGGCCGCTACGACGGGATCGCCTCGGTGGTCGAGGCGCTCAAGGAGAAGGATCTGTTCGCGCACGTCACCCTGCAGCGCTCGGAGCGCTCCAAGGTCGCTGAGCTGGTCACCCACGTGCTGGACGAGCCGGTGTTCTGACGCTGCGCCGGCGGTTCCCCGGTAGATGTCGGTGATGCCCTCACTCCCGATCACCGATTCGGCCGGGGAGTCGCTGGGCCCCTTCTCCGCCCGCAGCCACGGGTATCAGGGAGCTATTCTCGGAAGGCCAGTCTCAGCAGTCCAACGGCGTGTCCGGCCAGGGTTCCCCGGCGTCGAGCTCGTCCCGCCACGAGCCCAGCAGTTCTCGGGCGTCGGCGATCGCTGAGGTGCGCAGATCGAGATCCTGTTCGAGGAGCACGATCGCCTGCCGCATCGCGTCGGTGCGCCCCCGCACCGTCCGGGTGCTGGTCTTCACCTCCAGTACGGAGGCGACCTGCGCGAGCGAGAATCCGGCCCGGCGCAGCGCATCCACGACATGCAGCAGGTCCAGCACCGCCTCGTCATAGCGGCGACGGCCGCTCGCATCGCGCTCCGGAGCAGGGATCAGCCCCAACCTCTCGTAGTAGCGCAGAGTGTCGTGGCTGAGACCGCTGCGGGCGGCGACGTCACCGATGAGCAGAGACATGCCAGCAGTAGAGCACGACCGTGGGGGCGACCAGCAGCGCCCGCACCAGATGATGGGACAGGGTGAATTCCCCCGCCGCCTGACCCCAGAGCAGCGGACCCAGCATCACGAGCGCTCCCGCCGCGACTCCGACGGTGAGGGCCAGGGGGAGAACCGTGCTCTGACTGCTCACGGTCCCACGCATACCGAGGAGCATCGCCAGGCCGAGAGCAGCGCAGCACAGTGCCGCTCCAGCCACATAGACCGTCACCGAGGGCCACGCCGCGGCGAGGGACAGGGTGGTCTCCTGCAGCGCGCCGCGCACGGCGACCAGCGCCAGCAGCTGCATCAGGGTGAGCAGGACGAAGGGGGCGAGGGTGAGAAGCATCAGCATGGTGAGAGCACACCACCTGGAGTGCACTCCAGGTCAAGCGGTGGTGCTGTCGCTGGTGCACTGCTGGCGTGACAGAGGACGGGCGCCCCACCGACTGGTGGGACGCCCCGTTGCTGTGTGACTCGGATCAGGCCTTCGGCGCGGTCATCGACAGCACGTCCAGCGCCTCGTCCAGCTGCGCCTCGGTGAGCTCGCCGCGCTCCACGAAGCCCAGCGCGACCACTGCCTCGCGCACGGAGATGCGCTCGGCGACGGCGTGCTTGGCGATCTTCGCGGCGCTCTCGTAGCCGATCAGCTTGTTCAGCGGGGTGACGATCGAGGGGGAGGCCTCTGCATAGAAGCGGGCCTTCTCCTCGTTGGCGACGAGCCCGTCGACCGTCTTGTCCGCCAGGACGGTGGAGGCGTTGGCGAGCAGGCGGATCGACTCCAGCAGGCTGGTGCCCATCAGCGGGATCTGCACGTTCAGCTCGAAGGAGCCCTGCGCGCCGCCCCAGGCGATCGCCGCATCGTTGCCGATGACCTTCGCGCACACCATCAGCACGGCCTCGGGGATCACAGGGTTGACCTTGCCCGGCATGATCGAGGAGCCCGGCTGCAGATCCGGGATCGAGATCTCGCCGAGGCCCGTGTTGGGGCCCGAGCCCATCCAGCGCAGGTCGTTGCAGATCTTGGTGAGGGACACCGCGATGGTGCGCAGCGCACCGGACATCTCCACGAGGCCGTCCCGGTTGGACTGCGCCTCGAAGTGGTTGCGCGCCTCGGTGAGCGGCAGCGAGGTCTGCTCGGCGAGGTTCGCGATGACCTTCTGTGGGAAGCCGATCGGGGTGTTGATGCCGGTCCCCACGGCAGTGCCGCCCTGCGGAACCTCAGCGGTGCGGGGAAGTGCCGCCTCGACGCGCTCGATGCCGTAGCGGATCGAGGCTGCGTAGCCGCCGAACTCCTGGCCGAGGGTCACGGGGGTGGCGTCCATCAGGTGGGTGCGCCCGGCCTTGACCACGCTCTTCCAGGCGTCGGCCTTCTTCTCGAGCGACTCGGCGAGGTGGGCGAGCGCGGGCAGCAGCTTCTCGACGACACCCTGGGTGACGGCCACGTGCACCGAGGTGGGGAAGACGTCATTCGAGGACTGCGAGCAGTTCACGTGGTCGTTGGGGTGGACCTCGGTGCCGGCGTTCGTGGCGAGCGTCGCGAGCACCTCGTTCATGTTCATGTTCGAGCTGGTGCCGGAGCCGGTCTGGTAGGTGTCCACCGGGAACTGGTCGTCGTGATCGCCGGCGATCACCGCATCCGCCGCGGAGACGATCGCGTCGGCGATGGCCGAGTCCAGCACCCCGAGGTCCTGGTTCGCGCGCGCCGCAGCCTTCTTCACCTGGGCGAGCGCATGGATGTGCGCGGGCTCCAGGCCCTGACCCGAGATCGGGAAGTTCTCCACCGCACGCTGGGTCTGCGCGCGGTACAGGGCCGAGGCAGGCACCCGCACCTCGCCCATGGTGTCGTGCTCGATGCGGTAGCCGTCCTGCTGCGCGGCGGTCGTGGACTGGTTCATGGAGAGGCCTCCCTCGGGGTTGTCATGCAGTGGATCAGTGAGAACGTACAGGGACGGAACAGGGACAGGAACAGTGATCTAAAGCAGATCTGACGCGCGAAACGTCAGCGCGGCAGTGGAGACCGCAGCAGCCGGTCAGCGGAGCTCGTGGCTCCAGGGCGGGTTCGCCCCGGCCCGCGAGACGGTGATCGCGGCGAGGGCTGCGGCCCGTCTCAGCACGGTGGCGAGGTCATCGCTCGGCATCGCGGCCAGCGCGGGTCGTCGCTGAGCACCCAGCAGGCCCTTCGCCGCGAGGGCGTCGAGGATCCCGGCGGAGAAGGTGTCTCCGGCGCCGACGGTGTCGACCGCGTCGACGACGACGGGGGAGACCTGCACCCGGCCGGATGCGGCGAAGCCCACGGCACCCTCGGCGCCTCGGGTCAGCACTGTCAGCGCCGGGCCGAGATCGCGCCAGGAGTCGACCACGTCCTCCACGTCCTCGGTGTCGTACAGCCAGGCCACGTCCTCATCCGACGCCTTGACGACGTCGCTGAGGGCGATGCTCGCCTCGACCCGTTCGCGCACCAGCTCGGGTGCTCCCATCAGGGAGGGGCGGGCGTTGGGGTCGTAGCTGATGGTGGCGCTCTCCCGGTGGCTGCGCAGCACGTCGAGCACGGTGCGGGCACCGGGATCCAGCACGGCGGCGATCGAGGAGGTGTGCACCGCCTCGACCTGGGTGGGCAGGCCCGACGGATCGGGATCCCAGAGCAGATCGAACTCGTAGGTGGCGGCGCCGTCGGCATTCAGCTGTGCGAGCGCGGTGGAGGTCGGTGCAGAGACCGAGCTGCCCGCGGTGAGGTGCACACCGGAGGCCTCCAGATGGGCACGGATCGCGTCGCCTCGCGCATCGTCGCCGATCCGGGTCAGGAGGTCGGTGGGATGGCCGAGGCGGCTGAGCGCCACGGCCACGTTCAGGGGGGAGCCGCCGGGATGCTCACTGCGGGCGCCGTCGGCGTCGACGACGATGTCAGTGAGTGCTTCTCCGACGATCAGGAATCTCGCGGTCACCGCTCGATCATTGCAGGTTTCTGGGGGCGGGGCGAACGCTGGGGCGATGGGCTCGACGCTGCTTCCGATGGCCTGCGGTGATGCGCAGGGTGACGCGGGGCGGCGCTGGGCGTGTGCGGCTGTGGTGAGGCTGACGGGTGGCGCGCCTCACCCTGCGAGGCGGAGCGGCGGCGAGCAGGGACAATGGACCCATGCACGATCTTGACGATGCCACCTCGACGCCTCCGGACCAGGCCGCGCCGCAGGGCCCGGCCGCGCCCTCTGACGAGGCCGCGCGGCCCGCGCCCCGGCCGCAGCCGAAGTCCGCCTATGAGCTGCCGTCGAAGAAGAACACCGTGTTGCGCAATATGGTGTGGGCGCTCGCATTGACCATGGCCGTGGTGATCGTGATCGCCATCGCCTTCTTCGGCGTGGGCAGCGATCTGGAGCGGGAGCCGCTCGAGAATTCTGAGCTCGATGTGTCCGAGAGTGCGGAGCGCGCCCAGCTCAGTGCGACGTTCCCGGTGGCTGTGCCGGTGATGGGGGAGGAGTGGAGCGAGCGCTCCGCGCGCTTCGCCGACGGCCAGGACCCGCGCTGGGTGGTGCAGTATTCCTCGCCTCAGGGAGAGCTGGTGACCCTCACCGAGGGGTCCGAGGTCAGCGCTCCGATGCTCTCCGCGGCCTTGCCCGGCAGCGTCGTCGAAGAGGAGCTCACGATCGAGGGGACCGACTGCAGCGTGCTCAGCGGCGGTGACCATGGCGCTGGGCAGCTCGGCATCTCCTGCCAGGGCGCGGACTGGGGCTTCCTCGTCCATGGTGACGTCGAGCAGGCCGAGCTCGAGGAGCTGGCTGGCGCCGCACTCGCCTCGATCAGCTGAGCGACCCGCCGCTGAACAGCTCCATGCCGCAGAGCGTCAGCGCGTGGTGCCATCCTCCGAGCGACGCGCAGCGACGGCGTCGTCAAGGCGTTCGCGGGCACCGTCGAGCCACTGCTGGCAGCGGCGGGCGAGCATCTCGCCGCGCTCCCACAGCCCGATCGAATCCTCGAGACCGCCCTGCCCGGACTCGAGCCGGCGCACCACGTCGACCAGCTGATCGCGTGCGGCTTCGTAGGAGAGCTCTGCAATATCCGCAGGCAGCTGCTGCTCTCCCTCGACAGGGGTGACGGCGGGGCCGACGGTCGAAGGGTCGCCCTCGGCTGCGGTCAGATCGTTCTCGGGGCTGGTGCTCGGGGTCATCGGGTCTCCTCGGAGGGGCTGGTCTGGTGGGAAGGTGCAGTCCGGGTGGGCGGGGTGTACGGATCGGTCGCCGTGCGCTCCACCCCGAAGCGACCGCCGGCCACGCGGATCGAGAGCGCCTGCCCGCTGGATGAGTCGTCAGGGGCGCGGATGATCGTGCCGTCGGCGTCCTGGACCACGGCGTAGCCGCGCTCGAGGGTCGCCAGCGGACTCAGCGAGCGCACCTGACGTCCCAGATGGTCGACCTCGTCGGCCGCCCGGTCCAGGCGGGAACCGATCAGGGTGCGGGCCAGGGAGATCCGGGAGCGGATCTCGTCGGCGCGGCCCGCGAGGATCGTGGCCGGGTTCTCGAGCACAGGCCGGGAGCGCATGGCATCCAGCGCGGACTGCTCCCGCTCGATGCGGGCCCGGATCCCTGCCCGCAGCCGAGTACGGCCCAGGTTCAGCTGCTCGATCTCAGCCTGAATGTCCGGGACCACGCGCTTCGCGGCGTCGGTGGGGGTGGAGGCGCGGACATCCGCCGCGAGATCGATCAGCGGGGTGTCCACCTCGTGACCGATCGCGGAGACGATCGGGGTCTTCGCACCGGCGACCAGCCGGGTCAGCTGCTCGTCGGAGAAGGGCAGCAGGTCCTCGAGGGAGCCGCCGCCGCGGGAGATGATGATGACGTCGACCTCGTCGAGGTCGTCGAGCTCGCGCAGCGCCGCGGACACTTCGCGCACGGCCTTCACGCCCTGTACCGCGACCTCACGGATCTCGAACTGCACCGCCGGCCAGCGACGCTGGGCGTTGACGACCACGTCTCGCTCAGCCGCGGATTCACGGCCGCAGATCAGACCCACCACCCGCGGCAGGAACGGCAGCGGCTGCTTGCGGGAGGCGGCGAACAGTCCTTCGGCGGCGAGCACTCGCTTGAGCTGCTCGAGCCGGGCCAGCAGCTCGCCGAGGCCCACCGGGCGGATGTCGTCAGCCTCGAGCTGGAGGCTGCCGCGCTTGGTCCAGAAGGTGGGCTTCGCATGGATCACCACCCGCGCCCCCGGGACGGGCTCGACCGGGAGGGTGCGCAGCACATGCTCGCGCACCGGAACCGAGAAGGACATGTCCACGTCGATATCCCGCAGCGTCATGAAGCTCATGCCCGCGCCGGGGCGACGGTTGAGCTGGACGATCTCGCCCTCGACCCAGAGCGGCGCCATCCTCGCCACGTACTCGCCGACCTTGACGGACAGCTGCCGCAGCGGCCATGGATTCTCTGCGGTGGTCTGCGCTGCGGTGGCGGCCAGGGCGGGCCGTGCCGCCGTGCCACCCTCCGCATCCGGCTCGGGGGAGGTCTGGGTCATGGGTCCACTCTGGCACGAGGTCCGGACAGCTCGCCGCAGCCGGGCCGGGGTGTGGATGCGCGGCGCCTGTGGAGGGATGGTGAGTCTTGCCCCACCACACTCCCACCAGCGCGCTTCCCCTCCTACGATGGGAGGGTGAGCACCGGAACCGTCCTTCTTGCCGAGCCGCGCGGCTACTGCGCGGGTGTCGACCGAGCTGTGGTCGCCGTCGAACGTGCCTTGGAGCATTACGACGAGACGATCTACGTACGCCACGAGATCGTCCACAACAAATTCGTGGTGGATCGCCTGAAGGAGAAGGGCGCAGTGTTCGTCGAGGAGGTCGACGAGGTCCCCGAGGGGGCGCTGGTGATCTTCTCCGCCCACGGCATCTCCCCGAAGGTGCGCGAGATGGCCGAGGCACGCAACCTCCGCACCATCGACGCGACCTGCCCTCTGGTGACCAAGGTCCACAAGGAGGCGGTGCGCTTCGCCCGCCAGGACTACGACATCCTGCTGGTGGGCCATGAGGGCCACGAGGAGGTCGAGGGCACCGCCGGTGAAGCCCCCGAACACGTGCAGATCGTGAACTCGCCGGACGACGTCCACAAGATCACCGTGCGCGACCCCGAGAAGGTCGTCTGGCTCTCCCAGACCACCCTCAGCGTCGACGAGACGATGGAGACGGTCGACAAGCTGCGCGAGCGCTTCCCGACCCTGCAGGCCCCGCCCAGCGACGACATCTGCTACGCCACCCAGAACCGCCAGGTCGCGATCAAGAAGATCGCTCCGGATGCGGACCTGGTGCTGGTGGTCGGCTCCCCGAACTCCTCGAACTCGGTGCGCCTGATGGAGGTCGCCAAGGACGCCGGCGCGAAGGCCTCCCATCGCATCGACTCGGTCTCCGAGCTGCGCGACGAATGGTTCGAAGGCGTCGGGACCGTGGGCGTGACCTCCGGCGCCTCGGTGCCCGATGTGCTGGTCCAGGAGTTGCTGGCCGAGCTCGCGGAGCGCGGCTACGGCGATGTGAAGCCGGTGCGCACCGCGACCGAGGACCTCATGTTCTCCCTGCCGCGCGAGCTGCGCCAGGAGATGAAGAACCGGGGCGTGAACGACAGCCGCACCAAGCCCACCGGCGAAGGCGCCACCGCCGAGTCCTGAGCCGGGCGGCATCTTCGTGAGCCGTCCGGGTATCACCGGAGCCGGTTCATTCGGCATGATGGCCCGGTGTCCACCCGCGCGCTCACCTGTCCGCTCGCCGCGCTCAGCGTCGCGATACTGCTGACCGCTCTCGCGGTGCTGGTCCCGGCGGCTCTGCCTCGCGCGCAGGCAGAGGGGTTCAACACCGGGCGCACAGCGCCGTCGATGCTGGTCTTCGATGCCTCCGGTTCGATGGATGCCGATGACGTGGACGGACGCACCCGCATGGAGGTGGCGAAGGAAGCGGTCACCACGCTGGTGCCGATGCTTCCCGAGGATGCCGCCGTGGGCCTGATGACCTACGGGAACTCCGACGCCGCGACCGCGGCGAGCCAGGAGGCCGGGTGCCTGGACGTGAAGCTGCTGGTCGAGCCCGACGGATTGGACCGAGAAGGGCTCATCAGCGCGATCGAGGGGGTGCAGCCCTCCGGCTTCACCCCCATCGGGCTCTCGCTGCAGAAGGCCGCAGACGCGCTCCCCGAGGCGGAGATGCGCTCGATCGTGCTGGTCTCCGACGGCATCGACGAATGCGGCGGCCCGCCCCCGTGCGAGGTGGCCACGGGCATCGCCGCCGAGCACCCCGAGATGCGGATCCACACCATCGGATTCAAAGCCGAGCAGGCTGCCCGGGACGAGCTGGCGTGCATCGCCGAGGTCACCGGCGGGACCTTCGCCGATGCCTCCGATGCCGAGACCCTGCGCGAAGAGCTGCTGGTGAAGATGACCCGCGCGATCCAGGGATATGCGACGCAGGGCCAACCCATCACCGGCGGGGCCACCACCGAGGACGCGGTGGATATGCCGCCCGGCTCCTTCCTCGACGTGCTCGAGCATGGCAGCGCCGCGATCGACGACGGTGAGGGCTCCTCCCGCTTCTATCGCCTGCAGCTCGCACCTGGGGAGATCGCGCATATCTCGGCGACCATGGTGCTGCCGGGCGGGGATGGAGTCACCAATCGCCTCGCCCAGCTGCGGCTGCGCACCAGCTCCGCGGACGGCGTCGACTGCCGGATCGGGGAGATCCAGGCTCGCGCCGAGGCGGACCTCGGCCAGGGTCCCCTGACCGCAACGATCGCCACCCCGCGCATGGGCGAGACGGAGAACCTGGCCTGCTTCGGTGAGGACGCCGATGGGACCGTGGTGCTCGAGGTCGAGCGCACCGGTGACCCGGCGCTCGAGGAAGCGGTCCCGGTGGAGGTGCAGTTCTTCGCCGAAGAAGCGGTGGACCTCGATGGCCTGCCGCCGGCGGCCACGTACATGCGCCCGCAGGAGCCCCTCCCCGTCCCCGCCGACGGTGAACAGATCCAGGCCGCCTTCTCCTTCGCCTCCGCGGTATCGGACGTCGATGGCCCGATGCGCGGCACCATCATCCCTGGCGAGGTGCAATTCTTCCGGGTCCCAGCTCAGTACGGCCAGCAGGTGCGGGCGGCGCTGTCCCTGGGTGAGTTCGAGGCGCCGGAGGGGGTGGACCTGACGTTGTAGACCACGATGCTCTCGCCGCTGCGCGACGGGGTGTACACAGTGGTCCCGCCGTCGAACGAGGCGTCGGCCTCTGGTGTTTCGCAGCCGGCGACCTCCGGGGCGGCGGTGCAGCTGAACCAGGCCGCCCCGATCCAGTACCGCAACCGCGAAGGCGGCGGCACCGAGGCACGCTCCTCGTTCCTCGCCGGCGACTACTACATCCAGCTCGCGATCGTCCCGTCGAGCTACTCCGCGGAGCGGCTGTTCGAGATCCCGTACGTGCTCGACCTCGATGTGGTCGGGACGGCGGGCAAGGGACCGGAGCTGACCGGCCAGGGCGCCGTGGATGACCGCACGGCTGCGGATCCGGGCGCCGCGGCGGAAGCCTCCGATGGCGGCGGTAGCGACGGCGGAGAGGCGCCCGAGCTGGAGTATCCACCGAGCACGGACGAGCAGGCAGGGCTCTCCATGCCGCCCGTGGTGTGGGCCGTGCTGGGAGGCCTCGGCGGCGGGATCCTGCTTGCAGCGCTCACGATCGGTGCCGTGGTGCTGGTGCGCAACCGGCGCTGAGAGGCAACCCGTCAGAGGCCAGGGCCACTGGCCGACTGACGGGGTTGCCGAGTGCTGGGCGAGACTGTCAAGAATCGTGCCGTGCCGTGCCGTGCCGTGCCGTGCCGTGCCGTGTGGGTCAGCCGGCGGAGCGCCGTGACCGCTCCGGGGAGGTCGCATCGCCGGGGTCGGCGAGATCCGCAATCTCCGCCTCCTCGAGGGTGCGCGCGCGCCGGGTGAGCTGCTCGACCTCGTCCACTGCCGTGCCGCTCAGCCCGAGCTCCTCGAACTTGCGGGCGCTGACCATCACCCGTGACTGCAGGGAGCCGACCGCTTCGTTGAAGGCTGCGACGGAGGCGTCCAGGGAGCGGCCCACCTTGCCGAGGTGGCCGGTGAAGGTGCCGAGCCGGTGGTGCAGCTCGCGGCCCGTCTCGAGCACCTCGCGGGCGTCCCGGTTCAGGGCGTCGGTGCGCCAGGTGTGGGCCACGGTGCGCAGCAGGGCGACGAGGGTGGCGGGGGAGGCGATCACCACGTCCCGGCTGAAGGCATCCTCAAGCAGTGCCGGATCCGTCTCCAGCGCCGCGGCGAGCACCCCGTCGCTCGGCACGAACAGGACTGTGAACTCGGGGGTGTCGCCGAGCGCCTTCCAGTAGGCCTTCGCGGAGATCACTCCCATGTGGTGGCGCAGCGCCTTGGCATGGGCCTTCCGGCGAGCGGCGGCGCGGTCGGGGTCGGTCTCCTCGGTCGCGTCGAGGTAGGCGTCCATCGGGGCTTTCGCATCGATCACCACATGGCGGTCGCCGGAGAGGTGGACGACGAGGTCCGGGCGCTGCCCGGCGTTCCCATCGGCGCGGGTGCCGCTCAGCTGCTCGGTGAAGTCGACGTGCTCGATCATCCCGGCCGTCTCGACGATCCTGCGCAGCTGCACCTCCCCCCAGCGGCCGCGGGTGGTGGGGGAGCGCAGCGCTGCCGTGAGCGCGCTGGTGCCGGTTTCGAGGGATTGCGCGCGCTGGGCGAGCTGGGACAGATGCGAGCGCAACGCTCCTTCCGCATCGCTCCTCGCGGTCTCCGAGCGGGCCAGCGAGCGTTCGAGATGGCTGAGTGTCGCAGTGATGGGGGCGAGGGTGCGCTGCAGATCCGCCTCACGTTCTTCTTCTGCCGCATCCCGGCGGGCGGTGTCCCGCTCGTAGCGCTCATCGGCCAGGCGCAGCATTTGACTCGAGGACTCCGCCTGCGTGCGCTGCTGCAGTACCGCGTTCCGGGCACGCTCGCGCATCAGCAGCCAGGTCACGACCGCGCCGAGAGCCGCCCCGAGCACGAGGCCCAGCAGGAGCATCTGTGTTCCGCTCATTGCCACAGCTCATCACGGGGGTGGGACAGACGAACGCCGCCACGCCCGGCGGCCTCGTGCACGCCGGTGTGTCCGTGCTCGCTGTGTGGGGTCAGACGCGGAGCTGGGGTGCAGGAGGTCAGGCGACCGGTGCGCCCTCGCGGAAGGTCTCCACCTCGCCCATGTGCTCGCTCGCCCAGGACACCAGGGCGTGCAACGGTTCCAGCAAGGAACGGCCCAGCGCGGTGAGCTCGTACTCCACTCGTGGCGGGATCTCTGGATAGGCGGTGCGCAGCACCAGACCGTCGGCCTCGAGGGCGCGCAGGGTCTGCGTGAGCATCTTCTGGGAGATGCCCTCGACCCGGCGGGAGAGCTGTGAGAAGCGGTGAGGGCCGTCTTCCAGGATGCCGATCACGAGCACTGTCCAGCGGTCCCCGATCCGGTCGAGCAGCTGGCGCGAGGGGCAGCCGCGGTCGTAGGGGTCGAACTCGAGCAGGGCCATGATGTGCTCCTCAGTGATGGACGGAATGGCGGGGAGGGACGGTTACCGCAAAGTGCCTACTTCCCAACAGAGACTAGGTTACTTACGGTGAGTGTCAAGGTCCACGGCATCTGCCACGGGCCAGGGGCATCCTCGCCCCGTGATCTCGACCGCGCTCAGGAGAGCGCACGGAAGGAGAGCCCATGGCTCGCATCATCGTTCTGGGAGGCACCGGATACGCCGGGAGCCACATCGTCGCGGAAGCGGCAGGCCGCGGCCACGAGGCCCTCGCCGTCAGCCGCACCGCCCCGGAGTCGCTGCCCGCAGGCGCCACCCACCGCGCCGGAGACGTGCGCGACGCGGAGTTCCTCGCGGAGCTCCTGGAGGGGGCCGACGTCGTGATCGCGACCGCGTCGCCCCGCGGCGACCTCGCCGAGGCGGGCCTGCTGCGCGGCGCGTACTCCACCCTCCGCGAACTCGCCGCCGAGAAGGGCGTGCGCCTCGGCGTGATCGGAGGAGCCGGCTCGCTGGTCATCTCCGAGGGCGGCCCCAAGCTCGTCGACACCCCCGACTTCCCCGAGCCCTTCCAGGTCGAGGCTCGCGAACTCGACGCCGTCCTCGAGGACCTGCGCGCCGAGGGTGAGGAGCTGGACTGGTTCTTCGTCAGCCCCGCCGCGATGTTCAACGGCATGAACCCCGGTGAATCCAAGGGCACCTACCGCGTCGGCGGCGACGTGATGCTCACGGACGAGCAGGGGAACTCCGAGCTCTCGGGCGCGGACCTGGCGCTCGCGATCCTCGACGAGGTGGAGGCTCCGGCCCACCGCCGCACCCGCTTCGCCGTCGCGTACTGAGCCACCTCACGAGGACGGCCGGGCCCCACCGGGCCCGGCCGTTCGCCGTCGCGTGCGCTCACTGTGCTGATCGCCGCCGATGGGAAGGCCTGAAAGCCCAGGTGACCCTCATGGGGTCTGCGACGTCACCCCCGGGGCGGGGTCACGGCCGGGCACGGTCCCGTAGAATCAGCTCCCGTGGCTCTAACTATCGGAATCGTCGGCCTGCCCAATGTTGGCAAGTCCACCCTCTTCAACGCCCTGACCCGCGCTGAGGTCCTCGCCGCGAACTACCCGTTCGCGACCATCGACCCCAACGTCGGCATGGTGCCGCTGCCCGATCCGCGCCTCGCGCAGCTCGCCGAGGTGTTCGGCAGTCAGAAGCTGCTGCCGGCGACCGTGTCCTTCGTGGACATCGCGGGCATCGTCAAGGGTGCGAGCGAAGGTGAGGGGCTGGGCAACAAGTTCCTTGCCAACATTCGTGAGGCCGACGCGATCTGCCAGGTCACCCGTGCCTTCGCGGATCCCGATGTGACCCGTGTTGAGGGCTCCACCGATCCCTCCAACGACATGGAGGTCATCACCACCGAGCTGATCCTCGCCGACCTCCAGACCATCGAGAACTCGATGCAGCGCTTGGAGAAGGACACCAAGCGCGGTCTCGTCGACGCCGCTGTGCTGCCGAACCTCATCAAGGCCAAGGCCCTGCTGGAGACCGGCAAGACCCTGTACCAGGGTGCCGAGGCGGCGGGAATCGACATCGCTGCGATCCGCGAGCTGCAGCTCATGACCGCCAAGCCCTTCATCTACGTGTTCAACACCGATGAGGAAGGCCTCGCAGACACCGCCTCGCAGGACGCGCTGCGCAAGCTCGTGGCCCCGGCTGAGGCGATCTTCCTCGACGCGAAGTTCGAGTCCGAGCTCATCGAGCTCGACGAGGACGAGGCTGCCGAGATGCTCGAGTCCACCGGCCAGGAGGAGTCCGGGCTCGCCCAGCTCGCCCGCGTCGGCTACGACACCCTCGGTCTGCAGTCCTACCTGACGGCTGGCCCCAAGGAGTCCCGCGCCTGGACCATCCCCAAGGGCGCCACTGCTCCGCAGGCCGCCGGCGTCATCCACACCGACTTCGAGCGCGGCTTCATCAAGGCTGAGATCGTCTCCTTCGACCAGCTCATGGAGGCTGGCTCGATGGCTGAGGCCAAGGCCAAGGGCAAGGTGCGCATCGAGGGCAAGGAATACGTCATGCGCGACGGCGACGTGGTGGAGTTCCGGTTTAACGTCTGACATCTCGACAGACGGCGGTGCGTGAGTGATCCCCGGGCGATCGAGGCGGATGCAGCTGCGTCTCGCCAGGAAGCACTGGGCGATCGTCGCTGCCACGGCGGTGCTGGCGGTCGGCGGGTGCGCGATGGCCTGGTCCTGGGGTATCTGGGGTGTGTTCGTCGCCTGTGCTGCTCTGACACTGGTGGGTTCGACGGCCCCTGCTCTGCTGCTTCTGCCGCGGTCCGCGGTGACGCCGATGCTGGTCGCGCAGGTGGCGTCGTGTGCGGTGTGGCTCATGCTCATCGGATGGGGGCTGGTCCTGCTGCTGGACCCGGCGTACACCGTCGGCTGGGTGTTCCCAGGGAAAAGCGGCGTCGGCGCGCGTGTGGAGGACGAGGATGATGCATGGTGGATCGCCTGGCTGATCCTCGGTCTGGGCCTCTTCAGCACGGTGACGGTCATCGCCGTCGAGATCATCCCTCGCCTCCGCCGTGCGCGGCGGGAGTCGTGACCTCGAGAGCGTCGCGGTCTGGGTTGGGCTATCCGTCGTGCTCGCGGGCCGACCGTCCGAGGCGGTGATCTCTCACCAGAGGTTGCTCCGCGCCGGAACTCGGTGGAATTTAGGTTTTCGCTTTGATCTCTGGCAGCGACGAACGTGTGCCGGCCAGCAATCTGTTGCCTAGTCGCGCTCGTCGTGCACGTCTGCGCGGCGGCACTAGTTGGGAGCGTGCGGAAGTGGCGTCGTCGCCCGCGCAGAGTAGATCCAGCAGGCGGCGCTCGACGGTGGTGAACTCATCGCTCGGGCTGCGATCCGTGCGGCGGGTCATGGTTACAGGCTATGGGAATAGCTCGTAGTGGCGGCGAACCGGGATACTGTGACCGGGTGATCGATGACCGAGCCGCGCAACTCTTGCGCGAGCGCCCCGCCGACCGGACGTGGTTGCTGTGTGACGACGTGCCTCGCACCGATTTCGACGAAGCAGCGGCCGCGGCGGGCATCGCACCGATCGGGTGTGCGTGGATTGAGATCGATCAAGAGCGCGCACGGCAGATCCTCGTCCATCTGCTCAGCACTTCGATGGCCCACGGTCACGCGTTGATGCCGGCGCATCGTGCCCGATGGCTCGCAGATCAGTTCCTCAGCAGTGCCGGGAAGTTCGGCACACGATTCGCTACGAATACCGAGGGGCTTCCTGAAGCGAGCGGAGCATCCTGGAAGCCGGCCACAGAGCACGTGTTCGATGCGGGTGTCATCGCATTGGGCAGCTCCGGGGCATCGTGCTACTGGGTAGCGGAAGATAGCTGACCGGGCAGAGCGCACGCGGGCGGGATCTTCCGGCCCCCAGCGCAGATGTTTCTCCGTGCCTGAATGCGGTGGAGTTCCGGTTTAACGTCTAGCGTTAATGACGGACTCCGTTATACACTGGTTTCGTGATCAGATCGTTCGGCAACAAGGACACCGAACGGCTGTGGCGTCGTGAGCGCGTGCGCTCGATCGATCCGAGGATCCATCGGGTCGCGCTGCGCAAGCTACGTCAGGTGGGGTCTGCAGAGTCTCTCGATGACCTCCGCGTCCCGCCTGGCAATCGGCTCGAGGCGCTCAAGGGCGATCGGGTCGGGCAGCACAGCATCAGGATCAACGACCAGTGGCGGATCTGCTTCGTGTGGACCGACGCTGGACCAGAGGAGGTGCAGATCGTTGACTACCACTGACAAGATCGAGCCGATCCACCCGGGCGAGGTGCTCATGGAGGACTTCATCGAGGGCTTCGGCATCACACAGAACAAGCTCGCCGTGTCGATCGGCGTCCCGCCCCGGCGGATCAACGAGATCGTGCACGGCAAGCGGGGGATCACCGCAGACACGGCACTGCGGCTCGCGAGGTACTTCGGCACGTCGGCCGAGTTCTGGATCAACCTGCAGAGCCACTATGAGCTCGACCGCGCCGAGGACGCAGCAGGTGAGCAGATCGCGGCGATCGCGCCGCTGCAGGTCGCGTGACCAGCTGCGTCGTGCAGCGCCCCGGAGGCGTCTGTATCGCCGTCACCGACCTCGGCAGCGACGGCCCTGTCGTCGTGCTACTGCACGGGCTTGCCGGGAGCTCGCGGGAGTTGCTGCGCACGGCGCGAGCGTTGCAGGACCATCGGGTCCTGCTCGTGGACCAGCGAGGGCACGGTGCGAGCACGCGGCTTCCCGATGATCTATCCCGCGACGCCTTCGTCGGCGACGTCGTGGCGGCGATCGAGGAGCTCGCCCCAGGGAGTCGAGCGACGCTCGTCGGGCAGTCGATGGGAGCCCACACTGCTTTTCTCGCAGCAGCAGCGCGCCCAGACCTGGTCGAGGGGCTCGTGATGCTCGAAGGTCATGTGTCGGGGAGTGACGATCCGCGCGAGGCTGCTGGTCTCGGCGCGTACTTCGCGTCCTGGCCGGTTCCGTTCCGGGACGAGGCCGCTGCCCGCGAGTTCCTCGGTGATGACGCGATCGTTGATGCCTGGGTAGCGGATCTCCAGTCGACGGATGATGGGCTCGTCCCGCGTTTCGACGCCGCGGTCATGCAACGCACGATCGAGGCTGTGCATGAACCGCGCTGGGACGAGTGGGAAGCTCTGCAGGTTCCGACGCTCGCGATTTTCGCCAAGCACGGGATGTTCAGCGATGCCGACAAGGACGAGCTGATCCGGCGCAGGCCCGAGACGGTCAGAGTCGATCTCTCTGGCGGCAGCCATGATGCGCACCTCGACGCCTTCGACGAGTGGATCGACGTGCTTCGCCGCTGGTTATCTCGCGATCAGGCCAGCGACTCGCGGACCAGTGTCCGCTGAGGTTGTTAGCTGCGGCGACGTGGTGGAGTTCCGTTTTTCGCTTTAACCTCTGGTGGCATGGCCGCGGCCTCCCCGCTAGTCGGCTTCGGTCAGCAACACACCCGCCCGTCATCTCTCACACCACCTTCAAGGTGAGCAGGTGCTTTCGCGCCAGTGCTGATGCTGTCTGACCGTCGCGGTCGGCGATGGCGTCGAGGATGTCCTGGTGTGCGTGCTGGTCGGCATCGCTGCCAAACTCGCCGCGCAGTCGCAACATGTCGATCATGGCTTGGCGGCTGCGCGGAGTGAAGCTATCGAACAGGTCGACGAGGATCGGGTTGTGTGCCGCCGCAATGATCGCTCGATGAAAGGCGATGTCCGCGTCAACGTGCATGTCGATGTCAGTTCGCTGTGCGTCACGTTTATCCGCGGCGTGCCGTATCGCGCGTAGCTCAGCGGGGGAGCGCCGCTCGGCCGCGAGAGCCGCAGCTTCGACTTCGATGGCGATGCGCGCTTCGATCACCGAGTTGATGTCTGCCTTGCGCAGCGCTGTGCTCCAGTCCTCGACGACATCGAGCGCAGCTACGAAGACGCCAGCTCCTTGTCGCGTAGCCAGCACGCCCTGGCCCGCTAGACGGCGAATCGCTTCGCGCACAGTCGACCTGCCGACCCCGAGCTGCGGGCCGAGAGTGTTCTCCCCGGGGAGCTTTGATCCCAGTGGCCACTCGCCAGCCCGAATCCGATCGAGGAGCAGATCTGCCGCTTGCTCTGCGAGCGGGGTGCGTTGCACCTGTGCCATGAAGCCTCCACTTCGCTACTTGTCTGAGAAGTTGTGTAGAGTCTAGCCCATGCCCCAGCGACTCCTCCTTCGCCGCCGCGCCAGGAACTGACCCGACCAGACACCTGCGCGCGGAGTGGCTCACCCTTGCTGGTCTCCCTCACTTCTTGCGCGCCGTGTCTCTGCGCGCTCTGGATCGAAAGAAGCACATGAGCACGACCTCTTCCTCTCCTCGAACCCGCAACCGGCTGGGCCTGTGGGCACTGACAGCCACCCATGCCGCGAACGACTTCTACACCGGCGCAGTGGCAGCGCTGCTGCCGTTCTTCGTGCTCCACGCGGAGTACTCCTATGCCGCAGTTGCAGGCATCACGCTTGCTGCGACCGCACTGTCGAGCGTTGCCCAGCCGATGTTCGGATACCTCAGCGACCGCTACGGGATGCGCTGGATGAGCCTGGCTGGCCTTCTTGCCGCCGGCGCTGGCATCGCCTTGAGTGGCATCTTCGCCGACTCGTATGCGGCCGTGTGGATCGTTGTGGCGATCTCCGGCATCGGCGTCGCCGCGTACCACCCGGCAGCGACAATGGAAGCCCGCGAGCTCGGCGGCGGTACCAGCGGATCGATGAGCCTGTTCTCCGTCGGCGGGAACGTCGGCGTGGCCCTGGCACCGTCGGCCGTGATTCTCGTCGTGGGAACCTTCGGGCTGTCTGGCTCGGGCTTCCTTATCATCCCGGCAGTCGTGCTGGGGCTGGTCTACGTACTGGTCTCGTGGCGACACCTGTTCTCGCGGACGGTGGCTGCCGAGCGGGCACCTGCCGTTACAAAGGTTTCGATCCCCGACGACTGGCGAGCCTTCCTGTGGCTCAGCGCGGTGCTGGCCACCTGGTCGGTCGCCTACGTCGGCACCTCGACCTTCATCTCGCTCTACTCGATCCAGCGATTTGATGTCACCACTGGCCTCGCCTCGATCGCGCTGTCGGTGTTCCCGGCGGCCGGCGCAGTGGGAACCCTCGCCGGCGGCTGGCTCGCGGACCGCGTCGGACGACTGCGCGTCGTCCGTACCGGCTATCTGCTGGCGGCCATCTCCACCATCGCGATCGTGCTCGCACCGTCCCCTGTGGTGGTGATCATCGCGACGGCGGTCCTGGGTGCAAGCCTGTTCCTGCCATTCGCTGCGCAGATCACACTGTCGCACTCGTACCTGCCGAACAGGATCGGCATGGCCAGCGGTGTCACGCTGGGGCTGACGCTCTCGCTTGGAGGCCTGGTCAGCCCGCTGCTGGGATCCATCGCGGACCAGACGAGCATCCAGTCAGTCTTCGTTATCGTCGCTGTACTGCTGGCAGCTGGCTTCGCGCTCTCGTTCATGCTTAAGGAGCGCCGGGGCGGCCCCGTCCAGAGCCTTCAGCAGCAGGACCAGAGCAGCGAACTGGAGAACGCCAATGACTGACCAGGAGATCCTCCGCCTTGAAGCTGTGGACTTCGTGCGGGAATCCCGTCAGATTCTCACCGGCATCAACCTGACGGTTCGTGCGGGGGAGCGATGGGCGCTGATCGGCCCGAACGGAGCTGGCAAGAGCACCATCCTGAGCCTGTGCGGCGCGGTGAAGCACCCGACCCGCGGCAGCGTCCATGTGCTGGGACGCAAGCTCGGCCGAGTCGACATCCGGGAGCTGCGCGAGCACATCGGACATGTCAATCCCCGCCACCCGCTCAGCTCGCCGCTCACAGTTCGGCAGGTGATTCTTACCGGTGCAACGGGCACGACTGAGCTCATGCCGCGCTGGACTCCCGACCCCGCCACCCAAGCCCGTGTTGACGAGCTGACCGAGATGCTCGGACTCGCAGGGCTCGAAACGGCAACCTGGCCGACGATGTCGCAGGGCGAGCGAGGACGGGCTCTCATCGCGCGTGCCCTGCTGCCGGACCCACCGCTCCTGCTACTGGACGAGCCCTCCACGGGACTGGACGTCGCGGCGCGCGAGCAGTTCCTCAGCACCGTCGACGAGCTGCACCGGGCACGCCCGGACCTCGCGACCATCCTGGTGACGCACCACCTGGAGGAGCTCCCCACGACGACGACCCACGCGATGCTGATCAACGACGGCCAGGTTCATGCTGCTGGCCGAGCCCGTGACGTCCTGACGACCGAGCTGGTGAGCGAGTGCTTCCACCATCCGATCGAGATCGAGCACCGTGCAGGGCGCTGGCAGGCTCGGGCGCTGGTGAGGGCCTGAATGGTCAGGATGCGCATGGCCGTCGACTCTGCATATCCAGAGGTTGGTATGTGCGGGGACGTGGTGGAATTTAGGTTCAACGTATAAAAATGCCGCCTGAATAGGGTTTTCGTCTCTTCTGCCTCAAGCCGAGGAATTTGCCGGAGTTCCGATCTAGCGTGCGCAACCAGGCGAGTAAGTGCCTCAACCGCTTAGGTCGTTGGCATTCCGCGGTATCCAGTAGGCGTGACCCACACATGAGCGGTAACCACTTGTCGCCCGCTGTCTCGGGCGTTACGCAGAGACGGTACGTTGTCTGGATGGATATGCCCCCAAAGCACATCGTTAGTGTTCGCCGGCACTTGTCGCGTCAGCCGCTGTAAGGCGGCGATGCCCACACGTTGTCCGCGATGTGCTGAATTGAGGGCGATCTCCTGCATGCAGAAGCCAGTGAATCCGTAGGAATCATCACGCTCTGCGGCCACAATGCCCGCTGAGGTGCCACCCACGCGAATCTCGAAAAGTAGCCCTTCTTCCGCGGCATCCTCAAGCGACTCTGCGTCAGCCGGCACGGCCCACTGGCCCAGTTGCGGCCGTGATGGCTTTAGTGCTTCGTAGATTGCCGCGACGCGTTCTGCTGCTTCTTCCGGAGCGCAAGCAACGAGAGTCACATCGTCGTAGCGGTCGGCCAGAGGCTGCTCGCGCATCTCGGCTACGGGGCGTGCCACGATCAGCAGATCTGGCGTAGCTTGTCCAACATCCATACCCGAACCAGTGAGCGCTCGAAGTCGCTGTTCCGGGTCGGGTAGGTTGACGCGCATGCACAGCGGCGAGAAGGCGTCGAAGCTCGGCAAAACATCACCGAGAGCGGCAAATCCCAATGGTTCAGGCGGCAGTGATGTTGCGATTATGTCCACGAATGGCTTCTCAATGTCTCGCCCCCGGAACCGAATACCCGCGACGGCCCAATGTCCGTTCGGCAGTTCCACGCGTCTGTTCGCCCACGCGAGGGGGTCTTGGACGGGGAGCTGAACCATGTCCCGGATCTGGCCGCCCCACTCAGAATCTCCGACGAGGGCGAGGTTTGGCTCCAGCCATTCTGCTAGATTCGTCCGCCACTGTGGCGACCAGTTCTTGATCTGCGAGGAAGTCCATCGCTCGGCCGCTTCTAGTGCATGCGCATCAGGGGTAGTCATCCGGATGAGAATATCAGGGGAGTGGCGAACGGATATTGAGCATATAATCTGGCTGGTTCGCAGAGCGGCCAGGGAGCGTCTCGCCGTCTTGCGCAGCATCTAACTCGTGTCTGGCGGCAGAGGTTGGTATGTGCGGCGACGTGGTGGAGTTCCGCTTCAACGTATGAGTTGTCGGACGCTGCTCCGTGGCGTGGGGCGGTCCGTCCAAGTACGCTGACTGTCGTGCCTAGGGTTCTTGTCACGGGAATGTCTGGAGCGGGGAAGTCGACCCTGCTCGATGAGTTGGACCGCCGCGGCCATCTCACCGTCGATACGGACTATGACGGTTGGGAGTTGCCAGGCAGCGCATGGGATGAACGGCGGATGAGTGAACTGCTCGCCACCCACGGCGACGTGATCGTGTCCGGTACGGTCGAGAATCAGGGGGTGTTCTACGACCGGTTCGATCATGTAGTGCTCCTGAGCGCGCCGGTCGAGGTGCTGATCGAACGCATCTCGTCGCGAACCAATAACCCTTATGGCCGCACCTTGGAGCAACAGGGTGAGGTGCGGCGATATGTGGCCGATGTTGAGCCGCTGCTCCGGCGTGGGGCGAGCCTTGAGCTCGATGGGCGTCATCCTGTCGCTGACCTTGCCGACTCCATCGAGGCGCTCGGACGCGGCTGGCCAGAATCGCACCGCAGGGCGTGATTCCGCGCGTGGTGACTGTTGAGAGGTTGGTATCTGCGGCGACGTCGTGGAGTTCCGCTTCAATGTCTGACGAGGGCCGCGGACTCGTCATAGCCTGAGGGTATGACTGGAGACCGAATCCGTCCGATCCATCCGGGAGAGTTCCTGAGGGAGGACTTCATCGAGGGTTTCGGGATCACCCAGAACAAGCTGGCGGTATCGATCGGGGTGCCTCCACGGCGCATCAACGAGATCGTCAACGGCACGCGGCGGATCACGGCCGATACGGCGATCCGGCTGGCGCGGTACTTCGGGACTTCCGAGGAGCTGTGGAGGAATCTCCAGTCGAATTACGAGTTGCGGCGGGAACGTCGCGCTCTGCGCGAGAAGGTCGCGGCGATCACGCCGCGGGCGGACGCATGACCGGGCGCCTCATCGTGCTATCCGGCCTCCCCGGAGTAGGAAAGACGAGCATCGCCGAGATCGTCGCTGCGCGCACGGGGTCAGTCCACCTGTGTATCGACGCAGTGGAAGAATCTCTCCTTGCCTGCGGTCTGCCATCAGGTTGGCAAGTCGGTGTTGCCGCGTACGAGGCGACGCGTGTGATGGCAGAGCAGAATCTGCGGCTCGGCCACGATGTCGTTGTCGATGCTGTCAACGACAGTGAAGAAGCTCGGCAGACCTGGCGCACTGCGGCTCTGCGAACAGGTGCGAATCTCGACTTCGTGCACCTCGTGATCTCCGATCTGCAGGAGCATGAGCGTCGGCTCGGCGACAGGGATCGCGGCCTCACCTATGTAGGCGAGCCGATCTGGTCGGACGTGCAGCGCCGGCGGGCTGACTACGGGGCGTGGTCTGACGAGGTCCTGGAGTTCGACACAGCAGTGCAGGCTGTGGACGAGTTCGTGGCCGCGCTCGCAGCGCGGCTCAGCTCATCGTCAGCGTGAGCAGGTGCTCCCGCGCCAGCGCTGACGCTGCCTGCCCGTCGCGGTCGGCGATCGCGTCGAGGATGCTGGTGTGTGCGTGCTGGTCGGCGTCGCTTCCGAACTCTCCGTTGATGCGCAGGAGTTCCACCATTGCGTGGCGGCTGCGCGGGGTGAAGCTGTCGAAGAGGTCGACGAGGATCGGGTTGTGCGCCGCCGCGACGATCGCGCGGTGAAAGGCGATGTCCGCGTCGACGTGTGCTTCGAAGTCAGTTCGCTGAGCGTCACGCTGGTCTGCGGCACGCCTGATCGCGCGCAGCTCAGAGGGGGACCGCCGCTCGGCCGCGAGGGCCGCAGCTTCGACTTCGATGGCGATGCGAGCCTCAATCACGGAATTGATGTCGGCCTTGCGCAGCGCCGAACTCCAGTCCTCGACGACATCGAGTGCCGCCACGAAGACGCCAGCCCCCTGGCGCGTCGCGAGCACGCCCTGTCCGGCCAGGCGGCGGATGGCTTCGCGGATGGTGGATCGGCCTACGCCGAGCTGCGGACCGAGTGTGTTCTCTCCTGGAAGTTTCGCGCCGAGGGGCCACTCGCCACCGGCTGGGCCTGTGGGCGCTGACCGCCACTCACGCAGCGAATGATTTCTATACCGGCGCAGTCGCCGCGCTGCTGCCGTTCTTCGTGCTCCACGCGGAGTACTCCTATGCAGCAGTCGCAGGGATCACGCTGGCAGCGACGGCGCTGTCGAGCGTGGCCCAGCCGATGTTCGGACACCTCAGTGACCGTTATGGGATGCGCTGGATGAGCCTCGCAGGGCTCCTGGCCGCCGGCGCGGGCATTGCCCTGAGCGGCATCGTCGCAGATTCCTATGCGGCCGTCTGGGTCGTCGTCGCGATCTCCGGCATCGGTGTCGCCGCGTACCATCCGGCAGCGACGATGGAAGCCCGCGAGCTCGGGGGCGGCACCAGCGGATCGATGAGCCTGTTCTCCGTCGGAGGGAACGTCGGCGTGGCGCTGGCTCCCTCGGCCGTCATACTCGTCGTCGGCACCTTCGGCCTGTCCGGTTCGGGCTTCCTCCTGATCCCGGCGGTGGTGCTGGGGTCGGTGTACGCCCTGGTCTCATTGCGACACCTGTTCACGTGGACAGCACCCGCTGAGCGATCCTCAGCAGCGCCCAGGGCATCCATCCCAGATGACTGGCGAGCCTTCATGTGGCTCACTGCCGTGCTGGCCACCTGGTCGGTCGCCTACGTCGGCACCTCGACGTTCGTCTCGCTCTACTCGATCCAGCGGTTCGACGTGACCACAGGCTTCGCCTCGATCGCGCTGTCAGTGTTCCCGGCAGCCGGTGCGGTCGGGACTCTCGCCGGGGGCTGGCTCGCGGACCGTCTCGGACGTCTTCGCATCGTCCGCACCGGGTATCTGCTGGCGTCACTCTCGACCATGGCGATGGTGCTCGCTCCGACGCCGGTGGTGGTCATCGTCGCGACAGCGGTCTTGGGCGCGAGCTTGTTCCTGCCGTTCGCCGCGCAGATCACCCTGTCGCACTCCTACCTGCCGAACAGGATCGGTATGGCAAGCGGTGTCACGCTGGGGCTGACTCTCTCGCTCGGTGGCCTGGTGAGCCCTCTGCTGGGATCCATCGCGGATCTGAGGAGCGTCCGGTCAGTCTTCGTGGTCATCGCTGTGCTCCTGGCCGTCGGCTTCGCGCTCTCCTTCGTCCTCAAAGAGCGCAGCGGACTCGTGTCCGCGAGCCGTGAGCAACTGAACCCGACCTCTGAACTGGAGAGTGCTGATGACTGACCGAGAGATTCTTCGACTGGATTCCGTGGACTTCGTGCGGGACTCCCGGCAGATTCTCACCGACATCGACGTGACGGTTCACGCAGGGGAGCGGTGGGCGCTGATCGGGCCGAACGGGGCTGGTAAGAGCACCATCCTCAGCATGTGTGGGGCAGTCACGCACCCCACCCGCGGCAGCGTCCACGTTCTGGGCCGCAAGCTCGGTCGCGTCGATATCCGGGAACTTCGAGAATCCATCGGGCATGTCGATCCACGTCATCCACTCAGCTCGCCGCTCACCGTGCGGCAGGTCATCCTCACGGGCGCAACGGGAACGACAGAGCTCATGCCGCGCTGGCATCCGGATGACGTCACCCAGGCTCGTGCCGACGAGCTGATCCAGATGCTCGGTCTCTCTGGCCTCGAAGCGGCCACGTGGCCGACGATGTCGCAGGGTGAACGAGGGCGGGCTCTCATCGGGCGTGCACTGCTGCCTACCCCTCCGCTCCTGCTCCTGGACGAGCCGTCCACAGGACTCGATGTCGCGGCGCGCGAACAGTTCCTCACGACCATCGATGAGCTACATCGGGAGCGCCCAGATCTCGCGACCATCCTGGTGACCCACCATCTGGAGGAGCTGCCCATGACCACGACGCACGCAATGCTGGTCAAGCACGGGCGCCTCCACGCTTCCGGTCCAGCGCGAGAGGTGCTGACCACGGACCGCGTGAGCCAGTGCTTCGATCATCCGATCGAGATCGAGCACCGCGCTGGTCGTTGGCAGGCGCGGGCTCGTAAAGTGGGTGCATGAATCCCGTCCCCGGATCTCCCGGTGGCACGACCGAGCGCCCGGCGATCTTCTTCCATGACGCCGGCGAGTTCCGCGCATGGCTCGAGCGCCACCACGACACTGAGGCCGAACTATGGATGGAGCTGAGGAAGGTCCATGTCGCAGATCGGGGACTCAGCTGGGCCGATGCTGTGCTCGAGGCGCTGTGCTTCGGATGGATCGACTCGGTGTCGCAGAGGATCGATGATGATGCACGCCGCCAGCGCTGGTCACCGCGTACATCGCGGAGCACGTGGTCGAACGTGAACATCGCGCACGTCGAGCGGCTCATGTCGGAGGGCCGTATGCACCGCTCTGGCATCGCGGCGTTCGAACGGCGCTCCGTCGACCGGTCGGGCACCTACTCGCATGAGAATCCTGCTGCGGACCTCGCGCCGGAGCTGCGGGCGATCGTGGACGCGTCACCCGGCACCGTCGGATTCCTCGCGGCGGCGACCCCCGGCTACCGCAAGGCTGTGCGCCACTGGATCATGTCCGCGAAGCAATCCTCCACGCGCGAACGCCGCGCGCGGCAGCTCGTCGCCTGCTGCGAGGCGGGCGAGCTCATCCCGCCCCAGCGCCCCGGGCGCACGCCGGCCTGGCTCGTCCGTGCGGCCGCGGCTGCCCTCAGAACAGAGGCCACGGCACCGCCGGCATCTCACCGCTCGGCGCCGGGAAGTGCCCGTCCTCACGCAGCTGGGCGCAGCGCGCGGTGAGCGAGGCGATCTCTTCTGTGCTGAGCAGGTCTGTCAGGCGTTGGCCCAGCTCACCGCGCAGCTCGTCGCTGAGGCGGTCGATGCCGTCGTGCTCCTCGGCGGTCAGCGCGTCTCCCAGCCATCCCCACAGGACCGTGCGCAGCTTGTGATCGCGGTGGAAGGTGAGCCCGTGGTCGACGCCGTAGCGATGCCCGTCGGCCATGGCCAGGATGTGGTCGCCTTTGCGATCTGCGTTGTTGACGATCAGGTCGAACACCGCCATGCGTCGCAGCGTCGGTGTGTCCTCATGGACGAGGGTGATCCTCTGCCCGCTCTGATCCTCTGCCTCGAGAACGCTTCTCCAGCCCGTTGCGGGCAGGTGGTCGGTCGGGACCAGGTCCACGGCGTGCTGGGCGCGATCCTGCTCCTGCCAGAGCTGCACCATCCCTTCGCCCATCGGGCCGTCGCGCAGCCAGGTGCGCGGCACGACGTTCCAGCTGAGGGCCCGCGAGACCAGATAGGCGGCCACTTCTCGGCGCGCCAGCGTGCCGCCCGGGAAGTCCCAGAGCGGGGCCTCGCCCGCCACCGGCTTGTAGACGACCACCGCGTCACCGATGCTGCCCAGGAACGTCGCGTTGGACGCCGTCGTGATCCGACCGGTGAGCGTCAGCTCGGCGGTCACCAGGTCCGTCGCGGTCATCAGTAGTCGGGAATGACGCAGATATGGCCGTCGGGGTCCATGGGATAGTCGCAGAGCGTGCACAGGGGGCGCCCGGCGTCCACGATCTCCAGGGTGCGCTGGGTGAACGCACGAGCAGTGCCGACCGGCATCCGCACCCGCAGCATCTCGGACTCCTCCGCGGCGCCCTCGTCGAGCGCCTCGTCGTCGTCAGGGAGGGGGTGTGCCTCGATGATCACCTGGGCTGTGGTGGGATCCCAGCCGATGCCGATGGCTCCGGCGCGGAACTGCTCCTGGACGGCCTCGAGCTGATCATTGTCGACGAGCTCGACGGGAGTGCTGGCGGGAACGCTGAAGCGGTTGCCCTCGACGGTGCTGAGCTGGTCGAGGATCTCGTCGATCTTCTGCGCGAGCAGAGCCGACTGCTGCTTCTCCAAGGCGACGCTCACGAGCTGGGCCCCGGCACGCGCCTGCAGGTAGAACGTCCGGGCCCCAGGTTGCCCGACCGTCCCGATGACGACCCGGTCCGGCCAGTCGAATTCGTGAAGATGTGCAGGTACGTCGGTCATGTCTTGATCCTAGGCGTCCGGCCTCCCGCGGTGGGAGTTCCTGCACCGCCGCCCACCGGTGCGTCGCCGGGGGGGATGGCCTTCGCAAGCCAGGACAGGTCACCGGAGTCGGTGTTGGTCGCCCCGACCCTCGGGCGGCTCGCGCCATAGCTCACGATCGACACGGAGGCGGGCCCCACCTCGAGCCGCTGGAAGAGGTCGAGGTGCATGCCGAGCGCGTCGGCCAGGATCGACTTGATGATGTCACCGTGGCTCACCGCCACCCACACCGCGCCCGGCCCGTGCTCGGCCTCGACGGCAGCATCGTGGCGTCGGATCGCTGCCACCGACCTGGCCTGCATCCCCGCCATGGACTCCCCGCCGGGAAAGACGACCGCGGAAGGATGCGACTGCACGACCCGCCACAGATCCTCGCTCGCCAGATCGCCGAGCTGGCGCCCCTGCCACTGGCCGTAGTCGCACTCCGTGAGCTCGGGGTCGACCGACGAGGTCGGTGCGCCCTTCTGGCGATCGACGATGGCTCGGGCGGTCTCCGCGCAGCGCTCGAGGGGGCTGGACACCACCCCGACCACGGGCACGGCCGCGATCCTCGCCCCGGTCAGCGCCGCCTGGTCCCGCCCGTGGTCGTCGAGAAAGACGCCGGGAGTCCGACCCGCCAGGAGACCCGTCGCATTGGCTGTGGTGCGGCCGTGCCGCACGAGGAGTACTGTCGCCATCCGCCCAGCCTAACGTCGCGGCCCAGGGCTGGTGCCGGTGCGGGCATCGGACTCGCCATACTCGGGGTGGTCATCCGCCAGGCGAGGTCCTAGGGCGAGCGGGCCCGCGTGCACCGCTGTTCCCCTCGACGACCGACAGCAATCAGTGTTGTATTGGTGGCATGAGCACATGGGAGACGCACCCGGTCACCGAGCATCGCTTCGACGACTTCGCGGACGTCCTCAACCCCACCGGGCGCGAGACGCACTGCTGGTGCCTATCCCACCGTTTACCGGCGCGCGAGATCAGGGAGCTCAGCGGTGAGGGTGGTCGGGCGGAGGCGATGCGTTGCCTGACCCGGCGCGAGCACGCCCCGGGAGTGGTGACGTACTGCGACGGAGTGCCGGTCGGTTGGTGCAGCATCAGCCCCCGCAGCGAGATTCCGCTGATGGTCGCCTCCAAGAAGTACCACCCGATCGACGACGTGCCGGTCTGGAGCATCATCTGCGTGGTGGTGCGAAGCGGGCATCGGCGGCAGGGAGTCACTGGGCACCTGCTCGACGGCGCGGTGCAGTACGCCGCAGAGCAGGGCGCTCCCGCCATCGAGGCGTATCCCGTGGACCCACCGGGCCGCATGGATCTGACCATGGCCTTCGTCGGCACCAAGGCGATGTTCACGCGGGCCGGATTCGTGAAGGTGGGCGTCACTGATGCCGTGGCCAGCAGGTTGCCGCGCCTGGTGATGCGCCGCGATCTGAGTTCCCACACCATCTCGGCCAGGACCTGATTCGGCGACCGCGGTGAAGCTCGGATGGCAGGCGCGCTACAACGCGTTGCCACCTCGCGGCGACAGATCGGGCGCCAGCGCCTCGCGCTCGTCGAACACGAAGCATTCCCCGTCGTAGTGATCCTGGCCGACGTGCTCGAAGTATCCGAGGATGCCACCCTCGAGCTGAAGCGCGTCGATGCCGTCTTCGCGCAGGTAGATCGCTGCTTTCTCGCAGCGGATCCCGCCGGTGCAGAAGCTCACGACGGTCTTCCCCTCGAGTGCCTCGCGGTGGGTGGATGCCGCCTCAGGGAAGTGCGTGAACCGCTCGATGCGCCAATCGACCGCGCCGGCGAAGGTGCCGTAGTCGACCTCGAACGCATTGCGGGTATCGAGCATGACGATCTCGCGGCCTGCGTCATCGTGCCCCTGATCGAGCCAGCGCTTGAGGGTGCGCGGCTCGACTGCGGGTGCCCGCTCCTCGAGGGGACGGATCGTCGGGTGGTCCATGCGGATGATCTCGCGCTTCAGCTTGACCAGCAGCTTTCGGAACGGCTGCTCCGCCGACCAGCTCTCCTTCGTCGTCAACCCAGCGAAGCGAGGGTCCTCGCGCAGCTCCACGACGAATCCGCGCACCGAATCCGGATCGCCCGCGAGGAACATGTTGATGCCCTCCTCGGCGAGGAGGATCGTGCCCTTCAGGCCCGCCGCCTCCGCTCGTGCGCGCAGCACCGGACGCAGCTGCTCACGATCGGTGATCGGCGTGAACAGGTACGCGGAGATGTTGAGGACGGTCTTCACGCGCCGAGCCTACCGAAGGGAGCGCAGGTTGTTCAGGCGCGCTGCGTGCAGGGGTGACGGCTTTCCCCTCGTGGACCAGCGTGGGACGATCCTGGGGTGGACACTTCGGACGAGTCGGAACCCGCCGACTACTACCACGGCACCCGAGCGGTGCTTCTTCCTGGCGATCTGGTCTCCGCGGGACGGCGCTCGAACTACCGGCCCGAGGTGATCATGAACCACGTGTACTTCACCGCGCGGAAGGACGGGGGCGGGATTGCTGCCGAGATTGCCGCGCTGCTCGGCCCCGACGATTCTGAGCCGCATGTGTACCTCGTGGAGCCGACGGGATCCTTCGAAGATGATCCGAACGTCACGGACAAGAAGTTCCCCGGCAACCCCACCCAGTCCTACCGGAGCGAGGCTCCGCTGCGGGTGCTCCAGGAGATCACCGGCTGGACGCGTCTGCGGCCAGCCGAGATCGACCAGTGGCGGGAACGGCTGACAGCTATATCGGAGTCCGACGCCGAGATCGTCAACTGAGACGCGGCAACCACCGATACCGGCGCCCCATGGTGCCATTTGCTGGAGCCCCCGGCATGACGACGCACGGACCTGACCAGATCCCTCCGCAATAGCACCCTGATCGAGCGGGCCGGCCTGATGCTCGAACCTCAGGCCACCTCAGCGGTGCGCGGGTGCGGGAAGTCAGCTTCCCGGCCCTGGAACGCGAGGATGCTCGGATTCTTGATCACTCCGTCAAGGATCTCGATCGCACCGGAGATGGTCAGGTCCTTCGCCCAGGCGGACGGCCCCTCCATCACCGTGCGCAGGAACGGCAGGATAGCTTCGCTGATCTCCCAGGTGGCGGAGTTCCACAGGTAGGACGGGCTGTGGTCCACGGCGTAGTAGTTCACTCCCTGCCCGACGGTGAACATCGGGTCCTCGAATTCCGTGGGCCTGGCCCATTCGAAACCCATTCCCTCGTCGCACGAGACGTCGATGATCAGCCTGCCCGCGCGGAATCCTTCCAGGTCCTGGGTGCGCAGATATGTGATGGGCGCTGCCACATCCTGGAGCGTGCAGTTGACGACGATGTCGTGCGAGGCCAGGAAGTCCGGGAGCAGGACATCGCCGTCCGCCGTGGGCACCGTGCTGAGGTGGGTGGGACCGTCGCCGGTGTGCAGCTGGGTGATGTGCGCGCTGTGGATCGGTGAGCCGACAGCCGAGATCCCACGCTGCGTGAGGACCTGGATGTCGTGGATGCCCTGCGCCTTCAGGGCCGTGACCGCGCCTCGGGCCGTGGCCCCGAAGCCGATGACGACGGCGCTGAGCCGCGGCCCGTAGTCACCGGTGGATCCTCGGAGGCTCATCGCATGCAGCACGGAGCAGTAACCGGCAAGTTCGTTGTTCTTGTGGAACACGTGGAGGTTGAAATCTCCCCGACGGGTCCAGTGGTTCATGGCTTCGAAGGCGATGAGCGTGAGCCGGCGATCGATCGCGGTCTGCGTCATCTGTGCGTCCTGCACACAGTGGGGCCATCCCCACAGGACCCGCCCCTCGGGGAGCGCGGTCACCTCCGCTGCCTGCGGCTTGGGCAGCAGCAGGACGTCAGCGGCAGCGATCACCTCAGCGCGCTCGGCGACCCGGCCCACTCTCGACTCGATATACCCGGGCTCGAGCTGGAAGTCAGCGGCGTATCCGCGCTCGACGATCATCCGCGCGCGCACGTCTGCGTCGATCCGGTCCAGGTGGTGAGGATGCAGCGGCAGCCTCCGCTCGTTCTCCATCGTGGATCCCGCGAGAAGCCCCAGGGTGAGGAGCTGGTTGCCCGCTGCGGCGTCACGCGACGACGCGAAAGAGGCAGTGGTGGGCGGTTCAGTGGTGCCGGACATCCGGCCTCCCGTCATCGGGGAACCAGAGTCAGCTCCTCGTCGGACTGTACGCCGAGATCTCGCGGGGCCTGAGAGAACGTGGGGTGCGCGCTGCCGACCCGCTGCGCAGGAGTGGTGCCGCTGGCTACCACCGTCGACTGTGCAGCGAGACGGCCATGAGGGCCGTTCCGGGCATCTGGCTCAGGACGTCCAGGTCACGACTCTGTGGAGAGGCCCTCGACGGCGCGCTCCAGAGGGATGCGGCCGTCCTGCCAGGGGAGCAGGGCCCAGGCCACCAGGTATGCGCCCAGCCCGAGCACAGGAAGCAGGAAGGAGGCCAGCAGCAGCAGTCGTACCAGCCATACATCTATCCCGAACTTCTCGGCGAGACCGCCGCCGATGCCTGCGACGAGGCGGCGAGGCCCACGCTGGAAGCCGATTCTGCGGAGGGAGTGGAAGAGGGTTCTCATGGTGTCCACCGTACGGAGCGCCAGCAGTTCCCGCAGTGGGGTCAGCCCCCGGAAAGGGGTGATTCTCTGCCCCGTGGTTCCGCCCCGCTTTACGATGTGGGCCTTGACGGTAGGCAACACACCTCGCAAAGCTGCCGAAGAGCGAGCGGAGTGACCAGGAGGCTTAGTCGGCGCAGGCTATGCCTCCTGGGGCAGCGGATGCTCGCCCTTGATCACGAAGTAGGAGCCGCGGATCGTGCCGGCGAGCTTCGACTTCTGTCGTGCGAACTTGAACGCGGAGAGCTCCTCGGGAGCGTCCATGCCGTCGGAGAGCTTGAAGCCGACGGCGCGCTTGCCACCCTCGGTGCGGGTCCAGAGCACGTTCGCGATCAGGCCGGACTCGAAGATCACGTGCACCCAGAAGATGTCCTCGACCTCGTTGATGCTCACCTCGAGGGCGGGCGAAGCGAACGCGATGTCGCGCTCCGAGCGCAGGATCTCCTCCACCCACGCGAGGGTGGCCGGCGCCTCGACGGCGGGGACGACGGTGAACTCGTGCTGGTACTTGGTCGAGAAGTACCGCGCCTCATTCGCACGCAGGCCCGCCAGGGCATCCGCGACGGGGGAGGACTCAAGGCCCTCCGTCGACACCTCGGTGAACGAGACGGCTCTGTGCGACATGATCTTCCTCCGGTCCAGTGGGCGGCTCCTGCTGCGGGCGACGATACTTGCCGCGCAGGCGCGCGGTACCGTGCCGCATGACCTCTGTCGAGCTGACCGGCCGCCTGCTCTGCGCGGATCGTGATGAGGCGGAGACCGTCGTGCGCCACCTGCCCCGTCACATCGAGCTCACCCGCGCCGAGCCTGGGTGCCTCCGCTTCGACGTGGTGCAGACGGAGGACCCGCTGATCTGGACTGTCGCGGAGCGGTTTGCTGACGAGGCGGCGTTCGAGGCACACCAGGCGCGGGTGCGGGCGAGCGAGTGGGGCCGGGTCACGGCAGGGATCACCCGCGACTACGCCATCGCGAGGAGCGAGGGGTAGGGAGTCCCCTGGAAGAACTGGCTGGCGGCCGCCGGCTCAGTCCAGTGGCATCTGGCCTTCGCCGAACTGCCCCCAGACAGGATGAGACCGTCGTCTGTCGGCAGCCATCCAGGCGCTAGCCTGGGCCGATGCGCTATGAATCCCTCGGCTCCAGCGGTCTTCTCGTCTCGGCACTCGGCATCGGGTGCAACGCCTTCGGGCGCCGGATCGACCAGGATGCGGCCACAGCCGTCGTCCAGGCCGCACTCGATGAGGGTGTGACCTTCTTCGACACCGCCGACGCCTATGGCTTCGGAGAGTCCGAGACGATGCTCGGGAAGGCGCTCGGCGCTCGCCGCAAGGAGGTCGTGATCGCGACCAAGTTCGGTATGGACATGGGCGAGACCTACCCGGGGGCGCGCGCGAACCGGGCCAGCCGCGGGTACATCCTGCGTGCGGTCGAGGGGTCCCTGCGACGCCTCGGCACCGACCATATCGACCTCTTCCAGCTCCACACCCCGGATCGCATCACGCCCATGGAGGAGACGCTCGACGCTCTCGGCGACCTGGTCCGCTCGGGCAAGGTCCGCTATATCGGCTGCTCGAACCTCGCCGCCTGGGAGGTCGCCGATGCCGCGCACCTCGCCGCCGCCGTCGGCGCACCCGCATTCATCACCGCGCAGAACGAGTACTCGCTCTACAACCGCAGCGCCGAGGCCGAGCTGGTGCCTGCCCTGGAGCACTTCGGCATGAGCCTGCTGCCCTATTTCCCCCTCGCCTACGGGCTGCTCACCGGCAAGTACTCGCAGGCCGGTGGAGCGCCCGAGGGGACCCGTCTCGCCTCCGAGACGGCCCGCTTGGACAGTGCCCGCTGGGACGTGATCGAGGGACTCCGCACCCTCGCCGAGAAGTCCGGACGCAGCATGCTCGAGATCGCCCTCGGCGGCCTGCGCGCCCAGCCCACCGTCGACACCGTCATCGCCGGCGCTACTCGCCCCGAGCAGGTCGCCGCGAACGCCCGCGCCGTGGAGTGGGAGCCGACGGTGGAGGAACTGGACTCGATCGACCGCGTCGTCGCGCCGGGCTCCGGGCCCGGCCACTCGACCTTCGCCGCGCGGCGCCGCTGAGCCCGGCCTGAGGGCGACGGACGGGAACGCGAGACGTGGACATCAGCGAGGCGATCACGACCTACCTCGAGCACTATCCGAGCATCGATGAGGGGGCTCTCCGCTCGAGGTTCGGCCCGGAGGTATCCGCCGAACCGGTGCACAAGATGTTGGATGAGGCGATGCGAGCGGTGCCGGACATCTCCCGGGGCACGCTGATTGAGATCGGGAGCGAGGTCCGGGCGGTCATGCATGCACGGCATCCGGAGCTCTCGGACTCCGCCCGCCGCAAGCTCGGGAACTTTGTGACGTACCAAATTCGATGACCAGCGGCAGCAGGCGAGTTCTTGCTCGACGCCTATGGCGGGTTGAAGAACGGGACGGCGCTGAGTCTCATCGAGTGCCCTGATGAGCTGGTCGTCTGGCTCGCCGAGCAGGAAGTCCTCGTTGCCGCTGTACTACGACGCTGGGACCCGCGGGCCGCTGGATGCGCAGGCGGCCTCAGCCCTGCTGCAGACCGTGCTGCTCGGCACCCCGGCACAGATCGACGCGCTCGCCACCGGGGCGCAGCACGTCGACCCCACTCTCATCGGCTACGGGGCAGATGCCGAAGCGCTGGAGAAGGGGGAGCTCTTCCGTGCCGTGCGCGGCGTGGCCGAAACCATCGATCATGAGCGACGGACCGAGCACGACGCCGCCGGGCGATGGTCCGGTGCCGGAGGGATGGTTGACTGTGGGGACGCGGCGAGCGTGCCGCCATGACCGGGGCCGAGCCCGGTTGATGATCGAGAAGAGGCCAGATGTCCGAGGTGCTGCCCGACTGCCCCCAGTGCGGAGAGTCCTACACGTACGAACAGGGGCCGCTGCTGGTGTGCCCCATGTGCGGGCATGAATGGTCCGACGATGACGCCACTGCGGGCGACGTCGCCGGGGATCCTCGGGTGGTCAAGGACGCGGTGGGCAACGAGCTTCATGACGGCGACACCGTCACCGTCGTCAAGGACCTCAAGGTCAAAGGTGGGGGCGGTGGCGCCTTGAAGGTCGGCACCAAGGTCAAGGGGATCCGCCTCACCGAGGACGGCGGCGACGGTCACGACATCGACGGGACCGTCCCCGGTTTCGGCCGCATGCAGCTGAAGTCGAGCGTCGTCAAGAAGGTCGGCTGAGCACACGAACGACGTCGCTGACGGGCGGGACGGTCGCTGCCGCCGAGCGCACTGCGGGGTCTGTGATCTCCTGCGCACTGGGAGCATTCTGACCTCGGTGCTTTTTCTTCTGGCCGGGAGTTCTCCTACCCTTGCCGACGATGGTCGCCGACACCCAGATTTCACCTGATGCCTTGCTTGACGCTCAGCTCGACCGGCGTCGGCTCAGGGAACTCGATCTGCGCTGGTCCGACCGGGTGACGTCTGCTCCGGCTCTCCTCATCGTCCTCGTGATGGTGACGCTTCTGGCCGTGGGACCCCTGCAGGAGCTGGACAGGCTCCTGGCCCGGCGCTGGCTCGAGCAGATCGATCCGTCCTCCCTGGCGCTCGCCCAGAACGTGCTGGATCGGATCGCCGGCCAGGCCGTGTGCCTGCCGGTGCTGGCGGTGGTCGCGATCGTGCTGGCCCGGCGCCGGCGCTCCTGGCGGCCGATCATCCTCGCGCTGTTCGCGGAGGTGAGTTTCTTCGTGGGCGTGGGGACGTCGAAAGTGCTGCTGGCCCGCGGAGCATCCTCCACCGGTGACCCGAGATTCTTCGAGGCGGGCGTGACCGAGATGGGTGCTCTGGGAATCAGCTTCCCCTCGGGGCACGCCGCGGAGGCGGTGCTGATCTACGGCACAGCCGTCCACCTGATCGCGCAATACAGCAGAGCATCCCCGCACCTGGTGCGGAACCTGCGCTGGATCGTGGCGCTGATCAGCGTGAACTCCGTGACCGTGTCCTTCCTCCTCGGCTGGCACTGGATGACCGACCTCATCGGTGGTCTGCTCGCTGGCGGTCTGTTCCTGCGCCTGCTGGTGGAGTGGGACCGACGCACAGGGGATGAGAGCTTCGTGCAGGCTGCGTCGGCGAACGCTCAGGCCGGCGCATTCGTCGCAGGCCAGGCGTTCGGTGTGCACCCTTCCAGATCCATGGACTGCTGCAGCATCACGGGCGCCGGCTGCTCTGCACCGCCGCACCGGGCATGCTCGTGACCGAGGAAATGCCCCACCTCATGGTTGATCATGTAGGCGCGGTACTCCACGAGATCGTCGTAGGTCGGGGTGGCGTGGAGCCAGCGATCCGAGTTCAGCGCCACGTCCGGGCCGATGCGGCAGCTCCAGGTTCCTCCGGTCTTCGCGGGCAGGCACAGCGCATCCACGGTGGGCGGCGAGCCCAGGGAGATGGTGAACTCGGCCTCCTCCGCGGTCGCCACCTGACGGAAGGACACGTTATCGATCTCTTGCCAGCCGCGAGGATCGGCGAGCACCCGGGCAATCTCCGAGGAGGCTTCGTCAGCACTGACCTCGATCCCGTCCTCGACCCGCACGGCATAAGTGCGCACAGTGCGCCCCTCGGCGACCGCCGGCGCGGGGGAGGGAGCCGCGAAAGTCCAGGTGCCCGCGCCCACGGTGCCGGTGCGCACCATCGCCTCGCCCTCGACGGGGCCGTCTCCTTCGGACTCCGGGGTGGGGGCTCCGGCGGTCGCACCACCGCCGTCCAATGGACCTTCGGCGGCCGTCAGGGCAGTGGGGGAGCTCGTGCCAGCACGCTGCGCTTCCCCATCCCCGCCGAGGGCGCGGACCACGGCTACCAGCGTGAGCACCAGCAGCACACACAGCAGCAGCACCAGGCCGGTGCGGACGAGCCGGCCGCGCCGGGTGAGCCGGAGCTGGGGACGGGGAGCGGGAGGCAGGGTCACAGACTCACGCTAAAGGACTGGACCGGAAGCGTGACGGAGAAACGCGGGAGCCCCGGGAAGCGGTCTCCACCCCCGGTGGCCTGGGGTGATGGGCTCCCTCTTCGTTCAAGGTCTGTTGCGGTCTGTCGGGGTCGTGCAGGTCAGGCGGGGTCAGGAGTCGCGGTCGCGGGGTCCTCGTTCGTGCCCTCTTCTCGCAGTCGCGGCTCGACCCGCTTCGAGGGGTGGTAGCCGGTCTTGTCCGCGTAGTAGTCGCGGATCCGGTCCATATCCGCGGCGACGTCACCGGTCATCTCGAGGGTCGGGCCGAGTCCCGTGGACATCGTGGTCCGGTCCACGTAGCCGAGCACCACCGGCAGCCCCGTGGTGCGAGCGATGCGATAGAAGCCGGACTTCCAATGGGTGTGTGCGCCGCGGGTCCCGTCGGGCGTGACCACCAGGCCGAACACCTCACCGGCGTGCACCCGGGCCACCACCTCGTCGACCACCTTGCTCGGGTCCGAGCGGTCCACCGGAATCCCGCCCAGAGCACGCATGATCGGTCCCCTCCACGAGGTGAACAGGGAGTGCTTGCCCAGCCAGCGCAGCGGGAGCCGCAGCCGCCAGGAGATCGCCAGCATGAACACGAAGTCCCAATTGGAGGTGTGCGGGGCGCCGAGGATCACTGCGGGCTGGGGCGGTGCCGGCGCGGTGACGAGCTTCCAGGGACTGACGGCCCAGAAGGCATGAGCGAGAAGGCGACGGAGCATGGGCTCAACCTAGACGAGGACGTGGAACGGCGGGAGCAGAACGCGCAGGTCGACGACGGCCTTTCACACGATCACTCGCCCCCGGGGCGACGCCTGGTGCGCTTGAGGTCCGCCCGCTGACGCTTCGCCTCGAGCCGCCGACGCTTCGACCCCTTCGTAGGGCGGGTCGCCCGGCGCACCACCGGTGGGGCGATGGCCTCCCGCAGCAGCGCGGCGAGCCGCTCCCGCGCCGCCCGCCGGTTCTGTCGCTGGGAGCGCTGCTCCGACGCAGTCACGGTGAGGACTGTGCCCGCGAGCTTCGTGGAGAGCCGGGACATGACCCGTGTCCGCTGGACCTCGTCGAGCGCGGTGGTGGTGACGAGATCCAGGCTGAGCTGGACCCGGGAGTCGGTGGTGTTCACGCCCTGCCCACCGGGACCGGAGGCATGGGAGAACTGCTCGTCGAGCTCCGCGGCCGGCACCCGCAGGCCGCGCGGTGCCCCGGGGCCGGGGGTGACCAGCAGATCATCCATGCCCCCAGTGTGGCCGACGGGTGGGGCGGCGGGATGCGTCAGCCGGGCAGTGGGATGGCGCGCTTCGCGCATGCATGGAGGGAGGAGCCGCCGATTCGTCCTTGCCATGGACGCGGCGCCGCACAGCGGGCACGATGGCCCCATGACTGAGTCAGCGGGGGCAGTGCACAGTCCAGGATCGGGCACCGACAAGATGGCGCGCACACGCCGCCGCATGGTGGCCTGGGATCCCGGCGTCGACACCCTCATCGCCCTGCTCACCCTCCTGGGATTCTGGGGCGCCTACTGGGCCGGCACCGCGATCCACCCCGCCTTCCTCTACGCCGGCATCCTGCTGCTCGGCACCCTGGTGCCAGCCCTGACCGTGCTGCACCGACAGCGCGAGGGGCTCGAGGGCCTAGGGATCACGGGCCGCTTCCTGGTCCTGTCCCTGATCGTCTCCGCGGTGCTCGGCGCCGGCTCCGCCTATCAGCTGTTCGTGCTCTCCGCTGAGCAGGGCGTCCCGGTGCTGCCGCATCTGCTCGGGAACCTGATGGTGCTGTGGGAACCGCTGTTCGTCTTCGGCTGGCTCTTCCTGCGCTGGGAGCGGGCCTTCGGCTGGCTGCCCGCGATCGGCCTGGTCGGCGTCGGTTTCGCCCTCCAGCACGTGGGCAGCGTGCCGGTGGCCGCGGCGCTGAGCTTCGGAGCCTTCGCGCTCGTCTTCGCCGTGGTGTTCGCCCTGGTGCGGAACCTGCTGATCCTGTGGCCGCTGTTCTACCCGGTCGCCAGCGGCATCGGCACTCTGCAGGCGGGCTTCGCGATGGGCTGGGACGATGTGCTCGTCGGGGCGGTGGCGCTGGTGGTCCAGCTCGTGATCCTCGTCCTGGTGTGGAGATCTCGCCGTCTATAGTCGCTCCGGCACTTCCGGATCCGGTATCTACGAGTCCGGCCTGTCTGGGTGGGTATCGATGCTGGTGGGAACGTCAGGAGCAGAGCGCATGGAGTGTCAGCCCGTTCCCTTCGAGCGCAGCGAGCACGCAGAGCCGATGGCTCCCGCCCTCGCCGCCTTGCTGGCCGACGCTGATCTGGGGGTGCGTCGTGGCGTGGTGGAGCTCGCTGGCTCTTCCCCTCGCTGGGTTCGCGCCTTCACCGGGCTGGTCGCCGCGCTCGCTCCCACTCGCCCGGCCGACGCCCTCGCCCTCGAGCACATCGGCTCCACCTCGGTGCCTGGTCTGCCCGCCAAGGCGATCCTTGACGTGGCGATCGGCCAGCGGCCCGGCTCTGACCCGCTTTCGGTGCATGAGTGGCTGATGCGCGCCGGTCACCTCTACCGCGGTGAGGGAGGTGAGGAGCGCCCCGACCGGATCTATGCGCTCGAGCTCGAACCCGGCCTCCGGCTGGTGAACGTCCATGTGCTTGACCACGGCGGTGAGCAGTGGCGCCGCTATCTCACCTTCCGCGATCACCTCCGCACCCATCCGGCGGAGCGCGATGCCTATGGCGAGCTCAAGCGGCGCCTGGCCATCGCGCATCCCGAGGACCGGCTCGCCTATGTGCAGGCCAAGGGCTCGTTCATCACCGCCCGCCATGCCGACGCCTCCGAAGGGCATGCCGGAGTCCCCACGGGGTAGCCGCGCGACCTTCACAAGGGCACGATGGTGCCATGGCTGATTCGAAGAAGACTCTCACCCCCACCGAGATCGCCGATGCCGCTCTTGCGGACTGGCAGCTGGACGGAGAGACGCTCACCGCCAGGTACGCCACCGGCGACTTCGCGACCGGGCTCGAGCTCGTGAGCCGCATCGGTGCCAGCGCGGAGGCGGCGAACCATCACCCGGATCTCACCCTCACCTATCCGGAGGTCACTGTGGCGCTGACCAGCCACGACGTCGGCGGCATCACCGCTCGCGATCTCAAGCTGGCCCGCGCCATCGGCGAGCACGCCGCGCAGCTCGGCATCACCGCCTCCTGAGGCTCAGCCGGCGCAGCACGGAGCGGTGCCTCGCGGGGCGCCGAGGTTTCAGCGAGCGGTGGCCAGGCGTGCGCGGCTCAGACGCGATGCGCCCCGGCGACCCCCGCCTCGATCACGAACGAGGCGTCCGTTTCGCGCGGCGAGTCCGGGGTGGAGACCTGCTCCACCGTGTGGAAGTCCGCCCGGAACTGCTCGGGGGAGACTTCACAGGTGACATACCCGCGCCGGTCCTGGCGGTAGTGCAGGTACGGCATATCGCTCTGCCAGAGCTCGAGCTGGCCCGCAGAGACGTTCATCCCGTCGCCGTTCGAGGTGACCGAGGTGACCACCACCTCGCTGCCGAGGACCGGGCTCGAGTCATCCTCGAAGTCGCGCCGCAGGTCGTTGAAATAATGGCAGTGGACATCTCCGGTGAGCACCACGAAGTTCTCGATCTCGCGCTCGGCGACCAGGCCGAGGATCCGATCGCGCGAGGCCTGATAGCCGTCCCAGCCGTCGTTGTATGCGCCGGGCCCGCCCACCTTGTAGTCCATGTTCGCGAAGAAGATCTGCTGCGGGACCACATTCCACACCGCGCGTGAGTCCACCAGATTCTGCTCGAGCCAGCTGTGCTGCTCCTCGCCGAGCATGTCGGTGGCCCACTGCTCCGGGCCCACCGTGTCCTTCTTCCCGCCGTAGGGCTGCGGGTCACGGTACTGGCGGGTGTCCAGCACGCTGAATCGGGCGAGGTCCCCGTAGTCGAATCCCCGGTACAGCGGCAGCGAGGTGTCCACCGGTTTGCGGAAGCGACGCAGCGGCATGTGCTCCCAATACGCCTGGTAGGCGGCGGTGCGCCGCGCGGTGAAGTCCGGGAGAGACGCGTTTCCCTGACCCGGCTCGTCGTTCTCCGGATCCAGGCCCGCGTAGTTGTTGTCCACCTCATGGTCATCCCAGGTGACGATCCAGGGAGCCGCGGCATGGGCCGCCTGCAGATCCCCATCGGTCTTCTGCTGGGCGTGGCGGCGGCGGTACTCGCCGAGGGTGTTCATCTCATCGCCTTCGTGGCGGCGCACCCCGCCCTGCTTCCCGGCCGCGTACTCGTAGAGGTAGTCACCCAGGCAGAACACCACGTCCAGATCCTCCTGCGCCAGGTGCTGGTAGGCGGTGAACCACCCCTCCTCGAAGCTCGCGCAGGAGGTGACGCCGAAGGAGATCGGGCTCAGGGATCCGGCCGCCGGGGCGGTGCGGGTGCGGCCGACGGGGGAGACCTCCCCACCCACCCGGAACCGGTACCAGTACGGCGCCCCGGGCGCGAGCCCTCCCACTTCGACGTGCACGCTGTGAGCCTCCTCGGGCAGCGCCTGGACGGTCCCGCTCTGCAGGACGACCTGGAAGGCATCGTCCTGCGCGATCTCCCACTCCACGTCGACGGCGCGCTGCGGCATCCCGCCGTCCTCGAGCAGCGGTTCCGGGGCGAGGCGCGTCCACAGCACCACCGAATCCGGCAGCGGATCACCGGAGGCGACCCCGAGGGTGAACGGCTCGGCGATCCGACCGGCGGTCAGCGCGAGGATCGAGGCGGGAACGACGATGCCCGCACCGAGCGCGGCACCGCCGATGAGCAGGGTGCGGCGGTTCAGGCGGCGGAAGGCGGGACGAGGCACGGGTGCTCCAGATCGGGGACAGGCCTCGAGATCGAGGACCCAGACCACCGTAGGAGCGCTCCCACCGGCAGGTCACGGGAGGAGCCATGGCCATGTGGTGAACACTCTCGAAACGATGCGGGTCGAGCTCCCCGGCGGCTGCTCGGGCTGCTCTGGACGATCGCGCATCGATTCCGGTCTCTGGACCATGGAGAACCGAAACGGGCACATCTGTACTGGTGAGGACCGCATTAGCGCATCGTCACCAGGAGAACTCATATGTCTGCTCAGCCGTCAGTCCCTGCCGCCGCCCCTGCACTCGTCCCTCGCCGCGTGATCGTCTTCGGGGCCAGCGGCACCGTCGGCACCCATGTGCTCGACCAGGGCCTCGCGCAGGGGCACGAGATCACCGCGTTCACCCGTTCGCGCACCGCGATCAGTGCCCGCCACCCGCACCTCGAGATCGTCGAAGGAGACGTCTTCGACGCCCCAGCTCTCGTCCCGGTCCTCTCCGGCCACGACGCCGTGATCGTCACCCTCGGCGCCGGCGGGAAGGGAGGGGTCCGTGGCCGGGCCACCGCCGCCATCGCGACCGCGATGAGCGAGGCCGGGGTGCGCCGGCTCATCGTGCAAACCAGCCTCGGCGTCGGCGACAGCCGCCCCGCCCTCACCCCGTTCTGGAAGTACGCCATGTTCGGCCTCCTGCTGCGCGGCGCCTACGCCGATCATCACGAACAGGAGCAGATCACCCGTGAGTCCGGGCTCGACTGGACGATCACCCGGCCAGGCGCCTTCGTCGACGGCAATCGCACCGGGCAGTACCGCCGCGGGTTCCCCTCCGTCCGGGGACGGAAGGTCGCGACCGTCGCCCCGGCGGACGTCGCCGATTTCCGGCTCGAGCAGCTGGCCGACGAGCGCTGGCTGCACCAGAGCCCGAACCAGGGCTATGTCACCGGGGTGCCGCGTCCGACGTCACGGCCGCTGACCGCGCACGGTGCTCACTCGGACTGATTCCGCGCTCTCAGGTGAAGGCCGCGCTCAGCGAGAAGGCGCTGCCATAGCCGACCTCGCGGGCGACCCGCTCGGCCGTGGAGGTCGGCTCCAGCAGCAGATCTGCGGCCAGCGCCATCCGCCACCCCGTCAGATAGGCCATCGGTGATTCGCCGACCAGCGTGGTGAAACGCTGCGCGAAGCCGGAGCGGGAGACGCCCGCCAGGGCCGCCAGCTCGGGAAGCGTCCAGGGGTGAGCAGGATGCTCGTGCAGCGCACGCAGCACCGGCCCGATCACCGGATCGGCCTGTCCACCGTGGTGCGCACCAGGTAGGCATCTCGTCCGCGAGGGGCGTCGAGCAATCGGGCCAGGGCATCCACGGAAGTGAGCGTATCCGGAACGGTGGCGCGCTCCGCTCAGAGGCACCGCTGCCCCAGTCGTATTCTGACCGACTCGGACTCCGCAGCACCCCTTCGTCAGAACGGTGTGACTGCGGCGTCGTGCTCAGCTCTCGTGGCGGAAGCCGATCTTGATCGTCACCTGCCAGTCGGCGACATAGCCATCCTCGAGATGGCCGCGGACGGACTGGACCTCGAACCAGTCCAGGTTCCGCAGGGTGCGCGAGGCCTCGGCGATCGCGTTCTTCACGGCATCGTCGCTGCTCTCGGGTGAGGTGCCGACGATCTCGGTGACGTTGTAGACGTGGCCTGCCATGGTGACCTCCTGGTGGACGCCCGCGGGACCGGACCCCGCGGGATCGGTGCGGTCACGCTACGCCGCGGACCGCGCGGAGACCAGGGCCTGATGTCGTAGGTCTTGAGGGCCGAGGCCCGCCGGATGCGCCGAAAGGGTATTCCTGGGCACCGATCGCGGCTACAGTGCGCGCACCAGGTCCGTGGCGTTCGGAGCAGAGCGCGACGGGATGAAGGACCCATACCCACGACGACGTGCGGAGGACCTCTTGACACCGGATTCCCTCACCCTTTCCACGGCGAGCCTCACCACGGTCGGGGTGATCGTGGTGATCGCCCTGATCGCGATCGCGATGGCCCTTCGGTTCCGCTCCGAGGTGCTGCGAGCCAAGACCGGGACCGACGCCATGAACGAGGTCGCCGCAGCGGTCCAGGAGGGCGCTGCCGCGTACCTCCGCCGGCAGCTGCGCACTCTCGGCGTCTTCGCCGTGATCGCTTTCGTGCTGCTCCTGCTGCTGCCTACCCATGGCGCCACCGGCGCCGAGGGAATGCTGCTGCGCGTCGCCCGGTCCGTCGCGTTCCTGGTCGGTGCGGGGTTCTCGGGTCTGATCGGCTACCTCGGGATGTGGCTCGCGGTGCGCGCGAACGTCCGGGTCGCCGCGGCGGCCCATGAGGTGGGCCGGGATCCTGCGATGCTCATCGCCGTCCGCACCGGGGCCTGCGTCGGGATGGCGACGATCGGCTTCGGCCTGCTCGGCGCCGGCGCTGTGGTGCTGCTCTTCCGCGGTGACGCCGCGCTCGTGCTCGAGGGCTTCGGCTTCGGCGCCGCGGTGGTCGCGATGTTCATGCGCGTCGGCGGCGGCATCTTCACCAAGGCGGCCGACGTCGGCGCCGACCTGGTCGGCAAGCTCGAGAAGAACATCCCCGAGGACGATCCCCGCAACGCCGCGACCATCGCGGACAACGTCGGCGACAACGTGGGCGACTGCGCCGGGATGGCGGCGGATCTCTTCGAGTCCTACGCCGTGACCCTGGTCGCCGCGCTCATCCTGGGCCGCGCCGCCTTCGGCGAGGCCGGCATGGTGTTCCCCCTGATCGTCCCCGCGATCGGCGTGCTCACCGCCCTGATCGGCATCTACCTCACCACTCCGAAGACGGGTCAGAGCGCCCTGACCACCATCCGCCGCTCGTTCCTGTACTCCGCCGTGATCTCCGCGGTGCTGTGCACGATCGCCGCGTACGTCTACCTTCCGGGCAGCTTCGCCGAGCTCGGGATCGACGAGACCAGCGCCGCGATCGACGATCCGAGGATCATCGCCGCAGGCGCCGTGGCGATCGGCATCGCCCTCGGCGTGCTGATCCTCTACCTCACCGGCTACTACACCAGCACCGAGGACCGCCCCGTGCGCCAGGTCGCCGCCACCTCTCGCACCGGAGCGGCGACCGTGGTGCTCTCCGGCTTCTCCCTCGGCCTGGAATCCGCCGTGTTCACCGCCTTGGTGATCGCCGCGGCAGTGTTCGGCGCCTTCCTGCTCGGCGGCTCCGGCATCGCCGGCCTGTTCGCGATCGCGCTCGCCGGTTGCGGACTGCTCACCACCGTCGGCGTGATCGTCGCGATGGACACCTTCGGCCCGGTCACCGACAACGCCCAGGGCATCGCCGAGATGTCCGGGGACGTGGATGACGAGGGCGCCCGGGTGCTCACCGAGCTCGACGCCGTCGGCAACACCACCAAGGCCATCACCAAGGGCATCGCGATCGCGACCGCCGTGCTCGCCGCGACCGCCCTGTTCGGCTCCTACACCGACGCGATCAAAGACGTGCTCGGTGAGCGCTACCAGGACTTCCTGGACCAGTCCGTCGTCTTCTCCCCGCAGATCCTCGTCGGAGTGATCATCGGCGGCGCCGTGGTGTTCCTCTTCTCCGGCCTCGCGATCAGCGCCGTCGGCCGCGCCGCCGGAGCGGTCGTCTACGAGGTCCGCCGCCAGTTCCGCGAGATCGCCGGGATCATGGAGGGCACCGCGAAGCCCGAATACGGACGGGTGGTCGACATCGTCACCCGTGACTCGCTGCGCGAGCTCGCCACCCCCGGCCTGCTCGCCGTCGCCGCCCCGATCGCCGTCGGCTTCGGCCTCGGCGCGCCGGCGCTCGCCGGCTACCTCGCCGGCGCCATCGCCACCGGCGTGCTGATGGCCATCATGCTCGCCAACTCCGGCGGGGCCTGGGACAACGCCAAGAAGATCGTGGAGGACGGCCACCACGGGGGCAAGGGCTCCCTCGCCCACGAGGCCACCATCATCGGCGACACCGTCGGCGACCCGTTCAAGGACACCGCCGGCCCGTCGATCAATCCGCTGCTCAAGGTGATGAACCTGGTCGCCGTGCTGATCGCCCCCGCCGTGGTGGGGATGAGCGCGCTGAGCGGCGAACCGAACCCGCTGCGCTACCTGATCGCTGCCGCAGCCGTGGCGGCGATCGCGGTGGCGGTGACGATCTCGATCCGTCGCGGAGTGGTGCTGGATGCCGAGGTCGACGACGAGGCCAGGTCGGAGCACGCCTGACATCCCGGTCAGTCATGAGGGGGCCGCGCTCGACGCCTGCTGCGACCGAGATGCGCGCGTGCTCGGCGACAGCTTCTCCGCCGCCGAGGCGGACTTCGCCTCACCGTCCCACCCGCTGCAGGACGCCTGGACCCGCGCAAGGCGAGAATGCTGGGATGACCGACCCCCAGGAACACCTCGACGAGATCCGCCTCGCGATCACCCAGCTGCATCTCGCGGCTCACATCGACGCCGATGATGCACGAGGGACGGTCGCCACCTCGCTCGAGAAGCGGTTCTCCGGGATCTCGGAGCGCGGGGAGCTGCGTGACTCTGCGAGGCGGTCCCTGCTCCTGTACCGCGGAGGCATGGGGTCCTTCCAGGACGTCGGCTCGGCCGTGATGTTCGAGGCGGTGGAGCGGGTCCATCGAGCATTGTCCCGGGCCGCGCGGCGCTGGCCCTGACGGCTTCCCCGACGGGGCTGCTCGCCTCCTCGACGACGGCGGCGTGCGGCCACAGCCCTGATCGGAAGGGCGAGGAACGGTCACTCAGACTGCGGTGACCATCCCAGCAGCGGGCCGAGCCGCGTCGCGATGTCGTTGAGGATCTGCACGTAGTCCTCGTGCTCGAAGCTGAAGGGCAGAGCGAACGCGACCTCGTCCACCTCGCGGAAGCCGTCATGGGCCCAGAGCTGCTCGGCGATCTCCTCGCTGGTGCCCAGGAGATCCGGGGCGAACATCATGCCGCGGGGACCCTGCGGGGCGCGGGTGCGGGGCAGCCGCTCCTGGACGTACGCCCGATACTTCGCCTTCTGCTCCGTGCTCGCCGAGTCCGTGGGGATGACGACCAGACCCTGGGAGACACGTGCGGCGGCGTCCGGGGCGTGCGCAGCGGCCGCCTCCCGGAACGCCCGGATCTGAGCACCCTGCACGGCGGCGAAGTCCGGATCCTGCCCCTGGTCGGGGAAGATCACGCTGCTGCTCAGCAGGTTCAGCCCGTGTTCCCCGGCCCAGACTGCCGAGCTCATGCTGCCGGCCCCGTACCAGAGCCGGTCCCGCAGTCCGGGGGAGTGCGGCTCGACCCGCGAGGAGTACTCCTCGACCACGCCCTGCTTGCCCGAGAGCTCCCGCACCGGGTCGCCGGCGAGGAAGCTGGCGAGCAGCTCCACCCGGTCCTTGCTGAAGTCCTCGAGCTCCGCGGTGTGCGGGTAGAGCGCGTGCTTGAGGGTCTCGTACTGCATCGGGGTGCCCACGCTGACTCCCGGGTTGATCCGGCCCCCGGAGAGTACGTCCACCGTGGCGAGATCCTCGGCCAGGCGCAGTGGATTCTCCCAGCCCAGCGGCGTCACCGCGGTGCCCAGCTCGATCCGCCGGGTGCGCTGGCTGGCGGCGGCCATCACCGCCACGGGGGAGGAGATCCCGAACTGCAGGTGGCGGTGACGCAGCCAGGCGCTGTCGAACCCCAGCTGCTCGCCGAGCTCGATGATCCGCAGGGTCGATTCATGCCCGGCGGCGGGATCCTCCGGGTCAAACAACCCGATGGTGAGGAAGCCGAGGCGCTGCAGAGGCTGGGAACGATCGGGCATCGGGCACCTGTTTCGAGAAGCGAGAGGAATGTGGTGGGATCCGCATCGTATCCAGCGCCACCTGGGCCTGCCGTCCCATGACCGGTACGGTCGAGGACCATCACCTTCAGGAGGTACAGATGCTGAACTGGCTGTTCCGTGCACGACGACTTCGAGGCGATGTCCGTGTCGCCCAGCAGGGACCGCAAGCGGTGGGGAAGCGCGCGGGCCGGCGTGCCGCGCACCGTCTGCTCTCCCGCCTGCTGCGCTAGCGACCTCGCCGGGCTGCCGCTGCCGACCGACGGGGCCCGCCCCGCTGGTCGGCGATGATCAGACGCCGACGGGCACCGCGGAGCCGGCGGCCCCTGCGGAGGGCTCGCTCGTCCCTGCTGCCCGGTCGTTCACCGTGCCGATCGCCCACTGGAACCCCGGCTCGGTGCCGTTGACCTCCCAGGCACCGATCTCCTTCGCCTTGTACACCCATGGGTTGTGGGAGGCGACGGTGCGGGCGTTGCGCCAATGGCGATCCAGCGCCGCGGCCTCGCGCACGGCCGACGCTCCCAGTGCATCGAACAGCCGGGTCGCCGCCTCGGGGACCAGCCGTGAGGTGACCACCTGCGCACGGGCCGAGGAGAGCTCCGCCGCGACCACGGTGGCGCGCGCCGTCTCGCCCCCGACGAGCGCGGTCTCGTGCGCCGCCTGCACCGCCTCGGCCACCTGCCCGGCAAGGGCGCTTGCGGTATGTGCGACGGCGGAGATCTCTCCGATCACCTGGAGGATCTGAGGATCCTCGCGGACCCGGTCGGCGTTGCCGTGGCTGTAGGTGCGGGTACGGGCGGCGACCGCCGCGATTGCGTCCGCCTCGATGGCGGCGGCGATTCCCGCCTGCACGGCGAGCAGCACCAGTTGGTAGATGGCGGTCTGGTAGCCGAAGCGGTCGGCGAAGGGGATCACGTCGCGGGCCTCGAGCCGGGCATGGTCGTAGACGATCGTGCCGGTGCCGGTGAGCTTCTGGCCGAAGCCGTCCCAGTCATCGCTGATGCTCACACCGGGCTGGGCGAGCGGGACCACGGCGATGTGCTGGCTGCCGTCCGCCGCTTCGACCAGGGTGTCGGAGAAATCGGCGTAGATCGAGCCGGTCGTGTAGAACTTCTGCCCGGTCACTCCAGCGTGCTCGCCGTCGACGGTGATCCGGGTGCCGAAGGAGCCGCGCTCCACCGTGCCGATCTCCGACCACGCATTGCCGATCATGGCGCCGTCGGCGATCTTCGTCAGCCACCGATCGCGGAACTCGGTGTGCGGGGTCACCAGCAGATCCTCGACGAAGGCGATGTGGCCCCGCCAGATCTGCGGGAGGTTGGAGTCCGCAGCAGCCAGGTCGACCAGCAGCGCCGTCAGCTGCGGGATCGTCGCACCCAGGCCCCCGACCTCCACGGGAAGGCGCACGCGCCCCAGTCCGGCCTCGGCCAGGGCCCGTACCTCGGCCACGGGCAGGGCCCGGTCCCGTTCCCGGGTCAGGGTGCCAGCGGCGATGGACTGCAGCACGGGGGAGAAGCGGTCACGCAGCTCAGCGATCGTGGTCATAGCGGGCCTTTCATGGACTCTCACGGTGGGTGATGGCCGACTGTAGGAGCCGCAGAGCACGGAGGCCAGAGAACTGTCGCATGCCGTCATATGGCGACTTCGGGGGTGACCTCGGGGCATCAACCTCCTCAGCATCACTGCAGGTCCCGTGGGCGGCGCAGGTCCTGCGCGGCGCTCACCTGAGCGTTGTCAGTCCTGCAGTGATCTGCCGTCACGACTGCCCCAGGAGTCCAGCACCTCGAGCACTCGGCTGACGAGCTCACCGAGCGAGCTCGGCTCATGGAGGGCAGGGGCATGCGGTGCGGGGATGCCGAGGACCCAGCCTGTGCTCGTCGGCTCGTCCGTCTTCGCGACCACCATGTCGGTCCCATCGGGCAAAGGGATTCGCAGCAGGGGCCGCTCCTCGTCGAGCACGAGCCTGCCGCCCAGTTCGGGACGGGCCGTGACGAGAACATCATGGATCCGTTCACGCTCAAGCCAGTCGCCGAAGGCGGCCGCCATGTCGCGGGTGAAAAGCATGCAGTTCCTTCCTCAGGGACGAGAGGTCACGGCTGCCGGGGCGGCGACCGCTGAAGAGTTGCCCGCCGATGCTGCGCAGGACACTCTCATCATGCGCAAGGAATCGGACATTTCGGGAAAGTGTCCATCTGATGTCATGGCATGAGACGGGTCACTCCGTCCGGAACGGCCAGCCCTGCGCGGTGGATTCCGCCCCGCCGGGTGCCAGCGCCGACGGGTCCAGCAGGTGAAGCACGAGTGCCACCACGTCGTTGAGTGAGTCGAACTCGTGGAGCATCGGTGCCGATCCGCCCGCGATGCCCACGACCCACGGGGCCCGCTCCGCGTCCGACATCCTCGCCACGACCGCCAGCCCTCCGTCCGGGCGGGGGATCCGCAGCAGGGGCCGCCGGGCGTCGGGCGTCAGGACGCCGTCGAGCTCGGGTCGAGCGGCAACCAGTGCGCGCCGGATCAGATCGAGCTCGAGCCAGTCACCGAAGGCGGCGGCCATGTCAGGGGTGAAGCGCATGAGGGGTCCTTCCGCAGAGGTGAGCTAGCGCCTGGACCGGGTGGGTCGGCGCGAGAAGTGATGTGCTGACTCCTGAGGAGCGAGACGCCTGTTGATAATGTGCCAAGTGGCTGACATTTGAACTACCTCGCCCCGGTAAGGGGAGTCACCCCGCGGTGCGCCACGCGGCGGGGAGGGCGCGAGCAGCGCCCTGCGGTGGGAGAATGCCTGGATGACCGCCACCCTTGTCACCCACGGCCTCGCCGGTGGATATGGCCACCGCGTCCTGTTCGAGGATCTCGACCTCACCGTCGGCCCCGGGGACGTGATCGGTGTGGTGGGTGCCAACGGCGCCGGCAAGTCCACCCTGCTGCGGCTGCTCGCCCGGGTCGATGCCCCGCACGCCGGGTCGCTCTCCCTCTCCCCGGCGGATGCCTTCGTGGGCTGGTTGCCGCAGGAGCATGAACGCCGAGAGCACGAGACCATCGCCGGATATATCGCGCGCCGAACCGGTTGCGCACAAGCCACCGCTGAGATGGATGCGGCGGCCATCGCGCTCGGGGAGGAGGCACCGCCAGGCGGCCCCGACCCGGCCGACGTCTACGCCGATGCGCTGGAGCGCTGGCTCGCCAGCGGCGCCGCAGATCTGGAGGAGCGGATCCCCGCGGTGCTCGCGGATCTCGGGCTGCCCTACGAGGCCCAGGGCGTGCAGCACACCGAGATGACCTCACTCTCCGGCGGTCAGGCCGCCCGGGTGGGACTGGCCGCGCTGCTGCTGAGCCGCTTCGACCTGGTGCTGCTGGACGAACCCACCAACGACCTCGACCTCGACGGGCTCCAGCGGCTCGAGACCTTCGTGCACGGACTGCGCGGGGGAGTGGTGCTGGTCAGCCACGACCGCGAGTTCCTTGCTCGCTGTGTCACCGAGGTGCTCGAGCTCGACCTCGCCCAGAACTCCCACCGCCTCTACGGCGGCGGCTACGACGCCTACCTCGAGGAGCGGGCCACGGTGCGCCGTCATGCCCGCGAGCAGTACGAGGATTTCGCCGCGACGAAGTCAGATCTCGTCTCCCGAGCCCGCACCCAGCGCGAATGGTCCAGCCAGGGCGTGCGCAACGCGATGAAGAAGTCCCCGGACAATGACAAGCTCCGCCGCCGCGCACAGTCCGAGTCCAGCGAGAAGCAGGCCCGCAAGGTGCGCCAGATGGAGAGCCGGATCGCGCGCCTGGATGAGGTGGAGGAGCCCCGCAAGGAATGGCAGCTGCAGTTCACGATCGGCGCCGCGCCGCGCTCGAGCAGCGTGGTCGCCACCCTCACCGGCGCTGTGGTGAAGCAGGGCGACTTCACCCTCGGGCCGATCTCGACCCAGGTCGGCGGCGGGGAGCGGATCGGGATCACCGGGCCCAACGGGGCCGGCAAATCGACCCTGCTGAGGGCGCTGCTGGGCAGGCGCGCGGTGGACGAGGGCTCGTCCTCGCTCGGCGCGAGCGTGCAGATCGGCGAGATCGACCAGGCCCGCTCACTGTTCGAGGGATCAGAGGCGCTCGCCGACGCGGTCCAGGCCCAGCTCCCTGAGCAGACTCCGGCCGACATCCGCACACTGCTGGCGAAGTTCGGGCTCCGCGCCGACCATGTGGGCCGCGCCGCCGTCGAGCTGTCACCGGGGGAGCGCACCCGCGCCGCGCTCGCCCTGCTGCAGGCTCGCGGCGTGAACCTGCTGGTGCTCGACGAACCCACCAACCACCTGGACCTCCCCGCCATCGAGCAGCTCGAACAGGCGCTGGAATCCTACGAGGGCACCCTGCTGCTGGTCACCCACGACCGGCGAATGCTCGAGACGGTCCGCACCGACCGCCGCTGGCACGTCGCGGGAGGTCAGCTCAGCGAGCTGTGAGGCTCCAGCTCTGTGCAGGGTCGGATGGCGGGTGAGGGCGACCCTCGGCTCGATGTCGCGGCGGAACTGGCCGTGACCGTTACTGCACCGTTGCCTGACGGCCGTCCACAACGAGTGGAAGACGGCCCCCGATGTGGTGGGATGGGCTCATCCCGCTCAGGCTCGGAGTTCGAGACCGATGCGGGCCCTTCTACACAACGGCACTCGCCCCTCGAGGAAGAGGAACTCCCATGAGAATCGGACGACGGACATTTGCGACGCTCGGCCCGCTGGCGGCCCTGGGCATCCTGGCCGCCTGCAGTGATGACAGCGGCGGAGGATCCGGCGGAGAGGGCGGGGGCGGTGGAGAAGGCGGAGGCGACGGCGATTTCGTCACCGACCTCACCTTCGGCACTGGCGGCACCGGCGGTGTCTACTACCCGCTCGGCGGCGAGTACGCCGCCATCTATGAGGCGAACATCGACGGCATCACCGTCACCTACACCGACTCCGGGGCCTCGGTGGAGAACATCGGCAAGATCTTCCAGGGCGAGTGGCAGCTGGGCATCGTCCAGTCGGACACTGCGAACACGGCAGTGGGCGGCACCGGCGAGTTCGAGGGCGCGCAGGTCGACAACATCGGATGGATCGCAGGTCTCTACCCGGAGGCCGCACATATCGTGACCCTCGCGGGAAGCGGCATCGAGACCGCCGCGGATCTCAAGGGCAAGCGGATCGCCGTGGGCGATGTCGGCTCCGGCACCCGTGCAGTCTCGGACGCGATCCTCGCCGCATATGACATCGCTGAGGGTGACTACGAGCCGTTCGAGCAGGACTTCTCCAGCTCGCTCGACCTCCTGCGGGACAACAACATCGACGCCTCGGTGTTCGTGGTCGGCACCCCCACCGGTGCGCTCGGTGACCTTGCCGCGACCAATGACGTCGTGCTGGTCGCCCTGGATCAGGACAAGGCCGAGCAGATCGCGGGCGAGAGCCTGTTCGATGTCTACACGATCGAGCCGGAGGCGTACGACTTCCTCGAGGAGCCGGTCATCACCCTGTCGGTCGCGGCGGCGCTGATCGCCTCCACCACTCAGGTCAGCCCCGAGCTGGGCTACGAGATCACGAAGGCCACCTTCGAGCATGCCGAGACCATCACGCTTGCGCAGGGTGGTCTGATCGGCCACGACTTCGCGCTCTCGGGCCAGGGCGACGTTCCGATGCACCCCGGTGCACAGAAGTACTACGAGGAAGAGGGGCTCCTCTGAGATGAGCGCCAAGGACCACGAGGACACTCCAGAGGTCTCAGCACTCGAGGTCGACGAGGCGACGCAGCACGAGGCCGAGGCACACGCCGCGGAGGTGCTGCGCGAGCATGACTCATCCAGCCGATTTCGCACGAACCTGGGGCTATGGGCATGGGTGGTGGGCGGCCTGTCGGTCGCCCTCACCATCTTCCACCTCTACACCGGCATCTTCGGATCACGCCCCTCCCTGATCCAGGGTGCGATCCACCTGGGCGGCGCGACCTCCATCATCTTCCTGCTGTACCCCGCAGGAAAACGGGTCGAACGGCGAGGGGGGAAAGCCGGCATTCCCTGGTGGGACGCCCTGCTGGCGCTGATCGCGCTCACGGTGAACCTCTACATCGTTTTCCGCTATTCCCATCTGACCAGCAACATCGTGCAGATCCTGGGCTTCGACACCATTGACTATGCGGTGGCGACGCTCGGCATCGCGCTCACTCTCGAGGCCACCAGGCGCTGCGTGGGCCTGCCGATCGTGATGATCGCCCTCGCCGCGATCGGATATTCCACGCTCATCGTCGGGCAGTCCTGGGACGACTACGCGGTGGGCACCTTCTTCACCTCCCGCGCCGGAATCTTCGGCACGCCGATCCAGGTCTCCTCCACCTTCATCTTCCTGTTCCTGCTGTTCGCGGTGGTCCTGATCCGCACCAACATTGGTGCGCTCTTCAACGACCTCGCCTTCCGGCTCACCGGGCGCTTCACCGGCGGGCCGGCGAAGGCCGCCGTGGCCGCCTCCGGACTGCAGGGCATGATCTCCGGCTCCTCGGTCGCGAACACCGTGGCCTCCGGCTCGTTCACGATCCCGCTGATGAAGAAAGCTGGATTCCGCCCGCACTTCGCCGGCGCCACCGAGGCCACCGCCTCCACCGGCGGGCAGATCATGCCGCCGATCATGGGTGCGGCCGCGTTCATCATGGCTGAGTACACGGGCATCCCCTATAACGAGATCATCATCATCGCGATCATCCCGGCGGCGCTCTACTTCCTGGGCGTCTTCGTATCGGTGCACTTCGAAGCGAAGCGCATGCGGATCGCGGGGATCCCCAAGTCGGAGCTGCCCGGTTGGAAGAGCATCCTGGCGCGGCTGGATCTGCTGCTGCCGCTGGTGATCATCGTGACCATGATGCTCTCGGGCTTCTCTCCGGCTCGTGCTGCGCTGTGGGGCGTGGCCGTCGCCATCGCACTGAGCTTCCTGCGCAAGTCCACCCGGCTCTCCTTCAAGGGCATCGTCCTGACCCTCGAGGCCGGCGCCCGTACCGCGCTCCCGGTGATCGCCGCCTGTGCGACCGCCGGCATCGTGGCGGGCACAGTCACCGGCACCGGGCTGGGCGGCCGGCTGGGCAACGCCGTCATCGACATCGCCCAGGGCAACTTCCTGCTGGTGCTGCTGATGACGATGATCGTCTGCCTGATCCTGGGCATGGGCCTGCCCACGACCGCGAACTATGTGGTCACCGCGACTGTCGCTGCACCGATCCTGATCAACAACTTCGAGGTCCCGGTGATCGCGGCCCACATGTTCGTGTTCTTCTTCGGGATTCTCGCGGACGTGACACCGCCGGTGTGCCTGGCGGCCTATGCCGGCTCTGGCATCGCCGGATCCAACCCGTTGAAGACCGGTGTCACGGCGTTGAGGCTCGCCATCGCCGGCTTCCTCATCCCCTTCGTGTTCGTGCTCGAGCCGTCGCTGCTGCTGGCCGGACCCGTCTCAGACCTGATCCCGGCTCTGGTGACCTTGATCCTGGGCATGGTGGCGATTGCGGCTGGCCTGGCGGGCTACCTGTTCGGTGACGCGACCACGGTGGAACGTGCGGTGCTGATACTCGGCGGCGTGCTGATGGTCTATCCCTCGATCCCCATCTCGGCGGTCGGCATGGTGCTGGTGGCGGCCGTCGTGGTCATCCAGCTGCTCCGTCGGCGCCGCGATCGAGACGATCGCGGGACCGCGGTCGCGACCGCCTGATAGACCTGTGCGCACGAAGCGGCCGCCGTCGATCCGTCGACGGCGGCCGCTCGGTACCGGGACCGGTGGCCATGTGCTGTGGTCCTGGGCTATGTGGTGCAGGGGCCGGTCCGGGCGTTGCCGGACTCGTGGTGACCGCCGCGGGTCTCACAGGAAGGCCGCGGGACTCACGAGGTCATCGCGCCTGGGGGCTCTGCACCAGGCCTTTGAACTCGCTGCGGTGGAAGACCACTGCCTCAGCCTCCGGTCGGCTGCCGATCGAGAGCACCTCCAGCAATACCAGATCATGGTCCCCTGCCCGCATCTGGTCGTAGACGCGGGTGGTCATCCAGGCCGGTGCGTCCTGCAGGGTCAGAGCGCCCTGCGCATCGACGTCGGTCTCGATGCCGTCGAAACGGCGTGCGCGATCCTTCGCCGCGAGCTGGCGCGCCAGCGGAGCCTGCCGCTGTCCCAGCACGGTCACCCCCAGCTGCCCGTGCTCGCGCAGCGTCGGCCAGGTCAGAGAGCTGTGCTGCACCGCCACGGACACCAGCGGCGGGTCCAGCGACACTCCGACGGTGAAGGTCGAGGCGACCAGGCCGTGGCGCACCCCGTCGATCTCGGCGGCCACCAGGACCATGCCCTGCGGGAAGTGGGAGTACGCCTCACGGAGCGCGATATCGGTCAGCATGGCTTTCACTGTAGGCCCGGTGCGGCGGGCGGGGCGTTGTCAGGCCTTCATCCGGGACGCAGGAGGTCACACGGCGTCATCTTCATGCCCGTCGGGCCTCCTCACGGCAGCGAGGTGTTCGAACACGCGGTCATCTGCGGGGCCTCCTGGCCGGCGCCGCTGGGTGCACTGTCCGCACCGGTGGGAACGCGCTGGGAGCGTCCTGACTACAGTGGGCTGACACCCCAGGGTCTTCATCAGTGTGCCCTGGCGAGGATCACCGGAGCGGCACCGCCCCCTCCCCGCCTGAATGGAGCAGCACGAAGATGAACGACGACGAACCCACGACACGGGGCAAGGGCGCCGGCTCTTCAGCGCGGACGACGCGCAGTCCCGGCGAACGCCTGCCCAACCTGGACTACGCACGGCCGGGGGCGTACCCCCACAACATCCACCCCGCGCTGGTTCCCGGCATCGCCATTGACGAGCAGCGGCGCCGGTACAGCGTGGACAAGCTCGTCTTCGCCGTCGCCGGTACCCTCGCAGTGGGCTTCGTGATCTGGGGCATCGTCAACACCGCGAGCGTCAGCGTGGTCGCCGGTGCGGCGTACAGCTGGACCATGAGTCACCTGGGCTGGCTGTTCAACGCGGTCGCGACCGTGGTCCTGGTCGCGCTGCTGGCCCTCGCCCTGAGCCGGTACGGCAAGATCCCGCTCGGCAAGGACGGCGAGCGGCCGGAGTTCTCCACCTTCTCCTGGGTCGCGATGCTCTTCGCCGCAGGACTCGGCATCGGCGTGATGTTCTGGGGCCCCTCCGAGCCGCTGACCTACTTCATCACCCCGCCGCCGCTGACCAACGAGGCGGAGTCCGTCGAGGCGATGCACGCGGCGCTCGCCCAGACCTACTACCACTGGGGTTTCCACGCCTGGGCGATGTACGCGCTGGTAGGGGGCGCTGTCGCCTATGCCGCCTACCGTCGCGGTCGGACACTGCTGCTGTCTTCGATCTTTGAGCGTCTTTTCGGGAAGAAGCGCACCGACGGCTGGGCGGGTCAGCTCGTCGACATCTTCGCGATCATCGCCACTCTCTTCGGCACCGCGGCCGCGCTCGGCATCGCGGCGTTGCAGATCGGCGAGGGCGTGGTGATCGTCTCGGGGGTCTCCGAGCTGACGAACACTGCGCTCGTGGCCGTGATCGCAGTGCTGTCGGTCGGCTTCGTGATCTCGGCGGTCTCCGGAGTGTCGCGCGGCATCCGCTATCTCTCCAACATCAACATCGTGCTCACGATCGGCTTCACCGGCATGATCTTCCTGCTGGGACCGACGCTGTTCCTGCTGAACCTGCTGCCCTCGGCCATGATGGAGTACATCGGGTCGATGTTCGAGATGATGGCCCGCTCCGCCTCCTGGGGCCAGGAGACCCTCGACTTCCAGTCGAGCTGGACCGTGTACTACTGGGCCTGGTGGATCTCCTGGTCGCCCTTCGTGGGCATATTCATCGCGCGCATCTCCCGGGGTCGCACGATCCGTCAGTTCGTGCTCGGCGTCATCCTCATCCCCTCGACGCTGCTGTTCGTGGCTTACGGGATCATGGGCGGGACCGCCATCTCGATGTACCGCGAAGGCGGATTGGGGGCCATCGAACAGGTCAATCCTGCCGAGGTGCTGTTCTCCATCGTCGAGAACCTGCCGCTGTCAGGGATCATGCCGGTGCTGATCATGTTCATCCTGGCGATCTTCTTCATCACCGCGGCGGATTCAGCCTCGGTGGTGATGGGCATCCTGACCACGCGCGGCAGTCAGAATCCGCCCAAGCCCATCGTGGTGTTCTGGGGCCTGGTGATGGCGGGGATCGCAGTGGTCATGCTGCTGCTCGGCGGCGACACCGCCCTGGAGGGGCTGCAGTCGCTCGTGATCATCACCGCCGTCCCGTTCGCCTTCGTGATGCTCCTGATCATCGTCGCCTGGTTCCGGGAGCTGCGCACCGACCCGCTCACCCTGCGCCAGCAGTACGCCGAGACGGTGGTCAGCAATGCGGTCGTGGACGGCGTCGACAAGTTCGACGACGACTTCCGCCTGCAGGTCGTCCGGGCTGAGCCGGGTGAGGGCGCCGGCGCGGATGTCGACTCGACGCATGCCGACTACACCGAGTGGTATCAGCGCACCGATGAGCACGGCGAGCCTGTCGGCTATGACTTCGAGACCGGGAAGTGGGCGGACGGCTGGGAGCCGGAGACCGACGACGACCCGTCCGGAGAAGATCCTGAGGGCCCCGCAGCAAGCAGCAGCACCGCTGATACCGGCCCTGACGGCACTGAGCCGAACGGAGCCCGACCATGAGGCCGAACATCGTGATCATCCAGGCCGACCAGATGGCGGCGCAGGCACTGGGTGCCTACGGGGACGAGGCCGCCCGGACCCCGCACATGGACGCCCTGGCGACCGACGGTGCAGTGTTCGACCGTGCCTACTGCACCACCCCGCTGTGCGCCCCGTCGAGAGCCTCGATGATGACCGGTCGCATGCCCTCGGATATCGCCTGCTATGACAACGGGGACGACTTCGCCGCGTCGATGCCGACGTTCGCCCACCACCTGCGCGCCGCCGGGTACCACACCGCGCTCGTCGGCCGCATGCACTTCATCGGCCCGGACCAGCACCATGGATTCGAGCAGCGACTGACCACCGACGTCTACCCGGCGGACATGGATATGGTCCCGGACTGGCGGCGGGACCCGGCCGACCGGCTCCAGTGGTACCACGACGCTGACACCGTCTACACGGCCGGGGTCTCCCAGGCGACGGTCCAGCAGGACTTCGACGACGAGGTGGGCTTCCGCACCCTCCGCCACCTCAACGACCGGGTGCGGGCGAACCGCGCCGCGGGGGAGGACCTCCCCTTCCTCATGGTCACCAGCTTCATCCACCCCCATGACCCGTATGAGCCGCCGCGCGAGCACTGGGACCGCTTCACCGGCGTCGAGATCCCGGCGCCGAAGCATCCCGAGGTGCCCGACGCCGCCCAGGACCCGCATACCCATCGGCTGCGGGCGATGAGCGGCTTCGACCAGCGCGAGACGAGCCCCGAGGAGGTACAGCGGGCACGGCGCTCCTATTACGCGGCCGTGAGCTACATCGACGACCACGTGGGCCGGATCCGGGAGCGGCTGGAGGTGCTGGGACTGCTGGAGAGCACGGTCATCGTGGTGACCAGCGACCACGGCGACATGCTGGGTGAGAAGGGCCTGTGGTACAAGATGTCGCCCTATGAGGAGTCGGCGCGCGTGCCGCTGATCGTCCACGGTCCCGAGCACCTGGTGCCTCGCGGGCGGTATGCGAACCCGGTCTCCCTGCTGGACCTGATGCCGACCCTGCTGGAGCTCGCGGAGGCTCCTGAGGAAGCCCGCGCACCATTCCTCGCGGGGGCGACCGACGGTGCTGGTGCTGCCGATTCCCGGCGTGGGCTCTCCCTGCTGGAATCCGCCCGCCGCGAGGTGAGCGGCGAGGCTGGTCCTGAGGACCGCGACATCGTCATCGAGTACCTCGCCGAGGGCACTCTGCGTCCCCAGGTGACCCTGGTGCGCGGACAGTTCAAGTACGTAGCCTGCCCCGGGGACCCCGACCAGCTGTTCGACCTGGCCACCGATCCTCATGAGCTGCACAACGTCGCCAGCGACCCCGCGTACGGTGAGCGCGTCCGCAGCCTGCGTGGAGCTCTTGCGGCGCGGTACGACTTCGCTGCGCTGGAGGAGGACATCATGGGCAGCCAGGCCCGGCGCCGCCTGGTGGCGGCGGCGCTCCTGCGGGGCACGGCACGCCCCTGGGACTTCGCCCCGGACGCCGAGCAGCGCTACGTGCGCGGTGACTTCTGGTCCGCCCTGGCCTTCGGGCAGATCCGGGACGAGGAGCCCGTCGGAGACCTCTGAGAGGAGGGCGACGGCGGCCCTCGCCGAGCGGGCAGCGAGGGGCCCGCACAGAAGATGACAGATCTCGCAACGCGCCGGCCCGCCCCCGCCGGGGGAATGCGGGCGCGGTCTGAGCTGTTGTCACTGCTATGCGAGCAATGATCTATACCGAGTACGGCGACCCCAGCACCCTTCAGCTGCAGGAGGTCGCGATGCCGATCCTCAGCCCCGGCGCGGTGCTGATCCGCATCGAGCGCGCTTCTGTGAACCCGGTGGACTGGAAGGTGATGTCCGGCGGTCTCGACGGGCTCATCGAGACCGTGTTCCCCGTGATCCCCGGCTGGGACGTGTCCGGCGTGGTCGAGGCCGTCGGCCCTGACACCCCGGAGTTCTCGCCGGGGGATCGCGTGGCCTCCTACGGCCGCACGGACCTCATCCACAACGGCACCTTCGCAGAGTTCGTGGCTCTGCCCGCCACCTCTGTGGCGGCGGTCCCCGAGGGCGTCGGGTTCGACGCCGCCGCAGGCCTCCCGCTGACCGGCCTGACGGCGCTGCGCAGCCTCGAGACCCTCGAGCTGAGTGCCGAGGACACCCTGCTGATCCACGCCGCCTCCGGCGGAGTCGGTTACCTCGCCGCGCAGCTGGCCCGCGAGCTCGGCGCGACCGTGATCGGCACCGCCTCGCCCAGCAACCACGCGAAGCTCGCGGCCATCGGTGTCATGCCGGTCGCCTACGGCGAGGGCCTGGTGGAGCGGGTCCGCGAGATCGCGCCCGACGGCGTGAGCGCGGTCGCGGACTTCGTGGGCGAGGTGCGCGAGGACACGCTCGCGCTGCTGGCCGACGGGGGCCGTCACGTCTCGATCGCTGATCCCTCGGTCGAGGAGGTCGGTGGGCGCTGGGTGTGGGTGCGACCGGACGGCGAACGCCTGGAGACCCTGCTGGAGAAGGTGGCGAGCGGCGCCCTGAAGGTCGAGATCGACCGCTCCTTCGCCCTCGCCGACGCCGCCGAGGCGTTCGAGGCCAGCAAGGCCGGCACCGCGAACGGGAAGCTGATCATCGATGTCACCCGCTGAGCCGCACGGTCATGGCGCCCATGGCCATGGCACGCATGGCATCGATCTGAGCCGGCTCCTCGAGCTCGACGGCATCGTGCATGCCGACCTGCTGGATTCCGCCATGTCTCAGATCGCTGCGCTCACCAGATCCTCCTCCGCGGTGCGCAGGGTGCTGGACATCGGGGCAGGAGCGGGCAACGGCACGCTCGCGCTGGCTCACTGCTTCTCCTCCGCCGAGGTGGTCGCGGTCGACATCGCCGACACGATGCTCGCGCGGGTGCGCGAAAGAGCTCAGGCCGCGGGTCTCGGAGAGCGCGTCACCACGCTGCGCGGAGATGTCTGCGCTGCGTCCACCGAGCTGGTCGGCTCGGATCTGGTGTGGGCCTCGGCCTCCCTCCATGAGGTCTCGGATCCCGCAGGAGCCTTCCGGAAGCTGTACGACTCGCTGCGCCCCGGGGGCCTGCTCGCGATCCTGGAGATGGATGCCCCCTCCCGCGTGCTCCCGGCAGAGGATGCGGACTGGGAGGAACGGCTGCGGGCAGCAGGCGGTGGCAGCCCCGCCGATCACCCGGACTGGACCGAGCAGATCGCGGCCGCGGGCTTCACCTCGATGCGCACCACGCAGCTCGTCCAGGACCAGATGATGGCGGCCGACGGGCCGGCGGGAGAATACGCCGCCCTGGAGCTCCGCCGGGTGGCCCATGGGCTCCGAGGAGATCTCGGCGACCAGGACCGCCGCGTGCTCGATGCCCTGATCGGTGAGGGGCCCGGCAGCGTGCACGGCCTCGGTGAGCTGTGGATCCGCGGCACTCGGACGCTCTGGACCGCACGTCGTCCGTGACTCCGTACGAGCGGCCCCCAACGTTCACACCGAGCATCCCGTCCTCAGGGGAGTTCGGCGAGGTGCGCTCCTCAGCTGAGCCCTGCGAGGAGCGTCATCACCCCTCCGCCACCGCCTCGCCCATCGCGCTGATCTGGAAGGTCGCGCCCTCGGGATCCGCGATCGTGGCGATTCGGCCGAAGGGGGAGTCGACCGGTCCGTCGAGGATCTTTCCGCCGAGCTCGACGATCCTCGCGAGCGCCTGCTCGCTGGAGTCGACGCCGAAGTAGATCCGCCAACCGGCGGCCTCCACGGGCATCACCCCGGTCGCATCACCGAGGCCCCAGCTGGCGCTCTCACCGGGGCCGTTGGTGGCGTAGCGGAAGGAGTCGTCCTCCATCTGCTCGCTCATCGCCTCCAGCTGGGCGTCGAACACCGCGGTGTAGAACGCGGAGGCGTCGTCATAGCGGTGGGTCATCAGCTCGAACCAGACCGGGGAGCCGGGATTGCCGGTGAACTCGTAGCCCTCGAACTCCTTGGCCTGCCACATCCCGATGGTGGCTCCGGTGGGGTCCTGCAGCATGACGTTGCGGCCATCGGTACCGACGTCCATGATCGGAGAGAGTGCGGAGGCACCGTTCTCCAGCGCTGTGGCGAGGCGGGCGTCGGCATCGTCGACGGTGAGGAAGACGTCCCAGCCGGTGGGCAGCGCCGACCCGTCGGGCCCCGTCATCCCCGTGACCGACATGGCGCCGCCCACGGGAGCGCCGTCGCTGTTGGAGATGATCGAATAGTTCCCGAACTCCTCACCGAGATCGCGGAACGTCCAGCCGAAGAGGCCTGAGTAGAACGCCTTGGCGGCGTCGAGATCCTGGACGGAGAGGTCGGTCCAGGTGCTGGTTCCAGTCGTCCTGCTCATGATTCCTCCTGGGTTGAGCGGCGAGGGTGCCGCGTCGTGCCATCATCCTCCTGCCCGCGGGACGCGAGGAAGTGTCCGATCCTGCGCACTTCGAGGGGGTGGCGGGAGGTGCTGGGCCTGAGCACGGCGTGCATGCTCAGCTCCGGCAGAGGCTCGGGAGCGCCGAGAGCAGCGGAGGCCGACCCGACGCCGCCTGCGCGCTGAAGCGCAGGGTGACCTCGCCGCCGTCCCTCAGCGGCGCCGGATGCACTGCGACCAGCGGAGACTCCGGCACCAGCATGTCCAGCGGGTCCGCCTGGGCGGGCACAGCGAAACCCAGCAGGAACGGTGCGCCGTCGCACAGCGGCAGGTCCAGGTGGGGGACGCCGCTGACCAGGACGCCTGAGCGGGGCAGCCCGATCGGCGCAGGATATGGGTACCAGCCCACCCACACCGAGGGGTCGCCGCGCGCATCCGACCCGGGAGGGAGCTCGAGATGCACGCGGAGAGAGGAGGGGTGGGGGCGCAGCAGCGTGAAGGGCCGGGGCGGGCGACTGCTGAGGTGTTCGGCCAGTCGCCGCAGCTGCCCCGGAGCCACTCCGACGGTCGCGTGGAAGCGCCGGCTGAAGCTGGAGAGGGACTCGAAACCGACCGCGGTGGCCACATCGATGATCGGCTCGTCGCCCGTGAGGAGCAGTCGCTTCGCCTCATCGATGCGCAGTGCGGTGAGGTACTGGCCGGGGCCGATGCCCACGTGGGAGCTGAAGATGCGGGAGAAGTGGAAGGGGCTGTACCCGGCGTGCTCGGCGAGATCGGCGACAGTGAGCGTCGCCGTCTGTGTGCGGGCGAGGTCGACCACGGAGGCGAGGGTGCCTTCCGTGAGCGACTGCGTGAGCGGGGTCACGTCAGCGAGTCTACGAACTCTCCGCCGCAGCACAAGAGCAACGCAGCACAAGAGCGACGGGCGGTCCCGCATTTCCATGCGGGACCGCCCGTCGGCCCAGACACCCCGAAGAGGGGCGGGAGATCAGGCGGTCTGGTCGCCCCGGATCAGCTCCGCGGCCCGCTCACCGATCAGCATCGTGGTGATGTTGGGGTTCACCGCGACCAGCTGCGGCATCACCGAGCCGTCGACGACGCGCAGGCCCTTGACACCCTTGACCCGCAGCTGCGGATCCAGCGGCGACATGTCATCGTCGACCGCGCCCATGCGGCACGAGCCGGCGGGGTGGTAGACGGTGTTGTGGGTCTTGGAGACGTAGTCGGCGATCTCCTCGTCGGTCTGCACGGCCTCGCCGGGGAACAGCTCCCGGCCGCGGAAGGCATCCATCCCGGGCTGGGAGATGATCTCCCGGGCCTTGCGGATCCCGGCGACGGCGACGCGCATGTCGTGGCCCTCCTCATCGGTGAAGTAGCGCGGATCGACCTTCGGCTTGTCGCGGTAGTCGATCGAGCGCAGCCGCACCGTGCCGCGCGAGCGGGCGTGGGTGACGTTCGGGGTGAGCGCGAAGGATTCCGGTGAGGTGGGGTAGCCCTGGCGGCGGGTGTGCATGTCGAAGGGCACCGAACCGTAGTGCATCATCAGATCCGGCAGCTCCAGACCCTCCTGGGTGGGGGCGAAGATCCCGATCTCCCACCACTGCGTGGACTCGCGGGTCATCTTCTGTGTGGACTCCCAGGAGATGACCGCTTCGGGGTGGTCCTGCAGGTTCGAGCCGACGCCGGGGGAGTCCACCCGCACCTCGATGCCCACCTCGCGCAGGTGATCGGCCGGACCGATGCCGGAGAGCATCAGCAGCTTGGGCGAGTCGATCGCCCCGGCGGAGAGGATCACCTCACGGCGAGCGTGCATGAGCGAGGAGCGGTCGAAGGCGTTGTCGATGTACTCCACGCCCGTGGCCCGCTGCTCCTCGTCGAAGAGCACCCGCATCACCTGCAGGCCGGTCAGGACGTGCAGATTCTCCCGCTCCAGGTGCGGATGCAGGTAGGACACGGAGGACGACGCCCGGGTGCCGTCGGCCTGGCGGTTCACCTGGAACCAGTTCGCACCGTTCACCACGGTCTCGAAGTCGTTGAACCGGGCCGTGGGGATGCCGGCCTGCTCGCAGGCCTCCAGGATCGCGACGCCGACGGGATCCTCGGGTGGAACATCCATGAGGTGGACGGGGCCGTCGGTGCCGTGGCCCTCACCGGTGCGGTCCATGTTCGTCTCCAGGCGGGCGATCAGCGGCATGATCGTCTCGGCGTTCCAGCCCTCGGCGCCGAGCTGCTCCCACAGGTCCATGTCCTCCGCCGGCGGGTGGAAGGCGATGCAGGAGTTGTGGGAGGAGCAGCCGCCCAGCACCTTCGCCCGCGCATGGCGCATGAAGGAGTTGCCCTTCTCCTGCGGCTCGATCGGGTAGTCCCAGTCCAGCCCGCCCTCGAGCAGCTCGGGCCAGCGCTTCAGCTGCAGCACCTCCTGATGCTCGAGGTCGGAGGGGCCGGCCTCGAGCAGGGCGACGTCGATGCTCGGGTCCTCGCTGAGGCGGGACGCCAGCGCTGCACCGGCGGAGCCGCCGCCGACGATGATGTAGTCGAACTCGGCGAGGGGATTCTCGGACGTGAGGTCTGGTGCGGACATGTCTGCTGCTTCCTGTCGAGGGAGGGTGGGAGAGAGCGGGCCGCCCGCCGGTGCGGTGCACGACGGAGCGGTGCCCGGCGGTGCGGTGCTCAGCGGCGCGGCCCGGAACGCGGGGCTCAGCCCTTGCGCGGGAACCAGCCGGTCACGGCCGGTTCGGTGTTCTCGTAGATGTGCTTGGACTCGGTGTACTCCTCGAGGCCGGTGGGGCCCAGCTCGCGACCCACCCCCGACATCTTGAAGCCGCCCCACTCCGCCTGCGGGAGGTAGGGGTGGAAGTCGTTGATCCAGATGGTGCCGTGGCGCAGCCGCCGCGAGACCCGGTTCGCGGTCCCGGAGTTCGAGGTCCACACCGCACCGGCGAGGCCGTACTCGGTGTGGTTAGCGATGGCGATCGCCTCCTCCTCGGTGGAGAAGGTCTCCACCGTGATCACCGGGCCGAAGCCCTCCTCGATCACTGCGGGGTTCTCCGCGGTGCACTGGTCCAGCACGGTCGGGGCATAGAAGTAACCCTGCTCGTGCTCGGGCCCGCCCCAGTGATTCCCGGTGCGCAATCGTGCCCCGGCCTCGATGCCGCGCTTCACGTAGTCGGTGACCTTGTCGCGGTGCTCCTTCGAGATCAGCGGGCCGGTCTCGGCCTTCGGATCCAGCGGGCCACCCATCACGATCCCTTCAGCGCGGGCGACGAGATCGTCGACGAACTGCTCGGCGATGGTGTCCTGCAGGATCAGGCGCGTGCCCGCGGAGCAGAGCAGGCCCGAGTCCATGAACGCGGCGTTCAGCGCATTGTCGAGCGCCGCCTCGTAGTCGGCGTCGGCGAAGATCACGTTGGGGTTCTTCCCGCCGAGCTCGAGGGCCACCTTCTTGATGCCCTGCGCCGCAGAAGCGGCGATCTTCCGGCCGGTGACGAGGCCACCGGTGAAGGAGACCAGATCGATCTCCGGATGCGCGGACAGCGGCGCGCCGACCACGCCGCCGTCACCCAGCACCAGGTTCGCCACGCCTGCGGGCAGACCGAGCTTGTCGAGCACGTCCACGATCAGGATCGTGGTGTGGGGGGTGAGCTCGGCGGGCTTGATGACGAAGGAGTTCCCGGCCGCGAGGGCCGGGGCGATCTTCCATGCGGCCTGCAGCAGGGGGAAGTTCCAGGGCGTGATCATGCCGCACACACCGATCGGCTCGTGCACCACGCGGGAGATCACGGTGTCGTCACCGGCGTCGACCAGGCGGCCGGGGTTCTGGCCCGCGACCTTCCCGAAGTACCGGAAGCAGGCCGTGATGTCATCGATATCGCCCTCGGCCTCGACCAGGCGCTTGCCGGTGTCGAGCGCCTCGGCGCGGGCGAACTCCGCCTTGCGCACCTGCAGCTGGTCAGCGACCTGCAGCAGGAAGTCGCCGCGTTCGGAGGCGGACTTGTCGGCCCACACCCGGGACTCGAAGGCGCGGCGGGCGGCGAGGATCGCCCTTTCGACGTCCTCCCCGGTGGCTTCGGAGACGATGCCGACCTCGGACTGGTCCGCGGGGCAGATGACGGTGCGGGTCTCGCCGGAGGACGAGGGGACCCAGGCTCCGTCGATGAACAGGGTGGCAGCGGTGTCAGTCATGTCGCTCCTTCGAGTCGGGGGAGGTGGAGGTGTCGTGGTCCTCGGTGGCATCGACCTGGTCGGTGTCGGCCCAGGTGTCCGGCGCCGTGACGGGGATCGTGCCCGTCGCGGTGCCGAGCTCGGTGCTCATCGTCAGATACATGATGTGTGCGTCGTAGGAGTCCAGCACATCGGCGATGACCTGGTCCTTCGAATAGCCCATGATGTCGCGTCCGCGGGAGCCGAGGGTCGAGAAGATCTCCACCCGATAGTAGGTATCGCGCACGGCTGCGAGGTTGGCCGCGAAGCTGGGCGTCGAGAAGGCGACCGGGTAGGTCTGGTACTTGAAGTCCTCGGCCTCGGGGAAGGAGACCACGAGATCCACGAAAGGGATCTCGCTGTCCGGGTGCGCACCGCGATGGCAGGCGACGTCGGCGCCGAGCTTCTTCAGCTCCGCGGCGACCTCCTCGACCGCAGGCGTGGCGACGGTATCGATGAAGGTGGTCGCCTGCTCGGCCGAGGCATAGGACATGCGGTGCTGGAGGCGCTGGCGCCACGATCCGCGCTCGCCGCCCTCGGCCTCGCGCACCCGGCTGGTCAGCAGCGCGGGAAGCGTCGCCTGGCGGGAGACGAGGTTCATGTGCTCGGTGCGCAGCACCTTCCACAGGCTGTACATCACCAGGTAGATCATCACCGACAGCGGCAGGCCCACGATCACGGTCGCTGCCTGCAGCGTGTAGACCCCGTCGATGAACAGCATCACCAGGGTCAGGGCGCCGGTGATGACGGCCCACACGATGCGCAGCCAGGGCGGGCCGTCGGAGTCGGTGGTGGTGGCCTTGGAGGTCATGTTCGCCATCACCAGCGAGCCGGAATCCGCAGAGGTGGTGTAGAAGAACAGGCCGGTCAGCAGGGCCAGCGAGACCGTGAAGAGCTCGCCGGGGTACTGCCCGAGCAGGTTGAAGAATCCGGACTCGGGCTGGTTGATGGTGAGGTCGAGGAACTCCGCGTCTCCGAAGAAGCTCATCGCCGCGTTCCCGAAGATGGAGACCCATAGCAGGATGAAGGCGAAGGGGATCAGCAGCACGCCGATGACGAACTGGCGCAGGGTGCGTCCCCGGGAGATGCGGGCCAGGAACAGGCTCACGAAGGGGGCCCAGGCGATCCACCAGGCCCAGAAGAACAGGGTCCAGTCGGCCATCCACTGGTCCGCGGGGTAATCCGCCGCACCCTCGTTGTAGGCGAAGGTGTTCATCAGCATGGAGGGGAACCGCGAGAAGAAGTCGCCGATGTTCTGGACCAGGGCGTTGAGCAGCTGCGGAGTGTTCCCGGAGAACAGCACCCACAGCATCAGCACGAGAGCGAGCAGCACGTTGAGCTCGGAGAGGCGGCGGATGCCCTTGTCCACGCCGGAGACGGTGGACAGCACGGTGATGAACACGGCCAGCGCCATCAGGGCGATCTGCACCGCGAGGGAGTTCGGGATGCCGAACAGTGCGGAGAGACCGAAGTTCAGGAAGACCACGCCGATGCCGAGGGACACCGAGATGCCGAAGATGGTGCCGATGGTCGCGCCGATCTCGGCGACGTGGCCCACGGCGCCGTGGATCCGCTTGCCGAAGATCGGTGCCAGTGCGGAGCGGATCGACAGCGGCAGGTGGTAGCGATAGGCGAACAGACCGAAGGCCATTCCCATCAGGGCGTACATCGCCCAGCCCGGGATCCCGTAGTGGAAGATCGTCCAGACCGTCGCCATCCGGGCGGCCTCCTCGGACCCGGCCGCGACATCCGGCGGGGTCAGGAAGTTCGTGGCGGGGCCGGAGATCCCGAAGAACATCAGGTCCACCCCGATGCCTGCTGCGAACAGCATGGCCGCCCAGGTGAACAGGTTGTACTTCGGCACCGAGTGGTCCGGGCCCATCTTCGTGCCGCCGACCTTGGAGAACGCGACGATCAGTACGAACACGACCACGAGGGCGGCGGTGAGGACGTAGTACCAGCCGAAGTTCGTCGCCACCCACGCCATCGAGCCGAAGATGACGGTCTCCGCCGTGCCTGGCCAGATCGCGGCGAACAGCACGAAGGCGACGATGATCGCCGAGGTGCCGATGAACACGGGCCAGTTGACCGCGGAATGGCGGCGGGTGCTCGTGCCGCCGTGACCGGGGCCAGGCTCACCCGTCCCTGCGCCGGGATCCCTCCCGCGGTCGGGGGAATCTACGGGACGAGGAGCGGTGGCCTCAGCCATCACGGTCCTTTCGGTCGGGGAGAGGGCCGGGCACCGCCCTCGGACTCGAGGTGATGCGCCTGGCAGCGAGATGCGTATCAGCGATCAGCGGGCAGTGCCCGGACCGCGGACGATCTTCGACCATATTGTCGAACAGTCCGCATATCCAGCAGGAACGGGCTGGGGTGACCGAGCGATCATCGTCGATACGCCTGGAGCGTCACGTTCGACGACCTGCCGAGCCATCCTCAGTGTGACCTGCCGCATCGGTGCTGTCCAGCGATGCCCGAGGAGCCGTCGAGGGGTTCTAGGCACCGATGGTGGGTCGATCTCAGCGAAGGCCAGCCCACCTCAGCGAAGCCCAGTCAGCCTCACCGAAGGTCTGCCTGCCTCGCGGATGGTCAGCGGTCGTCGGTGTCGGCGCCTTCGGGCTCCGGTGCATGGGGCTTCGAGCCGCGCAGGAAGCAAGAGCCGATCAGGCCCGCCGCCGCGATCCCGCCGGCCACGAGGAAGGCCACGTTCACTCCGTGGATGGGGCCGGCTATGCCGTACTCCTGCGGGTCCCGTGCGGTGGCCGTCATCACCGTCACCAGCACGCCGGTGCCGATGGACGCCGCGACCTGACGCATGGTGTTGTTCACCGCAGCGCCGTGCGGGATCATCCGCTGCGGGAGCTGGTTCAGCGCCGCCGTGGTCACCGGCATGATCACCATCGCGGTGCCGAACATCCGCACTGCGTTGACGATCGCGATGTAGGCGAAGGTGGTGTCGACGGTCAGCCGGGCCAGCAGGACGCTGGTGATCGTGAGGATCGCGAAGCCGGTGATCGCCAGGGCAGAGGCACCGAAGCGGTCGAAGACCCGCCCGGTCACGGGGGACATCACACCCATGATCACCGCGCCGGGCAGCAGCACCATCCCGGATTCCATCGCAGTGAAGTCGCTCATGTTCTGCATATACAGCGGGATCATCAGCATCCCGCCGATCATCGCCATGAACACCAGCATCCCCAGCACCGTGCCGAGCGTGAACATGCGGTTGCCGAGCACCCGCAGCTCGAGCAGCGGCTCCTTCAGCCGCAGCTGGCGGCGCACGAACCACACCAGCGTGAGAGCGCCGACGATCAGCGGGATGAGCACCCCCAGGGTCAGCCAGCCGACAGTGCCCGCATTGCTGAAGCCGAACAACAACCCGCCGAAGGCGAAGGAGGACAGGATCAGCGAGAGCACATCCAGATGAGGATCGGTCTGCTCGGTGACGTTCCTCAGGGTGAAGCGCGCGAAGATCAGCGCGGAGAGCGCGATCGGCAGCATCATCACGAACAGCCACCGCCAGGACCAGTGGTCCACGATGAATCCAGAGAGGGTGGGCCCGATCGCAGGGGCGAAGGAGATCACGAGCCCGAAGGTGCCCATGGCGGCGCCGCGCTTGTGGATCGGGAAGAGCGCGAACAGGATCGTCTGCATCAGCGGCATGATCATTCCGCCGCTGGCGGCCTGCACCACGCGGCCCAGCAGCAGCACCGGGTACACCGGGGCGACGGCGCAGATGATCGTCCCCACGATGAAGATGGCCATCGCGGCGGAGAACATCGTGCGCGTGGTGAACTTCTGGATCAGGAACGCCGTGGCCGGGATCATGATCCCGTTGACCAGCATGAACAGCGTGGTCACCCACTGGGCGGCGTTCGCCGTGATATTGAAATCGACCATGAACGCCGGCAGCGCCGTGTTCAGCAGGGTCTGGTTGAGGATGATGACGAAGGCTCCTGCGAGCAGGACCGCCATCACGACATTCGGGTTCGCCGCTGCCGGAGCGGAGCCCTTGCCGCTGCCGGTCCCACCGTTGTGCTGCCCCATGCTCGGAACGTCTCCTGTCGTGATCCTCATCGGGCTGCTGTCCCGCTCATCAGGCGGAATTCGTCGCCCTGCTCGACACTAGGGGTGAAGTTGCACTGGGTGCAAGGACTCTCGAGTGGGACGAGCGTCTCTGTTGTCAGATGTCACGGCTCCCGTCGCACAATGGACTCGTGCCCACCTCTGCCACGATGTCACCGAGCCTCGCCGCACGCGCCGACCAGGCGCTCGCAGGTCTCGCTCCGGGCTATTTCGCGCTGGTGATGGGGACCGGGATCGTCTCTGTCGGGCTGCGGATGGTGGGGGCCGATGGCGCGGCGCTGGTGCTGCTGATCCTGGCTGCGCTCGTTGGTATCGTGCTGGTGGTGCTGTACGTACTGCGCTGGGGTCGTCACCCTGCCCGGATGCGCGCGGATGCGAAGGATCCCGAGACTGCCTTCGGCTACTTCACGATCGTCGCCGCGGCCAGCGTCGTCGCGGTCGGACTGCAGCAGGTGGGGCTCGGCACGGCATCGGTGGTGCTGCTCGGGATCGGCGCCGCACTCTGGATCGTGCTGGGATACGTGCTGCCCTGGCAGGTGCTGATGGCCCGCGATGGGGAGCCGATCCTCGCCCGCACCAACGGCAGCTGGTTCATCTGGTCGGTCGCCTCGCAGTCCCTCGCCGTCGGCCTGTCCGGGCTGGAACCTTCCTCCTCCGCCTACGCCTCACTGCTGGGCCTGTTCACGGTGATGGCCTGGTCGGTGGGGACGATTCTGTACCTCGGGATCGCAGTGCTGGTGATCCTGCGGATCGTGCACTTCGGAATCACACCGCGACAGTTCGAGCCCACCTACTGGGTGGCGATGGGAGCACTCGCGATCGCGGTGGTCGCCGGGGCCGGGATCTTCGCCATGGACTCGGTGCCGATGGTCGACGCCGCCCGCGGGCTGATCGGCGGGACCGTCGTGGTCTTCTGGTGCTTCGCGCTGTGGCTGATTCCGCTGCTGGCCGGAGCGGGCCTGTGGCGGCACCTGATCCACCGGGTTCCGCTGCGGTACACGCCCTCGCTGTGGTCGATCGTATTCCCCCTGGGGATGTTTGCCGTCGCCTCACTGCGGCTGGGGCGGGTCGAGCACCTGCCGCTGGTCGAGGGGGTCGGCGATGTGGGACTGGTGGTGGCGGTGCTCGCCTGGGTCGCGGTCGCGGTCGGCCTGCTGATGACACTGCTGCGAGGTCTGCACGGTGCGAAGGGCTGAGCCGGAGCCGGGGCGCTCCCCTCGAGACTCGCTCGGGGGCCCGCCGGGTGCGTGATCCGCTGGTGCGCGCGCTGGCGATGCGGTGCCCGCCGCTGCAAGAACTGATCGCTGCGGCCCATGGACGGGAGCCCCATCAAGTGCTTGGGTGGAGGGGAACGAGCGCCGGTGCATGCCGGGGCCGAACTCTCCGAGGAGCGGTCGCGATGAGCGATGCGAGCACCAGCAAGACGAGCGGCACCAGCAGCACCAGCAGGACCAGCGGGGCACGTGGCGCGTCCGCGCCCGGTGCCGAAGCGGGGGAGCTGGTGGTCGACTTCATCCTCTCCGTGGACGGCTGCGCCGCCGGCGAGGGCTGGCCGGGCTGGTGGGGGCTCGAGAGCCCGGAATATCTCGCCTGGCTCGGTGAGCAGCCGGACTCGGTGACCCTGATGGGCGCCACCACCTACCGACTGATGGCGAGGATGGCTGAACAGGCCCAACGGATCGATGTCTCCGAAGAGGAGAAGGCCAGCTTCGCCCAGATGGCGCGGCTCCCGAAGATCGTCTTCTCCTCGACCCTCGAGGAGCCCCTGGCCTGGCCGAACACCACATTGATCAGCACCGATGCTCTTGAGGCCGTTCGGGAGCTCAAGCGCACCGCGAGCTTGCCGCTGACCACCACCGGCAGCATCCGCCTCAGCCACTCGTTGCTGAAGGCCGGGCTCGTGGACCGCTTTCGCGTCATCCTGTTCCCGGTGATCACCGGGCGCACCGGACTGGAGCGGATCTGGGAGCAGTTCGAGGACTTCTCCCTCGAGCTCGTCACCGCCCGCACCTTCGAAGGTGGCCTCCAGCTGCTCGAATACGTGCCGACCTACCTGTCAGAGCCTCCCGGCTCGGCCTGGGATCGCACCGGGGGCGCCGAGTGATGGGCGTGTCGTCGGGGCGGCCTGCCGGCCGACCGCCGGTCGTGGACATGGAGTCTTGGCAGTCCGCTCGGGACGAGCTGCTGGTGCGGGAGAAGGCGCATACCCGCGAGGGGGATGCGATCGCTGCCGCAAGGCGCCGGCTGCCGATGGTGGAGATCGACGGGACCGCCGAGGTGACCGGCCCCGTCGGCCCCGTGCCCTTCCTCTCCCTGTTCGAAGGCCGTGACCGTCTCGTGGTCTACCAGCACATGTGGCATGACGGAGCTCCGCACCAGGGGCAGTGCGAAGGCTGCACCACCACTGCATGGCACCTTCACGACGCGACCTACCTGAATGCCCACGGCGTCTCGCTCGCGATCCTCACGACCGGAAGCTGGGAGGAGGTGCACCCCTTCATCGCCTTCATGGGATACCGGCGCGTGCCCTGGTATTCGGCGCGGGAAGCTCCCGCCCCGATCGGCGGCGACATGGGCTATCTCGCGAGCTTCCTACGGGACGGGGATCGGGTGTTCCTCACCTATCGCACCACCGGGCGCGGCAACGAGCGGGTGAATTTCTCGATGGGCCTGCTGGACATGACGCCCTACGGCCGCGGCGAGGACTGGGAGGACGTCCCGGACGGCTGGCCCGCGAGCCGTCACGCCTGCTGGTCCTGGCGCACTGATGCGCAGGGCGAGCCCACCTGGGGCGAGACCAGCCGGCCGCTGCCCCAATGGTCGCGCCCCGGTGCGACTCCGGTGACGACGCTGGGCCGGCGCGAGCAGCACTGAGATGCTCGGCCGCCCCGGCCCAGGAGGGCAGGAGCGGCCGAAGCAGCGGGCGGTGCGAGGAGGTCACTCGACGGTGATCTCCCCCATCGGGCCCCAGCCCTCGCTGTCGATCTGGTGGGAGACGATCTGCGGGGTCGCCTCGAGATACTGCGGGAACTCCTCCTGCATCTTCTTGAAGTGCGGGGAGTTCACGTGCGGGCCGGCGCCCTCGTCGGTGAAGGCTTCGATCAGCACATAGGTGTTCGGCTCCTTCACGCTGCGTGACCATTCGAACCACAGGTTCCCGGGCTCGGCCAGGGTGGTCTCGGTGAACTCGCTCGAGAGTTCGGGCCACTGGTCGGCGAACTCGGGCTTCACCGGGAACTTGACGTTGATCAGGATCATCGAGGGGTCCTTTCAGAGAGGGGTGCACAGCCAGCCTGCACGCTGGCCGGCCGCTGCGGTAGCCCCATTCTCGCAAGGCAAGAAGCCCACCCGTCCCAGAGCTGCTGCGGCACAATGAGCGCAGCGGCGACGAGGGACCGGAGAAGGGGACAGGATGAGCATCGAGCAGGAGCGGGGCGAGGGCGCCCCGGTCGGGCAGATCGCGCGTGCCCTGGCCGTGCTCGAAGCCGTCGCCGAGCATGGAAGCAGCACCGCCCGCGGAATCGCGGAGGTCACCGGGATCCCGCTGCCCACCGTCTACCGCATCGCCCAGGAGCTCCTGCACGCCGACTACCTGGTCCATCTGCGGGACGAGCAGCGCTTCGCCCTGGGGTACAAGCTGCACCGCCTGGCCGTCGGGCTCCACGAGCATCTCGGAGTCCCGCGCGCCGTGCGCGAGGAGGTCCACGCCATGCACCGCGACCTCGGGATGGCGGCCTATCTCGCCATCCACCGCGGCACCGACTTCGTGGTCGTCCACGTCTCCGACTCGCCGCAGGCACCGCGCCTGTCCCCGTTGAGCTTCGGATTCCACGAGAGCCCGCACGCCACCGCCTTCGGAAAAGTGGGGCTCGCCTCGCTGCCGGCCGAGGAGCGGGAGGCCTATCTCGCCGGCACCCCGCTGCGCGCCCACACCGACCGCACCCTCACCGATCCCGTGCAGCTGCGCGAGCAGCTCGCGGACATCGCCGCCCGCGGCATCGCCTGGGAGCACCAGGAGTTCGTGCCCGGCACCGACTGCCTCGCCGCCACCATCAAGGCCGATGACGGCATGCTGATCGGCACCGTCGCCCTGTCCGCACCGGTGGCCGCCTATGCGGGCCGGGTGCGCCACGTCGAGGATCGGCTGCGAGCCTGCGCCTCCCGAGCGGGCCGCGCCTACCGCCTGGGTGCGGACCACTCCTGAGCCGTCTCCGTCGGCCGGTTCTCGCCCGGCGATAACGCCGATTGCCGTCGCCGCGAACCCTCTCTAGCGTGTGTTTCAGATCACTGCCGATGACGTCAGGGAGGACATGCCATGAGTGCACCGCAGACGGGGGACACCGTCAACGACATCGAGGGGAGCGAGGACGCCGCACAGACACTTCTCGCCCTCATCCGGGCCGCATTCCCGCACGAAGGAGTGCCTGGAACCGCCTATGAGCGGGCCGCAGCCACCGTGCAGGCGGCCGCCGAGGACACCACCTGGATGCGGGTCAAACTCGCCCAGGGGCTCGACTCCCTCCAGGCGCTCGCCGGTGGGCGCTTCACCGAGCTCACCGCGCAGGAGGCGCTGCCCCTGCTCCTGCGCGTCCAGCACACCAGCTACTTCGGCTTCGTGCGGCAGACGGTCGTGGTCAGCCTCTACGAGGACGAGGAGGTGTGGGAGGCGCTCGGCTACGAAGGACCCTCCTTCGACAAGGGCGGCTATATCGAGCGCGGCTTCGACGATCTCGACTGGCTGCCGGACCCGCGGATCGAGGAGTACGACGGCGACCCGCTCGTGGACGTCGTCTCGGACCTGCCCCGTGCGGCGACGACGGCCAGCACCCGAGGCGCGGCCGTCCCGGCCGGGCAGAGCCGAGCGCGCGCCGGAGGCACCGGCCGCCAGGTGAACAGCAGCAGCGGCAACGGGAGCAAGGGAGCTACCTCATGAGCACGATCGACCATTCCACCGAGGCCGTCGTCATCATCGGCTCCGGGGCCGGCGGCGGCACCCTCGCCTACGAGCTCACCAAGCAGGGCATCGAGTGCGTGCTCCTCGAGGCGGGCCCCTACCTGCGGGGCGAGGACTACATGAACCTCGAGTGGGAGGCCTTCAACCAGATGGCCTGGACAGATACCCGCACCACCTCCGGCAGCTGGCGGGTGGCGAAGGACTTCCCGAATCTCCCTGCCTGGATCGTGAAGGCCGTCGGCGGCACCACCACCCACTGGTCCGGGGCGACCCCGCGCTTCAAGCCGCACGAGTTCAAGGCCCGCTCGACCTACGGGCGGGTCGATGGGGCGAATCTGATGGACTGGCCGCTCACCTACGACGAGCTCGAGCCGTACTACACCCGGGCCGAGGACGCGATCGGCTCCACCCACCGCGGCGGCCGCCCGCCGCTGCCGGCGAACAACAACTACAAGGTGCTGGCCGCCGGCGCGGAGAAGCTCGGCTATCGCCACTACGCCACCGGCCCCTATGGCACCAACGCCGAGCCCTACGACGGCCGCCCCGCCTCTGTCCAGGACGGCTTCAACTTCCAGGGCGACAAGAACGGCTCGAAGTGGTCGACGATGGTGCGGGAGATCCCCCGCGCGCTCAAGACCGGCAAGTTGGATCTGCGCCCCAACAGCCATGTCGCCCAGATCCTCCACGACCGCACCGGCCGTGTGGACGCCGTGCTCTATCTCGATCAGGACGGCACCCTGCATCGCCAGGCCGCGAAAGTGGTGTGCGTGGCCGGGAACTCGATCGAGACTCCTCGCCTCCTGCACCTCAGCTCCTCCTCGCTGTTCCCCGACGGGCTCGCGAACTCCTCCGGGCAGGTGGGCCGCAACTACATGCGCCACATGACCGGCAGCGTGTACGCCCAGTTCGACAAGCCAGTGCGGATGTACCGCGGCGAGACCATGGCCGGCAACATCTCCGATGAGTCCGTGCATGATCCCACCCGCGGATTTGCCGGCGGCTACTACATCCAGACCATCTCGCTGGGCCCCGCCTTCATAGCCAGCTTCGTCGAACCCGGCGCCTGGGGGCCGGACTTCACCCGGCTGCTGGATGCCTACGAGAACACCGCCGGCTGCTGGCTGGTAGGGGAGGACATGCCGCAGGAGTCCAACGCGATCACGCTCGACTCCACCGTCACCGATCAGCACGGCCTGCCGGTCGCCCATGTCCACTTCGATGATCACGCCAACGACCTGGCGATGCGGGAGCATGCCTTCACCCAGGCGCAGAAGCTCTACACCGCCGTCGGCGCGGTCAGCACCCATCGCACCACGCCCTACCCCTCCACCCACAACCTCGGCACCTGTCGCATGAGCGAGCGGCCCGAGGACGGCGTGGTCGACACGTGGGGCCGGGCGCATGATGTGCCGAACCTGTTCATCTCCGACGGCTCGCAGTTCACCACCGGCGCTGCCGCGAACCCGACCCTGACCATCGTGGCGCTTGCGATCCGGCAGGCCGAGCACATCGCCGAGGTGCTCAAGAAGGGGGAGGTCTGAGCCGCGTGCCGCGACCGTGCTGAGTCGGCGGGCCAGGGCCGGCGCTCCCTGAAACGGGAACGCGCCGGCTCGCAAGAGCCCCGTTCCCTGGGCTGCGGAGGTGGGGAGTACTCCCCATGTCGACGTCCGGAGGATCGCGCTACCGTCGTGTCCCATGACCGGATTCCAGGGCGCGGACACTGCACAGCTCCGCGAGACCGCGACGCTCTTCACACAGCGCAGCGACGTGCTGCGTGAGACCGGGGAGAATGCACTGCGCCTCGTGCAGGCAGTCGCCTGGGTGGGCCCGGACGCCGACGCCTTCCGAGCCGAGTGCGCCTCGACTGTGGCACAGCTGCTCGCGCTGGCTGCGCGCACAGGGGAGCGCGGCGCGGATCTGGTGCAGGAGGCCGATCAGCAGGACACGGTCTCTGCGCCGACCTCCGGCGGCGGGGGTGGTGGACTCGGGACCTGGCAGCCCGGCGACGGTCTCCTACCGAAGATCGCCCCGTGGCTGTTCGGCCCTCAGGAGCCCAGCACTTTCAAGGAACGCGCATGGAAGGTAGTGAAGGACTTCACCAAGGGTGAGACCTGGAATGAGGTCGGGGAGAGCGTCGGAAAGTTGCTGGAGAGGGGTGGTGCCAAGAAGTTCCTGGTCAACCTCGGCCGCAAGGGCATCCCGGCCGTCCCGGATCTGTACGACGCCTACTCACACGCCACCAAGGGTGAAACCATCGAATTCACGATGGCCATGACTCGAGCCGTCTATGACTTCCATCCGATCGCCGGACCTGTCGAGGCTGTGACCGGGTTGGCCTTTCCGCTCGCCCCGGACCACTGGAAGTTCCCGGGGACGGACCGGTCGATCAACGAAGGTTCGGCCTTCGATCACCTGGAGAAGACCATGCTCGATACGGCGAAGTCCGATCCAGATATGCGTCATGTCGAGAAGATGCGTGAAGGCGAGAACTACGGACTGGAGATCTCTGACCGCCTGGGCATCGAGAACGAGTCAGCGCGCAACGTGTTCAAGTCTTTGGGCGGAGCCAGTGGACTGGTCGGATCCAGTCAGCAGGGCAAGGACGGGAATGCCTGGTACATAGGAAAGGACATGCCACCCTTCGGCTGACCGCTGCAGCAGGCAGCTCGAAGTCGTGCGTCGTCCGGCACTCAGACGTTCACGGTCACGTCCCCGGCCTCGCGCAGCTCGGCGGCGATGGTGGTGGCCGCCTCGTTCTGCTGCTGGGTGATCGTCTGCTGTGCCAGCTGCTCTTTGGCCTCTTCGAAGGGCGGGATCTGTGCTGGGTCGCCGCCGGCCTGCTTCTGCTGCTCGACGAGCTGGTCGTACTGCGTCTGCAGCTCCTCGTCGGTGGGCTCGGTGACCTCCGCCTCCTGCTCGATGAAGGTGGTGAGCTTGAACTGGGAGGAGGCGTCCTTGCGCACGTCCTCCTCGCTCATGCCCTGCTGCTCGAGTGTCGCGATGACTTCATCCTCGGAGCCGAGCCCGTTCTGCTGGGCGATCTCCTCGAGGGTCGCGTCGATGTCCGCATCGGTCGGCTCGATGCCGGCCTCGGACGCGCCTTGGAGGAGCAGGCGGTTATCCACCAGCTGGTTCGCGACCTGTGTCTTCAGCGCCGCCTGATCGACTTCCTGGCCGGTGCTCTGCTGCTGCATCGTGGCCTGCTGGAACTGGCCCTCGTAGATAGCGGTGAACTCGTCCTTGGTGATGTCCTCACCGTTGACGGTGGCCACGACCTCCGGGATGTCGGAGACGTCGGCCTCTGGCATCTGTGGCTGTTCGCCGCCCTGTCCACCGGCCTGCGGTGCCCCGCCGCCGTCGCTCGCTGCAGGCGCCTGCCCGCCCTGATCACTGGCGCCTGTGGGCGCCGCCTGATCACCGCTGCAGCCGGTCAGTGCGACCGCTGCGGTGAACGTGAGTGCGGCGAGGGTGCGCCGGAATGCCCGCTGGCTGGGAACCTTCACTGTGCCTCCTGAGGTGGGGAAGTCCGCGACGCTACGCCCCGAACCCTGGAGGCGTGTTGCAGATCTGCCCAGGTGGCGGCCAGGAAGTCGAATTCTGTGCCTGGTGTGGTCTTTGCTACGCCCTCGCGATGCAGAGTCCTGGCTCACTCATCCTCGCGATCGACGACCGTGACCCGTCGGTGAAGCAGCTCCAGCCCCATCGACGCTCGCGAAGGCTTCCACGCCCGGCTGCTCGCTCGGTGCGTCGACCCAGCGATGGGTCTATGCAGCGTCTGCAGGCGTCTCTAGGGTGTGGGCCATGGAGATGACGATTCCCGAGGACTGCGGCAATTCCCCACGCATGGCGATCGTGGCCGACATCGTGGCGGCCTGGGCGGCGGGGGAGGAGGCGACCGTGCTGGGTTGGCTGCGCGAGGACGCCACCTGGCTCCTCGTCGGTGAGAGCGATCCGGCTTCCAGCGGCATCGTGGCGCCGCCCTTCGTTGCCGAGCGCGGGGAGATCCTCATGGTGCTGAACCACGGCCGCCTCGCCGCCTGCGACGGATACCTGGTGCGTGGCGAGGAGCGCGTGGACTTCTGCCACATGATCCGCTTCGCCGGAGCCACGAAGACGGCGAAGATCCGGGAGATCCGCACCTACCTGCAACGCTGAGGCCCCCGAGGAATCGTCGCAGCCCGGTGGCCGTGCCAGCCGTAGGAACCCGGGGCGTCGTTGCCCCCGGGGAACGAAAGATCGGGCGATTCTGAGCCAGAATCCGGTCAGGGATGGCTCAGAATCGCCCGATCCGCGTTGCGACGCGTCAACGCCAGGCTGTGGACCGCGCCTGGCCGTGAGCCCCGCCTGGAGACGTGTCACCGTCCAGCGAGGCGGCCACGCCGGGCGGCGGGAGGTCGGTCAGTACCCGATGGACTTCAGGTACTCGCGGGACTCGCGGATGCAGTCGATCGGGTCGCGTCCGTAGGTGTCATCCTGCTCGATGAGGAAGTACTCGGCACCGGCCTTCTCCGCGGCGGGGAGCAGCGCGGGCCAGTTCATGTTGCCCTGGCCCACCTCGGCGAACTGGCCGAGCGACAGGAAGGCTCCGTAGAACTCCTTCATGTCGATTTCCTTCGCCTCGAACTTCGCGTAGACGTCCGCGGGGAGCGGGGCGACCCGGAAGTCCTTGACGTGGATGAGCTTGCAGGCACCGGAGTAGGCCTCGAGCATCTCCAGCGGTGCCATGCCGCCGCGCTGGACCCAGTGCAGGTCGACCTCGAACAGCAGCGACGGGGCGACCCGGCGCACGATGTCGAAGATCCGCTCGCCGTCGAACTTGATGAGGTCGACGTGGTGGTTGTGGTAGCACAGCGTGATGTTCTGCTCGGCGAGGCGAGCGGCGTAGGGCTCGACGGAACCGGCCCACTTCTCAGCAGCCTCCTTCGAGGTCATCGCCTCGAAGGGCATCATGCCGATGCGCAGGAAGCGTGCGCCGGTCTTCGTGCAGGCCTCGACGGCGCGGTCGAACTCGGTCTCGAGCGCGAAGCCGTTGCCGCCCGGGGCGATGGAGACGCTCATCGCGGCGGTCTCGACGTTGAAGTCGGCCTTGCCGCGCACGAGGTCATCGATGAGCTCGTCGGTCATCTCCACCTGGGAGACCTCGACGGCGTCGATGTCGAGCTCGCGCACCTGGCGCAGGACCTCGTACATCCCTTTCTCGTTGATCTGGTCCTTGAGCATCATGAGCTGGAGTCCGAGGACAGGCATGTTGAGTCTCCTTCGAGTCGTGAGGGCGGCGCCGCAGGGCGCCGGAGGAACGTGGTGATGCGTGATGCGTGATGCGTGACGACCGGAGCGGCCGGGTCGGTGCCGTGCGGCACTGACCCGGCCGTTCAGCGGCTCAGGAGCGGGTGGGGAACTTGCCCTCTGCCTCGATGCGCTTGTTGAGCTCGGCGAGGTACTCCTCGGCCGGGTAGTCGACCAGGTCGATCTCACGGCCGGTCCAGGCCGAGAGCTGCATGCCGGAGGCAAGGCGCACGCCGTTGATGCCCTCGGCGCCGTCCGCGATCAGCGGGGTGCCGTCGTTGATGTGAGCGGCGAAGTTGGTCAGGACGTCGGTGTGCTGCTGGCCCCAGGCCGACTCGTACTCCTTGACCTCGGTCTCGTACAGGTCGGCGGTGTCGATCTTGCCCATGAACAGGCGGCCGACGTCCTCGGCGGACATGCCGTCGGACAGCGAGCGCTCGTCCTGCTTCAGGCGGGTGATCGTGACCTTCTTGGAGGCGTCCACGACGATCTTGCCCTTGTCGAAGAGCATCTCCAGGCGGTCGGTGCCGATGATGTCGTTCGTGGAGGTGATGAAGCTGCCGGTGGCGCCATCACCGAAGTCGACGACCGCATTGACCTCGTCCTCGGTGGCGATGTCGCGCTGGAAGCCGAAGGAGAGCTTCGCGAAGACCTTCTTCGGGGAGCCGCACAGCCACTGCCAGAGGTCCAGCTGGTGGGGCGCCTGGTTGACCAGCACGCCGCCACCCTCGCCGCCCCAGGTCGCACGCCATGCCGACTGGTCGTAGTAGGCCTGGGGGCGCCACCAGGTGGTGATGATCCACGAGGTGTGGCGCAGCTTGCCGAGCTCACCGGAAGCGATGAGCTCCTTGAGGTCGGTGTAGACCGGGTTGGTGCGCTGATTGAACATGATCGCGAAGGTGGTCTCGGGATGCTCCGCCGCGAAGGCGTTCATCTCCTCGACCTGCTTGGTGTAGATGCCGGCCGGCTTCTCGGTGAGGGTGTGGATGCCCTTGCCGATCGCGGTGATGGTCATCTCCGCGTGGTCGAAGTGCGGCACGGTGGTGACCACCGCGTCGATGTCACCGGAGTCCAGCATCGCGAGGTAGTCGTCGTAGAAGGGGGCGTCCGGGTACTTCTCGGCGGCGACCTCCTTCTTGGCGGGGTCGGTGTCGGCGATGGCGCCGAGGGTCATGCCAGCGACCTTGCCGTCCTTGAGCAGGCCGGCATACATGCCGCCCTGGGCTCCGAGGCCGATGATTCCGAGACGGACGTTCTTCTCCGACATGGTGTCTCCGTTTCTGTGGTGGTTCTCTGCGCTCCGCGAGGAGGCTGCGAGGTGAAAAGCAAGGGTGACGTGGGTTCAGGCGGGGAAGGGCCGACAGGGAAAGCTCTCTCCCCACCGACCCTACTCCGGCCGGCGGACCCTCGGGAGAGACCGCCGGCCGGTGCGGATCAGCTCTCCGGGGTCGCTGCAGCGGCCGCGGCGTGCATCTTCTCGAGGATCGCGACGTTCTCGTCGACGCGCTTCTTGGACAGCGGGTACCAGAAGATCAGGAAGAGGACCGAGACGATCAGCAGCAGGGCCGGCACCAGGGTCGCCAGGGTGTAGATGCCGTCCAGCACCTCCTGGGTCTGCACGATGGTCCCGGTACCGGACACGTAGCCGATCCATCCCAGGGCCCAGCCGGTCAGGCCACCGGCAATGGCCTGGCCGAGCTTGCGAGCCCAGGAGTACATGCCGTACACGGTGGCGTCGTTGCGCTCGCCGGTCTGGATCTCCTGGACGTCGATCGCATCGGTGATGAACGCCCAGATGAGGATGTTCAAGCAGGCGACGCCGAACATCATGACCGCGTAGCCGACCATGAACACGTACGGGCTGTCGGTGCGGACCACGAACAGGATCAGTGCGGCGACGACGGCCAGCGACATGCCGACCACGCCGACCTCCTTCTTGCCGAAGGTCTTGGCGAGCTTCGAGGCGAAGGGCACCAGCAGCAGGGTCGGAGCGAGGCCCACGAAGTTCACGAGGCTCAGCAGCTGACCGTTGTTGAAGTACTCATTGAGCATGTAAGGCATCATGCCGCCGAGCAGCATGAAGGCGATGAGCATGAAGAGCGAGGTCGCGATCAGGCCGGTGAGGGCCCGGTTCTTGGCCATGGCGCCGAGGGTCTGACCGAGGCTGGCGCGCTCCCCCTTCGGCTTCGGCGGGGTGCTGATGCGCTCCTCTACGTTGATGAAGCAGAGCAGGTAGCAGATGACAGCGAGGATGCCGCAGCCGAGGGCGGCCCACATCATGTTGGTTCCGGAGAGCTCGGACTGGCCGTTGATCTGGACGAAGACGACGAGCGGCAGGACCACGGAGATGGCGAGGTTCGCGAGGGTGGCACCGAGGGAGCGGAACACCGACAGCGAGGCGCGCTCACCGGGCTGGTTGGAGATGACCGAGGCCATGGAACCGTAGGGGATGTTGATCAGGGTGTAGAAGACCGAGCCCCACAGGATGTAGGTGACGATCATCCACGCCAGGCGCGTACCGTACTCGCCGTCCTGGACGAACGGCGAGAACATCAGGAACGACGCCGCGGCGACGGGGACCGCGATCCGCAGCAGCCAGGGCTTGAACCGGCCGGACCTGCCGGGCTTCAGGGTGTCGATCAGGCGTCCTGCACCGACGTCGGTGAAGGCGTCCAGGATGCGCGCGGCGAACAGCAGGGTGCCGACGTGGGCGGCGTTGATGCCCATGACGTTGGTGTAGAAGATCATGAAGAACGCGGACTGCAGGAGGAACGTGAAGTCGTTCCCGAAGTCGCCGAACATGTAGCCGATCTTGTCCCGGAAGCTGAACGGGCGCTTGGCCGTCGAGCTCGGCGAACTGGACGGGGCCATGCGGCCCTGCCCCGGGTGTGCGCTGGTGGTGCTCATCGTTGTGCTCCTTCTGGCTCATCCTTGAGTAGCTGGAGCGACCAGGCGCGGTGTGTCGCTGGTGGCTCCGGTGTGCCGAGGGTGCCGCGAGAAGCGGTGTCGGCTATGGCCCGAGTCTTGCCAGAGCGCTGAACGATTGGCCATTGTTGCCAGAGGTTGCAGTGTGGTTGCCGGGAGGTCGAATCTTGTACTACTTGGTAACGGGGCTGCTGCCAGCACTTTTGCTTCGTGTCGAGAGAAGGGGTCTCTGTCACGTTGGAGGATGGAGGCCGGCGCGCCCTGGAAATTGCCGTGGGTTGCCGCGCTCCGGGTCCGGGGTCCTGCGGGCTCGCACCCATTGCGCGCTGCGCACGCGCGCGGTGCACGCGCGCGGTGTACTCGCCGAACGGCGGACGGCCGGGCCGCCGGTGAAGGCGGCCCGGCCGTCCGGGTCATTGCGGCGTCGCCGCGCGGTGGCTGCGCCCGTCGAGCGGGAGCGCAGCTGCCGGAAGAGATCAGTAGAGGTTCAGGAAGGTCTGCAGGACCTCCACGGTGTCCTCGTCGATCTCGTCGGAGCCGTTCTGGGTGGCGCCGATCTCGTGCTGGAGGCCGGCGACGGTGTCCTCGCCGATCACGCCGTCCTGGTCGGTCTTGGCCCAGCCCTGAAGCGCCAGGGTGGTTGCCTCATCCATCTCGCCGGTCTGCTCGACGTTCAGCCAGTCCTGCAGCGCGCTCATGGTCTCCGGGCCGTTCTTGCCGTCGACCTCGAGGGTGCCGGCGACGGACAGGTCACCGGTGGCCTTGGAGCCGGGCTCGCCCGCAGTCCGCTCCGGGGCCGGAGCGGACTCCTGCTCAGCCTTCGGGGCAGAGTCCTGTGCGGGCTCCTGCTTCTTCTCGGTCTCCTTGGCGAAGCCGTTCTCGTCACAGTTGTCGGCGATCCCGTCACCGTCGCAGCTCCAGTCGCCCTGGGGCTCGGTGCTCTGGCGCTCGCTCGAGCGGTTCGCCTGCTTCTCGGACTCGCGGCTCGGAGTGGAGTCCTGCTGCTTCTGTTCGGTTTGCTCCTGCTCGGGCGCTTCCTCCTGCGGGGCCTCCTCCTGCTCGGAGGGCGCCGGGGCGTCGCCGGTGCTGGCCCCACCGCTCAGGGCCGAGCCGCAGTTGGGCCAGGCGCCTGCGCCCTGCTCGGCGAGGACGCGCTCGGCCACAGCGATCTGCTGGCTCTTGGAGGCCTGGTCGGCGCTCGAGGCGTACTGCGAGCCGCCGAAGCCCTCCCAGGTCTGCTGAGAGAACTGCAGGCCGCCGTAGTAACCGTTGCCCGTGTTGATCGACCAGTCTCCGCCGGATTCGCAGGCGGCGACCTCGTCCCAGCCGGTCGCGGCGTTCGCCGCGGTGCCGGTGGCGAGCATGCCGGTGGCGACGATGGCGCCTCCGGCGAGGGTCACTGCGGTGCGGGCCAGGCCGCGGCGCAGGCTGGAGGTTCGGGGGGTCTTGGTGGCGTGCGTGCTGTGCTTGGACATGAACACGTCCTCTCGCATCTCTCGCTGGGGTCGCGGATCCGCAGGGGCGGAGCGCGCGTCTCGAACGTCGGCCACCGTAGGGGAAAGGGGGGCCCCCAGATCAAGGCCCTTGGAGGGTGGTGACGGAGATTTGACCCGAGCAGAACGAGCCGATGACGTGGGGCACGCCCGTTATCTTGCTGTGACCTGCCCGGGTGTGAGTGTCCAGGCACGGACCGACGGCGGGTGTGAGCCCGCTCCCTCGATGTCGCTCAGGTCACTCGCACGGACGGGCTCTTGGCATCTGGCTCGGAGGGCTGGGTCAGGCCCCGGTCGGCGGGTTCAGGGCTGCGGCGGCCGCCTTGTGATGCCCAGCCAAGCCGGTCTCCAGCGCGAAGAGGCCGTAGCCGATCGGCCCGGCGGAGAACATCTCAGTGCAGTGCTCGGCCAGGCGCGGCCAGATGCGTCCCCCGCCCGCTGAGTACGCCGCGAGCATTGCCTCGAAGGCCTCCGGCGGTGCGCTGACCTGATGGAACATGAGGTCCCTGGCCGGGTCGCCGATCGCGGCCGTGGTCCAGTCCAGGATCGCGCTGATCCGTTCGCCTTCGACCAGTGTGTGGCCGGGATAGATCTCGCCATGTGTGAGCACCGAGTGCCGCGGCCAGTAGCTGTCCTCGCCGAGCCAGGCATCCCAGCGCTCCCGCAGCGACGGCGAGATCTCGAACTCGGCGGCAACGCGGGACAGGTCCCGGCCCCAGGCCTCCCGCACTTCGGTGGGGGAGCGCACCTCGATGCCGGTCGCGGCGGCAGCCTCGGGGTCCACCGCCTGCAGCTGTGCCGCTGCGCTGCCGAGCGAGGCGGCGTAGATGGTGGAAGTCATGTCGACATGCCAGGTCACCTCACCATCCGCGCTGACCGTGAGTCCTGGCGTGCCGGGGAGCAGGGGATAGGCGATCAGCTCGGAGGTGCTGATCCGCCAGGCCGGCACCGCGAACTCCAGGTGTGGAGCCACCATGGCCAGCAGACGGCCCTCCACTGCGGCGCGGTCCAGCACGTCCGGCCGACGGGGGATGCGCAACACCCAGTCCTGGCCGTCGCGCGCACGGGCCATCGCGACCCGGAAGTCGAGGCCGATCTCCTCGGTGCGCAGCGTCGCCCCGTCGAGGTCGAGGCCATGGGCGGAGGCGAGCGCCAGCAGCTCGTCCAGGTCGGTGGGTGGCACGGGCGCGTTGACGTCAGGCATGCCTGCATGGTGCCATCGCCCCTTGGGCCACGGCCAGGTCAATTCCCACCCTCCGGGCCGCGCGTATCCTCTCGGTATGCGAGGAAGCATCGACCATGTGACGGGCGCGGACCCGCCGCCGCGAGGGAGCAGTCGATGCGTGCCGCGATGACGGTCCTGGTCGCGGTCGGGCTCACGCACCTGGCGGCGCAGTGGTTCGGGATCGGGCCTGTCGCGGAGGTCACACAGGTGCTCCTGATGCCTCTGCTCGCCCTCGCCCTCTGGTCAGGCACCTCAGCGCCTCGCGTACTCCTGGTGCGCCTGACCGTGATCGCCCTCGGCTTCTCCTGGCTCGGCGACACGATCCCGCGCTTCGTGGGTGGGGAGCCCGGGTTCCTCGGCATGCTGGGCAGCTTCCTGGTCGCGCAGCTGATCTATGCCGTCGCCATCTGGCCATGGCGGCTGGAATCGCTGTTGCGTCGGCCCCAGGTGGCCTCGATCTACCTGCTCGTCGCCCTCGTGATCGTCATGCTGTCGGCGCGGGGCGCCGGGATGCTGCTGCCGGCGGTGGTCGTGTACGCGGTGGCGATCTTCGCGATGTCGCTGCTGGCCAGCGGCCTGGGACGGCTCGGGACGATCGGGGGCGCGGTGTTCGTGGTCTCCGATTCCCTGATCGCCCTGGACGCCTTCGGGGTGCTCACGCTCCCGGCGCACAGTGTCTGGGTGATGGCCACGTATCTCACCGCGCAGGTGCTGCTCGTGCTCGCGGTGCGCCGAGCGGCCGGCGCTGTGCCGGTCACTCGCCTCTGACGCGGAACGGCGCCCCTCGAGATGGTGCTCAAGGGGCGCCGTGCGGCGGGTTGCGGGAGGTCGGCGCCCGCGTGCGTGGATCGGCGCCTGCGCGGGGGGTCAGCGCTTGCGTGCTGCGGCGTGGTCCTCTCGGGCCTGCGCGCGCTCACGATGCTTGGCCTCCTTCTTCGCGCGGATCTCCTCCTCCTGGACGACCGTGATGACATTGCCGCTGGGGTCAGTCGCGACGCTGCCATCGGTTCGGGTGACCACAAGACCCTCCGGCTGCTCGTCGGAGCGTTCGCCCCGTTCGTTGAATGCGAGGCGGTTGTCATGGAGCTGGTGGGCGTCGGACAGCAGCTCGCGCACGTTCTTCTCCGCCACGACCATGTCCTCGTACTTCGCGGGCAGGGAGTCGATCATCTTCTCGTGCGCGATCATGCGGTCGTACATCTGGTCGCGCTTGGCCTCGAAGGATTCGTACGTCAGCTCGATGTAAGCCAGCGCTTCTTGGTGCGCGTTGTTCACGGCCGCCTGCGCCCTCCCCTTGGGGGACAGCAGGGAGGCGAGCACCGTCACGGTGAGGACGCCGATGATCACGGTCAGGGAGAGCCCGGTGGTGATCTCAGGGACGCCCAGGACGGGCTCGCCACCATTGATGAACGGCAGGTCGTTCTCGTGCAGGGCGTGGATCACGAGCTTCACGCCGATGAAGGCGAGGATGATCGACAGTCCGTAGGAGAGGTACACCAGGCGATCCAGCAGGCCGTCGATGAGGAAGTACAGCTGGCGCAGGCCGAGCAACGAGAACACGGTTGCGGTGAACACGATGTAGGTGTTCTGGGTGAGGCCGAAGATTGCGGGGATCGAATCCAGAGCGAACAGGATGTCGGTCGCACCGATGGCGAGCATGACCAGCAGCATCGGGGTGAGGACCCGTTTGCCGTTCTCGATGGTGAAGAACTTGTCGCCGTCGTACTCGTCGGTTGCGGGCAGGAATCTCTTGACGACGCGGACGAAGAAGCTCTCCTTCTCCTCGCCCTCTGGAGTCTCCTTCTTGAGCTCGTCGAAGATCATCTTTGCAGCGGTGACCAGCAGGATCGCGCCGAAAAGGTAGAACACCCAGGCGAATGCATTGATCGCGGCCGCGCCGATCGCGATCATGCCCGAGCGGGCGATGATGGCGAAGGTGATACCGAACAGCAGCACCTTCTGCTGGTCCTCGCGAGGCACGGCGAAAGCGCCGATGATGATGAGGAAGACGAAGAGGTTGTCGACCGAGAGGGCCTTCTCGGTGACATAGCCGGCGAAGTACTCGGTGCCCATCGTGCTGCCGCCGAAGATGTACACCCCGACGCCGAAGAGCAGTGCGATGCCCACGTAGATGGCGGACCAGATCGCCGCTTCGCGAAGTGTGGGGATGTGCGCCTTGCGCACATGGAAGAAGTAGTCGAAGGCCAACAGGCCCAGGACAGCCAGGATCGTGAGGATCCAGACGAGTGGAGAGACAGTCATAGGGAACTTTCCAGATTTGGGTGGTGACCCGAGTCTCTCCACCCATCGCTCGATGCGATGGGCCGCTGCGCCCGGAGGACCGATGACAGTCCTCGTGATGACGTGCACAGCGTGGTGGATACTCCCCCGTTGCCGGGGCCGAGTCTACAGGTGGCCCCCGGGTCCCTGGGAAGCGTCTTCAAGCGGGCTCACTCCGGTGGGATCACCGATCCTCGACGGTGTCCTTCAGCTCCTCCTTGTCCATGGTCGAGCGACCCTCGACTCCCTGACGCTTCGCGTCCTGGTAGAGCTGATCCTTGGTGCGCCCCTGCGCACCGGAGTGGGAGCGCTCGCCGCCGCGCTCCGAGGGTGACTTGTCCTGGACCGAGGTGCGGCTCGCCTCCTCGGACTCGCCCTCCTGGGCCCGGGTCTTGTTCACGGTGCGGGCAGCGATCTCCTCCGCCTCGTCCTCTGAGGTGCCGCGCTCGATCTGGCTGTCCTTGATGTGCTGGTACTGGCGTTCGCGCTTCGGGCTCCAGGCCTCGGGCATGGTCACTCCTGCACTGATCGTCGGATTCGGTTCCCCGGGTGCTCCGGGCCTGCCATCCTCGTGCACTCCGCAGAAGAGCGCGAGGCGGGGGACCGAACGGTTGAGGACCCGGAGACCCGGAGACCAGGGGCCCGCGCACCGGGGAGCAGCGCAGATCGCCGCTCCCCGGCCTCGATCATTCGCGGCGGGCATCTCCGGACATCGAACCGATGCTGTTGGACGGGGTGGTCTCATCGCGCCAGCGCAGGAGCGCACCGACGCCCTCGGGGATCCCGTCGGCGTCCTCCTGGAGGGCGGAGATGGCCGCATCGGTGGCGAGCGCCCCGCGCAGCAGCTCCTCGATGCCGGCGGGCTCGTGGCCGGTGACGAACACGAGCTCCTCGACCTGTCCGCGGGAGAGGGCCTGCCAGACCTCCGCCGCACCTCCGACAGAGGCACCATCTCGGGCCTGGCTCTCCCGGAACCGCTCCGCAAGCTCCTGCTGGCGGGCTGCGATGAACTCATCGGTGGCCAGGCGCAGCTCCTCGCGGAACGGTCCGCGGTCCAGTGCGACGCCGCGACTGCCTCCCTGAACCTCGATCAGCCGCTCCCGGGTCTCCCGTCCCAGTGCGTCGCGCAGCAGGCCGATCGCGCGCACGTCGCCGCTGAGCATCACGATGTCGACCTGACGCTCCCGCAGGATCTTCTCGACCGTCCCGGCCACGGCATCGGCGTTGCGCTCCCAGGAGTCCTCGACGCGGGCCTCGTAGTTGTCCGCCCGCCAGCCGTGCTGGGCCCCACCGCCGAGGCTCGCCTTGTGGAGCACGTCGTGGCCGCCTTCGACCGTCGCGTCCTCGCCCAGCCCGTTGGAGCTGTTGCTGATCGAGGGATTCTCCGGGGAGCGCAGATGCAGGTCCGCGCCGGCACGGTCCACCACGATCAGCAGCTGGCTGACCGCGAAGGGGATCAGTCGGAGCAGGGGGAGCAGCGTCGGGAACTCCCCGCGATGGGCGGACTCCTGCAGCGGCGGCACCGGAAGCACCCGATCCACCAGGATCTCGGTGTCCGAGGCGAAGAGGGAGCGTCCGTGCCGACCGCCGAGCGGTGAGGGGCTGAGCACCGTGTCCTCGATCTGGGTGAGGAGGATCTGCGAGGCTCCCTCCGCGCCGAGCCGGGAACGCAGCTGCGCCCACCTCGCCTCGAGCTCGCCAGCGGCTTGCGGATCGGTGCGCGTGGTGTCGAGATGGACCGAGATCAGGGGACCGTTCTGGTCCAGGACAGGCGTGAGCCAAGGCAGTTTCACAGGTGACCTCCAACGTGCTCGACGTGCGGGGAGCGAGCAACCAGCTCGGCCTCGTCGCCCCGCCTGGGTCCGCTCAAGACTTTCACGCTGGGACGTCCGCCGCAAGCAGTTCAGCGGGCTCACCCGGTCCGATGCTCATGCCCCGGGGTGCTGCTGTGGGGTGTGGTGCCGGCTGATCGGGACCATCAGCGGGGTGCCGGAGACCGGGTCGGTGATGATCCGGCTGTGCACCCCGAACACCTCGAGGATCCTCTGCTCGGTCAGAACTTCGGCCGGGGCGCCCGATGCCGCGACCGAGCCGCCCGCGATCATGACGAGCTGGTCGCTGTAGCGCGCGGCGAGGTTCAGGTCGTGCAGCACCATCGCCACCGTGATCCCTCGCGCCCGGTTCAGATCGGTCAGCAGGTCCAGCACCTCGATCTGGTGGCTCACGTCCAGGAAGGTCGTGGGCTCGTCCAGCAGCAGCAGGTCCGTGCCCTGGGCGAGCGCCATCGCGACCCAGACTCGCTGCCGCTGTCCCCCGGAGAGCTCGTCCACCGGACGATCGGCGAGGTCTGCCGTGCCCGTGGTGTCCAGTGCTGCGGCGACCGCGGAGTCGTCGGTGGCGCTCCAGCGGGAGAAGAGGCCCTGGTGGGGGTGACGTCCACGGCCCACAAGATCAGCCACAGTGATCCCTTCGGGGGTGATCGGCGACTGCGGGAGCAGTCCGAGGGTGCGGGCGAGCTGTTTGGCGGGCATCCGGTGGATCTGCTGGCCGTCCAGCAGCACATGCCCTCGTGCAGGGGTGAGCAGGCGCGACATCGAGCGCAGGAGAGTTGACTTGCCGGAGGCGTTGGCGCCCACGATCGACGTGATACCTCCGGCGACCAGCTCGAGGTGGAGCCCCTCGATCACGGTGCGTTCGCCATATCCGAGGGTGAGATCCTCTGCGCGCAGGCGATGGTCGGTGGTCATAGGGAGCTCCCTCGACGATGGATGCTGATGAGCAGAAAGATCAGGAATGGGGCCCCGAGCACCCCGGTCACCACTCCCACCGGGTACCGGGTGCCGGTGGCGAACTGGCCCACCAGGTCGGCGAGCAGCACCAGCAAGGCGCCGACCAGCGCAGCGGGCAGCAGCGGTGAGCTCCCGGGCCCGATGATCCGCACGGCGGTCGGCCCCGCGAGGAACGACACGAAGGCGATCGGCCCGCAGGCCGCAGTGGCGACGGCGACCAGGCCGACGGCGGCGAACATCACCACCCGCCGCAAGCGCCCCACCCGCACTCCGAGGGCCTGGGCGGCGTCCTCGCCCAGCTGCGCGGTGCGCAGGTCCGAGGCGCACGACAGCAGCACCGGACCGAGGAGCACGAGCGCGCCGAGCACAGGCAGCGTCTGCTCCCAGGAGGAGTTGTTCAGGCTTCCGGTGAGCCAGCGCAGCGCTTCCTGGAGCTCCCACTGGCCCGCCGTCGAGAGCACCCAATCCGTCAGGCTCGTGAGCATCGCGGCGATCCCGATCCCGATCAGGATCAGCCGCGTCCCGGCCGCTCCGCCCCGCGAGGACAGCAGGTGGATCAGCAGCGCCACGGCGAGGCCCGCGACGACAGCCAGCAGGGACACCGCAGTGCCGGCCAGGCCCAGGATGACGATGCCGAAGGCCGCGGCGGCACTTGCCCCGGAGGAGATGCCGATGATGTCCGGGCTCGCCAGCGGATTGCGCAGCATCGTCTGGAACGCCACCCCGCCGAGCCCGAAGCTGGCACCGGCCAGGACGGCGAGCACGGCGCGGGGCAGCCGCAGCCGAACCACGGAGAAGCTCGCTCCGGGCACGTCATGGCCCAGGAGCACCCGCAGCACCTCGCCCGGGGAGTAGGTGGTGCGCCCGACCATGAGGGTCACGCAGAAGACCACGAGGATCGCGGCGGCGAGCGAGCAGAGGGTCACCGCCGCCCGGCGCCTGCGGCGGCGGCGCGCGGCGGTGACCCGAGCGAGGGTCGGGACGGGGGCCGCGGCGGTGGCTGTGGCGGGGGCCGCAGCGGGGGCCGCAGTGGGGTGCGGCGCGCTCACAGGTGGGACAGCTTCTGGCGGCGCACGATGGCGATGAAGACCGGCGCGCCCAGCAGGGCGGTGAGGATGCCGACAGCGAGTTCGTCGGGGCGGGCCACGATTCGTCCGAGCACGTCGGCGGCGGTGAGCAGGGCAGCGCCCACCACTGCGCTGAAGAGGAGCAGCCAGCGATGATCCGGGCCGATCAGCAACCGGCAGGCATGGGGGACCACCAGACCGACGAAGCCGATCGGTCCGGTCACGGCGGTCGTCGCCCCGCACAGCACCACTGCTCCCAGGGAGGCCGCCGCGCGGGTCAGGGCCACTCGTTCTCCCAGCCCCGCGGCGAGCTCGTCCCCGAGGGCGAGGGAGTTCAGACCTCGTGCGCTGAGCGCGCACAGCAGCGCTCCGCCCAGCAGGAATGGAGCCACCTGCAGCACGGCGGCGGTGGTGCCGCCGCCCACTCCTCCGATCTGCCAGGAGCGCACGCTGTCGCCGATGTCCGAGCGGGGAAGCACGACGGCGCTGATGAAGGAGGTCAGGGCCGCGCCGGTCGCGGCGCCGGCGAGGGCGAGTTTGAGTGGAGTGGCTCCGCCCTGGCCCAGTGAGCCCAGCGTGTAGACGAGCACCGCTGTGAGCGCCGCGCCCGCGATCGCCACCCAGATGTACGTCGAGGCGGACGTGAGCCCGAACCAGGCGATGCCCACCACGACTGCGAGCGAGGCGCCGGTGTTGATCCCGAGGATGCCGGGATCGGCGAGCGGGTTGCGGGTCACGCCCTGCATCACCGCGCCCGAGACGCCCAGCGCCGCGCCGGCCGTGACGGCGAGCAGCGTGCGCGGGATGCGGGTGGCGACAGCCGCAGGACCGAAGCCGTCCTGTGAACCGCCGAGGGCGGCGAGGATGTCCTCGAGGCCGACATCGCGGGAGCCGATCGTCACGGAGGCGACGCAGAGCAGCAGCAGGGCGACGAGGACGACGAGCAGCCAGAGCGCACGGGTGCGCGTGGCGCTGCGCAGGAGGGCCGCGGTCGTGGTGTGGCCGGCGCGAAGGGTCGTGGTCACTGGGGGATGCAGTTCAGGCGGAGGCGTTGGCGGCGCGCTCGAGTTCGACCAGGTAGTCCTCGAGGATGTAGGGGATCGCCAACGGGGTCGGGTTCGCGGCAGTGCCCAGCGGACTGTTGCTGGGAAGATGCACCACGGCGCCGTTCCTCACGGCCGGCATCTGGGACAGCAGCGGATCGCCCTCGAGAGCTGCGACGAGCTCCTGGTCGCCGTAGGTCACGATGATCTCGACATCGCCGAACCTGTCGGCCTGCTCAGCGCTGACGGATGCGGAGAACGACTCGTTCTCGGCGGAGGCGTCCTGGACGCTCTGCGCGATCTTCATGCCGAGGTCCTCGAAGAACATCGTGCGGGTGTCGTGCGCGGTGTAGAAGTTCACGGTGGAGAGGTCGGTGGTGTCCACATGCGTCAGGAACATGGCGCTCTTGCCGGCGATGGCCGGGTGCTGTGCGACGGCCTCCTCGATCTGGCCCTCGAGGTCGGTGATCAGCGCGGCGCCCTCCTCGGCCATGCCCATCCCTGCGGCGTTGACGGTGATCATGTCCCGCCAGGAGGTGCCCCAGGCGACCTCGGGGAAGGGGATGGTGGGGGCGATCTCGGTGAGGACGTCGTAGTCCTCCTGAGTGAGTCCCGAGTATGCCGCGAGGATCACGTCGGGAGAGGTGTCGGCGACGCCCTCGAGATCGATGCCGTCCGACTCGTCGAAGAGCACAGGTGCTTCGGCACCGAGCTCTTCGAGTGCTGCCTCGACCCAGGGGAGCAAGCCGTTCGCGTCGTCATCGCCGAAGTTCGCCGCCGCCATGCCTGCGGGAACCACCCCCAGCGCCAGGGGCACCTCGTGGTTCGCCCAGGCCACGGTGGTGATGACCTCGATCGTCGCAGGGATCTCGGTCTGTCCGAAGGCATGCTTGACGATCACCGTGCCCTCGCCCGTGCCCTCGCTCGTGCCGTCGGTGGCGGCCCCGGCGTCGCTCGGGGAGGTCGAGCTCTCCGTGGAGCAGCCGGTCAGAACGGCGGCGAGGGTGAGCGCGGAACCGGCGAAGGCACGACGGGAGAACTGGGTCATGGAAGACCTTTCAGGAGGCCGCGAGGCGGCGCGGGTGGACGAGCAGCGCCCGTGCCTGGATCCGATCGTCCGGCGGCGTCCAGAACGGCGCAGCCCCGTGGCGGGATCTGCGGCTCGAGCCGGGGCCGACGGAGACGATGCGACCTACGACTTAGGTTAGCCTCACCAAAGTTAATGGCCGGGCGGCCTGTCCGCAAGGCGATCACTCGGACAGGGCCTGTCGCGCTCCGGACACGCCGAGCGTGGGCGCCTCGACGGGGCGCCCTTCGCGCCGTGCCTCATCCCGCGGTGTGCAGCCCCTGTCGGGGATCATCGGCGGCGTCCTCGCTTGCCGTTCCGTCCGGCATCGGGCCGGCCAGTCGACGCCGGTACTGACCGGGCGTCAGGCCTGTGACCGGCCGGAACGCTGCGGTGAACGCGCTCGCCGGGCGGTAGTCGACGAGGAGTGCCACCTCCTCGATCGAGTGGTCGCCCGTCAGCAGGGACAGGGCGTTCTGTGCGCGGGCCGTCGCTGACCGGTCGCGGAAGGTCATCCCCGTGGCCGCCTCGAAGGCGAGCGTGAGTGTGTGCGAGCTCACGCCCAGCGCTGCGCCCAGCTCTCGAGCGGCACCGGCTCGGCAGGGATCGATCGCTCCGCTGCTCAGACCCCGTGCTCCGTAAAGGCCCCCCGGAACTGCGCGGCAGGATGCTCCGCCGGGAGCCGGTCGCTCCCGCTCAGCCGACGGCGCAGGGTGCCCTCCAGCTCGGGCAGGCGGCCGCGCTCCCGCAGGATCGGGGAGACCAGCTCCGCGAAGTCGCGCACGGTGTCGAAGGAGTGGTACTGGCGCAGGTTGATCCCATCGATGCCCTCCACGTCGAGCCAATGCTCGATCGCGTCGGCGACCACCTCGGGCGTGCCGGCCACGAAGAACCGGTCCTGCCAGGCCTCGTCGACAGCATCCAGCAGCTCGCCGACGGTCGAGGTCGCGCCCCGTCGGCCGACGGGGGTGTCTGCCGGCAGCCCCTCGGCCTCGAGCGCTTCGGCGATGGTCCGGTCCCGCGGGTGCTCGAGCGCACGGATCGGGACCGACTGGTGCACGAGCATGCCCTCGAGCGAGCGATGCTCCCGGTATTGGGTGAGCTTCGCGTCGACCTCCTCCTGGGTGCGGGCCGTGATCACGGCCGCCTGGACCACGAACTTCGGGGCGGCGGGATCGCGACCGGCCTCTGCGGCAGCGGCGCGCACGGCCGGAACTGTGCGCTCGAGCAGCGGACCGTGGGTGAAGACCAGCTCGGCATGGCGTCCGGCGCGGAGCGCGCCCGCGGGGGAGGCGGTGGCGAGGATCAGGGTCGGGGTGCGCTGCGGGGAGGGCTCGGACAGGTGCGGCCCGGCGACGGAGAAGTTCTCTCCGACGTGGTCGATGCGGTGGACCTTCGTGGGGTCCGCGTAGATGCCGGCGTCGGCGTCACGCACCACGGCGTCCTCCTCCCATGAGCCCTCCCAGAGCTTGTAGACCACCTCGAGGTATTCGTCGGCGATCTCGTAGCGGTGATCGTGCTCGATCTCGTCGGCGAGGCCGAAGTTGCGGGCGGCATTGGGCAGGTAGGAGGTGACGATGTTCCAGCCCACCCTTCCGCCGGTGAGGTGGTCCAGGGTGGACATGCGCCGGGCGAAGGCGAAGGGCGGCTCGTAGCTGGTGGAGAAGGTGATCCCGAAGCCGAGACGCTCGGTCACCGCGGCCATCGCCGGGACCACCAGCATCGGATCGTTGTTAGGGATCTGCAGCCCCTCCCGCAGGGCCGCCTCGGCGGAGCCGCCGTAGGTGTCATAGGCGCCCACGACATCGGCGAGGAATATCGCGGTGAACCCACCGGACTCAGCGATCTGCGCGAGCTCGGTCCAGTACGTCAGGTCGGTGTAGCGGTGGCGGTTGTTGCCGGGCAGCCGCCACAGCCCATGCGTGATGTGGCCGACGCAGTTCATCTCGAACAGGTTCAGGATCAAGGGCTTGGGGGACACGAGGGCTCCGCTCGTCGGTGTCGTCAGTTCAGAGGTGCTGCACTGCACGATCCGCCCTGCGTCGGGTCGGCGCACGTCCTGTGAACGACGGTGACCCTGGAATGCGATCGTGATCCCGAAGGGGCCCAAGGTCTGCCCGGCCCGCCTCCGGTGGTCAGCTCTCGTCGTGGTGCTGGACGCCGACGCTGCGGGCGACCTCACGCCAGTTCTCGGCGAGCGACGCCACGGAGGCGTGGGCGTTCAGCCCGCTCGGCTGCGGCACCACCCACAGTGCGATGTCCGCAGGCCAGCCCTCGACCTCGGCGGGGTCCTGGAGGCCGAGCCGGGCCTTGGGCACAGAGTACGCGGAGCGGAATGCGGTGATCCCCGCGATCGCGACGGCCTGTGGCCGCAGCTGCTCCATCCGGGCGATCAGCTGCGCGCCGGAGCGCTGCAGCTCCTCCCGTCCCAGCTCATCGGCACGCACGGTGGCGCGCCCGATCAGATTCGTGATGCCGATACCACGTCGGTGGAGATCCTGCTCGTCCTCGGGATCCAGCCCGCGAGAGGCATCGACCAGCCTTGAGGTGAGCCCCGCCCGGTGCAGCGAGGGCCAGAACCGGTTGCCCGGCCGGGCGAAGGGGGCGTTGACCGCGGCGGTCCAGAGGCCGGGATTGATGCCGACGATCAGCAGCCGCAGCGGCGGGTCCTGTGCCGGATCAGGGAGCACATCGTCGATCGACTGCGGATCCGGGGTGGCGAAGGTGGCGAGATCCTGCTTGGTCGGCTTCCGGCCCGCGAGGGGAGAGGGGCGCCGAATGCTCATCCTGGCACTGTACTGCGGAGCCGCTGCATTGCGGAGCGCAGGTGCTGAGGAGCCGCAGTGCTGTGACGCGCAGGCTCTGCAGGCGTGGCCCGGCAGCCCGCGCGTACGCTGGGAGCATGCGCCCCATGGAGGCAGGACGACTGCACGTGATCGCGGGTCCGATGTTCGCCGGCAAGACCGAAGAGCTGCTGCGGAGAGTCCACCGCGCCCGCCTGGCCGGGCTGAGGGTGGAGGTGGTCGGGCACCGTCTGGACGAGCGCAGCGGAGCTGACCGGCTGAGCTCCCACGCCGGGCGTTCGCTTCCCGCGCGCATGCTCGAGCATGCCGAGGAGCTGCTGGTGCTGACCGGACAGGACAGACCCCACACGGTCGCGATCGACGAGGCGCAGTTCTTCGGCCCGCCGATCATCCCAGTGATCGAGGCGCTGCTGGAGGCCGGGATCCAGGTCGAGGTCGCAGGGCTGTGCCTCACCTACGACGGAGAGCCCTTCGCCCCGCTGCCGACGCTGATGGCACAGGCCGAGGAGGTGGTGAAGCTGACGGCGGTGTGCACGGTCTGCGGCGCCGACGCCGCCTTCCACGTGCGACTGATCGCCGACGGGGCGACGGCGCTGCAACCGACCGCAGCACAGGTGGGCGGTGCCGAGTCCTACCAGGCCAGATGCCGCAGCCACCGGCGCGATGCGGCGCCGCCCGGACCCGAGTGATGCGCCCGCCGTGCCCACCGCGCAGCAGACCTGCGGAGTGCCGAGATCATTCGATCGGGGGTGTGCTCGCGTCGATCGGCTGCAGGCCGTCGAGGTCCCACTGTCCGTCGATGCGGCGCACGAAGAAGCGGACCTCGGCCTGGACCGGTTGACCGTCGCGGGTGAACGACTCGGTGACATCGAAGATCGCATAGCCCTGCCGGTTGACCCGGTCATCGACGGTGTAGTCGGCGGTGCCGCCGGCGGAGAACGCCGCCTCGAAGTCCGCGCAGCTGGTCAGGCCGAAGCCCTCCCGGAACTGCTCTGTCGTGGAGTTCTCGTACAGCTCGCAGTCTCCGCTCTCGAGCGAGGTGTAGAAGTCATCGACGGTGTCCTCCGGATTGCCGCGGTGGAGCACCTGGAAGGCGATGAAGAGCGCGAACGCTGCGATCACCAGCAGGCTGACGGCGGCGCAGCCTCCGACCAGCAGCCAATGCCACATCGGGCGCTTGGGGCGACCGGCCCCTGGGGCCTGTGGGCGCCCCTGCTGAGGCTGTGCGTAGACCATGACTTCTCCCGGCGTTCGTGTGGTGTCCCGGGCCAGTATTCCGCACTCCGTACGGTGGTGCGATGGGGAGCACTCCCCGCTCTCGGGCACGCCTGACCCGCAGAGCCCCGGCCAGTCGATAGCCTGGCGTGCATGATCGTCATCGCAGACCAGGGCCCCGTCGGGTCGCCGACCAGCAAGGACGGCGCCGGGTTCCTCGCACCCTCGGCACTGCGGTACACCGGCAGCGCCGGAGAACGCACCGACGTTGCGATGCCCCTCCTCCCAGGACTGGATCAGCTCGCCGGGCGCACGATCGCCCCCGGTGAGGTGCTGCGCTGGTTCGTGCATCCCGCGCTGGATGCACCCCAGACCTGGGGTGCGACCTTCGTCGCGATCGATCTGGTGCTCGACGACGGCAGCCGGCTCTCAGACCTGGTGCCCCACGACCAGTACGGGACCACCGCCACTGCGCGAGGCCTCGGCGAGGCGAAGATCCTCTTCGCGGACCAGTGGAACGACGTGCAGGTGGGCGTAGCGGATCTCGTCGGCCGCACGATCACCGAGGTGCTGCTGGTGCTCGACGCCCCGGAGGATCCCGACGGCGACCTGCTCGACTCGATCGACGAGGTCGACGGGCCGGACGACCTGCGTCGTGCCGACGACGCGACGCTCACCGGCTGGATCGATGGCCCCTATCTGGGGGAGCCACCCGCCGACCCTCCGCTCGAGGACCCGGTGGCCTGGGTCGACACCCGCCGCGGCAGCCATGCCTCCGGCGAATTCTCGCGCGGGAACACCCTGCCGCTGACCGCCATGCCGAACGGCTTCGCCCTCTTCACCCCGGCGACCGACGCGCGCACCCGGCGGTGGGTATACGAGTACCACCGCGCCAATGGCCCGGACAACCGTCCCCGCCTCCAGGGCATGGCGCTGTCCCACCAGCCCAGCCCCTGGATGGGCGACCGGCACCAGCTGATGATGATGCCGCTGCTCGGCGCCATGCCCGATGCGAGCCCGTCAGCCCGCGCGCGAGGATTCGACCATGACCGCGAGACCGCACGGCCGGATCTCTACGAGGTCGCGTTGGACGGCGACATCGCCCTGCGGCTGGCGCCGACCGGTCACGGCGCGATCTGCGAGATCGACCTGCCCGAGCAGGAGCAGGGCCCGCACCTGCTGATCGAGGGCATCGATGAGAACTCGCGGGTCGATGCGGCGGGATCCGTCTTCGACGGTCGCCTGCACGCCTGGGTGGACTCGTCCCCGGCGCTGGGGCAGTCCCGTACCGAGGGCGCCACCCGCATGTACCTGCTGGGGCAGGTGGATCCGGCGCCGGTCTCCGTGGACCAGGCCCGCGGGGAGAGCCGCGGCAGCGTGCTCACGTTCGCCCCCGGCACCCGCCGGGTCACGGTGCGACTGGTGACCAGCTATCTCGGGCTCGAGCAGTGCCGGCGCACCTTCAGCCAGGAGCTCGCCGGGCGCAGCTTCGAGGAGGTCCATGCGGCCGCCCACGCGGCCTGGGCCGAGCGGCTGCAGGTGTTCGACGTCCCCGACGCTGCTCCCGCCCAGCGTCGCACTCTGTACGGCAACCTCTATCGGCTGAACCTCTATCCCACCTCGCAGTGGGAGAACGCGGGGACCCCCGAGCGTCCCGAGCCGGTCCACGCGAGTCCGGTGCTGCCGGTCAAGGGCGCCGCGACCGCGACCCGTACCAACGCCCAGGTGATCCCGGGGAAGATGTTCGTCAACCACGGGTTCTGGGATACCTATCGCACCGCCTGGCCCGCCTACGCGCTGTTCTATCCGCAGCTCGCCGCCGAACTCGCGGACGGGTTCGTCCAGCAGTATCGCGAGGGTGGCTGGATCGCCCGCTGGTCCGCTCCGGGCTATGCGGACTGCATGACCGGCACCAGCAGCGATATCGCCTTCGCGGATCTCCACACCAAAGGGGTCCCGCTGCCCGATCCGCTCTCCGCCTACGACGCGGGTCTGCGCAACGCAACCGTGGCGCCGCCCTTCCCCGAGGTGGGGCGCAAGGGCAACGAGCGGGCGGTGTTCACCGGCTATGTCGACACCGATACCGAGGAGTCCGTCTCCTGGGCCCTCGAGGCGCATATCAACGACGCCGGGCTCGCCGCCCAGGCCGAGCTGCTCGCGCAGCGCGCCGAGACCGAAGGTGATGTCGTGGCCGCCGCGCAACTGCGCGAAGAGGCGCACTATCTCGCGGCACGCAGCCTGAACTACCCGTTGCTGTTCGACCCCGCGATCGAGTTCTTCCAGGGCCGACGCGCCGACGGCGCCTTCGCGCAGAGCCCCGAGGAGTACGACCCGCGCGTATGGGGCGGGGACTACACGGAGACCGACGGTTGGAACTTCGCCTTCCACGTCCCGCATGACGGCGAGGGGCTCGCGGCCCTGTACGGCGGCCGCGACATGCTGCGCGGACGGCTCGAGGAATTCTTCGACACCCCGGAGCGTGCGGACCGACAGGGCAGCTACGACACGGTCATCCACGAGATGGTCGAGGCCCGGGCGGTGCGGATGGGCCAGTTCGGGATGTCCAACCAGCCCTCCCACCACATCCCCTTCCTCTTCCACCACGTCGGTGCCCCCGAGGAGGCCTCCCGGATCGTGCGCGAAGTGCATCGGCGGCTCTTCGTCGGCGAGCAGATCGGTCAGGGGTATCCGGGCGATGAGGACAACGGCGAGATGAGCGCATGGTGGCTGCTCACGGCGCTGGGCCTGTACCCGCTGCAGCTCGGGACCGGTCGGTACCACCTGGTGGCGCCGTTGTTCCCGCGAGCGACCCTGCGTCCCCTCGGCGGGACGCCCTTCTCGGTGACCACACAGGCGCAGGATCCGCAGGATGCCTGCATCACCGGCATGACCGTGGACGGCCTGGAGCACAGCGACTCCTGGATCGATCACGCGGATCTGCGCGGCCGTCTGCATCTGCGCCTTGCGGCGGAGCCCGCGGACTGGGGCGGGATCCCGCCGTCCCCGAGCTCGCCGGGGGAGCGGCCGGAGCCGCTGCGGGACCTGTTCGCCGCCGACCCGTCGGATCCGCTGCTGGACGATGATTCCTGCACCGAGCGGGCCTTCGGGACCGCGAGTGCGGTGATCGCGCTGCCGGAGCTGGGTGAGCCCCAGCAGGCCCGCTTCCTCACCCTCACCTCTTCGGCACAGACCGGTGGGGATCCGATCGCCTGGCGGCTGGAGGGATCGGACGACGCGGCCAGCTGGACAGTGCTCGACGCTCGTTCGGCGCAGCGCTTCCGCTGGCGCCAGCAGACCCGGCCTTTCGAGATCGCGAACCCCCGGCCGTGTCTCCATCACCGCTTGGTGGTGACGACCTCCGAGGGGCGGCTCCGGCTGGCGGAGATCGAGCTGCTGGCCTGAGGCGGCCTGGTCTGAGACGCCTCGCCGTGCGGGATCTCGCCTGGAAGGACCTGAGGTTCGGGCCAGCGCCTGAGCAGCCCGCCGCGGCCTGTGAGCGGGGTGCCCGCCCGTCGGTCGAGCGCCACCCACGGCCAGGTCATCAGCGCCCAGACCGCAGCGATCAGCGCCGCTTCGACCAGCAGGTACTGCGGCCACGGGCCGAGCAGGTCCAGGATCGAGGGCCCGGCGGGCGCTCGGTTGAGGTAGCCGTAGTTCGCGCCGGTCAGGGCGTTTCCGGTGAAGGCGATCGCGGCCCAGGCGGCCGTCGCCGCATAGGCGAGGCCATAGCCCCGCCAGGTGGGGCGATAGCCGAGCCCCCAGATCAGCACCACGGGGGCCAGCAGTCCGGCGCCGTGCGCGAGCCAGTACTGCGTGAACTCCAGCGGCACCCACACGAAATAGTTCACGTCCGGGGTGAGCACGGACTGCAGGTTCAAGGTCAGGCCCCAGAACCAGCTGACCACGATCGCCCATCGGGTCTGCGTGATCAGCGCCAACGGCACGAGGAACCGCAGCGCGTCGGAATAGTGCAGCGGGAGGGACTCGTGGAGATTCCAGGCCCAGGGCATGAAGCCCCACGCGGTCCAGAACACGGCGTTGGCCAGCAGCAGCCAGCCCGCGATGCGAAGCACCCGGTCGACCCGCTGCGGCGCTGAGCGGCGGGCCCACAGGACCAGCACCAGCGCAGCGACCACGAGCAGGACGAGCATGGACAGGTGGGCGGCGCCGTAGGCGGGCATGTGCCCCAGCGGTCCCGCGGCCCACAGACCGCTCGGGCTGCCAGGACTGCCGAGACCGCCAGGTACGTCAGGACTGCTCGGGCTGCCCGTGCTGAGGCTTTCCGGCATCTGTGCTCCTTGTGCGTCGTCGCTCCGCCCGAGCATACGGAAGCGCCCCGCCGTGGCGGGGCGCTTCCGTTCACGGGAGTCCGAGGAGCGGTGCGCCGAGAATGACCGGGCCGAGATCGACCTTCGGTACAAAATCGTGGCGATAACGTGTACCGAAGGTCGTTCTCGCCGTGACGCGTCGCCGGGCGCGCCTCCTCGGGAACCCTGGTGCGGGTCGCAGCGCCCCGACAGGACGGGGGCGTGAGCTGTGGCGGCTCAGGCGATAGTGCCCTGGCGGCGGCTGCTGAGCTCCTTGAGCAGCGTCACCAATGCGGCCGAGACCAGGGTGCCGGCGAGGATCGCGACCACGAAGCCCCAGACCGGGGAGATCGCGAAGGCCACGAAGATGCCTCCGTGCGGAGCCTGGGACCCCACCCCTATCGCCATGATCAGCGCACCGGTGACGGCGCCTCCAGCCATCGAGGAGGGGATCACGCGCAGCGGGTCCGCCGCGGCGAAGGGAATCGCGCCCTCCGTGATGAACGCAGCACCGAGCAGCCAGGCCGTAGTGCCGTTCTCCCGCTCGACGGGGGAGTAGAGCTTCCGGCGCACCAGGGTGGACAGCGCCATCGCCAGCGGCGGGACCATGCCCGCCGCCATCACAGCGGCCATGATCTGGAAGGACGCCTCGGTGCCCTGTGACAGACCGGCGGTGGCGAACAGGTAGGCCGCCTTGTTCACAGGCCCGCCCAGGTCCAAGCACATCATCAGCCCGATGATCACGCCCAGCAGGATCGCGGAGGAGCCGGACATGCCGGTCAGACCGTCCTGCAGAGCGGTCATCAGGGAGGCCAGCGGCTTGCCGAGGAACACCAGCATCAGGCCGCCCACCACGAGGGTGGTCAGCAGCGGGATGATCACCACGGGCATCAGACCGGCGAGCCACCGCGGCGGCTTCAGAGTGGTGAACCACAGCGCCACCAGGCCTGCGAGCAGGCCGGTGATGAGGCCGCCGAGGAAGCCGGCGCCGACTGCTACGGACACCGCGCCGCCGATGAAGCCGGGGGCGATGCCGGGCCGTCCGGCCAGGCCGAAGGCGATATAGCCGGACAGTGCCGCGACCAGGAATCCCATCCCCAGGTTGCCCAGGGTGAACAGCACAGCGCCGAGGTAGAGGGCCAGGCCCGCACGCTCGGTCTGCATCGTCCCGGTCGCGCCCTCGTACTCCTGCGCGCCGGGCAGCGAGGTCAGGGAGAAGCTGGTCGCGACGTCCTGGGCGACGAAGGCGACATCGAATCCGGCGATGAGGAAGCCCAGCGCCATCAGGAGGCCGCCCGCGGCGACGAAGGGGATCATGTAGGACACGCCGGTCATCACGGCGCCCTGGATCCGGCGCGGCCAGGACTGGTGGGTCCCGGAGCCCGCCGACTCGGTTGCGCCTTCGCCGCCTGCGGCCGACGGGACCCGCCGGGCCGAAGGATCTGAGACGGCTGCGATGGCCTCGTCGAGCATCTGCGGGCCGTGGGAGATGGCGCGCTTGACCGGATGCTCCACCAGGGGCAGGCCCGCGAACCGCTCACGACCGGAGATGTTGACGTCGGCGGCGATGATCAAGGCGCTCGCCGCGGCGATCTGCTCCTCGGTGAACGGGGTGATGCCGCCGGAGCCCTGGGTCTCCACATGCAGCTCGATGCCCTTCTCCTTCGCGGCATTCTCGAGCGACTCGGCCGCCATATAGGTGTGGGCGATGCCGGTGGGGCAGGAGGTGATGGCCAGCAGCACCGGGGCGGCGGTGTCGGTGTCGTGCTGCGCCGCCGGGGCTGTCGCTGCAGCCGTCCCGGTATCCGCAGCCGCCACAGCGGCAGGTTCCGGCGCGGGCTCGAGCACAGCCATCACCAGGTCGGAGACCTCGTGGGGCTCCTTCGCGGCACGCAGGTCCGCCAGGAACTCGGGGCGGATGAGGGCCCGGGAGAGCTGGGCGAGCAGCTTCAGATGCTGGTCGTCGGTGCCGGCGGGAGCGGCGATGCCGATGATCAGATCTGCCGGACCGTCGGCGGAGCCGAAGTCCACGGGCTCGGACAGGCGCAGGAAGCCCAGCGCCGCTTCATGCACTGCCTCAGTGCGGCAGTGGGGGATCGCGAAGCCGCCGGGCATACCGGTGGCGAAGGACTCCTCGCGCTTGAGCAGCCCCGCCTCCAGGCCATCGCGATCCGCGCGGCCGGTGGCGGAGATCAGATCAGCCATCATGCCGATCACAGCGTGCTTGTCGCCGGGAGGATCGACCTCGAGACGGACCAGCTCTGGGGTCATCAAGGGAGCGGACATGGGTTCTCCTTCGAACGGTCTCCTCCGCGATCGCGGAGTGAGGAAGTGCAGGGTGGGGACAGGGTCAGGGGCGGATGCCGTCAGAGGCGGACGACGCTGGTGGCGTCGATGCGCACCTGGTCGGGTCGGGGGATGGTGGTGCCGGGCAGGCCGACGGCGGCCGTCCCGTAGGCGAGAGCGCGGGCCAGGCGCTGCGCCGGGTCCTCTCCGAGGTCGCGGGCGATGAGGTATCCCGCCGTCGCCGAATCGCCGGCCCCGACGGTCGAGACCACCGGACCTGCGGCGGAGGGGGAGTACCAGGCGCCGCCCTCGGTGGCGAGCAGGCCTCCGGCGCCGCCGAGAGTCACCAGCACGGCGCCGACGCCGCGGCCATGCAGATCCAGGGCGGCCTCGCGCACTCCGGTGAGGTCGCCGTCCGCGGCCTGCTGCTCGAGCGCATCCCCGTCGGTGCCGACGATCTGTCCGAGCTCTTCGGCGTTCGGCTTGAGGAAGTCCGGAGCGACCTGCGGCAGTGCGGCGGCGAGTGCCATGAGCGGCGCGTCGGAGGTGTCGACCCCGACCCGGGCACCCTGGTCGTGGAGCAGCTGCACCAGGCGCACATATTCGTCGACCGGCAGGCCCGGAGCCAGGGAGCCGGAGAGCATCACAGTGTCCAGCGGACCTGCGATTCCCAGCAGGAGCTGCTCGAGCGCGGCGGACTCGGAGGCGGACAGGGTCGCCCCGGGCTCATTGAGCTTGGTGGTGAGCTGCGGGCTCGAGAGCACGGTGAGGTTGGTGCGCACCCGACCCGCGATCGGGCTGGAGCGGACCGTCAGCCCCTCGGCGGCGAGCAGCGGAAGCAGCGGGTCCTCCGGTGCTGCCGGGAGCACCGCCGTGACCGGCAGGCCCGCCCGGTGCACGCCGAGCGCCACATTGATGCCCTTGCCGCCGGGTTGGGTGCGGTCCGCGCCGATGCGATGTACACCGCCCGGAGTGAGCGGGCCGCCGAGGTCCACTGTCCGATCCAGCGAAGGGTTCGCGGTGAAGGTGATGATCATGCGCAGATCACCTCGACCCCGGCCTCGAGGAGCAGCGCGTGCAGCTCAGGAGCGGGCGGGGCGTCGGTGACCAGGACATCGATCTCCGTGAGCGCGGCGAAGGTGACCAGCCTGGCGACGCCGAACTTCGAGGAATCCGCGAGGACCACCCGACGCTCGGCGGACCTCACCATCGCCGTCTTCACCGCGGCTTCGTCGGGGTCGGGAGTGGTGAAGCCTTCGGGCCCCAGCCCGTTGCAGCCGAGGAAGACGACCTCAGGGTGCAGCAGGCGGATCGCGTCGACCGTGGCGGCTCCGACCGCGGCCTCTGTGGCGGGCCGCACCCGGCCGGGCAGCACGTGCACGGCCAGGTCGGTGTGGCGCAGGGCCCCCTGCGCGATCGCAGGAGCGTTGGTGATCACGGGGCCGCGGCGACCGTCGAGGTGGGGGAGCAGCTCGCCGGTGGTGGTGCCGGCGTCCAGCAGCACAGCGGCGTGGGGATCGGAGGGCAGCAGACGTGCCGCGGCGAGGGCCAGGCGCTGCTTGGCCTCGATATTGGTGATCCGACGGGCCTCGAGATCCGGCTCCACTTCAGCGGTGGTCCGGGCGATGGCGCCGCCGTGCACACGGGCCAGGAGTCCACGGTCGGCGAGCTGGTCGAGGTCGCGACGGATGGTCTCGGTGGCCACCTCGTACTGTGCGGCGAGATCGGTGACGGTGACACGGCCGGAGCCGGTCAGCGCGTCCAAGATCTGATGTCGGCGCTCTGGGGCGTACATGCATCCACCTGCTTCATCGACGGGGCGGGAGCGGTTGGTCCGGAAGGTCAGGTCCGGAGGGTCACACCGCGTGGGGATCACGATAACCACAAAAGCCACACAAAACAACAGTGAAACCGTGTGGGTTTTTGAAGGTGCGAGGGAGGAGCCGTTGAGGGGCGGGGGAGACGGTGCGGGAGCGGCAGGATCGGCAGGTGCCGCAGCGGAAGCGGGTGGCGGCAGGGAGCGGCCGATGGGGCGTGAGGAAGCACGCTGTGAGGAAGAGAGCAGACCCACGGCTCCAGCACCCGGTCGCAGGGTCCGGGGCGGCTACCATCGGAGCACTCTGCGTCGCCCCTCCCGAGGAGAACCGAACCGATGTCCCAGGCCTTCCATGCCGATTCCGCCGACCTTGTCGTCAAGGAGGTGCTGAGCTGGGAGCTGTTCGGCACCGCCTCGCGCGAGCTGGCTCAGCACATCGCCGACTCCGACTTCGAGCCCGAGATCGTCATCGCGGTCGCTCGCGGCGGGCTGCTGCCCGCGGGCTCGCTCTCCTACGCCCTCGGCCTCAAGCTCGCCGATGCGATCAACGTCGAGTTCTACACCGACGTCCATGAGACTCTTCCCGACCCGGTGCTGCTCGCGCCGATGCTCGACACCGAGTCGATCAAGGGCAAGCGACTGCTGGTGGTCGACGATGTCGCCGACTCCGGCCGTACCCTCGCCCTGGTCCTCGACCTGCTGCGCGACATGGGCGCCGACGCCCGCAGCGCGGTGCTCTACGCGAAGTCTGCATCCGTCGTCTCCCCGGACTTCGTGTGGCGCCGCACCGACGAGTGGATCGTCTTCCCCTGGTCGGCCGAGCCGCCGGTGACGCCCGCCAGCGCCAGCGCCTGATCAGACCTGTACCGCGATCGGCGCTGCCGCGTCCGGCGCACCGCGTCCGGCGCTGCCGCGATAGTACGAAAATGAGCCAGATCCTCATGGATTCTGGCTCATTTTCGTACGATCCTGGGTCACCCGCTCGAGCCCCTGCCCGAGCCCGCGCCGCTGCGGGATCGGGTTCGCGGGGCGACTCAGTGCTGGGGCGTGGTGGGCGTCGAGCTTTCTGGGCCGGTGGCGGAACTCGCGGTGGTGTCTGCGGTGTCTGTGGTGTCTGGGCCGGGGGCGGCTTCGGCGCTCGCCGCGCCGCCCTCGGCATCGCCGTGGTGGCCGAAGGGCAGGAAGTGGATGATGACCGCGACGATGCCGCCGACGATCAGGCCGAGCACGAACGAGAAGAAGGTGTTGATAAGCCAGGCGAGCACGCCGCCGATCCCGGCGATGCCGGCCACCAGTCCCTCGAGGTGGTGCACGAACCCGTAGGGCTGGGCGAGGCCCAGATCGTGGGTGCCGACCAGCAGGATGTGGCCTCCCACCCAGAGCATCGCGACCATGCCCACGTAGCTGATCACGGTCATCACCTTCGGCATCGCCTGGACCAGGCCGTTGCCGAACTTCTGCTTGAACTCTGAGTCCTTGTCGGCCGCCATCGCCAGGCCCACGTCATCCATCTTCACCAGGATGCCGACGGCCCCGTAGACCAGGACGGTGATACCGATCGCGACCACTACGAGCACGATCGCCCGCGCCCACAGCGAATCCGCATCGATCGAGTTCATGGAGATGACCATGATCTCCGCGGAGAGGATCAGATCGGTGCGCACTGCGCTCGAGACGATCTTGTCCTCGGCGTCGGCGCCCTGAGCGGCGGCGGCTTCCTTCTTCGGCTTCCCGCTGACCAGCTCCCAGATCTTCTCCGCGCCCTCGAAGCTCAGATACAGACCGCCGAGCATCAGTATCGGCGTCAGCGCCCAGGGCGCGAAGGCGCTCAGGAGCAGCAGGACCGGCAGGATGAAGATGAGCTTGTTGCGGAAGGAGCCCTTGGTGATCCGCCAGATGATCGGCAGCTCGCGCTTGGGCTCGAGCCCCTTGACGTACTGGGGAGTCACCGCGGCATCGTCGATCACCACGCCCATGGCTTTCGAGCCCGCCCTGGCGGAGGCTGCGGCCACGTCATCCACGCTGGCCGCGGCCAGGCGCGCGATCGCAGCGACGTCATCGAGCAGTGCGGCGAGTCCACCGGCCATGCTGAAGTTCCTTCTCTCGAGGAGATGACCGCACGCGCGGCGATCCGGCTCAGGATAACGGGAGAGCGCCCGGAAGCCTCGGGGCACGGCCGCACCGTGATCGGAAGTTCGGCACGCGGAGCGTGATCAGGCGCAGCCGAGAGGCACCCGGTGTCCACCCGCGGCGAACACCGGGAAGAAGCCTCGACTCCTGGTGGCGGTGGTGACAGTGTGGTGGGTATGGAAATTGCACTTATCGGAGGACATGGAAAGGTCGCGCTGCTCGCGGCCCCGCTGCTCGTGGAGGCCGGCCACACGGTCCACTCGGTGATCCGCAACCCGGAGCACGCGGCAGAGGTCGAGGAGACCGGTGCGAAGGCGGTGCTCAGCGACATCGAGAGCCTCGACGCGGGAGGCTGGGACGAGCTGCTGCGCGGCAAGGACGTGGTGGTGTGGTCCGCCGGCGCCGGTGGCGGGAGCCCACAGCGCACCATCGCGGTGGATCAGGTCGCGGCGATCGCCTCGATGGACGCCGCCCAGCGCGTCGGCGCGAGCCGCTACGTGATGGTCAGCTACTTCGGCGCGAGCCTGGAGCACGGCATCCCGGAGACAGAACCCTTCCACGCCTACGCAGAGGCCAAGGCCCAGGCCGACGCCCACCTGCAGGGCACCGGCCTGGCCTGGACGATCCTCGGCCCCTCGGGACTCACCCTCGAGGAGCCGACGGGGCGGATCGCTCTCGGTGCCCCCGAGAGCGGGACGGTGTCCCGCGCCAACGTGGCCCGCACGATCGTGGCCGCCATCGAGCGTCCCGGCACCGCCGGAAAGTTCCTCCAGTTCAACGACGGGGAGCAGGAGATCGGTGCGGCCTTCGACGCGGTGAACTGATCCCGTGAGCTGACGCTGGGGGCGACATCGCCGCCACGAGGACCCTGGTTGCGTCGAGCAACCGGGGTCCTCCGTCGTTGCGGGCATCATGATCCTGCCGACGGGAACTCCCACCTGCAGTGATCTATCGTGGATGAGCCTGGCCGCGCCCGCGAGCACGGCTGGAGGACAAGGAGCAGCAGCAGTGGACAGTGCACGCCGTTGGGCCGGGGTCGTCGCCCTCGCGGCCGGGATCTTCGTGCTGATCACCATTGAGGAGCTGCCCATCGGGGTGCTCAGCGTGATGGCACCGGATCTCGGCGTGAGTGAGGGCGTGGCGGGCCTCGCAGTCACGGTGCCCGGCGTCCTCGCAGGCATCGTCGCCGTCCTCACCCCTGTGATCGTGCGGGGAATGGATCGCCGGCTCGTACTGGTCCTGGCCCTCGCGTCCGTCGTCATCTCCAGCGGGTTGAGCGTCATCGCCCCGAACTTCGTGATGCTGCTGATCTCCCGTGTCTTCGCCGGCATCTCGATCGGCCTGTACTGGGCGGTGATGGCCATCGTCGCCCTCGGCCAGGTCCGGAAGGAACATGCCGCGCGAGCGCTGACCATCGCCTTCAGCGGTGCCGGGGCTGCGCTCGTGCTGGGAGTGCCAGTGGCTGCCTGGATCGGCACCCACGTGGGGTGGCGCGCCGCCTTCGGCATCGTCGGTGCCGTCGCTGCGGTCGTCGCCCTCGTGATCCTGGTGCTGGTGCGTCCTGTGCGCTCGCCGGTCAAGGTCACGCCGGCGATGATGCTCGTCGCGGCACGCACCCGCGGGGTGCGCTATGCGGTGGCGCTCACCCTCCTGGTGGTGGTCGCGCAGTTCATCACCTACTCCTATGTGAGCCCCATCCTGCTGGAGCGGGCAGATGTGCCTGTGACGGACATCGGCATGATGCTCCTGGCCTACGGAATCGCCGGGCTGATCGGCAACTTCGCGATCGCTCCGCTGCTGCGCCGCAGCGCCCCCTGGGGCGTGCTGGTGGTCGGCGTCGGCGTAGCGGTGTCGCTGCTCGCGGTGTACCTGCTCATGGACAGCCCCGCCTCGGCCCTCGCGATCTTGCCGCTGTGGGGCCTGTTCGTCGGGGCGATCTCGGTGGCCATCCAGGCTTTCGTGGGCTCCGAGGCCGGGGAAGTGCTCGAAGAGGGCACCGCGCTGAACAGTGCGGTCTTCAACGTCTCGATCGCCGTCGGTGCACTCGTCGGCGGGTTGATCATCGACCGGGCCGGGCAGGGGACCCTGATCCTCACCTCGACCGCGATGGTCAGCGCCGGGGCGCTCGTGGCAGCACGCTATGTGCTCACCTCCCGACCTCGCGGCCGACGGGCGACGCCCCTCCCGTGACATAGCGGATAGCGGGATCTTTCGGGACAGCAGGGCCTCCCGGGCCGGTGACGGGGGTCAGCCGGTGATTCGGAAGGAGACCGCTCCCCGCGCAGCTTCCCGGCGCACGTCGATCCCGTCGACCCGGGCGCTCGTAGGACCCTGGCGCAGGTGCTCGATCATCGACTCCACCGCGTCCCGGGGGCCCTCGATGTCGGCCTCGACCGTGCCGTCCAGCAGATTCCGGACAGTGCCGCCGACGCCCAGCCGCTGAGCGGTCGAGGCAGCGTCCATCCGAAAACCGACCCCCTGCACCCGCCCGCGCACCCGCACGATCCGTCGCATCCGCGCGGTGTCTTCGCCCGCTGCGTCGTTCATCTGCGCTCCCTCCCTCGGGACGTCCGGCCTGTCATCGCGCCCAGGGCCATCTTCGCCCAGATCGTCGTGCCAGGTGCCAGGTGCCAGGTGCCAGGTGGCGCCGGTGCTCCGGCGGAGCGGGCGCTGGCCGGAGCCCTCGCAGCAGCATCAACTGCCGGTCAAGAAAAATCCTGGACTGTCAGCGATGACGATGATGGGATTCCGGCATGGCGACGACCCTGACCATCCCGGCCCCGCACCAGCTCGAGCAGGTGATCGGGACGCTGCGCAGCTGGCATGGCGAGGCAGGTCCCTTCCACCTGCACCCCGGCGATCTCGGCTGGCACCACCTGCGCGGGGCCTAGGCCACCGCGGAGCACCTGCGCCTCTGGCATCGAGACGACCGCCTGGTCGCCGTCGGCCTGCTGGACGAGCCGGACCTTCTGCGCACCGCAGTGGATCCGGCTCTCGCCGCCGACGAGGAGCTCGCCCGCATCATGGCCGAGACCCTCGCCCAGCCGGAGCACGGCCTGCTGCCGGAGGGGCAGGCCTTCGTGGAGGCGCATTCCGCGCACGGCCTTCGCGCCGAGCTGCTGCGACGCGGCTGGAGCGAGGGGGAACCCTGGGTGCCGCTGCGCCGGGACCTCGCCGCCCCGGTCGAGGACCCCGGGATCAGCATCGAGCAGGTCCACGCAGACACCGTCGCCGAGTACACGGCCGTGCATCGCTCCGCCTTCGACAGCCCCGGCGTGACGGACGAGCGCTTCCGCACCATGACCCCCTCGCCGGCCTATCGCGATGCCGTCTCGCTGCTCGGCTGCGACCATGACGGGGTCGCCGTCGCGGTGGTCACGGTCTGGTCCGCTGGCGTCGGCCGACCCGGACTCCTCGAACCGATGGGTGTGCACGCGGACCACCGCAGGCGCGGCTACGGACGCGCGATCAGCCGTGCCGCCGCCGCGCAGCTGCGCGAGATGGGCGCCTCGAGCGCACTTGTCTGCACCCCGCGGTCCCAGACCGGCGCCGTGGAGACGTATGTCGCGGCCGGCTTCACGCCATGCGCAGAGGTCCCGGACCTGCAGCGCTGCGCGACGACCTGACGCTCCGCGCGCTGCCTGACGCGCCACCTCGCGTTCCGCTTCACCCACCGCCTCAGCCGTTGTCGCCGCCGGTGTCCGCTGCGGTCGCACCGGGCACGGCATCCCCGTCGTCTCCCCACTGCCACTGGGTGATCTCCGGGGCGTCCTCACCCTGCTCGTAGGCGTACGCCCGTGCCCGCAGTCGGGTGTCCACCATCTGCTGGCGCAGGCTCGCGTAGCGGATGCCCAGCCCTTCGACCCGGTCGATCACGTCCATCACTAGGTGGTAGCGGTCTGCGTCGTTGAGCATCAGCATGTCGAAGGGGGTGGTGGTGGTGCCCTCCTCCTTGTAGCCGCGCACATGGATCCGGGAGGTGCGGTCATGGCGGTAGGCCAGGCGATGGATCAGCCACGGATAGCCGTGATACGCGAACACCACGGGGATGTCCTGCCCGAAGTATCCGTCGAAGTCGCGCTGCGAGAGGCCGTGCGGGTGCTCGCTCTCGTCCTGCAGACGCATCAGGTCCACGACGTTCAGCACTCGCACCCGCAGCTCGGGGATCTCCTCACGGAGGATCTTCGCCGCGGCGAGCACCTCGATGGTCGGGATGTCCCCGGCGCAGGCGAGGACCACTTCGGGTTCCTTGCCGCTCTGTTCGGTGCCGGCCCAGTCCCAGATCCCGAGGCCGCGTGCGCAGTGGACGATCGCCTCGTCCATGCTCAGCCAGCTCGGGCCTGGCTGCTTGCCGGCGACGACGACGTTCACGTACTGCTTCGAGCGCAGGCAGTGGTCGTAGGTGGACAGCAGCGTGTTCGCGTCCGGCGGGAGGTAGACCCGCACGATCTCGGCCTTCTTGTTGACCATATGGTCGATGAAGCCCGGGTCCTGGTGCGAGAAGCCGTTGTGGTCCTGACGCCATACGTGCGAGCTGAGCAGGTAGTTCAGGGAGGCGATGGGACGGCGCCATTCGAGCTCGTTGGTCACCTTGAGCCACTTGGCGTGCTGGTTGACCATCGAGTCGACGATGTGGATGAACGCCTCGTAGGAGGAGAACAGGCCGTGGCGGCCGGTGAGGAGATACCCCTCGAGCCAGCCCTGGCACTGATGTTCGGAGAGCATCTCCATCACCCTCCCGGCGCGGGCGAGATGCTCGGCGCGGTCATGCTCCTCGAAGTCTGCATTCCATTGCTTGTCGGTGGCGTCGTAGACCTCCTGCAGCCGGTTCGACGCGGTCTCATCCGGACCGAAGATCCGGAAATTCGCTGGATTGTCGCGGACCACATCTCGCAACCAGGTGCCCAGCACCTTCGTCGCCTCCGCGATCGCACCTCCGGGATGAGTGACCTCGACGGCGTATTCGCGGAAGTCCGGCAGCCGCAGCGGGGTGAGCACCGAGCCACCGTTGGTGGAGGGGTTCGCGGACATCCGCAGCGCGCCCGTCGGCGCGGTCGCGGCGATCGTCTCGTGCAGTCTGCCGCCCTCGTCGAACAGCTCCCCGGGACGGTAGGACCGCAGCCAGGCATCGAGGTCGGCGAGATGCTCGTCGGTGTCCCGGGCGTTGGCCAGCGGCACCTGGTGTGAACGCCAGGAGCCCTCGGTCCTGTTCCCGTCGATCTCCTTCGGCCCGGTCCACCCCTTCGGGCTGCGGAACACGATCATCGGCCATGCGGGGCGCTCGGTCTCGCGACCGGCCTCGGCATCCTCGGCCGCCTGCTGCTTGATCTCCGCGATCTGGTCCAGGGCCTGATCCATGACCGTGGTGAAGCGTCGATGGATCTCCAGGGGGTCCTCGTCGTCGAATCCGCCAGTGAAGAACAGCGGAGTGTGCCCGTACCCGTGCATGAGCGCGGAGAGCTCCTCGTCCCCGATCCGGGCGAGCACCGTCGGATTGGCGATCTTGTACCCGTTCAGATGCAGGATCGGCAGCACCACACCGTCGTTCTGGGGATTGACGAACTTGTTGGAGTGCCACGAGGTTGCCAGGGGTCCCGTCTCCGCCTCACCATCCCCGATCACGGTGAAGGCGATCTGATCCGGGCTGTCGAACATCGCGCCGTAGGCGTGAGAGAGCGAGTAGCCGAGCTCGCCGCCCTCGTGGATCGAGCCGGGAGTCTCCGGGGCGACGTGCGAGGGGATCCCGCCGGGGAAGGAGAACTGGGTGAACAGCTTCGTCAGCCCTTCCTCGTCCTCGCTCACCGCCGGGTACACCTCGGAGTAGGTGCCTTCGAGGTAGGTCGAGGCGACCAGTCCCGGGCCGCCGTGCCCGGGGCCGGTGATGTACATGGCCTTCAGCCCGCGCTGGGAGATCGCCCGGTTCGCGTGCGCGTAGAGGAAGGTGAGGCCCGGGGTGGTGCCCCAGTGCCCGAGCAGCCGCGGCTTGACGTGCTCTCGCTGCAGTGGCTTGCGCAGCAGAGGGTTGTCCTTGAGGTAGATCTGGCCGACGGAGAGGTAGTTCGCGGCTCGCCACCAGGCGTGGAGCCGCTCGAGGTCATCATCGGTCGGTGCGGTCGAGGGGGAGTCGGGCCAGCGGGGGTTCATGGTCATGGCACCTTCCAGGTGGCAGGACGCCTGCAGGGTCTCTGCAGGAGCGACACTCTCACCGTAGGGCCGGATCGGGGAGTTGGAAAGGGGCCGACGGTCCCGACCCGGGCCATTCGGTCCGCTGCCGACGGATCTGTTCTGTCCGTGCGGGATGAGGTGCAGATGAGAGTCTCCTCAGGATCTGCCTCCGGTGCGATTTCCGTCCTAACCTGGAGGTATCAGTTCGACGTCGGGACCCTGTCGCCACCGGCGACGGCTCCCCTCCAGGAAGGTGACCCGCCATGACCCGCACGATCATCCGCCCCCGCAGCACCGTCCGCGCTGCCGCGCTGGGCACACTCGTCATCGCTCTCGCAGCCGGCTGCGGCGGCGGTGATCAGAGTGAGGACGGCGCCGCCCCCGCAGACGATCCGGCCACTGCGCAGGAGAGCGGAGACGGTTCCGACGACAGCGCCGAGACCGACGACACCGCCGGGACCGACGACAGCACGGCGAGCGACGGAGGCGGCTCCGGGGACGCCGCGAGCGACGGCGGCGGGGCTGCTGATGACGCTCCGCAGGATCCCGCAGCGGCCGCACTGCCGAAGGATGCAGACCTCGCGACCGAAGAGCTGCCGATCACCGCTGAGCGCGCGATCGAGATCGCCACTGAGACCGTGGGCGGCGGCGAGCTCGTGCAGATCGAGATCGATCACGACGACCGCGCCTGGGAGTGGGAGCTCGAGCTCGTCGCGGACGGCACCCAGCATGAGCTCGACATCGACGCCACCACCGGTGAGGTCACTGCGCACGACACCGATGATGACGACGACCAGGACCCGACGGTCGACGTGACCTCCCCGATGACCTACGCCGAGGCGATCCAGATCGCCCTCGGCGAGGAGCCCGGGCGCGTCAGCGGCTGGGACCTTGACTCCGACGACGGCACGATCCGCTACCAGATCGACATCGACCGCGCCGAGGGCGGCGACGTCGACGTGGAGGTCGACGTCGAGACCGGCGAGGTCCGGATCGACGACTGACACCTGTCACATCCAGAACCCCGGTCATGCCCGGGGTGATGCTCCAGGCCTGCACCGGCCTCGCGCACTAGGGTGAGGTCCGGGTGCCACCCCACCTGGACCCCATCGTCGGCAGGAGAAGCCATGGACACCGTCGTCATCGACGTCCCCGAAGAATCGCGCTACGAGATCCGCGTGGACGGGACGACCGCCGGATTCGCCGAATACCGACTGCGCGGGGACATCCTCGCTGTGCTGCATACCGAGGTGGACGAGGCCTATCAGGGACAGGGCCTGGCCGGCCGCCTGGTGCGGGACATGCTCGCCGATCTCCGCGAACGCGGCCTGCAGCTGCACCCCTACTGCCCGCTGGTGCACCGCCTGGTCCGCAAGAACCTCTCGGCCTACCTGGATCTGGTCCCGGAGAGTGCCCGGAAGGCCTTCCGCCTGCCGCTCACGGCCGAAGAGCCCGCCACCGAGGACGGCCCGCCCGCCTTCGACGGCTGAGCGACTGCCTGCCCGAGCAGCGGGCACCTGTCACCGACGGACCGACCTCGAGCGCCAGGCCTGACCTCAGCGCGCGGCGATCACCGGCTCGCCGGCGTCGTCGCGGTGCATGACCTCGCGGCCGCCCTGCCACACGCGCAGCGTCCGGTGACGCACATCCAGCGGATCGCCTTCCCAGAGCACGAGATCCGCGTCCTTGCCCGGAGCGAGGGAGCCGAGCCGGTCGGCGATCCCCAGCACCTCGGCCGGGTTCAGGGTGATCGCCCGCAGAGCATCGGCCGGCGCCATTCCGTGCTTGACCGCGAGGGCCGCCTGATCGACGAGGAACTCGATCGGCACCACCGGATGGTCGGTGATGATCGAGACCTTCACCCCTGCCGCGGTGAGGATGCCCGGCGCCTTCGGCGTGCGGTGGCGCACCTCCACCTTGGACCGGGAGACGATCAGCGGCCCGTAGAGCACAGGGACTCCAGCCGCGGCGATCCGATCGGCGATCAGATACGCCTCGGTGCCGTGATCCAGCACGAGCTCGAAGCCGAACTCCTCGGCGATCCGCAGCGCGGTGGCGATGTCGTCGGCCCGGTGGGAGTGCTGACGCCAGGGGATCTCGCGCTCCAGCACCCGGCTGAGCGCCTCCGAGACCAGGTCGGAATCGCGTTCCTCGACGGGCTTCGCGCTCCACGCACGAGACTTGGCGAACGCCTGACGGATGGTCAGGGCGACTCCGAGCCGGGTCGAGGGGGTCTGCTTGCGCTCGCCGTAGACCCGTTTGGGGTTCTCTCCCAGCGCGGCCTTCAACCCCGAGGGGCTGCGCAGCACCATCTCGTCGACCACCCGGCCGTGGGTACGGATCGCGACCGCGAGCCCACCGATCGGGTTGCCGGAGCCGGGATTGACGTTCACCGCCGTGACGCCGCCGATGATCGCATCATCGAATCCGACCTCGACAGGGTTGATCGCATCGATCGCCCGGGCCGCGGCCATCACCGGATCGGTCATCTCATTGGTGTCCTCACCGGCCCAGCCCTCACCCTCCTCGGCGACCCCGAGGTGCACGTGGGCATCGATGAAGCCCGGCAGCAGCCAGCCGCCGTCGGCATCGATCACCTCTGCCGGCGCGGGGATCTCCAGGTCGGGACCGAGATCGGTGATCAGTCCGTCCTGGACCAGGAGCGTCCCGTCGAAAGGCTCTCCATCGATCGGCACGATATGGGCATTGGTGATGGCGGTGAAGGTCATAGGACGACAGTCGACCGACCGAGCGGTGGAGTCAAGTCCGCGCCGAAAGCCCGCGCCGCCGAGTCACCCGGGCTACCCTGCCAGCATGTCGAAGAAGTCGAAGAAGAACTCGCCCAGTGACCAGACGCCCACGGGCTTTCTGATCGAATCCGGGTGGAAGGGCGAGGTCACCGACCTCGATCCCCGCGCCACCCCCGGCTTCGACGGAAAGAAGGACGACGGCAAGGAGGTGCTCACGAAGCGGGACAGCGCGCTCGACGAGCTGCAGGAGCGCCTGTACGCCGCGCACCATGGCCAGGAGGGCGGCCGCTCCGTGCTGCTGGTCGTGCAGGGGATGGACACCTCCGGCAAGGGCGGCATCATGCGCCACGTGGTGGGCAACGTCGACCCACAGGGCGTGGACATCGCCGCATTCAAAGCCCCGACCCCGGCCGAGAAGCGCCACGACTTCCTCTGGCGGATCCGCAAGCGCACCCCCGCCCCCGGCATCATCGGTGTCTTCGACCGCTCGCACTACGAGGATGTGCTGATCCACCGGGTGCACGGCTGGGCCGACGCGAAGGAGATCCGCGAGCGGTACACCGCCATCAACGCTTTCGAGCGGGAGCTCTCCGAGGCAGGGACCACCATCGTGAAGGTCATGCTCCACATCTCCCGCCAGGAGCAGGGGGAGCGGCTGATGGAGCGGCTCGAGCGATCCGACAAGCACTGGAAGTTCAACCCGGGCGATGTCGATGAGCGCCAGCACTGGGACAGCTACATGGACGCGTACACCAAGGCGCTGCGGGGCACCTCGACCGTCGGGGCACCCTGGACCGTCGTCCCTGCCGACCGCAAGTGGTACGCCCGGATCGCCGTCCAGCAGCTGCTGCTGAATGCGCTTGAGGGCATCGATCCGCAGTGGCCCAGCGCCGAGTTCGATGTCGAGGAGCAGATCGGGCGCCTGCGCGAGACGATGGACTGACGGGGCGGTCCCTGCCGACGAGCCGCGCGGAGCGGCTCCCAGGAAGCTGGTTGTGCCGCTCAGCTCGGAGGTCGATGATGGAGTCATGGCTTCCATCACTTTCAAGAACACCCCCATCACCACCGTCGGCGAGCTGCCGGCCACAGGCTCCGCACTGCCGGCCTTCGAACTCGTCGGCCAGGATCTCGGCACCGTCTCGAGCGCCGACCTCGCCGGCAAGCGCGTGGTGCTGAACATCTTCCCCTCACTGGACACCGGCACCTGCGCGATGAGCGTCCGGAAGTTCAACGAGCTCGCCGCGAAGCTCGAGAACACCGTGGTCGTCTGCGCCTCGCAGGATCTCCCCTTCGCCCAGGCGCGCTTCTGCGGCGCCGAGGGCCTCGAGAACGTCGTCACCGGTTCTTCCTTCCGCTCCACCTTCGGGGAGGACTTCGGCGTGACCATGCAGGACGGGCCTCTGGCCGGCCTGCTCTCCCGCGCGGTGGTCATCACCGATGAGACCGGCACCGTCATCTACACCGAGCAGGTCGGCGAGGTCTCTGAGGAGCCTGCCTACGAGGCAGCCCGCGCCGCGCTCGCCTGAGCACCACCTCCGAGCAGCTCTCGCTCCCGCGAGTGGCTGCTCGACCCCTGAGCTCAGGGCCCGGCCCGCCCTCCGGCGGACCGGGCCCTGATTGCTCCACCACAGGAAGGTCGGATCATGAGCACTCCCGAGATCACCCTGGAGCGCGTCCACGACGTGCTGGACGATGAGGGCTCCGCCGCCCACGAGTATCGGGTGCTGGTGGATCGGCTGTGGCCGCGGGGCATCAAGAAGGAACGGCTCGCGCATGATGACTGGGACAAGGACGTCGCCCCCAGCTCCGAGCTGAGAAAGGCGTTCCATGGTGATGGCCTGGGCTTCGAGGAGTTCTCGCACCGGTACCGCCATGAGCTCGACACCAGCGACGCCCCGCAGGCACTGCTGGACCGGGCAGGGGAGGCTGACGCCCAGAAGATCGTGCTCCTGTTCGCCACGAAGGACACCGCGCACAACCACGCCCAGGTGCTGCAGGAGGCGCTGAAGGACCTGGCCGGCTGAGAGGGCCCGGGGCACGTGGCGAGGAGCGTGCTGTGCGATCGACCCGGCGTCGCCGCAGCGCCGCCGCGCGGGCGGACGTCCGCCCGCCGGCGGGACCGGAGCAGTAGGGTCATCGCTCGTGGAACCCCTCTCGCTCGTCGTCCTGCTGGTCATGGGCACCGTCGCCGGTGCCATCAACGCGGCGGTCGGCTCAGGGTCGTTGCTCACCCTGCCGGTGCTGATGGCCGTCGGAATCCCCCCGGGCGTCGCGGTGCGCACCAACACCGTCGGCATGCTCTTCTCGACGATCGGCTCCGTGCTGGGCTATCGCCGAGAGATCGCCACCGAGAAGCACGAGCTGCCCCCGCTCGCGATCACCGCCGCCCTCGGCGCGACTGCCGGCGCCCTGCTCCTGCTGGTCTCCCCGGCTGCTGCACTCGACGTCGTCGTGCCGGTGCTGATCGTCGTCGCGCTGGCGATGGTGATCTTCCAGAAGCGGCTCACCGCCGTGCTGCGGGCACGGGCGGAGAAGCGAGCGCAGGCGAAGCGAGGACCGCAGCAGGATCAACCAGCGCAGGCGGATCGACAGGCCGAGACGACGCCGGACCGCAGCCCGCTGCGCTCCCCGGCGCTGGTCGGCTCGATCGGTGCGGCGTCCGTTTACGGCGGGTATTTCACTGCTGCGCAGGGGATCCTCTACCTCGGGATCCTGGGCACCTTCACCGGGCGGTCGATGGGTTCCGTCAACAGCGTGAAGAACCTGCTCAGCCTGATCGTGAACTTCGCCGCCGCCGCCGTCTACGTCATCGCGCACTTCGTGATCGGTGCCGAGATCGTGTGGATGGCGAGCGCAGCGATCGCCGTCGGTGCGCTGATCGGCGGGTACTTCGGGGCGCATCTGGCCAAGACCATGCCCGAGTGGCTGCTGCGGGGCGTGATCGTGGTGGTCGCCCTCGTGGCGCTGGTGCGCCAGTTCCTCTGACCGGCGCGATCCTGCGGACTCATCAGAGAGCTCCCACCGAGATCGACGTTCGGTGGGCTTTGATCGAGCGATCTTGTACGGAAGGTCAATCTCGGGCTGGGCTGCCTCAGCGCAGGAACGGCAGGGCGTGCGCGAGGATCTCGTCCGGCGGGAACAGCGTGCCGCCGTGGTCGCGTCCCGGCAGCTCCACGAATTCCGCATCCGGCATCAGTGCAGCGGCGCGCTGGGAGTCCTCGAAACGGGGATGATCCTCGGTCCCCGCCATCCACAGGGCCGGCACCGTGCAGTCCTCGAGCACCTCATCGGGCACCCCCGGGGTGTCATCCGTGGCGCTCAGCAGTGCCGCGACCGCGCGGTGATCAGCGGCGAGGAAAGCGGTGCGGGTGGCACGCGCCCGCCGGGAGGTGATCTCCGGGCCCAGCCCCTGACCGGCGCAGAACGCCTCCATCCCCTCCTCCCGCGCCGCCTCGATCACACCGGGGAAGAACACCGAGTCGATCTGGCCGTGCTGCGGTGAGGCGGAGCCGCCGAGGCTCACCAGGCGCGTCACCCGCCCCGGGTGTGCGAGCGCGGCACTCAGGGCGATCCGGGCACCGAGCGAGTAGCCCATCAGCGCGGCCCGCCCGGTCCCTTCCGCATCGAGCACGGCCAGCAGATCCGTCACCAGCACCTGCTGGGTGTAGGCGGCAGGGTCGTGCGGTGCGCCGGAGCGTCCGTGCCCGCGGATGTCCACCCGGATCACGGTGTGCTCGGCGGCGAGCGGCTCGAGATAGCCGAGACCCCTCCAGATCGCGCGGGAGAGCACGGAGCCGTGCAGCAGCACCAGCGCGGGGCCGGAGCCGGTCACGTCATAGCGCAGGTCGATGCCATCGACGGGGGAGGGGATGACGGGCACGGCGGGTCCTTTCGGTCGGTTGCTCCGGGAGCAGAGCGCGAATCAGAGACCGCTCCGCAGCGTGCGGAGGTCGGCTCCGCCTGCCGACGTGCAGGGACGGGCCGCGAGTGATCTCGGCGGGCGATATCGCCACCGCCGATCACCAGCGGCCCGTCCGGACTGCGGTCATCCGGGAGTCGGCCTCTCGGCCGCCGTCCACGGGTTCACAGCGCTGCGGAGATCTCCTCGAGGATCCGGTTGAAGGTCGCCGACGGACGCATCACCGCGGCGGTCTTCTCCGCATCGGGGCGGTAATAGCCGCCGATGTCCGCAGGCTTGCCCTGCACCGCGAGCAGCTCCTCGGCGATGGTCTGCTCACCGTCGGTGAGCTCCTTCGCGATCGGGCCGAACGCCGTGGCGAGCTCGGTGTCCTCGCTCTGCTGTGCCAGCTCCTGGGCCCAGTACATGGCCAGGTAGAAGTGGCTGCCACGGTTGTCGATCGAGCCGAGCTTGCGCTGGGGCGACTTGCCCTCGGACAGCAGGGTCTCGGTGGCGCGATCCAGAGCGTCGGCGAGCACCGCGGCGCGCGCGTTGTCCGCCGTGCGGGCGAGGTGACGCAGCGACTCGGCGAGCGCCAGGAACTCACCGAGCGAGTCCCACCGCAGGTAGTCCTCCTCGATGAGCTGCTGGACGTGCTTCGGGGCGGAGCCGCCCGCGCCGGTCTCGAACAGGCCGCCGCCGTTCATCAGCGGCACCACCGAGAGCATCTTGGCGCTGGTGCCCAGCTCCATGATCGGGAACAGGTCGGTGAGGTAGTCGCGCAGCACATTGCCGGTCACTGAGATGGTGTCCTCGCCGCGGCGCACTCGCGCCAGGGTGTGCTTGGTCGCCTCGAGCGGGGAGAGGATCTGCAGATCCAGACCGTCGGTGTCCTCCGCCGCCAGGTACTTCTCGACCTTCGCCATGAGGTTCCGGTCGTGGGCGCGGGACTCGTCGAGCCAGAACACCGCGGGCATCCCGGATTCGCGCGAACGACGCACCGCGAGCTGCACCCAGTCGCGGATCGGGGCGTCCTTGGCCTGGCAGGCGCGGAAGATGTCCCCAGCGGTGACGTCGTGGCTCATCAGGGCCGTGCCGGAGGCGTCGCGCACCTCAACCCGGCCGTCGGATGCGATCTCGAAGGTCTTGTCGTGGGAGCCGTACTCCTCTGCCTTCTGCGCCATCAGGCCGACGTTCGGGACAGTGCCCATGGTGGTCGGGTCGAAGGCGCCGTTGGCCTGGCAGTCCTCGATCGTCGCGGCATAGACATCGGCGTAGGAGGAGTCGGGGATCACCGCGAGGGTGTCCTGCTCGGCATCGTCCTTGTTCCACATATGGCCCGAGGTACGGATCATCGCGGGCATCGAGGCGTCGATGATGACGTCCGAGGGGACGTGGAGGTTCGTGATCCCCTTGGCGGAGTTCACCATCGCGAGGTCCGGGCCGGCGGCCAGGTCCTTCTCGATCGCGGCCTTGACGCCGTCACGCACGGTGGCGTCGAGGTCCTCGACCCCGGCCAGGATGCCGCCGAGACCGTTGTTGGGGGACAGGCCTGCTGCGGCCAGCTGCTCACCGAACTCGGAGAACAGGGTGGGGAAGAAGGCGCGCACGGCGTGGCCGAAGAGGATTGGGTCCGAGACCTTCATCATCGTGGCCTTGAGGTGCACGGAGAACAGCACGCCCTGTTCCTGGGCAGCGGCGATCTGCTCGCGCAGGAACGCCTCGAGGGCGGCAGCGCGCATCACGGTGGAGTCGATGACTTCACCGGCGAGCACCGGCAGGGAGGCCTTCAGCACGGTCTCGGTGCCGTCGGCGGCGACGTGCACGATCGAGAGCGTGTCCTCGGCGTCCAGCACGACCGACTGCTCGTTGGCGCGGAAGTCGTCGGCGGCCATGGTCGCCACCGACGTCTTGGAGTCCTTGCTCCACTCGCCCATGCGGTGCGGGTGAGCCTTGGCGAAGTTCTTCACCGCGGCGGGGGCGCGGCGGTCCGAGTTGCCCTCGCGCAGCACGGGGTTCACGGCCGAGCCCATGACCGAGTTGTAGCGGGCGCGGATGTCCTTCTCCTGGTCGGTGGAGGGGGACTCGGGATAGTCGGGCAGGGAGACGCCCTGGGCCTGCAGCTCGGCGACGGCGGCCTTGAGCTGGGGCACCGAGGCGGAGATGTTGGGCAGCTTGATGATGTTCGCCTCGGGCGACTTCGCGAGCTCGCCGAGCTCGGCGAGTGCATCTGCTTCCCGCTGTTCCTCGGGCAGGAGATCGGAGAAGGCCGCGACGATGCGGCCGGCCAGGGAGATGTCACGGGTGGTGACGTCGATCCCGGCGGTGTTCGAGAAGGCATCGAGGATCGGCAGGAACGATGCGGTCGCCAGCATCGGTGCCTCGTCGGTATGGGTGTAGATGATGCGCGCCATGTGTCGCGGTGCTCCCTCGGGTCGTTGCGGCATTTGTCTTGACGTCAAGACTAATCGATGACGGGCCCAGGCCCGCCCCATCGATCAGGATGGCTCCACGGTACGTGAGAAGGTGCTCGTCCGCTCGGCTCCGGGACCGGCATCTCAGGCGGCGGGCTCCTCGTCCACGACCTCGACCTTCCAGGGATCGGAGAGGACCAGGTGCGTGGCTCCCTCCGCATCGACGGTGACCGCGAATCCGTGGGCTCGGTAGGAGCCGGGGGAGAGAGCGCCCCGGCTGCAGGTGGAGCGGCTGACCCCGGCGCTGTCGGTGCGGCTCACTCCGTCCGCGTCGATCCACTGCAGGGGGACATCGCTCGCGTTGCGTGCCCCCGAGACCACTGTGCCGGTAGAGGGGTTCACCACCACGACCCCCTGCAGCAGGGCGCGGGTGCCGAGCTCCTGGGCGGTGACGGTGACCTTCGCGGTGATGGCGGGGCCGAGCTCGTCTTCGGGGACCTGAGAGGAGACGCGAGCGGTGGGTTGCTCGACGCTGACGGTGAGACCGTCGCCATCGCCCACAGCCTCCAGCGCTGCTCGGCAGGCCAGCGAGGAAAGGTCTACGGGAACTTCACCGCTCGGGGCGCTGATCGCTCCGGGCACGGCCCGTAAACGTCCGTCGACGACGTCGACCAGCACGTCCCCGTCGGCCCGCCATCCGGCGTCGTCCTTCCCGCGGCCCGGCCCCTCGATGCCGCCCCCGCTCAGCCGCAGCAGGAACTGACCATCGGGCAGTGGAGCGTCGTCACAGGTGCCCAGGGTCAGGTGCGCGGTCGCGGCCGACGGAGCCGGAGCACCCTCCTCGGCGGCGACCTCGACGCGTTCGCGCACCACCATCGGCGGGGCCTGCGCACCCTCGACTCCCAGTTCGCCGTCGAAGCCCGGGGCAGGGATGCCGCGGTTCTCCGGGGCGGCCGGCAGCAGTACGCCCTCGGGGACGAATCCGGTATAGCTGTGGTCCGCCGCGAGGCGGAAGGGTCCCGAGATCGTGAGGTCGTTGCCGTCGGCGCTCACCGTCTCAGGAGTCAGCATCCCGCCGTCGGACGAGGTGGGCAGAGGGCTCTGCGCCTCGCCGGGACGGCACAGCCAGGAGGTGTCCGTCGCGGTGCTCGCAGCGTTCGAGACCTGCTCGGGATCCATCGGCGCCGCGACGGCCGACGGCGCCTCTGGAGCGGCGGACCCGCTGCCGGGCAGCGCGGGGAGAGCGTCGCAGGCGCCGAGCGAGAAGAGCACCAGCCCGGTGGCGAGAACGCCCACCGCGCGACGTCCGCGCAGCAGTCGCCTGCGCTTCGTGCCCATCTGGCTGATCGCCGCGGCCATCGCATCCCCTTCCGGTCCCCGACCGTCCACCTCGGGCCCATGCACCCGCAGGGCCGTGATCGGTGCTGGGGAGAACGTACCGGAGCGCGCTTCAATCCACAGCACCGCACACGTGCTCAGCACCGCCATTCCGCTGCACCGCACAGGTGCTCAGCACCGTCATTGCGCTGCACCACATGGGTGCTGAGCACCCGCTGCTCTCACAGCACGATCAGGGTCACCGCCATGACCGCCATGCCCGCGATCAGCGAGTAGATCACGGTGTGGTGCTCACCGGTCTCCTCGGCGGCAGGCAGCAGCTCGTCGAGGGAGACGAACACCATGACCCCGGCCACGCCAGCCAGGATCGCCCCCATCGCATCCCCGCTGAGCAGGGGCGAGAGCAGAAGGTAACCGAGCACCGCCCCGATGGGTTCGGCGAGTCCGGTCATGGACGCGAGCCAGAAGGCTTTGGACCGTGAACCCGTGGCCCGGCGCACCGGCACGGCGACCGCGAGCCCTTCGGGGATGTTGTGCAGGGCGATCGCAGCGACCACGGGGATCGCGACCTCGGGACTCTGCAGAGCGGCGACGAAGGTTGCGAAGCCCTCGGGCACGTTGTGCAGCGCCAGGGCCAGGGCGGTGACGGTGCCGGTGCGCAGCAGGCGGGCGCGCAGGGCCTGATCGGCGGCCTGCTCGTCCGGAGCGCGCAACTCCGACTCGCCGTGGCTGCCGTCCATGCGGCCCGCGAACTCATGGGGGCTGACCGCGCTGGGGACCAGCCGGTCGAGCACTGCGATCAGGGCGATGCCCACGAAGAAGGCGAGCACGGCGAAGGCGGTGCCGCGACCGTCGGTCACCCCGCCGGAGAGCACCCGCGCGCCCTCGGGCAGCAGCTCCATGAACGAGATGTACAGCATGACCCCGGCGGAGAGCCCGAGACCACCGGCCAGGAGCTTCGGGTTGGTGCCGCGGCCCAGCACCCCGAGGGCGGCACCGATGCTGGTGGCGCCACCGGCGACGAGGGTGAGGAGGAAGGCGACGAGCACGAGGACGACTGTAACCCCGGCACCGCATCGATCAGCGGAAGGGGGTCCTCCTGTGTCGCGGGCGGAACGGTGAGCAGAACATGCCCGGTCCCCGCCGCCCTTCTAGACTGATGCCATGCCTGCTCCCACCCCGTTCCTCTCCACGATCGACCTCCGTTCGCGCCAGCTCACCGCGGCCGAGCTCACTGCGGCGCTGCCGCGCGCAGAGCTGGACGTCGAGTCCGCGGTCGTGGCCGTGCGCCCGGTGGTCGAAGACGTCGCCGCCCGCGGCGCCGCTGCGGTGGGCGACGCCTCCGAGAAGTTCGACGGGGTGCGACCGGAGCATCTGCGGGTCCCGCAGGAAGAGCTCGTCCGAGCCCTCGCTGAGCTCGATCCGGAGATCCGCGCCGCCCTCGAGGACTCTGCGGCCCGGGTGCGCGCCGTCGACTCCGCGCAGTCCCGACCCGACGAGACGGTCGAGGTGGTGCCCGGAGGCACCGTGACCCAGCGCTGGGTGCCGGTGCGCCGAGTCGGGCTGTACGTGCCTGGCGGCCGGGCCGTGCTGCCCAGCTCCGTGGTGATGAATGTGGTGCCGGCACAGATCGCCGGCGTGGAGCAGATAGTGCTCGCCTCTCCGCCACAGAAGGAGTTCGGCGGGCTTCCGCACCCCACGATCCTGGCGGCCTGCGCGCTGCTGGGAGTCACCGAGGTGCTCGCTGTCGGCGGGGCCCAGGCGATCGCGCTGCTCGCCTACGGCGCCGAGGATCTGGGCGACGGTCGCGGCCTGGAGGCCGTGGACCTCGTGACCGGTCCCGGTAACGTCTACGTCGCCGCCGCCAAGCGCCTGGTGCGGGGACAGGTCGGGATCGACGCCGAGGCCGGGCCCACGGAGATCGCGATCCTCGCCGACGCCACCGCGGATCCCGCCTTCGTCGCTGCGGATCTCATCTCCCAGGCCGAGCACGACCCGCTCGCGGCGAGCGTACTGGTCACCGATTCCGTCGACCTGGCCGGCGCGGTCGAGGCCGAGCTCGCGATCCAGGTTCCCGCCGCCACGCATCAGGAGCGCATCGACGAGGCGCTGCGCGGGCAGCAGAGCGGAGTGGTGCTCGTCGACGACATCGCGCAGGGGCTGGCGGTGGTCGACGCCTACGGGGCCGAGCACCTCGAGATCCAGACTGCCGATGCCGCCGCAGTCGCAGCCCAAGTCACCAACGCGGGCGCGATCTTCGTCGGCTCCCACAGCCCGGTCAGCCTCGGCGACTATGCCGCTGGCTCCAACCACGTCCTGCCCACCGGCGGCACCTCACGCTTCACCGGTGGCCTGGGGGTGCAGACCTTCCTGCGCGGAATCCACGTGGTCCATTACGACCGCGGCGCCTTGCAGGGTGCCCGCGCTGCTGCCACCACGCTCGCCCGCGCGGAAGGGCTGCCGGCGCACGGAGCAGCGATCGACATCCGCTTCACGGACTGACGGCCCGCTTCACGGACTCACTCCAGGAGGGCTCAGGGCGCTGCGCGTCCTGTGGGACCTGCATGCTGCGCAGGGCTGTGCTCCCCACGCAGCCTGCGTTCTGGCAATGGCGTCAGGGTTTCTTGCCAACCCGAATGTAAGCGCATACAGTACGAGCCAGGCTGTAAGCGCTTCCATTCTTAGGGCTTCCCAGGGCGGCGCCGGACGCCACGGAACGGCATCGCCAGGACTCGACGACGAGCAGGAGATCACGATGATGGGAAACGGGGAGGCTCTGCCCGGGGCCACCATCTACCAGGTCGCCGAGCGCGCCGGAGTGTCGATCGCCACCGTGAGCCGCACCTTCGGGGACCCCTCCAAGGTCACGCAGCGCACCCGCGACAGCGTCGTCGCAGCGGCGCGAGAGCTGCGGTACATCCCGGCTGCTGCGGCTCGTGCCCTGGCCGTTCGCCGCAGCAGGGCCCTCGGTGTCGTGCTCCCGCACATCGCCGGCCCGTACTACGCGGAGCTCCTGGTCGGGTTCGAGGTCGCGGCCTCTGAGCATGGGCTCTCCGTGGTGCTCGTCCTCGCCAAGCCCGACGAGGACCGGACCGCAGCGGTGCTCGACCTGCTCGGCAGGGTCGACGGTGTCGCCTTCATGGCGCGCAGCGGCGCCCACGATGACGTCGTGCGGCAGGTCGCCGAGCTTCGTCCCACAGTGAGCGTCGCCCGAGGCGAGGTGAAGGGTGTCGATGCCTTCTACGCCGAGAACCGCAGCTCCGCCCGCATGCTCACCGAGCACCTCATCAGTCACGGACATCGACGCATCGGATTCGTGGGGCGCCCCGAGGAGGGCTCAGATATCGGGCGCCGGCAACGCGGTTACCTCGACGCTCTCGACGCCGCCGGGTTGTCCCCCGCGCAGCAGTTCCCGGTCGACCCGATCGAGTCTGCAGGGCTGGAGGTCGCCGAGCAGCTCCTTGCCGCGCAGCGGCGCCTCGCCGGCAGCCGCAGGGAAGACGGCGGTGAGCACGGTGCTGCGGAGCCGACCGCCGATGACCGCCACGTCGGAGATCCTGCCATGCGCGGCATCGGAGAACTCGATGCCCTCATGTGCGGCAACGACGAGCTCGCCCTCGCGATCATCGCCCGTCTCACCGCAGCAGGCCACGACGTCCCGGGCCAGCTGGCCGTCACCGGCTGGGACGACACCGTCACCGCCCGCTACCTGTCCCCGGGGCTGAGCACGGTGCGCCAGGACGTCGCCCAGCTCGGGGCACTCGCGGCTCGGCGGCTGGCGGCCCGGATCGACGGCGACCCGGCGCAGGATCCCGTCACCGTCGACTCCCACCTCGTGCTTCGGGAATCCTGCGGCTGCGCAGCCGAGGCCGACTCACTCGCTCCACGCTTCGCAGCCCTCACCGCCTGAGCCCCTTCGATCCGACAAGGACCGTCGGAGCCAACGCCCTCGGATCCAACGCCGTCGGAGCCACCGCCGTCGGAGCCACCGCCGTCGGATCCGGCATCACCTGACCCGTTCCACCCCACCACCGCATCATCGACGAAGGAGTCATCATGATCCCCACCCCACGTCTGTCCCGTCGTGCCTTCGCCGGCCTCGGCGCCGCCGGCACGCTTGCCGTGCTCGCCGCCTGCGGCCGCGCCGAGGACACAGGGGGCGGCGAAGTCGCCCCGGCCGAGCCGATCGCCGAAGGCGCCGCCACCGGCTCCCTCACCGTCTGGGCGATGGGCGCCGAGGGCGAGGCGCTGCCCGAGCTCCTCACGGGCTTCGAGGAGGAGAACCCCGACGTCACGGTCGAGGTGACTCCGCTGCCCTGGGACTCCGCCCACGACAAGTTCACCTCCGCGATCGCCGCCGGGACCGCCCCGGACGTCGCCCAGGTCGGCTCGACCTGGATGGCGGAGTTCGTGAGCCTGAACGCCCTGGAGCCCACCCCGGAGAGCATCGCCCTGGACGACTTCTTCCCCGGCGCCGTCGAGGGCATCACCGTCGCGGACACCGCCTACGGCGTCCCGTGGTACGTCGAGACCCGCCTGGTCTACTACCGCAAGGACATCGCCGAGGCGGCCGGCATCACCGAGCCGGCGACCGACTGGGACGGCCTGGTCGAGATGGCCAAGGCCATGCAGGGCCAGCCCGACGGGAAATGGGGCATCGCCCTGCAGCCCGGCGGGCCGGGATCCTGGCAGACCGTGCTGCCCCTGTGCTGGTCGAACGGCGGGGACGTCGTCTCCGAGGCGGGGGACGAGTTCACCTTCGAGAGTCCGGAGAACGAGGAGGCGCTGGCCTACTACCAGTCGTACTTCACCGACGGGATCGCCAACCCGGCTCCCGCTGAGGGCACCACCGAGCAGGACTTCGTCTCCGGTGCGGTCCCGATGTTCATCTCCGGCCCGTGGATGATGGCCGCGGTCGAGGCCGTCGGCGGCGAGGGCTTCGCGGACAAGTACGGCGTGTTCGTGATGCCTGTGAAGGAGACCAGCTCGAGCTTCCTGGGCGGCGCGAACCTGGGCGTCTTCCAGGGCACGGACAACCGCGACGCGGCGTGGAAGCTGGTGGAGTACCTCTCGCGGCCCGAGGTGCAGATCGAGTGGTTCGGGATCGTCGCCGCGATGCCGGGCCTCCAGAGCGCCTGGGAGGACGAGACCGTCACCTCGAACGAGAAGTTCGAGGCCTTCCACACCCAGCTGCAGACGGCCTTCGCCCCGCCGACCATCGCCACCTGGGAGCAGGTCGCCGCGAAGTTCGATGCCCAGATCGAGCAGGTCTGCAAGCAGGACCTCGCACCCGCCACCGCGCTGGAGACCACCCAGTCCGACGCGCAGAGCATCGGTACCGGGGCCTGAGATGACCGCCGCGTCGCTGACCGGCCCCGATCGCGGGTCGACCCCGAGCGCCGACGCCGGGCCCGTCCGGCGCCGTCGCGGCCGACGTGCCGCGGCGGAGGCGCGCGCCGGGATCCTTCTCTCGCTGCCCTTCGTGGTGCTGTTCACGGTGTTCATCGCCTGGCCCGTGCTGCAGTCGATGTTCATGTCCTTCACCGACATGCGCATCAGCGACATCCGTTCGCCGTTCGCGGTGAACTTCGTGGGCCTGGATAACTACCTCACCGCCTTCGAGGACCCCGTCTTCCGGCGGGCCGCGGTGAACACCGGCGTGTTCGTGCTGATCGGTGTGCCGCTGACCATCGTCGCCGGCCTCGCGGCGGCGCTCGCCCTGAACCAGGGGGTGCTGCGGCTGCGCGGCGTGTTCCGGATGGGCTTCTACACCCCGGTGGTCACCTCGATCGTGGCCGTCGCCGTGGTCTGGCGGTTCCTGCTGCGCCCCGAGAACGGGCTGGTGAACACCGTTCTCGGCTGGGTGGGGATCGACGGACCCAACTGGCTGGGCGACGAGCGCACCGCGCTGCTGTCCCTCATCGTGATGGCCGTCTGGCGCAACTTCGGCACCTCGATGGTGATCTTCCTGGCCGGCCTGCAGGCCGTGGACCGCGGGCTGCACGAGGCCGCCGCGCTCGACGGCGCCACCGCCTGGCAGCGTTTCGTGCACGTCACCCTGCCCGCGATCCGGCCGACGATGCTGTTCGTCATGGTCACCACCTCGATCGGCTACCTGCAGTTCTTCGAGGAGCCCTTCGTGATGACCCAGGGCGGGCCCCTGAACGCCACGATCTCGGCGTCGATGTACACCTACAACCAGTTCGGATTCGGCAACTACGGGGTCGCGGGCGCGATGGCCTACCTGACGTTCATCGTCATCGGCATCGTCACCCTCGCGCAGTTCCGCCTGATGAGGGAGAAGTGATGATCGATCGTCGCCGCCCCATCCTGACCTACATCGTCCTGACGGCTTTCCTCCTGCTGGTGATCACCCCCTTCCTGTGGATGATCCTGGGCAGTGTGAAGACCCAGGGGGAGCTGCTGCGGGTGCCTCCGACCTGGCTTCCCGAGGACCCCACGTGGGACAACTTCCGTCGGCTCTTCGAACGCCCCTTCGGCCGCTACTTCCAGAACTCCGCCGTGGTGGCGATCGCGGTCACCGCCGGGAACCTCTTCTTCTCCTCGATGTTCGGCTACGCGCTCGCGCACCTGCGCTTCCCGTTCAAGCGCGGGCTGTTCCTCCTGGTGATCGGCTGTCTGATGATCCCGGGACTGGTCACCTTCATCCCGCAGTACGTGCTGGTGGTGAACCTCGGGCTGGCCGACACCATCCCCGCCCTGATCCTGCCCTTCCTGGTGCAGCCCTTCAGCGTCTTCCTCATGCGCCAGTTCTTCCTCGGCCTGCCCCGTGAGCTGCTGGAGGCCGGGCGGATCGACGGCGTCGGCGAGATCGCGATCTTCTTCCGCATCTACCTGCCGCTGGCCGGGCCCGCCTTCGCCACCCTCGGCATCCTCACCTTCCTCGGCTCCTGGAACAACTTCCTGTGGCCCCTGGTCGTCTCCTCCAGCGAGTCGACCTACACCCTGCCCGTCGCGCTCGCCCTGATCTCGACCGGACAGAACCAGACGGACTACGGGCTGCTCCTGGCCGGGGCCACGCTCGTCGTCCTGCCGATCCTCGTCGTCTTCCTGTTCTTCCAGCGCTACTTCATCCAGGGCATCGCCACCAGCGGCATCAAGTGATCTGCGAGGTCCCGGCACCACCCAGCAGAAGAACCGGTCCGACGCCGTACCCATCGCCTCGAGGAGGCATCATGAACACCATCCCTCGCCGCACCCTGCTCACCGTCCCGCTGCTCGGAGCCGGCACTGTCCTCGGTGCCTCCGGCCCCGCCCTTGCCGCTCCCGCTCCCGCCCTCGCCGCTCCCACTCCGAAGCTCTCGGCTGCCGGCCTGTCGTCGGCCGGCGTCCCGGCCCTCGGCCGCGGCTCCGGAAGCGGGAGCACCGAGCGCATCCTGCGCCGCTGGGCGAAGGACACCTGGCGCTCCCTGGATGCGATGACCGTGCCCAGCACCGGGCTCGTCTCCGACAACATCGACGCGGATCTGCAGGGGCATTCGCGCCACACCTCGCCGACCAACATCGGCGGGTACCTGTGGTCCACGCTGCTGGCCCGCGAGCTGCGGCTGATCACGCCGGGCGAGGCTCGCAATCGGATCTCCCGCACGCTGGACTCGCTCGAGCAGATGGAGCACCACGAACCCTCCGGCATGTACTACAACTGGTACGACGAGACCGACGGCTCGGTGCTGCGCAGCTGGCCCGGCACCGGCGACCCCGTGGTCCCCTTCGTCTCCAGCGTGGACATGGGCTGGCTCGGCGCCGCCCTGCACGTGGTCGCCCAGGCCGACCCCTCGAACCGCCGCCGGGCCAGCCGACTGTTCGACGCGATGCGCTGGGACGTGTTCTTCGACCGTGATGTCGCCACGCAGCCCGGGCAGACCATCGGCGGCTTCTGGGTCGAGGACCCGAGCCGGGAGGGCACCGAGCTGCGGCCACTGTTCCACGACATCCCCGGGGCCGATGTCTGGTATCACGTCGAGCACCACTACGACACGGCCGTCTCCGAGGCCCGAATGGTCACCTACCTCGGGATCATGACCGAGCAGATCCCCACCGCCGCCTACTTCACGACCTTCCGCACCTTCCCGCCGGAGTGGACCTGGCCCGAGATGCCACCGGTCGGCGACTGGACCGAGCACGAGGGCGTGGCCGTCTTCGAGGGTGCGCACACCTACCGCGGCATGGAGATCGTGCCCGGCTGGGGAGGCTCCATGTTCGAGGAGCTGATGCCGGACCTGTTCGTGCCCGAGGCCGCCTGGGGCCCGGACAGCTGGGGGAAGAACCACCCGCTGCACGTGCGCGCCCAGCGCGAGCACGGCCTCGACGAGGCCGGCTACGGCTACTGGGGCTTCTCACCCAGCTCCGATCCGCACGGCGAGTACCGCGAGTACGGCGTCGACGCCCTGGGGCTGAACCCCGCGGGCTACTTCTCGGATGCGGCGGGCACCGACTGGCACTCGGGGGAGCCCTTCCCGCAGGGACTCGACGGCGTCGTCACCCCGCACGCCGCGGCACTCGCGATGCAGTACGAACGGGAGGAGGCGATCGAGAACCTCTCCCGGATCGAGACCGAGCTCGGTGCTTACGGGCCCGGCGGCTTTCACGACGCGGTCGCCGTCCGCTCGGGGGTCATCGCCCGCCGCCACCTCTCCCTGGACCAGTCGATGGTGCTCGGCGCGCTCGGCAACGTGCTGCTCGAGGAGCAGCTGCACCGCTGGTTCGGCACCGATGAGGTCGCCGCCCGCCTTCGTCCCGTCCTCGCACAGGAGACCTTCCGTGCCCACGGCTGATCGCGCCCTCCCGCACCTCGCCACCGCTCCCGACGGCGCCCGGTACCGCGACCTGAATCGCAACGGGGTGATGGACCCCTTCGAGGACTCCCGTCTTTCCCCGGAGGAGCGCACCGAGGATCTGCTGGGCCGCCTCTCCCTCGAGGAGAAGGTCGGTCTCATGTTCCACACCGTCATCGAGACGGGGCCGGACGGCACCCTCCTGGAGACCCCGGGGGCGATCTCGAAGTCGCCCACCTCGACGGTCGTGCGGGACAAGCACATGACCCACTTCAACGTGCATGGGCTGGAGGACGCCGGGGCCGCGGCCCGCTGGCACAACCGGCTCCAGGAGCTCGCGGAGAGCACTCCGCACGGCATCCCGGTGACGATCTCCACCGACCCCCGCCACGGCGGTGCCCAGAATGCGGGCACCTCCTGGGTGACGTCGTTCTTCTCCCTGTGGCCCGAACCCCTCGGGCTCGGCGCCCTCGGCGATCCGGAGCTGGTGCGCACCTGGGCGGAGACCGTGCGCCGGGAGTACACCGCCGTCGGGATCCGGGCGGCGCTGCACCCCGTCGCCGACCTCGCCACCGAGCCGCGCTGGGCGCGGCAGCGCGAGTGCTTCAGCCAGGACCCGCAGCTCGTGGCCCGCCTCGTCACCGCGGCACTCGAAGGGCTGCGCGGAACAGAGGGCGAGACCTCGGTGCAGTCCACGGTCAAGCACTTCCCCGGCGCCGGCCCGCAGAAGGACGGCGAGGACGCGCACTTCCCCTACGGCCGCGACCAGGTCTACCCCGGGGGTCGCTTCGAGGACCACCTGCTGCCCTTCCGCGAGGCCATCGCCGCGGGGGCCGACGCGATCATGCCCTACTACGGGCGGCCCATCGGCCTCGAGATCGACGGGCAGGAGATCGAATCCGTCGGCTTCGGCTTCAACCGGCAGGTGCTCACCGGCCTGCTGCGCGGCGAGCTCGGCTTCGACGGAGTGATCGTCAGCGACTGGGAGCTCGTGAACGACAACCACGTCGGGGACCAGGTGCTCCCAGCTCGCGCCTGGGGCGTCGAGGAGCTCACCCCCGCCCAGCGCCTGCAGCGGATCCTCGAGGCCGGAGCCGATCAGTTCGGCGGAGAAGAATGCACCCAGCTGCTCCTGGATCTGGTGCACGAGGGGCTGGTGGAGGAGGCGCGGGTGACCGCCTCGGCGCGCCGACTGCTGCGGGTGAAGTTCCGCCTCGGGCTGTTCGATGACCCCTATGTCGACGAGTCCGCGGCCGTCGCTCTCGTGGGCACCGAGGAGAGCCGCCGACGAGGGCACGAAGCGCAGGCACGCAGCGTCGTGGTCCTCCACGACGACGCTGACGTGCTGCCGCTGCGCACCACCCGCGGCATCACGAAGATCTATGCCGAAGGCCTGCCTGCCGAGGTTGTCGCCCGGCTGGGGGAGCCGGCGACCACCCCGGCCGAGGCCGACGTCGCGCTGCTGCGCATCGGTGCCCCGTTCCAGCCCCGCGACGACCTCTTCCTGGAATCGTGGTTCCACCAGGGCGACCTGGAGTTCCCGCCCGGGCTCGCGCACCGACTGGCCCGCATCCGTGCTGCGTGCCCGCTGATCCTCGATGTGGACCTCGACCGCGCGGCAGTGCTCACCGACATCGCGGGGGAGTGCGATGCCCTCACCGGCAGCTTCGGGGTCTCAGGGGCCGCCTGGGCGGATGCGATCACCGGCGTGATCCTCGCACGGGGCCGGCTCCCCATCGACCTTCCCCGTTCGATGGCCGCCGTGCGAGAGGCCCCCGAGGACGTCCCCGGCGGCACCTCCGACCCGCTGTACTCCTACGGGCATGGGCTCGACCTCGAGGTGGACGGCGACCAGACCGCCGGCAGTGCTTTCAGTTCTCGGAGGTGACTGCGGTCGGCTGCGGTGCGCGCTCGCGACGGGTGAGGTACATCGCCACCGCGCGCCAGCCGAGCATCAGCACACCGGTCACGATGGCGGTGACGATGATGAAGGACACCTCGGTGCCGGCGCTGAACAGCGTGCGCAGCGCCATGGTGGTGGCGAGCGTGATGGCCCACACGAACACCCCGTGCGGCCAGATCCGGAAGGGCGCGCGCCAGGCCCGGATCGCCAGGTGCCCCAGCAGCACGCCGACGGCGAATGGCCAGCCCACCAAGAACAGATTCTGCGTGGTCAGCGGCGTGCCGTGCTGCACGAAGCCGATCGCGACGAAGAGAAGGACGACCAGCAGGTCGCCGACCAGGGCACCCAGGGAACGGAACATGATTCCAGGGTACTGACGCACCCTGGAGCCGCCCGCAGTCAGCCACCCATCTGTGAAGGGCGCCACCTCGCCGTCCATGCTGCCGCGCGCGCAGAACCACGCTCCCACCGTGGAACGCCTCAGCGAGCGGACGGCACCGTCGGCAGCAGCCGGTGCGAACTACCATGGAGGCCATGTCCGTGAACCCTGCTCCGACCTTCGACAGCTCTGTGCTGCCCGCTCCGCGGGACGGCATCGCGGGAGCCGCGCCCTACGGCGCCCCCCAGCTCGAGGTCGAGCATGCGCTGAACGTCAACGAGAACCCCTACGGCCCCTCCCCGGAGCTCGCTGCAGCGATCGGTCGGGCCGCCGCTGAAGCCGCCGTCGGCCTGAACCGCTACCCGGATCGGGAGGCGCTCGCCCTCCGCACCGACCTCGGCGCGTACCTCGCCGCAGAATCCGGGATCCCCGCACCCGACGCCCACGCCGTCTGGGCCGCCAACGGCTCGAACGAGATCATGCACCAGCTGCTGCTGGCCTACGGCGGGCCGGGCCGCACCGCGCTGGGCTTCACCCCGCACTACTCGATGTACCCCGAGTACGCGCGAGACACCTACACCGCCTGGGTCACCGCCGAGCGCGGCCCCGCACCCGACTTCACCCTCACCGCGGAGGCGGTCACTGCGGCGATCGCCGCACACCGGCCCAGCATCGTGGTGCTCACCAGCCCCAACAACCCCACCGGCACCGCGCTCGAACTCGATGTCGTGGAGGCGGCCGCAACGGCGCTCGCGGCGACCCTGGGGCTGCTGGTGGTCGACGAGGCCTATGGGGAGTTCCGCCGCGACGGTGTTCCCAGCGCGCTCACGCTGCTGCAGAAGCACCGGAATCTGGTGGTGGCCCGGACCATGTCCAAGGCGTTCGCGCTCGCCGGTGCCCGGCTCGGCTATCTCATCGCCGACCCGGCGATCGTGGACACCGTGCGCGTGGTGCGCCTGCCCTATCACCTCTCCGCCGTCACCCAGGCGGTCGCCCGCACCGCGCTCGCCCATCGCGAGGAGCTGCTGGGCAAGGTCGCCCTGCTGCGCACCGAGCGGGACGCGCTCGCCGAGCACCTGGTGGCGCGCGGACATGAGGTCGCGCCGTCCGACGCGAACTTCATCCTGTTCCGCAGCTTCACCGACCGTGACACCGTGTTCGAGGCGCTCCTCGCCCGCGGAGTCCTCATCCGAGCCGTCGGCCCTGCCGGCTGGCTGCGCGTGTCGATCGGCACGCCCGAGAACAACGCCGCATTCCGTACCGCCCTCGAGGAGGCCGACCCCCGATGACCACCACCCCCAGCATGAACAGCGCTGCCAGCGCCACCCCCGCGTCCAGCGCCGCTGCCCGACCGTCCCGCACCGCGACCCTCAGCCGCACCACCCGCGAGTCCTCGATCGAGCTGACCCTCGACATCGACGGCACCGGCCAGGTCGACGTCTCCACCACGGTGCCCTTCTTCGACCACATGCTCACGGCGCTCGCCACCCACGCCCGCTTCGACCTCACGGTCAAGGCGACCGGTGACGTCCACATCGACGCCCACCACACCGTGGAGGACACCGCGATCGTGCTCGGCCAGGCGCTGCGCGAGGCGCTCGGTGACAAGAGGGGCATCGCCCGCTTCGGTGACGCCCTGGTCCCGCTGGACGAGTCCCTCGCCCAGGCTGTCGTGGACCTCTCCGGCCGGCCCTACTGCGTGCACTCGGGAGAGAGCGAGGGCCAGGCCACGCACCTCATCGGGGGTCACTTCACCGGCTCGCTGACCCGTCACGTCTTCGAGTCCCTGGCCCACCATGCCGCGATCTGCCTGCACATCCGGCTGATCGAGGGGCGCGACCCCCACCACATCGTCGAGGCTCAGTTCAAGGCCCTCGCCCGAGCGCTGCGCGCCGCATGCGCCTATGACGACCGTGTGCTGGACGTCCCCTCGACCAAGGGAGCACTGTGATGAGCACCGTCGATCCTGAGGATCCGCGCCAGGACGGCCCCGGCGAGCAGCCGGAGGGCTCCGGCCGTCCCGCTGATGACATCGACGCGGAGTTCGCGCGTCTCATGGAGGGCATCTCCCTCGAGGATGACGCTCCGCTGACCGTCGAGGACGTGCTCACCGACACCGCCGGGGAGGACGAGGTGCCCAGCGTCGCGGTGGTCGCGACCTCCGTCGCCTCCGCGAAGGCGCTGGCCGGCGTGGTCCGGCTGGGCCGGGAGGCGCGCACCGACGGGATCGACATCCCCGTCGGGACCCGCACCCATGACAGCAGCACCGGCGCGATCGCGATCGGCCCGCTCGCCGAGGCGGCCGCCCACGATCTCGCCGCGATCGCCTCGACCGCCCTGCAGCGCAACGGGATCGTGCTGTTCTGGCGGCGCGGCGACCGCATGACCGCGACCCGGTACAAGAACGGTGAGCGCGGCGAGGACATCTCGCCTGCGATCGTGCTCGGCGCGGTCGACGATCTCGTCGAGGAGCTGCTGCTGGGCGCCACTGCCCTCGAGGAGCTGGGAGAGGGGCTGGACCCCTCTGCGTTGAACCGCTCCGAGGCGCTCGCCTGGATCGCCTCCGGGAAGAAGCGCAAGTGACGGCCGAAGCCACTCCCGCAGCCGGCCCCGCGCCCGCGGCCGATGGGCCCACGTCCCCCGAGGATGCGGCTCCCGTGCCTGCAGCCCACGTGGTGGTCCTGGACCACGGGTCCGGCAACGTGCGCTCCGTGGTCCGTGCACTCGAGGCCGCCGGGGCCGACGTCGAGCTCACCGCAGACCGTGAGCGCGCCCTCCGCGCGGACGGGCTGGTCGTCCCCGGGGTCGGCGCCTTCGCCGCCACCCTCGAGCAGATCAAGGCAGTGGGCGGAGACCGCATCATCGAGCGGCGCCTCGCAGGCGGGCGCCCCGTGCTGGGCATCTGCGTGGGCCTCCAGGTGATGTTCGAGACCGGCGCGGAGCACGGCGAACGCACTCGCGGCCTCGGGCAGTGGCCGGGAGAGGTGACGCGCCTGGAAGCGGCGGTCGTGCCCCACATGGGCTGGAACACCGTCGACGCCGCCGAGGGCTCCCGTCTCTTCGAGGGCATCGCCGAGGAGCGTTTCTACTTCGTGCATTCCTATGCCGCGCGCCGCTGGGAGATGGAGCAGATCGGCGCGCTCGCCGCACCGAAGGTGAGCTGGTCCGAGCACGGGGGAGACCGCTTCATCGCGGCGGTCGAGAACGGCGCCCTCACCGCCACCCAGTTCCACCCCGAGAAGTCCGGCGAGGCCGGAGCGAGGCTGCTGGCCAACTGGCTGAGCGCCCTGCCCCGCCCCCCGAGGGAGACAGCCTCATGATGCTCGCGTTCCTGACGCTGTTCGCCGGGGGGATGCTGCTCGGCGGTGCCTGGTCGTTCTACCGTTCGAAGAAGCCCTGGTGGGCGAGCGTCGGCCTGCTGCTGCTCGGGCTGATCTGCTTCGGCATCTCGATCTGGCGGATCCAGACCGGCTGAGCCCAGCCCGCTTACCGTCGCAGGCATCGTCGCGACGCACTACATCCAGACCCCACACCACGCCGGGCCTTCGCCCGCACCCGTTGCCAGGAGGCACCCCATGACCGCTCCCGTGCTCGAGCTGCTCCCCGCCGTCGACGTCCAGGGCGGCCAGGCCGTCCGACTCGTCCAGGGCGAGGCAGGAACCGAGACCGCCTATGGCGCCCCGCTGGATGCGGCGCTGTCCTTCCAGGAGGGCGGCGCGAGCTGGTTGCACCTGGTGGATCTCGACGCCGCCTTCGGCCGCGGCTCCAATGCCGCGCTGCTCGCCGAGGTGGTCGCGGCTGTCGATATGAACGTCGAGCTCTCCGGCGGGATCCGTGATGACGAGTCGCTCGCCGCAGCGCTCGCCACCGGCTGCCGCCGCGTCAACCTCGGCACTGCCGCACTCGAGAACCCGGAGTGGACCGCGGAGATCCTCGCGGAGCACGGCGACCGCATCGCCGTCGGCCTCGACGTGCGCGGCACCACCCTGGCAGCACGCGGCTGGACCCGCGACGGCGGCGACCTCTGGGAGACCCTCGAGCGGCTCGACGAGGCCGGCTGCCAGCGCTACGTCGTCACTGACGTCACCAAGGACGGCACCCTGCGCGGACCGAACCTCGAGCTGCTGGCCGAGGTGTGCTCGCGCACCGAGGCGAAGGTCGTGGCCTCCGGCGGGATCTCCTCCCTCGATGACCTGCGCGCCCTGCGTGAACTGGTCTCCTCAGGGGTCGAAGGCGCGATCGTCGGCAAGGCCCTGTATGCACAGGCGTTCACGATGGGCGAGGCGCTCGACGTCGCGGGCCGCCCATGAGCCCGGCGCAGGAGCACGATCATCCTGCCGCTCCGGCCGGGTCCTCGGCAGGGCCTCCGGCCGGAGGTCAGGCAGGAGCTGATGACCGCACCGAGCAGGTCCACCGGACCCTGCCGTCCCACTTCCGCGAGAAGTCCCCGCTGACAGACACCGCCGGGATCTCCTGGGAGGGGCGGGACTACACGCTCAGCCCGTTTCCCGCCGATGACGGCAGCGCACCCGCTGCCGTCGCTGCGGCCCTCGCCGCGCATCGAGCAGGGCAGGACCCTCACCGCCAGCAGCTGGCCTCCGCCCTCGCGACCTCCCGGGTGCTGGTGCCGATCATGGCGGTCGCCACCGAGACCGGGACCACCGCCCACGGGCTCACCGGCGACAACGGCGCCGATATGGCGATGGTCTCGATCACGGCCCCCGACGGCACGACGGTGCTGCCGCTGTTCACCTCGGTAGCGGCCCTCACCGCCTGGCGCGCAGACGCCCGGCCGGTACCGGTCATCGCCCCTCAGGCCGCGCAGGCAGCGGTCCAGGAGGGCTGCACAGGCCTCCTCATCGACCCCGCTGCCTCCGCTGCAGAGGGTGGACCGGTGCTGCTGCCGCGCTCAGTGCTGTGGGCGCTGGCTCAGGGGAGGCAGTGGATCCCTCCGCACCAGGATCCAGAGCTGGCCGAGGTGCTGGACCGGGTCGCTGCGGAGTCCTCTGCCGAGGTGCTGACGCTCTCTGCGCGGGCCGGGGAGCGGGCTGAGGTGGATCTCCAGCTCCGGCTGCGCCCCGGCCTCACCGCGCCCGAGGTGCGGCGGACGGTCGACGAGGTGACCGCGCGTCTCGGTGCCGAGCAGCTGGTCGCCGATCGGATCAGCTCGCTCCGCCTCGTCCTCGGCTCCTGACCCCTGCAGCTCCCGGCTGCGCTGACGCTGCTGGGAGCCCTGTGCACACCGAGGCCCGGAGGCCCGGCTCACGAGGAGCAGGAGGGAGCGTTCGCGGTCAGGAGACGCGGCCGGTGTACTTCTCGCCCGGTGCCTTGCCGGGCTCGTCGGGGAAGGGGAGCGCCTCGGCGAAGGCCAGCTGCAGCGAGCGCAGGCCATCGCGCAGCGAACGGGCATGCTCGTTGCCGATCTCCGGGGCTGCAGCGGTCACGAGACCGGCCAGTGCATTGATCAGCTTCCGGGCCTCGTCGAGGTCCTGGTACTGACCGGTCGCCTCGTCCTCCGCGAGCCCGACCTTCACCGCCGCAGCGCTGAGCAGGTGCACGCAGGCGGAGGTGATGATCTCCACCGCCGCCACATCGGCGATATCGCGGAGCTCCTCACCGCCCAGGACGGGGGCTTCGGCATGATCGGCATGATCTGCGTGTCCGGTGTGGCTGGAGTGGTCGTGGTGCTGGTGGTCGTTCACGTCTGCAGAGATCCTTCGTGGTCGAGGGTTCGCGCCCGGAGCGGGCGCGCGGGATGGTGGGTGAGCTCGCGGCGGGGGAGGGATGGTGCTCAGCTACCCCAGCGGCAGGGTCCCAGTCTCTGTCATGTTGCTGAAACTGAAATGCAGGCCCGTCGGCTGGGTGCCGATCGGAACGTCGTAGACCTTGTGGAAGGTGACGGTGCTGCCGGGGTCGACCATTCCAAGTGGTCTGCTGTCGTCCGCCTCGAAGGTGATGCCCGCATCGGAGTCGGGAGCATAGGTCTGGCCATCAGCGGCCTCGAGCTCCAGCTGGTCCCCGATATCCAGACTCTGGTCACGCGGGTTGTCGACCTCGAAGATCACGACGATGTACTCACCCTCGGGCTCCATGGCCGATCCCGGAGAGCCGACCTTGCGCACCCCGACCTCGGTGCTCACCTCAGTGATGGTCGCCTCGCCGATCTGTACCTGTCCAGGACCGGTCGGCTCGGGTGCCGTCCCCGTCGAGGGGGCCGAGGAACCGCCCGCCGGTGCGGCGGGCGAGAGCGTCCGGACGGCGAGCACCCCGCCACCGACGACGACCGCGAGCAGCAGGACAGCGATCACCGAGATTCCCGCGATGAGCACCCCGCGACGGCTCTTCCCCGCCGGGGCGGGCTCCTGCGGTGCAGCGGGCCGACGGTTGGGCCTGGCCGGCCGTGGCGGTGGGGTGGGAAAGCCCTCCGGGACCGGGCGGAGCACTGCACGCGGCGCCGTGCGCAGAGCAGTCACCGGGCGGATGCCGGTTGCGGGGACCTGGCCGGTCCTGGAAGAGGACTCGGGGCCGGCAGAAGAGGTCTCCGCGCCGGTGGAGAGGGCATCCTCCCCGGATGATGCCGCCGCAGGAGAGGCCGCAGAGGGCACATCGCCCTCGGGAGACCCGGAGTCAGCTGCGCGAGCACCGCCGGTCCCCGCGGGATCCAGCGGCGTCTGCCCGTAGCCGTAGTCATGAGACTCTGGAGACTCAGGGGAGGGTGTGTCAGGGTCGGGACGACCGGCGAGGTCGTCCCCGCCGGACGCATCGCGATCGGTCTCCACCAGCACTCCTCGTTGTCGCAGCATGCGGGCGCGACGCACATCACCTGGACTGCGGCCCCACTCCTGCTAGGATAGACGATTGGAACAGGTCGAGACCCTCGTCATTCGTTCCTTCAAGTGGAGTCCCTTCCCACCTCGTGGCGATCTGCCCGTGCGCCTTCCGGCCGCGAGCGCACAGCTGCTGGGTCAGTATCGCAGCCGGGCAGCAATGCCCGGACCGCGCTGTTGCGCGTGCACCTGGGGCCTCCGCATGATATTTGCGGGGGCTTTCGTCGTCTTCCGACTCGAATCAAGGTGAGGAGCCAACATCAGCGAACAGCGCATCAATGGTCAGATCAGGGTCCCCAAGGTCCTCCTGGTCGGACCCGCCGGCGAGCAGGTCGGTGAGGTCCGTGTCGAGGACGCCCTGCGTCTTGCCCAGGAATCAGGACTCGATCTCGTCGAGGTCGCGCCCGGTGCGAATCCGCCGGTTGCGCGTCTGATGGATTACGGCAAGTACAAGTACGAAGCCAACCTGAAGGCCCGTGAGTCGCGCAAGAACCAGGCGAATACGGTCCAGAAGGAAATCCGTATGGGCCTGAAGATCGACATCCACGACTACGAGACCAAGCGCCGCAATGTTGAGAAGTTCCTTGACGGTGGCGACAAGGTCAAGGTCATCATCCGCTTCCGTGGTCGTGAGCAGTCCCGTCCCGAGAGGGGCGTCAAGCTTCTCGGTCGTATGGCCGAGGACGTCGCCGAGTACGGCTTCGTCGAGTCGCACCCGCGGCAGGACGGCCGCAACATGGTGATGGTCTTCGGGCCTCACAAGAAGAAGGCCCAGGCCATGGCCGAGGCCCGCAAGCGCAAGACCGATGCGGAGAAGGCTGCAGCCCGGAGTGAGGACGAGAAGTCCGCGCCCACGGCTGAGGCTGAGCCTAGCGTCGAGTCCTGAGAAACGTCACAAGGAGAACAGGCAGATGCCGAAGAACAAGACCCACTCGGGTACCAAGAAGCGCGTCCGCGTCACCGGCTCGGGCAAGCTCATGCGCGAGAAGGCGGGCGCTCGCCACCTGCTGGAGCACAAGTCCTCCACCCGCAAGCGCCGTCTCGGCAGCGACACCTCTGTCGCCAAGTCCGATGTCAAGCGTATGAAGAAGCTGCTGGGCCGCTGATCGCCCACGTGGGAGCACAGCTCCCGCGCCCCTGAATTTTCGATCGAAGGAGTATCACGTGGCACGCGTGAAGCGGGCGGTAAACGCCCATAAGAAGCGTAGGGAAATCCTTGAGCAGGCCAGCGGCTACGTCGGCCAGCGCTCGCGTCTGTACCGCAAGGCGAAGGAGCAGGTGCTGCACTCGCAGACCTACAACTTCCGCGACCGCAAGAAGCGTCAGGGCAACTTCCGTCAGCTCTGGATCCAGCGCATCAACGCTGCATCCCGCGCCAACGGCATGACCTACAACCGCCTCATCCAGGGCCTCGGCCTGGCTGGCGTCGAGGTCGACCGTCGCATGCTTGCAGAGCTCGCCGTCCACGACGCCCCGGCATTCGCCGCTCTGGTCGAGGTCGCGAAGAACGCCCTCCCCGAGGACGTCAACGCCCCGGCAGCCTGACATCGCGGCATTCTCTGCGATGAACGAGCGCCCGGATCAGTCTCCGCTCACCTCTCCCCGCTCCGAGCGGGTGAAGAAGGTAGCGGCACTGGCCGGGCGCTCTGCACGTCGTAAACAGGGCAGGTTCCGGATCGAGGGACCCCAGTCGGTCCGCTCGCTGCTGACGCACCGTCCCGAGCTGGCGCACGAAGTGTTCCTCACCGAGCGCGCAGCAGCTGACCACCCCGAGCTGGTCGAGCTGGCTCGCGCCGCCGCCGTCCCCGTGCGCACCGTGGACGAGCAGATCCTGCGCGCCCTGGTCCGCGAACCCGCAGTCACCGGCTCAGCGGGAGAGAGGGCCGACGGCACCTCCCGTGGGGTCACCTCTTCGCAGGAAGCAGCCTCCTCGCAGGGTGCTCTGGTGTCACCGCAGGGCGTCGTCGCCGTCGGTGCCCTGCCCGCCGAGGATTCGTCGGCCGCCGCCGACGCCGTGAACGGGCTGCCGGCCGACGGCCCCGTCACCGTCGTCGTGCTCCACGAGGTGCGCGATCCCGGAAACGTCGGCACCCTGATCCGCACCGCGGACGCCGCCGGCGCCGACCTCGTGGTGCTGACCCGCACCAGCGCCGACCCCTACTCGCCGAAGGCCGTGCGCGCCGCCGTCGGCAGCCTGTTCCATCTCCCCGTGCTCACCGGCGCCGCGGTCGAGGATGTGCTCGCCCAGCTCGCCGCGACCTCCATCACCGCCGCCGCCACCAGCGGATACGCCGACTCCGAACTCTTCACCGTCGAGCTGCCCGCGCGGATCGCCTGGATCCTCGGCAACGAGGCGCGCGGACTGGATGAGGCCACCCTCGCCGCTGCCCCGCTGACCGTGCGGATTCCCCTGGCCGGGCACGCAGAATCGCTCAACGTCCACACCGCCGCGACCGTCTGCCTCTTCGAGACGCTCCGGCGCCGACAGGCAGGGGCATGAACGCCGTCTCCCAGCGCGCCGGCGTCCTCGCCCTCCCGCTCCTCCTGCTCCTCACCGTCGCCGCCGCCCTGGCGGGCATGGCCGCCACCGGGGCCCTCGCCCCCGCCGAACTGGTCCCGGCGTCCCCGCTGGTCACCTGGGGGCTACCGGCGGTGCGCGCCCTGCACCACCTGGGCCTGCTGCTCGCGATCGGCGCCGGCGGGACCGCCGTGCTGCTGCTGCCGGGGCCCGGTCGCCGCGAAGTGACCACCCTGGATCCGCTGCGCCGCCGCACCGTACGCCTCGGCGCCGCAGGAGCGCTGCTGTGGGCGGCCGCCTCGCTCGCCCTGATCCCGCTGGTCGGGCTCGAGGCGACAGGCGCGGGCACCGACCTCAACGTCTGGGACGTGGCGCTCGGGGGCGAGCTGGGCCGGATCCAGCTGACCATCACCGTCTTCGCGGCGCTGTCCGCACTGGCCTACGCGATCGCACGGTCCACGGTGATGGCCTGCTGGGGGCTCGCCTTCGCCGGGATCGGCGCCGCCGCCCTGGGCCTCGCCGGGCATGCCGGCTCCAGCCTCGACCATGTCAATGCCGTCAACGCCATGTCCGTGCACCTGGTGGCGGTCAGCGTCTGGGCCGGTGGGCTGCTGGTCCTCTTCCTGCTCAGCGCGCGCATGGACGCGTCGCAGATGACCACGGCGATCCGTCGCTTCTCCCCCTGGGCTCTGGCGGCCGTCGCAGCCCTCGCGCTCAGCGGGCTGATCAGCGCGTGGATCCGGATGTCCCACTGGTCGGAGCTGCTCACCACCGGCTACGGCCGGGTGGTGCTGTTCAAGGCGGCAGGGCTGCTCGCCCTCGCCATTCTCGGCGCGCTGCAGAGGCGACGGCTGGGGGAGCGGATCCGTTTCCGTCACCTCGTCATGACTGAGGGTGTGGTGATGGCGGCGGTGATCGGTGCGTCGATCGCCCTGGGCCGCTCCGCCCCGCCGGTCCCGCAGGAGATCCCCGCTGTGGGGGAGCTGCGGGTGCTGTCTCTGGTGGGCTACCTTCCGCCGGAGCGAGAGTTCGGACCCAGCGCCCTGTTCACCGTGTTCCAGCCCGACTGGATCGCCCTCGCTCTGGCCGTGACGTTGGCCGGCCTGTATCTCATCGGAGTGGTGCGGCTGACCCGTCGAGGTGACGTGTGGCCGTGGATCCGCACGGCCTGCTTCCTCGCCGGCTGCCTCGCCTTCGCCTGGGTCATGAACGGCGGCGCCGCCGCCTGGGGCAAGTTCCGCTTCGACGCGCACATGATCCAGCACATGGCGATGATGATGATCGTGCCACCGCTGTGGGCGCTCGGCGGCCCGGTCACGCTGCTGTCCCGCGCGGTCGCGCCGCGCACCGACGGCTCGCGAGGGGTGCGCGAATGGGTGCTGGCCGCACTGCATTCCGGCTATTCCCGGCTGGTCTCCTCCCCGCCGGTGGCCGGGTTCATCTTCGTGGGCTCGCTGGTCATCTTCTACTTCTCGCCGCTGTTCGAGCTGGCCATGGAGCACCACGTCGGGCATCTGCTGATGACGGTGCACTTCCTCGCCTCCGGCTACCTGTTCGCCTGGGTGCTGATCGGGATCGACCCCTCGCAGAAGCCGATCAACCCGGTGCTGAAGCTGATCACCCTGCTGGTCACCCTCGCCTTCCATGCCTTCTTCGGGGTGGCCATGGTCTCGGCGACCTGGCTGGTGGCGGAGGGCTGGTACTCGCAGCTGGGGATGTACTCGCCGGACCGGCTCGAGCTGATCCAGGTGCGCGGCGGGACGATCATGTGGGCGATCTCCGAGGTCCCGACCGTCGGCTACGCGATCATCGTCGCGGCGATGTGGATGAAGTCCGACGACCGCCGAGCACGCCAGTACGACCGCAAGGCGGAGCGCGACGGCGGCGCGGAGCTCGCGGCGTACAACGCGTACCTGGCGGGCCTGCAGGGCGGACGCATGCCCGGCGCGACTGGCGGGGACGCCGTGGAGATATCGCAGGCCGAGGAAGGGGCAGGAGCCTCGGCCTCCGAGCACGTGGCCCGCCCTGTGGAAGATCAGTAGATGACCGCTCTTCCCTGAGCGCGGTATGCTGACCTGATGGAACACGCTGCCTGCGGGGGAGCGCCAGTGTGGAACCCACCCGCCGACGCCGCGAGCGACACCTCGCGGCGCATCAGCTCACGGTGACCTGACCTATGGCTCGGTTTCCAGTTGACGTCGCTAGTCGATGGTCTTCATGGAAGGCTCTTCGCATGCCTCGCCCGTACCCTCCCGAGTTCCGTGCCCGTGCCATCGCTCTGGTCCGCGAGGGCCGCCAGGTCAAGCAGACCGCACTGGACCTGGGCATCCACGAGGTCACCCTCCACAACTGGCTGCGACAGGACGATATCGACCTCGGCCGCCGGCCGGGACTAAGCAGTCAGGAATCTGCCGAGCTCCGCGCGGCGCGCGGCCGTGTCCGCCAGCTCGAGCAGGAGATCGCGATCCTCCGCCGGGCCGCGACGTGGCTCGACGAGGAGGGAGGAGTTGCCCCAAAAGGGCGCACCCGGTGATCGACCGACTCGTCGACGCCGGGGCACCCACAAGCACCTGCTGCCGCCTACTGGGCGTCTCCCGTCAGGGCTACTACCGGTACCGAAAGCGCCCGACCAGTGCCACTGAGCTGCGCCGCCGCTGGCTGACCGGCCTGATCCGGGAGATCCACGTCGCCTCCCGCGGCACCTACGGCTACCGCCGCATCCACGCCGAGCTCACCATCGGAATGAACATTCCGTGTTCCAGCCGGCTCATCTCCGTCCTCATGACTCGCGCCGGAATCGGTGGCCTTCCAGGCCCAGCCAGAATCAAGCGACTCAAGGGGGTAGCCACAGCGGACGACCTGGTCAACCGCAAGTTCCACCGTCTCGCGCTGAACGAGCTGTGGGTCACGGACATCACCGAGCATCCCACCCGGGAGGGCAAGATCTACTGCGCCGCCGTGCTGGATGCTTGCAGCCGCAAGATCATCGGCTGGGCTATCGACTCCAAACAGGACTCCACCCTGGTCGTGAACGCTCTGGACATGGCAATCCGTGCACGTCAGCCAGGGCCCGGAGGGATCGTTCATGCGGATCACGGAGTCCAGTTCACCTCCTGGGTCTTCACTCAGAAGATCCGTTCAGCGGGACTGCTGCCGTCGTTCGGGACCGTCGGCGATGGCCTCGACAATGCGATGATGGAGTCGTTCTGGTCGACGATGCAGATCGAGCTGCTGAACCGGAAGAAGTGGAAGACGCGCATCGAGCTCGCGAACGCGATCTTCGAGTACATCGAGGTGTTCTACAACCGTCGTCGCCGGCACTCCTCCCTCGAGTACGCGACACCCCACGACTACGACCTCGCCCGCACCCCGCGGGCACTCACCACCATCGGAAGCTAGCGACCAAGAGTGGAAACCTAACCGTAGGGCAGGTCAAGATGTCACCTATCCGCGCGGCAGTCCCGAATCGGGCTGAAGGTCCTGACCGGCCAGGGAGCTGCGATCGACACCACCACAGCCTCCGGCAAGCTCGTGTTCGGCATCTTCGCCGCCTTGGCAGAGTTCGAACGAGAACTGATCTCCGAGCGCACCACCGCCGGGCTGTCCGCCGCACGCGCCCGCGGCCGCACCGGCGGGCGACCGTTCAAGATGACCCCCGCCAAGCTTCGCCTCGCAATGGCCTCCATGGGCAAGCCCGACACTCACGTCGGGAACCTCTGTGCCGAGCTCGGCGTGAGCCGCCAGACCCTCTACCGCCATGTCTCGCCGGCCGGGGAGCTCCGAGCGGATGGCAAGAAAGTTCTCGCTCGACGGTAGGGGGCGCCGAGCCCGGATGGCCCTCCCGCGATGCTCGCTTGGTAGCAGGCATTGATGCGCACCGTGTCCGTATTCATTCGACTTGCGGGACGCCAACCCGGCTTGCCATCGCTCGTCAGCGCTCATCCTGAAGGCTCTCAGGGCGCTCTTTCGGCAGCGGAACTCCCGTCGTCTGGAAATTTCCTCTGCCGATGATCTAGGGTGGGCTCAGAGTGTATTCGCCCCGCCAGGAGTAACGCTTTCGGTAGCCAGACTGCTTCTCTCATGCTCTAAACAGAAGCTTGCGAGATCTCCCGTCAGCCCTCTTAAGGATAACGATGTCCACAGTGAAGAAAAGCCGCCTCCTCGTCGCAATATCGAGTCTTGCAATCTTCTCGTTAATGATCGCAACTCCGGCGCAAGCAGACGCCTCAGATGGCTTCGATGACGCCGCCAATGCGGCCGAGGCAGAGGCGCTTTCCGCTCCTGCGGAGGACTTTCTCGACTTCGGCGACACGCTTAGTGTCGAAACCCAGGGGATCACCAGCAGATCAACGGGCTACAAAGGGATAGTCTGCACTGGCCAACTTGATACCACCCACTATTCAAAGGGGGCGGGGGGAGCCATTTACAAGGTAAAGGTCAAGTGCAATGGGACCGGCCTCGATCGTGTCAACGTTCGCGTCCGCAGTATCCTCTCGTTCACGCCGCACGCGCAGGGGTCACCCAAGAAACGTGCTCAGGCAGACCAAATACGAACCGTCACTGTAGGGTCACCTTCACCGATGGTCTACTATGTCCCGATGTCAGGTAACGCCGGATTGGGCAATGGGTACTGGGTAAAGACTACTACCATGCAAATCACGTCACCTGGTCACGGCACCGTCGGCTCCAAGACTGTTTCGGAGAAGAAGAACATTGTTCGCAGGTGACATCTCTAGCGTGGACGAGCGAGACATGTCTACTTTTGTCTTCCCAAGGTACAGGGCGGTCGCTCTAACTCAGATTGCGAACGAAAGCTACACAGCTAGTGACGCTTGGGATCTGGACGCAGACAACGTTGAGTCCGCGCTCAGCTGGTGCATCGAGAAGAGAAAAGACCTCGCCTCAGAGCCGCATCGCCTTGAGCTCTACGCCCTCGTGGCGGCAGCTTTGTTCCCTTCAAGCGCCAGCGGAATTGGACAGGACGATAAGGTCGCCATCCTCTTGCGGGCATGGAATTGGCGGGTCGTCGTCACAGAGGGTCCCGGCGGCCAGGTTGAGCGGATAGTGGTCGCCGCCTGACAGCTCGCGCTCCATGAAGTCAACGGTCGAACGGCCTCGCCCCCACGCTTCATAGCCGGTGCGAGGCCGTTCGACCGTTGAGCACCGCAAGAAGACGCCTGGGTGCTGCCGACGAAGGTGGTCCGTCCCCGGTTTAGTGGACACGTAGGTTATCTGCCGATAAGCCGGGGGTGGCCCAGACGACTGAAAGTTCCACTAGGGCAACCTCAAATGAAGCATGGCTCGACCAGTGCAGGAGAGTTCGCCCATCCGTGCAGTCGGCTTCGGAAGCTGACAGGAGCATCGGCCACGCGCAGCGGCGGCGATCATCGAAGGATGATCGCCGCCGCGTCGTGCTCAGAGGGGCTGGCTCAGAGCCAGTCGCCCTGCGCGGCGCGCTTCTCGGCGCCGATGGTGGTGTCGGGCCCGTGGCCGGTGTGGACCACCGTGTCCTCGGGCAGCGCGAACAGGCGCTCGCGGACTGACTCCTCGATCGTCTCCCGCGAGGAGAAGGAGCGCCCGGTGGCACCCGGACCGCCCTGGAACAGGGTGTCGCCGGAGAACACGGCGCCCAGCTCCTCGGAGTAGTAGCAGGTCGAGCCGGGGGAGTGGCCCGGGGTGTGGAGCGCTTCGAGGTTCACCCCAGCGATCGTGAACATGTCACCGTCTTCGACCTCGTCGTCCCAGGGCAGGTCGCCGTGGGTGAGCTGCCAGATCTCACGGTCGGCGGGGTTCAGCAGGATCGGAGCCTCGAGCGCCTCGGACAGCTCTGGGGCCATGCGGACGTGGTCGTCATGGGCGTGGGTGAGCAGGATGCCCACGCACTCCCGGTTGCCGACCAGGTCGAGCACGGTGTCGACGTCGTGCGGGGCATCGAAGACCACGCACTGTTCGTCGTCGCCCAGCACCCAGACGTTGTTGTCCACCTGGTGGGTCTCGCCGTCGAGGCTGAAGGTGCCGGAGGTGACGGCGTGTGCAAGGCGGGCGGTCATCGTGCCACCTCCACCACGGTGCGCAGGCTGTTGCCGTCGTGGAGCGCATCCAGCGCGCCGTCGACTCCGGCGAGGTCCGTGCGGCCCGTGACGAAGCGATCCAGCGGCAGTCGGCCCTGAAGGTAGAGGTCGATCAGATACGGGAAGTCCCGTTCGGGGAGGCAATCCCCGTACCAGGAGGACTTCAGCGCCCCGCCGCGACCGAACACGTCCGCCATCGGCAAGGTGATCTCCACGCCCGGGCGCGGCACGCCCACCAGCACCACGCGGCCGGCGAGGTCGCGGGCGTAGAAGGCGGTCTCGTAGGTCTGCGGGATGCCCACGGCGTCCACGACCACGTCCGCGCCGAAGCCGCCGGTAAGCTCCCGCACCTTCTCGGCGATCTGCTCGGGGGAGAGGCCCTTGGTGAGCACGGTGTGGGTGGCGCCCAGGTCCTTCGCGGCGGCGAGCTTCTTCTCGTCGACGTCCAGGCCGATGATGGTGGTGGCACCGGCGAGCTCCGCCCCGGCGAGCGCCGCACAGCCCACGCCGCCCAGGCCGATCACGGCGAGGGACTCGCCGCGCTGCACGGCACCGGTGTTGATCGCGGCGCCGATGCCCGCCATCACGCCGCAACCCAGCAGTCCGGCGACCTCAGCGGGGGCGTCCTCGGAGACCTTCGTGCACTGGCCCTCGTGGACCAGGGTCTTCTCCGAGAAGGAGCCGATGCCCAGCGCCGCGGTCAGCTCGGTGCCGTCGGTGAGGGTCATGGGCTTGGAGGCGTTGAAAGTGTCGAAGCAGTACTGCGGCACGCCCTTCTTGCAGGCGCGGCACTGCCCGCACACGGCGCGCCAGTTCAGCACCACGTAGTCGCCGATCTCCACGTGGGTGACGTTCTCGCCGATCACGGAGACGCGGCCTGCGGACTCATGTCCCAGCAGGAAGGGGAACTCGTCGTTGATCCCGCCGTCGCGGTAGGCGAGGTCGGTATGGCATACGCCGGTCGCCTCGATGTCGACGACGACGTCGTTCGGCCCAGGGTCGGGGATGACGATGTCGAGCAGCTCAGCGGGCTGCTTCTCACTGCGGGCGACGACGCCCTTCACGGTCCAGGTCACAGAGTCCTCCTCGGAGACGATGATGCTGCGGCCAGCCTACGAGAGTCGCCTGAGTGCCGTGGACCGCATGGGCTGGGGGTGTTGTGACACGGTCGCAGAGCGGCATCCGATGTGCGCCCTGTCCGCGCCTCCTAGAATGGTCTGCGGTGCCCGCGCCGCAGTTCCCGCACAGTGGCGCCCGTGCCCTCCTGCCCCCGGACGAAAGCGATACCTGTGTCCGAGTCATCCTCGACTCCCGCCGCCCCGGTCATCGACGAGGCGACCATCGGCGACGCCATCGATGCCGCGCTCTCCGCGATCGCCGCGGCCGCCACCACTGCCGAGCTCAAGCAGGTGCGCATCGCCCATGTCGGCGATGCCAGCGTGCTCTCGACCGCGAACCGCGCCATCAAGGACCTGCCCAAGGACCAGAAGGCCCTCGCCGGCAAGCTGGTCGGCCAGGGCAAGGGTCGCGTCCAGAAGCAGCTCGCCGCTCGCCAGGAGGAGCTCGCCGCCGCCGAGGAGGAGGCTGCGCTCGCCGCAGAGACCGTCGACGTCACCCTCCCCACCGATCTGCGCCCCCGCGGCGCCTCGCATCCGCTGACGGTGCTGCAGGACCGCATCAACGACTTCTTCGTCGGCATCGGCTGGGAGATCGCCGAGGGTCCGGAGATCGAATCGTCCTGGCTGAACTTCGACGCGCTGAACGCGGACCCGGAGCACCCCTCCCGCTCCCTGCAGGACACCCTCTACGTCGCGCCGGAGGGCTCCGGGATGCTGCTGCGCACCCAGACCTCACCGGTGCAGATCCGCGCGATGCTCGAGCGCGGCGCCCCGCTGTACGTCGCCTGCCCCGGCACCGTCTACCGGGCCGACGAGATCGACGCGACCCACTCACCGATGTTCCATCAGGTCGAGGGGCTCGCGATCGACAAGGGCCTGACGATGGCGAACCTCGTGGGCACCCTCGACGCCTTCGCCGCGCACATCTTCGGCGGGGCACCGATCACGCGCCTGCGCCCCAACCACTTCCCCTTCACCGAGCCCAGCGCCGAGATGGACTTCCGCTGCTTCCGCTGCGAAGCGCGTGAGGGTCTGGACCACGACGCGGACCCGAACTGCCGCGTCTGCGGCGGCACCGGCTGGATCGAGATGGGCGGCTGCGGCATGGTCCACCCGAACGTGCTGCGAGCGGCCGGCGTGGACCCCGAGGAGTACCAGGGCTTCGCCTTCGGACTCGGGATCGAGCGCCTCCTCATGCTGCGCAACAGCGTGGCGGACATGCGCGACATGGTGGAGGGCGACGTCCGCTTCTCCCAGCACTACGGTACGGAGATCTGAGATGCCCCGCATTCCCCTGACCTGGCTCGCCGAGCACACCGAGCTGACCACGGGCGCCTCCGCCCAGCAGGTCGCCACCGACCTCTCCCGCGTGGGACTCGAAGAGGAGGCGATCTTCGGTGCCCAGGTGTCCGGACCGCTCGTCGTCGGCCGCGTGCTGGAACTCGTCAAAGAGCCCCAGAAGAACGGCAAGACCATCAACTGGGTGCGCGTGGACGTCGGCCCCGAGCACAACGAGGACGCCGACAACCCCAAGGACCCCCAGCCCGGGCAGGAGCGCCCCAGCCGCGGCATCATCTGCGGCGCGCACAACTTCGTCGAGGGAGACCTCGTCGTGGTCTCCCTGCCCGGGACCGTGCTCCCCGGCGACTTCGCGATCGCGGCCCGGAAGACCTACGGCCACACCTCCGACGGCATGATCTGCTCCGGCGACGAGCTGGGCCTGGGCGAGGACCCCTCCGGTGAGGACGGCATCATCGTGCTCGGCCGCGGGCACGCCGAAGGCCTGAGCGGCGAGCCCGGCGACGACGCGATCGCGCTGCTGGGCCTGGCGGACGAGGTCGTCGAGATCAACGTGACCCCGGATCGCGGCTACTGCTTCTCGATGCGGGGCGTCGCCCGCGAGTACTCCCACGCCACCGGCGCGAGCTTCACCGATCCGGTCTCCACCGTCGAAGTCCCTGCGGCCGACGCCGGCGGGCTCGCCGTCCAGCTGCGCGACGAGGCCCCGATCCGCGGCGTCGAGGGCTGCTCCCGCTTCGTGGCCCTCGAGGTGCGCGGTGTGGACCCGGCTGCGCAGACCCCGCGCTGGATGGCGCGCCGGCTGACCCTGGCAGGCATGCGCTCGATCTCCCTGATCGTCGACGTCACCAATTACGTCATGCTCGACCTCGGCCAGCCGCTGCACGCCTATGACGCCGACCAGGTCGTCGCCCCGATCGTGGTGCGTCGCGCCCGGCAGGGCGAGAAGCTCACCACGCTGGACGACGTCACCCGCACCCTGGATCCGGAAGACCTGCTCATCACCGACAGCGAGGGCGGCGAGGGCGAGCGCCTGCTCGGCATCGCCGGTGTGATGGGTGGAAAGTCCACCGAGGTTTCCAGCACCACCTCGAACATCGTGCTCGAGGCGGCGACCTTCCACTCCATCTCGGTGGCCCGCTCCGCGCGCCGTCACCGCCTGCCCTCGGAGGCGTCCAAGCGCTTCGAGCGCGGCGTGGATCCGCAGCTGCCGCTGGTCGCGGCCTACCGTGCCGCACAGCTGATCGCCCAGTTCGGCGGCGGCGAGATCGCGCCGACGGTCACTGATGAGGGCTCGGTCCCCGCCCCGGCCGCGGCGATCACCCTCCCGCTCGGCGACGCCGAACGCGTGGTCGGCATCGCCTACACCCCGGAGCAGGTGCGCGGCAGCCTCGAGATGATCGGCTGCCAGGTCGAGGACGCCCGCGACGGCTCCCTCGCCGTCTCCCCGCCCTCCTGGCGCCCGGACCTCACCATCCGGGAGGACCTGATCGAGGAGATCGCCCGTCTCGTCGGCTACGAGACGATCCCGTCGATCCTGCCCACGGCGCCCGGTGGCCGCGGCCTCACCCGCGCCCAGCGAGCCCGTCGTGACGCACACCGCGCACTCGCCGAGGCAGGGGTCATCGAGGTCACGTCCTATCCCTTCGTGGGCGAGGGCATCTTCGACGCCCTGCGCTATGAGGCCGACGACACGCGGCGCGACGCCGTGCGCCTGCTGAACCCGCTGGCCGACGACGAGCCGCTGATGCGGACCTCCCTGCTGCAGACCCTGCTGCCCGTCGCCCGGCGGAACCTCGGCCGCGGCGAGGAGTCGGTGGCGATCTTCCAGCTCGGCACCACCTCCCGCTCCCGCGGTGAGGGCGCCCGCTCACCGGTCCCGGCGGCTGGCCAGCGGCCCACCGACGCCGAGCTCGAGGAGGTCCTCGCCGCACTGCCGGTCCAGACCCGCACCCTCGCCGCCGTGGTCGGTGGGGCGTCCGGCCCGGGCTCCTGGCAGGGCGAGATCGCGCCCTGGAGCTGGACCGATGCCTTCGACCTCGCGCGCCGGGCGGCCGCCGCCGTCGGCACCGAGCTCGAAGTGCGCCAGACCGAGCATGCTCCTTTCCATCCCGGCCGCGCCGGGCAGCTGCGGGTCCTCACCGCTGACGGGGAGAGCACGGTGATCGGCCATGCCGGTGAGCTCCACCCCGCCGTGGTCAAGGAGTTCGGTCTCCCCGCCCGCACCAGCGCTTTCGAACTCGATCTCGATGCCCTGATCGCGTCGGCCCCTGCCGTGGTGGTCGCCGCTCCGGTGCCCACCTACCCGGTGGCCAAGGAGGACTTCGCCTTCGTGGTCGACCAGGACGTGCCGGCCTCGGCTGTCGAAGCGGCGATCGTGGTGGGTGTCGGTGACCTCGCCGAGAACGTCCACCTGTTCGACGTCTTCACCGGTGAGCAGATCGGCGAGGGCAAGAAGTCGCTCGCCTTCTCGGTCAGGCTGCGCTCCACCGAGGGCACCCTGAGCGCCGAGCAGATCGGTGAGGCGCGCACGCGCTGCATTGCGGCCGTCGATGCCGCCGTCGGGGGAGTGCTGCGCGCGTGAGCCCGATGCCTCCTGCCATCGACCCCGCGAGCTCCGCTCCGGGGCCGACCGGTCCTGACGACGCACCGGCGCGACAGGTTCCGCCCGGTCCCGCTCCGACGCCGGCCGTCCCGGCGCGGAACGGGACCATCGCCTGGGCGCTGGGATTCCTGGCATACTTCCCGATCCCCTTCGTGGGGCTGCTGATCGCCGGGATCACCCAGCTCGTCGTGGGCCTTCGTCAGCGCAGGTACGGCGCGCTCGCCGCGGTCAACGGCGTGCGCGCAGCGAACTGGGGCCTGACCCAGCTGTGCTGGCCCGTGCTCATGGCTCTCACGATGCTGATCGCGGTGCTCACCGGATCTCCGTCGTCCTCCGGCAACGGGATGATGTTCCGTCCGGTGATGAACGTTCTCGTCTTCACTGTGCTGGGGCTGTTCTTCGTCGTCAGCCTGCTGGAGGCGGTCTATGCGATCGTCGGCACCGTGATGGCGTCCAAGGGCCGACGGGTACGGCTGCCCGTGATCCCCTTCCTGCGCGCCCCGCGCGACTGAGCCCGGGCAGAGAGCGCCCCGGAACGAGAATGCGGGAGGGGTGCAGCTGTCAGCTGCACCCCTCCCGCGTTCTCGCGCCGCCCTTCGTGAGGACAGATCAAGCGGCCTCACATCGTGTTCACGATGAGCCCGATGTGGGTGTAGAAGTTCATCGCTCCGAACAGGACGAAGACGACGCCGGTCACCAGCCAGAGCGCGCCGACGACCTTGGCGATCGTCGGGACCTGGAACGTGGCGTCTCCGCCAGCACTCGGGGAGGCTTTCGAGAGAGCACGGATGGCCAGGGGAGCCAGGACAGCACCCACCCCGACCAGACCGAACAGCAGGGAAATGAAGATCGCCTCCACGAGGGGCCACTCGGCGAATGCTCCGGAGATCGGCTCCTGTGGCGGTGCGGCGAACAGCTGGTACACGATGCCGGCGAACATGATGGCCACCAGTGCCAGGCCGAGACCTGCGATGAAGATGCTGAGCGGTCGCGCGGCCCGCGCCACTTCGGTCAGCGGCGTCGGGGAGGCGATGATCCGATCACCTCGCTTCGCCAGGAAGATCGCCAGGGCGGACATCAGGATCCCGAAGCCGAGGCTGGTCTCCCCGAAGATGACGTTGTCGAAGGCGAACCCGCCGGCGGCAAGGGGCCAGGTGAAGCTCATGTGCGCGCCGGTCACCGTGAGGATGACCCCGAGCGAGCCGAAGGTCAGCGCCCAGCCGTCCGTGCTGAGGGGATCCTCGGCCCGGTGGCGCATCAGGTCACGGACGAAGAGGACCAGAGCGACAAGACCAGCGCCCGCGGCGAGCGACATGATCGTGTTGTAGGTCGGCATCGTCGTCCAGTCGATCATTCCGGGCGAGGACTCACCCATGAAGAAATCCTTCATCACTACCTCCTGTAGGGGCCGTCCGGCCCCAGATAGAACAACATTCATCTCTATCATGAGCACTGGCCTGGCCGCGCCTCCACCTCTCCTGCGGGACGCGTCCAGGGAGTCCATGCAGTGAACCGAGTGGCTGATCATGCAGACTGCTGTATATACTTCCGGCATGACTTCTTCGAGCGACTCCGCCATCCCCGCGGCGCATCCGGCCACCTCGCAGCGACCCCGCGTCGCCGTCGTCGGCGCCTCCGGCTACGCCGGGGGAGAGACTCTGAGGCTGCTCTCCTCGCACCCGGGCGTCGAGGTCGCCACTGTGACTGCGCATTCGAGCGCGGGCAAGCTTCTCAGCGAGGTCGCGCCGCACATCGACCTCGGCCACGATCCCGTGCTGGCGGAGACGAGCGTGGACACCCTGCGCGGTCATGACGTGGTCGTGCTCGCCCTCCCTCACGGGCAGTCCGGCCAGATCGCTGCTGCGCTGCGCGCGGAGGACCCGGACGTGCTGGTCCTGGATCTCGGCGCGGACCATCGGCTCGAAAGCGCCGAGGACTGGAGCGAGTACTACCGCAGCGAGCACTCAGGGACGTGGACCTACGGCATGCCCGAGCTGCCCCTGGCGGACGGCACCCGCCAGCGCGAGCTGCTGGTCGGCGCCCGCGAGATCGCAGTGCCCGGCTGCAACGCCACTGCCGTCTCGCTCGCGCTCGCACCGCTGGTGCGCGCCGGCCTTCTTGACGCCACACAGCTCAGCGCTGTGCTGCCGGTGGGTTACTCCGGCGCCGGCCGCGCAGCCAAGCAGCATCTGATGTTCGCCGAGGCCTCCGGCAGCGCCGCCCCGTACGCCGTCGGCGGCAGTCACCGCCACGTCCCCGAGGTGCTGCAGAACCTCCGCCGGGCCACCGGCGAGACCGGTCAGCGCCTCAGCTTCACCCCGGTGCTGGTGCCCATGAGCCGCGGGATCCTCGCGGTGTGCACCGCACCCGTCGCAGAGGGCACCACCACCGCCGATCTGCTCGGCGCCCTGCAGGCCGACTACGCCGACGAGCACTTCGTGACCGTCCTGCCCGAGGGGGTCTTCCCCTCCACCGGCGAGGTCACCGGCGCGAACACCCTCCGCATCGGCGCCGCGGTGGATCGTCACAGCGGCCAGGCGACGGTGATCTCCGCGCTCGACAACCTGGTCAAGGGCACCGCCGGAGCGGCGATCCAGTCCATGAACCTCGCGCTGGGACTGCCCGAGCGCACCGGCCTGACCCGGACCGCGCTCGCGCCCTGAGCGCGATCCCCAGAACTCCCGTCGCCGCTGGACCGTCAGGTTCCCGCGACGCTTCCGCCACAGCACCTCCCAGACCTCTCAGGAGCTCCCATGTCGATCACCCGCCCCCGCGGCTTCCGCGCCGTCGGCCTTGCTGCTGGCATCAAGGCCACCGGCAAGGACGACCTGTCCCTCATCGTCAACGACGGTCCGCGAGACACCGCTGCCGCGGTGTTCACCAGCAACCGGGTCCAGGCAGCTCCTGTCCTCTGGTCCCGCCAGGCCGTCTCGGACGGGCGCGCACGGGCCGTGGTCCTGAACTCCGGCGGCGCGAACGCGTGCACCGGCCCGGAGGGCTTCGCCGACACCCACCGCACCGCCGAGCACCTCGCCAGCCTGCTCGATGTCGCAGCCCAGGACGTGCTCGTCTGCTCGACCGGGCTGATCGGGGAGCGCCTGCCGATGGAGCCGCTGCTGGCCGGGGTCACCACCGCCGCCGGTCAGCTCACGGCAGGACCAGAGGCGGATGCCGCCGCCTCTCGCGGGATCATGACCACCGACTCGGTCCCGAAGACGGCGGAGGTCACCACGCCCTCCGGCGTCGTCGTGGGCGGGATCGCCAAGGGTGCGGGCATGCTCGCACCGCAGCTCGCGACCATGCTGGTGGTCCTCACCACCGATGCCGACGTCGACGCGGAGACCGCCGACGCCGCACTGCGCGCCGCGACCTCCACCACTTTCGACCGCGTCGACTCCGACGCCTGCATGTCCACCAACGACACGGTCATCCTGCTGGCCTCCGGCGCGAGCGGCATCACCCTCGGGCTCGACGAGCTCACCGAGGCGGTCCGCACCGTCAGCGCGGATCTTGCCCGCCAGCTGGTGGCCGATGCCGAAGGCGCGAGCCACGACGTCCACGTGATCGTCCGCTCCGCCACCACCGAGCAGGCAGCCCTCGCCGTCGCCCGCGAGATCGCCCGCTCGAATCTCGTCAAGGCCGCGATCTTCGGCAACGACCCCAATTGGGGCCGCATCGTCTCCGCAGCCGGCTGCGTCCCCGAGGCTGTGGCACCCTTCGACGTCGCACACCTCTCGGTCACCGTCAACGGAGTCGAGGTGTGCCGCGAAGGCGGTGCCCACCGCGACCGCTCCGAGGTGGACATGACCCCGCGGGAGACCCTCATCGAGGTCGATCTCGGCGCCGGCGAGGCCACCGGTGACATCTGGACCAACGACCTCACCCACGACTACGTCGAAGAGAACAGCGCCTACTCCTCATGAATCCCACTCCGCAGAACAGCCCGGCCGGTGAGCCGGCAGGCGATGCGCCGCTGGTCGGCAAGAACCCCCTGGCGCAGCTCGACGCCGCCCGCAGCGAAGCCCGCGAGAAGTCCGAGGTGCTGATCGAGGCGATGCCCTGGATGCAGCGCTTCCGCGGCAGGATCGTGGTGGTCAAGTACGGCGGCAACGCGATGGTCGACGAAGAGCTGCGACGCGGGTTCGCCGCCGACATCGTCTTCATGCGCCTGGCCGGCATCCGCGTGGTCGTCGTCCACGGCGGCGGCCCGCAGATCAACGCGATGCTGAAGCGGGTGGGCAAGGAATCCACCTTCCGCGGCGGCCTGCGCGTCACCGACGCCGAGACCATGGACATCGCCCGGATGGTGCTGGTGGGCCAGGTGGGCCGCGAGCTGGTGGGTCTGATCAACCACCACGGCCCCTTCGCCATCGGCATGTCCGGAGAGGACGCCCGACTGTTCACCGCCACCCGTCGCGGCACCGTGGTCGACGGCGAGGACGTCGACCTCGGCCACGTGGGTGCAGTGGGCGCCGTCAACATCGACGCCATCAGCGACCTGCTCGAGAGCGGGAGGATCCCCGTGATCTCCTCGATCGCCCCCGAGGTCGACGCCGACGGCAACCCCACCGGAGAGGTCCTGAACATCAACGCCGACCTCGCCGCCGCAGCGCTCGCCGAAGGACTGGACGCCGAGAAGCTGGTGATGCTCACCGACGTCGAGGGCCTCTACCGCGACTGGCCGGACCGCGGCTCGCTGATCCCCGAGATCTCCGCCTCGGAGCTGCGGGAGATGCTCCCCGGCCTCACCGCCGGGATGATCCCGAAGGCTGAGGCGCTGCTCGGCGCGGTCGACGCCGGGGTGCGCACCGCCGCGATGATCGACGGCCGGATCGAGCACGCCGTGCTGCTGGAGGTGTTCACGACCAAGGGCGTGGGCACCATGGTGAGGAGGGACGACTATGTCTGAGCAGGAACAGCCCATGCAGGAACAGCCCATGCAGGAACAGCCCGAGCAGGATCTCGCCCAGCGCTACGGAGACGCGCTGCTGCCCGTCTTCGGCACGCCCCAGAAGGTCCTCGCCCGCGGCGAGGGCGTGCACGTCTGGGACACCGACGGGAAGCAGTACCTCGATCTGCTCGCCGGGATCGCCGTGAACGCCCTCGGCCACGCCCACCCGGCGCTGCTCTCCGCGATCACCAAGCAGGCGGAGACCCTCGGGCATGTCTCGAACTTCTTCGCCTCCGCTCCGCAGATCGAGCTCGCCGAGAAGCTGCTGCAGCTCGCGCAGGCTCCGGCCGGCTCCGGAGTGTTCTTCGCCAACTCCGGCACCGAGGCCAACGAGGCCGCTTTCAAGATCGCCCGCCGCACCGGCCGTCCCCGCATCCTCGCGCTGCGCAATTCTTTCCACGGCCGCACCATGGGCGCCCTCGCCCTCACCTGGAAGGAGGCGTATCGCGCCCCGTTCGAGCCGCTTCCCGGTGGAGTCGAGTTCCTCGATGTCGGGGATGAGGCGGCGCTCGCCGAGGCGCTCGCCCCGGGGGATGTCGCCGCAGTGTTCGCCGAGCCCATCCAGGGCGAGGCCGGGGTGCGCCCGCTCAGCACCGAATACCTTCTCGCGCTGCGCCGGCTCACCCGCGAGCACGGCACCCTGCTGATCCTGGATGAGGTCCAGACCGGCATCGGCCGCACCGGCCACTGGTTCGCGCATCAGGCGATCGAGGACCTCCAGCCCGACGTGATGACCCTCGCCAAGGGTCTGGGCGGCGGCTTCCCGATCGGCGCCGTGATCAGCTACGGCCCCGCCGTGCATGACCTCCTGAAGCCCGGCCAGCACGGCACCACCTTCGGGGGGAACCCGCTGGCCTCCGCCGCTGCGCTCGCCGTGCTCGGCACGATCCTCGAGGACGATCTGCTCGCGCACGTCGAAGCAGTCGGCGCGGGATTCACCCGCGACGTGCTCGCTCTGGACCATCCGCTGATCGAGGAGGTGCGCGGAGCCGGCCTGCTGCTCGGCATCGGACTGCGCGCCCCGATCGCCCCGCAGCTCGCGGCGGCGGCGCTCGAGGCCGGCTTCATCGTCAACGCCCCGGACGCCACCACGCTGCGGATCGCCCCGCCGCTGCTCATCACCCCGGCCCAGCTCGGCACGTTCACCGCTGCCCTGCCCGCCCTGCTCGAGGCCGCTGCGCCTGAAGGAGAGAACTGAGATGCCCCGTCACTTCCTGCGCGATGACGACCTGAGCCCGGCCGAGCAGAAGGAGGTCCTGGCACTCGCCCTGGCCCTGGCCGAGGATCGCTTCGCCAAGCGCCCCCTCGAAGGACCGCGCACGGTCGCGATCATGTTCGACAAGTCCTCCACCCGCACCCGGGTGTCGTTCGCGACCGGAGTCGCGGAGCTCGGCGGCAGCCCGCTGGTGATGGAGGCCGGCAGCAGCCAGCTCGGCCGCGGCGAGTCCATCGCCGACACCACCCGCGTGCTCACCCGGATGGTCTCCGCGATCGTCTGGCGCACCTTCGGCCAGGAGCGCATCGAGGAGATGGCCGCGCACTCGAGCGTGCCGGTCATCAACGCCCTCACCGACGAGTTCCATCCCTGCCAGATCCTTGCTGACCTGCAGACCATCGCCCAGCACACCGGGGGACTGGCCGAGGGTGACGCGGCGCTGGCAGGTCGGTCCCTGGCCTACCTCGGCGACGGGGCGAACAACATGGCCCACTCGTACCTGCTGGGCGGCGTCACCGCCGGCATGGACGTGCGGATCGCCTCTCCTGCCTCCCACCGCCCGGACCCGGCGATCGTGGCCCGCGCCGAGGAGATCGCCGCCGCCACCGGCGGGAGCGTCACCCTCACCGATGATCCCCGGCTCGCTGCCCGGGGCGCCACCGCCGTCATCACCGACACCTGGGTGTCGATGGGCCAGGAGGGCGAAGGCGGCCGCGGCGAGGAGACGTTCGCGCCCTTCCAGGTCACCGAGGAGCTGATGGAGCTCTCCGGCGGGCTGTTCCTGCACTGCCTGCCTGCTTACCGCGGCAAGGAGGTCACCGCCGAGGTCATCGATGGGCCCTCCTCCGTGGTGTGGGACGAGGCCGAGAACCGCCTGCATGCCCAGAAGGCATTGCTGGCCTGGCTGCTCGAGCACCCCGACCAGAGCACCGCCGCGCACGCCCTCCCGCAGGGAGCGCGCCGATGAGCGACTCCCGCCGCGCCCTCGCCCAGACCAAGACCTCCCGTCAGCAGCGCATCGTCCAGCTGCTCACCCACCAGGAGGTGTCCTCGCAGTCCCAGCTCGCACAGCTGCTGACCGCCGAGGGCATCGAGGTCACCCAGGCGACCCTCTCGCGGGACCTGGTGGAGCTGCAGGCGGAGAAGATCCGCGGCTCGGCGGGCAGCCTCGTCTACCGGCTTCCCCCGGAGGGCGGCACCACCCGCCCGGCGGCCGCACCGGAGAACGAGCTGCTCGAGGCGAGGCTGCCACGGCTGGCGGAGGGCCTGCTGGTCTCCGCGGAGGCCAGCGGCAACCTGGTGGTGGTGCGCACTCCGCCCGGGGGTGCGCAGTATCTCGCTTCCGCCATGGACCGTTCGGTGATGCCCGATGTCCTCGGTACGATCGCAGGTGATGACACCGTGCTGCTGGTCGCCCGGGACCCCGCCGGCGGTGACCGGCTCGCCGAGCGCCTGCTCGATCTCGCGGATGGCCGACGGGAGTCCGTCGACCCCGTGCCGCCGCCCCGGCGCCGGTCCACGGAGACGGCCCCCGCCGGTTCCCCCGGCTCGTCGGCCCCCGACGCGCCACGCAGCGCCTGACCGCTTCGACCCGCAGGACCTCTCGACCCAAGACTTCTCGACCCAAGACTTCTCGACCCCCGAACCGCTCGGCCTCGGGTGCCGGCCCCGCCGGACCCGCCCGTGCACTCTGTGAATCACGACTAGGAGCATCACCGTGACCGAAAAGATCGTCCTCGCCTACTCCGGCGGCCTCGACACCTCCGTGGCCATCGGCTGGATCCACGACGCCACCGGCGCCGATGTCATCGCCTGCGCGGTGGACGTCGGCCAGGGCGGCGAAGACCTCGAGGTGATCCGCCAGCGAGCCCTGGACTGCGGCGCCGTCGAGGCGTACGTCGCCGACGCCCGCGATGAGTTCGCGAACGAGTACTGCATGCCCGCACTCCAGGCGAACTCGCTGTACATGGACGCCTACCCGAACGTCTCCGCGATCTCCCGCCCGGTGATCACCAAGCACCTGGTCAAGGCAGCCAAGAAGTTCGGCGCCACCACGGTCGCCCACGGCTGCACCGGCAAGGGGAATGACCAGGTCCGCTTCGAAGTCTCGATCACCTCGCTGGCTCCTGAGCTCAAGTGCATCGCCCCGGTGCGCGACCTCGCGCTGACCCGTGACAAGGCGATCCAGTACGCCGAGCGCAAGGGCCTGCCGATCGAGACCACCAAGCACAACCCCTTCTCGATCGACCAGAACGTCTGGGGCCGCGCCATCGAGACCGGCTTCCTCGAGGACATCTGGAACGAGCCCACCAAGGACGTCTTCAGCTACACCGACGACCCGGCCTTCCCGCCGGTCGCCGACGAAGTCATCATCTCCTTCGAGCGCGGCATCCCGGTCGCCATCGACGGGCGCAAGGTCTCCCCGCTCGAGGCGATCCAGGAGCTCAACCGCCGCGCCGGCGCCCAGGGCATCGGCCGCATCGACATCGTCGAGGACCGCCTGGTGGGCATCAAGTCCCGCGAGGTCTACGAGGCCCCCGGCGCGATGACCCTGATCACCGCCCATCAGGAGCTCGAGCGCGTGACCCTCGAGCGCGAGCAGGCCCGCTTCAAGCGCACCGTGAGCGACCGCTGGACCGACCTGGTCTACGACGGCCAGTGGTTCTCGCCCCTGAAGAAGTCCCTGGACGCCTTCATCTCGGACACCCAGCGCTACGTCAGCGGTGACATCCGCATGACCCTGCACGGTGGCCGCGCGACCGTCACCGGGCGCCGTACCGAGACCGGCCTGTACGACTTCAACCTCGCCACCTACGACGAGGGCGACACCTTCGACCAGGGCAGCGCGCGCGGCTTCATCGACATCTACGGCCTGGCCGCCAAGCAGGCCGCAGCCCGCGACGTCGCCTTCGGCAACGGGGAGGACCTCGACGCCGCACCCGAGGAGCAGGCATGAGCCAGGACTCTTCCCTGCCAGGCCAGGACGGCACCCAGATGGATGACTCTGCCGGGCAGGCCGCCGCGGATCCGTCAGCTGCAGCGGACCCGTCGGCCGCGATGGAGAACGCCTCGCTGTGGGGTGGACGCTTCGGCTCCGGCCCCGCGGCGGCGCTGGCCGCACTGTCCGTCTCCACCCATTTCGACTGGCGGCTGGCGCAGTACGACCTGCGCGGCTCGAAGGCTCACGCCAACGTGCTGCACACTGCGGGTTTGCTGAGCGATGGTGAGCTGGCCGGGATGCAGGGCGCGCTGGACACCCTCGCGGCCGACGTCGCCTCCGGCGAGTTCGCCGCCGCGCCCGAGGACGAGGACGTGCACACCGCCCTCGAGCGCGGGCTCATCGAGCGGGCGGGGGCGGACCTCGGAGGCAAGCTGCGCGCCGGACGCTCTCGCAACGACCAGATCGCCACCCTGATCCGGCTGTTCATCCGCGATCAGGCCCGCGCCGTCGGTGACCAGGTCCTGGACCTCGTCGACGTGCTGGTGGCCCGGGCGCGTGAGGTGCACGGAGCCCCGATGCCGGGCCGCACTCACCTCCAGCACGCCCAGCCGCTGCTGCTGAGCCATCATCTGCTGGCCCATGCCTGGCCGCTGCTGCGGGATGTGGAGCGACTGCGCGATCTCGATGGCCGTGCGGACAGCTCCCCGTACGGCTCCGGGGCGCTGGCCGGTTCGAGCCTGGGCCTGGATCCCCAGGCGGTCGCCGCGGAGCTGGGCTTCTCGGACTCGGTGTGGAACTCGATCGACGGGACCGCCTCGCGCGATCTCACCGCCGAGTTCTCCTTCGCGCTCGCGATGATCGGGATCGACCTCTCGCGGCTCGCCGAGGAGATCATCCTGTGGAACACCAAGGAGTTCTCGTTCATCACCCTGGACGACGCCTATTCCACCGGCTCCTCGATCATGCCGCAGAAGAAGAACCCGGACATCGCCGAGCTCGCACGCGGCAAGGCGGGTCGGATGATCGGCGACCTGGTGGGTCTGCTGAGCACGCTCAAGGCCCTTCCGCTCGCGTACAACCGCGACCTGCAGGAGGACAAGGAGCCGGTCTTCGACCAGGTCGACTCCCTGGACCTGGTGCTGCCGGCGTTCACGGGCATGATGGCGACCCTGGTCTTCCATACCGAGCGGATGGCCGAGCTCGCGCCGCAGGGCTTCTCGCTCGCGACCGATATCGCGGATCACCTGGTGCGCCGCGGGGTCCCGTTCCGGATCGCCCACGAGATCTCGGGAGCCTGCGTGAAGGTCGCCGAGTCCCAGGGCAAGGAGCTGTGGGATCTCACGGATGAGGAGATGGCTGCCATCTCGGAGCACCTGGACGGCTCCGTTCGTTCGGTGCTCACCGTCGAGGGGTCCATCGCCTCCCGTGACGCGAAGGGCGGAACCGCACCGGTCCGCGTCGCGGAGCAGGAGGATGCCGCCGCCGCAGCGATCTCCACGCTGCGCGGATTCACCCGCGACCGCTGAGCGTCGGGCCACACCCACCGACCGGCACAGCCAGCCACCCGGCACCGTCGGCCACCCGGCACCGTCGGCCACCCGGCACCGTCGGCCACCCGGCTCGGCCACCGGAAATCTGTCTCCTGATGAGGGTTGAACGGCTATTGGGCGTTCAACCCTCATCAGAGACAGGATTCCGGTGGCAGCAACGTGGTCGCTGGTGGCCGGCGGCCAGTGCCGCACCGCAGTCCCGGGATCTGTGACAATGGCGCTCAGGCACGCATTACGCGGGCCCGAAGGGTGTGACGCCCGGGCTCCGGTCCGTGCGTTCATCTGATCAGTCAGCCCCCGGCCACTCAGGCCGGACCACCGGCACCCCTGTGCCCCTCCGAGAGGAACCGATCGATGCATTCCGTCCTGGACGAGCTCGCCTGGCGAGGACTCGTCGTACAGACCACCGGGCGCGAGGCGCTCGGCAGCGCTCTGGCGGACGGACCGGTCAGCCTGTATTGCGGCTTCGACCCGACGGCATCGTCCCTCCACGTCGGTCACCTGACCCAGGTGCTCACGATGCGCCGGCTCCAGCTCGCCGGTCACCATCCCTACGCCCTGGTGGGCGGGGCGACAGGCCTGATCGGTGATCCGCGCATGTCCGGGGAGCGGGTGCTCAACGATTCTGAGATCGTCGCGACCTGGGTGGACAGCCTGCGTGGTCAGATCTCCCGGTTCCTCGACCTCGACGGTGAGTTCGCCGTGACCATGGTGAACAACCTGGACTGGATCGGGCAGATGAGCGCCCTGGACTTCCTGCGGGACATGGGCAAGCACTTCCGCATGGGCACCATGCTCGCCAAGGACACCGTGGCTCGACGCCTGCAGAGCGACGAGGGGATCAGCTACACCGAGTTCAGCTACCAGGTGCTCCAGGGCATCGACTACCTCGAGCTGCATCGCCGCCATGGCGTCTCCCTGCAGTTCGGTGGCAACGACCAGTGGGGGAATCTGCTCGCGGGCGTGGATCTGATCCACAAGGTGGAGGGCCACGACGCGCATGCCCTGACCACCCCGCTGGTGACCAAGGCGGATGGCACCAAGTTCGGCAAGAGCGAAGGCGGCGCCGTCTGGCTGGACGCAGAGCTCACCAGCCCCTACGCGTTCCACCAGTTCTGGCTCAACGCCGCCGATGGGGATGTCGTGAACTACCTGAAGTACTTCACCTTCCGTTCCCAGAAGGAGATCGCAGAGCTCGAGCACGCGACCATGGAGGCGTCCCATCAGCGAGCAGCTCAGAAGCTGCTTGCCGACGACCTCACGACCATGGTCCACGGCGACCAGGCCACCATGCAGGCCAAGGCCGCGGCCGCGGTGCTGTTCGGACGAGGAGATGTGCGGGAGCTCGATGAGCAGACCATCCTCGCCATCGCGCGCGAACTGCCGAACGCGGAAGTCACCGCGACCACCCCACTGGTCGAGGCCTTCGTAGAATCCGGCATCGCCGCGTCGAAGGGTGCCGCGCGGCGCGATGCTGAGGGAGGAGGACTCTCGGTGAACGGAGAGAAGGTGACTCCGGAGGACCTCGCCGGAGAAGTGGGGGACCTCCAGTCGCTGCCGGGCAGGCATCTGCTTCTGCGGCGCGGGCGGAAGAACGCCGCGATGGTCCGCCTCGCCGGCTGACGATCGACCCCGAGATATGACGAGCCCCGTGCTCTGCAGCTGCAGAGCACGGGGCTCGTCTCTGTTCTAGGCAGGGGAGTGCCGCGACCAGTGCCCGGCGCACCCGCAGCGATGGGCAAATACGGCCCGGCAACCAAACTGTCAAGCCGACGATAAGTTCCGGTGACGCCCCTCTCAGACGCGGGTCACATTCGGGTGAACGAGCGCTTTCCCAGAGTAGGAAAACGGGGGCTGACCTGCAGTAATGCTGGCCTATCGAGGTGAATGGAAGGTGAATCCTCCGGTTTGACGGACCCCACCAGGACCCGTAATGTTCTTTCTTGTCAGCAGGAAGAACGCAGACACGAAGGGCCGACAGCCTCCCACTGGGAAGCGGACGGAACGGAGTGGAGCGGGACGGCTGCAGGACTGCCGGATCGGGAGACCGAGATGGTGAACGTGGGCAGGTCAGAGGGAAGATCTCGAGTAGATCCGAACGAGACCGGGAGCACATGGAGCGGAGTTGCAACGGACCGCGAAGAACTGCTAGAGTAGTGATTCGCGCCGGAACGACGACGTAGAACGTCAGTCGGTAGGAAGTTTCCGCCGGCGCCACCGAGCCTCTGACTCGAACCGCTCTGCGGTGAGAGAACGATGTGCGCGTGTTGCTTGATATCTCAATAGCGTGTCTGTTTGTTGATGCCATTTATTTGAATGGCAATT
>NZ_BAABGE010000005.1:0-261225 GCF_039541415.1 Brachybacterium paraconglomeratum
CCGACTCCGAATGCTCCTCATCACCGGAGGCCTCGACGCCTCACCCCACACTCAACTCTGAAGAGCCCTATTACGTGCCCTACTACGCCCCCTCGCCGCTGGCCGCAGTGCGTGCGATCCGGGAGGCGGGCGGCGTCTCGATCGTCGCGCACCCGGGCTCGGTGACCCGAGATGATGATCTGCCGCTCGCGCTGCTCGACGCGATGATCGAGGCGGGGCTGGACGGCATCGAGGTCGACCACCGCGAGCACAGCGACGCGGAGACGGCGCGGCTGCGCGACTTCGCTCGACGACATGACCTGCTGATCACCGGCGGCAGCGACTTCCACGGCACCGGCAAACCCAACCTGCTGGGCGAGAACCTCACCGCCGCAGAGGTGCTCGAGTCGATCGCGGCGCGGGCCACCAGCGGCACCCGCATCATCAGGCCCTGAGCCTCCGAGCGTTGCGTGCGAACTTGCCCTGCGCGTGCCCGAGCGCCCCGAGTGAGCATGCGCTGCGCGTGACCAGGCGCTGAGCATGACGGTGGCCCATGATCTGCGTGATCATGGGCCACCGTGACTGCGGCGATGCCGGTGCGGGCTCAGCATCCCGGGGGAGCTGAGATCCTGCGGGTGTCAGCCCTCCTGCGGAGCAGCCCCGGAGCTGCTGCCACCGGAGCGGTTTCCGCCGGACCGGCCGCGGCCGCCACGGGACCGGCGACGGCGCTGACGGTCATCGCCCGAGCCCTCGCCCCTGCCCTCGCGGCTCGTGCTCTCGCCGGATGTGCTCTCGCCGCGCTGGTTCGCGCTGGTCGACTCTCCGGCCGACGTCGTGGTCGTCGACTTATCGACGACCTCGCCGTCGACGCGACGGGTGCGCGACCGACTGCGACGAGGACGCTCGGCAGCGGACTCGCTGCCGACGCCAGCGCTCGAGGGGCCCGAAGCGGGGGAACTGTCCTGGCTCTCGACACTCGCCGGGGCCTCGCCGTCCTGACGGGTGTTGTCGCTGCGCGCTCCGCGGGAGCGGTCGCGTCCACGCCCGCCATCACGGTTGCTCTCGCGACCGCTGTCGCGGCTGCTTTCGCGATCACTGTCGCGCCCACGGCCGCTCTCACGCCCACGGCCGCTTTCACGGCTGCGGCCGCTTTCACGGCCGCCCTCGCGGCTGCGGCCACGGTCGCGGTCTCGATCGCGACCCTCCCGCGTGCCGCGACCCGAATGATCGGTCCCGCCCAGATCCTCGAGCGTCTCCGCCTCAAGGCCCTCGCGGGTACGCGCGCCCTTGGGCAGCGTGCCCTTCACCCCTGCCGGGATGTCGAGATCAGCGAACAGGTGATCGGAGGTGGAGTAGGTCTCCACAGCCTCGGTGGACTCCAGGCCCAGCTGGCGGGCGATGAGAGCCCAGCGTGCCAGGTCCTCCCAGTCCACGAAGGTGATCGCGGTGCCCTTCTTGCCTGCACGTCCGGTCCGGCCGGTGCGGTGGAGGTAGGTCTTGTCGTCGTCCGGGCAGTTCCAGTTCACGACATGGGTGACGTCGGTGACGTCGATGCCGCGAGCGGCGACGTCGGTCGCGACCAGCACGTCGATCTTGCCGTTGCGGAAGGCGCGCAGCGCCTGCTCGCGGGCGCCCTGACCGAGGTCGCCATGCAGGGGCGCGGCGGCGAAGCCGCGATCGGCGAGATCGCCGGCCACCCGATCCGCCTGACGCTTGGTGCGCATGAAGATGATCGACAGCCCGCGGCCATTGGCCTGCAGGATGCGGGCCATCACCTCGATCTTGTCGAGCTGGTGGGCGCGGTAGACGACCTGCTTGATGTCTGCCTTGGTGCGGGCACCATCATTGGGATCCTGCGCCCGGATATGCGTGGGCTGCTTCATGAACCGGCGAGCCAGCGCCATGATCGGACCGGGCATGGTGGCGGAGAACAGCATCGTCTGCCGATCGCCGGGCACTGCCTGCAGCAGCTTCTCGATGTCCTCGAGGAAGCCCAGGTCGAGCATCTCGTCGGCCTCGTCCAGCACCGCGGTGCGCACCTGAGACAGGTCCAGGTACTTCTGACGCATCAGGTCGATCAGACGGCCGGGGGTGCCCACGACGACCTCGACGCCCTTCTCGAGCGCTTCGATCTGCGGCTCATAGGCGCGGCCGCCGTAGACCGTGAGAATCCGGATCGGGCGCTTCGCCGAGGCGGTCTGGAGATCCTGGGCGACCTGCACCGCGAGCTCACGGGTGGGCAGCACCACGAGCGCCTGCGGCTTGCCGATGACGCGGTTCTGGGGATTGGGCTCGCCCGGGGCCACAGAGTTCTGCAGCAGCGGGATGCCGAAGCCGAGCGTCTTGCCGGTACCGGTCTTGGCCTGGCCGATGATGTCGCGGCCGCGCAAGGCGACCGGGAGGGTCATCGACTGGATCGGGAACGGGGTCGTGATGCCCTTCGCGGCCAGTGCATCGACGATGTCCGTGCGAACATCGAAATCGGCGAAGGTCTGCTCCGGCTCCGCCGGGACAGGGGTGCCGGAGCTCAGCTCGACGGCAGGGGAGGCCGACACGGCCTCATCGGTGTGCGGGATGGTTTCAGGCACCGTTCAACTCTCTGATCATGGATATGCATCGCCATCGTAGCCCCCAAGCACGAATCGGCCCCGGGTTCAGGGTTAATCCCACTCGCTCAGCTCTGCTTGTTTGGCTGTGCTCCTGCCGTTCGTTCCTCACAGCACGTCGCTCAGCCCTGCTGGATCGGCTGTGCTCCTGCCGTTCGTTCCTCACAGCACGTCGCTCAGCCCTGGCCCCCGTCGCTGGGGTCGGGCAGCGGGCTCACCGGATCGGTCGGCGTGACGCGGTCCTCGTCGGGCAGTCCCTCGCCCGGCTCGACCTCCTGCTCGGGCGGGATCGTGCCCTCGGGGGTCTCGGCGCCCTCGGGGACTTCGAGCTCTGGAACCTCGTCGGGCATCTGGGAGCGCTGGATGGAGACCGACACCAGGCCGAGCCCACCCATCACGATGTCGTCATAGGCGACCAGGTGCCGGGTGTTCTTGTCGAAGTAGAGCATCCGGGCGGTGAGGTCCAGCGGATCGTCGCCCTGCAGCACGGGAGCGACTCCGCCGGAGGCGAGCGCACCGCCGGTCGAGCCGACGGTCAGCCAGTCGGTGCCGGACTGCTCACGGTCCAGTTCGACCTTCGAGGTGTGCATGTGTCCGGAGAGCACCAGCGGGGCCCGGCCCAGCAGTCCTTCGGGGTTGGTCGGGTCATGGAAGAGCGCGATGTCGACCGGCTCCTCAGGATGCGCTTCGTCATACGCCGTGACGGTGTCCCCGAGCTGGAAGGCGCTCGCGCTCACCGCTTCGTCGCCCTCTTTCCAGCCTCCCGCATCGGAATCATCGTCGGCCGCGAAGCGAGGGTCGCCGATGCCTGCGATGCGCAGGCCCGCCACCTCGACCACCTCGTTGTCGACCACGGTGGCGTTGGGCTGGGACGCGATCGTGGCCGCGGCGGCGGCGCCGTCGTGGTTGCCGCTGATGTAGACGTACGGAACATCGAGGGTGCCGATCGAGTGGAGGAGCTCGTTCTCCACCGGGGTCCCCCAGGACACGATGTCCCCGGTGTCGATCACGACATCGATCGCGAATTGCGTGTGCAGCTGTTCGATCACGTCGTAGGCCTGCGGGTTGTCGTGGATGTCCGAGACATGCAGGACGGTGATCAGGTCCTCTTGATCCAGCCCCACCGGCAGCGAATCTGCGGCGATGTACAGCGCGGAGACCTGGCCCACGAATTCGGCGAGCGTGTCGCGGTAGCTCTGGTAGTCGATGACCTTGCCCTGGCCGAGATCCGCGATATAGGCGGCCTGGGACAGGAGCCCCTCGAACTTCGGCTGGCTGAGGGACTCGGGGGAGAAGGTCACCGACGTTGCCGCCACGGACGCACCCACCACCGCGACTGCGCTGCCGCCGGCGACCAGGGCACGGCGGACCCGGCGGAAGGTCAGCCCCACAGCGAGCCCCGCCCCGGCGGCGGCGAACAGTGCGTTCAGCGCGGCGTTCTTCGCCGCGGCGGCCGTGATCGCTTCGGGGGCGGACTGCTGGAGCTCGGCGAAGCCGGAGTCCGCGTAGAACAGGGCCTCCGCCTTCTGGACGTCGACGCCCTTGACACGGGCCTCGATGCGCACCGGGGCGGTGTGGGTGTCGAAGGCGACCTCGCCCACCGGAGGCAGCAGGATCACCGTCTGCGAGGTGAGCGAGGGGCGCAGGTGGACGCTCGCAGTCAGCGGACCCACCTCGACCGTGGTGGCAGGGACCAGGAGCAGGCCGACGATCCCGCCGAGCACCGCCACCACTGCCGTCGTGGTGATGTGCAGGAGGCGGGCGCGGCGGCGCCGAAGTCGACGCCGACGGGTCGGCGACTCGGCCGCATCCGGCTGCTCGTCGGCGGGGAGGGCAGGGCCGTCCTCGCCGAGCGACGGCGGGAGGCGGGCCGGGTCCTCGTCGGAGGTCACGGGGACTCCGGGGCTATCGGGTCTCAGCCGAGGAAGCCGACGCGGCGGGGCTCCTCGGTGGAGACCTCGGCGTAGGAGACCTTGGACCCGGGGATCAGCACGGTGCGGCCCTTGTCGTCGACCAGGGTGACGGGGCTGCCGTCGGCGATGGCGGTGCTGAGCCGCTCGAGCAGGGCATCAGCCTTCTCCTCGGATTCGATCACGATCTCGCGCGGGGAGTGCTGGATGCCGATACGGATCTCCATGACCTGACCTTCCCTCCGCCACCAGGGCGGGGACGTTCGTTGCTGTGCCTCTCGAAGTCTACGCGTCAGGGGAGGGGACGCGATCCTTGTCCGCCCCCAGCACAACCTCGCCGGTCCGAGGGTTCTCGAGCGCTGCGAACCCCGTCAGCCCGTGCGCCACGGTGGTGGTCATCGTGTGGAGGATCGTCTCGCGCTCCGCGTCGTCCTCGGCGCTGTGGAGCAGCTGGGCGGTGGTCTGGGTGACGGCGATGAGTCCGCGGCCGAGGATTCGTGACTCCTCGACGCTGACCTGGCGGAAAGTCGTCAGCACGCCGGCCAGGGCGATCGCGAGCCGATCCAGGACGGCGGACACCCGCTCCTGCACCGCTTCGGAGATCACTTCATGACCGGTGAACAGCCGCAGAGCGTTGTTCAGTGCAACGAGCCGGTAGAAGCGCTGCAGGCCGCTGCGAACCCGGGCGGTGGTGTCGCCCTCGAACTCACCCAATGCCCGCACCTCCTCGAGCATCGACTCGGCGATGATGTCGAGAACCTCGATATAGAGAGACTCCTTGGAGTCGAAGTGCTGGTAGAGCACGGGTTTGGTGACCCCCGCTGCGGCAGCGATGTCATCCATCGAAGCGGCCTGGTAGCCCTTCTCGGTGAACACACGGGTCGCGAGCTCGAGCAGCTGGCTGCGTCGCTGCGCACGGGGCATCCTTGCCGTGGGGGACGTGGACATGGCACCGGCCTCCGTCTCGGACCCGCAGCGGCGGACGCATGCCGCGGGACAAATGTCTGATTCGTTGTGATCCCGGACACTCTACCGTCGTCCCGGCTCCGCGACGGCACGGACGATTGTCGGTCCCGTGAGGTCCAATGGAACGATGCGAACGATGGGCACGATCACCGGCGCGGGGATCCGACTGCTCGGACCCGATCTCGAGGCACTGCCTGCCGTGCATCCCGCGAGCGCTCTGGACCCCGCCCAGCGCCGGGCGCTGGAGAGCTTCCTCCGTGGGTCCGATGTGCTCGTCCACGGCGGCCCGGGCAGCGGACGCACGGCGCTCGCGCTGAGCGCTGCCGTGAACTCCGGGGACGGGACGCTGCTGCTGGCGCCGCGCCGCATCGCAGCCGGCCGGTTGCGGGACGCCCTGGCGGTGCACGGCAGCGGGCAGATCAGGGCGATGACTCCGCCAGCCCTCGGCCACGCGATCACTCGCGCTGATGCCCTGGGGCGGGGCCTGGGGGCGCCGACTCTGGTGACCGGCTCCGAGCAGGACGCGCTGCTGGCCGAGCTGATCGCGCAGCGCGAGAGCTGGCATCTCGACGTCGACTCCGCGGCCCGCACCCTGTCCGGATTCCGCACCGAGCTGCGCGACCTGATCACTCGAGCCACCGAGCTCGGGCTGACCCCGTCTGAGCTCGACTCCCTGGGCCGCGACCGCGGGCGACCCGCCTGGCAGGACGCCGCCGCCCTGCTCCGCGACTATCTCGGGGTGCTTGATCTCGAAGCCTCTGCCGCCCTCGACGCCGGCCCCCGCCTGGACTCCGGCGCCCTGGTGCGCCGTGCGGTGCGACTGCTCGCCGATCCGCAGACCGTCCTGCCCTTCCGTGCCGTGGTGGTGGACGATGCCCAGGACCTCACCGCCGCCGGGATAGACCTGGTCGCGGCGCTGGGGGCGGCGGGTGCGAAGGTGATGGTGTGCAGCAGCCCCGATGCTGCGGTCGACACCTTCCGAGGCGCTCTGCCCGATGCCGCGGACCGGCTGCGAGAGCTCCTGCCGCGACCGCTCACCGAGGTGCTCCTGGACGGCATGCATGCCCAGGCGGAGGGCGTGACCGCTGTGGTCGATGCGCTGCGGGGAAGGCTTCCGCTGGCCGGCGCGCCAGCAGACTCCCGGCGACCCCGCAGCACCCGGCGCGGGGGACTGGTGGCGCTGCGGGCACAGGACCCGCTCGACGAGGCACGACTGATCGGCTCCGCCCTCCGAGACCTCCACCATCGCGAGGACGTCCCCTACGACGAGATGGCGGTGGTGTGCCGTTCCGGCGCCGCCGTGGCCGACGTCGCAGATCTGCTCTCCCGCACCGGGCTGCCGGTGCGGGCACCGCGCCGGCCCCAGCCGCTGCGGGAAGTTCCCGCGGTCGCGGACCTGATGAGCATCCTGGAGATCGGCCTCGCCCCCGCGGATGCCCCGCTCGCGCCGAGGATCGCCGACGAACTCCTGCGCGGCCCCTTCGGTGATGCGGACACCCTGCGCCTGCGCCGCATCCGTCGGCTGCTGCTGAGCGCGCATCGAGCTGCGGAGCCGGACAGCACCGCCACCAGCGAGCAGCTGCTCGCGCTGGCCCTGATCGACCCCGAGCTCCCCGGACTCCCCGCGCCCGATGCCAAGGGCCGCGCCGCCGCTCCCGTGCACCGGGTGCGGGACATGATCCGCGCGGTGCGCGAGCATCGGGAGGCCGACGCCCAGCAGGTGCTCTGGCATGCCTGGAACGCTTCGGGCCTCGCCAGCGGGTGGCGGCGCGCCGCTCTGGGCGATGCGGGCGACGTGGATGGAGCGCGCTCGCGCATGGCATCCTCCCGGCTGGATGCCCTGCTGGAGCTGTTCGCCGCCGCGGAACGGCTCACCGACCGTCGACCCGGGGCCGGGGCACTTGATCTGGTCGAACAGATCCGCGGCCAGGCCGTGGTCGAGGACACCCTCGCGCCGGCGGCGACCGCCCGGGGTCGTATCGCTGTGCTCACTCCCGCCCAGCTCGCGGGGGAGCATCGGGACACCGTGGTGCTCGCCCGCCTGCAGGAAGGCGCCTGGCCCGACCTGCGCCTGCGCTCGACGCTGTTCGGCGCCGCCGAGCTGTCGCTGTGGTCCGGGACGCGGCACGGCCGGGAGCTCCCGCTCGAGCTCGAGGCGCTGCGGGCGCTGCAACGCGAACAGGTGGTGGCCGACGAGCTGCGCCTGGCCGTCAGCGCCCTGGCCAGGGCCCGGCGACGGGTGCTGGTCACTGCAGTGGAGGATGAGCAGAACGAGCCCTCCGCGCTCTTCGATGCTCTCGAGGCGCTGGTCGAAGCCCCGTGGATCGACGTGGAGACGCTGCGCCGGGATCCCGGCCCGGCCCCCGATGCGCGGCGTCTGGTGGCGGCTCTGCGGCGCCGGATGCAGGACGAGGATCCCGAGCAGGTCCGCGATACGGCCCTCGCGCTGACGGCCCTCGGGCGGGCCGGGGCCCCTGGCGCCGATCCCGACCGCTGGTACCACCAGGAGCCCAGCTCCACGGAGCCGCTGCACGAGGCTGGCACCGCGATCGGGCTCTCCCCTTCCGCGCTGGAACGCGCCGTGGACTGCCCGCAGTCCTGGCTGATGGAACGCGCCGGCGGCACCCGCTCGGGCGGGCCCGCCCAGCTCATCGGCACCGCCCTCCACTACCTCGCCCAGGTCCACCCCCGTGGTCCCGAGGGACCGGCCGCGGATCTGCTGGGCGAGCTGCACACCCTGCTGCGCTCCGTGCCCGGCACCGAGACCTGGTCCGGCCGGCGCCGGGTGCGCCGCGCCGAGGACGCCGCCCAGCTCCTCGCCGAGCATCTGCGCAGCGCCGGTGAGCCGCTCGCCGTCGAAGCCGCCTTCGAGGTGGAGCTCGGCAGGGTCCAGCTGCGCGGCAGCATCGATCGGATCGAGGGCGATGCGACCGGGCTGCGGGTCGTGGACCTCAAGTCCGGGCGCGCCGCGAAGAGCGCCGCCAAGGCGGAGGAGGATCTCCAGCTGGCCGCCTATCAGGCCGCGGTGCGCGAGGGCGCGCTGAACGACACGCTCGGCGAGGACGCGCCCGAACGGCTGAACGGCGCCCAGCTGGTCTACGTCGGCACAGGGGGGAAGAAGGCTGCGGTGCGCACCCAGATCGCCCTGCCCCGCGCCGAGGATCCCGCCTGGTTCGACGACCTCGTCCAGCAGGTCTCGCGCGACGTCTCCGGGGACCAGGTCACCGCCCGCGTGAACGCCCACTGCACCCACTGCGCGGTGCGCAGCAGCTGCCCGCTGCAGCCCGAAGGAGACCAGCTGTGACCTCACCGCACGCGCCCGACAGCGCACGCACCACCGACGCTTCCCCGAAGGTTCTCCACTCCGCAGCCTCCCTTGCAGCGCTGCTCGAGCAGCCCCCGCCCACCGCTGAGCAGACCTCGGTGATCGAGGCGCCGCTGGCCCCGATGTTGGTGGTCGCCGGTGCCGGCTCGGGCAAGACCGAGACCATGGCCTCGCGGGTGGTGTGGCTGATCGCCAACGGGATCGTCGAACCCCGCCAGGTGCTGGGCCTGACCTTCACCCGCAAGGCCGCCCACGAGCTGGCGGAGCGGATCGGTGCCCGCCTCGGCACCCTCGCCACCGCCCTGCGCGCCGAGGGCCTGGCGCTGCCGCGCGGCCTCGAGCGCGGGGGTGATGACCTGGTAGGCCAGCGTCCCGTGGTCCACACCTACAACGGCTTCGCGCTGGACCTGGTGCGCGAGCATGCGCTCGCCGTCGGCATCGATCCCGAGCTGACCATGATGTCCACCTCCGCCTCCTGGCAGCTCGCCCACGAGATCATCGAGGGCTGGGACGACTCCCTGGACCTCGAGGCGTCCCCGGCGACCCTCACCGCGGCGCTGCTCTCGCTGACCTCGTCGCTGGCCGATCATCTGGTCACCCCGGTCCAGCTCGCCACCCACCTGCGCGAGATCCACACCCACCTCTCCCAGATCCCGCTGCAGGTCGAGGGACGCCGCCGCACCACCCCGAAGGAGGTCGCCAAGGTGCTCGGGGCGCTCGAGTCCCGGCTCGCACTGATCCCGCTGCTCGAACGCTTCGCCGAGATCCGCGCCGAGGCCTCCGCCCTCGACTTCGCCGATCAGGTCTCCCTCGCCGCTCGGGTGGCCCGGGAGGTGCCGGCCGCGAGCTCTCTGGCCCGACGCATGCACAAGGTGGTGCTGCTGGACGAGTTCCAGGACACCTCGGTGGCGCAGCTGCAGATGCTCACCGATCTCTTCGGCCCCGGTCATGCCGCCTGCGCCGTCGGCGACCCGCAGCAGGCGATCTACGGCTGGCGCGGTGCCTCCGCCGCCTCGCTCGCCGGCTTCGCCGAAGCTTTCGCGACCCCTGAGCAGAGTGTTCTGCAGCGCACTCTGTCCACCTCCTGGCGCAACGACCAGGCGGTGCTCGCGGCCGCGAACCGGCTCGCGGCGCCGCTGCGACATGCCGACGCCGGGCTCACCATCCCCGAGCTGCAGCCTCGACCCGGGGCGGGGGAGGGCGCCTGCGAGATCATCGAGGCGGCTGACGAGCGCGCGGAGGCGCGGGCCATCGGCCGCTGGGTCCTGGAGCGCCGTGCGGAAGGCGCCGAGGAGGACGGACCGGCGTCGGCCGCCGTGCTGGTGCGCGCCCGCCGCCAGATCCCCGCCCTCGTCGAAGGGCTCGAGGAGCAGGGACTGGTCGTCGAGGTGGTGGGCCTCGGTGGTCTGCTGCACCGCCCCGAGGTCGCTGATGTGCGCGCTGTGCTGGAATGCGCCTACGACCCCGGCCGGGGAGATGCGCTGATGCGCCTGCTGACCGGGCCCCGTTTCCGGCTCGGAGCCCGGGACCTCGCGGTGCTGGGTCGCTGGCGGGACCGGATGGGCTCTCGCCTGCGCCGCACCGGGGAGACCCCGGGCGGTGAGGATGAGGCGGAATCCGTCTCGCTCATCGACGCGGTCGATGACCTCCCGCCCGCCGACTGGACCGACCCCTCCGGCCGTTCCCTCACCACCACCGGCCGGGGCCGGCTGCTCCAGGTCCAGCAGCTCCTGCGCGAGCTGCGACGCCTGCTCCCGCTGCCGCTTCCCGACCTGGTCACCGCCGCGACCCGGCTGCTGGACGTCGACCTCACGCTGCTGGAGTCCGACCCCGGCTCCCGGGCGCTCGCCGATCTCGAAGCGTTCCGTGACCACGCTGCCGCGTTCGATCGCACCGCTCGCCGCGGCGGGCTCGGCGCCTATCTCGACCTGCTCGAGATCAGCGAGGATGAGGAGGCAGGGCTCGCCGTCACCGCCGCCCCGGAGACCGCGCACGATCCGGCCGCGGTCACGATCGTCACCATGCACTCCGCCAAGGGGCTGGAATGGGACCTGGTCGCGGTCGCCGGGCTCACCGAGGGCACCGTCCCCTCCTACGACCTGCGCCGGGCGAAGACCGACGAGACGGGCCGCACCCGGGTGCCCGGCGATGGCTGGCTCGGCAAGCTCGCCTCCGCGTCGGTGCCCACCGCCCTGCGCGGCGACGCCGACACCCTCCCGGAGCTGGCCTGGGCTGAAGCAGACACGCAGGTCGATGCCGAGGGGCTGATCGAGGACTACCGCTTCGCGCAGGGCGAGGAATCACTGCGTGAGGACCGGAGGCTGATGTATGTCGCGGTGACCAGGGCCCGCCGTCGCCTGCTGCTGACCTCCGCCGCCTGGCGCAGCGGCCTCGCCTCCGCCCGGCCCCGCTCGCGCTATCTCACCGAGGTCGGGGATCTGGTGCCCGAGCAGTTCCGCACCGTCCACGAGGTCCCCGAGCAGAACCCGCTGGAGAGCGAACGCCCGCAGGCGCAGTGGCCACCAGCACCCGGGGAGCAGGAGCGTGCCCGGGCGCGCGCCGCCGCACTGCTCTCCGCTGCCGCAGAGTCAGACGACGCTCCGGCGGACCCACAGCTCGCCGAGCTGGTGCGCCGCGCCGTCGCGGACCTCGCCCAGCAGGCCGCCCCGCCGCTGGTCCACTCCCCACCCCGACTCTCAGCCTCCCAGGTGGTCCACCAGGCTCGGGACCCCAAGGCTGCGGCGATCGATCTGCTGCGACCACTGCCGCGCCAGCCCTCCCCGGCGGCCGCCCGCGGCACCGCCTTCCACGCCTGGCTGGAGTCCCGCTACGACAGTGCGACCCTGCTGGATCTCGAGGACCTGCTGGACCTGGAGGATGCGGAAGACCAGGAGGACGGTCCGGGTGCCGACGACCGCAGCCTGCGCGACGCCTTCACGGCGTCGGAGTGGGCCGACCGCTCACCGCTCGCGGTCGAGCATCCCGTCCATACCCGGATCGGGGAGATCGCGGTGCGAGGCATCATCGACGCCGTCTTCGCCGACCCGGAAGGGTCCGACGGCAGCCAGGGCGTGATGATCGTGGACTGGAAGACCGGCCGGGTCCCGCGCCCCGCCCTGCTCCGCGAGCGTGCCCTCCAGCTCTCGCTCTACCGCCTGGCCTGGCACGAGCAGACGGGACTGCCGCTCGCCAGGATCCGCACTGCCTTCCACTTCGTGGCCGACGGCGTCACCCACGAGGTGAGCCGCCACCCCTCCCGCGAGAAGATCGCGCAGATGCTCGCGGGGGAGTGACGCAGGGGATGCACCACGCAGATGCTCGCGGGCGAGCAGCCGGAGGCAAGGGCCGCCATCTCGTGGTCTCCATGCGCTACTGGGGTGCTGAAGTCACTCCGTGAGCTCTCACCTGGTGAGTGCGTCCGCCCTGTGAACGTGTCTCGCGGGCTGGATCGACTCGGCCCGTCGGCTCAGGACGAGCCGTCCTCCCGGGAGTTCATCTGCTCGTAGGCACGTTCAGCCTCATCTCGAGCGATCTGCGCGAGGTCGGCGTCGAGATCGGCGATCATCCCGCGGGCGTCGGCGACGATCTCCGGGTCCTTGATCTCCAGACCGTGCGCGAGCCATTCGGCGACGGCGAATTCGCCGAGCGCCTGAGCGCGCTCGATCAGCCGCGGATGGGTCGAGGTGGGAAGCTCTTCGCGATATGCGCTGTAGAGCTCATCGAACCGCTCCGGGTCCAGCGACGAGATCAGCCAGGCCAGATCCGAGGCGGGGTCGGCGACCTTCGAGGAGGACCAGTCGCGCAGCGCGCTGACACGGTGGCCGGACATGAACAGGCTCTCCTCCGAGAGGTCCCCGTGCACGAACTGCGGGGTGAAGTCCCACAGCTCGGCGTCATCGAGCAGCGCATCCCAGCGCTGGGCGACAGCGGCCGGAAGATGCCCACCGGCCTTGGCGGTGGCGATCCGTGCGCGATGCTCGGCGAGCAGCACCTCGGGGGTGAAGGACTCGACCCCAGCTGCTTCCGCGGCGTAGCGGGGAACGGTATGGATCCGGGCCAGCACCTGCCCCAGCGAGCGGGTGAGATCCGAGCTCTCGTGCAGGGCATCGAGCATCAGCGGCCGGCCAGCCGGGGCCTCGGAGACCACACAGCGCCCACCCTCGGAGAGCTTGACGAATCCGAGGACCGGCGGAATCACGCCGCGCAGCGGGGTGCCGACGAGAGCATCGGCCACCTTGAGATCGCGCTCGAGCCGGATTCCCGAGGCCGTCGACGCGGGGGACTGGATCATCACCCGTCGGCCGTCCTCGCCCACGATGCCGGCGACGTCGAGATTCTCGACCGGGGTGGCGATCGGCATGGTCCTCACCGGGATCAGCCCGGGGACCGCCGCCGCGGAGAGGGCAGCCAGGGAATAGGAGTTGCGATGCACGCGTCCACCGTACCCGGCTGAGGCGTCCGCTCCACGTAGGCTCGGAGCATGGCGAAAATCCGTGGCCCGCACCTGAACACCCCGCTTACCCTCCTCGGCTCCGACCGTGATGCGCTGCTGCGCAGCGATCCGGAGATCCTCTCCCCGGGGGAGGACGCGCGCTACCTGGTCAGCAGAGCCGGGGCGGTCGCCCTGCACGAGGACGAGGACGGCACCCTCCATGCACTGCTGGAGACCGCAGACCCGCGCGGCGGAACCCGGCAGCCGCTGGTGCTGTTGGGCCGACGTGACGGATACCGCGTGCTCGGAGTCGAAGTTCCTGAGCCCAGCGCCGAACTCGACGCCCCCGGCCGTGATCTGCGTGACCTCCGGCGCGTCGCCGACCGGCTCCACGAGCATGACGCCGACCTCGCCGCAGCGGCAGTCGCGATGGGCTTCTGGCACCGGTCCATGCGTCACTGCCCGCTGTGCGGAGCGACGCTGGTGGCGGAGATGGGCGGCTGGGTGCTGCGCTGCAGCGAGGACGGCACCGAGCAGTTCCCGCGTACCGACGCCGCCGTGATCATGGCCGTGCGCGACGGCCAGGACCGGCTGCTGCTGGCCCGCAACGCGCACTTCCCCAGCGGCTTCTATTCCGTGCTGGCGGGCTTCGTCGAGCCCGGTGAGAGCCTCGAGAATGCGGTGGCGCGCGAGGTGGACGAGGAGGTCGGGATCGATGTGGAAGAGGTCGAGTATGTGGGCAGCCAGCCCTGGCCCTTCCCGCGCTCGCTGATGCTCGGCTACCGTGCCTGGGCCCCCGGCTCCACCGAGCTCACCCTGCAGGACGAGGAGATCGCCGAGGCCCGCTGGTTCACCCGCGACGAGCTCGCCGCGGCGCTCGAGGCCGAGGAGATCGCCCTGCCGGGCGCAGCATCCATGGGCCGTGCCCTCATCGACGACTGGTACGGACGCTCCGCCGAGCGGTGAGGCGGCGTCGGCGGCGAGCGGGCGCGGGCGGGGCCGCTCGCCGGGTCGGAACGCGTCCGGTGGCGCGCCCCCGGGGTGGTGTGAGGCACCCGCCGTCCACAGCGGTCCGCGGACCGTCACCCGGTCCTGGCAGGATGAACGGTGATGACCGACCATTCCGCACCCGCCACCGCCGACTCCTCCGCACCCGCCGATGCCGAGGCACTGCTCGCCGCCCTCGATCCCGAGCAGCGGGAGGTGGCGAGCAGCTTCGGCAGTCCGATCTGTGTGCTCGCCGGCGCCGGCACCGGCAAGACCCGCGCGATCACCCACCGGATCGCCTATGGGGTCGCCACCGGCCAGCTGAACCCTCGCCATGTGCTCGCGGTGACCTTCACTGCCAAGGCCGCCGCCGAGATGCGCTCGCGACTGCGCGACCTCGGCGTCCCCGCGGTGCAGGCCCGCACCTTCCACGCCGCCGCGCTGCGACAGCTGCGCCACTTCTGGCCCCGCGTGGTGGGCGGGCCGATGCCGGAGCTGCTGCCGAACAAGTTCGCCGGCATCGGCGAGGCCTGCCAGCGCCTGCACCTGAGCGTGGACCGGGCCGCGCTGCGGGACATCGTCGCCGAGGTCGAATGGTCGCGAGTCTCGATGCTCACCCCGGAGTCCTATCCGGACGCGGCGCTGCAGACCCGCCGGCCGGGTGTCGCGGGATTCGACTCCCGCTCCATCTCACGCATCCTCACCCAGTACGAGGAGGTGAAGAAGGAGCGAGGGGTGATCGACTTCGAGGATGTCCTGCTGCACATGGTCGGCTTCCTCACCGAGCGGGCGGACGTCGCCCGCGAGGTGCGCAGCCAGTACAAGCACTTCGTGGTCGACGAGTACCAGGACGTCTCCGCCCTCCAGCACGCTCTGCTGCGGCTCTGGCTGGGCACCTCGGATGACCTCTGCGTGGTCGGCGACGCCGCCCAGACCATCTACACCTTCGCTGGCGCCCGCGCCTCGTACCTGCTGGACTTCCGCAAGGAGTTCAAGCGCTCCCGCACCATCCGGCTCGAGCGGAACTACCGCTCCACTCCCGAGATCGTGCGGATGGCCAACACCGTCCTGGACGGTGCGCAGGGACGCACCCGCGACACCCGGCTCACCCTGATCTCCCAGCGTGAGAGCGGGCCGCCGCCGATCGTGGAATCCTTCGCCGACGACCCCGCTGAAGCCGACGGCATCGCCGAACGGATCTCCGACCTCGTCGCCGAGGGGAAACCCGCGTCAGAGGTCGCGATCCTGTTCCGCACCAACAGCCAGTCCGAGGCCCTCGAACAGGCGCTGACCTTCCGCGGCATCGGCTACCTGGTGCGCGGAGGGGACCGCTTCTTCGAACGCCAGGAGGTGCGTCGCGCGATGGTCTCGCTGCGTGCTGCGGCCCGCGTCGAGCAGCTCGACCCGGCCCGCGCCGTGCGCGACATCCTCTCTCAGCAGGGCTGGGCGCCGGCCGCGCCGGAGACCACCGGTGCGATCCGTGACCGCTGGGACTCGCTGAACGCCCTGGTGGGTCTCACCGACACCATCACCGCCCGGCCCGGTACCACCATGCCCGACGTGGTCCGTGAGCTCGAGGAACGGGCGGAGTCCCAGGCGGCGCCGGTCGTGGACGGGGTGACCCTGGCTTCCGTGCACGCCGCGAAGGGCTTGGAATGGCCGGTGGTGTTCCTGGTCGGCGCGAGCGACGGACTGCTCCCGATCTCGATGGCGAAGACCCCTGCTGAGGTGGAGGAGGAGCGCCGGCTGCTCTATGTCGCCCTGACCCGCGCCCGGGACCTGCTCACCGTGAGCTGGTCCGCCGCCCGCACCCCGGGAGCGCGCGGCTCGCGCAAGGCCTCCCGCTTCCTCGACGGGGTCCTGGATCACCCCGATGCACCCAAGACCGCCCCTGGTGCGACCGCCCGCCGCACCGGGCGCCGCACCGCCACCGTCTATGCGGAATGCCGCGTCTGCGGACAGGGCCTGGTGACCCCGCAGGAGCAGCGGCGCGGGCGCCACGACGGCTGCCCCTCTCCCGCCGGGGAAGGACTGCTCACCGCACTGCGCAGCTGGCGCCGGGACCAGGCCCAACGCCGCGGTGCCCCGCCCTACGCGATCCTCACCGACGCCGCCCTCGAGGCGGTCGCCGAGCGGGCCCCGCGCACTGCACAGGAGCTGCTGGCCGTTCCCGGGATCGGGCCCGGGAAGGTCGCGAGCTTCGGCGAGGACCTGCTCGCCCTGCTCGCAGAACCTGCTGAGAAAGACTGAAACTGCAGGTCAAAAAATACTTTTGCGATCTCGACGTGAGGTGTAGAGTCATCTCTGTCAATCGTCCACGTCGTGGTCCGGGACACCGGGACGCGCGCTTACGAAAGGGGGTGGCCTCTGTGAACAGCACTTGGAATATTGCAGGAGCAGGTCTGCGCCCCACGGGCGCGCCTTCCCTTCTGCAGCGCGAACGGGGCAATGCCCCCGCGGTGCCCAGCCTGAGCTGACGAGGCCTTTCCTCGCTGCCGGTGCGGCGCCGCTGCCGCACCTCTGCCCCCTTGGGCACGTCCCTCCCGACGGACTTCTGAGCAGCGAGACGATGACTACACTTCTGACCACTTTCCTGAACCCCGCGGATGATTCCGCGCCCATGCTGCCGTGCCATGACACGGACGCCGCTGACCTCTTCTTCGCAGAGCGTCCCGCCGACCTCGAACAGGCTAAAGCTCTCTGCGCGGGGTGCCCGCTCATCGCAGAGTGCCGCCAGGGTGCCCTCGAACGGGCAGAGCCCTGGGGCGTCTGGGGCGGCGCAATCTTCGACGGGGGCAGCATCATCGCCGTCAAGCGCGGCCGCGGCCGGCCCCGGAAGAACCCGGTGCAGGACGCCGCGTGAACGGCACGGGGTGCGCTGTCTCCCGTCCGATCGACCTTGGCGCCTCGACCCCGGCGTCCGCCACACTGACTCCCTCCGGGCCCGTCGCGACCCCGGCGTCCGCCAGATCGACGTTCGGTACAGCTTCTGTCACAGAAGGTGCACCGAACGTCGATCTCGATGCGAAGCCGGAGCGGCACGGCAAGCGATCTCGATGCTCGGCCGCGGCGGGCCCCGGAAGAACCCGGTGCAGGACGCCGCATGAGTGGCCCGGGAGCGGCGCCGGAAGCCGCAGCGGAAGCGCATCGAAGAAGGCCCCGAACCGTGTGGTTCGGGGCCTTCTTCGATGCTGCAGGACGCGGTACGTCGATCAGGTGGGGCGTCGCCCGCCTGACCTCCCGCCGCTCGTCCCGCGCAGCACGTCGATCAAGGGTGCGTGTCAGGCCTTGCCGAGGATTCGGTTCAGCTTGGTGCTGCACACCGGGCACACGGCCTTGGCCATGCGACGACCGTTGGAGACGACGACGTTGCCCTCGGCCTCTCGCTTCTCGCGGCACTTGACGCAGTAGAACTCTCCGGCATAGGTCTCGTCGGCCATATCCGCTCCTCGTTGCTTGTCGATGATGAACATTCCCAGATGCGCAGCTCTCGCGACGAAGCCGGGACCGCTCCACTGTAATGGTGCGGGAAGGTCGTGCACGAATCAGGAGGCTGTGGAGTGTCGCCTGGCCCGATCGGGGCGGCCCGTCGCGCGCTTCGGGTATGGGGGCTCTGGAAAGAGCCGAGGAAGTGCGCGCAACGAGCCGACATCGGAGGCCCCGAGGCGGTATGAGGCCTGGAAGGGCCGTGGGACCTCGGGGGCGCTCAGTACCACGCGCACCTTCCCCGTGTGCGTCCTACTAGTTATCCCGGGGTCCCACGTGCAGGAGAACTTAGCGCCTGTGGACCGGGTCGGTCAAAGAGCGATCGGGGACCAATTGTGGACAACCTCGCTCCTGCTGTGGACAGAGTGTCCATTGCGGTGTCGCAGTTGTGGAGGAACAGTTGATCTCGCAGGTCGCGACGGCCTGACCGGCACTTTTACAATGCACAGCTGTGGATGAACTTTTCTTGCCTCACAGACGTGCCAGGCTGTGATCCATGAGTGATCTCGTCCTCCATGAGCAAGTCGCCGGCCCCCATGGGGAGCGGGTGCTGGTGCGGCGCAGCGCGCGCAGGCGCCGCACCGTCTCCATCACCCGTCGGGAAGGAGATCTGGTGATCGCCATCCCGGCGACGTTCAGCGCCCGGCAGGAGCGCCAATGGGTCACGAAGATGGTCGACCAGCTGGTCAGCAAAGAGGCCCGGCGGGCACCTGCGCGTCGCAGCGACACCTCGCTGCTCGCCATGGCCCGAGAGGTGAGTGAGGCGTATCTCGGAGGGCGCGCGCACCCCAGTTCCGTGACCTGGTCCACTCGGCAGAACCACCGGTGGGGTTCATGCACCCCGTCCGAGGGCACCATCCGTCTTTCGCATCAGCTCCAGGGGATGCCCGACTATGTGGTGCGCTCGGTGATGATGCACGAGCTGACACACCTGCTGGTACCCGGGCACGGGCCGGAGTTCAAAGCGCTGATGGAGAACTACCCGCAGGCTCAGAAGGCGCAGGGTTTCCTCGACGGCGTCTCCTGGGCGAAGAACCTCCCGCAGGATGGCGAAGACGACGGCGACGTGGAGGGCAGCGGTGGCGTCGCGCACGCAGGAGATCACGCAGGAGATGTGGAAGACAGCGCCGCCCGCGAGGGCACAGCGACCCCTCAGTCGCTCCAGCGCGCGAGATAGGGAGCCAGGCGCTCGAGGTTCTCCGCCAGATCGGGCACGGTGCCCTCAGGCAGCCCAGAGCTGTCACGAGCCGAGCCGGTGCCCAGCAGCGGCCACGGCACCCACCGCACCTCCCCAGATTCCTCGCTCACCGTGAGCGGGAGCTCGGAGGCAGGGGCCGACGCCCGGAACAGGTACTGCACGTCCCAGTGCTCGCGGCAGGCGCCGAAGGCCGCGTCGAGACCATGACGATTCAGCACGGCGGGACCGTGCCCCATGGTCTCGAGGTCATCGATCCCGATCTCCTCGGAGACCTCTCTGCGCGCGGCCGCCTCAAGGCTGGTCTCGCCCTCCTCGAGGTGCCCGCCCGGCTGTACCCAGAAGCGCCCCTTGAGATGCCAGACCAGTGCCAGATGCTCCATCGGACCGTCGACGACGATCGCGCTCGCCGTGAGATGCCGAGGCCCGCCCTCCCGATACAGCGTCCGCGAGTTCTTCCGCAGCAGCTCGAGATACTGATCAGCGAGAGCAGGGCCGTTGACCGCGAGACGGGCCTGGCTCAGCTCGGTACGCGCGGGAGCGGTGCCAGCGGATCCGCTGGAGCCTGAGGGGGCAGCGGCGGAGAGATCAGCGCCCATCGGCATCGGGGGTGTCGTCGCCTCCCTCGGGCCCAGCGGGATTCTGCGGATCAGCAGGCCCCTCCGGATCCGCAGGACCCGCAGGCCCCTCAGGGTCCTCGGGACCGTCGGCTACGGGCCCTCGCAGGCCGCCCTGCTCATCCTCGCGGGGGGCCTGCTCCTGGCCGTCGCCGGAGAGCAGCTTCGCGAGCTCGGCGTCGAAGTCCTCGGGGATCGTGACCTGCGCGAGCCCTTCGGTCTCTTCCTCGGAGGCCGCCTGCTGCGGGGCCTGGGGGCGCCCGGAGAGCACTTCGGCGGTGGGCAGCAGATCGGGATGGTCCCACTTCGCCTCGCGCCCGGCCTCGCCCTCGGTGGCCAGCACGCTGTCCCACCAGGAGAGGGCTTCGCGCACCCGGCGGGGTCGCAGCTCGATGCCCACGGTCTTGGAGAGCATCTGCTCGGCAGGCCCGCCAGCGGCGCGACGTCGCCGCAGCACCTCTCGCATGGCCTCGAGCTCGGGCAGCTTGCCCTCGAGCGCCTTGGTGGTCACGTGGTCCACCCAGGCCTCGATCAGGGCCAGGGTGGTGGCCAGCTCCTCGAGCGCACGCTCCTGCGAGGCGCGGCGGGTGAACACGAACATCTCCTCGGGGCGACGGGCCTGCATCGCGGCCGGGTCGGAGAGATCCAGATCTCGGACCATCTCATCGAGTGCATCGAGATCCAGCGTGATGCCGCGGGAGTAATCCTCGATCGCGGAGAAGAGCGCCTTGCCCAGCCACGGTGCGGCGCTGAACAGTGCGGTGTGCGCGATCTCTCGGGCGGCGAGGAAGATGCGTGCGGCAGCCGGGTCCAAGGAGTGGGCGGAGATCAGGTCCTCGACGTTCGCCGCGACGAGTGCCGGCTCTCCGTCCCGGCCCAGGGGCATGCCGAGATCCGTGGTGCCGGACGCCTCCCTGGCCAGCGCGCCGATCGCGTGGCCGAACTGGACGCCGAACATGGTCCCGCCGATCCGCTCCATCATCGCGGCCGGATCACCGCCGGGCATCTGCATCCCGGCACCCATGTCGCCCATCTGCCCCATCTGGGCGGCGATGGCCTCGCCGATCGCGCCGGCCATGTACTTCGCGACCGGCTCGACGATGGGCTTCCAATGAGGGAGGGTGCGGTGCAGCCAGGTGCCGCGGCTGTAGACGCCGAGCTCCGCGGTGGGCACGTCGATCGCGATCACCGGGTCCAACCACAGTCGTGCGATCTGCGCGGCCTGGCGCAGGTCAGCGATCGTGGAGTCGCCGGGCGAGGGATCTCCGGGCGTCCCCTCCGGCGCCTCAGCGCCGGGGATCCCGGCCTGACCGGCTGCGGTGCGCCGGGCGATGTCTTCCGCCATCTGCCAGTTCACTGGGTCATCGCCCTGTGCAGCGAACATGTGCTGCATCTGGGCGGCAGCCGCCCGCAGCTGCGCGGGATCCTGGGGGAGATTGGCCTGCTGCGCGAGCGCGGAGAGGTCCAATCCCTCCAGGGCTCCCTCGGGCAGGGCGTCTCCGAACGTCTCTTTCAGGAAGCGCTTCAGCGCCTCCTCGTCCATATCACCGGGTCCACCCGGGATCGGGGAATCACTCATGGCCACCTCCAGCTGTGCGTGGTGACCAGACTACCGACCGCGCCTGATCACCGCTCAGCGCCTCGCCCGAAGCGTTCAACGCTCCGCCAGGAGAATGCGGAGGGTGGGGCACAATGTCGGGGTGACAGAAGACCCCACCGACCCCCCACGCGCCCGCAGGGCAGAGACCGACCCCTCACCCGCCCGCAGGGTGCAGAACCTGCTCGCCCAGTCCCTCGACGACGCGCAGCTCGCACGCCCGGCGCTGGCAGTGGTCTCGTTGCTGCTGCTGTGCGTGATGATCCTGGTCGGCTCCTTCCTGCCAGTGCCCTATGTCATCGAGCGCCCGGGACCCGCGATCGATGTGCTCGGCGAGTGGGACGGCGAGGAGATCCTGGTGATCGACGGAGCGGAGACCCACCCGACCGAGGGGACTCTGATGATGACCACAGTCTCCGTCGATGGTGGGCCGGGATACCGGGTGACCCCGGTGGAGGTCGTCGCCGCCTGGTTCGACCGCTCCAAGCAGGTGCTGCCCAAGGAAGCGGTGTTCCCGGACGGCCAGACCCGCGAGCAGACTGCTCTGAACAACACCGCCGCCATGAGCACCTCCCAGCAGGGAGCGGTCGCCGTGGCGCTGGACGAGCTCGGGGTCGAGTACGAGTCGGTCGTGATGATCGCGGGGGTCGAGGAAGGAGCGCCGGCCGACGGCACCCTGGAAGGGGGAGACGTGATCGTCTCCGTCGGAGGAGAGACCGCGAGCTCGCTCGAGGGCTACCGCGAGCTGATCCGTGCCACGCCTGAGGGGGAGACGGTCCCGATGCAGGTGCGTCGGGGAGGCGAGGAGCTGACCCTCGAGGTCCCCTCGGAGATGGCCGACGGAGCGCCCCGGATGGGGGTGGTGCTCGCCGCCGGTTACGAATTCCCGATGGACGTCAAGATCGTCGTGGGAGACATCGGCGGACCCAGCGCAGGGATGATCTTCTCGCTGTCCGTCTATGACGAGCTCACTGCGGGCGCTCTGACCGGCGGCCACCAGATCGCCGGCACCGGAACCATCGCCGTGGACGGCGCCGTCGGCCCCATCGGAGGGATCCGCCAGAAGATGGTGGGCGCTGAAGAGTCCGAGGCCGAGTTCTTCCTCGCGCCGAGTGCGAACTGCGATGAGGTCGTCGGCTACGAGCCGGACGGACTCGAAGTCGTCGCCGTGACGAACTTCGAGGATGCGCTCACCGCCACCGAGACCATTGCTGAAACCGGCAGCGCCGAAGGCCTGCCCACCTGTGAGGACGTGAACAACGAATGAGCAAGCGCAACCGCAAACGCACTCCACCGAAGCCCACCGTGGTGTTCGACTACGGGGGAGTCCTGAGCGCCGGGCATGACCCGGTGGCGGACCTGCATGAGCTGCTCGGCGGCGAGCAGTCAGCGCTCGAAGAGGCGCTGTGGCGTGAACGCGGTGCCTACGACCGCGGGGAGACGACCGTCGCCGAGTACTGGGGGGCGGTGGCCGCCTCCGTCGGAGTCGAGGAGCTCTCCGAGGAGGAGATCGCAGAGCTGCAGAAGGCGGACAACCGTTACTTCCTGCGGATGGACCCCGAATCGAGGACGCTGATCCACGACCTCGCCCGCAACGAGGTGCGCCTGGCGCTGCTGTCCAACGCCTCAGTGGCTTTCGGGGAGGAGGTGCGCCGCGCGGACTGGTTCGAGGCGTTCACCCTCGCCGTGGTCTCCGGTGAGGAGCGGACGGTCAAGCCGGACCGCGAGATCTATGAGCTGATGCTGGACGTCCTCGCCCATGAGACCGGGGGAGTATCGATCCCCTCGGCAGTCATCTTCTTCGATGATCGCCAGGAGAACGTGGACGCCGCGAAGGCGCGCGGCATGGATGCCTATCTCTGGCCCCGCAACGGCGACGCACATCCCGAGGGAACCGAGCACGGTGCGGCGATGGCACGCCGGGTGCTCGCCGAACGAGGAGTCCCGCTGGACTGAGCATCCTCGTCGGAATCAGGCGCCGCCTTCTCGCGCACGAGAGTCGATCCGGAACCGGGCGGGCGATGCGGGTGGCACGCGTCAATCCCAGCCCCTTTCTCGGGGCCCTGGGGCTCGGTTGCGGGTAGAGTCGGGCACTGCGACACATCCCGTGCGGCACCGCTTCCCGGCGCGCCGGTGAGAATCCCCAGAACCCCTCTCCGAACAGGAACCCGAGTTGGCTGAATTTATCTACTCCATGTACAAGGCCCGCAAGGCCGTGGGCGAGAAGGTCATCCTCGATGACGTCTCCATGAGCTTCTATCCCGGAGCGAAGATCGGCATGGTCGGCCCCAACGGCGCCGGCAAGTCCACGATCCTGAAGATCATGGCCGGGCTCGATACGCCCAGCAACGGCGAGGCGAAGCTCTCCCCGGGCTACAGCGTCGGCATCCTGCTGCAGGAGCCGCCGCTGGATGAGACCAAGACCGTCCTGGAGAACGTCCAGGAAGGCATGGGTGAGCTGTTCCGGAAGGTGCAGCGCTTCAACGCCATCGGCGAGGAGATGGGCGAGCCCGACGCCGACTTCGATGCGCTGATGGAGGAGATGGGCAAGCTCCAGACCGACATCGATGCTGAGAATGGCTGGGACCTCGACTCCCAGCTCGAGCAGGCGATGGACGCTCTGCGCTGCCCGCCCGGCGACGAGATGGTCACCCACCTCTCCGGTGGCGAGCGCCGACGCGTGGCACTGTGCAAGCTGCTGCTGGAGAAGCCCGACCTGCTGCTGCTGGATGAGCCCACCAACCACCTCGACGCCGAGAGCGTGCTCTGGCTCGAGCAGCACCTCACGCAGTACGAGGGCGCAGTCATCGCCGTCACCCACGACCGGTACTTCCTGGACCATGTGGCCCAGTGGATCGCAGAGGTCGACCGCGGTCACCTGTACCCCTACGAGGGCAACTACTCCACCTACCTGGAGAAGAAGCAGGAGCGCCTCAACGTCCAGGGCAAGAAGGACCAGAAGCTCGCCAAGCGCCTCAAGGACGAGCTGGACTGGGTCCGCTCCAACGCCAAGGGCCGCCAGGCGAAGTCGAAGGCACGACTGGCCCGCTACGAGGAGATGGCCACGGAGGCCGAACGCACCCGCAAGCTCGACTTCGAGGAGATCACCATCCCGCCGGGCCCGCGGCTCGGCAACCAGGTCATCGACGCCAAGAACCTCAAGAAGGGCTTCGGCGAGCGCGTGCTCATCGACGGGCTCTCCTTCACCCTGCCGCCCAACGGCATCGTGGGCGTCATCGGCCCCAACGGCGTCGGCAAGACCACGCTGTTCAAGACGATGGTGGGCCTCGAGCCGATCGACGACGGCGAGCTGAAGATCGGCAAGTCCGTCCAGATCAGCTACGTCGACCAGAACCGCGAGAACATCGACCCGGAGAAGAACCTCTGGGAGGTCGTCTCCGACGGGCTGGACTACATCCAGGTCGGCAAGGTCGAAATCCCCTCGCGCGCCTACGTCAGCCAGTTCGGCTTCAAGGGCCCGGACCAGCAGAAGAAGGCCGGGATCCTCTCCGGCGGTGAGCGCAACCGCCTGAACCTCGCGCTGACCCTCAAGCAGGGCGGCAACGTGCTCCTGCTCGATGAGCCCACCAACGACCTGGACGTGCAGACCCTCGGATCGCTCGAGAATGCGCTGCTGGAGTTCCCGGGCTGCGTCGTGGTCGTCTCCCACGACCGCTGGTTCCTGGACCGGGTCGCGACCCACATCCTGGCCTATGAAGGCACCGAGGAGAACCCGGCGAACTGGCACTGGTTCGAGGGTAACTTCGAGTCCTACCAGGCCAACAAGGTCGATCGTCTCGGCGAGGATGCAGCCCGTCCCCACCGCGTGACCTACCGTCGCCTGACCCGCGACTGAGCCTGACGCCCCCTGGGCGCTCACGTTCCACCCGCCGCCCCGTTCGCCTTCGCGAGCGGGGCGGCGTCATGCCGGGCCCTGCCCGAACTGCTGTGCCTCTGCCATTCGGCTACTGCCGTTCGCGTGCTCACAGCACGTCACCCAGCCCTGTGCGCTCCCGGTCGGAGGTTCGAAGGCGGTGCTTCAGATCCCGGACGCCTCGGGATCCAGGCTCGCCACCACGCGCTCCGAAGGGGTGCCGGACTCGTTCCCCGGGGGCATCTCGCGGGTGACGAAGAGGAGCTCGTCGGTCTCGACAGTGGTGAACTCGATCGAGCCGTCGTCTGCGAGGTCGAGCACGCCGAGGCTGCGCTGCACCCCGTCAGTCACGCCCCAGAGCTCGAGGACCTCGCCCTCCCAGCCCGCCACCCCCTCGGCGCGCAGCGAGATGCCGTCCTCGGTGATCACCGCCTGCCAGGATCCGTTGTCGCTGACTCCGGGGACCAGCTGGGCACCGGCGGTCATGGTGTGACCCGCCCAGGCGGCGGCGAAGCGCTCGGACTCCTCGAGCTGATGGTGGGCATCCCAGAGCAGCCAGCCGAGCACCAGCGCCACGGTCGCAGCCAGAGCAGCGACGGTGCGTGAGAACCACGGGACACCGCGGCGACCTTGAGCGGCGCGCCGCTGCTCACGGCGGCGGTCTCGACGCGAACGCTGCTTCTCATCCGTGGCGCGGAAGGAGAAGGCGGGGGACTGGGACCCGTCTGGGGCGCCCGTCGGTGGAGCGGCCTCGGGGCCCGCATCCCTCGCAGCGCTGAGGGAGTCATCCGACGGTTCCGCGGCGCTCGAGAGACGCCCGCCTGCCATCGCGGGTGGGCCGACCATCCGTCGCTGGGAGTCGGTTCCGAGCACGGGAGTGGCATAGTCGCCCCGGTAGCTGGGCTCGGGCTCTGAGCCACCTGCAGCCCGGTCAGGCTGCAGGGGCGAGCGGGGAGCGTCGGGGTGCAGAGCGCCGAAGCCTTCGAGCACGGCGAGGCGCAGATCGCGAGAAGGCGGTACCGCAGTCAGCAGCGCCAGGCGAGCCGCAGCCTCGATCGCATGCCGGTGCACCCCTGCCGTCTCCGGATACCGGGTCAGCTCACGCAGCCTCAGGCGCTCTCCCTCCTCAGCCAGGGCGAGGCCGTCGAGGGCGGCCAGTGCTCGTGTCTCCACATCCTCAGGGCCCCCGAACGGGACCAGCCCGTCGAGCACCCGGGAGAGGATCACAGCATTCTGCTGACGTACCAGCCCCGTGTAGGCGAACCTGCCCTGGGCAGCGGACTCGACCAGGGCGCGATGCGTCGGAGGCAGTTCCAGCAGCACCCGCAGCACGTCCACCTCACGACGATCACGGGTGCGGTCGTTGACCAGATCTGGAGCAACCAGAGAGCGCACAGCCCCGCTCGGGTGGGTGGCCACTGCCGCCCGCCGGGCGCGGTCCAGCACCGCAGCTTCGCCGGGCAGTCCGCTCGCGGCGAGATCGCCGGCATCACGAAGACAGGAGCGCAGCACCGTCACAGCGAGCTTCTCCGCCCTCGCAGAGGAGCCCGTCACATGCACGGCGAGGCCGTGGATCCGAGGACCGAGCACATCCACCAGTGCGGCAGCGGCGCGCTGATCCCCCCGTGAGGCTCGACGCAGCAACGTCCTGGTCGGATCGAGACGCTCGCCGAGATCGACGGTGTCCTCCGGGATCGCGGGCATCTCCCCGGTCCGTATGTCGCTCCCCATCGGGCGCCTCCGTGCGTTCTGAATCATGTCGTGAGGCACCGTCCCCCACGGTGCCGCACCATTGTCGCAGGCAGTGGCGTCGGCTACGCGGAAATGCTGCGGGAGGCATGGGGAGAACCGGCCCCGCCGCCAAGAAATTTCTTGCAAGAATGTTGCGGGTCAGTGGGGAACTCGATGTCTGACGATCCGACAATTGGCCATCTCTCCTGGTCGAGGAGAGAAATTGCTTCCCGAGGCGCGGGCGTCCACGACGCAAGAAGCGTGCAAGATTTTTCAGTTACCTCGGGTACCGTGGAGCCATGAAGCCCCTCTCCACGATCACGGTCTCCTCCGACCTCCCGGATGTCCTCGCACCGTTGCGCGATCTGGCGATGAACCTGCGCTGGACCTGGCGCCGACAGACCGTCGACCTGTTCCGCTCCCTCGACCCCCGCGTGTTCGCCGCCAGCGGCGAGAACCCCATCGCGATGCTCTCCCGAGTTCCAGCGGGGCGCCTGGCCGAGGTGGCTCGCGACGAGTCGTTCCTCGCGCAGATGCGATCCGAAGCAGGTGACCTGCGCACCTACCTCGACTCCGGCCGCTGGTTCCAGCGCACCGTCCCCGGCGCCCAGGGCAATGGCGACGGCTCCGCGATCGCCTACTTCTCCATGGAGTTCGGGATCAGCCCTACGCTGCCGATCTACTCCGGCGGCCTCGGCATCCTCGCCGGCGACCACCTGAAGTCCGCGTCGGACCTCGGGGTGCCGCTGGTGGCCATCGGCCTGCTCTACCAGTGGGGCTACTTCTCCCAGTCGCTGGACCCCAGCGGCTGGCAGCAGGAGAACTACCGCCACAACGATCCCGAGCAGCTGCCCATCGACCCCGTGCTGGCCGCAGACGGCGAACAGCTCACCGTCGCAGTGCAGATGCCGGGCGACCGCGAGATCACCATCGCCGTCTGGAAGGCGCAGGTGGGCCGGGTTCCGCTGCTCCTGCTGGACACCAACGTCGAGTCCAACGACGAGGACGCACGCCAGATCACCGACCGTCTCTACGGCGGAGATCACGAGCACCGCATCGTCCAGGAGATCGTGCTGGGGATCGGCGGCGTGCGCGCGGTCGAGGCGTACGCCGAGGTGACCGGGGCGCCGGCGCCCTCCGTGTTCCATCTCAATGAGGGCCATGCCGGCTTCTCCGGGCTCGAGCGTGTGGGCCGCCGGATCGAGGCAGGCGCCAGCTTCTCCGAGGCCGTCTCCGAGGTGCGCGCGGGCACCGTCTTCACCACCCACACCCCGGTGCCCGCCGGCATCGACCGCTTCGATGCCGCACAGCTTCGCCGCTACCTCGACGCCGATCAGTCTGGTCTCGCCCGTCTGATCCCCTCCCTGCCCGTAGAGGCCGCGCTCGCGCTCGGCATCGAGGAGGGCGGGGACGTGTTCAACATGGCCCAGCTCGGCTTCCGTATCGCCCAGCGCGCCAACGGCGTCGCGAAGCTCCACGGCGCTGTCTCCCGCGGCATGTTCCAGGACCTCTACCCCGGCTTCGATGTGCCGGAGGTGCCGATCGGCTCGGTCACCAACGGCGTGCACCGCCGCACCTGGACCTCGGCGCATATGGACGACCTGTACAAGAAGGCGCTCGGCGACGTCGACATCTCCTCGCTCAGCGACTGGAGCGCCCTGGCGACCCTCACCGACCACGAGCTCACCGAGACCCGCAACGCACTGCGCGGGGACCTCGTGACCATGGCACGCAGCCACGTCAAGGAGTCGTGGCTGCGCCGCGGCGCCGACGAGGCGGAGCTCGCCTGGACCGACCACATCCTGGACCCGAACGCCCTGACCATCGGCTTCGCTCGGCGCGTCTCGACCTATAAGCGCCTCACCCTGATGCTCACGGATCCCGAGCGGCTCAAGAAGATCCTGCTGGACCAGGAGCGCCCGGTCCAGATCGTGGTCGCCGGCAAGTCGCACCCGGCTGATCGCCCGGGCAAGGAGTTCCTCCAGCAGCTGGTGCAGTTCGCCGACGACCACGGCGTGCGTCACCGCATCGCCTTCCTGCCCGATTACGACATCCGCATGGCCTCCGTGCTGATCGCCGGCTCGGATGTGTGGCTGAACAACCCGGTCCGGCCCGAAGAGGCCTCCGGCACCTCAGGCATGAAGGCCGTCCTCAACGGCGGGCTCACCTTCTCGGTCTCCGACGGCTGGTGGGACGAGATGAAGGACGACGAGGCCGGCTGGACGATCCCCACCGCCGAGATCGCCGACCAGTCCGAGCGCGACCGGATCGAGGCCGAGGCGCTCTACGAGATCCTCGAGCAGTCGGTCGTCCCGCTGTTCTACGAGCGTGACGCGCGCGGCATGCAGCGTGGATGGATGACCAAGGTCCGCTCCTCGCTGGTCAAGGTCGCCCCGCAGATCGTGGCTGCCCGGATGGTGCGCGACTATGTCACCGAGCTCTATCTGCCTGCCGCCCGTGCAGCCTCCGCCTTCGCCGCGGATCCGGCCCTGGCCGGCCAGTTCACCGAATGGAAGGCCGCGGTGCAGCAGGCCTGGTCGAAGATCGCCGTGCACGGTGTGACCCTCGAGGGGGCCGACGGTTCGGCGGTCTCCACCGGCGCGGAGGTCACCCTGGTGGCGGACGTCGAGCTGGGTGGTCTGCGCGACACGGACGTGCTGATCGAGGCGGTCCTCGGCGAGATCGGTGCGGAGGATGAGATCATCGATCCTCAGCTGATTCCTCTGCAGCGTGGGGACGACGGCCGTTGGGCCGCGCGCTTCGCGCTCGCCGCTCCCGGCGAGGTGGGCTACACCGTGCGGGTCACCCCGCAGCATCCGGTGCTGGCCTCCCGCGCCGAGCTCGGGCTGGTCACCACCGCCTGAGCGGCTCGCCGCACCACCGATGAAAGGCTCCGACCCCGTGCCTACCCGCCGCCAGCTCTTGTTCTCCACCGCTGCGATGGGCCTGGCCGGGGTCGGAGCGCTCAGCGGCTGCTCCTCGGAGCCGTCCGCCGAGCTCGACGATGGCGACACGCTCCGGATGCGAGTGTGGAGCGAGGCGGCAGCGGCGGCCTATGAGGATTCCCTCGCGGAGTTCACCGCCAGCACGAGCATCGAGGTCGAGGTGGAAGTGCTCGGCTGGGATGACTACTGGACCCAGCTGCCATTGGATGTTGCGGCGAAGAACCTGCCCGACGTGCTCTGGATGAACACCGCGAACCTCGCCCAGGCGCATGCCAGCGGTCAGCTGCTCGAGATCGGTGAGATCGTCGGCGACAGCTCCTCTCGATGGGAGAGTGTCGCGACCGACCTCTACCGGGTCGAGGAGGGGCTGTGGGGGGTGCCCCAGCTCTGGGAGCAGAGCATCCTGGTATCCCATGAGGGCCTGGTCGCCGCCGCGAAGGGTGACGCGACCGCGCTGAGCTTCGACCCGGGGGCGCCGACGGATCCGCTGCGGGATCTCTCCCACGCCCTCACCGTCGACGGGGAGGGCCGCCACCCCGGGGACGAGGGGTTCGACCCCGCTGCCCGAGCGACCTTCGGGTTCAGCGCCCATCCCGACCGCACCGCAGTGCTCGGGCCCTTCATCGCGTCACAGGGCGGCAGTTGGCAGGACGAGGAAGGAACGATGTCCTTCGCCTCCGAAGAGGGCATCACGGCGGTGCAGTATCTCGCCGATCTCGCGTTCTCCCACCTCGCACCGGCAGGGTCCAAGACCACGGCGGACCCGACACTGTGCCGCAGTCTGTTCCTCCAGGGCAAGCTCGGCCTGCTGCAGACGGGAACCTATGATCTGCACACGCTGGCCGAGGAGATCGGCGGGAACTTCGACTGGGGCATCCACCCTGTCATCGCCGGTCCCCAGGGCCCCCGCCCACTGGTCCACGCGATCGCCGCCGTCGGCGTCGAAGCGAAGAAGGATGACCGTTCCGCGGCGATCGCCGAGCTGCTGAACTGGCTCGGTGGCACGGAGGGCCAGCGCCCGCTGGCCGAGCACCGCCTGGGAATCCCCGCCCATCGCGACCTGCGCGGCGCATGGGAGGAGAGCTGGGCGGAGGCCGGCGTGGACGTCTCGGTGATCGAGGTGCCCGAGACTGCGGCCCGCCCCGAAACGGGAGATCGTTCCGCGATCGCCACCGGTACCGCTCTGCAGGGCATCGCGAAGATCTTCCGTGGCGACGCGACTGCCGCCGAAGCCCTCCCCGAGGCGCAGCAGGCCGCCCGCGAGGCGATGGGCTGAGGGCTGCGCCGAATCAGCGAGCCGGCGTGGCCCGGATCATGCCTTCCTGGGTGACGGTCGCGACCAGGTCGCCGCCGCGGTCGAAGAGCTGACCGTGGGTGAGCCCTCGCCCGCCTGCCGCGGAGGGGGAGCGCTGGACGTAGAGCAGCCAGTCGTTGGTGTCCACGTGCTTGTGCCACCAGATCGCATGGTTGATCGTCGCCATCTTCAGGCCGGGGGTCATCCAGCTCAGCCCTTGCCGGCGCAGAATCGGCTCGAAGGGCGTGTAGTCGCTCGCGAAGGCGAGGATCGCATCATGGGTGAGCGGATCCGCCTCGATCGGGGCGAGCATGCGCATCCACACCATCTGCGACTCGGCGCCTGCCGCATCGGGGCGCAGATAGATCGGATCGGTGACGTGACGGATGTCGATCGGGCGCTGGGTGGCCCAGAAGCGCGCCACCGGATGATCGATGCCGTCGAGCACCTCGGCGGTGGTGGGCAACCCTTCGGGATCCGGTGCCTCGGGGGCACGCTCCTGATGCTCCAGACCGTCCTGGTTCTCCTGGAACGATGCCGTCATGGCGAGGATCGTGCGCTCCTCCTCGTCGGCCTCTTTGCCGGGCTGGGTGGCCAGCACCCGGCGCACCGAGAAGGAGCCGCCGTCGCGCAGCGCATCGACCTGGAAGCGGATCGGGTGGGCGGGATCGCCCGGGGCTAGGAAGTAGGAGTACATCGAGTGGATGCGGCGATCGGGGGAGACCGTGCGGCCCACCGCAGTGACGGCCTGGCCCATCACCTGTCCGCCGAAGACGTGCCCGCCGGGATGCGGGGAGGAGTCACCCTGGTAGGCGGCGACGGTGGCCGTGGTCGAGAACTCGCCGAAGGGGGCGGTCTCGCGCAGATCCAGCAGATCCACGAGATCAGCGGCGATCTTCGAGGGGTCGGTGTGCGCAGAGGTCATGCGGCCGATCGTACTGGCGATGACGCCTACGATGAGAACCATGGCCTCTCATTCCCTCGCCGATGCTCCCGATCTCACGCCGAAGGAGCCGCATCCGCTGGATATCCCGGTTCCTGTCCGCTGGACCGACCTCGATGCCTATGGTCATGTGAACAACGCTGCGGTGGTGAGGCTGCTGGAAGAGGCGCGCATCGCCGCCTTCTGGCAGCCACCCGCCGAGCAGCTCGAGCTCGGTGCCCCGCAGCCACCGGCCGCGCTTCCGGTCAGCGGGGCCGGGTCGGCGCTCAGCACCGTCATCGCCTCGCAGCGGATCGAGTACGCGCGGCCGCTCGGCCACCGGCGCGATGGCGTGATCGTACGGCTGTGGCTCTCCCGGATCGGTGGAGCCAGCCTGAGCATCGACTATCTCGTGCTCACCCGTGATGATCCCGAGGGCACGGCGCCCTATGCACGGGCACGCACCGTGGTGGTGCTGATCGATGCCGAGTCCGGAGCGCCGGTCCGGCTGGACCAGGAGACCCGCGACCGGCTGCAGCAGTTCTCCGGAGAGCCGCAGCGCTTCCGCGACTGAGCCCGGGACGGCGGGATCTGTACTCGCCTCCGCCCCGGTGCGCCGGCGTCAGCTCAGCTGGTCCGGGATCGTCTGCCCCGCAGCCGGTGCCTCGCCGCCGTCGACCGTGTTGAGCATCGAATGTGCCGCCCGGTCGAGGTAGTCCCACAGCGTCTGCTCGTGCAGCGGTGCGAGTTCCAGGGTGTCGAGAGCATCGCGCATATGGCGCAGCCACGCATCGCGGGCCGAGGGGGAGACGGGGAAGACGGCGTGCCGCATCCGCAGCCGCGGATGGCCACGCTCCGCGCCGTAGGTCTTCGGCCCGCCCCAGTACTGCTCGAGGAAGGTGCACAGCCGGTGCTTCGCCCCGGTGAGATCCTCTTCCGGATACATCGGACGCAGCTCGGGGTCCTCGGCGACGCCGTCGTAGAACCGGTCCACGAGCCGTACGAACGTCTCATGGCCGCCGACGGCTTCGTAGAAGCTGATCTGCTCGGGCTGGGGGGACGGGGTGGTCATGGCTGGTGCTCTCCGATGCTGGGGTCACGACGCAGGTGGTCACGGTGCAGGGGTTCTTGATGCTGTGCATCCGCTGCGGGCTGTCATTTCTGGGTGGCCTCGACGAAACGCGGCATGGCGAAGGCGATGCTCGCGGAGGCGAAGCCGGCCCGGATCCGGGCCCGCAGCTCTCGCTCCACGCCCCACTGCTGACCGGGAGGGGTCTGGATCGTGACGCGGCGCTGATAGCGGTTCGCATCCACCGTGAGCATGCCGGTGATGCTCGCAGCGGCGAGGATCTGGTCCTCCCAGGCGGGATCCGCGGCCAGCTCGGCGGTGACCGACTCGAGCACGGCCGTCACCTGCTCGTCGTCGGCCGCGGCGTCTATGTCGAGCACCACCACGGCGTTGGAGAAGCCGCGCGCATAGTTGCCGACCCGGATGATCTCGCCGTTGCGCACCGTCCACAGCACGCCGTCGATGCCCCGCACCTGGGTGGCGCGCAGATTGATCGACTCGACGGTGCCCTCGGCGTACTCGATATCCACCCAGTCACCGACCGCGACGATGTCCTCGAGGAGCATCACCACTCCTGCGACCACATCCTTGATGATGGTCTGGGCACCGATGCCGGCCGCCAGGCCCACCACCCCGAGGCTCGCGATGACCGGAGCGATGTTTACCCCGATCTCGGAGAGGATCATCATCGTAGCGATCGCCCAGATCATCACGTGCGAGATATTGCGGGCGACGTTCGACAGGGTATGCGCGCGCTGCTCACGACGGGCCTGCGCGGCCTTCTGAGTCTTCGGGTCGCGGCGGATGACGGTGCCGGTCATCGTCGAGATCTTCGAACCGGACTGCACCATGGTGCGGAAGAAGCGGCGCAGCAACCAGCCGACGAGCACACTTGCCAATCCTGCGGCCACCGCGATGATCACGATCTTGATGCCGCTGGTGGCGAGCCAGCGCAGCAGCTGATCCATCAGGGTCAGCGCCTCATCGGTGGTGGGTGAGGACAGCAGCAGTCCGAGATCCAGGGGGTCATCCAACATGCTTTCGACGATATCGCCCGGAGCGCCAGAAGTCTGGAGGTGCCCAGGGCGAGGTAGGTCACCGACCCACCCCGCCCCGAGCTCACAGCACGTCGCTCAGCCGTGTTCGTTGGGCTGTGCTCCTGCCGTTCGCGGGCTCACAGCACGTCGCTCAGCCGAGATCAGCTGCGCGGACGCGCTCCTGCCGGGCGACGGTGTCGCGGCCCTCGATGATGATGCGGCGCAGCCCGAAGGGGGCGTCCTCGGAATCGGCGAGCCACTGATCGGCGGCATCGAGCACGGCCTGCCCACCGTAGGCGTGCGGGAAGTAGCCGCCCACGAGGCGGGTGGCGATCTCGTTCGAGCGCTCCTTCCAGACCTGATCGATCATGGTGAAGTAGCGCTGGCGGTAGGGGGCCAGCAGTGACTCATCGACCACCCGTCGGAATCCCTGGATCACCGCGGTGACCGACTCATTGGCCAGGGTGTCCTTCTCCACCGTGCGGCGCCAGGCCTTGGCCTTGGAGACCTCCGTGGGCAGCGCCGCCTTGGCGGTGAGCGCATGCTTCCGGCCGGACTGGGTGTCGTCGGCAGCCAGCTGCTCGTCGATCCCGGCGACGTCGATCCCGCCCAGCACCGCGAGCGAGATCACCAGCTTCCAGCGCAGATCGGTATCGATCTCGCGCCCCGGCAGGCTGACGGTCCCGCCGAGCAGCCCCTCGAGGGTGTGGCGGTGCTCCACGGTACGGGCCAGATGCGCGAAGCTCTCGACGAACTGCAGCTGGGCGTCGGAACCGGCCTCCGCTGCGAGGGCGAGCTCCCAGACGGCGCTCGCGGCGGACTCGGTGCGCTGTGCCCGCTGGTCGACCGCGGCATAGGGGCCGGCGACGCTCTCCAGTTGCTGGAGCAGGGTGCGCACCACCGAGGAGGAAGCCTCGCCGGTGAGGTTCGCGAGGACAAGCTGCTGGTAGCGGCGGCTGGGCAGCTCGCCGTCACGGACCATGTCCCAGGCGGCGGACCACAGCAGGGTCCGGGCCAGTGAGTCGTCGAGGTCGCGCAGGTGCTCCATCGCGACCGCGAGCGACTCCTCGTCCAGGCGCACCTTCGAGTAGGTGAGATCACCATCGTTGAGCAGCCACAGATCGGCGCGCTTCCCGGCCAGCGCCGGCACCTCGGTGAGTTCGCCGTCCACATCCAGCTCGACCGACTCGGTGCGCACCAGAATCCCGTTCTGGAGGGAGAAGCCGCCCACCTGCAGGCGGTGGGGGCGCAGCGTCTGGTGCTCCGCCGGCGCGGTCTGGGCGATCGCGAAACGGGTCACAGTGCCCTCGGCGTCACGCTCGATCACGGGGCGCAGCGTGTTCACGCCGGCGCGCTGGAGCCACAGCTGCGCCCAGCTGCTGAGGTCGCGGCCGCTGGTGGTCTCGAGCTCGACCAGCAGATCCGTGAGCTCGGTGTTGCCCCAGGCGTGCTTGGCGAAGTACGCGCGCACTCCGGCGAAGAACTCTTCGCGCCCCACATAGGCGACCAGCTGGCGCAGCACGGAGGCGCCCTTGGCGTAGGTGATCCCGTCGAAGTTGGTCTCGACCGCCTCGAAGTCGATCATGTCGGCGACGATCGGGTGGGTCGAGGGCAGCTGGTCCTGCTGATAGGCCCAGCCCTTCTCTGAGAGGGCGAAGGTGGTCCAGGAATCCGCCCAACGGGTGACCTCGGCGCTCGCGAGCGTGGAGGCGTACTCGGCGAAGGACTCGTTCAGCCACAGATCGTCCCACCAGCGCATGGTGACCAGGTCACCGAACCACATGTGCGCCAGCTCGTGGAGGATCGTGAGGTCGCGGCGCTCGCGGGTCGCGTCGGAGACCTCGGACCGGAAGACGTATGCCTCGACGTAGGTGATCGCACCGGGGTTCTCCATCGCGCCCATGTTGTATTCCGGCACGAAGATCTGGTCGTACTTGCGGAACGGGAAGTCCTGGTCGAAAGCCTCTTCGTAGAAGTCGATGCCGGCTTTGGTCACGTCGATGACGTTCTGGGCGTCGACGTGCTCGGCGAGCGAGGCGCGGGCGAAGACGCCCATCGGAATGGTCCGGCCGTCGCGCGTGGTGATCTCCCCGGTACCGCCCTGGTAGTTCCCGGCGATCAGGGCGAAGAGATAGGTGGAGATCCGCTCAGTGGGCTCGAAGACCCAGGTGGCGTTGTCTTTCCCGGCGGGGGTTGAATCAGGGGTGGGGGAGACGGAGATGACCCGCCAGTGGGAGGGTGCGGTGACCGTGAGCTGGTAGGTGGCCTTGAGGTCGGGCTGTTCGAAGCAGGCGAACATGCGGCGGGCGTCAGAGACCTCGAACTGCGAGTACAGATAGACCTCCTCGTCCACCGGGTCCACGAAGCGGTGCAGGCCCTCGCCGGTGTTCATGTAGCGGCCCGTCGCCAGGATCCGCACCGTGTTCTCGCCTTCGCGCAGCACAGGCAGGCGCACCCGTGCTCCGTCGAAGCACGCGGCGGGATCGGCCAGCAGCTCGCCGTTGAGCTCGATCTCCTCGACGGACTCTGCGATGAGGTCGACGAACGTCGCCTGGGCGGTGGTGGAGGAGAAGCGGATCGTGGTCTCGGTGAGGAATGTTCGCTCATCGGTGGTCAGATCAAGACGGATCTCGTAGGTATCGGTGCTGAGGAACGAGGCGCGGCTGCGGGCCTCGTCGCGAGTGAGGTTCTCGGATGACATGGGCTCCATCCTGCCACCGGCACCCTGGTGATCTGGTGCGAACGGATCTCGAGCAGGTCTCGACTCCTGGGCACCGCAAACACTGTGGCAACGTCTACGGCTGGCAGAGGTCACCGACGCGTGAGGTCGAGGTCCCAGCGGTAGTGCTCGGGCAGCTGGGGCAGTGGCCACTTCGGGTCCGGGAAGAAGTACTCGTAGCCGGCGGAGAACGGATAGGTCCAGTCGGCGATGTGCTGCTCGGCCCGTTGACCCGCGTCGCGGATCGCGTCGATCTCCTCGGCGGTGAAGTAGCCGGTGCGCTCGGCACCCTCGAGCTCGTCCTCGTCCTTGTAGTGCCAGTCCCGGCGCGGGAGCACGACGAGGTCGAGCACGAGGTCCCGGGTGCGGATGCCCTCGGCGGTGCGCTCATAGGGAGTCTCGAGGTTCACGTAGTAGCAGCCCAGTGAGCCATCGTCCTTGTAGAACAGCCAGATCGAGTAGGGGGAGTCCGGCAGGCCGATCATCAGGATGCCGTTGCCGGTCCACAGCTGCTTGGACTGGACACGCGGCGCGGTGAACATGCCTTCGTCACCAGCACGGCGCAATGCTGCGCCGGATTCCAGCACGGGCAGCAGCACCTCGGTGCCGGGCGCGATCCAGACCACCACGCCGCGGTCATCGTCCAGCACGACAGTGCCGGGGCGGACGGTGCGGGTGGGGTGCTGTGGGGTGTAGTAGGTCCAGGTCACCTGGTCGCCAGGCGACCAGCGCGGGGTGGAAGACATGGTGGTGATCCCGGCCGGATCGGCCTCCACGGACGCCCCGTACCATCCGGCCACCGAGCCGGGGCTGCACTGCCCGTGAAGGGGTAGGCGTATGGAACGACCATACCGCCTCCCTCTCCGCAGGAGGTGCGGCGCGCCGTCAGGAAGGCTGGGCTGCGCCGCGGAGCTGCGAAGAGGGCAGGGGTGCACCGCGCAGCTGCGAGGCGAGCGGGCAGTCGAACGGGTCCGCGTAGCCCAGGCCCACCTTGTTGAGGTAGCTGATGATGACCTTGTAGGAGGAGATCAGGTTCGTCTCGGTGTAGACGATGCCGCGCTCGGCGCAGAACTCCCTGACGATCGGTTGCACCTTGCGCAGGTTCGCCGAGGGCATCCGCGGGAAGAGGTGGTGCTCGATCTGCAGGTCCAGCCCGCCCATCGCGATGTTCATCAGGCGACCGCCGGTGATGTTGCGGCTGGTGAGCACCTGGCGGCGGAGGAAGTCGACGTCCATGCCCTGCGGGATCAGGGCCATGCCCTTGTGGTTCGGGGCGAAGGAGCCGCCCATGGTGATTCCGAAGACGGCGAGCTGCACGAAGAGGAACGCGGCACCCAGACCCGGCCCGAGCACAGAGATCACGATGGCGGGGAAGCCGAAGATCCGGATGAGGACCAGGACCAGCTCGAACGTGCGGTGCTTGACCTTCTTCTGACGCAGCAGCGAGGCGATCGCCTCGTAGTGCAGCACGAAGCCGAACAGGCTCAGCAGCGGGAGGAAGGCGTAGCCCTGGTGGCGCAGGAGCCAGCCCATGAACCCGGTGCGCTCCTGTGCATCACCGGGCACGAACACCAGCCAGCCGGGGGCGATGTCGCCGTCGCGGCCGATGGTGTTGGGGTGGGCATGGTGCTTGTTGTGCTTGCGGTTCCACCAGGCGATGCTGAGCCCCACCACGAGGTTCCCGACGATCCTGGAGAACCACTCGTTGCGGCGGCCGTTGGCGAACACCTGCTGGTGCGCGGCGTCGTGACCCAGGAAGGAGGCCTGGGTGAACAGGACACCGAAGAGGACGGCGACAGCCAGCTGCCACCAGGTGTTGCCGAGAGTCAGCAGCAGGGCGAAGGCCCCGGCGAACACGGCGGCGAGGATCACGGTGCGCACCATGTACGCGCGCACGTTGCGACCCATCAGGCCTGCGGCTTTGACGCGCTCGGAGAGCTCGAAGTAGTCGCGGGTGTGATCCGCGGCGCGGTACGGGGCGGCGCTGGGCTCGAGAGTGGTGGTCATGGTCCTGAGGCTATGAGCCCCTGCGATGCGGCGCGTCCCTCGGTGGAGCGAACTTCGACCCCCTACCCGGGTAGGGGGTCGGTCAGCGGGATCCGTGCTCGCAGCAGGAATCCGCCCTCCGGTGTCGGTCCGCATTCGACGGATCCGCCGAGGGCTCCGACGCGTTCCCGGGTGCCGGCCAGGCCGAGCCCGGCGCCGGGGAGCGGATCGTGCGGGGCGGTCGACTGCGGGGGTGCGTGGTTGTGGACGCTGATCTCCAGGTCGTCGCCGAGGTGGAGGATCCTCACCTCGATCGCGGCACCGCGGGCATGACGCAGGGCGTTGCTGAGCCCCTCCTGAACGGCGCGGTAGGAGGTGAGTCCGGTGGTCGGTGGGACGTCGACGTCGTCGAGCTCGGCGCTGATCTCAGCACCGGCGCTGCGGCTGGCCGCGACCAGTTCGTCGATCTGGGCGAGGCCGGGCATCGAGACCTCTGCGATCGCCTCGTCGGTGCGCAGGATCGTCAGCAGCGAGCGCATCTCCCCGAGTGCTTGGCGGGAGGAGGCGGCGATGTCCTCGAACTCGCTGACGGTCTCCGCATCGAGATGCTGCAGGCGGTACTTCGCGGTGCCCGCCTGCACCGTGATCACGGACATGGAATGCGCGACCACGTCGTGCAGCTCGCGGGCGATCCGGCCGCGATCCTCCAGCTCATGGCGCCGACGCATCTCTTCTGCGCTCACGCTCTGTGCTTCTTCGGCCTGCCCGCGGGCCAGGATCCACTGCCGTGCGGTGAGGCCCAGCAGGACCACTCCACCGCTGATGGCCACCAGCACCACCCCGTTGGTCGTCACCGTGCGCAGGGTCCCGCCCGGCAGCTCCGCCGGGTCGGTCACCAGCAGCACCAGCAGGGTCAGGATCGCACCGGCGGACCATGCCGACAGCGCCCAGTACCAGCGATGGAAGATCGCGAGAACGGCGAGGGTGAGGCAATGGGCCAGGAGGGAGGTCACCGGCCAGGGCCAGGGCGCGGTCCCGTGGCCGGGAGCGGTCACCAGCAGCACCGCGAGCGCGGCCACGGCGGAGAGCGAGAGGCCCGCCCAGGGCCAGCGAGCACCCATCAGCGCTGCCGCGCCGGCGGCGACGGAGACCACCATGGCGGGTGCCGGATGCACCTCGTAGACGATCGCGGTGACCGGCCAGCCGACGACCACCAGCACGAAGGCGAGGTAGGCGATCGTCATCCTGCTCCACGCGTTCTCGCGCAGGCGGTGATCGGAGGCGGCGAGCGGTGAAATCCTGGATGCTGCGGCAGGCGCGCCTCCGGGGAGGCGAGCACCCGGCGCGGCGCCGCCGAGCAGAGATGCGGTGACCACCGCATCGAGACGGGCCAGGAGATGCGCGCCGGCAGGCAGGGTCAGTGCCAGGACCAGCCCGGTGACGGCGGCCAGCGCCCACTGCCCAGGCAGCTCGCGGATCTCCGACGGCAGCAGTCGTCCCCATGCCCAATATGTGAGCCCGCTGAGCGATCCCAGGATCCAGAGCAGGGGGAGCGTGCCGGTGAGCACGCGCACCGGCAGGGCGATCAGCCCTTCGAAGCCGAGATCCAGCCAACGTCGCGGATCCGTGATGCGGCGCAGCGGACCGGCGGGTCCGGCTCCCGCGGGTCGGTACTGCGGGGAGGAGACCTCGAGCCCCCAGCGGAGGAGCCGCTCCCGGTCCCAGCGAGCGAGACCGGAGGCCAGGGTCAGCGTCAGAGGCAGCAGCACGACCCCGATCCAGAGGATCGCCAGGGTGGCGGAGACCGCGGTGAGCGGGACCAGCACCACCACGGCGAGCAGCGTCAGCCCCAGTCCGGAGAAGAGCAGCGCCAGATCTGGGCCCAGCTGGCGCAGGCTGCGCCGGTCAGGGACCAGGAACATGGCGCGGACCTGCCATCGAACGGGGATACGGTGTGCCCATGGAACCCGCTGCGCACGACACCCTCAGGGTGCTGGTCGTCGACGACCAGTCGATGATCCGTGGCGGTTTCGAGGCCCTGCTGAACGCCCAGGAGGGGATCGAGGTGGTCGGCACCGCGGAGGACGGTGCGGGGATCACGGAGGTGGTCGCGCGCACCCGCCCGGATGTGGTGCTGATGGATATCCGGATGCCGCACGTCGGAGGGCTCGAGGCGACCCGTGAGGTGCTCGGGATGCCGGGGACACCACCGAAGATCATCATGCTGACCACTTTCGATGCGGATGAGTACGTTTTCGCGGCGCTGCGGGCGGGCGCGAGTGGATTCCTGCTCAAGGATTCCACACCCCAGGAGCTGGTCCACGCCGTGAGGGTGGTCGCCGGGGGAGAGTCGCTGCTCGCCCCGCGGGTGACCCGAGCGCTGATCGCGGACTTCGTGTCGCGTCCGGAACGACCTGATGGCGCCGATGCGAGCCTGTCGGTGCTCACCGAGCGGGAGCTGGACGTGCTGCGACTGGTCGCCCGCGGGCTGGCCAATCGCGAGATCGCTGCGGAGCTGGTGATGGCGGAGCAGACGGTCAAGACGCACGTCTCCCGTGTGCTGAGCAAGCTGATGCTCCGCGACCGCACTCAGCTGGTCGTGGCCGCCTACGAGTCCGGACTGGTCCGCCGCGGCGAGTGAGCGGAGGAATCATCCGGCGAGCGACCCGGGGGAACCGGCGAGTGAACAGCCAGCCGGGCCCAGACGCCAGGCGGCCTCAACCGGCCGCTGACGCTAGCTGCTCCACGCCTCCCAGAGGCGCGCGTAGTCCCCGTCGAGGGCGACCAGCTCGTCATGGGTGCCTTGCTCGACGACGGCGCCATCGGCCATCACCAGGATGCGATCGGCGAGTCGTGCCTGGGAGAGCCGGTGCGCCACGATGACGGTGGTGCGGCCTCGAGCCACTTCGAGCGCTGCCCGTTCGAGCACCCGGGCCCCTGAGGAGCCCTCGTCGGCCGTGGCCTCGTCGAGGATCAGCACCGCGGGATCGCGCAGGGCGATCCGGGCGAGGGCCAGCTGCTGGGACTGCTCGGCGGTGAGCCGGGCACCCTTCTCGCCCACCTGGGTGTCCAGGCCCTGGGGGAGCCGGTCCACCCAGGTGAGTGCATCGACTCGGTCCAGCGCCTCGCGCAGTTCCTGATCGGAGGCGTCGGCGGCCGCGAGCTTCAGGTCTTCTCGCAGCGTCCCGCGGAACACGTGGACGTCCTGGCTGACGATCGAGGCATGGGACCTCATCGCTTCGAGGTCGGCACGCACGAGGTCCGCGCCGCCGTGGAGCACGCGGCCATGACGCGGCTCGAGGGTCCCGGCGAGGATCGCAGCCAGCGTGGATTTGCCGGCACCGGAGGCGCCCACCAGGGAGATCGTCTCCCCGTCGGCGATATTCAGGTCGAGCGGCTGCAGGATGATGCGTTCGATGCCCTCCTCGTCGGAGGTATAGGCATGGGAGACCTGCTCGAGCCGGATCGAAGCGTCGGCGGGACGTTCGGTGCCGGGGGAGGTGGCCGGGTCGATCGAGGTGATCACCCCGACCATCCGGGCCAGGCTCGCGAGCGCCGACTGCACTTCGTCGAGGTTGAAGATCACCGACATCATCGGCCAGAACAGGGTGACCAGGTAGATCGCGGCGGCGGTGACCAGACCCACCGGTGCCCCGCCGACCTGCACCATCACGAAGCCCAGCAGGAGCACCATCGCCAGCGCCAGGTTCTCGGGCACGTTCAGGCCCATCACCAGGCGGCTGACCAGGTACATCACCCTCATGTTCAGCACCGAGGCGGTCTCCGAGAGCACCGCCACGTGGCGGGTCTCGCGCCGTTCGATGCCGTAGGCGTGCAGGGTGGGGATCCCGTGGATCGCCGAGAGCAGGCCCTGGGCACGGGCCCCCATCGCGATCCGCTCGCGCCGATAGATGGGGGCGGTGCGGCGCAGATACCAGGTCGCGGCGAGCACATACATCGGGACGATGATGACCACCATCAGCAGCAGCCAGGGCGACAGGGTCGCCATGCCCACCAGTGTGATCACGACCAGGAAGCCGAGCTGGATCAGGTTCGGCACCAGATTGTTGACCGCGCGCGCGGCGACGTCGACGTCATCGGCCACTCGGGAGAGGGCGTCCCCGATGCCGGTGCGCTCCATGGTCTGCGCGGGCAGGTCCAGAGCGCGGTCGATGACGTCCTCGCGCATCCCGGCCAGGATCCGCTGGCCGAGCGCCGAGATCATCGCCCAGCCGACCGCCATGAGCACGGCCTGGATGATGCCGACGCCCAGGATCTGGCCACCCAGGATCCACACCTGGTCTTTCGTCCCGTCGTTGACGACCACATCCACGGCCGCACCGATCAGCCGCGGCAGGAATGCTGCGGCGACCGCACCACCGATCGTGATCAGGAGTGTGAGCAGCGTCGCGCCCCAGTGCTCCCGCAGACGGGCCGCGATGAACCGCAGGGAGGTGCGGGCATCGGCGATGGGCAGCAGCTGCGCATGCTCGGCGAGCTGCCGTCGGGCGGTGGCGTCGTCGCCCAACACCTCATCCAGCGGACGCTTCCAGTCGATGTCGCTCATCGCCGCACCACCTCCGCATATGCCTCGATCCCCATCAGATCCATGTGTGCGCCCTCTGCGGCGACCTCGCCGTCCTGCATGAACACCACCCTGTCCGCCTCGCGCAGCAGGGCCGGAGCGCGGGTGACCAGCAAGGTGGCCCGGTCTGTGCGGCGGCGGGCGGCGATCAGGGCCTCGGCGATGTTCTGCTCGGTGACGGCGTCGACCGCGGTGGTGGGGTCGTGCAGCACCAGCACCGGAGCATCCGCCGCCACCGCCCGGGCCAGGGCGATGCGCTGGCGCTGGCCGCCGGAGAGATTCGAGCCGCGGTCCAGGATGCGGGTGTCATAGCCCTCGGGCAGGATCCGCAGCAGGTCCTCGGCCCCCGCGGCACGGAGGGCATCGTCGGCCCAGGAGCTGGCAGCGCCCTCCGAGCCGTGGGCGTCGTCTGTGGTGCCGAGCGGCGCACGGGTGGCCAGCTGTTCACGCAGTGTGCCGTCGAAGAGGTCCACCGCATGCGGCTCGACCAGCAGCTCGGAGCGCAGCGTGAGCCGATCGGCGGGGGTGATCGGCGTGGTGCCGACCCGGGCCCCGGCGTCGACCCGGCCACTGACCGCATCGATGGCGGCGTCCGCATCCCGAGCATCCGCGCAGGCCAGCGCCACCACTTCGCCGTCGGCCACCGAGAGCTGTGGGAGCTGCAGACCACCCGCGGCGCCACGGCGCCCGGCAGCGGCACCGGCTGCTGAGCCGGCGCCGGAGCTGACGCCCGCGCCGGCAGCACCGGCAGGACCGGCAGCATCGCCGCGATCGTCGCGCTGGACGGTCAGCACGTCCAGGCTCAGCTCCGGATCGTCGACGGTGCGCCCCAGGTCCGTGTACAGATCGCGCACCCGTCGTGCCGAGGTGGACATGCTCGCCCACCACACCGGTGCGCCGGAGAGTCCCTGCAGCATTCCCATCACATAGCGGGCCACACCGACCACTGCGATCAGCACGCCGAGGGACAGGGCGCCGTCGAGGGTGCGGAGCGCGGCGAGCACCACCACGGCGGCGAGCATGGTGCCGGTGACCAGGGTGGTCAGGCCGGAGGAGATCCCGGAGTAGCGGGCATTGACCAGCGCCGCCTGCAGGGCGATCTGGGAGCGACTGCGATAGGTGGCCCGGGCCCGGCTCTGCACGCCCAGCCCTTGCAGCACCCGCAGCCCGTGGACCAGGTCGGTGGCGGTCGCGGCGGCCTCCGCGGCCTGGGACTGCTGGTCGTCATAGCGGGCGGACAGGGTCGGGGTGATCACGCGGATGACCACCACCATCACCACGATCCCGCCCAGCATCGCCAGTCCCAGCCAGAGATCTGACACCGCGAGATAGGCCGAGGCCGCGAGCACCGCGATCAGGGACGGGATCACCCAGGGGAGCATGTCCAGCAGATCGGAGGCCTTGTCGGCGTCCGCGGTGGCGATCGAGAGCACCTCTCCGGCAGGTCGCTGCACCGCGCGAGAACGAGGATCGAGCACAGCTCCCGTCAAGCCCACCCGCAGGCGATGGCGCTCGAACATGCACGCCTTCTGCGATTGCAGGAACGTCCAGACCCACAGCAGCACGCCGATGATCCGCATCACGATCAGCCCCACTGCACCGAGCACTGTCAGCCGCAGATCCCCGTCCAGGATGCCGTGGTCGATGACCAGGCCCAGCACGATCGGCATCAGCAGCTCGATGCCCTCGGAGAGCGTCGCCAGCGGCAGCACCACCGCCAGCATCCGGCGATGACTGCGGACGATCGAACGCATCACCCCGGGCGCGGAAGCACGGGGCAGAGCGGGGGCCGCGGTGGCGGGACGGGAATCGAGCACTGACTGATCAAACCCGTCCGCCCAGCGCAACGCAATGTTTTTTGGCATTCAGGGAGTGTCGTCCCGGTCACCCCTCGAGTCACCGCTCCGGTCACCTCTCTGCGTACCTCTCCAGCCACCGCCCGGGTCGTCACTCCGGTCACCTTTCGGCCGCATCCCCGCAGCCTCCCTGCCCACCTCACGGTCTCCTGCCCGCACAGAGCTCGTGAGTGACAGAATGGCGGCATCACCCCCGTACCGAGGAGACTCTGTGACTGCGCGCACCGTCGAGCTGTTCGTCGACCCCGTCTGCCCCTTCGCCTGGATGACCAGCCGCTGGCTGCTGCATGCAGCGGAAGTCCGCGAGATCACGCCGAAGTACTCGGTGATGTCCCTGTCCGTCCTCAATGAGGGCGCTGAGCTGGATTCCGGCTACCGCGCGATGCTCGACGACTCCTGGGGCCCGGCCCGGCTCGCGATCGCGATCGACGCGTCCGAGGGCAATGAGGCATTCTCCCGCTGGTACACCGCCTGGGGCGAGCGCTACCACGTCGGCGGCGAGAACAACGACCGACGGGCCGCGGCAGTCGCCGCGCTCGCCGATGCTGGCCTGCCCGACTCCCTGATCGAGGCCTACGACCCGGTCGCCGGCGACGAGACCGACACCGCGCTGCGCGCCTCTCACGAGCGCGGGATCTCGCAGGTGGGCAACGACGTGGGCACCCCCGTGATCTCCTTCGGCGAGGGCACCGCATACTTCGGCCCCGTCGTCTCTCCGGCGCCGAAGGGTGAGGACGCCGGGAAGCTGCTCGACGCCCTCGCGACACTGGCCTCGATCGACGGCTTCTACGAGCTCAAGCGCGCCCGCAGCGGCGGCATCGACTTCAGCTGATCCCCGCTGTCGTAAGAACACCCCCGTCGGCCCCGCCTGGCCGCCACGCCGGCGGGGCCAGCTGACTCTGCAGACCTCCCGAAAGCGAGACCCCGCCATGCGCGTGCACATCGGCACCGACCACGCCGGATTCGAACTGAAGAACCGCCTGGTGGCGGTGCTCCAGAACAAGGGCCACGAGGTCACCGACCATGGCGCCCACGAGTACGACGCCCTTGACGACTACCCGCCGTTCTGCACCGACGTCGGCCTGGCCGTGGTCGCGGATCCGGAGTCCCTCGGCATCGTGATCGGCGGCTCCGGCAACGGCGAGCAGATCGCTGCGAACAAGGTGCAGGGAGTGCGCGCCGCACTGGTGTGGAACGAGGACACCGCACGGCTGGCCCGCCAGCACAACAACGCGAACGTCATCTCCATCGGGGCCCGCCAGCACTCGGAGGAGGAGCTGGAGTCGCTGATCGACATCTTCCTCGCCGAGCCGTTCCCCGGCGAGGAGCGTCACCAGCGCCGGATCGACCTGCTGGGCCTCTACGAGCGCACCGGTGGGTACTCGGAGTCCGCTGTCTCCACTGACGGCGCTGTCTCCACTGACGACGCAGCGCCCGCCTCCACCGACTGATGCCCGAGGGTCATACCGTCCACCGGCTGGCCGCTGCCTTCGAACAGGCCTTCAGCGGCCAGCGGGTGCGCACCTCGAGCCCGCAGGGCAGATTCTCCGACGCCACGCAGCTGAACGGAATGGTGCTGCTGGGCGCGGAAGCGGTCGGCAAGCACCTCTTCCTGCCCTTCGCACCGGCGGAGGATGTGGAGCGCGATGCGCCGGTGGTGCGGCACGTCCACATCCATCTGGGGCTGTACGGCTCGTGGACCTTCGCCGGTGAGCCCGGTTTCTCCGACGCCCATGCGATCGGCGCGCCACGGCTGCGGATCGGAGAACGGGAAGAACGGCTGGACAGCGAGGAGCAGGATGGCGGTGGCGCCACCGACTGGCGGCGCCTGGTGCCGCGGCCGACGGTTCGCCTGCGCATCGCGGGACCGACGGGGCTCGCGGACCTCACCGGGCCCACGGCCTGCGAGATCATGGACGCGCACGAGCGGCAAGCCGTGCTGGACCGTCTGGGCCCGGATCCGTTGCGGGCCGACGCAGATCCCTCGCGCTTCGTCGATGCTGTGCGCCGCTCCCGCACCACCATCGGCGCGCTGCTGATGAACCAGAAGATCGTGGCGGGGATCGGGAACATCTACCGCGCCGAGCTGCTGTTCCGGGCCCGCCTGGATCCCTTCGTGCCCGGGAAGGATCTGAGCACCGGGATGCTCGAGGAGATGTGGGAGGACCTGGTCGCGTTGATGACCTACGGCGCCCGCACCGGGAGGATCGTCACCACGCAGCCCGAGCACCGCGATCTCGAGCCGCGCATCATCGAGCGCTCTCGCGGCACCCGTCAGAACGGAGATGAGGATCCGGACGTGGTCTCCCGCGAACGGTCCTTCTACGTCTACCACCGTCAGACCCTGCCCTGCCGGCTGTGCGGCACCACGGTGCGCTCGGCTGAACTCGCCGCGAGGACCGTGTTCTGGTGCTCCCGGTGCCAGAGCGTGCGCAGCCGTCGCGCGGGCTGGACTCGCGAGCACCCGGCGGCGCCCTGGGCGCTGGAAGCGGAGGGCGCCGATGTGCTCGCCGCAGGAGACGGGGCGGCGTGACCGGCCCACGTCTCTCGCCGCCTGACGGGGCCGTTGTGCCGTTCCCGCCGCCACCCGCGGTGACTGCCGAAGGGATGCTCCCCGTCAGTGACGGCCATAAGATCTTCTGGGAGGAGTCCGGCGCGGCCGACGGCGTCCCGACCCTCTACCTGCATGGCGGTCCGGGAGGCCGGCTCACCCCCGGCTACCGACGGAACTCTCCGGCAGACCGTGCCCGGATCATCGGCCTCTGCCAGCGCGGCTCCGGCCGCTCCACCCCCTCGCCCGGAGCTCCCGGCCCGGTGAACCTCACCGGTCACACCACCGAGAATCTGGTGGCTGACCTCGAGGCGCTGCGGGAGCATCTCGGGATCGAGGCCTGGATCGTGCAGGGCGTCTCCTGGGGGAGCACACTCGCCCTCGCGTACGCCCAGAAGCATCCTGAACGGGTGCTCGGCGTGGTGCTCTTCGCGGTCACCTCCACCTCCCGCCGCGAGATCGACTGGACCACCGAAGGGGTCGGCGCGCTCTACCCCGAGGCCTGGGACGCCGTCGCCTCCCTCGCCGAGAGCCACACCGGCTTCGACCGTCATGACCACGGCGCGGAGCGGTTGCGACTCATCGAGGCCTACCGGCAGATGCTCACCGGAACGGACCAGGCCCTGGTCGACACCGCGGCCCGTGCCTGGATGACCTGGGAGGACGTGCACATCGGGATCGGCGGGGGAGGACCTTCCACCGCGCATGCCGGGCAGGAGGATGCACCGATGACCGAGTACGAGCGCGGCTTCGCCCGACTGGTCGCTCACTACTGGGCGCTCGACGGGTTCGTCGCCGACTGGGCCCAGCAGTGGGGCGCAGTGCCCGGCAGCGGCCTCCTCGGCGGGATGGCTCGGCTGGCGGGCATTCCCGGGGTGCTGATCCACGGGCGCCGCGATGTGTCCGGCCCTGCCCTGACCGCTTGGGAGCTCCACCGCGCCTGGCCCGGCAGCGAATTGATCATCGTCGAGGACGAGGGCCACGGCGGACCGCTGATGGTGGAGCACTGGCGCACCGCCGTCACCCGGATGGTTGACGCACAGCAGGTGCCGCCGCAGTAACCTTTCTGCCATGCCAGTTCCCGACCCCTCAGGTGCCGTGCTGCGCCACGCCGCGCTCGCCGATATCGACCCCTGCACGCTGTATCTGCTCGTCAAGCTCCGCCAGGACGTCTTCACCCTCGAGCAGCACGCGACGGATGCTGATCTGGATGGTCGGGAGCTCGACCCCACCACGACGCTCATGTGGCTCGAGCGTGCGATCCCGCGTGCCCCGGCCGCAGAGGTTGCCGCAGAGGTGTTGGGAGCTCCGGGTGAACCGGTGGCGCACCTGCGGGTGCTCAGGGAGCCCGGCGGCACGGTGCGGATCGGCCGGGTGGCAGTGCGCGCCGATTACCGACGCGGTGGTTACGGCCGTCAGCTGATGGCCGGGGCGCTCGCGCATGCTCGGGAGGTCGCGCCGAGGGCCGAGGTGCACATCGACGCCCAGGCCTACCTCGAGCAGTGGTACGCCGCGATGGGCTTCGAGTCCCTCGGCGGGCTGTTCATGGAGGCTGGGATCGAGCATGTGGCGATGGTGCTGCGGCCGGATCGCGGCTGAGGCGTCGGGCGCGGCGTTCGGGCAAGCGTCCCGTCCCTGCCTACTTCCCGCGCGACTCAATCTTCTCCCGCGACTCAGTCTTCTCCCGCGGCTCGGCCTTCCCCCCGTGACTCGATCAGCGCCACGATCTCCTCGCGCTCGAAATATCTCGCGGTCTCCAGGGCGCTCGGGGTGCCCAGCCCCGGATCGGCGCCAGCGCCGAGCAGGACCTCCGCGACCGCGGTGAAGCCCTTGAAGGCGACGCCCGCAAGCGGTGACTGACCGCGATCATTGCTCAGGTCCACGTCCGCCCCGCGGACGGCCAGCTCACGCACCAGCTCGGCATGGCCGTGATAGGCAGCGAGCATCAGCGGAGAGTTTCCGGCGCCATCGCGGAGATCCACCGGGGCGCCCTGGTCGATGAGCGAGAGCAGGGTCACGGAGTCGCCGTTGCGGGCGGCATCGAGCAGGGAGTGGGCCAGCTCGATCACGGCGTCATCGGTGGCAGAGTCGTTGTCCGTCATTGCACGAGAGTACTGCGGGCCGCTCGAGGATGCTGCGGGCTACCATTCGCTCATGGAGGCAGAATCGAGTGAGCGTGCGGCGGGGACAGGGGCGCTGCGACCCCTCACGCCGGCTCTGGCGGAGCGCTACGGGGTGAAGCCCCGGAGGCGAGTTAGTACGTGGCTGATCGGGGTGGCGGCGGTGCTTGCTGCCGGGGTCGCCATAGTCGGCGAGGCAGGAGCAGCCGGTGTGCTGGCCGGGCTCTCCTGGGCGCTGCTGCTGGCCTGGGCGGATCGGCGCGCACGACGGCCGCTGGTGTTTCTCCTTGGAGCTCTGCTCGCGATGCTGGTGGCGCTGCTGCTTCCGCTGGGACGCCACCTGCCCGAATTCTTCGCCGACCCGCAATGGATCCCCTGGGCTGTCATTTACATCCTGTTCGCTTTCGGCGGCGTGATCCCTTGGATCGTGACGCCCGTGGTGACGTATCTGTGGTTCGCTCGCACGGGGCTAGTTCGATGACGCGGTCCCGACTCCCGATCCGCCATGAGCCCGAGGAGACCTGACCACTCGTCGCCCGGCAGCACTCACCCCACCAGCAGCTCCGCGAGCAGCGGCCACACCGCGAGCCCGAACGCGATCGCGATACCCACCAGGTCCGCGCGCCGCAGCGGGCTGGGCAGCGCCCAGGTGCGGGTGGTCGCGGTCGCGAAGCCTCGTGCATCCATCGCGAGTGCCTGCTGCTGGGCACTGCGCAGGGCATCGACCAGGAGGGCCAGGGTGGCGCTGGCCAGCAGCCGCGGGGAGGTGCGGGTGCCCAGCCCTCGCAGCACCCGGGCCTGGGTGATGATCTCCCACTGCTGGCCCAGGTGACCCGCACGGATGAGCCCGGTGACGGACGCTGCGATCATGCGGGCGGGCATCCGCAAGCGGCCGCCGAGCGCGTCACCGAGCGCGGTGGGATCCGCGCTGCCGAGCGCCAGCACCCCGGGTGCGACGAACACGGTGATGCGTGCGGCCTCCTTGGCGCCCAGCAGCCAGGCCTCGCCGGAAAGGGAGGGGGCGTCTCCCAGCAGGGCGGTGGTCCAGGCCAGGCCTGCGGCCGAGAGCAGGATCGGGGTCAGCCGCAGCAGACCTCCGCGCACGGACCGCACCGCGAGCGGCGCGAGCAGCACGATCGGGAGCAGGGCCAGCAGTCCTCCCTGCCAGCTCTGCACAGCGAAGGAGCCGATCGCGGCGAGGATCCCGATCAGACAGAGCACCAGGGGGTTCAGGGCGTCGGCCGGAATCGTGCGAGCACGGGGTACCGGGCCGATGGTGCGGTCGGGGCTCGTGCTGACTGTCTCACCGCTGCCGGTCACACTTTTGCCGTCTGCCCCGCCGTTCTCAGCGTCCGACCCGCGCAGGTGATGTTCGACATCGCCCTGCGCGATCAGCGCCGCGTCGTGAGTCGCGGCGACGACGGCGCAGCCCGCGGCTCGTGCGGCCTCCAGCAGCTCCAGCACCGCCCGGTGGCGCGCGGCATCCAGTCCCACGGTGGGCTCATCGAGCACCAGCAGGCGGGGCTGCTGGGCGAGGGCGGCGATGATCGCGAGGCGTCGCTGCTCCCCGCCGGAGAGGGTGTGGGGGTTCGCCTGCCCGAGATTGCTCAGGCCCGCACGTTCCAGGAGCTGGTCGGCGAGCTGCTCTTCGACTGCCCAGGGGGAGGCGAGCACCTCCTCGCGCACGCTGCCCGCGACGAAGGAATGCTCGGGGTTCTGGGGAACGAACGCGACCAGCTCGGGCGCGAGCCGCTCGACGCTCCCGGCCGAGGGGGAGGTCAGCCCGAGCAGTGTGCGCAGCAGGGTGGTCTTGCCGCTGCCGCTGGGTCCTGTGATCACGCTCAGCGCTCCGCTGCGGAGCTCGAGATCGAGGTCCTCGAGCACGGGCCGGCCGCCCCGCGTCGCGGAGATGCCTCGCAGGGCTGCGATCACCTCGCCGTCTCGCCGGCGGGGGAGTTCCGGGCGGGAGGGAACGGTGGGGGAGAGGTCCAGCGCGGCCGCGATCTCGTGGGGTGGGCCGTCGGCCACGATCTGGGCCTGCTCGCCGAGCACGATCAGGCGATCCACATGGTCCAGCCACGGCGCGAGCCGGTGCTCGGCGACCACCAGGGTGCGGTCCGCGGCGGTCTCCAGGATCGAGGCGCGCACGGCGGTGGCGGTGTCCGCGTCGAGCATCGACGTCGGCTCATCCAGCAGCAGCGCCGCAGGATCCAGCGCGAGCGAGCCCGCCAGAGCGAGGCGCTGCTGCTGCCCGCCGGACGCCTCCAGCGGTGCCCGATCGGAGGGGAGGTCCACCAGCGCCGCGTCGAGCGCGGCCGTCGTGCGTGCCTGGATCTCTTCACGCGGCAGTGCGGCGTTCTCCGGACCGAAAGCGGCTTCGCGGCCGACGGTCGCTGCGACCAGGGCATCCAGCGGATTCTGCAGCAGCAGGCCCCGCTCGCCGGGGCGGGCGGGGCCGGGCGCGCTGCCGCTCAGTTCTCCCGTCTCCTCATCCAGCAGACCGGCCAGGGCCCGCAGCACGGTGGACTTCCCGCTGCCGCTGGCCCCGGCCAGCAGCACGCGCTGTCCGGTAGGGATCTCCAGATCGAGGTCGAGGAGGGTGGGCTCGGCCCGTGCATAGGGATGCCAGGTGAGCCCCCGCAGGGACAGGTCCGTCACGCCCGGGCGTCGTCCCGGGCCGTGCGCTCAGCGTGTGAGCTGCCTGGGCCAGGTGGCCCAGCCGGTCCCGCGGCGGTCGCTGAGCCGGTCGTTGCGGCCCGTGCCCGCTGAGCGCGTTCCCTGCCCGCCGGCATCGCATCCAGCGCACCGGTCGCAGCCAGGGCACGGCTTGCCGCCCAGCCCAGCACACCGCACAGCAGCGCCCCGGAGAGCACGAAGAAGCCGAGCATGAGGAAGGAGTAGGTCCAGCTCATCTCCTGGTAGTAGGCGAACTTCTCCCAACCCCATTCCAGCAGGGCGGAGAGGACACCGCCCAGCATCGCGACCGGGAGGGTGAAGTGGCGGTAGCGGGTGAGCAGGAACGCGAGCTCCACTCCGCCGCCCTGCATCAGGCCGGAGATCGCGGTGCCCCAGCCCCACTGGCTGCCCAGCAGCATCGACAGCACGGCGGCGATCATCTCAGCCAGCAGCGCCGCACCGGGCTTGCGCACGATGAGCGCTGCGAGGATCGCCGGCAGGAACCAGATCCCGGCCAGCAGCCCTTCGGCGGGCTTGAATGCCGCGGTGAGCGGGCCGATCAGGGTGTACAGCTGCCCATACCCCAGGAATGCGACGCCGAAGGCGGCGCCGATCAGAACCGTGACCAGAAGATCTACGGTGCGGAAACGAATCATCACTTCTCCTTCCTCGACGGAAGGGGCGTTCAGCACCGAGGGTGCTGCACGGATATCCCGACTCCCTACGCCGGTGTGAGCCGGATCAGGTTCGAGGGTCTGCGCTCTGTGCGCACTCTCAGCACCGCTCGGTGCTCCCCTGTCAGTGGATGACAAGAAGCTACTCTACCCGGCCCGGCGCCATGGGAACGGCCCGCGGAGCCGCGCCCCGGAATCCCCCCGGGTATCGCGGCCCCGCGCAACTGTTCAGCGACGGGCGCGGATCGCCTGATCGACGGCCTCGGCCGTCGCCTGCGGATCGACCGGCGAGATGATGTAGTGAGTGGTGCCGCGGCCGATGATCTCCACCATCAGGCCAGGCCGAGTGGCCATCACCCGGTACGGGGCACGAGCTTCGTCCAGGGTGAAGATCTTCCGCTTCCCGACCGGGGTGAGCTCCGCCGCCTGGGGCGTGATCACGGTGCCGCGCCGCCACCCGTAGCCGCCGAGGGTGACCCCGGACCGGGACGAGGGAAGGTCACGCAGCTGCACCGTGCGGAAATCCTCGAGCGGCCAGGGCTTGCGCGGCAGGAATCCGCCGAGGCTCACGGTGAGGCCGTGCTCGTCGACGATGAAACGCGTCCACTGCCCCATCCAGGTCCACACCGCCAGGGCGAGGAAGAGCACGACCACCAGGAGGACGCCCGGCAGGCTGGAGCGCTGGGCCATCAGCACCGCGAGGATCACGCCGAACACGAGCGTGATCCCGATCCTGGTCCAGCCGATCCAGGAGGGCCGGGTGCGTCCGATATAGAACGGGGCCTCCGGCCTCACCAGATCGTCACCCGCTCTTCAGGTGCGCGGTACATCGCGTCCTTCTCGGTGACCGCGAAGGCGGTGTGGAACTCCTCGAGATGGCCCACCACCGTGTTGCAGCGGAACTCCATCGGAGAGTGGGGGTCCACGGCCAGGCGGCGGATCGCCTCCTGATCGCGGTTCTTCCCGCGCCACACCGTGGCCCAGGACCAGAACACGCGCTGCAGCCCGGTGAAGCCATCGAGCTCGGCATCGATCTCTGCGGCGTCGTGGCTGGCCAGGTAGGCCTTCACCGCGATCGACAGGCCGCCCAGATCGCCGATGTTCTCGCCGATGGTCAGCGCGCCGTTGACGCGGTGCGCATCGTCGAGCTCCCGGGGCGAGAGCTCGGAGTACTGGGCGATGAGCTGCGCGGCACGGGTGTCGAAGGCCTCGCGGTCCTCCGGGGTCCACCACGAGAGCAGGTTGCCGTCGCCGTCGTACTTGGAGCCCTGGTCATCGAAGCCGTGGCCCACTTCGTGCCCGATCACTGCGCCGATCCCGCCGAAGTTCACGGCGTCGTCGGCCTCCGCATCGAAGAAGGGCGGCTGCAGGATCGCGGCGGGGAAGACGATCTCGTTGGCCCCGGGGTTGTAGTAGGCGTTGACCGTCTGGGGCGTCATGTGCCATTCGGTCTCGTCGATCGGGCCGCCCACCTTGGCGTACTCGATGGCCGCTTCGAAGCGGCGGGAGGCGCGGGCGGTGGCCACCAGATCTCCGGGGACGATCTCGAAGCCGTCGTAGTCGCGCCACACCTCGGGGTAACCGATCTTCGGCGTGAACTTCTCGAGCTTGGCGAGCGCCTTCTGGCGGGTCGCCGGGGTCATCCACGGCAGCTGCTCGATGGAGTCGCGATAGGCATCCATCAGGGCATCGACCAGCTCGGTCATCCGCTCCTTGTGGGAGGCGGGGAAGTGGCGGGCGACGTATTCGCGGCCGACGGCGAAACCGACTGCGCCTTCGACGAAGGCGACGCCGCGCTTCCAGCGCTCACGCAGCTCCTCGGCGCCGGAGAGCACCTTCCCGGAGAAGGCGAAGTTCTCGTCGACCAGCGCGGCCGGACCGTAAGGCGCATAGGAGGAGATCGCGTGGACGGCGAGCCAGGTGCGGAGCACCGCGAGGTCCTCGCCCGCCAGCAGCTCGGCCGCGGCAGAGACGTACTCGGGCTGGCTCACGGAGACCACCTCGAAGGCCTTCGCCGGAGCGCCGGTGCCCTCGATGTACGCCTCCCAGGGGAAGGATGGGGCGAGCTCGCGGCGCGCAGCGGCGTCCATCGGGTTGTAGGACTTCTCCCGATCTCGCAGCCGGACCACGTCCATATGGCAGGCGGCCAGGCGGGTCTCGAAGTCCATCACGGCGCGGGCCAGGTCCTCGGCGCCGCCGGCGACCAGCCCGTCCCTGCCGGGCAGCGCGGCGAGCACGCTGAGGCGGGCGAGGTGACCCTCATAGGCCTCGCGGATCTCGGCGTAGCTGTCCTCACGGTAGTAGGACTCATCCGGCAGGCCGAGCCCACCCTGATGGATCTTGACCTGGTAGTTCGTGGAATCACGGTCGTCGGTCCAGACGTAGGACAGCAGCGCCGAAGCCCCTGAGTCGGGGGCCGCCATGGCAGTGGCGATGGCCTCGAGGTCGGCGGCGGAGGTGATCGTCGCGAGCAGCTCCTCGAACACCCCGAAGCCGGCCTGTTCGATCGCGTCAGTGTCCATGAACATCCGGTACAGCGCGCCCACGCGACCATGGTCGGTGGTGGGGATCTGACCGCTGGGTGCGTCACCGCTGGGCGCGTCGGCCGCCGCCTCCTCGATGATCTCCCGCACCCGCTCCTCAGAGAGGTCCCGCAGGGCGTGGAAGGCGCCGTCGCTCGAACGGTCCGCCGGCATCTCATGTTCGCGCAGCCACTTCCCGTTGACGTGACCGAAGAGGTCGTCCTGGATGCGGACGGACTCGTCGACCTGATCCAGGGCGAGGCCTGAGGGGCGAGCGGCGGAGGTGGGGGCAGTGGTCATCATCGGCTCCTGCGAGTGGTGAGGGTACGGGTGAGATACGGAGAGTGAAGCGTGGAGTGCGGCGGTCAGGCTGTGTTCTACAGGCTGTGTTCTACAGGCTGTGCACTACAGGGCGTGGCACGCGGGCAGACTGCGGCATGCAGGTCTCGGCGAGGAACGGCCGCTCAGAAAGCACCCATCCCGAGTGCAGCGAGCACCAGGGTCAGGAGGCCGAGGGCGAACGGCGCATAGGCCCACGGCGTGCGGGAGCGTTCTGCAGGTGCGCGGCGCTGGAGCACCAGGGTGGACAGACCGGTGCCGATGGAGAGCACCACGGTGCCGATCACCAGCACCGGCGAGAGGACCACCAGCACCGTCGCACCGACCTGGAACAGAACGGTGCCGAGCACATCGAGCAGTCGCATGATCACCGTGGAACGAGCGCCGACCCGCTCCGCCAGCAGAGTCGAGATCGCAGCCTTCGACCAGTCGCCAGGACGCGCGATCCGCTGCCGCGTGGTGACGGTCTGCACGGTGGCCAGGACCAGCCACACCAGCGCGCATCCAGCACCGATCCAGATGCCCAGCTCGGTGCGGATGGCCGCAGGCCACAGCAGCAGGGCCAGCAGCACCGTCGCGAGGCGCAACAGCTCATCGACCACGCTGCGCACGGCGAGCAGACCGGGATTGATGGCCAGCTGCTTGCGGGTGCGCGCCACGAACAGGCTCGTGGCGACCAGCGAGACCAGCTGGAGGGCACCGAGGGCGAAGCCGAGGAAGAGCGGGGCCGGGGTCACCGGAGCGAACGGCAGGATCGCGACCAGCAGGACGACGCCGAGGGCGGGGATCAGCAGCGCTTGGATCGACAGCCCCTTGACGAGATCACGCACCAGATCAGCGCCCGTGGGCGGATGGTCGTGACCGGTGTGGTCGTGGGGGTCGTCACAGTGCGGCGCGGGCGCTGCAGGCGAGTCGGTCATGAAGCTCCTTCTGGGTCCCCACCAGGGTAGCGGGGGGTGGACACCGGTGAAGTCGTCCAGCGCTGGTGTGGAACGATGGGGCGGTGGCGACGGATGCGATGAACTCCAATGAGGCGGGCCTGTCCGCCGCTCAGCGACAGCGGGCTATCGGCTCCGTCGTGGCGGCCGCGACGGGTGATGCGCTGGGCGCACCGTATGAGTTCCAGCCGCCGGTGCTCGACTCCGAAGAGATCGGCATGATCGGCGGCGGGGTGCTGGGGTGGCAGCCGGGGGAGTGGACCGACGACACCGCGATGGCCATCGTGGTGCTGGAGGCGTCCGTGGCGGCCTCAGATCGACATGACCTGCGCATCGACACAGCTCAAGACCACATCGCCCGCGAGTGGTACTCGTGGTCGCTCGGCACCCCGGACATCGGCACCCTCACCTCCCTGGTCGTGCGCACTGCAGCGGACCTCGCACGGGTGGACGGGCACTACGCCCCGCGGGCCAAGGACTTCCGTGCCGCCGCCGCTTCGGCCTACGAGGAGCTGCCGGCCTCAGCCGGGAACGGCTCGTTGATGCGCGCGCACGCCTCGGTGCTTCCTTACCTGCTCTCACCGGTCGAGGATGCAGTGGAAGCGATCGAGGCAGTGTGCTGCTTGACACACGTGCATCCGGACACGATCGAAGCCTGCATCCTGTGGGGCCTAGCCGTGCGGCACGCGATCCTCACCGGCGAGGTCGATGTGCGCGTGGGGCTGCCAGAGCTGCCGGAGGAGAGCCGCCAGCAGTGGATCGAACGGATCGACGAGGCGGAGGAGTCCACGCCAGCGATGTTCCGACGCAACGGCTGGGTGGTCGGTGCATTCCAGGCTGCCTGGGCAGCGATCTCCGGGGTCTCGCCGATTCCTGAGGGCAAGTTCGCGCAGCGCGACACCCTCGTCGCAGCCCTCGAAGCCGCTGCCCGTTCCGGCTATGACACCGACACGGTCGCGTGCATCACCGGCTCCTTGATCGGTGGTGCGCTCGGCTACAAGGCGGTGCCGCCGGAGTGGCGACGCACGCTGTTCGGCTGGCCCGGGTACGAGATGGATGAGCTCAAGGGACTGGTCGAACGGGTGATCGCCCCGATGGTGCTGGACGATGGGGGAGAGGCGTGATGACGAGGTCTGCCACTCCCCAGTCGGCGCCCTGGGATCTGCGGATCCTTGCCTGGAACCTGTGGGAGCTGCGAGGTGACCTGTCAGCTCTGATCGAGGCCGTTCAGGATCTGCAGCCCGATGTGCTGCTGCTCCAGGAGGCGCCACGCTTCGTGCTGCCGACCGCGCGGCTGCAATGGTTCGCCCGGCAGATCGACCGGCGGATCCTGGTCGGCGGTGCCGGCGGGCGCGGCCTCGCGATCCTCGCGACCGACGACGTCGCGGCACAGGTGATCCGACGAGGAATGCACCCGGTCGCGCAGACGGTGTCGGATCTGAACTCCACCTACCCGCGCGGAGTCGCGGCGGTGCGACTCTCCGTGCCCGGCGGAGGCGCGGTGGTGCTCTCCTCGACTCACCTTGCGCTGCAGGAGGACAACCGGATGCGGCACGCCGAGCATCTCGCGGCGCTGGTGCGCAGCGCGGGAGCGCCCGTCATCGTGGGTGGGGACCTGAACGAGACGGCCACCGGCAGCGCGCGGACGTTCCTTGCGCCGCTGCTGAGTGATCCGGCGGAGCAGAGCGAGCACACCTTCCCGGCGGCGTCCCCGACACGGCGGATCGATGCCATCCTGACCACCGCTGGAGTGCGGGTGCGGGAAGCGCGCGCGGTGCACGAGACCGTGCGGGTCAGCGAAGAACGGCTGTCAGGCGCCTCCGACCATCTGCCGACGCTGCTGAGCGTCTCGCTCTGACAGGGGTGCTTGCGCTCTCGCGCAGAGTATCCAGCGCTGCTCATCCGGCCCTGAGCATCCAGCGCTGAGCATCCAGCGCTGAGCGTCACCGGGCGAGCCGCAGCCCCGTCCGCAGGGCGACCACATCCCCCTGGCCCCCGACGTGTCGGATGGCGATGCCACCGGGGGAATCACCCACCACCGTGAGCTGGGTGCGGTAGGACTCGACAGCACGGCGCACAGCCGCTGCCGCCTCCGGCTGGTCACGCCAGAAGAAGGCGAGCTCGTCGGCGCGGGCGGCCGACTCCGGGTCGTCGCTCGGCCCGGCCGGAACCTCGCTCGCGACCTCGAGCATCGGTGTGCCGGTGCGTGCGCAGGCCCCGGCGGTGACGTGGTGGGCGCGGACGTGATCCGGGTGCCCATAGGTGCCGGCGTCGTCGTAGCCGATGACCGCATCGGGCTGCAGCAGGGAGATGAGGGCCGCGAGGTCCTCGACCGCATCCTCGAACGGATGCCGGGAGAAGCTGTCGGCACCCGCGGTCTCGGAGGGGCCCGCAAGACCCTCGCGCACCCATCGCATTCCGGAGTCCCGGTAGCGCCGCGGACTCGCTCCTGGGGCCAGAGCCGGGGCGGTGCCGAGCCAGTGCCGCTCGGAGATCCCGAGCGCGTGGGTCGCAGCGTCGATCTCGTGCTCTCGGATCTCCTCGAGCGGGCGGGGATCACCGGCAGGGACAGCCCCCGCCACGATCTCGCCCTCCTCCCCTCGGGTGGCGGTCACCAGCACGACCCGAGTGCCGGCTGCGGCCAGCGTCGCGAGCAGGGCGCCGGTGGAGAGGGACTCATCATCGGGGTGAGCATGGACCGCAAGGACCAGCCGGGCCGTATCCAACAGCTCCCAGGGGCCGACGGCGGGGGCAGTCGCAGGGGTGGTCGAGTGGGTGGTCGCGGGGTCGACAGCGGCGGCATTCATGACGTCTCCTCTGCGGCACGAGACTCCAGCAGTCGCGTGTACTGCGACTCGAGGGTCTGGGCGGTGGTCTCCCAGGTGCGGGTGGCGGCGAACTCACTGGCGGAGCTGACGGCTTCGCGGTAGTCATCGGCATCCCGCAGCAGGGACTGCAGCGCCTCGGCCCAGACGTCGGGATCGCGGCTGTCCAGCACGAGCCCCTCGGGGGCGACGGCCTCCTGGACTCCGCCGGCGAAGCGCCAGGCGAGCACTGGGGTGCCGCTGGCCTGTGCTTCGAGGGCGACCAGCCCGAACGTCTCCGACCAGCTGGTCAGCAGCAGAGCGCCTCCGCAGCGCATGGTCTCGGCAAGCTGGTCCCGGTCCAGCGATCCCACGAAGTCGACCCGGTCCTCGATGCCGAGGTCCCGGGCGAGCTGGCGCAGCTGCTCGGCATAGTCCGCGAAGTCCTGCGAGGTGCCTCCGGCAAGCACCAGGCGGGCACCGAGCTCCGGGTCCAGATGCGCGAGGATCTCGAGAGCGAGGTCTGGGCCCTTGAGCGGTTGCAGGCGCGCGGTGAACAGCAGCGTGGGACGCTGTCGCCGCTCGGTGAGATCCGCGCAGGGGCGGAACCGGTCGACATCCACACCGGGGCGCACGACGGTCAGCCGCGAGCCCGGCACGCCATAGCGCTCACCGATGGTGCGCGCCTCCGCCTCGGAGACGGCGACCACGAGGTCAGACCCGGTGGCGACGAACTGCTCGCCGGGAATCCTTCCGTCGGACTCAGCAGGCTCACCGGCATCCAGGGTGGTGGAGCCGTCCGGGGCGGCCACGGAATGGAAGGACTGCAGGTGGGGGAGGCCCAGCTCGCGGGCGACGGGAAGCGCGGCGACCCCGCTGAACCAGTGGTGCGAGTGGAGGAGGTCCCAGCCCGCCGTGGCAGGCCCTTCCCCCGATGTCACGCCAGCGGCGAGAGCTTCGCGCAGCGCCGCACGGAAGGGACTGATCACCTGTTCCATATCGCTCTTGGCCAGAGGCGTGGCAGGGCCGGCGTCGAGATGGAACAGACGCACTCCGTCGGCGATCTCGACCACGGCAGGGGAATCCGGGTCGGTGCGCCTCGTGAACAGGTCGACCTGATGGCCGAGGCGGGCCAGGGCCAGGGACTGTTCGAGCACCACGACGTTCATCCCGCCAGCGTCTGCACCTCCCGGTGCCTCGAGCGGTGAGGTGTGGAGGGAGACCGCAGCGATGCGCAGAGAGGTGGCCGACATGCCCGCCATCCTAGGCGTGCACAGGGCTCCTGCTGTGTTCGCTGCTGTGTCCGGGAGCGCAAAGGCGGGCGGGGAGGGGTGGACTTCTCACCCGGTGTTCGCCCTAGACGAAACTTCGGGCGGCTTGCGTCACGGGAAGTTGAAACGGGCAACAACAAGGTGCGAGTCTGAAACGCATGGAGACGGCGGAGAAGGTTGACTGGGCTGCGTTGAACGCCCACGCGGCGGGCCGTCCTGCCCGCCGGATGGTGTCGAAGGCGATCGCTGCAGCAGGTGGTTCCCGTAGACCGGGGACTGTGCTCGATCTCGGTGCTGGTGCGGGGGCGGACTCGCTCCAATTCGCACGCCAGGGCTGGACCGTTCACGCCTACGACAGTGATGACACCCTGGCCGCCCGGCTGGTGGAGAACGAGCGGATGACCGGCTCGGTGCAGTTCCACCACGGCGATATCGCGACTGTCCCTGCCTTCCCGCCCGCTCAGATCGTCTACTCGACGTACACGCTGGGCCTGCTGGGTCCGGCCGCGCTGCCTGGAGTCTGGAAGAAGCTGGTGGATGCCCTTCCCCGCGGCGGCGTGATGGCAGTGGACTTCTTCGGCATCAACGACTCGTGGGCGGAGCGCCCGGATGTGGCGACCCTGCCGCTCGAGCAGATCGACGCGATGTTCCGTGGCTTCCAGGTCATGGACCGGTCGATCCGCGACGAGGACGGACGATTCCTGGCCGACAAGAAGCACTGGCACGTCATCACCACCCTCGCCCGCAAGCTGCACTGAGGCGGCAAACGCTGGCGGGGTTCCCTCTGGAGAGGCTCTCCCTGGTGAGGCTCTCCTCTGTGCGTTTCACGCGCGGAACCTCCCGACCCTCGTGAGCACGCGATCACGCAGGTCTGCGTGCTCTTCTGTCATCGCAATCCTCATCATCAGGTCCGACGCCACCTGCCACCCTTGATCGGGGAGGGCCCGCCGCAGTGCGTAGAGACGCAGCGCACGGCGCACGAGCAGCGGCGTAGCTGCTCGTGCTGAGGTGCGGCCACCTAGCACCAGACGGACGGACCTGTCCAGAGCTTCGGCATCCTGGAGTGCGGTATTCGCCCCGTGCCCGAGGTTCGGGGCCATGGCATGGGCGGCATCGCCCAGCAGCACCACGTTCTCCCGCACCGGGCTGAGTGCTGGGGCGGTGTGGATGCCATGGACGAGGGTGCGCTGCCAGGAGGCTGCGGCGAGGACCTCATCGATCTCGTCGCGATGGCCGCCCACCACCTCGCGCAGATGGGCGAGGTCCCCGGCTATGGATCCGGTGCGATGCTCCGGGACGCAGGCGAACCAGTTGGTGCGATGACCGGGCAGTGGGGTGATGCCGAACAGCCACCCGCTGCCCCAGGTCTCGGAGATCTCCGGAGGGACGTGATCCGTGATGCCGCGCAGGACGGTCAGCCCACGGGACCGCGCCGCCTGAGCGCCGGGCCACCCTGAGCGTCGCACCAGGGAATGGACACCATCGGCGCCGACCAGGAGATCCGTTCCCTGGCGCAGCGGACGCACATCGTCGATGCGGCGCTGCCCGAGATGCACGGTCGGGGGGAGCGACTCCCACAGGATGCGCACCAGCTCGGAGCGCGAGATGAGCACTGCATCGTCGGCAGGCATCGTGAGCAGGATCCGCCCGTCGGACGCTCGCAGTGTGCCGGCTTCAGGTGCGACGGCCGCCGCCCGCACCTCCTCTCGCAAGCCCATCCGGTCGAGCGCCCGCTGCGCAGAGCTGAACAGGACCAGTGCGGTGCCGACGGTGGGGATCGCGAAGCTCTCATCGATCAGCTCTACGCGGTGACCGTCTGCGGCGAGCAGGATCGCGGAGGCCAGCCCGGAGATCCCGGCGCCGAGGATGCGGACCGTGAGCACTGGCGGCATGGAAGCGACTCCGGAGTCGAGGGATAGCAAGCGAGTTCTGGCCCCATCGTAGAGAGCGGATAGCTCTAGGCGGGGGTGAGGTCGGACGGGGGCAGCTCTTCGGGGGGCTTGTCGGGAGGCCCGTCGGGAGGCTCTTCGGCGTTCGGCCGATGCTGCTTCGGAAAGTTCTGCTCCGATGGAGCCTGCGATGGGTCCGGAGCGAGGAGAGCGCGCGTGAACGAGATTCCTTGCGCTCCATGCGGGCTCGACCAGAACCAGGCCTCCGGTGGCATATCTTCACCGGGCGCTGGCGTGGAGGACGGCGAGCCTTCCCGGTAGAAGCTATGTCCGTGCCATCCAGCGGCACGATCGCCCACAGGCCATGCTCCTTGAGCAGGTTGCAGCGCACGCACAGACCCTGGCCGTTCGCGTAGCTGGTGGGCCCTCCGCGATGGTGCGGGATGACGTGGTCGCTCTGGCGGATCTTCGCATTGCACCACGGCGTGCGACAAGTCGTGTCCCGCCATCGGATCATCCTCGCCAGCCCAGCGGGGAATGCCCGCGATCGCGATTCCATCGCGATCAGCTCACCCTTGCTGGGGCTGGCGTAGAGGCGCCGGTAGAAAGCGCTGACCTCTTCATCGGGATGCTCCGGCTCGGTATGGCGCAGGTGACCCGGCGGCCTGCCGAGCAGAGTGTCCGAGACGATGTGGGCGGGGATCACGCCGTACCCCTCGAGCCGTGCGCTCTCGGCATCATCGTCGCGGCCGAGCAGTGCCGTATCGGTGATGACGATGCCGACTTCGATGCAAGGGGTGGGGCGGGGGCGACGGAAGGCAGATCCCTCGGCTGCGGTGTTCGGCTCTGCCTCCGAACCCTGCCCTGCGTCGGCAGCGTGCGGATGCAGGACGGCGTCCACCAGCAGATCGGCTTCGAGGGCAGGGACGGAGGCCTTCTCCCCGGCGGCGCGCAGCGACTCGGCCTGACTGTTCAGAGTCTGCATGAGCCCGACGGCGTCGATCCCGCGCAGCACGGCAGAGACTCGTGCCATTCCATCGGCCAGCGGTGTCATCGTCACGTGCCGTTCCCGTGCGGCGCGCTCCGCCCGTTGCCGTGAGGTCTCCGGTTCGAGCGTCTGGATCATCTCGTCGACGTCTTCGCGCAGCCGCTTGTGCCCTTTGCCCGACAGCAGCTGAGGGGCCTCGGAGATGATCTCGTCAAGGCGTTCACAGGTGGCGGGGGAGGCCGTGGAGAGCGCGCCGGCCACTGTGGAGGCCTGCTGAGCGGTGACGGACCCCTCCCAGAGACGGGTGATCAACCGCGGCATGTGCTGAGTCAGTCGGCGAGCTGAGGCGAGGGAGAAGGAGGACGCAGCAGGGGTGATTCGGCGCGCCAGGGCGATCTCATGGCTCGCCCCCTTGCCCTGGGAGAGGGGTGCCACTCCGCGCTCCGCATCGCTGTGTCGGATTCGCTGTTCCGCGGTGACCTGCCAGGTCGCGTCCAATGCAGCCAGCGAGGCACGCAGATGGTCGATGCCGGCGAGGACCGCGAGGGCCTCTTCAGGAGAGTTCGGTGCAGTGTCCGGCAACGGGTCACGGACCGAGCCGGTGTGGGAGAAGGCGACCAGTGTCGCGGTCAGGATCTGCGCAAGCACGATGCGGGCTTCGCTGCTCGCCTCGATCTGGGTGAGGCGGGTCGCCACGGAGGACAGGACATCCGCCGACGGCTCGGCCTCGGCGCGACGAGGTTCGTCCTCGCCGGGGCCGTCCCCGTTGCTGTGCGGTGCCGTGTCATCCATACCTCGATCGTACGGAGATTCGAATCGGCCGACCATCCCCGGGAGAAATGTGTGGACAACGTCTTCGTAAGAGTGGAAATGTGCACAAGTATGTGGATAAGTGGGCTCGGTGGAGGAGTGGTCGCACAGTGATTCCGGCTCCCCATTCGTCACCCGGCTCCCGGGCGATTCGGTGCCTGGAGGCATTTGGCCTGCTTGCGACCTGGGGTGGGGCTCCGCTACCGTGCGCCTTGCAGCCTGGAGCGATGTTGACCAGGCGGACTCCGTATTCCGCATCATGATTGGTGATCGCTCTATGGCTCGGGCGTGCAGAGGCCGCAAGAATCGCGGAATCTAGAAGCGGTCAAGAATGCTGATGATCTTGTGGATAACTCGCACTGGGGAGGAAGCGTCGACTTTGCCGGCACCTTTGCCTACGTCGGCTCTGCCGACTTCGTCTCCGCCAACGTCGACTCTGCCCGGGAGGCGCCCCTGGACATGGTCACCACGGCCGAAGCCATCACAGCTGGAGCCATCACAGCCGAAGCCCTCACGGCTGGAGCCGCAGCATCTCTCCACCCGTGCCCGCAGCCTCATCAGCCAGCGGTCACTTGCCGCCCAGCAGCGTCAGCACCGCGGTGACCCGTCGGTGCACGCTCGCGCCCTCGCTGAGTCCGAGCTTCGCGAACAGGCGCTGGGTGTGCTTCTCCACTGCGCCGCCGCTGATGTACAGCCGCTCGGAGATTCCGGCGTTGGTCAGGCCCTCACCCATCAGCTCGAGCACCTCGCGCTCGCGCGGAGTGAGCTCATCCAGCGGCGTGCGTCGACGGGAGGAGATCACCTGCCCCACCACGTCGGGATCGATCGCGACCCCTCCCGCGGCGACCCGCTCGATCGACTCGAGGAACGAGCGGATGTCGAAGATCCGGTCCTTCAGCAGGTAGCCGGTCGCGCTGGCGCCGGATTCGATCAGCTCGGTCGCGTAGCCGACCACCACGTACTGACTGAGCAGCACGATCGGTGCCTCGGGCCACTGTGCTCTGATCTGCTGCGCGGCGCGCAGTCCCTCATCGGTGTGGCTGGGAGGCATTCGGATGTCCGAGATCACGAGGTCCGGCCGCAGCTCCAGGGCTCGCACCACCAGCTCTGTGCCGGTTGCGGCGGCGCCCACCACCTCGTGGTCGGCCTCTTCGAGCACCAGGCGCAATCCTTCACGGATCAGCGCTGAGTCGTCGGCGATCAGGATGCGCATGGGATGACTGCCTCGATCCGGGTTCCGTGAGCGTGGGGTGAGGTCACTGTCAGGCGTCCCTCCAGGGATGCGACTCGTCCTGCTAGCCCTGCCAGGCCGCCGCCGGTGCGCATCTCGGCGCCTCCGCGTCCGTCATCTTCGATCCTCACTCGGGCATCATCCCCGATGCGCGCCACCTCTACCAGGATGTTGTCGGCGCCGGAGTGCTTGGCCGCGTTGGTCAGTGCCTCGGAGACCACGTAGTAGATGCCGATCTCGACGTGCTCGGGGAGGGTCAGGTCGGGGCTCTCGACGGTGGTGGGGATAGGGGAGATCGCTGCCAGCTCGGTGAGCGCTGCGGCGAGACCGCGATCGACCAGCACCGGTGGGGCGATCCCGCGGGAGAGCCGACGCAGATCATCCAGGGTCATCCCCAGCTGCTCACGGGTCTCGCGCAGCACGGTCTGGGCCTTCGCCGGATCTTTCGCCGCGAGGGCTTCGACCCGGGCGAGGTCCATCGAGGCTCGCACGAGGCGCTGCTGAGGGCCGTCGTGCAGGTCCCGTTCGAGGCGGCGCAGGGCGGTGGACTCGGCGGTGCGGCCGGCAGCGCGGGACTGCTCGGTGCGCAGCAGCTGCTGCTGCTCGTGATAACGCGAGCTCAGCATGCCGCGTGCCACGCCACGGTGCAGAGCGGCCAGGCCCCGCATCACGGGGTTGAGGGTGAGCAGGAACAGCAGGCCGATGAGGAACTGCAGGACCATGTCCACCGGAAGTGCATAGGCCTGCGGCACCCCGATCAGCTCGCCCAGGCCGTTGTTGTCCTCAGCGGGCAGCACCTGCTCCAGGATCAGGGTCGCGATCGGCCCACCTGCCGTGGCGATCGCCCCGACGGTCCAGGCGATCGCGAGAGGGAACGTGATCAGCACCAGGATGAAGTTCACCAGCACCCAGAGCGAGTCCAGCCAGTTCTGCGGGTCGGTCAGCGGGGTGACGAGGCGACGCATCCAGCCGGCTCCGTGAGGAGCGGTCCGGGGCGCGGGCGTCGGCAGCTCCGTGCCGAGCATCGAGGACTGCAGGCCGCGCTCGGCCGCGGCGAACCCGCGGGCGACCAGCACCCCGCCGATCAGGATCGGCAGGCCCACCCAGACGATCACGGTCGAGACGCCAGCGGCGAGCAGGGTGAGGACGAGGGAGAATCCGATCGCACCGAGCAGCAGGGCGATCAGCGAGTAGGCGAGGAAGCGGCCGATCGGGGTGGCCCAGCGGCCCACGGACCAGCGCTGTGCCGGGGGAGCAGTCTGAGGGGGAGGCGCATCGAGGGCTTCGGGCACGGTCATGGTGGTCATGTCTCCACTCTGGTGGCGATGGACCGCGCACCCCATCCTGGCACCAGGTCAGCGGTTGTCGGGCTGGCCCGACAGCTGCTGAGCACGGAGGCGGTTCAGTCCTGCTCGCAGATCTTCTTGAGCATGGCGAGATCCTCGGTGACTGCCGCGGCATCCTCGGTGAACTCCTGCTCGGACATCGCCCCTCGGCGCAGGGTGAACACCACCTCGCAGCGATGCGGCTCGAGTGCCAGCACCCGCAGCGGATTCAGCACGGACTCGCCGCTGGGGAGGGTGACAGCGTGGTCCATGACCCCGTACTCGTTCTCCGGGACGAAACTGACCAGCACCCGCCCCATCGGAGAGTCCATCGACCACTGTGTGGCCTCGCGCTGCACTTCGCTGCCGGCGAGCCCCGCCGCCCAGCGCGGCAGATTCCGCGGATCGCTCGCGAATTCGTAGACCGTGCGCCAGGGTCGCTCGATGACGATGTCGAGATGGCGGGAGGCGCCGACGGAGGCTGTCGCACCGTCGCTCAGCTGTGCACTGTCGCTCATGGCGGCGACGCTAGCAGGTGCGGCCGACGGGCGATGCCTCGCACGGCAGCTCACACTGCAGCTCACGCCGCAGCGGCGCGTGCGCCGCGGGCTTCGGCCCGGGCCGCGCCCGCTGCCTGGGTCGTCTTCTCGAGCGCGTCCTCCCAGCTCGTCGGCTGCAGGCCCTCCTGCGTGGTGAGGAGCCCCGGCTGCAGCACGCTCGGTGAGTACCAGAGCCCGGAGATCCCGTGCAGTTCGCGCGCGAAGGTGCTCAGCGGTGCCAGTGCGCGCAGCGCGATCCGGGGGATGACCAGGGGTCGACGTGCTTTCGTCGCGAGGAGTGCGGACGCCGCTGTGATCAGCTCTGACTGCGAGCGGGCGGGGGCGGAAGGCGCATGCAGCACGGCATCGCCCTCGGGGGCCAGACGCGCCGCGTGCCGGACTGCATGGAGCATGGCGACGGCGAGATCAGGGATGAACGTCAGTGAATGCGCCGCGGCAGGATCTCCGACGACGATCGGCCGAGTGTCGGCGGCGATCCGCTCGATGAGCATCGCGCACACCACCGCAGCATTGGTGCCCACGGCCGTCGGACCGAGGAGGTCCGCCGCCACGAGGCTGAGGGTGCGGGCGGGATGCGCCCGGCGCTGGGCGAGGAGCATCTCGCGCACCTCGCCCTTGAGGTCGCGCGGGGCAAGCCGTGCCCCCTCGGCGAGGTTCAGCGCCGCACCCTGGAAGCCGTACAGCGATTCAGGGAAGGTCACCGGAATGTCCTTCGCTGCGGCGGCGTCCAGCACGGCCAGCTCCCTAGGTGGTAGATCCCGCGCCCAGATCCGGGCGTCATAGGGCGCGTGGAAGCAGGCATGGATCGCATCGGCTCCCACGAGCGCCTCGCGGAGGACGGTTGGGTCGAGGAGGTCGCCGGTGACCCGTCGGACCCCGGGTTCTGGCGCCGCTGAACTGCGGCGCAGCACGGTGACCGAGTCGCCCTCCGCGAGAGCCCGGTCGATGATCGCGCGACCGATCTGTCCTTCTCCGATGACGAGGTGATGCATGGGATCTCCTAATGGTGAGCACTGCTCTCGATGTGTGGGATTCAGTGAACACCGCTCTCGGTTCCGAGTCAAGAGCACTGCTCTCGAAATGTGGAAGAATGCGGCCATGACTCCCGCACCTCGTCCTCCCGGTCCGCGCGCCCAGGCACGCCAGCGCACGATGGAACGCATCGTCGAGCTGGGCAACGCGCAGCTCGTCGAGCAGGGAGTCGCGGGGCTGAGCGTGCGCGAGATCGCCCGCGGCCTGGGCATGGTCTCCTCCGCGATCTACCGCTACGTGGCCAGCCGGGACGAGCTGCTCACGCTGCTGATCGTCGATGCCTACGGCGATCTGGCCGACGCTGTGGGCGCCGCCGTCGACAACGCTGCCGTTGACAACGCTGCCGTTGGCAACGCTGCCGTTGGCAGCGCAGTCATCGATGATTCCGCCACGGCGGCCGGATTGACGGCCGGCGCGTCGAGTGATGGAGGATCCCGTGCACGCTTCCTCGCACTCGGGGATGCCATGTGCTCCTGGGCGATCGCGCACCCCGAACGGTGGACGCTCCTGTACGGCACGCCCGTGCGTGACTACTCCGCTCCGGCCGACGCCACCAACGCCGACGGCACGCGGGTGATGCAGGCGGTGCTCCGCATCGCCGCAGACGCTGCCGCCACCAGCACCACTGCCGCCACCGCCACGGCCACCACCGCTGCCGCCACTACCGGTACCACCGCTGCCACGGCCGCCGCCGCGATGGGACTGGAGGCGCAAGCAGGAATCGGCCCCATGGCGGGGGAGTTGGATCTCGCGCCTGAGGTCGCTGCGCTGCTCGAGAGCCATCTGGCCGAGTTCGGCGTCGAGACGACGCCAGCCACGGGGTTCGCTGCTCTGACCGTGTGGAGCAGCCTCGTCGGGATGGTCAGCGCACATGTGTTCAGGCAGCTCGGAGCTGATGCCGCCGCGGTCGGCGACCGCATTCTCGCCGCCCAGATCCGGGTGCTTGCGGACCTCATCGCGCCGCTCTGACTGCAATGGGGTTCAGGGGCCGCGGGGACTCTGATGGCAGTGAAGACGGCGATCAACGACGGGCTTCGGCCTCCTGCAGAGCTCCCAGCACAACGCGGACCACGGCGCTGAGCGTCGACGGCTCTCGCAGCCTCGCGCCGTCGGCCGAGGGAGTCACCACCACCCACCGGGCCGTACCTCGCCGGCGCATCCGACCGATCTCGATGCTGCGCCCCGTGGGCAGCGGGATCAGCAGGGCCCCGCTCGGGCCGACCAGCAGCCGACGCTCGAGATCCGGTCGATGCTCCAGCAGGAGGGCACGGATCGTCTCCCGCTCCGCGTGGGCGGTGCCGCCCGAAGCGGGGTGCGCGAGGATCGAGCCAGAGGAAGACATGCTCCGAGACTAGGAACGGGGTGTGACAGTCGACGGGGACATGGTTGACGGGGACGGTGCGAATCCCTTGCCACCAGCGGCAGTCATCAGCTGGCGGGGCAGAGAGTCCGGCAGTGGGGTCGTACAGTGCCGGAATGACCACGATCGATGCCTACGGTGTTCGCGCGCAGGAGTATGCCGAGCTGCTCGGCACGATCGAGGCGATGGCGCCCGAGGACCGGCACCGTATCGAGACCTGGGCCGGGGCCGTCGACGGACCGATTCTCGACGCCGGCTGCGGGCCAGGGCACTGGACCGCGCATCTGGCGGCTTTCGGATATGAGGTGCAGGGAATAGACCCGGTCCCGAAGTTCATCGAGATCGCACGCCGTCGCCATCCCGGGATCGAGTACGACCTCGGGTCCTTCGCGAATCTCGCCGACGGGTCCGTGCGGTCCGGTGGGGCAGGGGTCTGGAGCGGGATCCTTGCCTGGTATTCGCTGATCCATCTCGTGCCGAGAGAGGTGCCGGGAGCCCTTGCGCAACTGCACGGGGCTTTGCGGCCTGGGGGCTCCCTGCTGCTGGGTTTCTTCGACGGCCCGCGCCAGGAATCGTTCGCGCATGCAGTGGCGCCAGCGCAGCTCTGGCCGGCGGAGGAGATGGCGCAGCTGCTTGAGGAGGCCGGCTTCGACGTCGTCGACCTCGAGCGGCACGCGGATCCTGGCGCCCGACCACACGCCGCGATCATCGCGACCCGCCGCTGACGTCTCGGGCGTGGATGGCTACTGTGAGCGGTATGGGCACACGAGCGACGGATGGCAGTGCAGGCGACGCGAACTACGGGGAGATCGGCTCCTCGTACTCGCGGTACCGACGGCCCGACCCGCGGATCGCCGCGGTGATCAGGGAGGCGCTCGGGGATGCCCGCACAGTGCTCAACGTGGGCGCAGGCACGGGATCCTATGAACCGGCAGACCGGGAGGTGACCGCGGTGGAGCCCTCGGCGGCGATGCGGGCTCAGCGTCCTGCGGATCTGCCGTCCGCTGTGGACGCCACCGCGGAGCAGCTGCCCTTCGCCGACGACTCCTTCGACGCGTCGATGGCCACCTTCAGCGTCCACCAATGGCGGGACGTCGGCGCGGGCCTGTGCGAGATGCGCCGGGTGACCCGCGGCCCGGTCGTGATCCTCACCTGCGACCCGACGCGGGTCGAAGAGTTCTGGCTGCGTGAGTACGCCCCGGAGATCCTTGCCGTCGAGGCGCGTCGCTATCCCGCACTCGAGGTTCTTGCCGAGGGCCTCGGAGGGAACGTCTCGTGCAGCGTCGTCGCGATCCCGCAGGTCTGCACCGACGGGTTCACCGAGGCCTACTACGGCAGGCCGGAGCATCTGCTCGACGCGGAAGCCCAGCTGTCCTGCTCGGCGTGGAGCTTCGTGGAGCCGGCCGTCATCGCGCGCTTCACCCAGCAGCTCACGGTGGATCTCCTCACAGGCACCTGGGATGCGAAGCACGGAGCGCTGCGCACCCTTCCGCAGTACGAGGGGTCGCTGGTCCTTGTGTTCGCGGAGCCTTGAGAGAGACGATCACCCTCCGGGCCTGCCTTCAGAGTTCAACAGTGTGTTGACAACGAGTTGTTGATGCTCCAGGCTGGGCGGATGGACAGCAGCAGCCAGCACGACCCGTCGGACATCGACGTCACCCGCGAGATGCTCCGAGCCGCTGGAGCACGCGAGCTCCCGCGCGCTCCGTGGCAGCACCCGGCTGAGCCCCCAGAGGCGTCATCCCTGCTCCGCCTCGCGCTCCAGCGCGCCAATGCCGCTGCTGGTCACGCCTCGGCATCGGAGCTGACCGCCGCGCTGTCCTTGATCGAGACCGCGCGCTCCGACCTGGACACCCTCGAGGTCGCCCTTCTGCTCACTGCCCGTGCCGAAGGCCTGACCTGGGCGCAGATCGCTCGAGCGCTCGGGCTGCGTTCACCTCAGGCGGCACAGCAGCGGTATCAGCGGATCTCGCAGCGGCCGGTCGACACCGCTGTCGGACCCGACTCCGACCGCGACCGCGATTCACGCCGCGCCCACGACTCCGGCCGCGAGCTCGAGTCAGACAGCGGCACAGCATGAGTTCGCCGCGTTCTTCGAGCAGGCTCCTCACGCTCCACGCGGTGCGGCTCGCCGGATTCGCCGACGAGGAGGCCCTCGCCGATCGTGCCCTGCTCTCCCTCGACGCGATCCGAGCCGTGCTCGAGGACGCAGTGCGGGCCGACGAGGTGGAGACCGTGAGCTTCGCCGACGCCCGGGGCTGGATCCTCACCGAGCTCGGACACTCCCGTCTCTCAGCGCTGCTCCAGGACCAGGTCACCGCTGCCGAGGCGCGGGACGTGGTGGCCACGACGAAAGCCGTCTTCGAGCAGCCCGACGGAGTCAACGAGCGCTTCATCGAGGTCGTCTCCCGATGGCAGCTGCGTTCCACCGCTCCGACGCAGGGACCGGCCGAGGACGACGAGGCGGAGGAGGTCCACGCCCTGTTCTCCGAGCTCGCGACACTCGGCCGGCGGCTCCGCTCCGTGCTCGCCGAGCTGATCGCTCATCTGCCTCGCTTCGGGCGCTATCCCGCGCAGTACGACGCAGCGGTGCGCCGGGCGCGCACCGACGGGCTGGGATGGGTGACGGGCGTCGGGGTCCTCTCATGTCATGCCCTGTGGGCGGAGCTGCATCAGGACCTGCGCTCCACCGCCGGCGGTGACCGCCCGGCGGAGCCGGAGAGCCGAGGGGAGCGACGATGACGCGACGCACCCTGTACCTCGCCCGCCATGGGGAGGCGGATGCGCTCGGCACACTGACCGAACGGGGGCGTGAGCAGAGCCGGCGCCTCGGGTGCCGCCTCGCGAGCTCCCCGATCGACGTCATCTGGCATTCGCCTCTGCCGCGGGCGGCACAGAGTGCGGCCCTGGTCGCGGAGAGCCTGCCGGGTGTCCTGGTCGACGAGGCCCCGGAGCTCATCGACCACATCCCCTGCGTCCCCGAGCTGACGACGATGACGCCCACCTGGGCGGCGTTCTTCGACGGGTACGAGGCCGAAGAGGCGGCCGCCGGTGTACGCGCCGCTCACCGCCTCACCGAACGCTTCTCAGGGCAGAACCCCGCGGGAGCCCGACCCACGCACGAGGTGCTGATCACCCACGCCTACCCGGTGGCATGGATGGTGCGCGAGGCTCTCGGCGCACCTGCGGAGACCTGGCTGTCCCTCGCCGGGATGCCGAACACCGGGCTCACAGTCCTTGCGTACGACGACGGGCCGACACTCGTGCAGTGCGTCGGCGACCTCTCGCATCTCGCCGGCTTGGAGCATGAAGGGGCCCGGCGATGATCCACGATCTGCGCGACGCCCAGCTCCCGCAGTCCGGAGGGAAGGCCGCGGCCCTCGGGTCCCTGCTGCGCGCCGGGATCGATATCCCGCCCGGCATCGTCGTGCCGGTGCGGGAGTACCACCGGCACCTGCTGCGTGCCCGCCTCGACCCAGGCACGGCATCTCCCACAGAGCTGCGCGCGATGATCCTGCAGCTGCGCCTGGAAGCTGATCTGGTCCGTGCGCTCGAGAGCCGGCTGCGGTGCGGATCCGAGCAGGCGCTCGGCGACCTGCTGGCCGTGCGCTCCACGGCGACGAGCGAGGACGGGACCTCGGCGTCGGCCGCCGGGCAGCACGACAGCGTGCTCGCGGTGCGGGGAACCGACGCCGTCTGCGCAGCGATTCTGCGCTGCTGGGCCTCCCTGTGGTCCGAGCGCGCTGTCGCCTACCGCTGCGGCGAGGCCGCCAGGCACGGCGACGCCGCTCCGGACGATGCGCCTCCGCAGATGGCCGTGATCGTGCAGCAGTTCCTGGACGCCGACGTCTCCGGAGTGCTGTTCACCGGGGAGCAGCGAGTCCTCGAAGCCATCCGAGGACGGGGAGAGCAGCTGGTGGGCGGCGAGGTCACGCCAGATTCCTGGCGGATCGACGAGGGCGGGATCCAGAGCACCCGGGCCGGGTCGAATGCTCAGGGTGTGTGCCTGAACGAAGCGCAGGTGCATGCGCTGGACGCCCTCGGTGCTCGGGTCAGCCGGATCCTCGGGGCGCCGGCTGATATCGAATGGACCCTCGTGGGCGACCGGTTCCAGGTGCTGCAGGCCCGACCGATCACCGCGGCCGTGCCCGGGCCCCGCCCCGAAGCTTCCCCTGCTTCGGAGATCGGCACCCTGCAGGGCACTCCGGCGAGCGGTGGGTCCGCGACAGGTACGGCCCGGACTGTGCGGGGACCCCAGGACTTCCGACGGGTGCGACAGGGCGATGTGCTCATCTGCCGCTCCACCGACCCGGCCTGGACCCCGCTGTTCCGCATTGCGGGGGCCGTGGTCACGGAGGTCGGGGGAGTGCTCTCCCATGCGGCGATCGTGGCCCGGGAGCTCGGCATCCCGGCGGTCCTCGCGGTGCCCGGAGCACTGGCGGCCATCCCGGATGGCAGCGTCGTCACCGTGCACGGCGATGAGGGGCTGATCGCCTCGAAGCAGGCCAGCTGACGGTCACGGCAGCTCACGGTCACGCCAGATCGCTCACGCCAGATCGCTCACGGCAGGCCGCACTGGGCAGCCCCCTCGTCATGAGGCGCTCAGTCGCCGAGGATCGCGCCCCTCGAGGCGGACTTCACGAGCTTCACGTACTTGCCCAGCACGCCCTTGGTGAACTTGGGCGGCAGCGGCTCCCATCCCTCGCGTCGGCTCTCCAGCTCCGCCTCATCCACCAGCAGGTCCAGCGCCCCGGTCCCGACGTCCAGGCGGATCCGGTCTCCGTCGCGCACGAAAGCGATCGGGCCAGCATCGACGGCCTCGGGGGCGATGTGGCCGACGCACAGGCCGGTGGTGCCGCCGGAGAAGCGGCCGTCGGTCATCAGCAGCACGTCCTTGCCCAGCCCCGCACCCTTGATCGCGCCGGTGATCGCGAGCATCTCGCGCATGCCGGGCCCGCCCTTGGGGCCCTCGTAGCGGATCACCACCACGTCGCCGTGGGTGATGGTGCCGTCGTTCAGGGCGTCCAGCGCGTGCTGCTCGCGCTCGAACACGCGAGCGGTGCCCTCGAAGATGTCCTCCTCGAAGCCTGCGGACTTCACCACCGCTCCCTCGGGGGCGAGTGAGCCGTGCAGGATCGTGATCCCTCCAGTGGGGGCGATCGGTGCGGAGGCCGGTCGCAGCACCTTCCCGTCGGCCGGACGAGGGGCGAGCACCTCGAGGTTCTCCGCGATCGTGCGACCCGTGACGGTGAGGCAGTCCCCATCCAGCAGGCCCTCGTCCAGCAGAGTCTTCATCACCACCTGGATCCCGCCGACGTGGTCGACGTCGCTCATCACATAGCGGCCGTAGGGCTTCAGATCCGCGAGGTGGGGGACCTTCTTGCCGATGCGGGCGAAGTCTTCGAGGGTGAGGTCGACGTCGGCCTCATGAGCGATAGCCAGCAGGTGCAGCACCGCGTTGGTGGAGCCGCCGAAGGCCTGGACCACGGCGATCGCGTTCTCGAACGCAGGCTTGGTCATGATGTCGTGGCTGGTGATGCCCTGCCGGAGCATCTCCACCACGGCCTCGCCGGCACGGCGGGCGTCGGCATCGCGGCGGCGATCGGCCGACGGGGGAGTGGCCGAGCCCGGGATCGACATCCCGATCGCCTCGGCGGCCGTCGACATGGTGTTGGCCGTGTAGAAGCCGCCGCAGGCGCCCTCGCCCGGGCAGATCGAGCGCTCGATCCGGCCGACGTCCTCACGGTTCATCAGTCCGCGGGCGCAGGCGCCGACGGCTTCGAAGCCGTCGATGATGGTGACGTCCTTCTCCTCACCGCTCTCGAAGGTGACCCGTCCCGGCATGATCGTGCCCGCGTAGACGAACACGCTGGCCAGGTCCAGGCGGGCGGCGGCCATCAGCATCCCGGGCAGGGACTTGTCGCAGCCGGCCAGCAGCACCGAGCCGTCGAGCCGTTCGGCGCTCATCACCGTCTCGACGCTGTCGGCGATGATGTCGCGGGAGACCAGCGAGTAGTGCATGCCGTCGTGCCCCATCGAGATGCCGTCGGAGACGGAGATGGTGCCGAACTGCAGGGGGTAGCCGCCGCCTGCGTGCACGCCATCCTTCGCTGATTGCGCGAGCCGGTCCAGCGAGAGGTTGCAGGGGGTGATCTCGTTCCAGGAGCTCGCGATGCCGATCTGGGGTTTGACCCAGTCCTCATCGCCCATCCCCACTGCGCGGAGCATCCCGCGGGAGACGGTGGCGCCGAGCCCGTCGGTGACAGTGCGGCTGCGGGGTTTGATATCCGGGGCGGAGAAGGTGGCGTCGGCGTCGGCGAGAGGTGAGTCTGCGGTGCTGAGGGCGTCGTCGGCGTTCATGGCCCGACTCTATGCCTGGTCCGCATGGCGGGGAAGGGGCCCGCCCCTCAGTCGGGTGTAGCGGCTCAGCTGGGTGACGTGCTCCGGGGTGAGCTCCTGGAGGGTCGAGACCTGCAGGAGCTTCATCGTCCGCTCCACCTCCTCGGAGAGAATCTGGATCGTCCGATCCACACCCTGCCTGCCCCCGGCCATCAGGCCGTAGAGGTAGGCGCGGCCGATCAGCGTGAAGTCGGCGCCGAGGGCGATCGCGGCGACGATGTCCGCGCCGCTGCGGATCCCGGTGTCGAGGATGATCTCGAGGTCCTGGCCCACCTCACGCGCCACTTCGGGCAGCAGATGGAAGGGGACCGGGGCCCGGTCCAGCTGGCGCCCGCCGTGGTTGGACAGCACGATCGCGTCGACCCCGAGGTCGGCGAGCTTCTTGGCGTCCTCCACCGTCTGGACGCCCTTGACCGCGAACTTTCCGGGCCACATCTTCCGGATCTGCGCGAGATCCTCGTAGTCGATGCTGGGATCCATCGCGGAGTTCAGCAGCTCGCCGACGGTCCCGCCGGTCTGGCTGAGGGAGGCGAACTCGAGCTTCGGGGTGGTCAGGAAGTCCCACCACCACCAGGGCCGAGGGATGGCATTGGCCACGGTGGACAGGCTCAGCTGCGGCGGGATCGAGAAGCCGTTGCGGGCATCGCGCAGGCGCGCTCCGGCCACCGGGGTGTCGACGGTGAAGAACAGCGTGTCGTAGCCGGCCTGTGCCGCTCGCTCGACGAGCCCGTAGGAGATCTCCCGCTGCTTCATCACATAGAGCTGGAACCAGTTGCGGCCCAGCGGGTTCTCGGCCTTCACCTCCTCGATCGAGGTGGTGCCGAGGGTGGAGAGGGTGAAGGGGATTCCGGCGGCGCCGGCCGCGCCTGCCCCGGCGATCTCCCCCTCGGTCTGCATCAGACGGGTGAACCCCGTGGGTGCGATGCCGAAGGGCTGGGCGGAGCTGCCGCCGAGGATCTGTGTGGTGGTGTCCACCTGGGAGACGTCGTGGAGGATCGAGGGGTGGAATTCGACATCCTCGAAGGCCTCGACGGAGCGGGTCATCGAGATCTCCCGCTCGGCGGCGCCATCGGTGTAGTCGAATGCCGCGGCGGGAGTGCGATGCTTCGCGATCGTCCGCAGGTCATCGATGGACAGCGCGGAGCTGAGACGCCGGCGACGGGAGTCGAGGTCGATCTTCTTGAACTTCATGAGCTCCAGGAGCTCGGCGGGACGGGGGACCTGGCGCTTGACCAATGGGCTTCTCCTTGTGGATGGCTGTCACCGAGGGAACGAGGGCCAGCGACGCGAGGAATGGCGGACCGCGCTGTGGTCTGACCACACGAAAGAGACTAGTTGGTCGTGCAGCGGAGGGCAAGACCGCTGTCGCGCTGCAGGAGGCTCTGTGCTAGAACGTCCCCATGGTCGACAACACGCAGGGTAATGAGGTCGGACCGCAGGGCGCCGGTTCGAGGGAGCGGGGAGCCGCGTGGAAGCCGGTGGCGCGCAGCAGCACGCACCGGCTGGTCATCGACGCGATCGAGGACCAGATCATGACCGGCGCGCTCGCCGTCGGCGACCCCCTGCCGCCGGAGCGCGAACTCGCCTCCCAGCTCCAGGTCAGTCGCGCGGGGGTGCGTGAGGCGATCCGGGTGCTCGAGGCCTACGGCGTGCTGCACTCCGCGGTGGGCTCAGGACGGGGGGCGGGTACGTTCGTCTCGGCGCTGCCGAGCGCCGCTCTGGGTCAGTTCCTGCGTCTCCATGTCGCGCTGTCGAACTTCCGGCTGCCCGACGTCATCGAGGCGCGGATCCTGCTCGAGCGGGCGAGCTCCATGCTCGCCGCCGAGCGTGCCGATGCTGGGGCCCTGGCCGAGCTCGAGCGACTGCTGGCGGTGATGGATGCGCCAGGTGTGAGCCGTGAGGACTTCAGCGAGGCCGACACCGCGTTCCATGTCGCGATCGCGCAAGCAGGGGGCAACGCGCTGTTCTCCGAGCTGACTGCGGCGATCCGCGCGTCACTGCGCGCCCCGATCCTCGAGGGGTTCACGAAGGTCGCGCAGTGGGAGGATGTCGTGGGCAGCCTCCGCGCGCAGCACCACGAGATCTACCGGGCGATCGCCAGCAGGCGGGGAGAAGAGGCGGCGGAGCTGACCGTCACGCATATCCGCGCCGCGTCAGCATTGCTGCCAGGCCTGTCCGCGGACTGACCCGCCTCGTGATCCCGCCGGCACCCCGTCGGCAGGACGGGGCGCCGGCGGCGCGTACGGAGGGTGGGTCGAGGCGAGAACTTCAGGCTCCGGGCACCTGGCGCTCGTCCGGACCGTTGTAGACGGACAGCGGGCGGATCAGCGCATTGGCCGCGCGCTGCTCCATCACATGGGCGGTCCAGCCTGTGATCCGCGCGGCGATGAACAGCGGCGTGAACAGCTCGGTGTCGAAGCCCATCAGGTGATAGGTGGGGCCGGCCGGGTAGTCGAGGTTGGGCTTGATGCCCTTTGCCTCGTCCATCGCCTGCTCCAGCCCGTTGTACAGGCCGAGGATCTCGGGGCGGTCGAAGTGGGCGATCATCGCATCCATCGCCTGCTTCATCGTGGGCACCCGGGAGTCGCCGTGCTTGTAGACGCGGTGCCCGAAGCCCATCACCTTCTTCTTCTGCGCCAGAGCGTCCTCCATCCAGGCCTTGGCACGATCCTTGGCCTCCTCCTCCGTCTCCTCGGGACGGATGCCGAGCTCATCGAAGGTGTGCATCACCGCTTCGTTGGCGCCGCCGTGCAGCGAGCCCTTGAGCGCGCCGATCGCCCCGGCCACGGCCGAGTGCAGGTCCGACAGGGTCGAGGTGATGACGCGGGCGGTGAAGGTGGAGGCGTTGAAGGAGTGCTCCGCATAGAGCACCATCGAGACGCGGAAGGCGTCGACGACCTCGGGGGCGGCCTCCTCGCCGAAGGCCATCCACAGGAAGTTCTGCGAATAGTCCAGCTCCTCGCGGGGCGCGATCGGCTCCGTCGGCCCGTCCGCGCGCCGGCGCCGCTGCTCGTAGGCGATGACCGCCGGCAGCTGGGCGAACAGCCGTCGGGCCTTCTCCAGCTCGGCGTCGGGGGAGGAGTCCTCTGCGGTGGGATCGAGGGCGCCCAGCACCGAGACGGCCGTGCGCACCGCGTCCATCGGATGGCAGGTGGCAGGCAGCGAGTCCATCGCCGCCTTCACCTCCGGGGCAAGGTCCCGGTGGGCGCGTTCGTGGCGGGTGGCCTCGGCCAGCTCCTGTGCATCGGGCAGCTCACCGGTCCACAGCAGGTGCGCGACCGCTTCGACGGGCTGGGTCGCGGCGAGCTGCGGCACGGGGTAGCCGCGGTAGAGCAGCGAATTGGTCTCGGGGTTGACCTTCGAGATGCCGGAGACGTCGGCGATGACCCCGTTCAGGCCCTTGCGGATCTCACTGGTCTGGTCGTTCTCGCTCATGGCTCACTCCTGGGGGTCGACGGCGGTGTCTGGGGTGGTGGACGTGCGATGGGCGGCAGGGACCTCGAAATCGAACACCGAGGTGTCGAATCGGTTGTAGCCCTCATAGTCCACCAGTTCGTAGAGCCTGGCGCGAGTGAGCATCTCAGGAACCTGTGACTGCTGGGTGCCCTCGGCGAGGATGGACTCCAGCACTCGCTCGGCAGCGCCCATCGCCGACCGCAGCAGCGTGACGGGGTAGATCACCATCGCCACGCCCGCGGCGGCGAGCTGCTCGCGGGTGAACAGCTCGGACTTCCCGAACTCGGTCATGTTCGCGAGCACCGGCACGTCCAGCGCCGCGCAGACCCGTTCGAACTCGCCCAGATCCTTCAGCGCTTCGGGGAAGATCGCATCGGCCCCGGCATCGACCAGGGCCTTCATCCGGTCGATCGCGGCATCGAGCCCGTCGGTGGCGCGCAGGTCGGTGCGGGCCATCACCAGGAAGTTCTCATCCCGGCGGCCATCCGCTGCAGCACGGATCCGCTTCGTGGCGGTCTGGAGGTCCACCATGGCCTTGCCATCGAGGTGGCCGCAGCGCTTGGGATTGACCTGGTCCTCGATGTGGCAGCCGGCGAGCCCGGCATCCTCGAGCTCCTGGATCGTGCGGGCCACGTTCATCGGCTCGCCGAAGCCGGTGTCGGCATCGATCAGGCAGGGCAGATCGGTCGAACGGGCGATCTGCGCACCTCGGGCGGCGACCTCGGTCAGGGTGGTCAGGCCCACGTCCGGCAGCCCCAGCTCGTTGGCGATCACCGCCCCGGAGATGTACACCCCGGGGAAGCCCTTCTCCTGGATGAGCTTCGCCGACAGCGGCGTGAACGCGCCGGGGAAGGGCTGTGCTGCGCCGGGGGTCAGCAGAGCGCGCAGGTCCTGACGCTTCTGCGCCGGAGTCTTGGTGGAGGACAGCATCAGAACAGTCCCTTCGGGGCGGCCGACGCATTGATCACGCCGGGTGCGGCCTGGATGTTCAGCTGGCCCAGCTCCCCGGCAGGCAGCTGGGAGAGGTTGGCTGCGGCCTCGAGGAAGCGCTCGATCTCCGACGGCTCGACCAGACCTTCGGCCAGGGCACGGAACTTGCCGATGTACTGCTCGCGGGCGAAGGGCCGGGCGCCCTGCGGGTGGGCGTCGGCCACGGCGATCTGGTCCTCGATCACGGTGCCATCGGTGAGCGTGATGACCACCGCGCCGCCGAACGCCTTCTCGGCGAGGTCCAGCGAGTGGTAGCGGCGGGTCCACTCCGCGTCCTCTTCGGTGGTGACCTTGTGCCAGAGCGCCACGGTGTCGGGGCGGGCGGCGCGCTCAGGAGCGTAGGAACTCGCGTGATGCCAGGACCCGTCCTGCAGGGCGACCGTGAAGATGTACGGGATCGAGTGGTCGAGGGTCTCCCGCGACGCCGTCGGATCATACTTCTGGGGATCGTTCGCGCCCGAGCCGATCACGTAGTGGGTGTGGTGGGAGGTGCGGATCAGGATCGAGGCGACGTTCCCGGGATCGGTGGTCTCGGGGTGCTCGTTGTGGAGCCGGCGGGCCAGGTCGATCCAGGCCTGCGCCTGGTATTCCGCCGAGTGCTCCTTGGTGTAGGTGTCCAGGATGGAGCGCTTGGCTTCTCCGGCCTCTGGCAGCGGGACCGTGTAGCGGGCACCGGGGCCATCGAGCAGCCAGGCGATCACGCCGTCCTCGCCCTCGTAGATCGGGACCGGGGAGGTCTGGCCGCGCATCGACCGGTCCGCTGCCTCGACGGCCAGCTTCCCCGCGAAGGCGGGGGCGTGGGCCTTCCAGGTGGAGATCTCGCCCTTGCGGGACTGACGGGTCGCGGTGGTGGTGTGCAGCGCCTGCCCGATGGACTGGAACACGGTCTCGGTGTCCAGTCCCAGCAGAGTGCCGATCCCGGCGGCGGCCGACGGGCCGAGGTGGGCGACATGGTCGATCTTGTGCTCGTGCAGGCAGATCGCTCGCACCAGATCCACCTGCAGCTCATAGCCGGTGGCGATGCCGCGGATCAGATCACGGCCGGAGCGGCCGGTGTGCTCGGCGACGGCGAGGATCGGTGGGATGTTGTCCCCGGGATGGGAGTAGTCCGCCGCGAGGAACGTGTCGTGATAGTCCAGCTCGCGCACGGCCACACCATTCGCCCAGGCCGCCCACTCAGGGGAGGTGGTCTGGGAGATGCCGAAGACGCTCGCGCCTGAGCCGCCGGTGGAGACGGGGTGGCTGAGCGCCTGGCTGCGTGCGGAGATGATCGGCGCGCGGTTCAGCGAGGCAATGGCGACCGAGGCGTTGTCGATGATCCGGTTGATGATCATCTCCTCGACGTCAGCGTCGACCTCGACCGGGTCAACGGCGACCTCGGCCATCTTCCAGGCCAGCTGGCCTTCGCGGGGCAGGTTCTCATCGGAGCGGTGGACGCGGACGGCGTGGTCTCTCATGCTGATCTCTCCTGGGAGGTCGGGGTGTGGTGGGTGTGGTCTGTGCGGTCGGAGCCTGCGGTGTCGTCAGCGGGGGCTTCAGTCTCGGGGCGGTCGCCCTGCATGTGGGCGAGGGCGTGGTGGAGGTGAACGAGGGTGGTGGCCGCGGCGAGCTCCGGGTCTCCACCGGCGATGGCGTGCGCGATCGCGGCATGCTCCTGGGCGGAGGTGGCGAGCCGGGTGGGGGAGTTGCGAGCCAGTCGGCGCAGACGGCCCAGATGCAGGCGCAGTCCCCGCAGCGACTCTGCCAGGTAGGGATTGCCGCTGGCGGCGTCGAGCGCGGCGTCGAGTTCAGCCGTCAGGGAGTAATAGCCGGTGGGGTCGGTGCCGGTGGCGAGCTCTTCGGTGGCCCGGTCGAAGCGGGCCGCGAGGCTGCGGAAGGTCTCGCGCAGCGTGAGGCCATCGACGGGGTGGTTCGCGTGCTCTGCGGCGCGGCGGCTGGCGAGGGTCTCCAGCGCGATGCGCAGATCGAACAGCCGCGGGGCTTCAGCGAGAGAGACTGCGGTGACGACGACCCCGCGTCCAGCGGCGGGCGCTGCCAGCCCATCGGCGACGAGCCTCGACAGGGCCTCGCGCAGCGGAGTGCGAGACAGGCCCAGGCGTGCGGACTGCTCGACCTCGCCAAGGACCATGCCGGGGGCGAGGGCGCCGTCGATGATCCCCTCACGGAGGGCCTGGTAGGCCCGGTCGCTGGCACGCATGTCGCTCACTGTATACAGAGGGCGGTGGCAGTGGGCATATCTCGGTCGATCCCTCGCCCTCCCTCCGGTTCTGTATACAGAGACGGCGTTCGTGCCGGTGTGTCCGTTGCACGCACGGCCCGTGTGCAGATCTGGTGCCAGGGCCCTCAGAGCTCGCGGTTCGCAGCCTCGGGAGCCTTCGGACCTTCGGTGTCGGGAGAGCGTTCGGGAATCCAGGGGTCTTCGTTCTCGTCGACGGGGACATCGCCGTTGACGAGGCGAGATTCGAGGGACTTGGAGTAGATGGGAACCGGGTCCGAGGTGATCTCGATGGTGCCGTCGATGTCCTGCCATTCGCCGCCGTTGACGGAGAACTGTCCGGAGAAGGTGGTGGTGAGCGTGATGTCGTACCAGCCCTCCTGCGTGTACGTAGCCGAGACGGTTTCGGAGGGATACGGCTTGCCGGGGTTCGTGGTGCTGATGGTGTTCCCGTCCCCGAGATCCCAGTGATAAGAGATCGGGGTGGCACGGATCGCGACCGGGGTGTTGAGCAGCTCAGTGCTGAGCGTCTGGGTTTCAGGATCCGTGTGAAGGACGTTCACCATATTGACCGGCAGCCAGCCGTCGGCGGGCCCGGCGTGGGCCGCGAGAGGCTTCACTGGGAGTCGTGCGAAGTCCTCGCGGGTCACGGTGATCACGACGGGCGCTGCCTCTGCGAATTCAGGAGTGCCCGGCATTGCGCAGCGGAAGCCGAGGTCTACGTTCTCTCCACTCTCTCGGTCCACACGAATTCCACGTTGAGTCACGCCTTCGACGGGTGCTTCCGAGACTGTGGTGGCACCAATCTGTAACGTATCTCCCTGGCCCGTGACGCGACTGCCGTTCCCGGCCTCACAGGAATTTGGATCTGGCGTGCAAGACCAGGATGACCCGATTGTTAAATCAGTCCCGCACCCGGAGAACTCGGAGACGGGGACCCAGAGGTAGCTGTAGCGGGGTGGTGGGGCGGGTGCGCGAGAAGCGCCGCTCTCGGAGGTACTGCCGTCCCCTCCGTTCACAATTCTATCGCGTGCCTCCTGGACCGTGACACCTAGTCCACTTTCCGAATTCGAGGCCGCGGCTGAGGTGGATGGGGTGGGCGTGGGCGGCGGGTTCTTAGTGGGGGCTGTCAACGCAAAACTAGGGGCTGTGATGAGTGCTGCAGCGATAAGAAGTACGAATGCGAAGGGCAGGTATGCAGTTCGGCTGGACTCATGTTTCATCGCCGGTCTCCTCAAGCGCTAGCTCCTCGATGAGCCACGACTCTGACGCCCATGCCATTCCAGCAACTCCGGTCCACTCCTGTGCTGGAATCGGTGCGGATGAGTTGGGTTCTGTGTGCTGGCTAACTATGAAGACATAGCCGACTTCTACGTCGTAATTCTCCGACTCGAAGTTCGCTGTCCCGGTATCGACAATATCGATGTCTTTCCAGTGTTCTCCGCGTGCGTCATGTTCATTTACCGCCGAAGACATTTCTTTGCAGAGTGTGCATTCGTCTGAGAATAAGGTGTTGAGTGAGTCAGAGTCGCCGGACTGTCGTGCCCAGGCAAGAGTAGCGATGTAATACCGGAACGCCTGCTCCGCACCCTCTGGCGTCTGCTCATCCTTGCCCGCATAGTCCGCCGGATCCGGCGGCGGGATGTCGGGCGCGGCAGCCGTGGGTTCTTCGGTCTCACCCCCTCCGTCGCTCGGCTCGCTGTCACCGCCGCCATCGCTCGGGGCCTCGATATTTATGCTCGGCGGGGGAGTCGTGACGGTCCCCTCCTCGCCGTCGCCGCACGAGGCGAGGCTGAGAAGGAGAGCGCCAGCGGCAGCGGCGCTGAGTAGGCGACGGGGCATGGAAGTGCCTTCCGGGAGTGCGTCAGATCACGGTCACGCTACCCAGGAACGTTCAGGCTCGCCATCACATCACCGAGATTGTGGATAACTCCGGAGTCCGAACGCCTCGATCGTCTCGCCGGGATCGAGCACTGCGGCGGGGTGCGGCCCGGCCTGCAGCCAGGCCGAACGCCACTGGGCGACCTCTGGTGAAGCGAGCGCACCGCCCGCCAACAGCACCATATTCCCGTCAGCCGGAGTGCTCAGCAGCGAGGCGTGGGTCAGAGTCCACACTCCCGAGAGCCCGACTTCGGCGGAGGCGTCCTCGAGCTCACGCACCTGGGCGGCGAGGAACCGCTGACCGGCATCGTCGCCGACATTGACCAGCAGCAGACCATCGGCCTCGAGGTGCGCGATCGCTTCGAGGTAGAAGTCCTTTGTGGCCAGATGCGCCGGGGACTCGTCGCCGGAGAACACATCGAGCACGATCGCGTCGAAGCGACGACCCTCCATCACCGCGAGCTGTTCGCGGGCATCGCCGATCACGATCTCGAGGTCCGTGCCTTCCGGCAGGGGCAGCGCGGTGGTGACGAGAGTGGGTAGTTCCCGTTCGATTTCGATCACGACCTGTGCGGACCCGGGGCGGGTGGCCTGTACGTAACGCGCCAGCGTCAGCGCTCCTCCGCCGAGGTGCGCGATTCGCAGCGGCTTCCGTCGCGGCCACGCTTCATCGAGCACATTGGCGATGCGCCGCAGGTACTCGTGCACGATGTGCGTCGGATCCTCGAGGTCGACGTGGGACTGCTCCACTCCACCGATCTGCAGCGCCCAACCACCGGAGACCTCGTCCTTGACGATCCATGCCGGCTGATCGGAGAAGCTCAGCTGGGCACTGCGCTGTGCGCCGGGGAGAAAATCACTGGAGGCCATGGAGTCATTGTCCGCGATGCCGCATGCACTCCTCCCCATCCCGCCTGCTTCCAGGCCCGACAACCAGGCCCGACAATGGAGCCATGCATACTCTCGAACTCGGCGACCGCTCCTTCCGTGTGACTCGTGCGAACGGTTCCGAGCTGCCGGAGCTGGTCGCGCTCCTGGCGGACGACATGCTCGGCCGGGAACGGGAGAGCGCAGCTCTGGGACCCTATGAACGGGCCTTTGCACGTATCGACGGCGACGAGAACCAACTCCTGATCGCCGTGAGGGATGACACCGGTGCCCTCGTCGCGACGATGCAGCTCACGCTGATCCCCTCTCTGTCGCGCGGCGGAGCCACCCGACTGCAGATCGAGGCGGTCCGGGTCGCCGCATCGACGCGGGGAAGCGGCCTCGGCACAGCCCTGTTCCACTGGGCGCACCGGTGGGGGAGAGAGCACGGAGCACAGCTCGCGCAGCTGACCACGGATGCCGCCCGCACCGACGCCCACCGCTTCTATGACCGGCTCGGCTACCTGCCGAGCCATGTGGGGTACAAGCTGCCCCTGTGATCCGTTGCGGTATGCCGCGAGTCAGCGACGCGGCCCCGAGTGCACATGCACGTGCAGATGCTTCGAGTCCTGGTAGTGGCCCAGATTCGTGAGGACCGCGGCGGCGCCATGATCGCGCTCCACCTCGCGCGCCACCTGCTGGACCACGCCGAGCAGGGCTCGCAGATCGCCCTCCTCCGCGGCGTCCGCGGTGGTGAACGAGGCGATGTGCCGCCGCGGCACCACCACCACGTGCACCTGCCAGAACGGGCGGGTGTGGTGGAAGGCGAGAACACGCTCGTCGAGATGGACCACTTCGAGCGCACCGGGATCCGGGATCGCGATGTCGCAGTAGAAGTCATTGCCCGTGTACGCGGGCGGCGGTGTCGAAAGCTCCATGGGGTCAGTATCTTCGGTGTCGCATCCGGGCTGGGGACGTACGCCGACGTCCAGCCGAAGCACGCCCCTGAGCGATCAGTCCGGTGGATCTGCGCAGAACCGGCGCGCCCCGTGGCGCGGGAGCCTAAGGTGGGCGCATCCCGAGGACGTGATGCTGGTGAGGAGGACTATCCGTGCCGATCTACGAGTTCCGCTGCGAGAGCGACCATGAGTACGAGCGCTCCGTGCCGATGAGCACCCGCGACCAGGACCTCACCTGCCCCCGCTGCGGGGCCTCCTCGCGTCGCCGGATCAGCGCCCCGCGGCTCGGCACCCTCGGCTCTGCGGCAGGGAGGCTGCTGGAGAGCACCGCCGCGAGCGCCCACGAGCCTGCCGTCGTCGACCGGATCCCCGGCGCCCGACGGACCCCGGGAACCCGCACCACCCTGGACCCGCGCCACGCGCGGCTGCCGCGTCCCTGAGACCGGCACTGGACCTGGCGGGCCCGCGCAGAGGACCCGTCGCTGTGGAAGGAGAAGCATGCCAAAGAACGTGTTCCCTCTCGACTCCGCGAAGCCCTTCACCGAGCAGAAGATCCTCGGCCACAACCGCTGGCATCCGGATATCCCACCGGCTGTCAGCGTCAACCCTGGTGACGTCTTCCGCGTCGACTGCCGCGAATGGTTCGACGGCTACATCAAGAACGACGACTCCGCCGAAGACATCGCCACCGCACCCCTGCACACCGTCCACACCCTCTCCGGCCCGTTCCGCATCGACGGCGCGAAGCCCGGTGACCTGCTGGTCGTGGACATCCTGGACGTCGGCCCGATCCCGCAGGAGGACTCCGGCCCGCTGGCCGGGCAGGGCTGGGGTTACACCGGCATCTTCGCCAAGCGCAACGGCGGCAGCTTCCTCACCGACGAGTTCCCCGACGCCTACAAGGCCGTCTGGGACTTTCGCGGCGACCGGACCACCTCCCGCCACGTGCCCGGCGTCGAGTTCACCGGGATGATCCACCCCGGCCTGATGGGCACCGCCCCTTCGCCCGAGCTGCTGAAGACGTGGAACAGCCGCGAAGGGGCGTTGATCGCCACCGAACCGGACCGTGTCCCCGCGCTCGCACTGCCCCCGGAGCCCAACGGTGCAGTTCTCGGCGGCGTGCCGAAGGATGACTGGGACCGGGTGGCCGGGCAGGGCGCCCGCACCGCACCGCCGCGTGAGAACGGCGGCAACCAGGACATCAAGAACCTCACCAAGGGCACCCGAATCTTCTATCCGGTGTTCGTGGACGGGGCGAACTTCTCCGTGGGCGATCTGCACTTCTCCCAGGGCGACGGCGAGATCACCTTCTGCGGTGGCATCGAGATGGGCGGGTTCCTCGACCTCCACGTCGACGTCATCAAGGGAGGGATGGAGAAGTACAACGTCTCCGAGAACGCGATCTTCATGCCCGGCAACACCGCACCGCAGCACAGCCGGTGGCTGTCCTTCTCCGGCACCTCGGTGACCCTCGACGGCGAGCAGCGCTACCTCGACTCTCACCTCGCCTACCAGCGCGCCTGCCTGCACGCGATCGACTATCTGTCGACCTTCGGCTGGTCGAAGGAGCAGGCATACCTGCTGCTCGGGGCGGCGCCGATCGAGGGCAGGTTCTCGGGCGTCGTCGATATCCCGAATGCCTGCGCCACGGTCTACCTGCCATTGGACATCTTCGACATCGACATCCGCCCCGGCAGCGGCGACGTGCCGAAGATCGATCCGGGGATCGGTGCACCCCGGGCGAGCGTCGACTGAGCACGGAGCGCTGAGAGCTGAACGCCTGGGCGCTGAACGCCTGGGCCGACGGGGGAGCGTCGGCCCAGGCGCTTCGACGCCTGCACTTCCAGTGGCTGACGGGCCACTCCGCGACGTACGCTCATCGCAATCACACCTCGGAGGAAGGACCCATCTTGACCGGCACCACGCAGGCGACTCCCGATCTCACCGCTACGGTCGCCGCCCTGCGCGAGGAGCTGGCCGGGCTCGAGGATGAACGGATCCGCGCAGTCAATGCCCGGCGCGGCGACGACCACGCCGTGAACCTCACGAAGCTCCGCGGCATCGCCAAGCGCGTGAAGGTGCAACCTGGACTCGCCAAAGCGCTCTGGGAGACGCCGGCCCAGGACTCCACGCCCAAGCTGCTCGCGCTCCTGATCTCCCGCCCGAAGCAGTACTCCCAGGAGGACCTGGACCGGATGCTCCGGGAGGCCGGGACCCCCAAGGTCCACGACTGGCTGGTCAACTACCTGGTGAAGAAGAGCCCTCACCGCGAGGCGCTGCGCGAGGCCTGGTTCGCCGACGCCGACCCGGTGGTCGCGAGCGCCGGCTGGGCACTGACCAGCGACCGGGTGGTGAAGAAGCCCGAGGGCATCGACCAGGATGCGCTGCTGGATCAGATCGAGGCCGAGATGAAGAATGCCCCGGCGCGCCTGCAGTGGGCGATGAACGACTGCCTCGGTCAGATCGGCATCACGAACCCCGCGCTGCGCGCACGTGCTCGCGACATCGGGGTGCGACTGGAAGTCCTCAAGGACTACCCGACGCCGCCGAACTGCACCTCACCGTTCGCGCCGCTCTGGATCGACGAGATGGTCCGCCGAGGGCGCGCCGCCTGAGAAGCTCGACCTCCACTCGGTGTCCCCGTCGACAGCCTCCTCGAAGCCGTCATCATCCGCCATCGAGGCGAAGACCTCGTCATCTTCGGTGGGGTCCCCCGGGCCTTCGACGACCGTCGAGTACGGAGGTTGCGACCGTACGCGGTGGTGCCGCTAGTCGATCCTGGCGGCGACCTCGACCAGCAGCGCCTTGTGATCGCTGCCGGTGACCGTCTCGAACTGCGTCACCCCGCCGCGCACCCTGCCGGAGACCAGCGCGTGATCGATGCGGGCGAACGACGGCGCCCACGTGCCCGTCGGCCAGGTGGGATGCCAGCCCAGTCCTTCGCCCTGCTTCCTCGCCGCGAGGTCGCGCAGGTCGCCGCCGGCAGTCAGCTCCCGCATCGTGAAGTGCTGGTCGATCGCGTTGAAGTCGCCGACCAGCAGCAGGTTCTCCTCGAGATACGGCTCCGTGAGATCCTCGACCGCCGCGCCGTCGTGGACCCAGGCGTCGGCGCCCATCTGCGGGGGCGCCGTGTGGATGACTCCGAGATGCCAGTCCGTGCCCTCGACGGTGGTGGTCGCGATCAGGTTCTCGAAGACGGTGCCCTCAGTCTCGGCGACGAGCTCGACCGGGCTGCGGGACAGGAGCATCGTGCCGCTCGCATCACTCGCCGCAGTGCCGACCTGGTGCGGGAACTCCTCGAGCAGACCGGCCGCCACCAGCTCCTCCTCGAACCCCGGGGTGTACTCCTGCAGAGCGAGCACGTCGACATCGCCGTTGACCAGCTCAGAGACCTCCGCGATGTCCGCCTGGCCGAACTGGAGATTCAACGAGAGCACCGTGAGGGTGCTGCCGACGGCGATGGGGACGTCCGACCGTTCCTCCTCCGGCAGCAGCGGCCAGGCGAAGACCGTCATCGCGGCGATCAGGAGCGCGGCGCCGAGCAGCCGCCACCGGGCTCGGAGTACCAGCAGCAGTCCCAGGCAGCCGACCAGCACGGGGATCCACAGCAGCGGGATGAAGGACGACATCGCGATGACGTAGTGATGCCAGGTGTGCAGCTCCGGGACAAGCCGCAGCACCAGGAGCACTGCCGAGGCGAGGACCCCCGCCACCAGCAGCGCCCATCCCAGAATCGATACCCCCGCACGCCTCATGCGGCGGAGTCTACGGGGACGGAGCGCCGCCCGAACGTGCGCCGAAGGACCCCGGATCCACGGGACGCTGCGCCCGCGGCAGCCCCTCCACCACGAGCAGATACGACTCGGTCACCAGCTCCCGGATCAGGTCGCCGTTGAGCTCCCCACCCGGTGCGAGCGAGATCCAGTGGCGCTTGTTCATGTGATAGCCGGGGGTGATGTTCGGGTGGGCCTGCCGCAGCGCCTCGGAATCCCGAGGGTCCGCCTTCAGGACCACGATCTGCTCCCCACGCACCTCCGTGAACAGCAGGAACATCTTCCCCATCACCTTGAACACGTCGTAGTCCGGGCCGAAGGGGCGGGTCGCCTCCGCCGCCGGGAGCTCCTCAGCGCGGGCACGGGCGATCTCCTGCAGGGCGTCACCGTTCATGGCGCTTCTCCTCATTCTCTGCAGCGCGGTTGCCAGCGTCTTGAACCAGTCGGGTCACCCGGCCGACCGCATCGACCAGGTCGTGCAATCCCGGATCCTCGATAGGGAAATGGCCGCACTCGCGCAGTATGACGAGCTCGGCCGGGGCGGCGATCCGGCGGAGCCACCGGGTGCTGAGCTCCACCGGTGTCCAGGCATCCTTCGCCGGATGGGCAAGGGTCACCGGGGCGGTCATTCGTTCCGGCGGCGTATGGCGATAGGTGAGGTACGAGGCGAGGAATCCGAGCGGGACCTCAGCGCCTCCTCCCCGGGGGTCGGTGGTGCACAGACGCGACAGGCCCGGATCGCGACTCATCCTGGACAGCGCCGTGACCCAGGACATCCGGATGCGACGTCCAGCGAAACGTACCGGAAGAAGCCGCGCCAGCGGCCCCCCGAGCACGCCGAGCGGGCCGAAGCGCGTGATGACGGACCGGGTACGGGGATCGCGCGGGTCGAGCAGACAGGTGGCGACCACTGCTGCGGTGCGACCGGTGCGGGCGGCGACCTCGTAGGCGAGCATGCCGCCGATGCTGGCGCCCAGCAGCACGAGGGGACGGTCGTCCTCCTCAGCGGCGACGAACTCGCAGAGCAGGGAGACCCAGTCCTCGTATCGGACCGCGGCCGGGTCCGGTGACCTCGTCTCGCCGTACAGGGGAAGATCGACAGCGGCCAGCTCCACCTCCTGCTCCGGCAGGAGCGAGGCGATCGGCCAGAGTGCTGCGCTGTGGCCGCCGGCTCCGTGGAGGAGCAGCACCCGCACGGGAGCATCGGGATTCGGCCGACGAAGCACATGGACGTCGTGCCCGTGCCAGTTCCACCACGTGCTCGCGGGCTTCGGCTCGACACGCTCCTGCCAGGAAGCGGGGAGGAAGGCGGCGTAGTCAGCGACGCCGGGAGAAGTCATGGCACCACCGTACTGAGCAGGTGCACTCACCGTGCAGCATCGTGCGCATGCTCGGAAATGCTCGGACCGGCGGAGCCCGGACCGGCAGCGCTCGGACCGACAGTGCTCAAGCCGGCGGTGACGGAGGCTCGACGAGGCGCAGCGGCAGGATGCCCGACAGCACCGAGCACGAGAGCTGACGCCGCGCCCGAGCCGCGAGCCCGGTCCCTACAAAAGTGTGCCGCGCCACATCCTTGCCGCACGGGAATGAACCTGGCCAAGTCGAAGTTGAGTCTAGTGTGCTCAAGTTTGATGCTCTCCAGATTGACAACGTCGATCCAGAGTTTTCTACTTGAGCGAGTACAGCTCAAGTCTTGCCGTCGGCCCCAAGGTCGGCAGTGCACGAACCCGTTGCGGCGCACCCGTCGCAGAAAGGCAGGCCCCCATGTCCCGTGTCGTCGGAATCGACCTCGGTACCACCAACTCCGCCGTCGCCGTCCTTGAGGGTGGCCAGCCCACCATCATCGCGAACGCCGAGGGCTCCCGCACCACCCCGTCGGTCGTGGCCTTCTCCAAGCAGGGCGATGTCCTCGTCGGCGAGGTCGCCAAGCGTCAAGCCGTCACCAACGTCGACCGCACCATCGCCTCCGTCAAGCGCCACATGGGCACCGACTGGAGCCAGGAGATCGACGAGAAGAAGTACACCCCGCAGGAGATCTCCGCCCGCATCCTGGGCAAGCTCAAGAAGGACGCCGAGTCCTACCTGGGCGAGGCTGTGACCGATGCGGTCATCACCGTCCCCGCCTACTTCTCGGACTCTGAGCGCCAGGCCACCAAGGACGCCGGCACCATCTCCGGCCTGAACGTCCTGCGCATCATCAACGAGCCCACCGCAGCCGCGCTCGCCTACGGCCTGGAGAAGGGCAAGGACGACGAGCAGATCCTGGTCTTCGACCTCGGCGGCGGCACCTTCGACGTCTCCCTGCTCGAGGTGAGCAAGGACGAAGAGGGCTCCACCATCCAGGTCCAGGCCACCGCGGGCGACAACCGCCTCGGCGGCGACGACTGGGACCAGAAGGTCGTGGACTGGCTCGTCTCGCAGGTCAAGAACAAGGACGGGGTGGACCTGTCCAAGGACAAGATCGCCCTGCAGCGCCTGAAGGAGGCCGCTGAGCAGGCCAAGAAGGAGCTGTCCGCCTCGACCTCCACCTCGATCTCGCTGCAGTACCTGTCGATGACCGAGAACGGTCCGCTGCACCTGGACGAGAAGCTCACCCGGGCGCAGTTCGAGGACATGACCTCGGATCTGCTCGAGCGCACCAAGGCACCCTTCCACCAGGTCATCAAGGATGCGGGCGTCTCCGTCTCCGACATCGACCACGTGGTCCTCGTCGGCGGTTCCACCCGCATGCCGGCCGTCACCGAGGTCGTCAAGGCCCTCACCGGTGGCAAGGAGCCCAACAAGTCCGTGAACCCCGATGAGGTCGTCGCCGTCGGCGCCGCCCTCCAGGCCGCGGTCATCAAGGGCGAGCGCAAGGACGTCCTGCTCATGGACGTCACCCCGCTCTCCCTCGGCATCGAGACCAAGGGTGGCGTGATGACCAAGCTCATCGAGCGCAACGCCGCCATCCCCACCAAGACCTCCGAGGTCTTCTCCACCGCCGAGGACAACCAGCCCTCCGTCGCGATCCAGGTGTTCCAGGGCGAGCGTCAGTTCACCCGGGACAACAAGCTGCTCGGCACCTTCGAGCTGACCGGCATCGCCCCCGCACCGCGCGGCATCCCGCAGGTCGAGGTCACCTTCGACATCGACTCCAACGGCATCGTGCACGTGACCGCCAAGGACCGCGGCACCGGCAACGAGCAGTCCATCCAGATCACCGGCGGCTCCGCACTGTCCGATGAGGACATCGACCGCATGGTGAAGGACGCCGAGGAGCACGCCGCCGAGGATGAGGAGCGCCGCAAGAACGCCGACGCCCGCAACACTCTCGAGCAGCTCGTCTACCAGGGTGAGAAGCTGCTCAAGGACAACGCGGACAAGATCGAGGACGGCGACAAGACCAAGGCCGAGGACGCCATCAAGGAGTCCAAGGAGGTGCTGGCCAAGGAGGATTCCTCGACCGAGGACCTCGAGGCCAAGCGCGACTCCCTCAACGAGGCCCTGCAGGCCGTCGGCACCGCGATCTACTCGCAGGCCGAGGGTGCTGAAGGCGCCGAGGGCGCTTCCGAGGACGCTGCCGGTGCTGCCGGTGGCTCCGACGATGACGACGTGGTCGACGCCGAGATCGTGGACGAGGACGAGGAGAAGAAGTGATGACCGAGGGCCAGAGCACTCCTGAGGACCGCGAGCGGCCTGAGGGCGAGCCGAGGTTCTCCTTCACCGACAAGCGCAAGGTGAACCCCGAGGACGGCTCCGTCCGTCCCTCGGGGTCCACCCCGGCGGCGGAGGGGCAGGGCGGCACAGAGCCGGTCGATCCCTTCGACGCCGAGGCCGCGGCCCTGTTCGATCAGGCCGCCCAGGGCGGGGAGGATTCCTCGCTCCCGGCCGACGCCGGACGCGTCGCCGAGCTCGAGGGGAAGGTCACCGAGCTCTCCGAGCAGCTCAAGCGTGAGCAGGCGGAGTACGTCAACTCGCGTCGGCGCATCGAGGGCGCGGCGGAGGTGAGCAAGGAAGCGGCAGTGGCTCGCGTCCTCGGCTCGCTGATCGGCGTGCTGGACGATGTGGAGCTGGGCCGTCAGCACGGCGACATCGTCGACGGCACCCCGTTCCACTCGATCGCCCAGAAGCTCGAGGAAGTCCTCGGCTCGCATGGCCTGAAGCGCTTCGGTGCCGTCGGGGAGAAGTTCGATCCGAACCTTCACGAAGCCCTGATGCACGAGGACGCCGATGACGTCGAGACCAACACCATCTCGCTCGTCATGCAGCCCGGCTACGCGATGAACGAGCGGATCCTGCGACCGGCCCGGGTAGGTACCCGCGGCCCCGCCTGATCCGACTTACTCCCTGAGGCATCCGCCTCACCCGGAGACGGTGCGGTGCCCGCTGACCTCCACGGCCAGCGGGCCCGCACCTCCTCACCGCCACGAAACAGCACCCGCAGCACCCCACGCTCCCGGAAGGAGACGCACATGTCCCAACAGGACTGGCTCGACAAGGACTTCTACGCGGTCCTCGGCGTCTCCAAGGACGCGAGCGCCCAGGACATCAAGAAGGCCTACCGCACCCAGGCCCGCAAGTACCACCCCGATCACCACCCCGACGACGCCAAGGCCGAGGAGAAGTTCAAGAGCATCGGCGAGGCCTACTCGGTGCTCAACGATGACGAGCAGCGCCAGCAGTACGACGCGATCCGGGCCATGGGCTCCGGCGGTGCGCGCTTCTCCGCCGGCCAGGGCGGTCCCGGAGGTGCCGGCGGCGCCGGATTCGAGGACATCTTCTCCTCGATGTTCGGCGGCGGCGGGCACCCCGGCGCTCGCCCCGCCCCCGGCGGCGGCGCCGGCAACCCCGACATCGACGATCTGCTGAAGATGTTCGGCGGCCAGGGCGGCGGATTCGGCGGCGGGGCCCCCACCGGCTTCACGCCGAACCGCGCCCCTGCGAAGGGTTCCGATACCTCTGCCCGCACCCGGGTCAGCTTCCGCGACGCGGCGCTGGGCACCGATCTGCGCCTGACCGTCGACGGCCGCACCATCACCACCCGCATCCCCGCCGGAGTGCATGACGGGCAGAAGATCCGCCTGCGCGGCAAGGGACGGCCCGGCCCCGGCGGCGCCCCCGCCGGTGACCTGCTGCTGACGCTCGACGTCGAGGAGCACCCCGTGTGGAGCGCCGACGGCGTGAACCTGCGCATCACGGTCCCGATCTCCTTCGACGAGGCGGTGCTCGGCACCACCGTGGCGGTCCCGCTGCTCGACGGCGACTCCGTCTCCGTGAAGGTCCCGCCGGGAACCCCGTCCGGTCGTACCCTGAGGGTGCGAGGCAAGGGGCTGGTCACCACGAAGAAGACCGGCGACCTCCATGTCACCGTGCAGGTTGCGGTCCCCACTCACGTCGAGGGTGCGGCGAAGCAGGCCGTTGAGGATCTGCGCGCGGCACTGGCCGACGAGGACCCTCGTGCCGGCCTCACCGAGGCCGCTGCCCGCTGAGCATCCGCGTCTCGCGCGCGGCCCGCTGAGCACACCGAGCCGAGAGAGCACCCGCCCGCTGCAGAGCTTCGAAAGGAGCAATCCGATGGCTTCCCCGCACCGTCTCGATGACCGCGCCCCGGTCTTCGTGATCTCGGTCGCCGCGGAGCTGTCCGGGATGCACCCGCAGACCCTGCGTCAGTACGACCGGCTGGGACTGGTCGTCCCGCAGCGCACCCGGGGACGCGGCCGCCGCTACAGCCCCCGTGACGTCGTGCGCCTCCAGGAGGTCCAGGCCCTCTCCCAGGACCAGGGCATCAACCTCGCCGGCATCAAAAGGATCCTCGAGCTGCAGGACGAGGTCAGCGACCTGGCGGGCAAGCTCGAGAACGTCCGCGAGAAGCTCGGCGCGATGACCCCCGCCCAGCGGCGCGTGTTCTCCGCCGACAGGGATGGCGAGATCAGCGCGCTGCGCCGTGGTGAGCGTCCCCGCCGGCGCAGCAGCGGCAGCGCCCTGGTGGTGTGGCGGCCTACGCGCCGGTCGTGACCTCGCCGCTCGCCGTGTCGTGACTCCCGGTCTCGGCCGGCGACGGCGAACTGCTGGCAGGACGCTCACTGCGCTGCGGCAGCACCCCGGCGAGGCGGTAGATCTCCTCCAGCTGCAGGGCCACCTGTGCCAGGTCCACCCCTTCGGCGGCCTGGCGCCCGGCGGCGGTGAGATCCGCGAGCTCCCCGGTGAGCAGCGCGGTGAGCTTCTGGGCGACCTGACCCGCGAATTCGGGCCCGTCTCCGGCGACCTGGTGCGTGAGCACCCCGTCGGGCATCGCGTCGCGGTACAGCGGGATCCCGCGCACCAGTGCCGGGACCTCGGTCGCGAGCGCCTCCCAGAGCACGATCCCCTCGGTCTCCTCCTTGGTGAGGAAGACGAAGGCGTCGGCCCCGGCATACGCCTCCCGCAGCCGCTCTGCGTTCACATAGCCGGGGAACCGGGCGTTCGGAGGGGCACTGGCCAGCGCCCGCTGGACCTCGGCGGTCAGCAGCCGGGGATCTGTGCGCCCGTACCAGACGAAGCTCACCTCGGGCAGCTGCCGGGCGACCTCCACCCAGTCCAGGATCCCCTTGCGGACAAGGTGCATCCCGACGCTGATCACCACGGGGGCGTCGGCAGCGAGCCCGAGTCCTGCTCGCAGCCGTTCCCGGGCTGTCGGATCTGCGCGGAAGAAGTCGGTGTCCACGCCATTGGAGAGCACCTGGACCGGTGCCGTGATCCCGTACTTCGGGGCGGAGACGAGATCTCGTGAGTAGCCGCTGGGGGTGATGACGATGTCGCCGCGCCGGTAGAGGTGGGCGATCCAGCGCCGGAACAGCGGGGCCAGCTGATTCGACCCCGTGAAGGAATCCCGGAAGTCGTCCTCGGTGGAGTGAGCCCACACCAGCGCCGGGCGCCGCCACAGCCGTGCCCAGCGCGCCAGCAGGGGAGTGTCGGGGAAGGGAGTGTTCAGGTGGACCACGTCGAAGGGACGCAGGGGAGAGGTGACCACCTGGTGCCCGAGGGAGCGCACCGCCGATTCCTGATGGCGGATCGCGGCGCCGATGCCCGATTCCCGGGCCAGGCCCGTCAGCCCGCGCGGCATCAGCACTCGCAGCGGCCGGTCCCCGAGCTGAGCTCGGTCCCGATCGCTGCGCGGGTCTTCACGCTGGCCGCCGCGGGGGCCTCCTCCGGGCAGCGCGATCCGGGCGAACTGGTCCAGATGGCGCAGGGCACGGTCACGGAAGCGGGCGGGGCGCCGCAGGGCGCGAGATCTCATGAACATGTCGTGGCTCCATTCACCAGGGCAGGAAGTGTCACCAGGGCAGGAAGCGCATCACGAGCGCGCTGACGCCGAGGCCGTAGGCGATCAGAGCCCAGGGCTTGCACAGCAGGATGATCCAGACGTACGTGCGCCACCGCATCTTGGTGGTGCCGGCGATATAGCAGAGCAGATCATCCGGGGCGATCGGCAGCGCGATCGCGGTCGCGAAGGCGCGCGTGAAATGGGGGCTGCGGGTCCAGCCCAGGAACTTCTCGACCGTGCGCGGGCGGAAGATCCGCTCGATCAGCGACAGGCCGACATGCCGGGCGATGAGGAAGTTCAGCATCGAGCCGGCGGAGACGGCGACGTAGTTGTAGAGCGTGCCCTCGACCGCCCCGAACAGCACCGGGCCGGCGAGCACCAGCAGCCCGCCGGGAACGATCGGGAACACCACGGAGGCGACGGAGACCACCAGGAAGACGATCGGTCCCCAGGCTCCCAGCGAGTCCATGAACGCCTGCAGGTTCTCGAGCGACTGCAGCACCCCGCTCTGCAGCCCCCACCAGACCAGTCCGATGCTGAGGCCCAGGCCCAGCAGCGGGGAGAACCGGGCGGCGATCCGCAGCGGATCCCGGCGCGGGTGAGCCACCGGGGTTGCAGCCTGCGGGCGGTCTAACCGTGTGGCAGCCCGTGGACGGGTCGGGGTCGGCAGCGCGGAGGTGGCCTGCACGACGGGGAGAGTGTCCGTGCTGGTGCTCATGCTGCGACCGGCTGCCGGCGGAGGATCAGCGGGGAGCGCTGGGCATGGACCTGCTCGTACACCTCCAGCACCTTGCGCGCGAACTCCTGATCGCCGAACGTGGCGTGGGAGTGCTCGAGCGCGGCCACAGACATCTGCTCGCGTCGCAGCGGATCATCGAGCAGCGCGCCCAGGTGCGCCGAGAACTGTGCGGAATCCTCGTACTGCCAACCGGTGAGTCCGTCGAGGATCACGTTCGTGAGCGAGGGATCGCGGCGGGCCAGCAGTGGCAGCCCGACCGCCATCGCTTCGATGAAGGTCAGTCCCTGGGTCTCGCTGAGGGAGGCGCTGACGAAGACATCCCCCACGCGGTACCAGCGCTGGACCTCGGCCGGGTCCACCACTCCGGTGAACCGCACCTGGTCTGCGATGCCGAGCGAGAGCGCATGCGCCTCGAGCTCGGCCCGATAGGGTCCATCGCCCACCATGACCAGCACCGTATCGGGACGGTTCGCGGCAGCGACCATCTCGAGCACCTCGTCAAGGTTCTTCTCCTTGGCCAGCCGGGAGATCGAGATCAGCACCTTCTGACCCTCCGCGATCCCCAGCTCTGCGCGCAGCGCTCGGATGTCGGCGCGCTCCTGCTCGCTGCGCGCCGGGCGGAACTTGTCCAGGTCCAATCCGGTGGGGATCACGTGCAGGGGCTGATGCACGCCGTAGCCGGTGAGCAGGTCGGCGACCTTCGCGGTCGGGACGATCACCGCGTCGGTCACCGCGAGCACACGGCGGGAGAAGGACTCCACGAACTTGCGACCCATGGTCTTGCTGGGGGAGTAGTAGTGGGTGTAGTCCTCATAGATGGTGTGGTACGTGTGCACCAGTGGCACCGAGAGGGTGCGGGCGATGCGCCGGGCCCACACATAGGTGGAGAACTCTGCCTGCGAATGGACGACATCGGGGCGCCACTGCAGGATGTCGCGCAGCACGCGGCGGCTCGAGGGCATGCCGATCCGCGCACGGTCATAGAGCATCGCCGCGGAGACCGAGCCGATGCGATAGACACCGGGTTCGTGATGGGGCCGAATGCCCTGGGAGAGCGTCAGCACCCGCACATCGAGACCGAGCGCGATGAGCCCCCGGCGCAATGTCTGGACGGAGGCGACCACGCCGTTGACCACGGGCTCCCACCAATCGGTGGTGATCAGCACGCGCAGGGGACGGTGAGAATCGGTCTCCGTGAGAGGGCCGGGGAGCTTCGTCAACATGTTCACGCTATGAGCCTTCCACTCTGCCTCCGGGGATACGTCCCCCGTGCGGTGGAGAGGTATCAGACCGAAGTCTGATATCTGGTCCTGAGGCGCACCCTGAGCTGTCCGGCTGTTCATGTTTTGAGCCTACGACCGGTGGCGATGCGGTGATACGGGGCGCGCCCGACCCGTCGCGGAGTGTTTCCCCCTAGTATTTCAGGCTGTCACCTGGTAACGGGCCGTGAAGGAGGCGGAACCGAGCTGCTGGGAGAAGATCGCGAAGCGGGCACCGATATGCGGGTCCTGCGGATCAACCCCCAACGTTTCCACCGGCATCGCGTGCACAGAGAACTGATAGCGGTGAGGAGCGCCGGGCGGCGGCTCCGGGCCGTCGTAGCCGAGATTGCCGAAATCATTCCGCGCCTGCTTCAGCGAGGGATCCTCCCGGGGCACCCCGAGCGGGAGCGAGGTCGCCGAGACCGGAAGATCCCAGGCCACCCAGTGCCAGAACCCCGAGCCGGTCGGGGCGTCGGGGTCGTAGCAGGTGATGGCGAAGGAACGGGTCCCCTCCGGAGCGTTGCTCCAGCGGAGGTCGGGGGAGAGGTTCTCACCGCCGAGGGCCTCCACCAGCTGCTGCGGCGCCACATCGGAGCCATCGGGTGTGGCGGCTGAATGGATGACGAACGGATCCTGGGCAGTCATGGCGCTCAGTGTAATCTCTGTCATATGGAAGAGCGAGTACATAGCAGGATCGATCCGCCGCGGCATGGCCTCGACCCGAAAGACCTCGATTCGATATGGGAGATCCTCCGGGACGCGGACGGGCAGTTCATTCCGCCGCTGTCCGCACGTACTTCCAGCGTCCAATCCGATCTCATTGTCAGCGAGCTGGACCCGGATGGCCCTCGCGAGTATTTCGACTCGATGCGCACGCAATACTTCCTCATTGCTCGCGGAACGAAGGGGAGAGCTGTCGGCTTCATGAGCTTCCGGAAGAACTACCGGTTGCCGGAAGAAGCGTCCGCACCGCCCGGCCTCTACTACTACGTGAGCACTGTCATCATCGAGCGCGCCCATCGCAGGCAGGGCCTCACACGGGAGATGTACGAACTCCTCCTCGAGGACGCCGACCACCACGGTCACGGTGTCGCGACGCGCACCTGGTCGACCAATGCAGGACATCTGGCGCTCCTGGAGCAGCTTGGGATCGACGTCGTGCACACGATCCCGGACGGCCGAGGTCGGGGCGTCGACACCCTGTATCTGGCGCGACCCCCGCGACGTGAGGCGGCGGACGATGGCGCGTGAGAAGAACCGTGGCGGTCGAGAGAGGCTGGGTTTCCTGGGACGCATCGTCGCCTATCGCCTGCAGTCCAATGTCTACGCACTGCTCGCGCTCAGTGTGCTCACGGGCGTCTTCATCCTGCTCTACCTGGACTCGTCCAAGTCGTCCGGATTCTCTGCGAACCTGTGGCTGGCGATCTCCACCTCCCTGATGGCCTCCGTGCTGGTGCTCGCCGCCGAGACCTTCGTCAAGTTCCGCCAGCATCAGAACGACCTGTTCCTCGAGGGGATCTCGAAGCTCGGCATCTCGAACCTCCACTTCGACCGGGCGGGTCTGTTGAACGAGCTTCTCGAGAGTTGCGACCGAGCGTTCTGGGCGGTCGGCTACCGTCACATCCTGACGCGATCGCTGGTGCAGCAGGTGGAAGCCGTGGCAGACCGGGGGGTGTCGATCCGGTTGCTCATCGTCCCGCCATGGACGGAATCTTTCCGCCTTGTCTACGGCGGGCATGAGCGTGTGGCCGACAACTACGTCGCCATATTCAACGCGATGGTGCATGGTCGCGGGAGCGCAAGCATGGATGACATCGAAGTCAGGTTCGTGAACCAGCCTCTCTTCAACGACACGTACAAAGTCGATGACAAGATCGTCACCGGCCCCTACATGCATAACCGGGATAGAGACCACGGGAAGATCACCGCCAACCAGTTCTTCACCTATGAGCTCCATCGCTCGAGCAGACTCCACGAAATGGTGCTCGGCGAATTCGAGACCCTATGGGACATGGCGGAACAGAAGTTGGACTGGTCGCAATACATCAGCACGATGGAGAAGCTGCGGGTTGAGGACCTCAACGAGGCGGGTCGGCTGGAGCTGCTCAGTGCGGCGTGCGTGCCCGTGAGGGGCAGCGTGCCGGCTGTCGATGCGGCGGATGATGCGTTGCGTGCGTAGTCACGCAGACCCTCGCCTCAGAAGCCGTGCGCCGAAGGCCGCGGGTAATGCTGCAGGAACTTCTTGACCTGGTTCGCCATCGCCGCGAGGACATAGAGCCGACGCTTGCTGCCCTCGACCCCATAGGCCAGCGGATGGGTGGTCCCGTGAGCGCGGATCTGCTGCACCCGATCCCGCAGATCCGGATCCACGATGTAGCGCCGCAGCAACGGCCAGGGGACGATCGAGTACAGGATCTCCTGGCGGGGCACCAGGCGCGTCAGCTCGCGCTCCTCGATCAGGTCCGCGACCACCGGCTCGGCGACATTGGCACCGGCCGCGGTCATGTAGTAGTTGTTGCGCCCGATACGGGGATTCACCTCGAAGAACTTCGCGACCCCATCACGCGGATCGATCTTCACATCGAAGTTCGCATACCCGCGGTATCCGCTGTGCTGGAGGAAGCGCACCGACTGCTCGAACACCTCGGGCAGGTCGGTGGTGAACATCGCCGCCGGGTTCCCCAGCGCCCCCGGGGTGTGCTCCTCGAGCAGCACCTGAGCGCCTCCCAGCAGGGTGACCGCGTCCTGCGTATCGACATAGGCCGTGACCGACAGCATCGCGGTGTCATCGCCTGGGATCATCTCCTGGACCACGAAGCGGTCCCGGTAGCCAGCGGCGGTGAGGCGGCCGATCAGGTCCTTCAGCTGGTGCAGATCCTCGATCTCGAACACCTTCCGCTTGCCGGGGAAGGAGACCGCGTTGTACGCCGAGGATCGAGATGCCTTCGCCACCAGCGGCCAGCCCAGGTCCAGCTCGGGCACCTCGGGGGCAGTCCCGGACGCGAAGTCGAGCACCACGGTGCGGGGTGTGGGCACGTCGATCTCGGTGCACATCTCGGAGAAGGTCGCCTTGTCCGCGACCGCGTGCAGCACGTCATCGTCCAGCAGCGGCAGATGGAAGAGTTTGCCGAGCTCCTCGCGGTGGGCGGCGATCAGCGCGACCAGGAAGTCGGCATTGGCCAGCAGCACCGGGCGGGTGCCGGAGGGGCGGGACGCCTTGTCCGCACCGACTTTGAGCAGCGCCTGGACCATGTCCTCCTCGGAGGCGGACATCCCCAGTTCGACCGTGCGCAGGATCGAAGAGTCCGCGACCGGCCCGGCGACCTTGCGGGTCACCACGGTGGAGATGGTGCCGTACTTCTCGTGGAAGGCGCGCGCCAGCGCATAGATGCCGATGTCGCCACCGAGCAGCACCAGATCGACCTCAGAGCTCGGCAGAGCGGCGTAGGGGCGGGGCGGGGTGTCGGGCATGAGGGAGGACCTTCCAGGGGCTCGGACCGGAGCTCAGAATCCGGTGTCGGTGGGACGCGGGTAGACGGCGCGGTACTTGCGCACGAAGTTCAGACCGGAGACGACCGAATAGGCACGCATCCACAAACCCTCCGGACCGTACCGGAACGGATTGCGCAGGTGGGTGCGCGCCACGCGCCGAACTCGCTCATGCAGAGCGGGATCGCGCACATAGCTCAGCACCAGGCGCAGCGGCAGGATCGTGTAGAGGACCGGCGCGGTCACCACCACCTGCTCGAGATCGCGGTCGTGCACGCGATCTTCCACCACGTGGCGGGCCACGGATTCCCCGGCGGCCGTCACGTAATAGTTGTTGCGGCCGATGCGGGGGTTGATCTCGAAGAAGCACTCCCGGCCGGTGCGAGGGTCGACCTTCACATCGAAGTTCGCGAAGCCGACGTAGCCAACTGCGTCGAGGAATCTCTCGGCGGCGGCGGTCAGCGTCGGGAAGTCACCGGTGACCATCGCCGCAGGACGACCCAGCGCCTCGGGGGTGTGCTCTCCCAGCAGCACCTGGGCGGCGCACAGCAGGGTCACCTTCCCGCGGCTGCTGCGGTAGGCGGTGATCGAGCGCTGAGCGGTGTCATCGCCTTCGATGAGCTCCTGGAACAGGAAACGGCCGGTGAAGCCCGACTGCCGCAGCCGTCGCACCAGGTCCTGCTGCTCGGCAGCGGATTCCAGGAAGAACACCTTCTTCTTCCCCGAGAACTGCACGTGGTGGTACTCCGCAGTGTTCGCTGCCTTGCCCACCACCGGATAGGACCAGGGGAGCTCGTCCCCGCCGTTCCAGTCGGGCTCCTCGGTGCGGGAGAAGTCGACGATCACCGTGGGCACCGTGCCGATGCCGAGCTCCTCGCAGATCTCCGCGAACTCGGCCTTGTCGGCGAGGCGGGAGAGCAGCGGCGCATCGACCTGGGCCAGCAGGTAATGCTGCTCCAGATCGGTGCGGAAGCGATCGATGAAATCGATCAGAGAGTCCGCATTGGTCAGCAGCAGCGCCGGCCGACCGGCCGGGCGCTGCGAGGCGAGATCGATGAGCGCATCGCGCATGTCCTCATCGCTCGCGTCGGCGCCGAGGACGAGCAGATCCGAGGTGACGGTGTGCTCATTCATCGCCACCGGGATGCGCACCACCGTGGTGCAGCGCATCCCGTACTGCTGGTGGAAAGCGATGGTGAGGTTCAGGGAGTTCAGCCCGGCCCCGAGCACGACGACGTCGAATCCGGGGTCGACCGAGGGGGAAGGACGCATGGAGGCGATCCTAGCGGCGCGATCACGCCCGACCGCGGAGGACGGCGTCCTCCGGCGGCCGGGCGTGATCCGTGCGACGTTCAGGAGGTGCGCAGCCACACCGCCGTATCCGCCGGGACCGTGCCCGGGGAGGTGGGGGCGGAGGCGACCAGGACCTCGGCCGAGGCGAGATCGCCTGCGACCGAGGAGGCCGGCAGCTCGACCTGAGCGTCGGTGGTGTTCACGAGGATCGTGACGTCACCGCGGATCACGCCGAGCACTCCGGCGGGGAGGTCCTCGGCGAAGACCACCGCGGCATCGGGACGGCCCAAGCCCAGCTCGCGACGCAGGTGCACCGCCGTGCGGTACATCTCGAGCGTCGAGCCCTCCACCCCGTCCTGGGCGTCGGCGGCCAGGGGACCGAAGGCCTCCGGCTGCGGCAGCCAGCTCTTCCCGGTGGGGGAGAAGCCGTAGCCCGGTGCGTCCTGCGTCCACGGCAGCGGCACGCGGCAGCCGTCGCGGCCGGGCACGCCGGCCCGCAGATGGGAGGGGTCCTCGCGCAGCTCGTCGGGGATGTCGCTGACCTCGGGCAGGCCCAGCTCCTCGCCCTGGTAGAGGTAGGCGGAGCCGGGCAGGGAGAGCATCAGCAGGGTCGCGGCGCGGGCGCGGCGCAGGCCGAGCTCCGCATCGGGGATTTCGTCGCGGCGCAGCCCCTCGCCGAACTCGTAGTCCGGGGCGAAGCCGTAGCGGCTCGCATGCCGGATCACGTCGTGGTTCGAGAGCACCCAGGTGGTGGGGGAGCCCACCGCATCGGCCAGCGCGAGCGGCTTCTCGATCGCCGCGCGCATCGTCTCCACTCCCCAGCGGGCCTGGAGGAAGCCGAAGTTGAAGGACTGGTGCGCCTTCTCGTCGCCGATGTACAGCGGCAGGCGGTGCTCGGGGATCCAGGCCTCGAGCACCATCATGCGGTCGCCCTCGTAGGAGTCGAGGATCGGGCGCCACTCGCGATAGATGTCCAGCACGTCGTCGTTGTCGAAGTAGATCGGCACCTCGCCTTCGGGGATGTCGATCAGCCCGGCGGAGTTGACCGTCGCATCCGGCAGTCCCTCGGGCTTGATCATGCCGTGGGCGACGTCCACGCGGAAGCCGTCGGCGCCGCGATCCAGCCAGAAGCGCAGCACGTCCTGGAACAGCTCGTGCACCCGCGGGTTCTCCCAGTTCCAGTCCGGCTGGCTGGTGTCGAAGATGTGCAGGTACCACTGGCCGGGCGTGCCGTCGGCCTCGGTGACGCGGGTCCAGGCGCGGCCGTGGAAGATCGAGGTCCAGTTGTTCGGCGGCAGCTCCCCGTCCTCGCCCTTGCCGTCGGCGAAGACGTACATGTCTCGCTCGGGCGAGCCGGGCCCGGCCGCGAGCGCCTGCTGGAACAGCACGTGCTGATCCGAGGAGTGGTTGGGGACGATGTCCACGATGACCTTCAGACCCAGCTCGTGGGCGCGAGCGATCATCTCGTCGGCGTCGGAGAGCGACCCGAAGCGGGGGTCGACGTCCTGGTAGTCCGAGACGTCGTAGCCGCCGTCCTTCTGCGGGGAGGTGTAGAAGGGCGAGAGCCAGATCGCGTCGACCCCGAGATCGCGCAGATAGGGCAGGCGGGCGGTCACGCCGGGCAGGTCGCCCATGCCGTCGCCGTCGGAATCGGCGAAGGAGCGGGGGTAGACCTGGTAGACGACGGCATCACGCCACCACTGCAGGTCCGGGGAGGTCTGCTGCTCGGCGGTGCGCGCAGCGAGGGAGGTCTGGGGGGTCATGGCGGTCCTTCCGGTGGAACAGGGGGTGATGCGACGCGCCGCACCGACTGGCCCGTGCCGACGGGCCAGGTGGGTGCGGCGAGGTTCGGTGGGCGGGCGGGTCAGCCCTTGACGGCGCCGGCGGTCGAGCCGCCGACGATGTATCGCTGCAGGAACTGGTACAGGATGATCACCGGGACCATGACCATGACCGAGCCGGCGGCGAAGACGCCCAGATTGTTGGAGCGATCCGAGGAGAACATGCCGTACATGCCCACGGCGAGGGTCTTCTTGGAGTCGTCGGTGAGGAAGATCGAGCCGATCAGGAACTCGCTCATCGAGCCGACCAGGGCCAACAGCAGCGTGGTCGCCAGGATCGGGGTCATCGAGGGGACCAGGATCTTGCGGAAGGCCTGCCAGTGGGTGGCGCCGTCGATGATCGCGGCCTCGTCCAGGGACTTCGGGATGGTGTCGAAGAAGCCCTTGATCAGCCAGACCTGGCCGAAGGCGCCCCCCATCAGCACCGCGATGTAGCCGGCGAGGGTGTTCAGGCCCAGCATCGGCACCGCGTCGCCGAGGTCCGAGATCATCGTGTACACCGCGATCATCGAGAGGATCGCGGGGAACATCATGACCAGCAGCACCGCGAGCATGCCGCCGCGGCGGCCGCGGAAGCGGAAGCGGCTGAAGGCATAGGCGGCCAGCAGGGACAGGAACACCTGACCGATGGCGACGACCCCGCACACGATGATCGTGTTGAGGTACCAGCGCAGGAAGTTCGCCCGCTCCCCGCTGAGCATCGCTGCGTAGTGATCGAGCGTGACGCCCTGGGTGGGGACCAGACCGGCGGAGGTCAGCGAACCGCTCGGGTTCAGCGAGGCGGAGACGACGAACAGGATCGGGAAGACGGCGAAGATGACCGCCAGCACGCCGATGACGTGCCGCCAGCCGATCTCGGTGAACCAGCGACCGAAGGGCATGCGGTGCTTCGCGCCGGCCTGCTGAGCAGAGGTGCGGAGGGGCGGAACAGTGGTGGAGCTCATGATGGACCTCTTCCGCGGGCTCAGTTGACGTCTTCGAGGACGTTGGTGAATCGGAACTGGATGGCGGCCAGGACGCCGGTGAGGATGAACAGGCAGACCGAGACCGCAGAGGCGAAGCCGAAGTCGGCTCCGGAGCCGCCGAAGGCGATGCGGTAGACCATCGAGATCAGGATGTCCGTGGAACCACGACCCGAACCGTCGGGGAACGGACCGCCGCCGGTGAGCAGCTCGATCGCGTTGAAGTTGTTGAAGTTGAAGGCGAAGGACGAGACCAGCAGCGGGGCCACGGCCACCAGCAGCAGCGGCAGCACGATCTTCGACGTGGCCTGCAGAGGTGACGCACCGTCCATGCGGGCGGCCTCCGTCAGCTCATCGGGGATCGCCTGCAGGGCGCCGGTGGAGACGATGAACATATAGGGGAAGCCCATCCACAGGTTCGTCAGCAGCACCGCTGCCTGCGCGAGCGTCGGATCTCCGAACCAGTTCAGGTTCAGGCCGAGCGTCTGGTTGATCAGACCGAACTCCTGGTTGTAGAAGTTCGACCAGACCAGCAGGGAGATGAAGCCGGGGATCGCGTACGGCATGATCAGGATCGAGCGGTAGACGCGGCGGCCCTTGAGGCGCTGATCGTTGAGGATCAGAGCGAGGGCGAAACCGAGCGCGAAGGTCAGCAGCACCGAGCCGGCGGCGAACACCAGCGTCCACACGAAGGCGGAGACGAACTGGTTGGCCACGGTCGGGTTGGTGAACAGCCGCTCGTAGTTGGAGATGCCCACGCTCTGCAGCCAGCTCTGGGAGAAGGCCCGCTGGCCCTCGGAATCCACGAAGTACTCCTCGTCGCCTATCACGCCGACGGTGTACACCTCACCGGTCGCGGTGTCCGTGATGGCGTCCGCAGCCTCGTCGTACTGCAGCACCGTGGTTCCCACGAAGGCCTGGTTCACGCCCAGCGGGCGCACGGCGGTGGACTCGTCCACCGGTACGGCCAGCTCCATCAGCTCGTTGTAGATGGCGTTGACCTCGCCCGCGTTCAGCACGGTCATCCCGTCGACCTCGGTGACGCGGCCGTCGACGACGGTGACGTCCCCGGCGGGGACCTCCTCGAGCGCGTTCTCGGCGTCGCCGCTGAGCACGGTGCCGGCATCGGGGTCGACCAGGAAGAGCTCGTAGGGGCCCTCGGCCGCGGTGCCCGAGGTCGCCACCGTCATGGCGTAGCGCGGGGCGTCGGGGCTCTGCTGCACCGAGCTCGCGATGATCGAGCCGACCGCCTGCTCCTTGGTGCCGCGGGTGCCGTCGCCGTAGTTGGTGAAGGAGTAGCCGACCGTCAGGGCGATCGGCAGGATCAGGAAGACGGCGAGGAAGACCGAGCCCGGGAACAGGTACTTGCCCGGCACGAAGCGCTTGGTGGAGTAGAGGACGAAGATCCCTGCTGCGGCGAGCAGGAGCACCGTCAGCCACATCCATGACTGCTGGGAGATCAGCACCGGGGCGATGAACACCGTCAGTGCGAGGGTGATGCCGAGCACCAGGACTCGGGTGACCACGGCCGGGACCGACGTGGACCGCGTCCGGTGCGCAGGGGCGTGCGTCGAGGTCATGAGGCGACTGTGCCTTTCAGGGGATCAGTGCGGAGTGCAGGGTGGCGGGAGGCGAGGACGCCGATCGATCGTGCCCGCCACGAGGGCGGCGGGCACGATCGATCGGCTCGGGGACGTCAGCCGATCGCGGTGGCGATCTCCTCGCCCGCCCCCTCCATGGTCGAGTGCGGGTCAGCGCCGCCGACGATGTTGGCCTGGGCGATGCCCAGCGGGCCCCAGATCGCGGCCATCGCGGGGATGGCCGGCATCGGATCGGCCCCCTCGGCGGCCTCGGCGAAGATCACCACGTGTTCGTCCGAGGCGGCGATCTCCTCGCGCAGCTCGAGGTTCACCGGGGGCAGAGGGTTCGCCTCGTACATGGCCTTGGCGACATCCGGGGAGGAGGCCACATCGGTCATGAACTGCTGGGCGAAGCCGGCATTGGCCGCGTTGGAGGCGACGTAGAAGGAGTTCACGCCGGCGAACGGCGCGGCATCCTCCATGCCCTCGAAGCCGGGGATGGGGGAGATGGTGAACTCGAAGCCCGCATCGCGCACGTCGGCCAGGGCCCACGGACCCGAGATCAGGTACGCGGACTTGCCCTCGGTGAACAGCGAGATGGAGTTGTCGCCGTTGATCGAGTTCTTCAGCACGCCCTGCTCGCCGAGCTCGGCGATCTTGTCCGCCGCGGCGAGGGAGCCCTCCTCGCCCACACCGAGGTCGGAGGGGTCGAGGCTTCCCTCGGAGTCCTTGCCGAACAGGTAGCCGCCGGCCGAGGTGTAGATGGGCTGCATGTGGTACGGGTCGCCCTCCTCGCCGATCGGCAGAGAGAGGATGTTCTCGGCGCCGCCGGCCTCCGCCGCGGAGATCAGCTCCTCGAAGGTGGAGGGGGCGGGGGTGTCGGTGAGGTCGTGGTTCGCGTAGAGCGCGAGGGTCTCGACCGCGTAGGGCACGCCGTAGGTCTGGCCGTCGTAGGTGACGGCCTCGATGCCGATCGGCGCGATGGTGTCGCCGACGTCCGAGGGCAGCTGCACCGGGGCGATGGAGCCGTTCTGGACCAGGTTCCCGATCCAGTCGTGGGCGCCCATGGTGACGTCCGGGCCGTTTCCGGCCTGGTTGGCGGTGATGAAGTTGTTCTGGAGCTCGTCACCGGGGACAACCTCGACGACGACCTCGATGCCGTTCTCCTCGCCCCACGCCGTGGCGGAGGGCTCGAGTGCGGGGGCCTTCTCCTCGTCGGCCCAGATCACCAGGCGGCCGGAGGAGTCGCCGCCGGCCTCGACGCTGCCACCGTCGGAGGCGCCGCCTCCGGTGGTGCCACCGGAGGACGAGTCGTCGCCGCATGCGGCGAGGACGGTCATGGAAGCTGCGAGGCCACCCAGTGCGAGAAAGCTCTTACGACGGATCTGCACGTCTTCTCCTTTGAATCGTGGTCGTTCTCGACCGTTGTCAGGTCTGTGCCTGATGGGAGCACCGTAGACCCTTAGGCCATCTGTGTGCAAGAATGTGCAAGATCTTGCAGATTACGATTGGGCCACGGGGAGGATGCCGGGGGTCCGGAGGGAGAGCGTGATGGCGCGGCTCATCGATATCGCGAAGGCTGCCGGCGTGAGCGAGGCGACCGTCTCCCGCGTGCTCAACGGGCGCTCCGGCGTGAACGAGGCGACCCGCAGGTCAGTGACGGAAGTGGCGCGCCGGATGGGGCGCGTTGTCGACGCTGGCCAGGTGGAGGACGGGCCGCTGGTCGGCGTGCTCGTCCCCGACCTCGACAACCAGGTCTTCACCTCCTGGGCCGAGCGGATCGAGGCGGAGCTGTTCGAGCGTGGCGCCTCCACACTGGTGGCGATGCGGGCGCGGACCGCCGAGCGTGAGCGAGAGATCTTGCAACGCTTTCTGCGCTGCGGCGTGGTCGGCATCATCGTGGTCTCCGGGCACCACGCCCAGGAGAGCGGCCCCCTGGACCACTACCGCGAGGTGACCGCCGCCGGGATCCCGCTGGTGCTCGTCAACGGCGTGCAGGAGGAGCTCGACGCGGCCTTCCTCTCGACGGACGACGACCACGCGGTGCGCGCGGTGCTGAGCCACCTCCAGGAGCTCGGCCACGAGCGCGTGGGTCTGGCCGTGGGCGATGAGCACACCTGGCCGGTGCGCGAGAAGCTCCGCGCCTTCGAGGCGGTCACCGCTGACTGGGCGGAGGACCCCCAGCCGGTCTCCTTCACCGACTTCTCCTACGCCGGGGGCTACGAGGCCGCCCGGGACCTGGTCGCGCGCGGGGTGACTGCGATCGTCTGCGGCTCCGACGTGATGGCCGCGGGCGCCCTAGAGGGCGTGCGCTCCCTGGGCCTGAGCGTCGGGCGCGACATCTCGGTGGCCGGCTACGACGACGTCTTCTGGGCCTCGCTGACCAATCCGCCGCTGACCACCGTGCGCCAGGCCGTCGGATCGCTCGCCCGGGCCGCCGTGCGCACCGCCCTCAGCGGCGGCGAGGACTCACGCCGCCCCACGCGCACCGAGGTGGTGGTGCGCCCGCAGCTGATCGTGCGCGGCTCCACGGCGGCCGCACCCGGCGGGGCCGCTAGAATGGAGCGGTGACCGCACCGAACACCACCCGCACCAGCTACGACACCGCCCAGAAGCGCAGCGACGAGATCTGGTCCACGATCGTCTCGGACCCCTCCGGCCTGCGCATGCTCACCGGCGACCGCCCCACAGGCGCGCTGCACATCGGCCATTACTTCGGCTCGCTGCGCAACCGCGTGCGACTGCAGGACGCAGGGGTGGAGACGTGGCTGATCGTCGCGGACTACCAGGTGATCACCGACCGTGAGGTCATCGGGGACATCAAGGGATCGGTCCGCGAGCTGCTGACCGACTACCTCGCGGCGGGCATCGACCCGGAGCGCTCCACGATCTTCACCCACTCCGCGGTGCCCGCGCTGAACCAGCTGATGCTGCCGTTCCTGTCGCTGGTGACCCAGCCCGAGCTCGAGCGGAACCCCACCGTCAAGACCGAGCTCGGCGCCGCCGGGAAGTCCGCCATGGGCGGGCTGCTGCTGACCTACCCGGTCCACCAGGCCGCCGACATCCTGTTCTGCCACGGCAACCTGGTCCCCGTGGGCCGGGACCAGCTGCCCCACATCGAGCAGACCAGGGTGATCGCCCGCCGCTTCAACGAGCGCTACGCCGGGGGCGAGGAGTTCTTCCCCGAGCCCGATGCGCTTCTCTCCGAGGCCCCGACCATCCTGGGCCTGGACGGCGAGCACAAGATGAGCAAGTCCCGCGGGAACACCGTGATGCTGCGCATGAGCGCCGACGAGACGCTCAAGAAGATCAAGAAGGCCAAGACCGACTCGGATCGGCAGATCACCTTCGACCCGGACGGCCGGCCCGAGGTCGCGAACCTGCTGACCATCGCCGCGCAGGCGACCGGTCGAACTCCCGAGGCGATCGCCGAGGAGATCGGCGACGGCGGCGCGGGCACGCTGAAGATCTTCACCGCCGAGGCGCTCAACGAGCACCTCGCCCCGCTGCGCGCACGCCGGGCCGAGCTCGAGCAGGACCCCGGCTACCTCTTCCAGGTTCTCCGCGCCGGCAACGAGAAGGCGAACGCCGCGGCGGAGGAGACCCTGTCGAAGGTGCGCGAGTACATGGGGATGGTCTACTGAGCTGCATCTGAGCAACGCAGCGGGCGGGGCTCACCGCCCCGGCCGCTGCGGTCTCCTGGTCAGAAGCGGCTCGAGCTGCCTGCGCCGGAGAAGCCTCCCGAGGAGTAGCCCGAGGTGCTGCCTCCGCTCGAGGACGGCGGATTGCGGTGCGTCTCCAGAGCCGAGGTCGACTCGTGGTGCCAGCTTGAGTACCACAGCACGGGGCTGAGGCTCCAGAACTGATCACTTGCGGATCCGCCTGCGCTCCCGTGTTCTCGTCGATGGCGCCGCGCCCGCAGTGACGAGTACTCGTCATCTTCGGAGAAGTCGACGTCGTCGGCGGCCTCCCGCAGCACCTCGGCCTCCCCGTCGTCCTCGGCGATCTCGGCGATGTGCACGGTCTGGAGCCGCATCACCGCCGCCGAGAGCTCCCGGGTCAGGGTGTCCAGGCGCTCGAGCGCAGAGTCGGGATCGATCTGATCGGCCTCGAGCTGGGCGGTGAGGGTGTCGATCTCGCGGGCGACGTCCCCGCCGAGCTCCGTCAGCTCCGCGGCAGCCTGCCACTCCGCTTCCGACATCTCCTCTCGCTCCGCGACGACCTGCTCGAGCCCGGAGAGGGAATCCTGCAGGGGGGCGAGCTCGCGCTGCCAGGCCGTTCGCCAGTCACCCATCCGGTGCAGCAGATCAGCGGCGGAGATGATCTCGTCATCGGTGTCATCCAGCCGGCTGACGGTGTTCTCGAAGTCCTTCGCGAGTCTGCGATGAGCCGAGGCGAATCCCCAGCTCCAACGGCGATGCTCCGGTGCGGGCAGCTCGGCGTGGAGCCTCTCCGCCTCTGTGAGCCCCTTCCCGTACTCCTCATGTTCCTCCAGCATGGCCTGTGCGTAGGGAGAGGCGGTGGGCATGGTGCGCGCGGCGGCATCGGTGAGCGCGCGCTTGGCCAGCACGTCCCGGTAGCGGGGGAGGGACTGATCCACGCGACGACGGGCCGCACGGCGCAGACCGACAAGGCTCACGACGGTAAGGACCGCGGCGCCCAGCGCGACCGCGCCAGCGATGAGGGCGCTGGGCTTCTGCCACCAGGGCCGCTGCAGCAGGTCCGCGTACTCCTCGGCCCCGGCGAGCAGTGCTGCATTCCACTGGCCGTCCCGGGCATCCTCGGTCATCGACTCCTGCACCGCGTTGAACTCGTCCTCGCTGAGCTTCACGTCCTCACCGGCGTAGGTGCCCAGGAAGCGGCCCACCGGATCCACGGCGAGGATCACGGTCCCGTCGGCGAAGTGCTGACCGTCCGGGGAGAGCAGCTCCGGGGCCGAGGTCTGGGCATGGTCGCGCACGGTGTCGTTCAGCGCGGTGTCCTCGGAGGCGCTGTAGCCGTGCTCCGTGACGTCCAGGACCAGCACCACCAGGTCCACCTCGGTGCGGAAGTCGACCTCCGCCAGTTCGTCTTCGAGCGCAGCCTTCTGGACGGAGCCGGTGGTGTCCAGCACGGACACCGTGCTCGGTGGTACAGCGTGGGCCGGTGCCGGGACCAGGACGGAGAGCGCGAGCAGGAGCAGCGCGCACAGGGCGAGCACTCGTGGAATCGAGCGGACCCCAGCGGCCCCGGCGGCCGGGGTGCTCGCGTGCGGGACGGCGGGTACGGGCGAGAAGTCCATGGGGGCGAGCGTACGGAACGTAGGTGCTCGACCTCGTCCGACGTTGGTCGGCAGAAGCGGGGGACCTCGGTCCAGAACCTGAATGTGATCCGTGGATCTGATCCGGCGCCCGCCCGGCCACGGTCAGAACCTGCTCGAGCTCCCTGAACGGGACCGCCCGCCTGAGGACCGGCCCGCTCTGCGACCGGGGCGGGAGAATCCGGTGCGCACGCCCCTGCCGCGACCCGAGCGGAGCGAACCGGACCCTCCACGGTCCGCCTCCCGGGCACGCTGATCCGCAAGCGCGGCGTAGGACCCGCCATGCCAGAGCACGTACCAACGAACGGGGCTGATGCTCCAGAAGGTGTCCTGCTCGCCGCGGCCCGCAGCCTCTCGGGTATGGCGTCGCTCGCGCACTGAACGGTAGGGCACTGCCCCCAGCGCATCGGCACTGTCCCACAGCACGCCTTCCTCGTCGTGGTCATCGGCCAGACGGCTGATGCGCCTTGATCGGAGTTCGGCCACCTCGGCGCTCAGCTGCCGCGTGATCTCGTCGAGGCGATGCAGAGCGGCATCTGCCGTGATCTCCTCGGCGTCGAGGCGGGCGGTGAGATCGTCGAGCTCCTGCGCGATTCGCGGTCCGCGGTCCACCAGCGCCGCAGCTGCCTCGGCCTCAGCCCGCGGCATGCTCCGGGAGTGGAAGCAGTTGTCCTGCAGGGCCGCGAGCGAATCGTGCAGCGGCTCGAGCTCGTTCTCCCACTGCTCGCGCCATCCGCCTCGCAGGGTCAGCAGATCACTGGAGATCCTGACCTCGTCACCGAGTGCGTCGACCTGGGTGAGGGTCTGTGCATACTCCCTGCCGAGCTTCTGCTGCGCAGGCACCAGCCCCCAGAGCGCGCCTCGCTGCCCCGTGTCCGGGAGCTGATCGCGCAGCTGCTGGAGAGTCGTGATCCCGGCGGTGTACTCCTGATGCGCCCGGTGTGCGGAATACGCGTAGGCGGAGTCCTCGGGAAGCTCGCGTGCCGCACGGTCGGTGAGGGTGCGGGCGCTCAGCACCTGGGCATGGCGGTTATCGGCCTCATCCACGTCCTCCAGAATTCCGCGACGGAGGCGGAGCAGGTGCGTCAAGCCAGCGCCTCCGGCAAGGATCAGGACCGCGGCCAGGAGCATTCCGCCGGCCCCGCGCCACCAGGGGCGGCTCAGACGGTCGGCATAGGTCTCCGCTCCCGCGAGCAGCGCCTGCTCCCACTTCCCGGCTCGGGCGTCCTTGCGCATGGCCTGCTGCACGTCGGCAGGGCCTCCGCCGCGCAGTTCCACGTCCTGTCCGGCATAGACGCCGACAAAGCGATTCGTCGTGTCGAGGGCGAGGATCACGGTGCCCTCGGCATAGCCGACCCCATTGGAATGGAGCAGCTCCGGGGCCGTGTCCCCAGCGTAGGCCCGTACCGCGCTGTCAAGTGACCCGTCAGAGGACGGCGAGAAGCCGAGCTCCGCAACGTCCAGCACCAGCACCACCAGATGCACTTCGGTGCGGAAGTCCACCGTTGCGAGCTCAGCCTCGAGCGCGTCGGGATCCACCTCTCCGCTGAGATCTGTGACCGTCACGGTGCGGGGAGGCGCGGCCTGCGCGATGGCGGCGCCCCCGGTCATGAGGAGCGCCAGTGACAGCACGAGGGCGATGGAGAACGCCATGAGGACAGTTCGCCACTGCGCGATCCAGTGACCGGCAGCAGGCGCAAGAACAGCGACAGCGGTGGGCTGTAAGGGAGGCGCGGAAGGCATGGCCCGAGCGTAGATGACGGTCGCTCTACCCGCTCTACCCGCTCTACTTGCTCCACCTGGCCGCTCCGCCTGCTCGTTCCGCACGGCGTCGGGCACCAGAACCCCGATGTCGTGCACCAGAACCGCCCACACCGTTATGATCGGGGCAAGATCACCTTAGGGCTCGCCCGTGCGGGCCACGCAACGTCAAGGAGCAGCATGCCTATCTATGAGAACGTCTCTGAACTCGTCGGCCGCACCCCGCTGGTGAAGCTGAACCGCCTGGGAGACGAGGTCAAGGCGACCATCGTCGCCAAGCTCGAGTTCTACAACCCCGCCAGCTCGGTCAAGGACCGCATCGGTGTCGCCATGATCGACGCCGCCGAGAAGTCCGGCCAGCTGCAGCCCGGCGGCACCATCGTCGAGGCGACCAGCGGAAACACCGGCATTGCACTGGCGATGATCGGCAGCTCTCGCGGCTACAAGGTCATCCTCACCATGCCCGAGTCGATGTCCAAGGAACGGCGCATGCTGCTGCGCGCCTACGGTGCCGAGCTGATCCTCACCGAGGCCCCCAAGGGCATGAAGGGCGCGGTCGAGAAGGCGGAGGAGATCGCTGCCGAGACCGGCGCGGTCCAGGTGCGCCAGTTCGACAACCCCGCCAACGTCGAGGTCCACCGCCGCACCACCGCGGAAGAGATCTGGAACGACACCGACGGCACCGTCGATGCCGTGGTCGCAGGTATCGGCACCGGCGGCACCATCAGCGGTGTGGGACAGGTGCTCAAGGAGCGCAAGCCCGAGGTGAAGATCATCGCGGTCGAGCCCGAGGAGTCCGCGATCCTCAACGGCGGCCAGCCCGGCCCCCACAAGATCCAGGGCCTCGGCGCGAACTTCGTGCCCAGCATCCTGGACCGCGAGATCTACGACGAGGTCATCGACATCGACGCGGAGACCGCGATGGACCGTGCCCGCTCCGTGGCCCGGACCGAGGGCCTGCTGGTGGGCATCTCCTCCGGCGCGGCCATCGAGGCGGCGGTGCGCGTCGGCTCCCGCGAGGAGTTCGCCGGGAAGACAATTGTCGTGGTGGTGCCCTCCTTCGGCGAGCGCTACCTCTCCACCCCGCTGTACGCCGAGCTCGCAGACTGAGTCGGAGCACAGACATGGCGAAGAACCCGTTGGATCGGGTGATGGTCGCCGTCGCGGCGGTCCGGGAGGATCTCGCGGCGGCGCATCGCCGTGACCCCGCTGCGACCGATGATCTGTCGATCATGCTGACCTCTCCGGGGCTGCATGCGATCTGGACCCATCGAGTCGCCCACCGGCTCTGGACCAGCGGCGCGAAGCTGCCCGCGCTGGTCCTCGCCCAGGGCGCACGGTCGCTCACCGGGGTGGAGATCCACCCGGGCGCGACGATCGGACGGCGCTTCTTCATCGACCACGGCATGGGGGTGGTGGTGGGGGAGACCGCCGAGGTGGGCGATGACGTCATGCTCTACCACGGGGTCACCCTCGGAGGCCGGTCGATGGAACGCATCAAACGCCATCCCACGGTCGAGGACGGCGTGACCATCGGTGCCGGCGCCCGGGTGCTTGGCCCGGTGGTGATCGGGGAAGGTGCCCAGATCGGGGCCAATGCAGTGGTCGTCAAGGACGTCCCTGCCCAGGCCACCGCCATCGGCATCCCGGCGACGGTGCGCACGGGTGCCGCCCATCCCGAGGAGCAGATGGACCCCGCGATCTGGATCTGAGCGATCCGAGAGCGGGCTGGATCTGAGCGCTCCGAAAGTGGGTGAGCCCCGACAGGTGCTGTGGTGCCCGGACGTGAGCGGGCCGGCTCAGACGGTGAACGGGTCCAGGAAGGACGTCCCGCCCACGCGATGGATGCGCCGCTCCCACTCCGGAAGCACCTCATGGGCGTCCTCGGCGAGGACGTGATCGAAGAGCGTGCTGGAGCCGACGGGCGGATCGATGTCGATCAGCACCGTCGTCGCGCCGTGCGCCGCCGCCAGCGGTGCCAGCTGCGCGGAGGGGAACACGACCCCACTGGTCCCGACGACGACGAACAGATCAGCGCGCTGCGCCAGCTGCATCGCGAGCTGGAGCGCAGCCGGGGGAAGCTGCTCGTCGAAGAGCACCACATCGGGACGCGGTGGGGCCCCGCACTGCGGACATGTCGCGGGCACCCCGTGATCCGTGGGCCGGGAACCGTCCCCCGGTTCGAGCAGCTTCGTCCACGAGCAGTGCTCGTCCAGGCACACCGCACGCAGGGCGCTGCCGTGCAGCTCGGCGACCACCTCGCTGCCCGCCGCCTGGTGCAGCCCGTCGATGTTCTGGGTGATCACCGGTGCTCCGAGGCGCGCGATCGCACGATGCCCAGGGGTGGGACCGTGCTCGAGCGCGATCCGGGCCATCCGCCCCCAAACCCGCCACAGCTGCGGCAGCGAGTCCGGGAGCAGCTCGGCGTGCATCGCCTGCTCGGTCTCCGGCTCGAGCGCCCAGAGCCCATCGGGCCCCCGGAAGGTGCCGAGCCCCGTCCGGGCGCTGATCCCGGAACCGGTGAGGAAGACGATCTCGCGGTGCTCCGGGCCCGGGATGAAGCGGCCGGCTGCGGTCACCACTCCTCGTGCTCGCGCGAGTCCCAGGCGGCGTCCTCTCCCAGATCGAGGGAGGCCAGCAGGGCGCGGTCCTCGTCATCGAGCTGGATCGCGTCCAGCGTCGCATTGGCCTGCTGGCGCTCGGGACTCATCGACTTCGGGATCACCACGATGTCCTGGTCGATCGCCCAGCGCAGAGAGACCTGCGACGGCTCCACCCCGTGCTTGGTCGCGACCTTCTGCAGCGCGAACTGCGCGGCGAGCCCCTCGCGGCCCCCCAGCGGTCCCCAGGCCTGGGTGACGATGCCGTGCTCGCGGTGGAAGGCGACCGCCTCCGGGCGCGCCAGAGCGGGAGAGAGCTGGATCTGGTTCACCTCGGGAGTCACTCCGGTCGCGTCGATCAGCTCCTGGAGCTGCTCGGGCTGGAAGTTCGAGACCCCGATGTGCAGGGCCTTCCCCTCCTCCTTGAGGTCGATCAGGGTGCGCCACGTGTCCAGAGCCAGACCGCGGGAGGGGTTCGGCCAGTGGATGAGCACCAGCGCGGCACGGTCCAGGCCCAGCCGCCGCAGCGAGCCGAGATATCCCTCGCGGGCAGCTTCACGGCCCTGGTCGCCGCCGGCGACCTTGGTGGTCACCACGGCGTCGTCGGGGTCGATGCCGCTGTCCCGCAGGCCCTGCCCGACGGCGGCCTCGTTGCCGTACTGGGCCGCGGAGTCGATGAGCCGGTAGCCCGAGCGCAGCGCCGCCCCGATCGCGTGGGCGCCCTCGACGCCCTTCATGCTGGAAGTGCCGAACCCGATCAGCGGGAACGCGGTGCCGTCGGCGAGGGTCGTGGTCGGGATGGACAGCGCGGGAGCAGTCACTGGGTCCTCCAGGGGAGAGCGGATGCAGACCCCGCCAGCGTAGCCACCGCCGAGCCGTCGGTGCACGTCGGTCGCCCGAAAAGGGTGCCACCCCCACCGGATCGCCCAGTGGGTGCACTCCACTCTGTTAGCGTGCACGCACCGCAGAGTGGACGCGCCCTCACCGTCGAGGGTGCGCAGGCGACGAGCGAGGAGCACACATGGCAGTGGCAGCAGAGCTATCGATCGGGGTGCACGACGAGATCTCGCCGCTGCGCCGCGTGATCGTCCACGCGCCGGGTTCCGAGCTCGAACGGCTCACTCCCGATTCCCGGGAAGGCCTGCTGTTCGACGAGGTGCTCTGGCTCGACCGGGCCCGGGCGCAGCACCGGCAGTTCACCGACCTGCTGCGCGGTGAGGGTGTCGAAGTGCTCGAGCTGACGCTGCTGCTCACCGACCTGCTGGACGATCCCGCTGTCCGCCAGGAGCTGCTGCAGCGCGCCCTGGACCCGGCGATCCTCGGTGACATCGCCGTGCAGGACCTCCACGAGGCCCTCGCCGATCTCGCTCCCGGACCGCTGGTCGAGGTGCTCATCGGAGGCATCACCGTCGGAGAGCTCGGCGCTCTGGGGGTGAGCCCGCGCTCGATCGCCCTGCACCGAGCGGGGGAGGAGCACCTGGTCCTGGACCCGCTGCCCAACCACATGTTCACCCGAGACTCCTCCGCGTGGATCGGAGACGTGGTCTCGGTCAGTCCGATGCGCCATCCCGCCAGGCGCCGCGAGAGTCTGCACCTGGAGCTGATCTACCGTCACCATCCGCAGTTCGCCGGAGCCTCCGCACCCCGGCGTGTCGTCGGCCGGGACGGCGCTGGGGCCGCGACCGTCGAGGGAGGTGACGTGATGATGCTGTCACCACGCGTGGTCGCCGTCGGCATGTCCGAGCGCACCAGCGCGGTCGGCGTCGAGCGGCTCGCTGCGGATCTGCTGGCCGACGGATCGGTGGAGCGGGTGGTCGCGATCGCCCTTCCGCATCGCCGCTCGATGATGCACTTGGACACCGTGACCACTGTCGTGGATGAGGAGTCGATGCTGCGGTTCGGGCAGCTCGAGGCGCTGGAGACCTTCGAGATCGAGCGCCCGGGGGACCGTTTGGTCTCCAGGGCCAGGCCGGCCGACGAGATGGACCAGGTGCTCGCGCGGGGGCTCGGTGTCCCCTCGCTGCGGGTGCTCACCCCTCCGCTGGACGCCTACGCCGCAGCCAGGGAGCAGTGGGACGACGGCTGCAACGTGCTGGCTCTGGCCCCGGGGAAGGTCGTCGCCTACGAGCGTGCCGCGTCGACCAACGAGTACCTGCGGGGACAGGGCGTCGAGGTGCTCGAGTTCGCCGGGGACGAGCTGGGGCGCGGGCGCGGCGGTCCGCGCTGCATGAGCTGCCCGGTCGCTCGCGGCTGAGCGCTCAGCCGGGCGGGCGACGCCGCGGTCAGCGGCGGGTCGGGGGCGGCGGATCGGCCGCGGTCTGCAGCGGCTGGGCATACTCCGGCAGCGGCGCGCTCAGCGCACGCTCGAGGAGCAGCTGCTGGGTGCCGAACTCCTCGAGCCCCTTACGCACGGTGAAGCCGAGCTTGCGCAGCAGTTCCACGCTGCGTTTGTTGCGGGTCTGGCTGATGGCGATGACGTGCTCGTCCTCGAGCTCCTGGCGGGCCCAGCCCAGCAGGGCGATGCAGGACTCCGCGGCGAAGCCCTGGCCCGTCCACTCCGGCAGCAGTGCATAGGAGAGCTCGAGCTCTCCCCGGTCATAGCTGAGGGAGATCGACCCGATCATGGTGTCGTCGTCTGCCAGGGCGAGCGCCCAACGCCCCCAGGTGAGCCCCAGCGGTGAGAGCTCCAACGCCTGTCGCGAGGCGTAGTCCACCGCCCCGCCGAGATACTCCCGGGTGACGGGATCGGTCATCAGACGGATCATCGCTCCGCGATCGTCGTCGCCTGGCGGCCGGATCACCAGCCGCGGGCTGTGGATCCGTACCGGCCACTCAGTCGTGCCTTCCGTTGTCACGCACCCCACGGTACTAGGTACCCGGGCCGGGGCGAGCGGCATTCGGTCCCGACCGTTCCGCAGCTGAACCTCCGACTCGGCCCGGACACGGTCCCGGACTCGACCACCGACCCGATCCTCGGCATGCGAAGTGCCTGCGCGTGCGACGCGGTCGACGCGCGGGCGGTATGGTGACCCTGCGGCACAGCGACGTGGCGCACTGGTCGATGCGGCCTGTGCCGTGCCTGGCAAATCGGGACGCAGACGGTGGGAGCGCATGCCTCCCCGGGACGAGTAAGGAGCACCATGGCTGAGCAGGAGTTGCGCAGCACCGCCCTCGAGGCGGTCCACGAGTCGCTCGGTGCGACGTTCACAGATTTTGCGGGCTGGCGCATGCCGGTCCGGTACGACTCCGATCTCGCGGAGCACAAGGCGGTGCGTCAGAGCGCGGGCCTCTTCGACCTCAGCCACATGGGGGAGATCCACCTGCGCGGCCCGGAAGCCGCCGCCGCGCTGGATCATGCGCTCGCCGGGAAGATGTCCGCGATGTCGGTGGGGCGCGCGAAGTATTCGCTGCTGCTGACCGAGGACGGCGGCGTGATCGATGACGTCATCACCTACCGATTCTCCGAGGACCACTTCCTGGTGGTCGCCAACGCCTCCAACGCCGAGGTCGACGCCGCCGAGCTGCTCGCCCGTGCAGAGGGCTTCGATGTCGAGGTCGACGATGCCTCGTCCCGCACTTCGCTGATCGCCGTCCAGGGTCCCCAGAGCGAGCAGATCCTGCTCGATACGCTGCTCGGCGCGGACAGCGGGGTCGAAGGCCTCACGGCCGAGGACCTCACCGAGATGAAGAACTACCGCTTCGCCGAAGGCACCTATCGCGGAGAGTCTCTGCTGATCGCTCGCACCGGCTACACCGGCGAGGACGGCTTCGAGCTCTACCTTCCGAACGAGTATGCGCCAGCGCTGTGGGAGCAGCTCACCGCCGTCGGCGGCGACCGCGTGACCCCCTGCGGACTCGCCTGCCGCGACACCCTCCGCCTCGAGGCCGGGATGCCGCTGTACGGCAACGAGCTCGGCCGCGACCTCTACCCCGCGCAGTCGGGCATGGGCCGCGTCGTCGCGCTGAAGTCCAAGGAGGACTTCGTCGGCCGCAAGGGCATCGAGGCGGCGGACCTGAGCGGCCGTCCGGTCCTCGTGGGCCTGGTCGCGGAAGGCCGCCGTGCCGCGCGCGCCGACGCCCAAGTGCGCGACGGGGACGGACGCGAGGTCGGAGCGATCTCCTCCGGCGCCCTCTCTCCGACCCTCGGCCACCCGATCGCGATGGCCTTCGTGTCAGCTGACGTCGCCGAGGTCGGCACCGAGCTGGTCGTCGACGTCCGCGGCAAGGACCTCCCGGTCCGAGTCGTCGAGATGCCCTTCTACCGCCGCGACTGAGCCGCTGTCAGGACCGACCTCCTGGTGCGGTCCCAGCGGCCATGCTCCGATCCGCGTCACGACCCACCCGAGTCACGACCCCACTTGAGTTTCCCCCAACCCCCTCCGGAAGGACCGATCCCATGTCCGCAGAACTCCTCTACAGCAAGGACCACGAGTGGGTCCGCGTCGAGTCCGACGGCGTGGCCGTCATCGGCGTGACCGACTTCGCCGCCGAGCAGCTCGGCGACGTCGTCTACGTCGACCTGCCCGAGGTGGACGGCGAGATCACCGCCGGCACCGAGATGGGCGAGATCGAGTCGACCAAGTCCGTCTCCGATCTGTTCTCTCCGATCAACGGCACTGTCACCGAGATCAACGCCGCCGTCGTGGACACTCCCGAGCTGGTCAACTCCTCACCCTTCGATGAGGGCTGGCTGATCAAGGTCACCTACGAGGCACTGCCGGACGACCTGCTGAGCGCCGCGGACTACAAGGCGTTCACCGAGTCCTGAGCGACACGGAGGCGGTTGCCGCGCGGCAGCCGCCTCCCGCCGGTGCCGCGCAGCGCTGCGCGGACGGCTCCCACCATCCAGAACCGCACGCAACATCCAGGGGCATTCCTTCATGACCGCATCGCCTGCGCATGCTCACGACTCCTTCGTCCGCCGCCACGTCGGCACCGATCCCGACGCGCAGCGTCACATGCTCGAAGTCCTGGGCTATGAGTCCCTCGACGAGATGCTGACCGCTGCGGTGCCGAGCACGATCCTGCTGGACCAGTCCGAGGGGACGCGCAGCATCGACTCCGTGGTCCCCGCCGGCGTGACCGAGCCGGCCGCGCTGGTCGAGCTCCAGGCACTCGCGAACCGCAACACGGTCCACCGTTCGCTGATCGGCCTGGGCTACCACGACACCCACACCCCCGCGGTGATCCAGCGCAACGTGCTGGAGAACCCTGCCTGGTACACCGCCTACACCCCGTACCAGCCTGAGATCTCGCAGGGCCGCCTCGAGGCGCTGCTGACCTTCCAGACCATGATCTGCGACCTCACCGGGATGGACCTCTCCAACGCCTCCACCCTCGACGAGGCGACCTCCGCGGCGGAGGCGATGCTGCTCGCCCGTCGTCAGGTCAAGCGCAACGGCAACGTCTTCCTGGTCGACGCCGATGCGCTCCCCGCCACCAAGGCGGTGCTCCAGGGCCGGGCCGACGGACTCGGCATCGAGCTGCGCGAGGTCGACTTCGCCGGCGAGGGTGCGCCCGAAGGTGAGTACTTCGGCGCGTTCCTGCAGTACCCCGGCGCCTCCGGCCGGGTGTGGGATCCCCGGGACGTGATCGCCGAGGTGAAGTCCACCAAGGCCCTCGCGATCGTCTCCGCGGACCTGCTGGCCCTGACCATGCTCGCCTCCCCGGGCTCGCTCGGCGCGGACGTCACCGTCGGCACCTCCCAGCGCTTCGGCATCCCGCTCGGGTTCGGCGGCCCGCACGCCGGCTTCGTCGCCGTGCGCAAGGGATTGGAGCGCCAGCTGCCGGGACGCCTGGTGGGCGTCTCCCAGGACGCCGACGGGAACCCCGCGTACCGGCTCTCCCTGCAGACCCGCGAGCAGCACATCCGCCGCGAGAAGGCCACCAGCGCGATCACCACCGCGCAGGTGCTGCTGGCCGTGATGGCGGCGATGTACGCCGTCTACCACGGCCCCGAGGGTCTGACCCGCATCGGGCGCACCGTCGCCGATCGCACCGCAGCCCTCGCGGACCTGCTGCGCCGTAGCGGCTTCGAGCTCGTCGGGGACACCTTCTTCGACACCCTCGAGGTGCGGGCCACCGGGCAGGCAGCGGATCTCTCCGCCTCGCTCCGCGATGCCGGCTTCCTGGTTCACACCGTGGGCGATGACCTGGTGCACCTCTCGCTCGACGAGACCACCACCCCCGCAGACCTCGAAGCGATCGCCGCCGCCTTCGCCCCCCACGCGCCGACCCCCGGCCAGGAGCTCGCCGAAGTCAGCTCCGGCAGCGGCTGGGGCGGTCTGGTGCGTGAGGACCCCTTCCTCCAGCATCCGGTGTTCTCCTCCTTCCGCTCCGAGACCGCGATGATGCGCTACCTGCGCCGCCTCGCAGACCGCGACTTCGCGCTGGACCGCGGGATGATCCCGCTGGGCTCGTGCACCATGAAGCTCAACGCCGCCACCGAGATGGCGGGCATCACCTGGGCGGGCTTCAACGCCCTGCATCCCTTCGCACCCCGCGAGGACGTGAGCGGCTATCTCGAGCTAATCACGCAGCTGGAGACCTGGCTCGCCGATCTCACCGGCTATGACACCGTCTCCCTGCAGCCCAACGCCGGTTCGCAGGGTGAGTTCGCGGGACTGCTCGCGATCCGCGCGTACCACGCCTCCCGCGGCGAGAGCAACCGTGAGGTGTGCCTGGTGCCGTCCTCGGCGCACGGCACCAACGCCGCCTCCGCCGTCATCGCCGGTCTGCGCGTGGTGGTCGTCGCCTCCGATGCGCGCGGCAACATCGACCTCGATGACCTCAAGCAGAAGATCAAGGACCACGGCGACGAGCTCGCCGCGATCATGATTACCTACCCCTCCACCCACGGCGTCTACGAGGAGGAGGTGCGCACCGTCTGCGAGCTGGTCCACGATGCCGGTGGGCAGGTCTACGTCGACGGCGCGAACCTCAACGCCCTGCTGCAGGTGGCGCGTCCCGGTGAGTTCGGCGGCGACGTCTCCCACCTGAACCTCCACAAGACCTTCTGCATCCCGCACGGCGGCGGCGGTCCGGGGGTCGGCCCGGTCGCGGCGAAGGCGCACCTGGCGCCGTTCCTGCCCGGCCATCCCTCGATCCAGCAGGCCGAGCACCCGGTAGCAGGCCAGGGCGAGCAGCCCCACGGTGGCGCCCCGGTCTCGCAGTCCCCCTACGGCTCCGCGTCGATCCTGCCCATCACCTGGACCTACATTCGGCTGATGGGCCCGGACGGGCTGCGCCACGCGACCGCCTCCGCGGTGCTCGCGGCGAACTACATGGCACGCCGGCTCTCGGAGTCCTACGAGATCCTCTACACCGGCGAGAACGGCCTGGTGGCCCACGAGTGCATCGTGGACCTGCGACCGCTCACCGCCCGCACCGGGATCACCGTGGACGACGTCGCCAAGCGGCTCATCGACTACGGCTTCCACGCCCCGACCATGTCCTTCCCGGTCGCGGGGACGCTGATGGTGGAGCCGACGGAATCCGAGGACCTCGCCGAGATCGACCGCTTCGTCGACGCGATGCTGATGATCGCGAAGGAAGCCGACGAGGTCGTGGCCGGGACCTGGCCCGCCGAGGACAACCCACTGGTCAATGCCCCGCACACTGCGGCGTCGGTGGTCACGGGGGAGTGGACCCACCCGTACTCCCGCGAGGTGGCCGTCTACCCCGGAAGCTGGACCGCGCTCGAGGACGATTCCGTCCACGACAGCGCCCAGATGCGGATCCAGTCGAAGTACTGGCCGCCGGTGCGCCGCGTCGAGCAGGCCTACGGCGACCGCAACCTGGTGCCGACCTGGCCACGTGACTGAGCTCGGCCCGCTCGCCCGGTGAGCACCCGTTCTGTGTGAACAGCTGTGACGCCCCGGTTTCCGACCGGGGCGTCATTGCTTCTAGGCTCAGGGCATGACCGAGATCCTCACCACCCACGCCGGTTCCCTCCCTCGCAGCCCTGAGCTGATCGAGGCCAATGCGAAGCGCCCCGTCGGCGCCGACGGGCTCACTCCTGAACCCACCGACGAGTTCCGCGAGGTGCTGCGCCAGGCCGTGGTGGACGTGGTGGCGAAACAGCGGGAGATCGGCATCACGATCCCCAACGACGGGGAGTACGGGCACCTGATGGGCTCGGCCGTGAACTACGGCTCCTGGTGGTCGTACATCTTCGATCGCGTGAGCGGCCTGGAGCTCACCGGCAGCGACCATTTCTCCTCCGAGCCCGTGCGCTCGAGCCCGGGGAACGTTCGCCTGACCACCTTCCCGGACCGCCGCGACTGGACCACCTTCGCCGACGCCTACCAGGACCCGACCTCCGGCATCACCGTCGGCGCGCAGACCACGTTCCCGGCGGCGACCGGCGGGGTCGCGTTCTCCGACGTCGGCCGCGAGCTCGTCGCGCAGGACACCACCAACATCCAGGCAGCCCTGACGGCAGCCGGCTATGAGCACGGCTTCCTCAACTCTCTCTCGCCGGGGTCGGGCAGCCGCATCGTCGATGACCACTACGGTGACGAGGACGCCTTCCTCGACGCGTGGGTCGAGGTGATGCGTCCCGAGTACGAGGCGATCGCCGCCGCCGGGCTCACCGTGCAGATCGACGACCCCTCGATCGCCGAGAACTGGGACCAGATCAACCCCGAGCCGAGCGTCGAGGACTACTTGACCTTCACCCGCAAGCGGGTCGAGGCGGTGAACCGGGCGCTGGTGAACGTGCCCACTGAGCAGACCCGCTTCCACCTCTGCTGGGGCTCCTGGCACGGCCCGCACACCACGGACATCGAGTTCCGCCACATCGCCCCGCTGCTGCTGGAGATCGACGCGAAGTACTTGAGCTTCGAAGCGGCGAATGTGCGCCACGAGCACGAGTGGACCGTGTGGCAGGACCTTGAGCTGCCCGAGGACAAGGTGCTCGTCCCCGGGATCGTCTCCCATGCGACCAACGTGGTCGAGCACCCCGAGCTGGTCGCCCAGCGCCTTGAGCGCTTCGCGAAGCTCGTCGGCCCGGAGCGAGTCATCGGCTCCACCGACTGCGGTCTCGGCGGGCGCATCCACCCGCAGATCGCCTGGGCGAAGCTCGAGTCCCTCGTCGAAGGTGCGAAGCTCGCCTCCCAGCGCCTCTGACCTGGGCGCTCCGGCGGCCGTACGCTGCACCACCAGGCAGCGGCCGCCGGGGCGGACGAAGTGTTCATCCAGATGTCACGTGCCCATCGCGTGGAGGACCGCCGCTCGGAGCATCATCGGCGGCGTGAGGATTCTCTTCGTCTCCGAATCATTCCTTCCACACATGAACGGTGTCACGAACTCGGTGCTCCGGGTCGTGGACCACTTCGCCGCCACGGGTGATGATCTCGGGATCATCGCCCCTAAATGGCCGGGGGCGGACAAGCACCTGCGCACCGCGTGCGGCCGACGGGTGAGGGTGCGTCGTATCGCCTCCGCGCCGATGCCCGGCTACTCCGAGGTGCGGATCGCCACCACCAGCGCCGCGGCGCTGAAGCGGCGGATCGACGAGTTCCAGCCCGATGTCCTCCATCTCGCCTCCCCGATGATCCTCGGCGGCCGGGCCGTGGTCGCCGCGCAGAAGGCAGGGGTGCCCACCGTCGCGGTCTACCAGACCGACATCCCCGGGTACACCGCCCGGTACGGGATGCCCTTCCTGGAGAACGCCACCTGGCAGCTGCTGCGCGATGTCCACAACCGGGCGACGGTGAACCTCGCCCCCTCGACCGCGACCCGGGACCAGCTGCTCCAGCACGGGATCGAACGTGTGGACCTCTGGCGGCGGGGCGTGGACACCAGCCTGTTCACCCCGGAGCTGCGCAGCTCATCGCTGCGGGCCACGTACGCGCGCCCGGAGGAGAAGCTCGTGATCTATGTGGGCCGGCTCGCGGCCGAGAAGCAGGTCGAGGACCTCAAGGTCATCCACGACATGCCCGGTGTGCGGCTGCTGATCGTCGGGGACGGGCCCGAGAGGGAGCCGCTGCGCCGGCTCATGCCGCGGGCGCGCTTCGCAGGATTCCGCACCGGCACCGACCTCGCCGCCCACCTCGCCAGCGCCGACCTGTTCATCCACCCCGGTGAGCTCGAGACCTTCGGCCAGACCCTCCAGGAGGCCATGGCCTCCGGCCTGCCGGTGATCGCCCCGCGGCGTGGGGGACCGGTGGACCTCGTCGCCCCCAGCCGCACCGGCTGGCTCTACACCCCGGGCATGCTCGACGAGCTGAGGGAACGTGCGAGCGACCTGCTCTTCGACGATGCGAAGCGCCAGGCTTTCGGGCGGGCGGCCGAGGCATCCGTGCGCAAGCGCACCTGGCCGGTGCTCGCCGAGCAGCTGCGCGGCTACTACCTGCAGGCGATCGAGCAGCACCGACAGGTCGACGCCCTGTTCTGATCTCGCTGTCACGAACCGCCGTCACATTCCGCCACATAGCTCGCCCGCCACGCCCCGGACGAGGTGAACTGGGTCCAGTCGTCAACCGGCGGCCCGGAACATCGCTCCTCTGCGGAAGGGACAACATCATGGCGCAGCGCACTCGACGCCCGCTCATCGGCGTGACCGCGGGGACCCGCACGATGATGTCCGGCGCCTGGGCGGGCCATGACGCCGTCGCGGTCAACGAGCAGTACGTGCGCGCTCTGCGCGAGGCCGGCGCCCGCCCCGTGATCATCGCCCCGCAGGATGAATGGAGCGATGAGGAGATCGCCGAGCTGGATGGTCTCGTGCTCACCGGCGGCACGGACCTCGACCCCGCCGCCTGGGGTGAGGATGCCCTCGCGACCGATATGACCCCGGACCCGGAGCGGGACGCCTTCGAGACGGCGCTCTACCGTGCCGCCCGACGCAACGACGTGCCCGTGCTGGGGATCTGTCGCGGCCTGCAGATCATCGTCATCGCCGAGGGTGGCGAGCTGCATCGCCACCTGCCGGCGGATCTGCCCGCACACCCCGCGACCGGCCAGCAGCCCACCCGTGTCGAGGCGCAGCTCGATGCGGCCAGCGACCTGGCCCTCGCCCTCGGCACCCGCGCCGAGGTCACCGCCTTCCATCACCAGGGAATCCGCGCCGTCCGCGGCGATCTGAGGGTCGTGGCCCGCCATCAGAGCGGTCTGGCGCTCGCCGTCGAGGCCGAGTCCGGATCGAGCGTGCTCGGCGTGCAGTGGCACCCCGAGATCGACGGGGACGCAGGAAGCGCCGTCTTCGAGAGCCTGCTCACGGCCATCCACCACCGCGACACGGTCACGCTCACACCCTCCCTGGTCTAAGATGGGGAGCGGTCGTCCGAGCCCGTGTCGGACGCAGCCATTGGTGATACAGAGGAAGAGGCAGCATGAGCAACCAGCATGTCGCGGACGCGACCGATGCGCAGACGCATCAGGACGAGAACGTGACCTCGAAGGGCAACAACACCCTCTTGTCGGTGGTGCTGTTCATCGTGCTCTTCGGGCTGTTCGCAGCCGGGCTGTACACGATGTCGCTGATGCCGATGGATGAGCCGTCGATCGGTCTCTTCGTCGGCGGCCTCGCCATGTGCATGGTTGCGCTGTACGGCACCTTCGATCTGGTGCCGCGCTTCCTCACCTGAGCCCCATCCCTGACCATCCTCGTGCCCGGCGCCTCACGGCGGCCGGGCACGAGTCATTTCTGGTGGGTATCCCTCCCCGGAGCACCTGCCCGGGAGTGGCTGCTTGTCAGGGCGCGGCTGCCAGACCGACTGCACTGATCAGCCGACGGGGTGCTTCTCCTCCAGCCGCACGATCGACTCCAGCGCCACCACGATCATGTCCTCGAAGGTCTCCTGCCGCTCCTGTGCACTGGTCTCCTCTCCCGTGAGCAGATGATCCGAGACCGTGCAGAGGGCGAGCGCGCGGCGGGAGAACTGCGCGGCGAGGGTGTACAGGGCTGCGGCCTCCATCTCCACTCCGAGCACCCCGTACCCCGCCAGGGTGCGAGTGGTCTCCGGATCCGGTGAATAGAACTGGTCGGCGGAGTAGAGCCCACCGGCGACCAGCGGCAGCAGGCGTTCCTCGGCGACCTCCGCCGCGATCCGGGCCAGGGTGAAATCTGCGGACGGTGCGAAGGAGACGTGGCGGAAGCGCGGCACGTTCATCGCGGAGTCCGTCGAAGCGGCCACGCCCAGGATCACATCCCGCACATTCACCGCCTCCGAGAGGGCGCCGCAGGTGCCCACCCGGATGATGGTCTGCACGTCGTAGTCGTCGAAGAGCTCCTGGGCATAGATCGCCATCGAGGGCTGACCCATGCCCGACCCCTGCGCGGAGACCCGGATCCCGCGATAGGTGCCGGTGTATCCCAGCATCCCGCGCACGTCGTTGTACTGGACAGGATCCTCGAGGAAGGTCTCAGCGATCCAGCGTGCGCGATACGGGTCCCCGGGCATCAGGACGTAGGGGGCGATCTGGTCGGGCGAAGCACCGATATGTGTCGACATGCTGCCAGCGTACGGCGCAGTCATGGCACGACGGCCCTCGGCCCCGCCGCCCCATGGTGCGTTCCGGCACCGGATGGCGCAGAATGGTTGACCGTGAACGATCACGAACCTTCTCTCGCCACCTCCGGGCGCCCCTCTGTGCCGGCGGCGGTGCGCCGAGCCCGCTGGGCCGTCTCCCTGGTCTTCTTCCTCAACGGCGCGTCCTTCTGCGCGATCCTGCCGCGGTATCCGGAGCTGGTGGAGTCGATCGGACTGAGCAACACCTCCTTCGGCCTCGCCATCGGCATCGGTCCCCTCGGCGGTCTGCTGGCCGGCCTGTTCGCCGCCCGTCTGATGTCCCGCTTCGGTTCTGCCCGGGTCAGCGTGGTGATGCAGGTCCTCGCCTCCACCACGCATCTGGCGGTCTACCTCTCCGGGTCCTGGCTCTGGCTGACCTGTTCGCTGCTGCTGGCGACGGCGGCGGATGCGATCACCGACATCGCGATGAACGCCCATGGCATGCGGGTCGAGCGACGCTACCGACGTTCGATCATGAACAGCTACCACGGCTGGTGGTCGCTCGGAGCCGTGGTCGGCGGCCTGATCGGTGCCGGCTGCGCGCAGCTCGGCCTGCCGCTGTGGATCCAGGGCGTCGTCGGCATGATCGTGTTCGGCGCCCTCGCCGCCGGCTCGCTGCGCCTGATGCTGCCGGGTCATGACAGCACTGAGCGCACCCCGGTCGCCGCTCCTTCGGCCTCTTCCGCAGCAGAGGTCCCCGATGCGGCACCGACCGGCTTCCGGCTGGCCGGGATGAGCTTGCGAGCACTCGGCCTGGTGAGCGCGCTGGGCATGGTCCTGGTGTTCGCAGGCTCCACGGAGGACGCCGGCAGCACTTGGGGAGCACTGTTCATGCAGGACACCTTCGCGGCCACGCCCTTCCTGGCAGGCATGGCGTTCGTGGCGCTGCAGGGTGCGCAGACCATCGGCCGCTTCACCGGCGACGCGGTGGTGGACCGGCTGGGAGATCAGACCACCGCACGGCTCGGAGGCGTGATCGCGATGGTGGGGATGAGCTTCGCCCTGCTGGTGCCCACGCCGGTGACGGCAGTGATCGGCTTCGCCGCCGCCGGCTGGGGTGTGGCGACCCTCTTCCCCGCCGCCTATCGCGCCGCGGATGACCTGCCCGGTGTACCCCACGGAGTCGGCATCACGGTGGTCGGCTGGTTCGCGCGCCTGGGCTTCTTCCTCACCCCGCCGCTGATCGGGGTGCTCGCAGATGCGATGACCCTGCGCTACGCGCTGTGGATGGTCCCGTTGTATGCCATGGGAATCCTGGTGTTCTCCCGGGTGCTGAGCACCCGCAGCGTGAAGGCGGGTCACTGACGCCGCCCCTCAGGTCAGGTCGCCCCACCAGGCGAACGAGGTGGCGCTGGAGGAGTGCTCGAGGCTGCTGGGGCGGTCACCGGCCGGAGGCCGCGTTCAGAAGCGGCTGCTGTCCCCGGCACCTTCGCGAGCGATCACGAGATCTCCGCTGGAGAGATCCACCACGGTCGTCGGCTCGATCCCGACCTCCCCGGAGTCGATGATCGCGTCCACCTGCTCGCCGAGCAGATCCTGGACCACCCAGGCCTCGGACGGCGGGTCCTCCTGCCCGGGCAGGAGCAGGGTCGAGGAGGCGATGGGTTCACCGAGCGCCTCGACCAGAGCGTGAGCCACCCGATGGTCGGGAATCCGCACCCCGACCGTGTGCTTCTTCGGATGCGCGAGCTTGCGAGGCACCTCTTTGGTCGCCGGGAGGATGAAGGTGTACGCCCCGGGGGTCGCGTTCTTGACCACCCGGAAGACCGGGTTCGAGACCAGCACGAATTGACCCAGCTGCGCGAAGTCGGCGCAGACCAGCGTGAAGTGATGGTCCTTCCCGACCTGCCGGATGCGACGGATCCGATCGAGCGCCTCGACGTTTCCCAGGGTGCAGCCCAGGGCGTAGCAGGAATCAGTGGGGTAGGCGATCAGCCCACCGTCCTTCAGCACCGAGACCGCCTGCTCGATGAGCCGGAGCTGCGGATCCTCGGGGTGGATGTCGAGATACTTCGCGGGGCGACGTGACCTGGCCATGCCCGATGATACGTCGGAGCCTCACGAGTCGTCGATCAGGCGGGCGAACGGTCCAGCCCGGCAGGCCTCACCGTGATCCGGTGAGCGGCCGGTCGACGTGGGCCGTCCCCCGTGGGGGAACGGTCGGCACTACGGCTCAGGCGACGACCACGAATTCGCGGCCGATCCATTTGGTGCGCCGCAGCCGCACCACCGCGCTGACGGGCAGCGGACCTTTGATGTGGGGATAGCCGCGACCCTTGCCATCCACATCTGCCTCGATGTCCACCGCGACGCCGGCGGCTTCGACTCGCGCCACGTCGATCTCCAGGATCACGAGGTCTGAGGGGCGATCCGGATAGACGCGCTTGGCGACCTTCGAGACCTGCTCGGGCCAGGACGCGTGGAGGAAGCCTTCTTCGGCCAGCTCGCGACCGCGCGTTGCGCGGGTGTAGGAGCCTGACCGAACGGCTGCCTCCCAGGTGGGCAGTTCGGTGATGTGCCAGATCAGGGGCGGAGGCATGACCGGCAGTGTACCGTGGCCGGCATGGATGAGACCTCCGCCGGGCCTGGCGCGGTGCGCCTGGTCCACGATGAAGACCGTGACCGCTACGAGGCGCTCGACGGCGATGAGCTGGTCGCCGTCCTCGCCTATGGTGATGAGGACCTGTCGCCGGACTCCGGCGACGGCGGCGCTCTGGGAGTGCGGGTACGAGACCTGCGCTCGACCGTGGTCGCCCCCGAGCGCTCCGGTCAGGGCATCGGGTCCGCGATCGTGCGCTACGCCCTGGACGACATTCGTGGCCAAGGGCTGAAGGTGCGCCCCACCTGCTGGTTCACGAGGGGATGGATCGGCCGTCATCCCGACTACGCGGACCTGCTGGAGACCCCGCCGTCCACTTCCGACCAGGAGGGTTGATGACCTACCGGATCCTGACCGTCTGCACCGGCAACATCTGCCGCTCGCCGATGGCCGAGTATGCGCTGCGAGAGGCCCTGGACCACGCAGGCCTCGGTGACCGCACCGAGGTCGCCTCCGTCGGCACCACCGGTTGGGAGATGGGGGCACCGATCGACCCGCGCGCGGGTGCTCTGCTGCGCCGCCACGGCATCGATGCCGCCGGACATCGTGCACGCCAGCTCGAGGAGGACGAGCTGCGCCGAGCCGACCTCGTGCTCGCGCTCGACCATGACCATGTCGGGCCGCTCGAGAGCGTGCTCGGCCCCGAGCACGCCGCCAGCACCGTACGGATGGTGCGGGACTTCGCACCGACCCCCGTCCAGGACACCGGTATCCGTGACCCCTGGTACGGGGACGAAAGCGACTTCGAGACCGCCTGGGAGCAGATCGACGAGGCGCTGGGCGGCATCGTCGATCATGTCAGCTCCCAGATCGCCGCCGACGGCGATGCCACTGCCGACGCCGATGCTGTTGGCGATGGCGAGCGCTCAGGTGAGGGTGCCGCCCAGCGCCCAGTCGACCCGCCGGTGCAACGATGAGCGCTCCGGAGCCGCTCGGCGCCCTGGAGACGGCCGCCGCCCTGCGCAGCGGAGAGCTCGACGTCCTCGAGCTCGCCGAACAGACCCTCGCATCGGCCCGCAGCATCGGGGCCCGGACCGGCGCATTCGCCCACCTGCTCGAGGACCTGACCCGGGAACAGGCCCGCGCCGTCTCCGAGCAGCTCAGCGACGCGCGCCGCCGCGGTGGAGAGCAGGATCTCGCCGCACAGCTGCCACTGCTCGGGGTGCCGTTGCCGATCAAGGATCTGACCCAGATCGCCGGCGCCCCCTTCGAGGCCGGCAGCGCCGCCCTCGCCGGCAACATCGCGACCGTGACCGACGGCGTCGCACAGAAGATCCTCGACGCCGGCACCCTCACCATCGGCAAGACCACCACGCCCGAATTCGGCATGCCCTGCTACACCGAACCCGCCACCGGCGCCCCCGCCCGCACCCCCTGGGACCTGCGCCGCACCGCCGGCGGTTCGAGCGGAGGAGCGGCCGCTGCAGTCGCCTCCGGCGTGGTCCCGCTCGCGCACGGCTCCGACGGCGGCGGATCCGTCCGGATTCCGGCGGCCTGCTGCGGCATCGTGGGCCTGAAGCCGTCCCGCGGGGTCGTCTCTCCCGGGCCGTACGGCAGCGAAGGGATGGGCCTGGTCTCCGACGGCGTGCTCGCACGCAGCGTGCGCGATGCTGCCGCCGGACTCGACCTCATCGCCGGGCCCCGCACGGGCGACTTCACCCCGTCGCATGCCTCGGAACGTTCCTACCTCGCGCGCCTCGACGAGGGTGCCCAGGCTCAGGCCCCTTTGCAGATCGCCGTGCTGCGAGAGCCGCTGGCCGCGGAGACCGAAGTGCACCCGGCCGCCCTGCGAGGGCTCGAACGTGCCCTCGAGGTGCTGCGAGGACTCGGTCACGAGACCGTCGAGATCAGCGCCCCCTTCACCCCCGAGGACTGGAAGTCCTTTATGCCCCTGTGGACCGTCGGGGCGGCGACCATTCCACTGACCGCTGCCCAGGAGGACTCTCTGCTGGAGCTGACCCGCTGGCTGCGCGAGCGGGGCCGCAGCTACAGCGGAACAGATCTGGCCCGGGCGTTCTCCTCGGTGCAGTCCCTCGCGCGGCGCACCCTGGAGGGCTTCGCGCCGTTCGATCTGGTCATCACCCCCACACTGGCTGCGCCCCCGGCATTCCCGGCGGAGCTTCAGCTTCCCGACGGCGAGGCTGACTTCTTCGCCCAGTGCGCCTTCACCCCCTGGACCAGCACCTGGAACATGCTCGGCACCGCCGCGGTATCGGTCCCTGTGCATCGGGAGCAGATCGACGGCATGGAGCTTCCCTTCGGCGTCCAGATGGGCGCCACGCGTCCCGCCGACGAGCCGCTGCTGCTCGCCGTCGCCGCGCAGCTCGAGGCGCACGACCCATGGCCGCTGGTGCGCGTCCCGCAGCACGCATGAGCGCACCTGCGGGAGCGGACGGACCGCAGACCGTTCGACTCGACATCTGGCTCTGGAGTGCGCGACTGACGCCCACCCGCTCAGCGGCCACGGCCGCGTGTCGCGGCGGACACGTGCGGCGCAACGGTGAACCGGCCAAGGCAGCCCAGAAGATCGTGGTCGGGGACGAGCTGCGAGTGCGCTCACCGGGCCGCGAACGAGTCGTGGTGGTCACCCAGATCCTCACCAAGCGGGTGGGGGCACCGATCGCTCGCGTCAGCTACGAGGACCACAGCCCGGAGCCACCGCCCCAGCTCGCCGCCGCCCCGCCCCGGCGAGAGCGCGGCACCGGCAGGCCCACCAAGCGGGAACGTCGGCAGTTCGATCGTCTTCGCGGGCGTGACGCCGACGGCGGCGATGACGATCAGGAGTCCCCGCTCGGAGATTCTCGCTCCTGAGCACGACCAGGGCCCCGCGTCGATGACGCGGGGCCCTGGCCGATCCTTGCCGGGCTGCGCCGGAACTGGATCAGCGAGCGAAGGAGAGCAGCTCGTGGCGGTTCGAGGTCAACCGGCTGAGCAGATTCCGCTCGATCTCGATGACCTTCGGATTCGCGCCGTCGGCGAGCAGCCGCTGGCGGATCGAGGCGAGATCGGCGCTCTCCCGGATGAACCGCTTCATCACCGGCTTCGCACCGATCTGGCTCGCCCACTGCTTGCCCTCACGCCTTCCCTTCCAGGTGGCGAGCATGTCGACCTCTTCATGGGTGAGCCAGCCCTGGTTCGCGTAGTCACCCAGACGGACCCGGGTCAACCGGGATTCATCCCAGATCAACACCACGATCGCGATCAGCCACAGCAGGGAGAGCAACGCCTTGGCGCCGTACATCAGCAGCAGGACCGGAAGCCCGCCGCCGAGACCGGCGACGAGGTTCCACGCTGCATGGATCAGCATTCCGGGGATCAGCGCGGGGAGGAACACCAGGAAGCCCATGATGGTGCCCCATTTGCGCGCGACGAAGCCGACGATGATCCCCGTGAGCGAGGTGTAGATCGCGTGGCCGAAGATGTTCATCACCCCGCGCAGGATGAACAGGAACAGCACCTGACCGGCGCCGAAGCTCTCCAGCCCACGGGTGTAATAGATGATGTTCTCGGTGAAGGCGAACCCGCCGCCGATCAGTGCACCGTAGATCAGGCCGTCCAGCGGCCCGTTGAAGTAGCGGCGTGCGAGCACCATCAGGAGCAGCAGCCCGACCCCCTTGGTGGTCTCCTCGACCAGGGGTGCGCTGATCACCGGGCCGGCGAAGGCTACAGCCGCCTCGCTGCCGGTGACCATGTAGACCAGGAAGGAGTTCAGCGTGTTCAGGATGTAGCTGAGACCGGCGGCGATCGCCGCACCCCAGAACACCGCGATGATCAGCAGAGGCAGAGGCTGGGGATCCCAGCGGTCTGCGAGGAACATGATCCCGGCGATCACGAGCAGGGAGATCCCGGCGAGGAACGCCGTGACCGGCCACCAGATCGGGCTCGAGCTGGCGGTCAGGACGAACTCGAGGAAGAACCAGCCGAGCACCAGCAGCACGAAGAAGCCGAGCACCACCAGGGCGAGCCAGACCACGATGCTCACAGTGGGCAGCTTGGTGGCGTTCTGCGAGACGTCCTGCAACCGGCGAGTCTGTGTGGACCAGGCCGACTGCGGCTGGGCCTGGTCGGGACGCTGGATCTGCGCAGGCGCGAATCGCGCCGCGGTGAGTCCCGAGGCTGGCCGCACCGACGTGTCATAGGCACGCGGATTGCCGTAGTCGATATAGCGCGGTGGGGCCTGCGCCGACGGAGAGCCTGGCGCGGAGCTCGGGGCACCGGGACGCGGCCGCCCATTGGGCATGTATTGGCCGCCGGGCGGCTGATAGGGGGGCTGGGACATGTGGGCCTCTGTTTTCACGGCAGGGGTTTCAGCGATAGCTGTGCGGCTCGTGATCGACGTCGGTTCCCCTGGACGGGCGAGTCACGGCAGCAGTGCGATGCTACAGGTGGGTGATCCCATTCTTGCGGAGAGACAAGGTGCGCGGGAAGCATTGTGGACAGCGGCCGCTGGACGGCTGATGAGGGATGCCCGGGCAGCTTCCACCGAAGTTTCTTGAAGTTGAGCGGAATAGACTCAACTTGGTTGACGTTGATCTGAGCGGATGTCGTACACACCGACGCGCAGAGAAGAGGAGCATCGTGGAATTCCAGTTCACCACCCGCTCGCAGGAAGCTGTCGCCGCCGCCGCGGAGAAGGCGGTCGAGCTCGGCAACCCGCAGATCAGTTCGATGCATCTGCTGTGGGCGCTGGCTGATCAGGACAACGGCATCGGCCGTGCGGCGCTGGAGGCAGCGGGCGCCGATCCGCTCGAGGTGGTCCGTCGTGCCGCACAGGCGATCGACTCGCTGCCACGCGCCAGCGGGGGCTCTTCGCCCACCTTCGTCGGTACCGGGTTCGATGCGCTCGAGACGGCTCGGCGCGAAGCGACTGCCGTCCGCCGCACCTACCTGTCCACCGAGCATCTGATGCTCGGCATCGCGCTCGGGAAGGACGCTGCCGCACGGCTGCTCGCAGCGTCCGGCGCGACCCCGCAAGCACTGCGCGATGCCGTCACCCAGCTGACCCAAGGAGATGACCGAATGAACCAGATGGATTCACAGAACCCCGAAGGCACCTTCAAGAGCCTCGAGAAGTTCGGGGTGGACCTTACGGAGCTCGCTCGCGAGGGACAGCTGGACCCGGTGATCGGCCGGGACGCAGAGATCCGCCGTGTCGTGCAGGTGCTGTCCCGCCGGACCAAGAACAATCCGGTGCTGATCGGTGAACCCGGCGTCGGCAAGACCGCGGTGGTCGAGGGCTTGGCCCAGCGCATCGTCGCCGGGGACGTCCCGGACTCGCTGCGCGGGAAGCGGCTGGTCTCGCTCGACCTCTCATCGATGGTCGCGGGTTCGAAGTATCGCGGCGAGTTCGAGGAGCGCATGAAGGCTGTCCTGGACGAGATCCGCACCAGCAACGGTCAGATCGTCACCTTCATCGACGAGCTCCATACGGTGGTGGGCGCCGGGGGCTCCGGCGATGGCTCGATGGATGCCGGCAACATGCTCAAGCCCATGCTGGCCCGGGGCGAGCTGCGGATGGTCGGGGCCACCACGCTGGATGAGTACCGCGAGAACATCGAGAAGGATCCCGCCCTCGAACGGCGTTTCCAGCAGGTGTTCGTGGGGGAGCCGAGCGTCGAGGACACCGTGACGATCCTGCGCGGCCTCAAGGACAAGTACGAGGCCCACCACAAGGTCACCATCACCGACTCCGCTCTGGTGGCCGCTGCGACCCTCTCCTCGCGCTATATCTCGGGTCGGCAGCTGCCGGACAAGGCCATCGACCTGGTCGATGAGGCGGCCTCCCGCCAACGGATGGAGCTGGATTCCTCCCCGGAGCAGCTGGACATCCTGCGCCGTCAGGTGGACCGGTTGAAGATGGAGGAGCTCGCGCTCTCCGGCAGCGAGGACCCGGGCAGCATCGCCCGGCTCGAGTCGGTGCGCGCCCAGCTCGCTGATCGCACCGAGCAGATGGATGAGCTCTCCGCGCGCTGGGAGCGGGAGAAGGCCGGCCTGAACCTGGTGGGCGATCTCAAGGCGCAGCTCGAGCAGCTGCGCATGCAGGCTGACCGGGCGCAGCGCGAAGGTGACCTCACCGCAGCGTCGAAGATCCTCTATGGCGATATCCCGGCGCTGAAGGACCAGCTGCGCGACGCGGAGGAGCAGGAGGCGGGCATCGCCGGTGAGCAGGAGCGGCCGATGGTCGCCGACCACGTGGGCCCTGATGACATCGCCGACGTCGTCTCTGCCTGGACCGGGATTCCTGCCGGCCGTCTGCTCCAGGGAGAAACCGAGAAGCTGCTGCAGATGGAGGAGATCATCGGACGCCGGCTGATCGGCCAGGCTCGTGTCGTCGGCGAGGTCTCCGACGCGGTGCGCCGAGCCCGTGCCGGCATCTCCGACCCGGACCGCCCCACCGGCTCCTTCCTCTTCCTCGGACCCACGGGGGTGGGCAAGACCGAGCTCGCCAAGGCGCTCGCGGAGTTCCTCTTCGATGACGAGCGGGCGATGATCCGCATCGACATGTCGGAGTACTCCGAGAAGCACACCGTGGCGCGGCTCATGGGTGCTCCTCCCGGGTACGTCGGGTACGACGAGGGCGGCCAGCTCACCGAGGCCGTGCGGCGCAGGCCGTACTCGGTGGTGCTGCTCGACGAGATCGAGAAGGCCCACCCCGATGTGTTCGATGTGCTGCTGCAGGTGCTCGACGACGGCCGGCTCACCGACGGCCAGGGACGGACCGTGGACTTCCGCTCCACGATCTTGATCCTCACCTCGAACCTCGGTGCCCATGCGCTGCAGGACCAGCTGCTCGACGAGAAGGAGAAGCACGAGCGGGTGATGCAGGTGGTGCGAGCCTCCTTCAAGCCGGAGTTCCTCAACCGCCTGGACGACATCGTCATGTTCGATGCGCTGGACCGCGAGCAGCTGACCAGCATCGTCACGCTCCAGATCCAGGAGGTCGCCGCTCGGCTGCAGGACCGTCGCATCTCCCTCGAGGTCGACGAGGCCGCGACCCGTTGGCTCGCTGCCGAGGGCTTCGATCCGATGTACGGGGCACGCCCCCTCAAGCGCCTGGTGCAGAAGGAGATCGGCGACGGGCTGGCCCGGCTGATCCTGCAGGGCGAGGTCCACGATGGTCAGCGCGTCGAGGTCAGCTCCCGGGACGGCGCAGGACTCGAGCTGACGGTCCTCGGCGACAGCGATGAGGAAGATACCGCCGCCAGGGTGTGAGGCTGGATGCGCGGTGCAGCCTGCGAGGAGGCTGGATCGAATGATCGGCTCCGCTTCCGTGCGCAGTAAGTACCATCGGTCTGTGCGCTGGCCGCGGAGGCTCAGTCGTCTGCGGTGTTCCAGAAGCCGCTGATGAAGTTGGGAGCTGCGGTGATCGCATTGCCGGACGCGATGGCGAAGGACGCCACGGGAAGGACCACATCCATGTCGTCGTCTCGCGCGTCAACGACACCGGCGAGGTGTGGCACGGGCGCAATGATCGCCGGCAAGCACAAAGCGCCTGCACCCGCATCGAGAAGCAGCACGACCTCGAGCACGCGCCTCGGCGGCGAACCCAGCAGAAGAAGACGATCACCCAGCAGCGTCAGGAGCACCGCGAGTCCGCGGCCGTCACGCCCGAGCAGCGCCGCCTGCGGCGCCGCGTCAAGCAGTTCACTCCTGCGCAATGGGAGGCCCTCGACCCTGAAGTGCAACAGGTGATGCGCACCAACAGTCGGGAGCGCGTGCCGGGGGCGCACGTCAGGACGAAGGACGACATCCCGCAGGCCAGGAAGACAAAGCGATCAACAGCAGCACCGGATGACGGCAGGACCTCCTACCGGGAACGCACAAGCCCCCATGCCCCCAGCCGCAACGACCAGGGGTATGGCCGCTAGAGGCCCCGGCTCGCTCGACGGACGAGCGGGGGCGCACTGCGCCGCGGTACCTGTCTTCGGTGATGCCATCCCGACCGCGCCGTCACCGGACACTTGAGCACCCCAGACCCCCAGGCCCCCAAACGGCCATATGGGGGTTTGGGTGCAACCGTTGTCGTCCTATCAGGGAGTAGTGAGAGGAGAGCGGGCCAGGGTGCTCGAAAGGGAGGAGCTCGCCTCTATCCATGTCGCTAGGTCAGGGTCGATGTACCCAGCGAGCTCCTGGAGCTGTACTTGAAGTCGCTCGCAGGGGAGGTTCCAGATCCGGTGGTGATGGCCGATGCGGTTGCGGAGATCGCGGAGGGCCTCGAGCCGGTCAGCCACCAGTGCACGGTTACGACTCGGTGCGTGAGGGAAGGCGCGAGCCAGATCAGGCCACAGTGAAGACGCGAAGCGCTTGGAAACCAGCTGATGCCACAGTCCGAGCGACGTTTCGGAGATGATCTGCCCGTGGTCGAGTGGCTTGCCGTTGTCGTGGACCCGCCGCCGGGCGCGGTCGATGTCTCGGTAGGGCTGCCGATGGCGAGGACGAACATTGATGAGGTCCCGACCAAGAGCACCTGTCGGATCATCCAGCCAGGAGCCAGGATGTCCGGCGCTCTGATGCCGCATCGTCATGCGCTCATCCAAAGCGTTGCGCACCGCTACCTCGAGATGGCCGAGGTCGGCAAAAAACGCGGCGGCTAGCTGACTGTTCCAGATGTACAGCGCGTGCGCGAGATCGCGGTCGCCGCCGGCCGCGACGAGGTAGTGATGCAGGCGTGCAGAGCTGAAGTGATGCTCAGCGACTTCGTAGCTGCCCTGCTTGCCCATGCCACACATCCCCAGTATCGTCTTCAGTAACACCCCGGAACCGTCCCTGTAACTCCCTTGGGAGTCGATCAGACGGCCGGGGTTTTGTCTTGCCTGCCGCACCGCCGCGGGATGCCAGTAGGCACGAGCGTACGTCGAGGCTGCCGGTGACCCCTCAGGGGCCAGCCCACTCCCGAACTGCTTGGCATCGCCTCGGATCGATTCAAGTGCTCGCGCCTGCGGGGGTGCCCGCTGAGGAGTGGCTTGTGGGGTGGGTCACGTATCGGTACGGTGTAGGGCAATGACACAGGTGTTTTCAGGTTGCGATACAGGGGCGGGATCACGATGACGCGATCACTTACCAGCGATATGTGCCGAAGCTTGGCCGCGCTAACTTCATTCACAGTCGCCGGGGCGATGGTCCTTGCGGGAGCGGGTCTGGCATCCGCCGAACAGCCCGCGACGGATGCTGCATCCGCGCAGAGCGTGGAAGAGTCTCTCCAGAATCTGGAGGAGGTGAACCCCGGATTGCTGGCCGTGCCGGTCGAATCCGAAACGCATGGGTTGGCTGGATCAAGCCACTCGGTCCCCATTGGGGGAGGGAGCGTCGAAGTCTCTAGTAGCCCCGCCGAAGGCGTTAGCCTCCGCAGTTCGGAGGGTGAAGCTTTGAGCATCCAGTTGCCACATGCGAACAGCGCTGAGCCGGTTGAAGTGCTCGAAGACGGAACGTTTGCGTATCCAGGCGAGGATAGTGCCAATGCAGTGGTGGTCACTGAGCAAGGTGTGCAGATGTTGACTACGATCGCCAATGAGGGTGCATCCTCGACGTTCGCTTACGAGATCGATCTCAGTGTGGGTGAAACCCTGGAGCTGGTCCCCAGCGGGGCGGCAGTCGTCGTGGACTCTGCCGGCGAGACGGTACTAGCCTTCGGGGAGCCGTGGGCTAGTGACGCGGAGGGTAAGGAAGTTGAGACGTGGTTCGAGGTCAACGGCTCGACCCTGACTCAGGTCGTTGATCATGCGTCCGATGAGGATGTCACCTATCCGGTGGTCTCCGACCCGATCGTCCTGGCCCCGTGGATGGTTAGGTGCCTGGTAGGGATCGGCCTCAAGAGTCCTGACATCACCCGTATCGCGCAGTTGGGAACGCCCTATTCCATCCTGGCCGCCTTCGGCCGAGGGGCCGTCGCCTGCGTCTTCATGAAGTGATAGTCATGTTTCGTCGACGAAGCGTGCCCGAGCTGGAAGGACAGTTGCGCGAAGTGGAGGAACGTATTTCAGCTCATCCACTCGCCTCAGAGCGTGTAGTAGAGGCCCAGAAGCTGGTCGAAGAACGCAACGGGAAAGACCAAAAAGCACTTTCGAGAGAGCTGTCCGAAAGAGGCTTGCCCAGTCTCGAAGAGCTGGGCCAGATCCAGTTTCGGAATACTGCTAGTTGGTGGCGACTCCATCGTGACCAGAAGCGCTTATCCCGGCAGATCCAGAAACGCCGGACATAGGCTTCCGAACTCACTTTTCCTTAATCGGGAGAGCGGGGAGATTATTTTGCGTGAGCGGCCGCGTAGACGGACCCGATCACCGCTCCGGGCTTGCTTAGCAGTGTCCGGCTCTCAGGCACGACTAGCAGGTGGTTAACCATCTTCTGGGTACTTTCGAGGCTTCGATACCAATAGCCCCGGAAATGATGTGGACTCAGCGCCAGAGATCTCTCAGCGTGGTCACGAGTCGTAACTAGAGCGGCGCCGTCCTTTGGGGTAAACCCTGGGTCATCCTGGATTGCTGCGATAAGGGTTACGTAGGCGAGGTCGGACATCGCTTTCGAAAATGCAAAGCGAGACGACGGCATGTCTATATAAATCGACTTGAGAGCTTCCCATGGCTCCCCCCAAAGGCGTTGCTCTCGTTCGTGGTGGGAAACGGAGAGGGGGGTGAGGAGTAGGAAGTGTCGGCCAGGATCGCCGAGAGCTAAGCCCGCCGGAGTTTCCTCCAATGGCCCGAATCGCTTCACGCGCGTCAGCTCCTCTTGCTCATGATTACCGGCGACGCTGGACGGAGAGAGCTTAGCGCGAAAGGGGTGAAGCTCCGCTCTTAAGCAACTATTCTATGCGACGTTCGCGACGCGGAAGGTCTTTGCTTAACTGGCCATCAGCCCAGGGGTAGTTCTGGTTGCTCGAGGTAGCGGTACAGCGTGGATCGGCTGATTCCGTGGTCACGCGCGATTTGCACCTTAGGCGTGCCGGCCAGGGCGGCGTTGCGGACGGAGCGGATCTGGTCGCTCTCGAGGGTGCGGGGCCGGCCCTTGTAAACCCCACGCTTCTTCGCCGCGGCGATGCCCTCGGTCTGGCGCTGGCGGATGAGCTCACGCTCGAACTGAGCGAACGCGCCCATCATGTTCAGCTGAAACGAGGCCATCGGGTCCGTGTCGCCCGGGGCGAAGGTGAGTCGCTCCTTGAGGAACTCGATGCTCGCACCCTTCCTGGGGTGCTGATCGGTGTGTTCGGTCGGGTCGCCGGTGATCTGCTGGACGATGTCGTTGAGGTCGATCACCGAGCGGGCGAGACGGTCCATAGAGGCGACCACGACATGGTCGCCGTGGCGGACGTGCCGGATCAGCGCCTGCAGCTGTGGGCGGTCGACCGCGCTCTTGCCGGACTGCTTCTCAGTGAAGGTCTGGTCGCACTCCCCCACCGCTTCGAGCTGCCGCGCGAGGTTTTGGCCAGCCGACGAAACCCGGAGGTAGGCGACGCGCTGTCCCAGGGTCCGATGTGTGTCACTCATGTTCTAGACCCTAGCCGAGACATGTGCCAAAAGCCGCTATTGGACCCTGTGGAACAGGAGCGATATGTGGATGTGATGGCTCAGTGGCGCGGTTCTGTGCTCGCTCAGTGGCGGGGCATGGGCGGTCAGGAGGTGGTCGTGGTGCGGCGCAGCTCGCGGTAGATGGTGGTGCGGGAGACGTTGAACAGCTCGGCGAGCTCGGCCTGGGTGTGCTCGCCAGCCGTGTGCAAGGTCAGTAGGTGCTTGCGCTGAGAGGGCGAGAGCTTGGGCTTCTTGCCTTTGAGCTTGCCCTTGGATCTGGCGATGGCCATACCCTCGCGGGTGCGCAGACGGATGAGGTCCGCCTCGAACTCGGCCACCATGCCGAGCACGTTGAAGAGCAGCCGGCCCACGGCGTCATTGGGGTCGTAGACGCTGCCGCCGAGACTGAGCGCCACTCCCTTGATGGTGAGTTCGTCGGCGATGTCCCTCGCATCGGGGAGTGAGCGGGCCAGCCGGTCGAGCTTGGCGACCACCAGGGTGTCGCCGTCCCGGGTCGCGGCCAGTGCCTCGCGGAGCCCGGGCCGGGCGCGGTTCGTTCCGGTCAGGCCGTGGTCGAAGTAGATGTTTTTGCCCTCGACTCCGAGGCGCTCGAGCGCCTCTCGTTGGGCGGAGAGATCTTGCTCGAGGGTCGAGACGCGCGCGTAGCCGACATGCATGTCGACATTGTTGCAGTTAACCTCCCCTCACCGCTCACGTCACCGTACGGGTCTTGCGTACATGACGACCCCTCGTAAAGAGGCGTCGAGGAGGACGCTCGCTCGACATACGGTGAAGGATCCCCTATCGGGCGATTGCTCACTGCAGCTGTTCGCTTCGCCAGCTGCCCGCGAGGGCCACTAGTCCAGCATGAGCTCTACGTCGTAGGCCGGCCCGAGCTCGGCCACCAGAAGACGGTGCAGCTCGATGCCTTCGGCTCGGTGCTCCGCACCCGCCGCGGAAGAGTCCCAGCCGCGCTCCCAGTCGTAGTGCGCATTGAAGAAGGCCGCCCAAGCCGTCAGTCGCCGCTTCAGTGGCTGGGAGAGTTCCCAGTCGCTCTCATCGGTCAAGCCGTCGGTCCAAAGGGGCCATTCAGCGGTGTAGTCGTTCATCAGTCGCACCTGGATCGGTTTCATGCCAGCCAGTGTGCAGCCGGGAGGGAGCCTTGGCGACCTCGATGACGCCAGCGAGCTGTCACAGACAACCGCCACTCAGCGTTCACATCCACAAGCGATACTCCGCCGGCGGCCGTCTCGTTTGGGTATACCTCAGCGAGACGTTCCGATGACAGCTGGCCAGCCACCCTTTGGGCAGCGCGAGCTCCGTCCGGGACGCAATTACTGGCACTTCAGTGCTCAGCCCCCGTTGAGACCTTCCCAGGTGCCAATCTCGGTCACGCCATCGGCCTGGTAGGCCGTGATGGGGATATAGGCGAGGCCCTCGTCGTTGGTCTCTGTCGCCATGTTTTTCACGGTCTCGTTCCACTCGAGTGCCTCTTCCGGCGAGTTGACGTGCCCGCCTTCGAGGCGGATCAGCTCCTCCGCATAGATGTAGCCGACCGCACCGTCGGGCATCTCTACCGCAACGAGGTCTGGCATGGCGTCGTACGATTCCACATCAGAAGAGGAGCCGTAGGTCTGGCCGTTCGCGTTCGTGGGGAAGCTTGGACTCGGCGCGCCCTCATCGGCGGCGGGCTCTGCCTCCGCGTCGGGTGCCGGCTCGGTGGCGGGACTGGCCACGACGGGTGCTGCCTGGCTGGGCGTGGTGGGACCGCTCCCAGCGATCAGGAAGCCAGTGGTCATGCCGGTGACCAGTAGCGCGGCCGCTCCGGCGATGACAGCAGCAGTGCGGTGGCGGGGAAGTCTCTGCGAGGACATCTGTACGGCACCTCCAGACGGCATTCGGACTGCGTCGGTGTCCCATCTCGGTATTTCGAGCGTGGGCCAGGCGTTGTGCTGAATCTGCCAACAGTACCGGCCCGGGGTGACGGGCGCCACTAACGCGGCAGGGCTGCGCACCTCGCGTGACAAGTTTCGGTCCAGGATTGTGGAGCATCTTCATATGCGACAACGAAGCGCCGGCGGCCCTGCTGCTGATGTGCCGCAATGGACCGTTTATGACGCGGGCTGCGGATCGCACTCGGCTAGCCTGGATTGATGAGCGTCACCCTTTCGATCGACTCACGGAAGCTCGACATCCTCGGCATCATGTCAACCACCGCAGGCGGTCTCGGGGTCGCACTCACGGTCTGGGGGCAACTAGCGCGGCAAGAGCTGTATTCGTTCTATGTGTTCAACGGGCACGGGACGGCGGACGGCCTCATGCTGATCCCGTTTATTCCAGGGTTGATCTGCGTCGTTCTCGCCCTTGGGCTCGGCACGGCCAGCCTGCGTAGCCGGGACAGCGGGAGAACGTGGGCAATAGTGGGCCTCATTGCGGGAGCTGTTGCGGTCGCCTTCATGGTGTCTGGCATACCCGTCAATTTGGTGCCTGACCCCCGGATTCCACAAGGGCCCCTGTGAGCATCTTTGGTGCGTTCGCGGTTCACCCCTGAACCGACCGTTTAGGGATTGCTGACCTCCAGGCGCGTTCCGCGGCTTGGTCGTCGGCTGCCGCACGAAGCTGTTCGGCGGTTGTGATGTTTGGGGTTGCGAGCCGAGTGGGGTCCTCGTAGACGCCAGAGGCCGCCCCCAACAGGTGCGGCCCCTGGCGTTACGATCGGGAGAACTGTGCTATCTGAACTCTAGGGAGACTTTACTGGCGGAGGCGCCAGAGCCGAAACAATTTCCCGACTGCCATGATTCTCCGCGTATTGCCCAGCTCGTGTATCGATCCAGACCGGAACAATGAGCTCGCGCACGAGCCTGTTTGCCAGCAGCAAGAGTGGGGCATGAGACCGTTGCGTAGAAGGATGTTCCGGTGTAATAGCCGTGTTCGACGCTATATAGTCGCTCCGTTCTCTTTATTAGCTTGCCCGTACACCCGCTAGAGGTTGCCGTGCTGACGGTTGTGGTTTTGACCTGATCCGCATGGGCCAGACCAACCATCCCGGTCCACAGGCTGAGAGACAGCAACGCCGTTGCGGCTACGCGCATAGATCGTGATCGAGTTGGCATTCTCGAAGCCTTCGCTTTCTTGTTTAAGCGCCCAGCGAAAGGGCGTAGTACGTCAAGTAAATGGTAAAGGCTGGCGAAATTATTTCGACCACACCTACTAGGCACATCCACCAGGATCTGGCATATATGCCCAAACAAACTGTAACTATCCCGAGGAGGGGAACAAAAAGGAAAGCGAGACTGTTCGCGAGTGGAGACAATACGCATAACGCCAACGAAATCGCAGCTATACTCAAGGTTGAAATGGTAGCCATCTGTTTTCGTGATTGCGCGCCATTCGGAGTTGTCGCACTTTTGTCGGACATGCCATCCTCCACTGCTAGCATTTTACGGCGATTTGGGCCGCGAAATACGTTTTCACGGCGGTTGCTGCGATCTTCTCGGTCGTATGCATACGGTTGTAAGTGCGATTAATGGTGGCAATGAGGGCGCGGTCGCAGGAGCAGTTGAAGTATCCGTTTGAGGCGTAGCACCTATCATGGGTGCGGCAAGCGCTATCAAGGAGGTCCTTGGCGATTCCTCCACCATGCCCGGGGCCGCACCAGTTCCCCCAAATAGGGATACCTAGCTTCCTTGCAGATACGCCCCCTGCCTCCTCGGTAGCGTACGCTTCCGATAAGTCAGTTAGTATAGCCCCCGCTTGAAGCACGTCCGGCGAAGCCCCTTCGGAGAGGGCTCGATCAGTGTCGAAGGCGATTATTCCACCTTCGGTTACCACATACTCTTGCACGGCTGCGTCAAAGTCATCCTGAGACGAGTTCACTGAGGCTGAGACGGTCGCACTTCCCGAGCCTGCGCCAGGAATCGCAGGTGCCGCAAAAGATGGGGCGGCCATTAATAGCGGGGCTACTAAGATGACATGCGCTACTAATAGCGAAGTAAGCTTCCTCTGGCGCCGTGTCAAAGGCCCTCCACTGCCACTCTGCATGATTCTCCCCTCTTCCGGGCTGGTAACCTTCGCTAGCTACAAGTCCCGGGCGCTTCGTTGCGCTTAGGCGGACTGTACCGAACGCGGAAGGTTACCGCTAGGTCAAGCGGGCATCTGATCTTCGTGCTGCTCCTGCTGCCTCGGCAGGCAGTGATGGTTGCAGCATCCCGGACTTTCTTTGTCAGCCGCGACCCCAATGTGGCCCGCCTGGCGACAGCAGATCTGCCCCCGCCGGTTCGGTCGATGTCCTTCTGAACAGGACGAGCTTGTGCTTAGTACTGAGGGGCGGCCGGACGCCCGCGACACGCCGCACCCCGCAGCAAATCAGGACACAAGTGGGACTGCCGCACAAAGAGGTGTCACGCGCGGCACCGTAAGGTACGTCCTTAACTGGGGCACCCCAGCCGGACAGTTACCGGAGGGTCATTTACGGTTCCCAATAGGCCCAAAAATGCTCCGCCTCAGTCGACGACGGCGACGTCTCCTTCAGTCGAGTCGGTCGCCGCATCGACTGAAGCTCGTAGTCGGCACGTAGTGACGCGAAGACTGGGATGCGCGACCCCTGGGTCGCGCGCTGCCCAGGCCGAGATCGCGCTTTTACCAGATTTGTGGTCAACTTGTCCAACACGCTAGATCCCACGTGGCGGGATCTAAGTTGTTGGAGGTTTCATGTCTGTGGACGTAGCAGCTCTGTTGCAGGAGCTTGGCGTGCGGGTGGCTGAGGGCTCTTCTGAGTGGAGCTGGCTCCTGCGAGCTCCCGATGGCGGATCCTTTGAGGTCGAGTCGGTTGCGCCAGTGGAGCGCCTTACTGCCCACCGGGTGCGTGCGGTCGGCGGCGGGACAGACCCCCGCCGCCTTCTATACGTCGGCAAGTCGGCTACCGATGGGGTGGTGGAGGCCGCCAAGGCCAGCGAGATCAACATTCTCACCGCGGAGCCAACCCGGCTGATTTTCGACGGACGCTCATACTCGGTGAATCCGGGGCCGCAGCCGGGATCACGACTGCGCCCCCAGCGAACGGGCCGACCTGCCTGGATCCGCTGGGCGTTGGAGCGCTATCTTCTCCTGACCCATGAACCGAGTAGACAGTCCGTGATCGCGGAATCGCTGGGCACCACCCAGCAGTCGATCTCGCGGGCCGCGCAGTACCTCGACGGGCTCGTTACCGATGAGGGTGAGGGATTGGTGGCCGTCGATCGTGCGAAGCTCCTTGAGCGCTGGCGGAACGAGTACGCCGGCCCGGGGGGGCAGGAGTTCGGGTGGTACAGCCTGGACCCGGTAAACGAACAAGTAGAAGGGGTGGTCGACCTAGTGGCCCTGCTCGAGGTGAAGGCTTTGGTCAGCGGTGACATCGCGGCAGACCGACTCGCACCTTGGAAGCTTCCGTCGCGCGGACGGGTCTACCTCACAGGTCCGGTCGATCTCGGGGGCGACGGCTTCGTGGCCGTCCCCGTCGAGGAGGCCAGCCTGGTCACCTGTGTTCCCCGCGACGCGAGCCTTTGGTTGCTCGCCCCACCCACCGAGGCTGAGGCCGGGTCAGATGACCTCCCAATCGCCGACGCGGCGATCGTCTACTGGGACTTGCTCATGAGCACCGACCCCGATAGGGATGAAGCAGCTGATCAAGTAGCTACTCTTCTCACCAGGACCCCGCGATGAGCGACGACGCGGAGCTCCGACCCGAGCGACGACACAGCATCCGAGTCCATGCGATCAGCAACTCTGACGCGTTGGGATACCTCGGCCAACAAGCAATCTCCACAGCCGTCTCCCCTGAAGACGACTACCGGATTGTGGGTGGCCACATGGTGCGTCTCCTCCTCGAGGTATACCCGACCCCGCGAGCCACCCCGAGATCGACCCTCGATGCTGACGCCGCGGTTGGGGACATTGAGATGGTCGGCCCACTCAGTGAGAGCCTAAGGGCGCAGGACTTCGTTAAGAGTGGAGGCAACGTCTTCCTCAAACAGGCGGAGGGCGAACAGCAGATCGAGATCAATCTGCTCCTACCCCGTCTCGACCGCGCACCGGGAATCCGACCACGACATGTGGGGGCATCGGTCAGGTTGATTCCCTGCCCGAGCTCCACTTGGTGATGCAGAGCGATCCACTGCACCTCGATGTGACCGCCATCTTGCTTGACGGGCAGGCCATCGAGTACCGCACGCGGATCCCTGACGTCGAAGCAGCCATCATCCTGAAGGCCCACGCTTGGAAGGCGCGACGCACGGAGAAGGACCTCGCGGATCTACACTCGCTGCTCGAAATGAAAGAGGCTCATCCAGAGGTGCCATGGAAATTGGCAGGCAGCGGGCTAATCGGCTTCAAGCGAGACACGGCGCGAATCCTCCATGAGATCGCCGGGAGGGTCGTCCTCCGGAACGCCGGGTTCCCAGTGCCCGCACACCTCGACCGGAAACGCATGGCCGGGCTAGTTCTGCGGCATGTCTCGCCGCCGAGGTAGCCTCCCGCAGCACGATGGCCTGGTGGGGCTTGCGCCCGACTAATGCACGGATAGGCGGCGACAGTCTGGCTGACTCACGGGCGTGACGACATGGGCCAACCGACACTTATCACCGCACTTCCGCAAACATGAAGGCGGACCCTGGTTCCACCCAGAGCCCGCCTCCGACGCCGCACTTCTGCTGCCACCTCGAGGCCCGAACCAAGCAAGGTCTTTTCACGGACCAAGCCCCGAACGGATCACTTCCGATGTGTCAGCGCCTAGCTGAGGACTAAAGCTGAGGCGTGCAACTCTGCAGATCTGCGCAACCCCGCTCCCCCGAGCTTGCGTCCTTGAGGTATCCCGACCATCCTTGCCGAGTTTCCCGGCGTCGGAGGCCTTGTCGAGCCAGTCCGGGAGGTCGGGGCCGCCGTCGCGACCGCCACCGTCTCCAAGGATCCTGCGGATCGCATCGAGGGGGTTGTCATCCCTGATGCCGGTGGAGCTGCCCGAACCATCGTGGGCAGAGGTCGCGTCCTGCTCGTCGGCTTCTGCACTGAGCTGGGTGCCGCGCTCGGAGATCTGCGCGGTGGTGCTCGCTCCGCGCTGGTGGGTGTCATCGAATTGAGAGCGGAAGTCCTCGGCATCCGGGCCTGCCCAGTTCACCGCGCGGACCAGTCCCTGCAGCGATGTCAGCAGATCGTCGATACGTACCGAGGCATCGGTGAACCGGCCTGCGAGATCGCGCAGCTGCTCGGTGTCTGCACCATAGAACGTCATGTGGACAATGATCGGACCTTGGACGGCGAAGCACCATGGGGTGCACTACCCATCCCTCAACGGGGCATCTGCTGCGCGCCGGGCGATCTCACCCTTGTGGGTCCCACGGTGTCGGGAGATACTGGCGGCGCAGGTCGTAGTAGCGCTCGGGGTCGGTGATCTCGTCCACGCCGTGCTGCCATGCCTGCCCGAACTCGAGGGACGCCTGCTCCGCCGCGCGCAGCGGTGCCGCCGCCTCCGGGCTGAGGGGCTCCACCAGGTCCGCCCCGGTGCCGATCACCTCTGAAGCCGTCCGGGACAGGGCAGGCACCGGGGTAGCGGCGAAGATATCCGCCATCGCCCCGGCGTGACGGTACATCCCTCGTTCCCCAGCGCGCACCACACCCGCCAGATCCCCGTCGCCGATCGCGGAGGAGACCTCCTCGCTGGTCTGCATGACGTTGGCGAGCCCCTGGTCGATGCCGGAGATCACCTGCCCCGGCACGGAGTCGCTTCCGAGGATGGCACTGGAGAGGGTGTGGGGCAGCCGCATCACTGAGACCGCCGGGGTGAATGCCCCCAGGCCGACCTCCTCGAGGTTCTGCTCCGTACGGTCGAAGACCTTGCCCATCCCGCTGTGCACCCCCATCAGCGTCTGGACCGCGCCCACCACGGGGATCGCACCGAGGCCGAGCTTCCGGTCGAGCTGCGCTTCGGCCAGGGTCTCGGGATCCAGGGCGAACTCTTCTCCCTCAGGGAGCGGTCGAGTCGATGGGAGTGGCGATGGGTCCTGGCGCATGAAGGGACCGCCGATCATCGGCCAGAGCTCCTCCAGATCGGGGAGGTGATCCACCAGGCTCGGCGGGTCCGGGTGCATGAACGGCCCACCGATCATCGGCCCCCACTCCACGTCACCCTTCCCGCGCAACGGAGGGAATCCCACTGCCGGGTCCGGGACCCAGGGAGGGGCCATGCGCACACCGAGCGGATCTCCTGCCAGTCCTGGGGCGGTCTCGGGCTGGGAGCAGACGTCTTGTTCCGTCGCCTCCTGCTCGAGCAGTGTGCCGAGCTTCCGCAGCTTCTCAGCCAGCCGGATCACGGTGTCGACCACCTCGTCGGTGCGTCGACGATGGTCCACCGCATCCGGGCCGAACCAGGCTGCAGCGTGCACCGCGCGGGCTGTAGCGGTGATCACCGCTTCCAGCTGGCCCGCGCTGGTGGCGAACTCGGCGGACAGCTCAGTCACGGCCTCGGTCTCTGATCCCCAGAAGGTGTTCATATCCAGACCGTAGGCAGAGCAGCCCCCGGAGCGCCGGGTACCGCGGGGGAATGTGGACGGCGAGGGGATGTGGAGGAACCGTCGCCTGCGCGCGAGGGGCGCACAGCAGGGGCCCAGGGAACCCGCTCTGGGTTCCCGGGGCCGTCGGCCTGTCGCGAGCGCCGTCGTGCAGGGCAGCCCCTAGAACTGCCCCGCCGTACTGCTCCGTCGAACTGCACAGGCGAGCTGCCCAGCCGTACCGCTCAGACGACGATGTTCACGATCTTCGGTGCGCGGACGATGACCTTGCGGAGGGTCTGGCCCTCGAGCAGCTCCTGTACTCGCGGCTCGGCCATCACGGCGGCCTCGAGATCGCTTTCAGAGATCTCGGGATCGACTTCGATCCGGTGGCGTACTTTGCCCTTGATCTGGATCACGCAGGTGACCTGCTCGGCCTTCAGCAGCTCAGGGTCAGCCACGGGGAAGGGCACGCGCGAGATGCTGCCCTGGTGGCCCAGCCGTGCCCATAGCTCCTCGGCCAGGTGCGGGGCCAGGGGCGAGACCATCAGCAGCAGTGGTTCGAGGGCCTCGCGCGGAGTGGAGCCGTGGGCGATCAGATGCTTGGTCAGGTGGTTCACCAGCTCGATCAGCTTCGCGATCGCGGTGTTGAAGTGCATCCGCTCCATGTCCCGGGTGACCCCGTCGATGGCGCGGTGCGTCGCCTGCTGGATGGCGAGCTCGGCGGGCTCGTCGGAGACGTTCAGCTCCCCGGTCTCCTCATCGACCGCGAGGCGCCAGAGGCGTTGCAGGAAGCGCTGGGAGCCGACGACGGCCCGGGTCTCCCAGGGACGGGAGAGGTCCAGCGGACCCATCGACATCTCGTATACACGCAGGGTGTCTGCGCCGTACTCCTCGTACATGTCGTCCGGGGCCACAGCGTTCTTCAGCGACTTGCCCATCTTCCCGTACTCCTGGGTGACGGGCTCGCCCTGGTAGGTGAAGGTGCCGTCGGACTCCGCGACGACCTCCTCGGCGGGGACGTGGACGCCGCGGGCATCGGTGTAGGCGAAGGCCTGGATGTAGCCCTGGTTGAACAGGCGGTGGAAGGGCTCCTGGCTCGAGACATCGCCGCGGTCGAAGAGCACCTTGTGCCAGAACCGTGCGTACAGCAGGTGCAGCACCGCGTGCTCGACCCCGCCGACGTAGAGATCCACGCCGCCCACGCCACCGTCCTCGCGCGAGCCGAGCCAGTACTTCTCATTCTCCGCCCGCACCAGGACGTCGTCCTCGGTGGGGTCGATGTAGCGCAGGTGGTACCAGGAGGACCCGGCCCACTGCGGCATCGTGTTGGTCTCGCGGCGGTAGGTCTTCAGACCCTCGCCCAGGTCCAGCTCCACCTCGGCCCACTCGGTGGCGCGCGAGAGCGGCGTCTGCGGCTCGGTGTCCGCGTCCTGAGGATCGAAGGTCTTGGGGGAGAAGTCAGCGACCTCGGGCAGGTCCAGCGGCAGCATCGATTCCGGCAACGGGATCGGCACCTCGGGTGCCGCCGGGTCGTAGACGATCGGGAAGGGCTCGCCCCAATAGCGCTGGCGCGAGAACAGCCAGTCCCGCAGCCGGAAGGTGGTGCGGGCGCGACCGAAGCCCTTCGACTCGGCATAGGCGGTCGCCTTCTGCTTGGCCTCGTCCTTGTCCAGGCCGTTCAGATCCAGATCGGCGCTGGCAGAATTGATCTTCTGACCCTCGCCGGTCCAGGCGCCGCCCTCGAAATCGGCGGGCGGCTGCACGGTGCGGATCACCGGCAGCGAGAACTTCGAGGCGAAGGCGAAGTCGCGCTCGTCCTCGGCGGGGACCGCCATGATCGCGCCGGTGCCGTAGCCGGTCAGCACGTAATCGGCCGTGAAGACGGGCAGCACGCGGCCGTCCATCGGGTTGGTCGCGGTCAGTCCGGTGAAGACGCCGGTCTTCTCACGATCGTCTGCGGTCCGCTCATCCTCGTCGAGGGAGGCGGCTCGCGCCCGGTAGGCCTTCACTGCCTCACCCGGGGTGTCTGCGCCGCCGGTCCAGGACTCTTCAGTGCCCTCCGGCCAGGCTGCCGGCAGGGCCGAGGGATCCGCGAGCAGCGCGTGCTCGGGGGAGAGCACGCAGAAGGTCGCACCGAACAGGGTGTCGGCGCGGGTGGTGAAGACATCGAAGGATGCCTCAGGGGCGGAGGCGACGCCCGTGGTGGGGAAGGTGATCTGCGCGCCATGGCTGCGCCCGATCCAGTTGCGCTGCATGGCGCGGATCGACTCGGGCCAGTCCACCCGGTCCAGGTCGTCGATGAGGCGGTCCGCGTAGGCGGTGATCCGCATGTTCCACTGCCGCAGGCGGCGGGTGAACACGGGGAAGTTCCCGCGCTCGGAGCGGCCCTCGGCGGTGACCTCCTCATTGGCCAGCACGGTGCCCAGGCCCGGGCACCAGTTCACCGGGGTCTCAGAGATGTAGGTCAGCCGGAAGGAGTTCGCCAGCTCGGCGATCTCGGCGTCGCTCGCACCGGTGACATCGGCGGGGGAGCGGCCCGCCCAACCCTCCGGCAGGTCGATGCCCTGACGGTCTGCGAGGGTGAACGGATCCACCGTCCCGCGGCGCAGCTCCTCGCGCAGCTCGGCGATCGGTCGCGCCTTTCCTGTGACGCCGTCGGCGTTCGGCGCCGTCGGGTCGTACCAGGAGTCGAAGATCCGCAGGAAGATCCACTGCGTCCACTTCACGAACGCGGGATCGGTGGTGGCCAGCGAACGACGGGAGTCGTGGGACAGGCCCAGCCGGTGCAGCTGGCGGCGCATGTTCGCCACGTTCGCCTCGGTGGTGATGCGCGGATGGGTGCCGGTCTGCACGGCGTACTGCTCCGCTGGCAGGCCGAAGGCGTCGTAGCCCATCGTGTAGAGGACGTTCTTGCCCATCATCCGCTGGTGGCGGGCGACCACGTCGGTCGCGATATACCCCAGCGGATGCCCCACGTGGAGTCCCGCCCCGGAGGGGTACGGGAACATGTCCATGATGTACATCTTCTCGGCGGCCGCTCCGCCGGAGGTGGCGGCGGCCTGCTCGATCGACTCGGCAGAGCCGCGGAGCTCGCCGACGGGGTTGTCGGCGTGGAAGGTGCCGTCCTCGTCCCAGCGCTGCTGCCAGCGGCGCTCGATATCGTCCGCCACGGCGGCGGTGTAGCGGTGCGGGGCCTCGCTCATGGGTGGATCGTCCTCCGAAGGATCAGTGCGGCGGATGCCGCCAGGCGTCTCGTGACATGAAAAAACCCTCGCGCAGGCGAGGGGAGCCGCATCGGTGCCTCATGTGCGCACCGGCACGCTCTCAGGAGCGCGGGGTGGACGCGGGCCTTGTCCGACGCGGCTGCATAAGCAGGAGCCGTCGAGTCACCGACCCATCGTACCGCGCCGCGGGCCGTGCCCAGGAGTGTGCGCGCCAGCGCGCACCGAGGGGCACCCTGCCTCGCTCAGGCCCCGAGCACCGCGGAGATCGCCAGCAGCACCAGCACGGTGCCGATCGTGGTGATCAGCACCGTGTCTCGGGCGAGATTCTCCGAGGCCCGGTAGCGGGCGGCGGCGACGTAGACGTTCTGCGCCGTGGGCAGCGCCGCCATCACCACCACCTCGTAGAGCGAGGCGCCCCGCATGCCGAGCAGCAGCCCCACCCCCAGTGCGATCACCGGCATCAGCAGCAGCTTCGAGCCCGAGGCCACCGCGATCAGGCCGCGATAGCCGTCATCCTTCGCCAGCGGCCGCGATCCGTACAGCGAGAGGCCATAGGCCAGCAGCATCGCGGGGATCGCCATGTCCGCGAGCGAGTGGATAGGTTCGAGCGCCACTGCGGGGATCTTCACCCCCGCCAGCACCAGGAGCAGGCCGACCGCGGAGGCGATGATGGTCGGGTTCGCGATGATGCTGCGCAGCACTCCGGCGGGGCCCGACGAGTCCTTCTCGGTGATCCGATGCAGGACGAACAGGTACAGCGGTGTGTATACCGCCTGCTGGAACAGGATCACCGGCAGCGCGTGGGAGATGTCCCCGAGCACATAGAGGGCGATCGGGAAGCCCATATTCGCGCCGTTGACGACGGAACCGCTGATCGCGGTCATCACCAGGTCGGCCCCGCGCCGCTGGGTGAACAGCCGCACCGCGAGGATCACGATCGCGCCGGTGGCGAGCCCCGAGATCCCCGCCACGGCCATCGGCAGCGAGAGCACCTCGGCCACGTCGGATTCGAGCAGCCCCACCAGGACCAGGGCGGGGGAGGCGATGAAAAAGGTCGAGCGGTTCAGCACATAGCGGCCGTGCGGGCCGAGCACACCGGTGCGTCCGACCACCCAGCCCACGGCGATCATCGCCCAGACGATGAAGAAGCCGGCCAGAACCCCGCTCAAAGTGGCGGGAAGAGGGAAGTCGATATCACCGGGCTGATCCTAGTCGGCCAGCAGGAAAGGGGCTTCCCTCGTTCAGCAGCCGGACATCTACGACTGCGGCAGGGGTCAGCGCAGCCCGTGGGAGGTGCGTCCGTCGATCTGATCGCTGCTGCCGGGAACCGGCTCGGCGCCGTCGGCACCGAGCGCGACGATGCGGTTCTCCGCATCGACGTGGACCACGCGAGGACGGTGGGTGGAGACCTCCGTCTCGTCCAGCTGCCCGTACGCAATGATGATCACCAGATCGCCCGGGGTGACCAGGTGTGCGGCGGCGCCGTTGATGCCGATCACTCCGCTGTCGCGCTCGCCTTCGATCACGTAGGTGATCAGGCGGTGACCATTGGTGATGTCTACGATGGTGACCTGCTCGTTCTCGACCAGCCCCGCGGCCTCCGTGAGGGCAGGATCGATCGTCACCGAGCCGACGTAGTGCAGGTCTGCCTGCGTGACAGTGGCTCGGTGGATCTTTGAGGTCATCAGAGTGCGCAACATCGCTCCTATTCTCTCATCACGCCCGCATGCTGGATGATGAGGGCGTCCGTTTCGTCAGGAGGATCACCATGCCCAAGGCCCGCCGTAGTTCAGCACGCCGTTCCGAGCAGTTCGAGGACATGGCTCTGCCCGATGAGCTGCTCGGAGTCCTCGCCTCGCAGGGGCTCGAGAGCGCCTTCGAGATCCAGTCCGTGATCCTTCCCGACGCGCTCGCCGGGCGCGACGTGCTGGCCCGTGCCGAGACCGGCTCCGGCAAGACTCTCGCCTTCACTCTCGCGATGACCTCCCGCTTCCGTGGCCGCAAGATGCATCGCAAGCGCCCGCTCGGTGTGGTTCTGGTGCCCACCCGTGAGCTGGCGGTGCAGGTTGTGGACACGATCCACCCGTTCGCCCGAGCAGTGGGCATCAAGGCGCAGCTGGTCGCCGGCGGCATGAACATCGAGAAGCAGGCCGACGCAGTGGCTCGCGGAGTTGCGATCGTGGTGGCCACGCCGGGTCGGCTGATCGACCTCGCCGAGCGAGGCGCGCTCCAGCTGGACCTGGTGGAGACCACGGTCATCGATGAGGCGGATCACATGGCTGATCTCGGCTTCCTGCCGGACGTCAGCGACATCCTCTCCGCGATCCCGATGGGCACCCAGAAGATGCTGTTCTCGGCCACTCTGGACGGTCAGGTCGAGCAGATCGTCGACAACTTCCTGGTCGATCCCGTCAGTCACGAGACCACTCCCGTCACCGCCGCGGTGGCCACGATGGACCACCATGTGCTGGCCATCGCCCCGACCGCGAAGCGCGAGGTCACGGCTCAGCTCGGTGCCCGCGAGGGACGCACCTTGATGTTCACGCGCACCCAGCTCGGTGCCGAGCGGGTCGCGCAGGAGCTGGTCGAGGTCGGGATCGGCGCTGCGGCGCTGCACGGGAACAAGCAGCAGGGATTGCGGACCAATGTCCTGGCCGGGTTCCGCGAAGGCGCCTATCCGGTGCTGGTCGCGACCGACGTCGCCGCCCGCGGACTCCATATCGACGACGTGACGATGGTGGTTCACGTCGATCCCTCCGATGACGTGAAGGAGTACGTGCACCGCTCGGGCCGTACCGCACGTGCAGGAGCGACGGGCAGCGTGGTCACGCTCGCCCTGCCGCACCAGATCGCGAAGACCAAGAATGTTCTCGCCGGCGCCAAGGTCGAGCCGACCTGGGCCGACGACGTCGATTCCGCGGAGGTTCCCGCCCTCGCCGACCTCGGCGGGAGGACGCCTGCCGGCGAGCCCGTGGAGGATCCCGCGAGCGTGAAGTACAAGGGCGCCCCGCGCAAGCTCGACCTGGGGCGCAACCGCCACCGAGGGGCGGACGCCGGCAAGGCCGAGGAGCGACGGGCGAACGAGGAGCGGCGTGCCTCGTGGGAGGAGCCGGAGGAGGCCGAGGGCACTGCGCGCTCGGGCCAGCGCGGTGGCCGGCCCGGTCAGAGCAGCGCTCGCTCCGGGCAGGGCAGCGCCCGTTCGGGACAGGGGCAGCCGCGTCGTGGTGGCGCTCGTGGCCGGGACGGTGCCGCAGCTGAGGAACGAGGCCGTCAGAGCGATGCCCGCTCGGCAGGCGGCGGTCGTGGTCGCGCCGGTGGGTCCAGCAGGGGAGAGGACCGAGGTCGCTCCGCGGGTGGCGCCGGGAAGGGCGCAGCAGGCACCGGAAAGGGGCAGGGGCGTGGACGCTCCGGCGCGCCGACTCGCGCGCCACGTCGCCGTGGAGGACGATGAACGGCGGAAGCCTGGCTCGATGACGAGCAGGTGAAGCGCCGAGGAGGCACGCGATGAGCATCAGTACCTTCGACATGTTCAAGATCGGTATCGGGCCCTCGAGCTCGCACACCGTGGGGCCGATGCGAGCCGCCGGCATGTTCGCCCGCGAGGTGCTCGGAGATCCTGTGCTCGGCCCGCGCGTCGCCGATGTCGCAGTTCATCTCTACGGCTCTCTCGCCGCCACCGCGGTGGGGCACGGCACGCTGGACGCGGTGGTGATGGGCCTCGAGGGAGCTGACCCGGAGACCGTGGATCCGGTGGCCGGGCGTGAACGGGTCGCCCAGATCGAGGCCGAGGGCGGGCTGCTCCTGGATGGCACCCTCTCCATTGCCCTGCGGCCCTCCACGATCGTGCTGCATCCGCTGACGTTCCTGCCCCAGCACTCCAACGGAATGACCTTCATCGCGCTGGACGCCACGGGCCAGGAGCTTCTGCGACGCCCGATGTTCTCCGTGGGCGGAGGCTTCGTGGTCGACGAGGCGGATATGGACCGCTCGATCGCCGAGGTCGCCGCCGAGGACGAGGGACGCACCATCTTCACCACCGGTGACGAGCTGCTGCGGGTCTGCGAGGACCGCGGGATCTCCATCTCCGAGGCGATGCTGCTGAGGGAGCGCCAGTGGCGCAGCGACGAAGAGATCCGGTCCGGCCTGCTCACCATCTGGCGCGCCATGCACGACTGCATCGAGCGCGGCACCCGCACCGGCGGCATCCTGCCCGGAGGCCTCGAGGTCAAACGCCGCGCCTCCTCCTGGTACGACTCCCTCTCCGCTGAAGACCCGGTGCGACTGCCGATGAACGCCTTCGAATGGGTCTCGCTCGCGGCACTCGCGGTGAACGAGGAAAATGCCGCCGGTGGCCGGGTGGTCACGGCGCCCACGAACGGAGCGGCCGGCATCGTCCCGGCGGTGCTGTACTTCGCCACCACCTACATCGAGGGGGTGGACCCCGACGAGATCGCGGTGCGCTTCCTGCTCACCGCCGGTGCGATCGGTTCGCTGTACAAGGAGCACGCCTCGATCTCGGGTGCCGAGGTGGGGTGCCAGGGCGAGGTGGGCTCCGCCTGCTCCATGGCCGCCGCCGCCCTCTGTGAGGCGATGGGTGGCAAGCCCGCCCAGGTGGAGAACGCCGCAGAGATCGCGATGGAGCACAACCTGGGCCTGACCTGCGATCCGATCGGAGGCCTGGTGCAGATCCCCTGCATCGAGCGCAATGCCATGGCCGCGGTCAAGGCGATCACCGCCGCACGGTTCGCGCTGCGCGGCACCGGGGAGCATTTCGTCTCCCTGGACACCGTCATCGAGACGATGCGCCAGACCGGCAAGGACATGAACGAGCGCTACAAGGAGACCGCGATGGGCGGGCTCGCAGTAACTGCGGTCCCGGTCAGCGTCCCGGACTGCTGAGATCGGTACTGCTGGGATCTGTACTGCTGGGACCCGGCTGCCCGCATTCCGGGCTGCGGGGATCCGGAATGCAGGGACCTTCAGTGCTGAGCAGCATCTCGCGCGGCACCGAGGCGGCACCCAGCTGGTCCCGCACCAGTGCTCGCAGCTCCTCCGTGCCGGGTGCAGTCCCCGCCGCAGCTCCTAGGAGCCGCACTTCGGCGACAGTCCGTACCCCGAAGCGGTCATCAGGAACCACACGCAGGCGCGCCTCGAGCACCCCGCGTTGGGACCGCAGCAGCCGCAGCACCGAGGCGGGGTCGTGCACCATGCCACCGGAGGAGAGCGTGCCGTCGGCGCGCCCGAGCACCCGGACGACGCCGTCGGCGGTGATCTCTCCGCGGTCGGTGACCAGTTCTTGCCCTGCGGTGAAGGGGGTGCGGGCGTGCAGCAGGCCATCGACCTCGCGCAGCCGTACTCCGCGCAGCGGCGTGCCGTCGACGGTGAGCGAGCCGGTCTCGGTGGTCCCGTAGACGTCATGCACGCGGGCCCGGAAATGCCGGGCCAGATCCGCGCGAAGCCCGGGGGAGAGCTGATCGGAGCCGGAGACCACGCGGGGGATGTGCAGCGCCTGGCCTCGGTCCAGGGCACGGTCCGCGGTGAGGAGATCCACCAGGTGCACGGGCACGCCGGTGAGCAGGTCCGGTGCGCTGCGGTGCAGCAGGGTCACCCGCTGCGGGGCGGGGAGATGACTCAGATCCACCAGCGTGGCACCCAGCGCGAGCGAGCCCAGAGAGACCAGCAGCCCGTGGCCGTGGACGCCCGGTGCCGCGCAGGCGATCCGTTGCCCGCGGCGCATCCCGATCCGTCGGCCGAGATCGGCGAGGGTGGCCAGCTGGGCCACGGAGAGCGGACCGCGACGCTCGGTACGGGGCGACCCGGTGCTGCCGCTGGACCGCAGTTCGAGCATCCCGTTCCCCGCCAGCGCGGTGACCAGCACCTGACGCAGTGAGGCATTCGCAGGCAGCGCACCGAGTCCCGGCCGGTCCGCTGTCCTTCGAGAGCGGCGGTGCAGCTGCACCTGATCGAGCAGCTCGCCTGCGGTGAGAGTGCCGCGCAGGTCCAGGAGCACGACGGCGCGAGGACGCAGAGAGAGTCGGGCACGCAGAGCGGCCGACGGAGTCAGGAGTTTCATCGAGGCGTGCTCCTCCTGCTGGGGGGCTCCGCAGCGCCATCGGCGTCGGGAGTGGTGTGTCCTCGCGAGACGAGGCGCTGAATCACCTCTCCGACCCGCCCCGCGGCGGCAGCGGACAGCGTGGGCGCCGCTTGTGCGAGCACCGCCCCCGCGCGTGCCCAGAGCGGCGAGAGCAGGGTGCGGGGTGCATCCAGGGCGTGCAGGACCCGGCGGGCGGCGTCCGAGGGAGAGAGTGCGCAGCGCGGAGAGCTGCCGTAGGTCGGGGCCGCCATCGCGGTCGCGACCAGCGGGAGCTCCACGATCGCGATCCGCACCCCATGGCGTGCGGCGTGTGGGCGCAGCGCCCGCAACCAGGTGTCCAGCGCTGCCTTCGACGCCCCATAGGCGGCCCAGCCCGGGGTGGGGATTCGGGCAGAGGCGCTGGTGACCGCGATGACCCGGCCGCGACCAGCGCTGCACATCGGCTCCAGCATCGCCAGCAGCAGGGCAGCCGGTCCGAGCAGATTCGTCCCGGTGAGGCGCACCAGGTCATGGGGTCGCCCGAAGCTCTGCTCGAGACTGCGACGGATGGAGTGCCCGGCGAGCGAGATCACCGCCTCCGGGGTGCCGTGCTCGGCCAGAACGGTCTCGGCGAGCTCGGCGACAGCCTGCTGGTCGCGCAGGTCGCAGGGGAGCACCCGGGCCTCTCCTCCGGCGGCCCGCACCGCGGCGGCCACGGACTCCAGCCGGGATCTCTCCCGGGCGGTGAGCACGAGCTGCTCCCCACGAGCAGCCAGCGCCAGGCATACCTCCCGGCCGACCCCGCCGCTCGCCCCGCTGATCAGGATCATCGCCGCCCGCCAGGGACGTTCACCAGGAGCCCCGCTGGTATGCGCCGGGGTACAGCGCGGCATCGCGCATCCCGAGCTCGTGTGCGGCGCGCTGGGGCCAGCTCGGCTCGCGCAGCGCGGCACGCCCCACAGCGACGAAGTCCGCGTCGCCCCGCTCGAGCACGGTCTGGGCGCCGACCGGGTCCGTGATCAGGCCCACGGCCGCCACCGGCATCGACACCGCATCGCGCAGGGTGCGAGCGAAGCCCACCTGATACTCCGGCCCGACCGCGATGTCCGCGATCACCGCTCCGCCGGTGGAGACGTGCAGGGCATCGACGCCCACGCCCTCGAGCTCCTGGGCGAGCTCGAGGGACTGCTCGATATCCCAGCCGCCGTCGATCCAGTCGGTGGCGCTGAGGCGCACGATCAGAGGGCGCTCGGCAGGCCATTGCTCCCGCACCGCGGAGGCGATCTCGAGGGCGAGCCGGCGCCGTCCGGGACCTTCGCCGCCGTACTCGTCATCGCGGGTGTTCACGAGCGGGGAGAGGAACTCATGGACCAGATAGCCGTGGGCGAAATGCAGCTCGACGGCATCGAAGCCGGCTTCCTCCGCACGTCGGGCAGCGGCCACGAAATCCTTGACCACCTGAGCGATCTCCTCGCGGCTCAGCGCATCCGGAGCGTCCAGCCCGGGGAAGGGATCCGAGGTGGGGCCGACGGTGCGCCAGCCGGAGGCGAACTCCGGCACCGTGCCGCGCCGTCTGCGGAAGCGAGGCAGCGCCGGCCAGGTGGAGGCCTTGCGGCCGGCATGGGCGAGCTGGACCGCGATCTTCGCCCCCTGCTCTTGGCAGAAGCCGGTGATCCGTCGCCAGGCCTCGACCTGCTCGTCGTTCCACAGACCGGTGTCCTGGGGGCTGATCCTCCCGTCGGGGCTGATCGCGGTGGCCTCGGTGATCAGCAGACCGAATCCACCGGTCGCGCGCGCGCCCAGGTGCACCAGATGCCAGTCCGTGGGGACGCCGTCCTCCGCCTCGACCATGTACTGGCACATGGGCGCCAGCCAGATGCGGTTGCGGATCTCCAGGGAACGCAGGCGGGTCGGGGCGAGGAGCGCCGGAACTGCAGCGACAGGATCGGGGGCCATGGGCCCCTACGGTAGTCGCCTCGGCTGAAGGCCCGACGAGGTGCCCGCGAAGGGGACGTGGTGCCCTCGAACGGTTTGTCGGCTCGGTGCGACCTGCGCACCGCGACGGCCGGATCCTGTTCGAGGAGTGTGACCGGTGCCCGTGACGTGAGTCTCCTGCGATACGGTGGCCGCGTCCATTCGCCCCGGGGACCCGGGGCCCGTGTAGCAGGAGTGCTGATGTCCGACGACGCCACCACCGGGATCGAGAACCTCTCCCAGGAGAGCCGCACCTTCTCCCCACCCACCGAGTTCGTCCAGAACGCGGTCGCCCGACCCTCGCTCTACAAGGAGGCGGAGCGTGACAATCTCGCCTTCTGGCGCTCGCGAGCAAGCCTGCTGAGCTGGGAGACCCCGTTCACCGAGACCCTCGACTGGTCCAACCCGCCGTTCGCCCGCTGGTTCGCCGACGGCACCCTGAACGTCGCCTACAACTGCGTGGACCGTCACGTCGAGTCCGGGCACGGCTCCCAGGTCGCACTGCTGGCGGAGTATGAGGACGGCTCCGACGCCGCCTACACCTACGCAGACGTCAAGGACGAGATCTCCAAGATGGCCAACGTGCTGGCTGATCTCGGAGTGAAGACCGGCGACCGGGTCGCGATCTACCTGCCGATGATCCCGGAGGCGGTGTTCGCGATGCTCGCCTGCGCCCGCATCGGCGCCCCGCACTCCGTGGTGTTCGGAGGCTTCAGCGCCGAAGCCCTGCGCTCCCGCATCGAAGATGCCGAAGCGAGGGTGGTCATCACCGCTGACGGCCAGAACCGTCGCGGCAAGCAGCTTCCGCTCAAGCCCGCCGTCGACGAGGCGCTCGCCGGAGGCGGCGACAGCGTCGAGCACGTCCTGGTGGTGCGTCGCACCGGCGGCGACGTCGAGTGGACCGAGGGGCGCGATGTGTGGTGGCACGAGGCGCGCGAGACCGCCTCGACCGAGCACGCGCCGGTCGCGGTGGAGGCGGAGCATCCGCTGTTCATCCTCTACACCTCCGGGACCACCGGGAAGCCCAAGGGCATCATCCACACCACCGGCGGCTATCTCACCCAGGCCGCCTACACCCATCGCAACGTCTTCGACATCAAGCCGTCCACGGACGTCTTCTGGTGCACCGCCGACATCGGCTGGGTCACCGGCCACACCTATGTGGTCTACGGGCCGATGGCCAACCGCACCACGCAGGTCATCTACGAGGGCACCCCGGACAGCCCGCACCAGGGCCGCTGGTGGGAGATCATCGAGAAGTACAAGGTCACCCAGTTCTACTCCTCGCCCACCGCGATCCGCACCGCCATGAAGTGGGGCGAGGAGATCCCCGGCAAGTTCGACCTCTCCTCGCTGCGGCTGCTCGGCAGCGTCGGCGAGGCCATCAACCCCGAGGCGTGGCTGTGGTACAGCCGGGTCATCGGCGGCGACCGCTGCCCGATCGTGGACACCTGGTGGCAGACCGAGACCGGCGGCATCATGATCTCCCCGCTGCCGGGCGTGACCGCGACCAAGCCGGGCTCCGCCCAGCAGCCGCTGCCCGGTATCAGCGCGGACGTGCGCAACGACGCCGGTGAATCCGTCGCGAACGGGGAGAGCGGCTATCTGGTGCTGGACCAGCCCTGGCCGGGCATGCTGCGCGGCATCTGGGGCGATCCCGAGCGCTTCAAGGAGACGTACTGGTCGCGCTTCGAGGGCCTCTACTTCGCCGGTGACGGCGCCAAGCGCGATGAGGACGGCGACATCTGGCTGCTGGGCCGGGTGGACGACGTCATGAACGTCTCCGGACACCGACTGTCCACGATGGAGATCGAGTCCGCACTGGTCAGCCACGAGTGGGTTGCCGAGGCTGCGGTGGTCGGTGCGGCCGACGAGACCACCGGGCAGGTGCCTGTCGCCTTCGTGATCCTGCGCTCGGGGAACGACGAGGCGATCGCCGCCGCTGGTGGTGAGGACGCCGTGCCCGAGATGCTGCGCGCCCATGTGGGCAGGGAGATCGGCCCGATCGCCAAGCCGAAGAAGGTGCTGGTCGTCTCCGAGCTGCCCAAGACCCGCTCCGGCAAGATCATGCGGCGCCTGCTGCGGGACGTCGCCGAGAACCGCCAAGTGGGTGACACGCAGACCCTCGCCGACGCATCGGTGATGGATCTCATCCAGCAGGGCCTGGGCGGCAAGTCCTGAGCAGCAAGGGCTGAGCCCGTGGCCCGGCACCCGCCGGGTCCAGAAGGACGCAGGAGGGGCTCCCGGTCATCGGCCGGGAGCCCCTCCTGCGTGCTGTCGAGCCGACAGGTCACCGTTCGATGGTGATGTCTCCGAGATCTGCGGTCACGCTGAGGGTGCCGTCGTCACCGGCGCCGGCGGCCACGCCCGGGTCCACCCAGACCTGGCCGAGCTCCGAGTCTGCGTCGACCTGCCAGCGGGTGGTGCCGGGGGCCGTGACGGACACATCGCCCAGGTTCGAGACGATGTCCAGAGCGCCGCTGGAATCAGTGGGCAGCTGGAGGCTGACGTTCCCCACCGCAGCGGTGATCTCGGTGATCGCGGGCGCGGGGGATTCGAGCTCGATCTCCACCTCGCCTATCTCAGAGGACACCGTCAGCGTGTCAGAGACGCTGAGCGGTTCCAGCACCACGTTGCCCACATCAGCGCGCACCTCCAGCGCGTGGAACGTGCCATCGACCAGGACATCGCCGACACCGGCGTCGATCCCGAGGGAGAGCTCCAGACCGGAGGGGACCAGCAGCAGGACGTCCCTGGTGCGATCGTCCCAGGGCCATCCGACCGTGCTCTGCGGCTGAGCCACGGTGACCCACGTGGTTCCTGCCGAGTCGGTGTTCTGGGTGAGGCGAGCAGGAGTGGTGTCCTGTGGCGAGGGGAGGCCCGTGGCGCCCGGCTCCACCAGAGCGAGAGTCACCTCGTCGACATCGTCTGAGGGAAGCACCTGGACGGTCCCCATCATGCTGTCGAGGCGCAGCGAGGCAGGGCTGCCGAGCCCGGCCGTCGACGCGATCTCCGTGTAACCGCGACCCGCCGCCCAGTTCGCCGCGGAGGCCACGGCGAGGCCGCCGACCAACAGCAGCACGACCGAGGCGCCCAGGAGCACCGTCAGCACGCGCCACGGGCGGTCCCTGCCCGGGGAGGGGATCAGCCGCTCTCCAGGAAGCAGCAGGCGTCCCTGAGGCGGTGCCGCCGAGTGCTGCGCGAGGACTGCCGTCGGCGCGGCGGGCCCGGAGGGATCAGCCGGGCCGGGCGGGGGCGCCGGGCTGGGCGGAAGCGACGGGTGCGTGGTGGACATCAGCGTTCCTCGGATTCCAGAAAGCGCAGGACTGCCATGACTCGGCGGTTCTCGCCGTCGACAGGGGGGAGGTCGAGCTTGCCCAGCAGCGAGGAGATGTGCTTCTCGACGCTCCCGGTGGAGACGAACAGGGCGTCGGCGATCGCCTGGTTGGAGCGACCCTGGGCCATCAGCGAGAGCACCTCGCGCTCGCGCGGCGTCATGCCCTCGAGGGTGCGGCGCCGTCGGGAGCGGATGAAGATCTGCTGCACCACCTCGGGGTCGAGCCAGGTCCCGCCAGCCCCGACGTCCGCGACCACGCCCAGGAAGTCCTCGACATCCGCGACCCGGTCCTTGAGCACATAGCCCAGGCCGAGCGGGGAATCGGCGATCAGCTCGGAGGCATATCGCTCCTCGACGTACTGCGAGAGCACCAGCAGCGACACCTCGGGATCCTGGTGCCGGATCAGCACGGCAGCCCGGATCCCTTCATCGGTGAAGGTGGGCGGCATCCGCACATCGATCACCGCGAGGTCCGGCCGATGCTGCGAGATCGCGCTGAGCAGCGCCGTGCCGTCACCGACCGCGGCCACCACCTCGTGGCCGGCATCGGTGAGCAGCCGCTCGAGCCCTGCGCGCAGCAGCACGGCGTCATCCGCGATCACGATCCTCATCGGAGGTCCTCCTGGGTGGTGGGGTGGGAGAGTTCTGGCACCGGGGCGGTGCGATCCGCGAGCGGGATCACGGCGATCAGCACCGTGCCGCCGCCTGGCGGGCTTGCGACCTCGAGCAGGCCCCCGGTGGCTCGGACTCGGTCCGTGAGCCCGGCCAGACCGGTGGAGAGGCCGTCTCGACGCACCTGCGCGCCACCTCGGCCGTCGTCCTGGATCCGTACCCGGAGCATGGCGTCCTTCCGGCGGACGTCCACGGTCGCCGCTGTGGCCTCGGCGTGCTTGGCGATGTTCGTCAGCGCCTCGGCGACCACGAAGTAGGCCACCGCCTCCAGCTCCCGGTCCAGGGCGGGCATGTGCTCGGTGCCCAGCTCCACCTGCAGCTCGACCGGAACCAGAGAGCGGGCTGCCAGCGCGGACAGGGCGGCGTCCAGCCCCCGATCGGTGAGCACCGCAGGATGGATGCCGCGCGCAAGCTGGCGCAGATCGGTCATCACGGCTTTGGCCTCGGAGTGGGCCTCGCCGACCAGCCGCTCGGCTCGTTCGGGATCGGTGCGGACAGTGTTCTTCGCGATGCCCAGGGTCATCGCGAGGTTCACCAGGCGCGGCTGCACGCCGTCATGGAGATCACGTTCGATGCGCAGGCGCTCCTGCGTCGCAGCATCGACTGCACCCTGCCGGCGTTCGGCCAGTTCGGCGACCTGCTCGCGAAGGTCCTCTTCGGAGCCGGAGATCAGTCCCTGAGCGAGTCCTCGGTCCGCGAGCGCGCCGAGTCCCAGCATGACGATCGCCAGCACCACCCCCGCAGTGCCGATGCCACCGAGAGACCAACGAGAGAGCTCGAGCCCTCCGAGCTCCACGCTGCCGAGGGTGAGGGCCACTTCCCATCCTGTCCAGCCGATCCAGAGGAACACTGCGAAGGCGGTGAAGAAGGCACCGGTGACCAGGATCGCGAGATGGTGATGCAGCGCTCCCCGCCAGAATGCCCAGGAGCCGAGTTCGAACCAGCGGTTGCTGAGCCATCCGGCAGCGCCGGTGCGGCGGGAGCGTCGACGCGGGGGAAGGATCACGGGAATGCCATGGATGGCGACCGCACGGCGACGTTCGACCCGCACAGCCAGCTGCATCACCAGCAGCCACGGGATCAGCAGCAGCAGACCGGTGCCGAGCGCGGGAAGGGAGGCGAGCCCGCCGATCAGCAGGGTGAGGCTCAGCCAGAACCAGCTGTAGAACAGCAGCCCGCCCACGACCACGGAGGCGAGGGAGGAGGGGGTGAGCCGGGAGCGCGCGCGCATTGCACCCCGGGCAGAGGAAACGTCCATACCCAGACACTATGCGTGGACGGAGCGCCCGCCCACGGTGTCCGCCCGCCGTCTGACTGGGGGGAAACCCCCAGTTCGCCGGGCGAAGCAGAGCACGACCCATCGAGGTCGTTGCGCGGACAGTCACGGATAGTGCCGCAGAATGCGGTTCAATGGGTCTATGAGCAGTGACGCCACATCTTCCGATGAGACCATCGACCCCGCCTCCGATGCCGGGTCACCTTCCACCGCTGACGGCTCCACCGGTCAGGTGATCGAGAACGTCGAGCAGACCGCCACCGAGCTGGAGGCGGACGACCAGGACCGCGGCACCCTCCACGATGTCGCGAACTCGTTGGGCATCTCCAGCGCCGTCGCACTGCGCGCGCTGCGCGAGTCCGATGAGATCAAGCCGCAGATGATCCGCCGGGTGCGGGAGGCGGCTGAGCGGCTGAACTTCCCGCTCGCCGAGCTCAGCGAGGAGACCGACCATCGAGGTGTGGTCGCGGTGCTCGTGAATACGATGCGCAACACCTGGATCTCTGATCTGGTGCGGGCGATCCGCATCGAGCTGGCAGCGACCGGACGCACCGCCGTGGTCGTCCCCACCCGGCGCCGGATGCCCGAGTACCCGGTCGCTGCGGACACCGATGCGATCGAGAACCTGGTCCATCTCGGTGTCGACGGCTTCCTGATGATCTCCGACCTGGCGGATATGGACAACGTGCTCGAGGCCACGGGCAACCGCCCGTTCGTCGGGATCGGCTGCTCGCAGGAGTTCGTCGGCCGCTTCGACACGGTGCGCATCGACGACGAGGTCGGCCAGGGGCTGCTGGTGGACCATCTGGTCGGGCTGGGACACCGCGAGATCGCGCACGTCGGGGGAGTCGGCGCGGCAGTCGCCCGCGAGCGGGCCGAGGCCTTCCGCAAGGCGATGGACCGTCACGGCCTGGGCGAGGTCGCCCGCGTCGAGCCCGGTGACTTCACAGAACAGGTCGGGCAGACCGCCGGGTCGATGCTCCTGCGCGGCAGCCGTGTCCCCACGGCTGTCACCTGCGCCAACGATGTCACTGCGGTCGGTGTGCTCGCCGCGGCTCGTGACGCCGGCTTCGCGGTGCCTGAGGAGCTGGCGGTGGCCGGATATGGCAACACCTCGCTCGCAGCCTCCGGGGTGTCGCAGCTGACCAGCGTGGATCCCAACTCGGACCGTCTCGGCGCTCTCGCCGCCCAGTTCCTGGTCGAGCGCGTCTCCGGCCATGAGGGCCCGGCCCGTGACGTCGCGGTCGCGCCGTCCATCGTGGTGCGTCGCACGACGTCCGCGGGCCCGCGGACCGAGACCACCAAGCGCAAGCGGATCTCGGTGGACTGATCCACCGATCCTCATCCGGTGAACTTCGAACGACCTGCCCTCTGCGTTAGGCTCAGACCATGATCAACACCACGAACGACCCGAGCACGCCGCCCACCCAGCGGTCCATCGGCGAGCTCGTCCAGTCCATCCGTGACGAGCTCCTCGGTGTCGTGCACCATGAGATCGACATCGCCAAGAAGGAGTTCACCGCCCTCGCGATCAAGGTCGGCATCATCGCCGCCTGCGCGGCGGTGCTGCTCTTCCTGCTCCTCTCCGCCTGGGTGATGCTGCTGTTCGCAGCGGCCACCGGGCTGCAGAAGACGGGGCTGCCGGACTGGGCGTCCTTCCTGATCGTCGCCGGCGTGTTCATCGTGATCGGCGCGATCCTGGGCCTGGTCGCCTTCCTGGTCTTCAAGAAGCTCAAGGCTCCCGAGACCACGATCGAGACCGCTCAGAGTGCCGTGAGCGCAGTGCAGGGCAAGCGTCGTCAGAACGCGGTGTCCTATGACGACACCTTCGATGAGCTCTACGGCAAGCAGGTCAGCGCCCGAACGGACTGACCCGCAGGGAAGGCTCGCACGCACGGGCTGATCCGCAGGACCAGCCCTGCACCCACGGAATGACCACTGGGCCAGCCTCGCCGGGTCGGGTAGCCGACCCTCTGCGAGCCGCAGGCCGTGGGTCGGTCCTGAGGGCAGTACCCTTGAGTGCGTGAGCCTCCACCTGCATGACACCGCCACCCGTACGACCGCACCCTTCATCCCGGTGCGCGCGGGGGCGGTGTCGTTGTATGTCTGCGGGCCGACGACCCAGGGTGCACCGCACCTCGGCCATCTGCGCACCTTCCTCGCCTTCGATGTGCTGGTCCGTTGGCTCGAGCGCAGCGGACTCCCGGTGACACATATCCGCAATGTCACCGACATCGACGACAAGATCCTCGTCAAGTCCGCCGAGGCCGGCGCCGAGTGGTGGGCCTGGTCCCTGCGCTTCGAGCGCGAGTTCCAGGATGTGCTTGACCAGATCGGCAACCGTCGGCCCAGCTATGAGCCGCGCGCGACCGGCCACGTGCCCGAGATGATCGAGCTGATGCAGCTGCTCATCGAGCGCGGCCATGCCTACGCGGACGGGAACGGCTCGGTCTACTTCGACGTGGCCTCGCACCCCACCTACGGATCGCTCACCCGGCAGTCCCTCGAGAACATGCAGGACGCGGGGGAGGAGCCGGAGCCCGGCAAACGGGATCGTCGCGATTTCGCGCTGTGGAAGGCCGCGAAGCCCGCTGAGCCGGACACCGCCGCCTGGGACACGCCCTTCGGCAGAGGCCGGCCGGGCTGGCACCTCGAGTGCTCCGCCATGAGCCGCAAATACCTGGGCGAGACCTTCGACATCCATGCCGGAGGCCTCGACCTGCGCTTCCCGCACCACGAGAACGAGCAGGCGCAGTCGCATGCCGCTGGCTATGGCTTCGCCCGCCGCTGGATGCACTCCGGCGTGCTCACCGTGGACGGCCTGAAGATGGGCAAGAGCCTCGACAACTTCGTCACCGCTGCCCAGGCCCTGGCGGAGCACCCGACGCCGTCCGTGCGGCTGGCTCTGGTGAGCGGCCACTACCGCGCCACCGTGGAGTACAACGCCACGGCGATGCGGGAGGCGGAGACCGTCTGGGAGCGCTTCAGCGCCAGCGCACGCCGCGCCGCCGAGCTGCTCGGCGACCATCCGCTGGCAGCGCGCGAGGCAGAGCTGCACACGCTCGAGCTGCCGGCCGATTTCGTGGCGGCGATGGACGATGACCTCGGAGTTCCCGAGGCGCTTGCTGTGATTCACCGCGAGCAGTCCGACCTGAACTCCCTGCTCGCCGCCGGCGCTGCAGAGGCAGAGATCGCCGCGGTCCTCGGCCGGCTGCGCGCCATGCTTGACGTGCTGGGGCTGGACCCCCTCTCCGCCCAGTGGGGGAGCGGCACGGGGTCCGAGGGCGCCGAGCACGCGGCACTGGATTCGCTGATCAACACTCAGCTCGCTGCCCGGGAGACGGCACGCGCGGAGAAGGACTGGGCTCGCGCAGATGAATTGCGCGATGCTCTGGTCGCGGCAGGCATTCGTATCGAGGACGGGCCCGAGGGTGCCCGTTGGACCCTCGACACCAAGAACTGAAGGACTGAGGAGTTATCTGATGGCAGGGAACAGCACGCGACGCGGTGCGATGCGCAAGGGCAAGAAGGGTGCGACCGTCGGTTCCGGCGGTGTGCGCCGCCGTGCGCTCGAAGGCAAGGGCCCGACGCCCAAGGCCGAGGACCGCACGTATCACAAGGCTTACAAGGGCGGCGCTGCAGCGTCGGGCGGGTCCGGCGGAACGGGTGGGCGCCGTGGCCCCGCCGGCAAGGGCGCTCGGAAGCTGCCGGGCAGCGATCAGGTCGCTGGCCGCAACGCCGTGCTCGAAGCATTGCGGGAAGATGTGCCCGCGACTCAGCTGACCGTCATGGTCAGGATGGACAGTGACGAGCGCGTCGGCGAGATCATGCGTCTGGCCACTGCTCGCGGGCTGCCGATCGCCGAGGCTCCCCGCACCGATCTGGACCGGTTGACGGATCACGCGGTGCACCAGGGCGTCGCGCTGACGATCCCGGCGTATCAGTATGCGGAGCTCGATGACCTGCTGAGCATCGCCGCGGACCGTTTCGAGCCGCCGCTGCTGGTCGCTCTCGATGGGATCACCGACCCACGCAACCTCGGTGCGATCCTGCGCTCTGCGGATGCCTTCGGCGCGCATGGTGTGATCCTGCCGGAGCGTCGCAGCGTGTCGATGACCGCGAGCGTCTGGAAGGTCGCGGCCGGTGCCGCCGGCCGGGTTCGCGTCGCCCAGGTCACCAACCTCAACCGTGCCCTGACCTCGCTCAAGGAGGACGGCGTCTTCGTGCTCGGTCTCGACGCGGACGGGGATGTCACCTCCCGTGAGCTCGAGCTCGGCACCCAGCCGACGGCGCTCGTGGTCGGCGCGGAGGGCAAGGGCCTCTCGCGCCTGACACGGGAGCTCTGCGACCAGGTGGTGTCCATCCCGATGGGTGGGCGTGCGGAGTCGCTGAACGCCTCGGTGGCGGCGGCGATCGCGCTGTATGAGCTCTCCGGCGTGCGGGCGCGTCAGGGACTGGGCTGAGGAGCCTGACGCTGCTGTTCCGGGAGTGACCGCTCGCGGTCAGCCCGGACCCGCAGCGTCACATAGGGGAGGGCGAGCTGGATGATCGGACCCAGCCCGAACGCATAGACCACGGTGCCTGCCCCGAGCGGGCCTCCCAGCGCCCATCCGGTCCCCAGCACCAGGATCTCGAGCACGATCCGGACCGGGCCGACGGGGCGGCGCAGCACGCGTCCGAGTCCCGTCATCAGCCCATCGCGCGGCCCGGCCCCGAGCTGAGCCCCGATGTAGACGGCACCGCTGATCCCGTTGAGGATCACGCCGGCGATCATCATCGCGATCGCGATCGGCAGGGAGCCAGCCTCGGGAAGCACCGCCATGCCCAGGTCGATGCTCACCCCGACCCAGATCGAGTTCGCGACCGTCCCGATGCCGATCCGCTCGCGCAGCGGAATCCACAGCAGCAGCACCACGAAGCTCACGGCGATGCTCACCGAGCCGACGCTCCACCCGATGCGTCCCGCGACCGCGGCATGCAGCACATCCCATGGAGCACCGCCCAGCCCGGACTCGAGCAGCATCGCCAGCGAGACGCCGAATCCCGTGAGCCCCACCATCATCTGGAGCAGGCGCAGCGGCAGTCGGTCGACCCTCAGCTGCTCACGCAGGGTCAGGTTGTCCAGGCGCGCAGGACCCTGGCTTCGTTCACGACGCATCGGCGACGTGCTCCTCTCCTCATTCGAAGATCGGCAGTGCCGAGGTCTCGGTCGTCATCAGGGACTTCTCATCGGGCCGATGGATCAGGACGTTGAGGATGTAGTGCCGGACGGTGTCATCCAGGCTCACGTCCTGCCCGCCCTGCTCGGAGAGGAACCACTTGTGCTCGAGGATCTCATGGAAGAACTCCGGAGGTTCGAGCTTGGCACGCATCGACCGGGGAACCGCACGCACCACCGGCTCGTACTGGTCCTTCAGCCACTCGTGGGCCACGAACTCCTCGTCCTCGAGCTGCTGCTCGGTATCTGCGCGGAACTGGTCGAGGTCGTTGAGCAGCCGCCGGGCCTGGTTCTCCTGCGCGTCGATCCCGGTGAGCCTCATCAGGCGGCGCGAATGGTGCCCGGCGTCCACCACCTTGGGCATGATCGACAGCGTGGTGCCGTCGAGGTCGGTCGTGATCTCGAGCTCGCCCACGTCGAATCCGAGGGCGTTGAGCTTCTCGATCCGGGCGGAGACCCGCCAGCGCTCGTCCGCAGAGAACCGCTCCCGGGACGTCAACGTCTCCCACAGCTCCTCATAGCGGGAGACCAGATCGTCGCCCACAGCGACGGGATCCGCTTCCGGGTCGAACATGTCGCCGGCCTGGAGATCCATCAGCTCACCGATGATGTTGGTGCGGGCGAGGTCGAGATCGTAATGACGTTGTCCCGACGTGAGCTGCTCGTGGAGGGCGCCGGTCTCGACATCGACGAGATAGGCGGCGAAAGCGCCGGCGTCCCGTCGGAAGAGGGTGTTGGACAGGGAGACGTCTCCCCAGTAGAAGCCTTCGAGGTGAAGATGGACGAGCAGCACGGCCAAGGCATCGAGCAGGCGGTGTGCCGTGTCCGGTCGAGAGACCTGGCTGAACACTGCGCGGTAGGGCAGCGAGAACTGGAGGTGGCGCGTGATCAGCATCGCGTCGAGCGGCTCACCCGCCGGGGTGCTGCGGCCGGAGATCACGGCGAAAGGCTCCACGCAGGGGATGCCGAGGCGGCCCAGTATCCGGAGCATGTCGTACTCACGCTGCGCGAGATGCTTGGAGATCTCCTTGAGGGCGAGCACCCGTCCGGAAACCCGGACGAAACGCACGACGTGACGGGAGATGCCGCGGGGGAGGGCGGCGAGCATATGCTCCGGCCACTCCTCCAGCGGTTGCTCCCATGGCAGGTCCAGCAATGCAGGATCTGCACGGGACGCGGTGATCTCCAGAGGTGCCATTGCTCCATTCTCTCCCGAGCGGGGATGCTTCGACCACTCCCGGCATGATGTCACGTCGACCGGACGCACAGCACCCCGCGAGGACATGCCAGAAACAACGGCGACGGGCGCCCGGCAACAGCCGGGCGCCCGTCGCACGAGACAGCTGGCGAGGTCAGTCGCCCAGGCGCTGACCGCTCTTCACATCGAAGAGGTGGATGTGGCTCGGGTTGGGACGGAAGTAGACCGTCTCACCCTTGGCCGGGGGGTTACGAGAGTCGACGCGAGCGATGAACGGCTTGTCCGTCTCCTCGCTGCCGACGCGGCGGCCGTAGATGAAGGCGTCCGCGCCGAGCTCCTCGACGAGGTCGACCTCGATGGCGATGCCCTGGTTGTCCGAGGCGAGCTCGAGGTCCTCGGGCCGCACACCCACGGTGATGTGGGACTCATCGGTGGCCGAGAGCGTGGAGCGATCCACAGGGACCACGGTGCCGCCGAACTCGACACCACGATCGGTGAGCTTCGTGTCGAACAGGTTCATGGCGGGGGAGCCGATGAAGCCGGCCACGAACACGTTGTCCGGGTGGTCGTACATGCGGCGCGGGGTGTCCAGCTGCTGGAGAACACCGAAGTTCAGCACCGCGACACGGTCGCCCATGGTCATGGCCTCGGTCTGGTCGTGGGTGACGTAGACCGTGGTCACGCCGAGTCGACGCTGCAGCGACGCGATCTGGGTACGGGTCGCCACGCGCAGCTTCGCATCGAGGTTCGACAGGGGCTCATCCATGAGGAACACCTGGGGCGAACGGACGATCGCGCGGCCCATGGCCACACGCTGACGCTGACCGCCGGAGAGCGCCTTCGGCTTGCGGTCGAGGTACTCGGTGAGGTCCAGGATCTCGGCGGCGTCCTCGACGCGCTTGCGGATCTCGGCCTTCGGGTTGCCGGCGATCTTCAGGGCGAAGCCCATGTTGTCGGCGACCGTCATGTGGGGGTACAGCGCGTAGTTCTGGAACACCATCGCGATGTCGCGATCCTTCGGCGGGACGTCGGTGACGTCGCGGTCGCCGATCAGGATGCGGCCGGCGTCGATCTCCTCGAGGCCGGCGAGCATGCGCAGAGCGGTCGACTTGCCGGAGCCGGAAGGCCCGACCAGCACGAGAAATTCGCCGTCCCCGACTTCGATGTTGAGGTTGTCGACCGCAGGGCGCTCCTGGCCCGGGTAGACGCGCGAGGAATTGTCGAACGTGACTGTTGCCATGGTGGTTCTCCTTCACCGGCAGGTACGTGCCGGACGGTCCGTTGTGAAGTGATACGTGGCCGGGTGGATGTCGCTCTCACGAAGGGGTGCTCCATCGCACCGGCTCGGGAAAGTGTAGCCCAGCTCTCATCGGGATGGGTGCACCGGGCGAGGCATGTCTCACGTCTCGGGACTCCCGCCGCCTGAGCGCCGTGCACGGAGGACGTGGCGGGCGGGTCGCGCGCACAATGCCCCGTCGGTCCGGCGGGCGGGCTGGGCGCTCGATGCCCCGTCGTCCTGGTTGCCCGGGCCGCGGGTGAGTCCACGCTGCGGGATACTGGGGAGGTGGACATCACTGAGCTGACTCGCAAGATCCTGGACCGTCGCGCGAAGGAGGGTGACCCTCTGCGGATCGTGCAGGCAGGCCATCCCGCGCTGCGGAGAAAGGCCGTGAACGCCGTCGGGCGGATCGACGTCGGTCTTTTGATCGAGCTCGCCGAGGCGATGACGATCACGATGCATAAGGCGCCGGGCGTGGGGCTGGCTGCTCCCCAGGTGGGACTGCCGCTGCGGTTCTATGTGGTCGAGGATTCCTTCGCTGCGGAGGAGGGGGAGGACCCCGACGATGATCTGCTGGAGCGGCGGCCGCTCGCTCTGCGTGCCCTGCTGGATCCTGTCGTCGAGCCGCTCGGAGAGCAGCGGGTCTACGCCTTCGAGGGGTGTCTCTCCGTGGATGGCTGGCAGTCGATCGTCCCGCGCTCCCGGCGGGTGCGGCTGCGGGCGACCGAGCTGCTGCGCGATGGCCGTCTGCGGGAGATCGATGAAGAGCATGCGGGGTGGACGGCACGCATCTTCCAGCATGAGACGGATCACCTGGCGGGGACCCTCTGCCACGACGTCTCCGTGCCCCGGTCATTCATGGAGGCCGGGTACGCCGCGCACTACTCCGACCTCGGTGAGGCAGTGCGTCGGCTCGGACTGAGCGGGGAGATCGCTGAGCTCGGCGACGGCGAGGTCATGATCGGCTGAGCGGGCGAAGCTCGCGGAGTCTTCAGGGTGAAGCCTGCGCGAGGCGGTACCTTGACCCTGTTCATGACCCCACAGAACGGAGCCGACGGTGGCACAGAGCGACCCGAACATCTCGCGCGATGACCAGAACGGTCCGGAGGCGCTTCCCGAAGACGGTGAGCTCACCGAGCAGATCGACGAGCGCTGGCTGGCGGTGATCGATGCCGCGCTGAAGGTGCAGGCTCCGCTCGCGCACAGCTATGTGCAGAAGCTTCGCCGGAAGCACACCGAGGCGACCGATCGGCAGCTGCTCGAGCACGTCACCAAGCGCTTCACCACGCTGACCACTGCGGCCGGCGCGGGCATCGGCGGGGTCGCGGCGCTGCCGGGCCTCGGCACCGCGGCGGCGCTCGGCCTGACCGTCGGCGAGGGAGTCACGTTCGCTGAGGCCTGCGCCTTCCTCACTCTTGCTGCGGCGGAGATCCATGGCGTCGACATGACCGACAAGAACACCCGCCGCCTGGTACTGATGGGAGTGCTCGGTGGCGAGCGCGGCACCGAGATCATCGCCAAGGCGATGGGCAAGCAGGGCCTGCAGTGGCACTCCGTGCTGAACGGCGGTGGGGGCTTCCTGCCGGGCCTGATCAGCAAGCAGGTCTCCCGCTACGTCCGCCGCCGGGTGGTGGCCAGGACCGGCAAGCTCTGGTTGATGCGGCTGCTGCCCTTCGGCCTCGGAGCTGTGATCGGGGGGCTCGGCGCTCGCTCGGTCTCGAAGTCGGTGGTCGAGGCGATGCTCGAGATCTTCTCCCAGGAGCTGACCGTCCAGGGCGAGCTCGCCGACGAGCAGAGCGCGCTGGACGCCTGAGCATCACCGGACGCTGAGCCCGTCCACGTGGTGGATATTCGCGGAGCCCTGAACGGGCAGTGCGCGAAGAGGGCGGAGCGCCGAGAAGTCCAAGCACGAAGAGATCCAAGCACGAAGAGATCCAAGCACGAAGAGGGCCGACCCCTGCGGGTCGGCCCACTTCGTCTGCGTGATCCCGGGGGTCAGCCATCGCCCCCGGCCGGTCACATCTCCTGCGTGAAGTCGTTCTCGTGCTCGGTGCCGACTGCGCGCCGATAGGAACGACGGATCTCCGCCTCGGCGTCGCTGCGGCCCTCCCAGTGCGCGCCCTCGACGCTCTTGCCCGGCTCGAGGTCCTTGTAGACCTCGAAGAAGTGCTGGATCTCCAGGCGGTGGAACTCGCTGACGTCGGTCAGCTCCTGGCGGCGCACCTGACGCTGGTCGCCGACCGGCACCGCGATGATCTTGTCGTCGCCGCCGGCCTCATCGCGCATGCGGAACATGCCGAGCGCCCGGCACCGGATCAGGCAGCCGGGGAAGGTGGGCTCCTCGAGCAGCACCAGGCAGTCCAGCGGATCGTTGTCCTCGCCGAGGGTCCCCTCGATGAAGCCGTAATCGTCCGGATAGCGGGTGGCGGTGAACAGCATCCGATCGAGCCTGATCCGGCCGTTGTGGTGGTCCACCTCGTACTTGTTCCGATTTCCGCGAGGGATCTCGATGGTCACGTCAAATTCCACGACTGCCGCTCCATTGCTCCGGCCCCGTGGGCCTCTGGTACTGACCCGGACACCATATCGTGGGGTCATGGCCCTGAGAGCATCGGAACGCATCTGGCGCACCACCGCGATCGTGATGTGCGCGGCAGTGCCCACGAGCTTCTACGTGCTCGGCGACCTCACCGATGCCTTCCCCGGCGTGCTCACCGCCGCCGCTGTCGAGGAGGGGCCGGCCTCTGGTCCGCGTGCTGTGGCGGAGGATTGGGAACGGCTGACAGCTGGCGATCAGCTCCCGCCCATCGATCGGCCCGGATCCCCGGTGGACCCAGCTGACCTCCAGGAACGCATGGCCGCAGGGGCACAGCTGCCTGTGGTCGATGGGGGACTGGCCTTCAGCGTGGTCGACGCCGGGACCGGCGAGGTGCTCGCAGAACGTGACGCCGATGCCGCGCTCGTCCCCGCCTCGACGCTCAAGCTGCTCACCGCCGCCGCAGTGCTGCGCCAGTACAGCGGCGACGAGGTGCTCACCACCAGAGCCGCCGTGCAGGACGGCGTGGTGACCCTGATCGGCGGCGGTGATATGACTCTCAGCGAGGACGAGCTCCGCGGGCTCGCGACCCAGGCGGCCGAGCTGGCCACCACCCAGGCCGCGGCCGAGGGCACGGTGCAGGTCTCCGTAGTCCTCGATGACAGCTACCTGGTCGGCGGTGCCAATGCGGCCTGGGGGAACAACGGCACCGCTGGCGGATGGGTGACGCCGACCGCGAGCCTGGCTCTGGACGGCGGCTGGCTCGACGGAGAGCAGTACGGCCCGAAATCCTCCGATCCAGCCGGGGACGTCGCACGCCGCTTCGCGGAGCAGCTGACCGAGGCCGGCCTCGAGGTCACCGGAGAGGTCACGGCCGGCGAGGCTCCCGCGGAGGCGCCGTCGGTCGAGATCCACTCCGAGCCGCTCGCCGAGATCGTGCGCCACACCCTGCTCATCTCCGACAACACCACCGCCGAACTGCTGGCCCACCTGGTGGCGCTCTCCCGCGGGGAGGAGACCACACCGGCGGGGGCGGCCGCCGCGGTCGAAGCCGAGATTCGTGACCTGGCGTCAGAGATCGGGGTGACGGACGCCGACCTCGCCGGGCTCGAGCTGTATGACGGTTCAGGCCTCTCCCGGCAGAACCGGGTGCCGCCCGCCCTGTTCTCCGCCGTGCTCGCGGAAGTCGCCTCCGGTGAGGTCCCCCGGCTCGAGCAGATCCTCTTCGACGTGCCGATCGCAGGACTCTCCGGAACGCTCGCCGAACGCTTCACGGCCGACGGCACCGTGGATGCGAGCGGTCTGGTGCGCGGCAAGACCGGCTATCTCGGCGGCGCCGCCACCCTCGCCGGCGTGGCTGTCCTGCCTGATGGACGCACCGTCGGCTACTCGATCGTGGTGCATGGCTTCGACGGTGCAGATGCCCTGGCGGCCCGCGCTGCGGTGGACCAGGTCGCCGCAGAGATGGTGCAGGTCGACTGATGGCCGGCCCCCCACCAGTGATCGCCCGGGCTCGCACCGCCGTGCGCGCCTCGCTCACCGCACGCATCGAGCAGCTCGCCGATGACACCGCCGTCGGTCATCTCTCCCCCCGGATCCTGGTCGGGCTCAGCGGGGGAGCGGATTCCCTCGCCCTGCTGGCGACCACCGTCTGGGTGGGGTCGCGGATGGGGCTGGAGACCGAGGCGGTGATCGTGGACCACGCCATGCAATCGGGATCCGCGCAGGTCGCCGAACGGGCCCTGGTCCAGGCGCAGCAGCTCGGTGCCGGGGGACAGGTGATCCGGGTCGAGGTCGACCTCGCGGCGCCCGGCGGGCTCGAGAACGCGGCACGCAGCGCCCGCCACGAGGCCCTGGAGACCGCGCGAGAAGAACGCGGAGCGCTCGCCCTGCTGATGGCGCACACTCTCGACGACCAGGCGGAGCAGGTGCTGATGGGGCTAGCCCGGGGAGCAGGGCTGCGAGCGATGGCGGGGATCCCGCGCACGCGGGGAGCTCTGCTGCGGCCATTCCTGGGCACCGGGCGTGACGAGCGCACGGCATTGCGCCGCGTCGACACCGAGGAGATCTGCCGCCTGCACGATCTCCAGTGGTGGGAGGACCCGATGAATTCGGATCTCACGATGCTGCGTTCACGGGTCCGGCATCGGGCCCTCCCGCTGCTGCGAGAGATCCTCGGTGACCAGATCGACGAGAACCTCGCCCGCACCGCCGACCTGGTGCGCCCGGACGTGGACCACCTCGACCGGGAGGCGCAGGCACTGCTGCCTTCCCTGCGACGTGAGGGGGGCGAGCTGCGCGAGGACGGCGACCTGCTGCAGCTGGATGTGCACGCTCTGGCCGCCGTCCCCGCGCCACTGCGCACCCGGATCCTGCGCGACGCCTCACGTTCCGCTCACCGCGCAACGCCCCGGGACGCCGCCGCTGGATCATCGAAGTCCCTGCTCCGACGCCACGTGCTCGCGATCGACGCACTCGTGGTCTCATGGCACGGTCAGGCAGCAGTGCCCGTTCCAGGTAGGATCGAAGTCGCTCGCCGCGACGGCCTGTTGGTGTGGCGCCGCCTCGATCCGTGATCGGCGGCGGACGCACCCCACCACGTTTCATGGAGGAGATCCGCGTGCCCCAGACGCACCCCCACCCCGATGTCGACCGCGTGCTGCTGGACGAGCAGCAGATCCGCGAACGCCTCGCCGAGCTCGGTCAGCAGATCGCCGAGGACTACGCGGACGAGCCGCCGGTCCTGGTCGGCGTGCTGCGCGGCGCGGTGATGGTGATGGCGGATCTCGCCCGCCAGATCGACCTCAAGGTCGAGATGGACTGGATGGCCGTCTCCTCCTACGGCTCGGGCACCAAGTCCTCGGGCGTCGTGCGGATCCTCAAGGACCTCTCGGGAGACATCACCGGGCGCAACGTGCTGATCGTCGAAGACATCATCGACTCCGGACTCACCCTGAAGTGGCTGCTGTCCAACCTCCGCTCGCGAGGCCCCAAGAGCGTCGAGATCGCGACCCTGCTGCGCAAGCCCGAGGCCGCGCGCGTCGAGATCGACGTGAAGTACGTCGGCTTCGACATCCCCAACGAGTTCGTCATCGGCTACGGCCTCGACTACGCCGAGAACTACCGCAACCTCCCCTACGTGGGCGTCCTCGCACGCTCGATCTACGAGGACTGATCTCATGGCAGATTCCCCCAAGAGCAAGAGCAAGAGCTCAGGCGGCAAGAAGCGTCGCCCGTTCACCGGCATCGCCCTATGGATCGTCGTCGCCCTGCTGCTGGGCATGGCGATGTTCTCCCTGTTCGGTCGCGACGGGTATGAGCCGATCGACACCCAACAGGGGCTCGAGCTGCTGACCGGTGACACCGTGGAGCAGGCAAAGATCATCGGTGGCAACCAGCAGCGGGTCGACCTGGTCCTGACTCAGGACTTCGTGGACGGCGAGGAGAACAAGGGCACCGAGGTGCGCTTCTCCTATGTCGACGCGCGCGGCGAAGCCGTGGTGCAGGCCGTCGAGGACTCGGCACCGGCCAAGGGCTACACCGATGAGATCGCCACCAACTCCTGGTGGTCCACGCTCCTGCTGTCCTTCCTCCCGCTGCTGATCTTCATCGGCCTGTTCTGGTTCCTGATCATGAACGCCCAGGGCGGCGGCAAGGCGATGCAGTTCGGCAAGTCCAAGGCCAAGCTGTTCAACAAGGAAGCCCCCAAGGTCACCTTCGCGGATGTGGCAGGCGCGGAGGAGGCCGTCGAGGAGCTCGACGAGATCAAGCAGTTCCTCGTGGATCCGGGCCGGTACCAGGCTGTCGGCGCGAAGATCCCCAAGGGCGTGCTGCTGTACGGCCCGCCCGGCACCGGAAAGACCCTCCTGGCCAAGGCCGTGGCCGGCGAGGCGAATGTGCCCTTCTACTCGATCTCCGGCTCGGACTTCGTGGAGATGTTCGTGGGCGTCGGCGCGAGCCGTGTGCGCGACCTGTTCAACACCGCCAAGGAGAACTCCCCGGCGATCATCTTCATCGACGAGATCGACGCCGTCGGCCGCCACCGCGGCGCCGGCATGGGCGGCGGTCACGACGAGCGCGAGCAGACCCTGAACCAGATGCTGGTGGAGATGGACGGGTTCGATGAGAACCAGAACGTCATCCTCATCGCCGCCACCAACCGAGTGGACATCCTGGACCCCGCACTGCTGCGACCGGGCCGCTTCGACCGCCAGATCGCGGTGGAGGCCCCGGACCTCAAGGGCCGTCTGCACATCCTCGGCGTGCACGCCAAGGGCAAGCCGCTCGCTCACGACGTCGACCTCGAGCACGTCGCCAAGCGCACCATCGGCATGTCCGGCGCCGACCTCGCGAACGTCCTCAATGAAGCCGCGCTGCTCACCGCCCGCTCGGGCAACCAGATCATCGACAACCGCGCCCTGGATGAGGCGATCGACCGCGTCTCCATGGGGCCGCAGCGGTATTCGAAGGTGATGAGCGAGCGCGAACGGCAGATGACCGCGTACCACGAGGGTGGCCACGCCCTGGTCGCAGCGGCGATGAACAATTCCGCACCCGTCACCAAGGTGACGATCCTGCCGCGTGGCCGCGCCGGCGGTTACACGATGGTGGTCCCCACCCAGGATCGCAACTATCAGTCCCGCAATGAGCTGCTGGACCGACTGGCCTACGCCCTCGGCGGCTACGCCGTGGAGGAGAGCATCTTCCACGATGTCACCACCGGTCCCAGCTCGGACCTCCAGAACGCGACCAAGATCGCCCGCACCATGGTGATGCAGCTGGGGATGAGCGATGCCGTGGGCCAGGTCGCCCTGGCCGGCGAGCAGGACGAGGTGTTCGTCGGGATGCAGCAGGGGCAGGCCCCCCGCTTCAGCGCCGAGACGGCGAGCCTCATCGACCAGGAGGTCCGGGCCCTGCTCGATACCGCTCTGGACGAAGCCTGGGCCGTGATCGTGGAGAACCGTCACGTGCTGGACCGTCTGGTGGAGGAGCTGCTCGAGCGGGAGACGCTCAACGAGCACGAGCTCGCCGAGATCTTCAAGGACGTGAAGAAGCAGCCGGCGCGCGAGGTCTGGGTCTCCAGCGCCGAGCGTCCCGCACTGGCTGCGCCGTCCGTCGGGGCGACGATCACCGCGACCGGGACCGAGGCCCACGACGCGGGGGAGTCCCTGCAGCCGGGCGCCCCCGAGCTGCCCCACCCCGGTGGCCAGGGGCCGCAGATCCCGGGCGCCCCGCAGGGTGGCGGACCGGCAGAGGGCGGCACCGGAACCGGCTACGGCTATGGGAGCACGGAGTACGGCAGCACGGGCTACGGCGGCACTGAGCACGGCAGCACCGACCATGACGGCACCGACGGGGCGGAGCGTTGAGATGAGTGTGGATCAGCCCCGTATCGAAGCCGCCGTGCGGGAGATCCTCGCGGCGATCGGTGAGGATCCGGACCGGGACGGCCTGCTCGACACGCCGTCCAGGGTGGCGCGCATGTACGCGGAGGTCTTCGCGGGACTCACGCAGGACGCCCGTGAGCCGCTCTCGACCACCTTCGATATCGAGCACCAGGAGCTCGTGCTGGTGCGCGACATCGCGTTCTACTCGATGTGCGAGCATCACCTGCTGCCCTTCCATGGTGCCGCCCACGTGGGCTACATCCCCGGCAGCGGCGCGGTCACCGGCCTCAGCAAGCTGGCACGGCTGGTGGATGTCTACGCCCGCCGGCCGCAGGTGCAGGAGCGCCTCACCACCCAGATTGCGGACGCGCTGATGGACGAGCTCGGTGCCGACGGCGCGATCGTGGTCATCGAGGCCGAGCACATGTGCATGTCGATGCGCGGAGTGCGCGCGGCCGGCGCCCGCACCGTCACCAGCGCGGTGCGAGGAATGCTGCGCGACAGCCCGAGCACCCGTGGCGAGGCCATGGCCCTCATCAACAGGGCGTGAGCATGATGAGCAGTTCATTCCGTCGTCCCGCCGGTCTCCCCGAGCGGCTCGACACCGAGGACACCCTGGTGATGGGAGTCCTCAACGTCACCCCGGATTCCTTCTCCGACGGGGGCGCGCACGACGATGCACCCGCCGCGATCGCCCACGGGCAGCGGCTGATGAGCCAGGGCGCGGCGATCGTCGATGTCGGTGGCGAGTCCACCCGACCCGGTGCTCCTCGTGTGGATGAGGACGAGGAGCTGCGCCGGGTGCTCCCGGTGGTCACTGCTCTGGCGGCGCAGGACATCGTGGTCAGCGTCGACACCATGCGCGCCTCCGTCGCGGCGGCGAGCGTGGAGGCAGGGGCACTGATCGTCAATGACGTCTCCGCCGGCCGGGCCGATGTGGACATGGGCAGTGAGGCGGCTCGGCTCCGCACGCGCCTGGGCACCCCACCGGTCTTCATCGCGATGCACTGGCGTGGGCACAGCGATGTGATGAACGAGTTCGCCGTGTACCGCGATGTGGCGCGCGACAGCGCCGCAGAGCTCGCCGAGCGCCTTGCCGCTCTGCGCGAGGCAGGAGTCGAGGACCGCTTCCTGGTCGCCGACCCAGGCCTCGGATTCTCCAAGACCGGAGAGCAGAACTGGGAGGTGCTGGCCGATTGGCCGACGCTGAGCTCCCACGGGCTGCCGCTGCTGATCGGTGCCTCTCGCAAACGCTTCCTCAGCGGCTTGGGGGTGGACCGGGACCTGGCGACCGCCGCCATCAGTGCCTACAGCGCAGAGCACGGCGCCTGGGCGGTCCGCGTGCATGACGTCGCCTCCTCGGTCGCGGCCGTGACGGTGGGCGACCGCCTACGACGGAGCGTCCGACGATGACCGCGCAGCCTCTCCAGCCGGGCCGCGGCCCGACGCGACTGGACCGCATCGAGGTGACCGGGATCAAGGCCTGGGCCCACCACGGTGTGCTCGAGGAGGAGAAGCGCCTGGGACAGCAGTTCGAGGTCGATGTGACTCTCCACCTCGACACCGCACCTGCTGGCGCCTCCGATGCGCTCTCGCGCACCGTGAACTATGCCGAGGCCGCTGCGGCGGTGCACGAAGAGATGACCGGCGGCCCTTATGACCTGGTCGAGACGCTCGCCGAACGGATCGCCACGCGGATTCTGACAGACACCGGACACCCCCTGGTGCGTCGCGTCGGGATCCGGGTCCACAAACCCTCCGCCCCCGTCGGGCTGCCCGTCGGGTCTGTCACGGTGAGCATCGAACGGGACGCCGCGCCGATCTCAGCGGTGCTGGCAGTGGGCACCAACCTGGGGGAGCGGGAGCAGCACCTGCAGGACGCGCTCGCCCACCTCGCCGCGACCGACGGCATCGAGATCGCCTGGACCGGACCGGTGCTCGAGACGGTCCCCGTCGGCGGGCCCGCCGGGCAGGGCAGCTTCCTGAACTCGGTGATCGGCGTGCGCACCGTGCTAGGCCCCTTCGCTCTGCTCCGGGCTGCGCAGGATGCGGAGCATGCTGCGCATCGGGAACGCCTGGTGCGGTGGGGCCCGCGCACCCTTGACGTGGACGTCATCACCTACGGCGACTGGGTGAGTGATGATCCGGAGCTGACGGTGCCGCACCCGCGGGCCCACGAGCGAGCCTTCGTGCTCGCCCCCTGGCACGCTGCCTGCCCGCAGGCGATGCTGCCCGGTCAGGGCCCGGTCGACGCACTGCTGGCCCGTGCCGAGGACCGGGAGGGGCTGCGCCCGGGGCCGGCCCTCGAAGGGTTCGGACTCTCGTGAAGCCGCTCAACGTGCCGATCCTGGTGCTGATCCTCGTGATCGGCGCGGGCTTCGGGGCGCAGATGCTCGAGGCTCTCGCCTCCCGCGGCCATTCCCTGCCGATCGCTGGCTGGCTGACCACCCTGGTGCTGCTCGCCCTCGTGGCGGTGCTGCTGGTGAACGGCCTGCCCCTGCGCCGCTACATGCTCGAGAGCCAGGAGCGCAAGGAGCATCCCAGCTTCGCCCCGCGGCGCCATCAGATCGATCTGCCGACTGCCTATCGCACCGTGCTGCTCGCGCGTGCCTGCGCCTATACCGGCGTCGTGGTCGGCGGGATCTTCGCCGGGCAGGCGCTGTTCCTGCTCCTCACCGGGACCGGTGACCCGCTGCAGGGGATCCTGCCCACCGCCGCGGCAGCGATTGCGGGGATCGTGCTCGGGGTGCTGGGCGTGATCGTCGAGCGTTGGGGCCAGCTGCCGCCGGAGGATGGCGAGAAATCGGCGGAGGGTGCTGGCGTCGGAGGCTGAGCCTTCCGACTGTGCTCTTCGGCGGCATCCCTGGTCGAGCCGTTCGGCAGGACCCCGCGGCTGAGCCTCTCGGCCAGGCCGCGGAGGGTGCACACCTCGCTCCTCGACCTTCGGCGGGTCTTGTCCCCACTTCGGGAGGAGCGCGCCAGGGCTCGAGGATGACACGATGGTTCCTATGACCTCAGCGCCCGATCCCCACGAGCTCCCTGTCGAACCTGCCGCATCCGTCGAAGCGCGCTCGGCGGGAGCTCCTGCCGCTGCCGCGGAGCCCGCCCGTACGCTCTCGGATCTCCCCGCCGGTCTGCTCGGAGCGGAGCTGCTGCGTCCCGTCTCCCCGAAGCTCATCCCTGCCCGCTATGTGGGCGGCATCGCGGGGAATGTCTTCTGGCTGCTGCTGATCATCGCCGCGATCGTGGGCACTGTGCTGACGGGCTGGTGGTGGATCGCCGCCTGCGGCCTGCTGCCGCTGGTGATCATCGTCCAGAGCCTGCTGTTCACCCCGCGCCGGGTGCGGGCGATCGGCTACCTGGACGGCGAAGAGGACCTCACGATCGCCAGCGGCATCATGTTCCGCTCAGTGCACACGATCCCGTACGGCCGCGTCCAGTCCGTGAAGATCGGTGAAGGTCCCGTCGAACGGCGCTACGGACTTGCGACTCTCACCCTCACCACCGCCGCGGGTGGCGGCACGGAGACCCTGCCGGGGCTGCCGAAAGCGGAGGCGGAGCGACTGCGGGCCCTGCTCACCGACCGCGGCATCGAACTCATGGCGGCACTGTGAACGACTCAGAGACCAGCCCCACCGGCCCCGGCAGCCCCGCCACCCCTGCGGGTTCGACTCACCCTACGGAGTCGACTCACCCCACGGATGCGACCAGCCTGACGGACCCGATCGGTCCTGCGCTCGAGGGGAGTGCGCTGCCGGACGCGGATGCTCCGCTGGAGGCGACCGAGCCGGATCCCTCGACCCCACGCCGCCGCACCCACCCGATCACCCCGCTGGTGACCGGTTGGAAGATCGTGGTGGGCGTGATCGCGGTGCTCGCCGCGCAGAACATCGCCCAGCTGCTCGACGAGTTCACGGTCCAGCGCGCACTCATCGGCGCGGGCATACTGCTTGCCGCAGCGCTCATCGCGATCGCCTTCTCGACGCTCAGCTGGTGGTTCACCACCTACGCGGTGGACGAGGAGGGCGTCTCCCTGCACTCCGGCATGATCAGCCGCTCCCGCGAGTACGCACCCCGCGCCCGGATCGAGTCGGTCTCTGTCGAACGCCCGCTGCTGGCCCGGCTGCTGGGTCTGGCGAAGGTGCGCGTCGAGGTCGCCGGCGGGGGTGAGTCCTATCTCGACATCGAATACATCAAGTCCGCCGCGGCGGAAGACCTCCGACGAGGCATCCTCGGCATCGCTGAGCGCTCCGCCCCGGAACAGGCGGCCGAGCGCACAGTGGATCGGGCCGAGGGATACGAATCGACCGGACTCGCAGGCACCCCGCACCCGCACCCGCAGCACGAGGAAGACGCTGGAGCCCCCGGGCGGCTCGAGGAGCTGCTCACCGACGGGGTCACCGATGGCGAGCTGATCGCGCAGGTGCCCACCGAGCGGCTCGTCCGCTCCCTGCTGCGAGACATCGGCTTCCTGATCGGTGTCGTGATGAGCATCGTCGGCGTGGCCGTCGCCGTGGCGCTGGCGATATGGCAGGACGGGATCAACATTGCGATGTTCATCGCTCTGGCACCCGCCGCGATCGCCGTCCCGAAGTACATCTTCGGCCGCATCGAATCCGGCTGGGGCTTCGTCTCCAGGATCACGGGGCGAGGACTACGGATGCGCCGGGGCCTGGCCAACACCCGCACCGACAACATCGTCTCCGGGCGCATCCAGCGCATCGAGCTGCGGCGTCCGCTGCTCTGGCGCGGTCCGGGCTGGACCGCCGCCACCGCAACTGTCGCGGGTATCGACGACGACAGCGAGAACGGCGCTGAGAACGTGCTCCCGGTCGGTACCCGCGAGGAGCTCCGTGCGACGCTCGGCCACCTCGCCGTACCGCTCGGCACGGCAGACGACATGGCCTTCATCGAGCAGTTGCTCACCGCCCCGGCCCGAGAGATCGACGGGTTCCGCACGCGGGTGCGGGCGTACTGGATCGCCCGCCGCACCGAGGTAACCGTGCTGCTGCCCGGCGCACTGGTGAAGCGCGGGGGAGTGCTGACCCGGCACATCGAGATCGTTCCCCGTGAGCGCATCCAGCAGCTCTCCGTCGATGACGGCCCGCTGAACAGGAAGCTCGGCGTCCTCGACCTGCAGGTGGGGATCGCCGGGGAGACGGTCACGATGAGCAACCTGCCCCGCACCGAGGTGCTCGGCCTTCACAGCGTGCTCTCCCACGATGCCGCCACGCTTCGCCGCTACCGGGACCGGCAGCACTGGCCGCAGCCTGCGCTGAGCCTGGCTGCACCCGCTGGGCAACTGCCCCATCCGGTCGAGTCCGAGGAGCTGCGATGACCCCGCCCCGCCTCGGCATCGGGGTGATCGGCGCTGGCCGGGTGGGTGCGGTGCTCGGCGCCGCGCTGCGTGCTGAAGGACATGCGATCACCGGCGCCTATGCCGTCTCCGACGCCTCCCGCGAGAGAGCCGGACTGCTGCTTCCCGGAGTGCCGCTGCTGGATGTCCCGGCCCTTGTCGAACGCAGCGAGATGCTGCTGCTGGCCGTCCCGGACGACCAGCTGGGACCGCTCGCCGCGGGTATCGCTGCGACCGGGATGATGCCGGGCGGCCAGCTCGTGATGCACACCTCTGGTCGCTACGGCACCGAGGTGCTCGCCCCGCTCGCGGAGGCAGGCAGCGCCACCCTCGCCCTCCACCCGGCGATGACCTTCACCGGCACTCGAGCAGATCTTCCTCGACTGATCGGCTGCCCGATGGGGATCACCGCAGCGCCCGAGCTGCTGCCGGTCGCAGCCGCGCTGGCCGTCGAGCTCGGCGGCGAGGCGGAGGTGATCGCCGAGGGGGACCGTCCGCTCTACCACGCAGCTCTCGCCCACGCCGCGAACCATCTGGTGGTGCTGGTCGACCAGTCTCGTGAGGCACTGTCCCGGCTGGGGATCAAGGAACCCGGCGCGTACCTGCGCCCGCTGCTCGAGGCGGCGCTCGACGAATCACTCCGTCATGGTGCCAAGGCCCTGACCGGACCCGTGATGCGCGGAGACGCAGGTACCGTCTCCTCCCATCTCGAGGCGCTGCGTGACCTGGACGCCACCGGGGTTCCCGGCGATCCCGGGGACACCTCCGCCACGTATCGTGCCCTCGCTCTCGCGGCCCTGAGCCGTGCCAGACTCCCCGAGGACACCCGGATGCTGATCCGGGCACTGCTGGAGGACCACTCGCCGCTGGAGGACGACCGATGACCCTGGACCCTGGATCGCGCGAGCCGCAACCCGGCGCCGCCCTGCATCGCGCCACCTCGCTGCTCCGCACCAAAGCGGAGCTGCGCGCGCAGCGCGCGGCGATGACCGGCACGGTCGCGGCAGTCTTCACGATGGGCTCCCTGCACGCCGGACACCTGGCGCTGGTGAATCGCGCTCGTGAGCTCGCCGACCACGTCATCCTCACCGACTTCGTCAATCCCCTCCAGTTCGGCCCAGGAGAGGACTTCGACGCGTATCCGCGCGACCTCGACGCGGATCTCGCCCTCGTGGACGGGCTGGTCGATGTCGTCTTCGCTCCCTCGGTCCAGGAGATGTACCCGGTGCTGCCCCCGACCGTCTCGGTGTCTGCGGGGCGGGCCGGCACGATCCTCGAGGGCGCGGCCCGGCCCGGGCACTTCGACGGGGTGGCGACGGTGGTGGCCAAGCTGCTGCAGCTCACCGCTCCCGATCTGAGCGTGTTCGGGCGCAAGGACGCCCAGCAGCTGGCGATCATCCAGGCGCTGGTCGCTGATCTGGACCTGCCGGTGCGGATCGAGCCGGTCGAGATCCAGCGCGAGCGGACGGGGCTGGCTCGCTCCAGCCGCAACACCTACCTCAGCCCGGCCGGCCGGGAGCAGGCGCTAGCGCTCTCCCGCACCATCTCGGCGGCGCTCGCTGCCGCGCCCTCGGTCACCGAGATCAAGTCCGCTCTCGCGGAGGCCGTGGACCGCGCCGAGATCGAGTGGGACTACGCGCTCGCCCTCGACCCCGGCACTCTCGAGCAGATCGCGGAGGAGCATCGCGGCGAGGTGCTGGTGGTCCTCGCCGGGCGCGTCGAGGGCACCCGGCTGCTCGATGCAGCTGTGGCAGTGGCGACAGCACCCTGATCCAACGGGCATTACCGGGTGCAGTGATGAGACAATCGCACTCATGAGCGAGAATTCCCCTGCCCTCGAGACGACGGATACCTCCGACCAGGTTGCGGTCCGCAAGTCCAAGCGCGAGCGCCTGCTGGCGCGCGGGGAGGAGCCCTATCCCGTCTCGTTGCCGGTGACCACCACCATCGCCGAGGTGCGCACGCAGTACGGCCACCTCGAAGCCGGTGAGGAGACCCAGGACGTGGCGGGCGTCGCCGGGCGCGTCGTCTTCCAGCGCAACACCGGCAAGCTGGCCTTCATCACCCTCCAGGACGGTGCCGGGGAGCGGCTGCAGATCATGGCCTCGCAGGCCGTCATCGGCGAGGAGCGACTGGCGGATCTCAAGGCTGATGTCGACCTCGGCGACCACGTGTTCTTCGCGGGCCGGGTAGGTGCTTCTCGACGCGGGGAGCTGAGCATCTTCGCCGAGTCATGGCAGATGGCCGCCAAGGCCGTGCGGCCGCTCCCGGTGCTGCACTCCGGGCTGTCCGAAGAGTCTCGGGTGCGCCATCGGTATGTCGATCTGATCGTGCGCCAGGAGGCCCGTGACACGGTGCGTCAGCGCGCGGAGGTCATGCACTCCCTGCGCACCTCCTTCCGCGATCGCGACTTCGTCGAGATCGAGACCCCGATGCTCCAGGTGATCCCCTCGGGTGCGGCGGCGCGGCCGTTCGTCACCCATATGAACGCCTTCGACCTCGATCTGTACCTGCGGATCGCTCCCGAGCTCCACCTCAAGCGGGCTGCGGTGGGAGGCCTCGAGCGGGTCTTCGAGATCAATCGCAATTTCCGTAACGAGGGCGCTGATTCCACGCATTCTCCGGAGTTCGCGATGCTTGAGGCCTATCAGGCGTACGGCGATTACAACACCATCGGCGACCTCACCCGGACACTTGTCCAGGAAGCTGCTGAGCGTGCGACAGGTTCACAGCTCGTGACCCTCATCGACGGGTCGGAATACGACTTCTCGGGAGAATGGACACAGATCACGGTCTACGGGTCGCTCTCGGAATCGCTCGGCGAGGAGATCACCCCGGATACCACCCCGCAGCGCCTGCGAGAGATCGCGCGTTCCCTGGAACTGGATCTTGATCACCCGAAGTATGGCCACGGAAAGCTGGTCGAGGAGCTTTTCGAGCACCAGGTGGGGGACCACCTCTATGAGCCAACGTTCGTGCGGGACTTCCCTGTCGAGACCAGCCCGCTGGTGCGTGCGCACCGCTCGCAGCCGGGCGTGGTCGAGAAGTGGGACCTCTATGTGCGCGGATTCGAGCTGGGCACCGGCTACTCGGAGCTGGTGGACCCCGTCATCCAGCGAGAGCGCTTCGCTCAGCAGGCGGAGCTGGCAGCCCAGGGCGACGACGAGGCGATGCGCCTGGATGAAGATTTCCTCCAGGCGATGGAGTATGCCCTGCCGCCGACCGGTGGCATGGGATTGGGCGTGGACCGGTTGCTGATGGCCCTGACCGGCCTCGGGATCCGCGAGACCATCCTGTTCCCCCTCGTGAAGCCGGAGGCCTGAGATGGACTCTGGATTCTGGTTCGAGGCCGGGGCTCTGCTCCCCTCGATAGGCGTAGGTCTGCTGTTCTGGTTCACGATTCGCGCGATTATGCGGGCGGATCGCAGCGAACGGGAGATCGAACGACAGGTGGAGCGAGAATATCGTGAACGCCGCGATAGGGATGAACCGAATCACTCCGTCTGATTGAAAATCGGAATGAGATTGATATCTGTGTCTTCGAGTCGGATACTTGGTGCTGACGACGAACTCACCAGAGTTCGTTCGGATGCATGAAGACATATCAACGAGGGAGTACCCCTATGGCACGGAAGACGTACGTGGAGCTCATTGACGATCTCACCGGCGATAAGGCCGCTGAGACGGTGAGCTTCGCCCTGGATGGCGTCGCCTACGAGATCGATCTCTCCGAGGACAACGCGAAGAAGTTCCGCGAGGAGATCGGCAGCTGGACGGAGAAGGCTCGCCGTGTGGGCGGCCGTCGCGCTCGCGGCACCTCGTCCGCTCGCAGCGGTGCGAACGATTCCGCGCGGATCCGTGAGTGGGCCCGTGAGGCCGGCTACGAGGTCCCGGACCGCGGTCGTATCTCCGGCACCATCCGCACGGCGTACGAAGAGGCGCACGGGGAGTGATCCCTGCTTCTCCGCGGTGGCTGTGAGCGATCTCGGAGACCTTCAGCAGCATGCAGGCCCGTCACCTCGTGGTGACGGGCCTGCATGCTGTCAGGACCTCAGGATTCGAAGGCCGAATCGATGTACTGATCGACGTTGTCCTTCGTCACCACCGGGGCGAAGAGCTGGACCTGGCGGGGAACCTCGTTCTCGACGAGGTCGGAGAGGGACTTCCCCTGGACCAGCAGACGTGCCAGCGCCACGCCGTTGGCGGCCTGGCTGGAGGGGTAGACCACGGTGGCCTCGACCACCGAATCGCCATCCTGGATGTGGCGCATCATGTTCGCCGAACCGGCACCGCCGACCATGAAGAACTCGTCGCGGCCGGCGTTCTCGATGGCCGCCATCACACCCACGCCCTGGTCGTCGTCGTGGTTCCAGACGGCGTCGATCTGCGGCGCGGCCTGCAGCAGGTTGGCGGTGGCAGATTCGCCGCCCTGGACGGTGAAGTCCGCGTCGACGCGGTTGTCGACCTCCTGGCCGCATTCGCCGAGCGCATCCTCGAAGCCCTGGGTGCGCTCTGCGGTCAGGGGCAGGGAGGAGATGCCGGTGATCTCGGCGACCACGGCGTCGGGGTTGTCGCCCACACGCCCGCAGATGTACTCGCCGGCGTTGTGGCCCATTCCGTAGTTGTCACCCATGACGGTCACACGCGCGGCGTTGGGGTCGGAGAACTCGCGGTCGACGTTGACGACCGGGATCCCGGCTTCCATCGCCTGCAGAGCGACACCGGTCAGCGCTGCGCCATCGAAGGGGACCACCACGATGGCGTCCACCTCGTCGTTGTTGATGAAGGTCTCGATCTGGCTGATCTGCAGGTTGACGTCGTTCGTCCCCTCGGCGACCAGCAGCTCGACATCGTCGTACTCGGCGGCCAGCTCCTGCGTGAGGGTGCTCATCGCCGCCATCCAGCCGTGGTCGGCGGCCGGGGCGGAGAAGCCGATGGTGATGGTCTCGCCGACTTCATCATTGCTGCTGCCGGCATTCGTCTCCCCGCTGCCGTCGCCGTCTCCGCCACCGGTGCTCTCCGGTGTGTTGCCGGTGCACGAGGCGAGCAGTGCTGCTGAGGCGAGCACGGCGAAGAAGGCGGTGGTTCTGCGGCGCAACGTCATTGATGCGGTCATGGGGATGCTCCTTGGTGAGGTGAGGGAGATGTGGACAGATCGGTGCGGTCGGGATGGGCTGGGGCAGGTCATGGTCGGGACCCGCGCACGATCACGTGGATCTGGCGCGGACGACGAATCGTTGCTGGAGGAGGACCGCGAGCACGATGATCGCGCCCTGCACCAGTGCCTGGACGGAGGTGGACAGGTTGTTGAGCACGAAGACGTTGGTCAGGGTCTGGAAGATGAGCACTCCGATCACCGTGCCGACGATCGTGCCTCGACCACCGATGAGGAGGGTGCCGCCGACGACGACTGCCGCGATCGCATCGAGTTCGTACAGCGTCCCGTTGGTCGAGCTGCCGGCACCCGTGCGTCCCAGCATCATGACCGCCGCGAGGCCGGTGGTGAAGCCGCTGAGTGCGAAGACGTAGACGGTATGACGCCTGATATTGATCCCCGCCAGGCGGGCGGCCTCTGCGTTGCCTCCGACGGCGACGGTGCGACGACCGAAGGTGGTCCGGTTCAGCACCACCCAGCCGATGGCCGCCACCACGAGGAACATCCACACGATGGTGGGCACACCGAGGAAGCTGCCGCTGAAGAAATCATCGAAGCCGTCGTTCGTGACCAGCTGGGTGCCTCGACCGGAGATGATCTCGGCGAGGCCGCGGGCGGCGATCAGCATGGCGAAGGTGGCGATGAAGGAGACGACCTTGCCGTAGGAGACGACGATCCCGTTGACGACACCCGCGGCGGTACCGACCGCGACAGCGGTGAAGACCATCACGACCCAGTGCACATCCTCCGCCATGGCCTGGGTGGCCAGTGTGGTCGCCCAGACGCTGGCGAGCCCCAGCACCGAGCCCACCGACAGATCGATGCCGCCGGCGGTGATGACGAAGGTCATCCCGATGCTGACCACCCCGATGACCGCGGCCCCGCGGACGATCGTGAGGACATTGTCGACATCCAGGAAGCGGTCGCCGCTGGTCAGCGCACCTACGAGACAGATCAGGAGCAGTGCGACCACCAGTCCGAGGCTGCGTCCCAGCCCGCTGCCGCGGCCACGACCGGCGCGTGCGCCACCTGACGCTCCGTCCGTTGCTGGCAGCTGCATGCGATCCGTCGGCGGCAGGGAGCTGTCCACCAGTTCTGCGCCTCCCTCGCTGCGCGGGACCTGTTCACTCATGTGCGGTTCCTTCCATGACGAGGTCGAGCACGCGGTGCTCGTCGATCTGTGTGGTGGGGCCGTTGTGCACCACTGCGCCATCGGCGATGACGAGGACCTGGTCGGCGAGGCCGAGGACCTCGTCGATCTCGCTGGAGACCACCACGACGGCGGTGCCCTGGCGTGCCAGGCGTCGGATCAGCCCGTAGATCTCGGCTCGAGCGCCGACGTCGACCCCGCGCGTGGGCTCATCGAGCAGCAGCACCTTGCAGCCGTGCACGAGCCAGCGGGCGAGCATCGCTTTCTGCTGGTTGCCTCCGGAGAGGGTTCTGATCGGGCGATCGGGATCATCCGGTGCGAGGCGGAGCGCCTCGATCTGCTCTACGGCGGCCCGCCGCTCGGCGCGCTCGTCGAGGAAGCCTCCGCGTGCGAACCGGGCGAAGGTGGACAGCGTGATGTTGCGGAAGACCGGTTCGTCCAGCAGGAGACCCTGGCTCTTGCGCTCCTCGGGGGCAAGCCCGATGCCCCGTTGCACGGCGCGGGCGACGGAGCCGGTGCGCAGCGGCTGCCCGTCGACACTGACGGTGCCTGCGGCGGCCGGCCGGGCGCCGTAGAGCGTCTCGAGGATCTCGGAGCGTCCGGCACCGACGAGTCCCGCCAGGCCGAGGATCTGCCCGGAGCGGACCTCGAAGCTCACACCATCGAACACGCCAGCGAGCGCGAGGCCCTCGACCTGCAGCACCACATCGCCGAACTCCTCGACCCCGGCGCCCCCGTAGTCGCTCTCGACTCGGTGGCCGGTCATCAACTCGATGAGGTCGCCGGTGGGGGTGTCCGAGACCGCAAGCCCGGAGGCGACGGTCCTGCCGTCCTTGAGCACCGTGATCCGATCACCGATACGGCGGATCTCCTCCAGACGATGGGAGATGTAGATGACGGCCAGGCCTTCGGCGATGAGTGATTCGACCACTTGGAAGAGGTTGTCCACCTCCTCGGGGTCCAGCACTGCCGAGGGCTCGTCCATGACGATCACACGGGCGTCGTGGGACAGCGCGCGAGCCATGGAGACGATCTGTTTGCCGGCTGCGGACAGGCTCCCCACATCCTGGCCCGGGCGGATCTCCGGGTGCCCGAGGCGACGAAGCAGATCCCGGGTGCGCGCCTGCGCCTCGGCATGCCGCAGGAACCCTCCGCGGGAGAGCTCATGGCCCAGATAGATGTTCTCCGCGACCGTCAGGCCGTCGACCACATCCAGTTCCTGGTACATGGTGGCGATGCCGAGATCGAGAGCTCTGGTGGGCGACGCGATCGTCACGACGTCGCCCTGCCAGCGGATCTCGCCGTCGTCGGGCTGATGGGCCCCGGCGAGCACTTTGATGAGGGTGGACTTGCCCGCGCCGTTCTGCCCGAGCAGGCAGTGGACCTCGCCGGCACGGACGTCGAAGTCCACCCCGTCCAGGGCCTTCGCACCGGGGAAGTGCTTGATCAGATGAGTGACGCGCAGCAACGGCGCTGAGGGGTCGGCTGTGACCATGCCCACTATGTTAGATGAAGAAACTTAACAGGCAACCAGAATTTCGGGATCGGGGAATCTCGGGACGACGAGGTGAGGCCCGGCCACCGAGTGATCTGCTCGGCGGTGGCCGGGCCCGGACCGTTCTGCGTGCCTCTTTCTCACCAGCCGCGCAACGACCATGACGCCGAGTGCTCTGCCCCGGAGCGCAGGCGCACCACGTCCGTGCCGCTGCGGAAGGCATCCGGAGGACAGGTCATCGGCTCGACCGCAAGGCCACGCCGATTGTTCTCCGGCTCCGGCCGGTCCCCGGTGTGCACCTGCAGCCAGGGCAGCTCCGTCCCTGCGGAGAGCTCGACACCGGTGCCGCCCGGGGCGGTGACGGTGACGGTGAGACGCCCCTGCGCGTCCCGGTCGAGATCGGTGAAGGCATGATCGATGAACAGCGGGCCGATCTCCTTCACGCTGCGGAAGTCGAACTCCGACCCGGGCGCGATCGCAGCGGTACCGGTGGGCAGCAGTCGGTCCTCGGTGACGGTGAGCACGGTCCTGGCGTCGACCTGCAGGGACCACTGATCCAACGGTTCCGGGCCGGCGACCAGGTACGGGTGCGGGCACACGCCATAAGGAGCGTCCCGTGCGCCGAGGTTGCGGGCAGTCACCGCGGTGGTCAGCCCCTCCTGCGGATCCAGTGCATGGTGCACCGTCAGCAGCAGATGGAAGGGATATCCAGGGGAGGGGAACAGCTCGGTGCGCAGCACCAGTTCGTCCTCGGAGACCGTCACCGGGGTGAACGCCTGGAAGGACACCAGCCCGTGGAGGGCGTTGCCCCGTTCCGGTTCGGTCAGCGGCGTCTGGATCTCCTGCCCGTCCCAGGTGTAGCGGCCGTCGCCGATCCGGTTCGGCCAGGGTGCGACGATCGCGCCACGGTAGAACTGCATCGGCCCGGTCTCGGGATTGCGGACCAGCAGATCGCGGCCGCCGATGGTGAGCGACTCGAGGATGGCACCCACGGTGGAGACCTCGGCGCGGTACGCACCGGCCGTGATGGTGAGCAGCTCGCCTCGGTCCCGAAGGTCGCTGACGGCGTTCAGCTCGATGCCCTCAGCGGGGGTGGAATGGTTCATCGGGTCTTCTCCTGGTCCGGTGCGGGCACGGCCGCGGGCTGGCTCTCGGGTGCGCTCTGCGGCGCTGGGTCCGGTGGAGATTCTATGAGCACGACGTCGAGGCGGCGCGGCCCATGGACGCCTTCCACGCGCTCGAGCTCGATGTCGCTGGTAGCGCTGGGTCCGGAGATCATGGTCCAGGCCGCTCGAGGATCCTCGCCCATGCGCTCGATCGCCTTCGGGACGCCGAGCACCACCTGCGCGGCGTCCACCACGATCACGTGATGGTCCGGAACCAGCGAGATCGCACGGCGCCCGCCTCGCTCATCGCCGCGCAGCACGAGGGTGCCGGTGAGCGCGATCGCGGTATGGCAGCCGGTCAGCACGGCATCGATCGCGTCGAGCTGGTGCGGGTCGGCGCTGCCGTCGTCGACGATCAGCTCCGCCTCCACTCCCGTGGTCCATGCCCCGGGCAGGCCCGAGGGCACGACCACGGTGCGGGCGGTGCCGAGGGCGGCAGCGACTGCCGCCGGGACCTCGTCCGGGGTGGTCCGGTGGACGACTGCGGTGTAGTCCTCCAGCCGCTGGACCAGCACGGCGAGCATCTTCTCGGGCGCTGTGCGCAGCTCCTGCTTGTCGTCGGCCCGCTGGTAGCTGCGCGGCACATCCTCGGCCTCGGTGACCTCATCGCGGCGGGGGGCGTCCAGCGCGGTGCGGAGCCTGGCGAGGATCTCTTCCTTCGCGCTCATCCCCGGCGTGCGCTGCGGTCGAGCGTCGGTCCACTCGGTCATGCCTGCTCCTCGCTCTCTGGCACGGTCCCAGGACCGGCAGCAGGGGAGCCGCCGGCGTCGTCGGCTCCGGCCGAGCCGGTGGGACCGCCCTCCGCGGTGCGCCCCTTCTCATGCTGATCCCACCAGGAGCGGAACGAGGTGCCGGGCTTCGGCAGGTCGCGATGATCAGTCCAGCCGGGCACGAGGGGGAGCATGCCAGGGAGCTTCCCGATGTTCTTCCCGCCGAGCACCGAGGTCAGCGGCCCGGCGGAGCGCACCGCGAGATCATAAGCACGCGGAGAGGACATGAGCTTGCCCGCTCCCTTCAGCGCCATATCCCAGGTGCTGTGGAAGTCGCCGCGGGTCTCCCGACGGCGGTCGACGTCCTTGGTCCGCAGGTGCACGAGGATCTCCGGGATGTTGATCTTCACCGGGCAGACGTCGTAGCAGGCGCCGCACAGGCTCGAAGCATAGGGGAGTGTCGAGTTGGGATCGTCGTTCCCGCTCATCCCTGTCATCTGGGGGGAGAGGATCGCGCCGATCGGGCCCGGATAGGTCGAGCCGTAGGCATGGCCGCCGGTGCGGACATAGACCGGGCACACGTTCAGGCAGGCCGAGCAGCGGATGCAGTGCAGGGCACTGCGCCCCTCGGGATCCTCGAGCACCGCGGAGCGGCCGTTGTCCAGGAGCACCAGATGGAACTCCTCCGGCCCATCACCCTCATGGACCCCGGTGAACATCGTGGTGTACGGATTCATGCGCTCCCCGGTGGAGGAACGGGGCAACAGCTGCAGGAAGACCTCGAGATCCTCGAAGGTCGGCACGATCTTCTCGATCCCGACCACAGAGATGAGCGTCTTGGGGAGGGTGAGGCACATGCGGCCATTCCCCTCGGACTCCACGACCACCATCGTCCCCGTCTCCGCGACGGCGAAGTTCGCCCCGGAGATCGCCACCGAGCCGGGCATATCCAGGAACTTCTCCCGCAGGAAGCGACGTGCCGCCTCGGCGAGCTCGGACGGCTCATCGGTGATCGACTCCTCGAGGTCCGGCATCGAGGCCAGGAAGATCTCCCTGATCTCCTCGCGGTTGCGGTGGATCGCCGGCACCAGGATGTGGCTGGGCGTGTCATCGGCCAGCTGGACGATCAGCTCAGCGAGATCGGATTCGATCGCCCGGATACCGGCGTGGGCGAGCACCTCGTTCAGCCCGATCTCCTGGGTCGCCATGGATTTGACCTTCAGCACCTCGCGCGCGCCGCGTTCGAGCGCCAGCGCGGTGACGATCTCACCGGCCTCCTCGGCGTCGCGGGCCCAGTGGACCACGCCGCCCGCAGCGGTCACCGAGGCTTCAAGCTGCTCGAGAAGCTCAGGGAGATGATCTGTGACCTGCCACTTCAGGGCGCTGCCAGCATTGCGGAGCTTCTGCCAATCCCGCACCTCACGCACCGCCGAGGCACGCTTGGACTGGATCGTAGACGTGGCACGGCGCAGATTCTCACGGAGCGTCGGATCGGCGAGCTCATCTCGTGCCGCCTCCGGGAACCCTCGCTCACCGCGCAGGGTCGAGCTGGGGGAGGCGTGCTGGGGGCGGACCTGGGGGATGCCGAGGTGGACTGTGCTCATCCCGCCATCTCCTCCCGCTCGTTCCTCGCAGTTCGTCGACCGGCGCTGATGCTCATCCCGCTATCTCTTCTCGCTCGTTCCTCGCAGTTCGTCGACCGGCGCTGGTGCTCATGAGGCGCGCCCCAGGATGGTCTCCGAGGGGACGAAGGGGTCTTCCTTGGTCGAGGCGAGGATCTGCGCCAGGTGGACCGACTTCGGTGCAGCGCCGGTACGGCGCAGCTTGCCACCGATGTTCATCAGGCATGAAGCGTCGCCGGCGACCACGAAGTCTGCCCCGCTGCGCACCACGTTGGCGGCCTTGTCCGTCACCATCGCATCGCTGGTCGCATCGTTCTTCACAGAGAAGGTGCCGCCGAACCCGCAGCAGGTGTCCGACTCAGGGAGGTTCTTCACCTCGATGCCGTCCACTGCCCGCAGCAGCTTGAGCGGGCGGGCACCCACCTTCAGGAACCGCATCGAGTGGCAGGTGGGGTGGTAGGTCACCGAGTGCGGGAAGTATGCGCCGACGTCGGTCACCTTGAGCACATCCACCAGCAGCTCGGAGAGCTCATAGGTCTTTGCCGAGACCGCCGCGGCACGCTCTTCCAGGTCGCTGTCCCCCTCGTGACGAGCCACCAGCTGATGCTGGTCGCGCACACACCCGGCGCAGGAACCCGAGGGCATCACGATCGCGTCGACCGTGTCGAGCGCGGGCTCGAAGGTGTCGACGAAGGAGCGCACCACCGGAGCGGCCTCCGTGTAGTAACCGGAGTTGGTGTGCATCTGGCCGCAACAGGTCTGGCGCTTGTCGAACACCACCTGGTGCCCGAGCCGCTCCAGCAGGATGACGGTCGCGCGAGCGACGTCCGGGGCCATCACATCCACCAGGCAGGTGGTCATCAGCGAGATGCGCATCCGTGGTCCTTCTTCCTCAGTCGTGCGCCCTGCTGCAGTCGTGCGCACGGAGACGGGGACGCGGTCGGCAGACGATCGGCCGCGTCAGCGAGAGCTCAGGCGTGGTTCAGCCCCAGCGCCTCGGCAGTGCGCGAGAGCGTGCGGTGCGCCTCGTCCGCATCCTCTGAGAGCGACCGCCCCCAGCTCGGGATCATCTGCGTGAGCATGGGTCGCCAGGACTCGATGCGCTGCGGGAACATCTTCTCGAGCATGCCCAGCATGATGCTGGTGGCCGTCGACGCGCCGGGTGAGGCTCCGAGCATGCCGCCGATCGAGCCATCTGCGGCGGTGATCAGCTGGGTGCCGAACTGCAGCACCCCGTGCTTGGCCTTGTCGGGGGCGATCACCTGGACTCGCTGCCCGGCGGTGATCTCTTCCCAGTCGCCTTCCCGGGCGGCCGGCATGTACTCGCGCAGAGCTTCGAAGCGCTGATGGTGGGTGGAGGCGAGCTGCGAGCCGAGGTAGACCATCAGATCGAGGTTCGGGGGAGCGACGGCCATCATCTGGGTGATGTTCGAGGGCTTCATCGACTCGAAGAGGTCCATGTAGCTGCCGGTCTTGAGGAATTTCGGGGACCAGCCGGCGTAAGGGCCGAACATCAGCGAGCGCTGTCCGTCCACAAAGCGGGTGTCGAGGTGCGGGACGCTCATCGGCGGCGCCCCCACCGCCGCCTTGCCGTAGACCTTCGCATCATGCCGGGCGATGACCTCGGGATCGGTGCAGCGCAGCCACTGGCCGGAGATCGGGAAGCCGCCGAAGCCGCGGATCTCATCGATCCCTGACTTCTGCAGCAACGGCAGTGAATAGCCGCCAGCGCCGACGAAGACGAACGGTGCGCGCACCACCCGGAGCGAGTCATCCTTGGTGGAGCGGACCATGACGCCCCAATCCTCACCCATGCGGCGCAGGTCGACCACCTCGGAACCGGTGGAGACCGTGGTGCCGGTGCGCGCGGCGAAGTCCAGCATCTGGCGGGTCAGGGCGCCGAAGTCGACGTCGGTGCCGTCTGCGGAGCGGGTGGCGGCGATGGTCTGGGTGACCGGTCGGCCCTCGGCGATCAGAGGAGCCCACTCCGCCAGCTGAGCGTGCTCGGTGGTGAACTCCATGCGGTCGAACAACGGGTTCGCGGCAAGGGCCTCATGCCGTCGCCGCAGGTAGTCCTCGTTCTCCATTCCCTGCACGAAGCTCATGTGCGGGACCTTGTGGATGAACTTCGAGGGATCGCCGATGCGATCGTTCTCCACCAGGTGCGACCAGAACTGTCGCGAGACCTGGAACTGTTCGTTGATGGTGATCGCTTTGGCGGGGCTGACGGAGCCGTCGACGTCCTGCGGGGTGTAGTTCAGCTCGCAGAGCGCGCTATGGCCGGTGCCCGCGTTGTTCCAGGCATCGCTCGACTCCGCACCCAGGGTATGAAGTCGTTCGAGAACCACGATGTTCCAGCTCGGCTCGAGCTCGGTGAGCATCGCGGCGAGCGTCGCGCTGGCGATACCGCCACCGATCAGCACCGCATCCGCACGGGTCACGTCCAGGTCAGCCATATCTCTCCGTTCGCAGTGCACGTCACACGCCTCAAGTCCGGTCGGCATGTCGCGTCATGGAGCCCCGGGCGGTCGTGGCATCCAGCGTATCCCGTGTCCGGGCCGCTCCGCCGCCGCCTCCTCGAGCAGACGCAGGGCCTCCGGTGCACGCCGGAGGCCCTGCGGCCGTGACTGGGCCCGCCTCGGCGCGTCGCCTCTGCGCTGGAGGAGGGCGGAGATCAGACGGTGGGCGGGGGGTCCCGACGCTCGGAGACCGTGTGCCCCGGGGCGCTCTGGGTGTTCACCACGGTCTTGCGGGAACGGAGCGAGAGCAGCAGGCCCACGATGAACAGCACCGCGCCGGCGACCATCAGGATGGTGCCGAGCATGGCGGAGTCCACTCCCGGCAGATCGAACTCCAGCGCGAAGCGCGAGATGGCACCGAGCACGAACAGGATGATTCCGCCGACGATGGCGCCCATGGGTTGCTCCTTCAGGCAGGGAATATGACGTGCGTCATCTTACGTGTCGTGAGACCAGCTCTCCGCCCTCTCGACCATCAGGTCGGGGCGCGTGGCGGCTGCTGGACACAGCGTCATCGTCGGCATGCGGAATCGGTCGGTATCCCCTCCTCCGAGTCCTGGAGCGACGACCTGTCACGCCAGCGGCGAACAGGCGAGGAATCCCTCTCGGATCCGCGTAGTCTCGATCCATCACCACCACCGGACGGGGGAGGACCATGTTCGAACGCTTCACTGATCGCGCCCGTCGCGTCGTTGTCCTGGCGCAGGACGAGGCACGACTGCTCAATCACAACTACATCGGTACCGAGCACATTCTGCTGGGCCTCATTCACGAGAACGAGGGCGTCGGGGCCAAGGCTCTCGAAGCTCTCGGCGTGACGCTCGATGCCGTGCGCGAGCAGGTTCGCGACATCATCGGCGAGGGCAATCAGACGCCCTCCGGCCACATTCCCTTCACGCCGCGGGCGAAGAAGGTCCTCGAGCTGAGCCTGCGCGAAGCGCTGCAGCTGGGACATAACTACATCGGTACCGAGCACATCCTGCTCGGCCTGCTCCGCGAGGGCGAGGGCACTGCCGTCAAGGTGCTCTCCCGCCTCAAGGCAGAGCCGTCGGCCGTGCGCCAGGAAGTCATCGAACGGCTCTCCGGCTACCAGGGCAAGGAGCCGGCCAATGCGGGCGGCCCCGCCGAGGGACAGCCTGCCGGTTCCCTGGTGCTGGACCAGTTCGGTCGCAACCTCACCCAGGCTGCCCGTGAGGGCAAGCTCGACCCGGTCATCGGCCGCGAGCATGAGGCCGAGCGGGTCATGCAGGTGCTCTCCCGCCGCACCAAGAACAACCCCGTGCTGATCGGCGAGCCCGGTGTCGGCAAGAGCGCCGTGGTCGAGGGGCTCGCGCAGTCCGTCGTCGCGGGCGACGTTCCCGAGACGCTCAAGGACAAGCAGATCTACACCCTGGATCTGGGCTCCCTGGTCGCTGGCTCTCGCTACCGCGGTGACTTCGAGGAGCGCCTGAAGAAGGTGCTCAAGGAGATCCGCACCCGCGGAGACATCATCCTGTTCATCGACGAGATCCACACTCTCGTGGGTGCAGGTGCCGCCGAGGGTGCGATCGATGCGGCCAGCATCCTCAAGCCGATGCTCGCGCGCGGCGAGCTGCAGACCATCGGGGCGACCACCCTCGACGAGTACCGCAAGCACATCGAGAAGGACGCCGCGCTCGAGCGCCGCTTCCAGCCGATCCAGGTCGAGGAGCCCTCCGTGGCGCACACCGTGGAGATCCTCAAGGGTCTGCGCGATCGCTACGAGGCGCACCACAAGGTGACGATCACCGATGCCGCCCTGGTGGCCGCCGCGAACCTCGCCGACCGTTACGTCAACGACCGCTTCCTGCCGGACAAGGCGATCGACCTGATCGATGAGGCGGGCGCGCGCCTGCGCATCCGTCGCCTCACCGCACCGCCCGAGCTCAAGGAGTTCGACGCGCGCATCGAGGAGACCCGCAAGAAGAAGGAAGAGGCGATCGACGGACAGGACTTCGAGCTCGCCGCCTCCCTGCGGGACCAGGAGCAGACGCTCAAGACGGAGCGCGAGGAGAAGGAGAAGGCCTGGCGCCACGGCGAATCCGACGCCGTCACCACGGTCAGCGAAGAGGTCATCGCCGAGGTGCTGGCAGCCTCGACGGGCATCCCGATCGTGAAGCTCACCGAAGAGGAGTCCTCGCGACTGCTCAACATGGAGGACGAGCTGCACAAGCGGGTCATCGGGCAGAACGAGGCCATCAAGGCCATCTCCCGTGCCATCCGGCGCACCCGTGCGGGCCTCAAGGACCCCAAGCGTCCAGGCGGTTCGTTCATCTTCGCCGGGCCCACGGGCGTCGGCAAGACCGAGCTGGCGAAGGCATTGGCCGAGTTCCTCTTCGGAGACGAAGAGGCGCTGATCCAGCTGGACATGTCCGAGTTCGGCGAGAAGCACACCGCCTCGCGGCTGTTCGGCTCGCCCCCCGGCTACGTCGGCTATGACGAGGGCGGCCAGCTGACCGAGAAGGTGCGTCGCAAGCCCTTCTCCGTGGTCCTGTTCGACGAGGTGGAGAAGGCCCATGTGGACATCTTCAACTCGCTGCTGCAGATCCTCGAGGATGGTCGCCTCACCGACTCGCAGGGCCGCGTCGTGGACTTCAAGAACACGATCATCATCATGACCACCAACCTCGGCACCCGCGACATCGCCAAGGGCGTGTCTCTGGGCTTCACCGCGGGCGGCGACCTCTCCACCGACTACGAGCGGATGAAGTCGAAGGTCAATGAGGAGCTCAAGCAGCACTTCAAGCCCGAGTTCCTCAACCGTGTCGATGACATGCTGGTCTTCCCGCAGCTCTCGATGACGGAGATCGTCCAGATCGTCGATCTGGAGATCGCCAAGCTCCAGAAGCGACTGCTGGACAAGGACATGTCCCTCACCCTCTCTGCAGCGGCCAAGGGTCTGCTGGCCGAGAAGGGGTACGACCCGGTGCTCGGAGCTCGGCCGCTGCGTCGCACCATCCAGCGCGATATCGAGGACACGCTCTCCGAGCGGATCCTGTTCGGTCAGATCCAGGTCGGCGACGAGATCGTGGTCGACGCCGAGGGAGAGGGTCTGCTCGGCGAGCTCACCTTCGCCCGTCGTGGCGAGCATGGTGCTCTGGAGCCGATCTCCGAGGTCGTCGATCTCGAGTCGATGACCCAGGCTCGCGTGGACGTCGTGACCCAGGCCGAAGGCTCGGACGTCGAAGGCTCGGAGGCACCGGGCACGGACAGCGCGGACGCCAGCGCCTGATCACGCATGGTGCCGGCCCCGCCTCGACGAGGTGGGGCCGGCACCGGTGGGCCACCCCGCTGTTCTCCGCCGTGCGCATGGAGCCCGGACGCTCACCGACCGCGTCCGGGCTGAACGAACCGTGAGACCTGCTGCCTTGGAGCGGCTGACCGCGGAATCTCAGGGAGAGGACCGATAGCTCAGGTGATCGATTGGATGCTGTCGCTGACTGGCCAGCTGGAGTCATGGATCATGACACTCGCCGATGCCTGGTGGGTCTATTTCGTGGTGTACGGATTCGCCGCGTTCGACGGCTTCTTCCCCTCGGTGCCCAGCGAATCGACGATCGTCACGCTCTCCTCCCTCTGGTCGAGCTCGGGCAAGCCATCGATCATCCTGATCGGCCTCGCCGCCTGGATCGGCGCCTGGACCGGGGACAACCTCGGCTATCTGCTCGGCAACAAGATCGGCTACGAGCGCTTCAAGTTCCTGCGCGAGGGCAAGGGGCGCGCCGCCGTCGAGGCCGCTGACCGGGGCCTGCAGAAGCGCGCCCTGGTCTTCCTCATGACCGCCCGCTATATCCCCTTCGGCCGTACCGCAGTCAACCTCGTCGCTGGTGCCGTGCACTACCCCCACCGGGAGTTCTGGCCCCGCTCATTGCTGTCCACCTTCGTCTGGGCGGTCTACTCCTGCGCCATCGGAGCCCTCGCTGGGGCCTGGTTCGAAGACAACCACCTGCTGGGCATCACAGTGGCGCTGATCGCCGCGGTGGTGATGGCTCTGCTCGTCGAGCGGCTGATCAACGCGGTGCACCGCGCGCTGGACCGTCGTGCCGAACGCCGTGAGGAAGCGGAGGGTGCGGCGCAGGGCACAACCCACGAAGGGGAGTCCTCCACCGAGGGCTCCGCGATCGAGGACCCCGCAGACCCGCAGCCCGAAGCCGCAGCTCCCAGCGCCGAGCTCTCTGCCGCTGAGCGATCAGCAGCTGAGCGATCGACTGCTGAGCGATCGACAGCCGAGCGATCGACAGCTGAGCGGTCCACGGCTGAGCACGACCCCACACGGTGGCCCGACACCGAAGTTTCCGCTGGCTCGGATCCTGCGCTCACGCAGCCCCGCCCGGGGCTCCCGCACGGCGCACCGATCGTTGTCAGCGCTGAATCCCCGAGCGCAGCCCGAGGCGAGGAGAGCCCCGCATGAGCATCACCATCCGCCCCGCACTGCCCGCTGATGTGCGCGCGATCAACTCGCTGGTCGAGCCCATGACCCATACCGGGGTGCTCCTGGGCAAGGACCTCGTCTCCTACTACGAGTCGATCCAGGAGTTCCTGGTCGCCACGGATGAGCACAGCCAGGTGATCGGCTGCGGCGCCCTCCACGTGATGTGGGAGGACCTCGCCGAAGTGCGCACCCTGGCGGTCCATGACGACCAGCGGGGAACCGGTCTTGGCCATCGCCTGCTGGAGGCTCTGCTCGAGCGCGCCCTCCAACTCGGGCTGCAGCGGGTGTTCTGCTTGACCTTCGAGGTGGAGTTCTTCGCCCGCCACGGCTTCGAGGTGATGAGCGAGAGCGTCGACCCCGAGCTCTACAACCAGCTGCTGCGCTCACTCGACGAGGGCATCGCGGAATTCCTCGATCTCGCCAGGGTCAAGCCCAACACCCTGGGGAACACGCGGATGATCAGGCAGCTGAGCAGCTGATCTGGCGGCTCGACAGCTGATCAGGCTGCTCGACACCGCAGCCACCGACCCCCGAGGGGTCCCTGTCACTCAGGGCAGTTGCAGACTCTCGCCGACGCGGACCGCGAGCCCGTCGGCGATCAGCGAGGCGGTGCAGCGTTGCACACGAGCCGGGTCCTCGGGATCCAGGGCGAGCAGCAGCTCTTCGAGCGCAGCGCCGTCACGACGCAGCAGAGCCATGATCTGGCCGCGCATCTGCCGATCCGTCCCTTCGAAGCTCTGGCGACGTCGAGTGTCTGCTTCTGGTGCGGGGCGCCCTGCGGCCAGCCATGCGCAGCCCTCAGCTGCCAGGGGGCATTCTTCGCAGCGCGGCGACCGTGCGGTGCAGACCAGCGCCCCCAGCTCCATCACCGACTGGTTCCAGGCGACGGAGCGCTGCGGCTCGGCGGGGAGGCTGCGGGCGGCGAGCAGGCGCTCCGCAGCGCTGTAGGAGCGATCCGGCAGCGCACGACCCCGACGGGAACGGGTCAGCACACGCCGGATGTTGGTGTCGACCACGACGGCGCGTCCATGGTGGGCGAAGGCGGTGACTGCCGCGGCGGTGTATTCACCGACCCCCGGCAGAGCACGCAGCGCCTCCTCCCCGCGAGGCACCTCACCGCCATGCTCGCGGACGATGGCGCGGGCGCACTCCTGCAGCCGCAGCGCCCGTCGCGGATAACCCAGCCGATCCCAGCGGCGCAGCACCTCTGCGGTCGAGGCATCGGCGAGATCAGCAGGCGTGGGCCAGAGCTCCATCCACTCCTGCCAACGAGGCAGCACCCGGACCACGGGAGTCTGCTGAAGCATCACCTCGGAGACCAGGATCGCCCAGGCCGAGACTCCCTCGTGCCGCCAGGGCAGATCACGGCCGCTGCGCGCGAACCACGCGATGACAGCGTCGATCGACCCCTCGTCGACAGCAGAGCAGGGGTCATCCGGGGCGACGTCGGTGGGGGAGGCACTACGAACGGCGCGGGCCGAGACCTGATGGTCCCGACCCGCGCCGCTCGTGGATGGTGCCGAAGCACCGCTCATGGAAATCAGACCTGCGGGGTGGTGCCGCCGGGCTGGACCGGGCCGCCGCGCTGCGCGGTGAGCGCGTCACGGATCTCGGTGAGCAGGACGATGTCCTCAGACACCGCGGTCTCCTCTTCCTCGGGCAGGCCACGACGCTTGCGATCCATCGCGCGAGCGGCCGAGATCGGCATCACGAAGACGAAGTAGACGACAGCAGCGGTGATCAAGAATGCGATGACCGCGGAGATGACGACACCGAAGTCCACGCGGGTGGCCTCATTCGCGCCGATGATCTTGAACGAGAGTCCGTTGACGTTGGAGCCGCCGAAGACATTGATCACGGGCTGGATCAGGCCGGATACGAAAGCGCCGATCAGAGCGGTGAAGGCGCCGCCGATGACGACACCGACCGCCAGGTCGATGACGTTGCCCTGCATGACGAAGTTCTTGAAACCCTTCATGGGATCATCCTTCTTGATTCGGGGGAAAGGGAGGAGCCACGGAAGCGGTTCCGCCCGGACTCTAGCCGATCACCGCGACCATGAGGGTGCCCGCGCCGAGAGCGTGAGCCAGTTCTCCTGCACGGGAACGGCCCACGGCCACCAGGATCTGGGAGGAGCCGGTGCCGCTCCCGCTCAAGGCGGCGTCGGGGGCAGTCGTCGGGACTGACCGGACCACCTGGGCGGCGATGCTCTTGCGGGCATCCTGGGAGGTGCTGGCGACGAGGAGTTCGATATCGGTGCCCGGGCTCAGATGCGGAGCGAGCAGATCGGGTACCGGCACCACCATCAGGACCGCCCCCTTGGGAAGGGCAGGTTGTCCATCCGCTGAGAGATAGGGGTCAAGGAGCGGGGTGCCGGCAGGAACAGGTAGTGCAGTGGTGCGGCCGAGCACGTCCTCGGCCTTGGTCGGTGCCTCGGCAGGCACCAGCTGCACGGCGGTGCGCACAGTGCGCAGATGCTCGGGTCCCAGCACCGTCCCGACCGGCAGATCCTCGTTCGCGACGATCACCCGGACTCCCTGGGCCGAGGGAGGCAGGAACGAGGGCAGTACCGCGGTGACCGCTACCGCGAGCGCCAGCACCGCGAGGAGGCGCCGACGGCGGCGGAGGACACGGCGCCAATGCGGCAGATGATGGCGGAATCGGGAGAGCATGCCTGGACGCTAGGCCGCTGGCTCTCCCGGTGGGGTCGCTGGGGCCCCACGGTGGATGACCACTCGATGGGGAGGAACGGTCGAGACCTGAGCACGGCAGCGCAGAGCAGTGCCGCGCAGAGCGCGCTGCAGGCCCTTGCAGAGCGTGAACTCAGGAGAGCGTGAGCTCAGGATTTCCGAGCTCAGGACGCCGCAGCGGCGACCGGCTGTGCGTACGTGGCCGACGAGCTGGCCGTGGTCGAGGAGTCAGCAGCGGCGGGCGCAGCAGAGGTCGTCGACGTGTCGGCAGCGGACTCTGAAGAGCTGGAGGAGCTCGAGGCGGCCGTGGAGGCCCCCGAGGTCTGGGAATCGGTCGAGTAGAAGCCCGATCCCTTGAAGACGATGCCCACCGAGTCGAAGACCTTGCGCAGTGCATCTTCGGCGCACTCGGGGCAGGTCACCAAGGAATCTTCGCTGAAGCTCTGATACTGCTCGAAACGGTGCGCGCAGCTCTTGCAGGCGTAGACGTACGTGGGCACGCGGGATCCTCCGGGATGATCGATGGGCACGGGTCCGCCGCAGGGCTGACCGCCGACCATCTTACGACTGCAGAGCCCTCAGGCGCGCTCGGACGTGATCAGCGAGACCAGCCCGTCGGCGGTGAGCACGCGCGGGATCGGCACATCATGCTCCCCTCGCACCAGTGACCCCTCCTCCAGCAGCTCGCTCGGGTGGACCACGGCCACCACCAGGGCGCTCTCCGGGATCGTGGCCAGGGCACGGTCGTAATATCCCGCCCCGTGACCGATCCGGGTGGCCGAACGGTCCACAGCGACGGCGGGGGCGAGCACGAGCATCACCTCGTGGAGGGCTCCGACGCCCAGCCGCTTCCCCTGCGGCTCTCTGCCGAAGCCGCGTCCGGGAGAGTCTTGGAACTCGGAGGTTCCATCCCAGGAGATCCACTCGAGTTCGGTGCCCGCGTCGGCAGCAGGGAACACCAGTCGAGCTCCCGTCTGCGCCAGCCGGTGGGCCAGCGGCATCACATCGGCTTCGGTGGGGGTGGGGTGAAAGCAGGCGACCAGAGGCATGGCAGTGCCTGCCTGCCGCGCGGCGACCACGGCCGTCTCGACGGAGGCGATCAGGGGTTCGGCGTGCTCGAGCAGCTGCTGAGCTTCCTGGGCTCGTCGGGCCCTTCCGCCCTCGCCTGCATAGATTGCGGCTCGCCCGGCTCGCAGCTGCCGGCGTTGCTCCCGCTTCTTCGACGCCATCGTCTCTGGATCCATGACGACAGGGTCCCATAGGACACTCGCGTGGAGGGTCAGCGGGAGACGTGCTGGCGACTACGATGGCGCGATGGTTCACGTGTGGCCGCTGGCCCTGCACGACGGCGAGCTGACCCTGCGACCCCTGCGGCGGCGCGACCGCACAGACTTCGACCGGTTGCGGGCGCGCAATGCAGACTGGCTGCGCCCATGGGATGCGAGCGATCCGGATCGCGGTCGGGCCGGGATCGATTTCCGCACTCTACGTCGCTGGAACGAGCAGCAGGCACGGCTGGGTACGCACCTGCCGCTGGCGATCACGCTCCGCGGTGGTGCCGTGATCGGACAGATCACCGCCGGCCCGATCCAATACGGAGCCCTGCGCACTGCGGTGCTCGGGTACTGGATCGACCGCGAGGCAGCGGGGCGCGGCCTGGTGCCGCGATCGGTGGCGCTGGTCATCGACCACCTCTTCGCCGAGCTGGGACTGCACCGGATCGAGGTCACGGTGAGACCGGAGAACACTGCGAGTCTGCGCGTGGTCGAGAAGCTCCACCTGCGGTCGGAGGGGATGCGGCGCGCGGCGATACACGTCGATGGTGCGTGGCGCGACCATCTCGTCTTCGCGCTCACCGCAGAGGAAGTGGCCACGGGCGATGACGGCCGCGGGGTGCTGAGACGGCTGCAATACGAGTTTCCTTCCGACACGCCCACGACGTGACCAGGGGAATCACAGTCGTGTCATTACTCTGTGGGTGTGGAGTCCATCAATCTCGGAGCCGTCCTCTTCGGCATCCTGCTGCTGCTGTGGCTGGCCTATGCCCTGCCGCGCACCGCGAGTCGTCGTGAGGTGATGGGCCGTGCCCACGCCGCGGACGAAGCCGAGATGACCCCCCAGGCGCGGGACCTCTCCGCGGCCGTCCACGCCCGCCGCATGCCTACTGAGGTGAACCCGTCCATGTCCCAGGACCGTCTGCTCCTTCGCCCTGCTGATCCGACACGCCGTCCCCGCTTCGACGCCGAGCCGGGTACCCGCATCGACCCCGCCCAGGAGCGCGTCCGCTCCCGTCGTCTGCTGCGCGTGGTGCTGGGTGGGATGCTCCTGGCGACGGCGGTGCTGATCGGTCTCGCTGTCACTCAGACCGTCACCTGGTGGCTGCCGGTGATCGCGCTGATCGGCACCGTGATCTATCTGCTGGGGCTGCGGCGCAGCGAGCTCGAGCGGAGGTCGCGGCAGACCCGTGCCGTGACCCGCGCCCGCCAGCAGCGGGCCGAGCAGGAGACCGCGCGGCGCCGTGCGACAGCAGTGGACCGTGCGTCCAGCCCGGTCGCGGTGGCCGACGCCATCGAGCCCGCTCCTTCTGCGGCGACTGACGAGAGCACTCCGCTCGAGGATGCCGCTCAGCGCGCACTTCAGCAGACCACCCGGCCGGGGGAGTGGACCCCCCGTCCCGTGCCCCGCCCCACCTACACGATGCGTGGTGAGGTGGACGATCTCGCCACCCGCCATGCCGCCCACCGACAGAGCATCCTGGCCACCACGGTGCCGCTCGAGGGTGCGCAGGTCGAGGAGCTCGAAGCCGTCGAGGAGAACTTCGCACCGGCTCAGGATCTGCACCTCGACGAGATCCTCGCCCGCCGACGGGCCTGAGATGCGCGCGGGCCGAGACTTCGGCCGCCTCGAGACCCTGCTCGCCCGCGAGGGCTATCAAGAACGGCCGGTCGCGGTCCTCGATCTTGACGCCTTCGACGCCAACGCCGAGGATCTCGCGCGCCGTGCCGCCGGCACCCCGCTGCGCATCGCCTCGAAATCGCTGAGGTTGCGGGGCCTGCTCGACCGGGTGCTCGCCCGGCCCGAGTACGCCGGAATCCTCGCCTTCACCCTGCCCGAAGCCTTGTGGCTGGTCGAGCACGGGGCGCGAGATGTCGTGGTCGCCTACCCGACCGCCGAACGCGGAGCGCTGCGCCGACTCGCGATCTTCCCCGAGGCGCTGGACGCGATCACGCTGATGGTCGATGAGACCGCGCACCTCGACCTGCTCCTCGAGGCCACCTCCGATCTGCGCCCCCTGTCCGCGGGCCGACGATTCCGCCTCGCCCTCGAACTCGATGTCTCCTACATACCGGCGCCCGGCGTGCGATTCGGCGCCTTCCGCTCCCCGCTGCGCACCGCGGCGCAGACCGTGGACCTCGCTCGCGAGATCCAGGCCAGACCGGAACTCGCACTGGTAGGGCTCATGGCCTACGAGGGCCACATCGCCGGGGTGACCGACGCCGCCCGCACCCCCTACGGCGCTGCGGTGCGCGCCATGAAGGGGCTCTCCCGGCCGGAGATCGCCGCGCGCCGTGCCGAGGTGGTCGCTGCGGTGCGGGAGGTCGCCGAGCTCGAGTTCGTCAACGGCGGCGGCACCGGGTCGATCGAATCCACAGCCGCCGAGGACGTGGTGACCGAGATCGCGGCCGGCTCGGGACTGATCGGCCCCGGGCTGTTCGACCACTACCGAGACTTCGCCCCGCGCCCTGCCCTGCTGCTCGGGGTGAGCGTGGTGCGCCGACCCTCCCCGAACGTGGCGACCCTGCTCGGCGGCGGATGGATCGCCAGCGGGGTGCCCGGACCGGACCGCCTCCCCACCATCGCGCACCCGACAGGTCTCACCTTCGCCACCCAGGAGGCAGCGGGGGAGGTGCAGACCCCCGTCCTCGGGCCCGCCGCCGAGAGGCTGCGAGTGGGGGACACCGTCTGGCTGCGCCATGCCAAGGCCGGTGAGCCCGCAGAGCACTTCGCGAGCTACCTGCTGGTCCGCGGCGACCAGATCGTCGGATCCCAACCCACCTATCGCGGGGAAGGTGCAGTCTTCCTCTGAACAGTCTTCCCCGTTCTTCCCTCCGTGCCACCTCGGCGTAGGTTCCAGACCCCGGGGCCTGCGATCCACACCACCGAGCCCCGAAGGAGCGGCCGATGCCGACGAGCACCATGACCCTCCGCACCTGGAGCAGAGCCGTGCGGTGGACACCGCAGCAGGTGCTGCGCCCCACCTCGCAAGATTCAGTGGTCGCAGCCATTGCTGTCGCCCGCGCCCGCGCCTGCTCCTTGCGGGTGATCGGTGGTGGCCACTCCTTCTCCGCCCTCGCAGCGACCGACGGAATCACTCTGTCGCTGGACGGCTATCAGGGCCTGGTCGCGGCGGATCCTTCAACGGGTCTCGTCACCCTGCGCGGCGGCACGCGGCTGTGGGCGGTGGCCGAGCTGCTGGCCCCCTATGGACTCGCGCTGTCGGTGATGGGGGATATCGACCGCCAGTCCATCGCCGGAGCGATCCAGACCGGCACCCACGGCACCGGCGCACGCTTCACCGGCTTCGCCGGGATGGTGCGCGCTCTGCGGCTCGTGCTGCCGGACGGCTCCGTGGTGGACACCTCGCTGGACCGCGACCCGGCGCTGTTCGAGGCGGCCCGCCTGGGGCTCGGCGCCATCGGCGTGATCCTGGAGGTGACGCTGCAGTGCATTCCGGCCTATCGGCTCGAGCTCGTCGAGAGCACCGAGCCGATCGAGGCGACCACCCGCTCTTTCCTCACCATCTCGGATACCACTGACCATCACGAGTTCTTCTGGTTCCCCCGCACCGATCGCGCCACTGTGCGGACCATGCATCGTGTGCCGGCGGCCACCCCGCGGGAGCGCCCTGCCCGTGCCATCGAGCTGTTCCAGCAGGAGCTGCTCGGCAACGGGGCGTGGGAGCTGCTCTGCCGCAGCGCAGCAGCCATCCCCTCGCTGAGCAGGCCCGCCGCAGAGATCGCCTCTCACGTGTTCGCTGGGCCCAGGATTGTCGATGACTCGGCCGCGGTCTATGTCGCTCCGCGCCGGGTGCGCTTCCACGAGTCGGAGTGGGCGCTGCCCGCGGAGCGCTTCGAGGACGCCTTCGCCGCGCTGCAGCAGCGCTTCGAGGAGGAGTCGGTGCGCGTGACCTTTCCGCTCGAGGTGCGCCGTGCCGCCGCCGACCACGTCTGGCTGTCCACCGCCTTTGGCCGCGACACGGTCTACATCGCCGCTCACCGGTATCACGCAGAAGAGGCGGGGCCCTATCTGCTGCTGGTGCAGCGGACGCTCGCGGACTTCGGGGCCCGTCCGCACTGGGGCAAGCAGCACTGGCTCGGCGCCCGCGAGCTCTCGCGCCTCTATCCGCGCTTCGAGGACTTCCAGGCCGTGCGCCGCGCCGTCGACCCGGCGAGTCTGCTGATGACTCCCTATCTGCGCCACCTGCTGGAGGATCAGCCCGGCAGCTGAGCTGTCCGCACCGCAGGCGGAAGCCCCGGTGCCGACGGACCGGGCTAGCCTGGCGGTGATGAACACCACCGCGCCCCGCACCCCGTCCGATTCCCTCCCCTCTCCCTCGCACCTGCTGGACATCGCGACCGCCGCGGCCTTCGCCGCCGCCGAATACATCCGCGGCCTGGACCGCGACGGCATGGCCCGCGAGTACAAGACCTCCAGTCACGACATCGTCACCGAACACGACCGGGCCAGCGAGGAGATCATCGTCTCCGAGCTGCGACGGCTGCTGCCCACCGCCCGCATCGTCGGTGAAGAGGGCGGGGAGCGTCCGGCCGAGCAGTCCGCCACGAGCGCTGAGGGCGCGGAGCCGGTGGTCAGCTTCTACGTCGACCCCATCGACGGCACCAGCAACTTCGCCGCCGGCCTGCCGCTGTTCTGCATCTCGATCGGCGTGACCATCGGCGACGAGCTGGTCGCCGGCGTGATCGACGCCCCGGTGCTCGGTCAGGTGTTCGCCGCCGCCGATGGCGACGCCACCCTGAACGGCCGCGTGCTGCGACCCCGCGCCACTCGGTCGGCGCCCGATGCCCTGGTGCTCGCAGGGTTCCCCGGCCAGCGCGTCGGCGCCCAGTTCCCCGACTACGCGGCACGTTCCCTGCGCTCCCTCGAGGATGAGGTCTCCGCGGTGCGGCACCTCGGCTCGGCGGCGCTCGAACTCGCCTATGTCGCCGCCGGCTGGGCCGACGCGACGGCACTGACCGCGATCAACTCCTGGGACGTGGCGGCCGGCTTCCACATCCTGCGTCGCGCCGGCGGCTCGCTGCGCACCTGGCCTGGCGAGGGCGGCGTGGTGCGCCCCGATCACCTGCAGCCTGCCTATGTGGCCTGCACCGGGCAGGAGCGCGTCGCCGTGCTCGACACCGTGCAGGAAGAGCTCCAGGAGCTGCGCGACGCCCTGACGTGAGACCTGATGTGAGAGAGGTTGTGACCTTCCTCAAGACACTGATCTCGATGCGACAGCACTGCGGCCGCGGTGCTAATCTGTCGGGGTCGCTCAGCGACATGGGGCTATGGCGCAGTTGGTAGCGCGTCTCGTTCGCAATGAGAAGGTCGGGGGTTCGAATCCCCCTAGCTCCACCGCAGGTCAGAGATCAGAACCGCCCTTCCGGAAGTATCCGGAAGGGCGGTTCTGTGTTCGTAGCGGGGTCGTCCGGGATCAGGGGACCGTGTACCCCGCAGCGCGGAACAGCTCGTACCACTCCGAGCGCTCGAGAGGGACCTCGGAGCCGAGCGCAGCATCGGCCACCCGCTGCGGGGTGGTGGTGCCGAGGACGACCTGGATCTGGGCGGGATGGCGCGTGATCCAGGCGACGGCGATCGCGATCGCGGGGACGTCGTACTTCGCCGCGAGGCGATCGATGACCTCGTTCAGCTCCGGATAGTCCGGGGAGCCGAGGAACGGTCCGTTGAAGAATCCGGCCTGGAACGGTGACCACGCCTGCAGCGTGATGTCATGCAGCCGGCAGTAGTCGATCAGCCCGTCATCGCGGGTGATCGACTGATCGAGAGCCTGCATGTTGGCCGCCACGCCCTGGGCGATCAGCGGTGCGTGGGTGATCGAGAGCTGCACCTGATTGGCCACGATCGGCTGGCTCACGGACTTGCGCAGCAGATCGATCTGGCGGGGCGTGTGGTTGGAGACACCGAAGTGGCGCACCTTGCCCGCGGCCTCGAGCTCGTCGAAGGCCCGAGCGACCTCGTCGGGCTCCACCAGTGCGTCGGGCCGGTGCAGGAGCAGGATGTCGATGTAATCGGTGCCCAGCGCCTCGAGAGACCCTTCGACGGACTCGATGAGGTGCTCGTAGGAGAAGTCGAAGTACGGGCCCGAGGGAACGATCCCCGCCTTGGTCTGGATCACCCAGTCGGCGCGCTCGCTCGCGGAGAGCTGGAGCGCCTCGGCGAAGCGCCGCTCGCAGCCGTGCAGGTCGGATCCGTACACGTCGGCATGGTCGAGGAAGCTGATGCCCGCCTCTCGTGCAGTGCGGATCAGGGTCCGCACCTCGTCATCGGTCTTGTCCTGGATGCGCATCAGGCCCAGGGTCACGTTGGACGCGGTGATATCCGTGCCCGGCATGGTGAAGGTCTTCATGGTGGAGATCCTGCCGATCTGGTGGTGGTGGTCGTGATCGTGGTGGACTGGGGCGGTCAGTTGACCTCGAGCGGGTGGCCGCCCACACGCCCGGAGCCGTCGCGAGGATCGAGAGCATCGATCGTCGTGATCTCGTCAGCGGTGAGCTCGAAGCCGAACACGTCGAAGTTCTGGGCCATGCGCTCACGGTGGACCGACTTCGGGAAGACGATGATGCCGCGCTGCAGGTGCCAGCGGAGCACCACCTGCGCAGGGGAAACCCCGTGTGCTGCGGCGGCCGCGGCGACGGCCGGGGCCTCGAACAGCGGGTACTTGCCCTGCCCCAGCGGGCCCCACGACTCGATGTGCATGCCGTGCTCGGCCGCCCACGCGAGGATATCGCTCTGCTGATGGGCCGGGTGCAGCTCGATCTGGTCGACGGCAGGGACGACCCCGGTGTCCTTGACGATGCGGTCCAGGTGCTCGGGCAGATGGTTCGAGACCCCGATGGAGCGGGACAGTCCCGCGTCACGGATCTCGATGAGCTTCTCCCAGGCGTTCGAGAAGGTGTTCTTCTCCGGCGTCGGCCAATGCGTGAGGTAGAGGTCCACGTACTCGAGGCCCAGCTTCTCCAGGCTGGAGCGGATCGCATCGTGCGGCGCCTCGCCTGCCTGGTGGTCGTTCCACAGCTTGGTGGTCACGAACAGCTCCTCGCGCGGGATGCCGCTGCGTGCGATCGCTGCGCCGACGCCTTCTTCATTGCCGTAGATCGCGGCGGTGTCGATGTGTCGGTAGCCGAGCTCCAGGGCGGTGCTCACTGCCTCCTCGGCCTCGGCCGGCGCGACCTTGAAGACGCCGTAGCCGAGCTGGGGGATGAGGTGGCCGGAGTTCAGGGTGAGGGTGGGGACTGATGTCATGCAGGACAGACTAGAAGTGCGTAATCTATACGTCCAACAGCTCGCATCGATGGGATTGAGAAGCAGGAGCGGTGAATGGAACTTCGTCAGATGGAATACGTGGTCGCCCTCGCCGAGGAGCGCCATTTCACCCGCGCGGCGGAACTCGCCGGCATCTCCCAGTCGGGACTGTCCTCGGCGATCCGCAGCCTTGAGGCGGAGCTCGGCACGCCTCTCTTCGACCGCACCACTCGCCGGGTCGAGCCCACTGCCGCGGGCCACGCGCTGGTCCCGCACGCCCGGGCGATCCTCGATGAGGCGGCCAGGGCCCGTGATGCCGTGGTCCGGGTCAGCCGTACCGTCACCGGTTCGCTGCGGATCGGTGCCGAGCAGTGCCTCGGCCTGGTCGACGTCTCTGCGCTTCTCGAGCGCTTCCACCGCCGCTATCCCCTGGTGGAGACCGAGTTCGTCCAGTCGGGTTCCCATGAGCTGGTCGATGCCGTGCGCACCGGGCACCTCGACGTCGCCTTCGTCGCGACCACTCGCCACCTGGGGGCCGTGCGGCATCTGCCGTTGGGCCATGAGCCGCTCGTGGTGCTCCTGCCTCCTGAGCATCCGCTGGCCGCCCGCTCGGAGCTCAGCTGGGAGCTGCTGGACGGCCAGGGGTTCGTCGACTTCAGTGCTTCCTGGGGAGTGCGGACCCTCAACGACGAGTCGCTGGCGGCGCATGGGATCTCCCGCCGGGTGCGCTGCAGCGTGAACGATGTCCACACCCTGCTCGACCTGGTCAGGCGTGGCCTCGGCATCGCGATCGTCCCGCAGCATGTCGCGGCGAAGCCGCAGGCTGAAGGGCTGGTGCGGGCGTCTCTGCCCGGGGCTACCTCCCTGGAGTGGACCGTCAGCGCGATCAGCCCGATGCACGAGCGGACGGATATCCCCGCGGGGATGCTGCTCGAGCTGCTCGGAGAGACCTGTCTGGGCACCGATGGCACGGATCTCTGCGACCAGGCAGATGCGCTCGCCCGTGAGCTGGACGTGGAGGCCCGGACTCCACAGCACGTCGACGGATAGGCACGGCACGTCGACGGGTCGGGCGAGCACGGCGGCAGCCGGAAGGTTCAGGGCAGCAAGGTCAAGGACTGCGCTGGTGCCCGAGCGCAGGTGCTGCGCTCAGATTTTCATGCCAGCCTGCGCCAGCTGTGCTGCGGGTCGAAGCCCAGGATGGCGCGTGCCTTGTCGATCGACAGCAGGGTCCCATTGCCCGCGATGTCCCCGTGCACCGGAACCCCCGGGAAGATCTCGGCGACCAGCTCGGTGTTGTCGCGCGACATCACGGTGTCGGCGGCGGCGATGATGAAGCGGTCAAAGCCGGGGGCCGGGTGCTCGAGCGCGAGACGTACGGCCTCGGCGCCGTCGCGACCGTCGATATATCCCCAGAGGTTCCATCTGCGCAGCGTCGCATCGGCGTCGAAGGACGGGAACTCGGCGTAATCCGCCTCGTCCATGACGTTCGAGAAGCGCAGCGCGATGATCTTCAGCTCCGGATGCCAGCGTGTCAGCTCGATCGCCATCTGCTCCTCGAGGTGCTTGGAGAGCGAGTAGGTCGACTCTGGGCGCGCCGCGTACTCCTCGTCGACCGGGATATACGGCGGAGGGGTGTCGAAGGGCAGCCCGAGGACCGTCTCGCTCGAGGCGGTGACGATGTTCGTGATGCCGGCCTTGATCGCGGCGTTGAACACGTTGTACGTGCTGACCATGTTGTTCTGGAAGGTCGCCGTGTTGGACGCGAGCCCCGGCGCCGGGATCGCGCTGAGGTGCACGACGGCGTCGAACCCGTCCGGTGCCTGTTCGTCGATGCCGGTGAACGCGTCGAGCACCTGGCCGGCGTCACGCAGGTCGATGCGTACGAAGCCGGGGCCTCGTTCCCCGGACTGGTCGAGGTTGACGACCAGATGTCCATGGCTGCGGAGGCTGCTGACCACCGTGCGTCCGAGCTTGCCCGAGCCACCTGTCACTGCGATTCTCATGCGGTCATCCTGCCCTATCAGTGCCATCGACTGCAGCAGCGCCGCCGACTGCGGCGGCGCCATCGGCTGTGGCAACGCCGTCGGCTGCGGTCTGGTGGTGTTCAGTGTTCAGTGTTCAGTGCTCAGTGCTCAGTGCTCAGTGCTCAGTGACCGGTGGCCGCGGGAATCGGGCGGAACCGGCCGCCCATACCTCGGGTGAGCACCACGGCGCTGCCGGGTCCCACGCGTGCGGCGGTGTCCTCCAGGTGTTCTATGACCACGGCGAGGGCGTGGCGCGCGTCAGCATCCTCTGTACTGCGCACGGTGGCGTCAACCGCGAAGCGCAATGCCACCCGCCCCACCCGTCGGCCGCCCACCAGCGGTGCCTCCACCTCTTTCTGCTCGACCACGTGCAGGGTGCCGAGGGCGAGCACGGCCTGGTCCATGACATCAGCGGGGGAGCAGCCGGGGTGGAGGCTCCCGATGGGCACGTGCATGCGATAGCTGGGCATGGGCGCAGGCTATCTGTGCTGCCTGCTTCCAGCAGTCTTCTTCCAGCAGTCCCGCGACGTGGCCTTACCCGTAGGACCCCGTGGTCTGGGAGGATTGAGCGGCAAGACTGAGCAGGGCTGGGCAGGGCTCAGTCGCGCGGGGTGGTTCCGGTAGGGCAGAGCTGAGCGGGGAGAGGAAGTCCATGACGCAGAGCATCGTGCTGATCCACGCCATCCGTTCCTCGCGGACGATGTGGAAGGGACAGGTGCGTCGTCTGCGCGAGCGCGGCTATGAGGTGATCGCCCCGGACCTGCCCGGGCATGGCCGTCGTCGCGAAGAAGAGTTCACCCTCGAGGGAGCGCTGGAGACGATAGACGAGGCCGTCGCCTCCTGCACTGAGCCACCACTGCTGGTCGGGCTCTCCCTCGGCGGCTACCTGACCCTGCACTGGGCAGGCACTCATCCGGGCCGGCTGGCCGCCGTGGTCGCGGCGGACTGCACGATCGTGCCGGGCCCCGCGACCGCGCGCCTCTACGGGCTGTGGATCTCGATGAAGGACTGGCTGCCCGGAGATTCCGACGCCAGGGTCGCCCGCTCCTTCGCCCGCCGCCACACCCGAAAAGCGTCCAAGCGATACTACGGCGGTGGTCGCGCCCACGGGGTGGTCCGCGCGGTGGTGCGGCTCATCGGCGGTCTCGATCTGCTCGCCGACATCGCAGAGATCGACGTCCCGATCACCTTCCTCAACGGCGAGCACGATCCGTTCCGACGTCACGAGGCCCTGTTCGTCGAAGCCGCCCGGGATGCCGAGCTGGTGATCCTCTCCGATGCCGGCCATGTCGCGAACCTCTCCCGCCCGAAGCGGTTCGCGAAGCTGCTGGACCGTGCCGCGCGAGCGAGCGTGACGCTGTGAATCCAGACGGCGCCGCCGTGCCGGCCGGAGCAGATCCAGCGGCGCAACGGCAGGCCCCCTGGCCGGTGGTCCTGATCCACGGCACCCGCACCTCTCACAGCCAGTGGGACCTCCAGCTGCCTTCCCTGCGCGCCGCGGGGCACCCGGTCACCACCCCGGACCTGCCCGGGCATGGCGCTCGACGCGGTGATCCGTTCACCCTCGAGACCGCCGTCGCGGCGATCCAGGATGCGGTCCGCCACAGCCACGAGCGCTCCGGTGAGCCCGTGCACCTGGTGGGCAGCTCCCTCGGCGGGATGCTCGCGATCCACACCGCCAGCCGCCTCTCCACCATCCCGGGGATGCTCGGCTCGCTCACCGCGTGTGGGGCGGCTCTGCAGCCGGGCCCGCGCGGCGCCCGCCTGTACGGGGCCCTGGTGCGGGGAACAGATCTTGTGCCGGGCATGCGCACCGGCGTGAGCGGGGACCTCTTCACCTGGATCCTCGGGCAGAACGGAGCCCGCGCCTACCTGCGGGGCGGCCGGGCGGACGGCTCAGTGGTCGCTCCCGCCTTCGCCGCGGTCGCCTCCCTGGACCTGCACGAGGATCTGCGCCAGATCGATGCCCCGGTCACCTTCCTGCACGGCCGTGGCGACCATCTGCGTGCCCATGAGCGGAGCCTCGCGGCCGCCGCTCCGCACGGGCGGCTGGAGGTGCTCCCGTACGGCGACCACATGGTGAACCTCAAGACACCTGGCCGCTTCACGGCTGATCTGCTTCGAGTGCTCGCTCGTGCCCAGCGGGAACAGGCTCAGCAAGAAAAAGCTCGACAGGAACCGGCCTGACAGGAGCGGGGAGAACCGGTCGACGGGTCGTAAGCTGGGGGGATGCACACCACTCCACTGCGTGTCGGCTTCGTGCCCGGCGTCGAACCCGACCGTTTCATGCGCCGCTGGAAGTCCGGCCACCGGGATGCCTGGCTCGAGCTGATCCCCGTGCCGCTCTCGCGTCAGCACGAGGCGCTCACGGCAGGAGAGGTCGACATGTGCTTCGTGCGCCTGCCACTGGTGGCAGCGGAGCTGCACATGGTCTCGCTCTGGGAAGAGCGGGCCGCCGTCATGGTGGGCAGCGACAACGAGCTCAGCCTGCTCGACGAGATCGGCGAAGAAGATCTGGAAGCGGAGACCGAGATCCCCTCCGCCCACCTCGACGACGCGGCAGAACGGATCGCGGTGGTCGCCGCTGGGGTCGGTTACACCCGCATCCCCCTCTCGCTCGCCCGTCTTCACCACCGCAAGGACGCCGTCTCCCGGCCATTGCGGGATGCCGAACCGTCGCGCATCGCCCTGGCCTGGCCGCGCGCAGCGGATGATCCGGTGCGTCAGGAGTTCGTCGGTGTGGTCCGCGGCCGCACCTCTCGCTCCAGTCGCTGAACTCCTCCCTCCCAGCGCGCAGGCGGCCGCACCGGCAAGCCCACGAAGCAGTCCCACGAACAAAACCCCGCATGAGTCCTCCGGGACGAGCCTCACGAAGGAGCATCACCGATGACCGATCAGCCCCGCATGAACGTCGAGAGCTTCAACCTCGACCACCGCACCGTCGCCGCGCCCTACCTCCGCATCGCGGATCGCAAGGAGCTGCCCGGCGGCGACGTGCTCACGAAGCTCGATGTGCGCTTCACCCAGCCCAATGTCGCGCATCTCGAATCCGAGACCGTGCACTCGCTCGAGCACATGATGGCCGAGCACATGCGCAACCACTCGGGTGACGTCCTGGACGTCTCCCCGATGGGCTGCCGCACCGGCTTCTACGTGCTGCTGGTCGGCGATCACACCACCGAGAGCTTCGCCCCGGTCCTCGAGGCCACACTCCAGGACCTGCTGACCGCGACGGAGGTGCCCGCCGCCAACGAGATCCAGTGCGGCTGGGGTGCGCACCATGACCTCGAGGGTGCACAAGCGGCCGCCCGCGAGTTTCTCGACCAGCGGGCCGCCTGGGCTCAGGTCACCGCGAGCTGATGCCCTCGCGCACCGCCGCCAGCAGGCGCGCGGTGCGCTCGTCGGTCGCGAGGTCGTCGATCGACACCGGGGCGCCGCCCGCGTCCGCGAGCGGGATCCGCCAGTTCGGATACTCCTCATCGGTGCCCGGCTGATTCTGGATCCGTCGCTCACCCACGCAGTCCACGAGCGAGACGCCCAGCAGCATGGAGGGGGTCCGCGCCAGATGTCGGTGCAGGGCCAGCACGGTCTGCTCGATATCCGCGCCCTCTTCGAGCAGTCCTTCGCCGCGGAGCACGTCGAGTACCTGTTCGCGACCTGTGGCGTCGGCCTCGAGCTCCTCGGCCAGATCCCGCTCGAGCAGTCCCAGCTCATGGCGCAGCGCCACGTGGTCGCCTGCCAGGTAGCCAGCCGTAGGCGGCAGGTCGTGCGTGTTCACCGAGGCCATGCACAGGGTGCGGTAGTCCTCGGCGCGCAGCGGATGGCCCTCGCCGTCGTACTCGAACCAGAGGATCGAGGTGCCCAGGATCCCGCGGTCCACGAGATAGTCGCGCACCCACGGCTCGAAGGTGCCGAGGTCCTCGCCGACCACCAGCGTGCCTGAGCGCTGCGCCTCCAGCACGAGGATCCCGATCATCGCCTCATGGTCGTAGGAGACATAGGCGCCGTCGGCCGCCTCATGGCCCTCAGGGATCCACCACAGCCGGAACAGCCCGAGCACATGATCGATCCGCAGCGCTCCCGCGTGGCGCATCAGGGTGCGCAGCATGTCCCGCCACGGCCGATAGGACGCGTCTCGCAGCCTCTCGGGGTGCCAGGGCGGCTGATGCCAGTTCTGGCCCTGCTGGTTGTACTGATCGGCCGGCGCGCCGACGCCGACGCCGCCGGCGAGCACCTCGCGCAGGCGCCAGGAGTCGGCGCCGACCTGCTCGACCCCGACGGCGAGGTCGTGCATGATCCCGATCCGCATCCCGGCGTCGCGGGCCGCGGCCTGCGCGGCGCCCATCTGCTCGTCCAGAAGCCACTGCGTCCAGACGTGGAAGTCGATCCGCCCGGACAGCTCGCGACGGGCCTGCCCGAGGGTGGCCTCATCGAGATCCTGCAGGCAGGCCTCATCTGCCGTGCCGCGCACGGACTCCGCGATCGCGGACCACAGGGCGAAATCTTCGAGCCCCTGCCCCTCCCGGGCGCGGTAGGCATCCAGCAGGGCCTGGCGCCCTGCCGTCAGAGGCACCGCGAACAGCTCCTCGAGCGCCTGCAGCTTCGCTGCGAGCACGTCATCGCGTTCGAGGCGGTCCACGCGGTCATTCCAGCCGGAGACCTCCTTGCGCAGGAGGCTCACCCGCTGGCGGGCGAAGTCAGGCAGCTCCCGGTGCTCGGGGACGTCCTCGATCCGCAGGTAGAGCGCGCTGGTGAAGCGACGCGTGACCGGCAGATAGGGGGAGGGTTCGACCGGCGGGGTCGGGTAGGAGGCATGCAACGGATTGACCAGCAGGAAGTCCGCGCCATGGCGCGCACCGCTGATCGCGGCGAGATCGCGCATGTCGGCGAGGTCGCCGATGCCCCAGGAGCGCTCCGAGCGGACCGAGTACAGCTGTGCCTGGAGCCCGAAGGCGCGCTGGGTCGCGAACTCCGCATGGACGGTCAGCCGAGCGGGCGTGATGACGAGGTCCGCCTCGACGGGGCCCTGCGCGGTCTCGGCCACCAGGCGATGCCAGCCCAGGGGCAGCCCGAGCGGGATATGGAACCGCGCGCGGCCCCGCAGAGCCCCGTCGAACTCGAAGGGCGGGGTGTTGTCCTCCGCCTGGTAGAGATCGCGACGGCCGCCGTCCTCGAGCTGCACGTGCAGGCTCACCGGGGTGCCGTGGTCGATGTGGACGGGGACGGTGGTCGCGCGGTCCTCGCGCAGCACCGTCACCGGGGGGAGCGTGCGCGTCCAGGGGGCACGCTCGCGCTCGCTCCGCACAGAGGAGACATCCTCCTCGCTGGTCGCGGACGCACCGAGCGCGGCGAGGATCGCGTGCAGAGTGTCGTCGGCGACGTCTTTGAGAGTGCCGTCCCAGCCCCAGTACTGGGTGCTGACACCGAGGTCGCGGGCGAGATCACGCAGCGCTGAGGAATCTGGGGCCATGGGGCAATCGTAGCGGCCGGAAGCGCCGGAACAGACCGGGTCGGCTCAGGTCCAGGACGGCAGCCACATGCGGTAGCGCCACTGCTCGACGTCGAGCACCTGGCCTGTCCACACCGGCCAGAAGAACGCTGAGACCAGGACGATCAGGACCAGCAGCGAGCCGATGAACAGACCACCGGCCAGCCGGCGCTCCTTGTCCGCGCCGGGGGGACCGATCACCAGCGTCATCACATAGGCCAGGCACAGGATCAGCCAGGGCGAGAACGCCACGACGTAGAAGGTGAAGATCGTGCGGTCGGTGTACAGCAGCCACGGCAGATAGCCGGCGGCGATGCCCGACAGCGCCGCCCAGCCGCGACCGTCTCGGAAGACCACTGCGATCACCAGCGTCACCAGGATCGCCAGCGTCCCCAGCCACCAGATCAGCGGGTTGCCGACCGAGAGGATGTGCGCGCCGCACTTGGCGACCTCGCAGCCCTGCTCCCCGTATTCGGAGGAGCGGTAGTAGAAGTTCGTGGGACGCAGCTGCAGCAGCCAGCCTGCGGGATTCGCCGCGTAGGGATGCTCCGAATCAAGGCCCACGTGGAAGCTGTAGGCCTGGCGGTGGTAGAGCCACAGCGACAGCAGAGAGTCGAGCACACCGTTTCCAGTGGCCATGTGCTGCTCTGCCGCGAGGTGTCGGTTGTAGCCGACGGAGGAGGCGAACCAGCCCGCGAACGAGGCGACATAGGTGACCAGAGCGGTGCCGACGATCGCGAAGAACGCGGGCACGGCATCCCTGACGAACCCTCCCAGCAGCCAGTCGCGCTGGGCGATGGTGCGGCGCGCCCACCAGTCCCACAGCACCGTCATGATTCCGAACACCGCGACGAAGTACAGCCCGGACCACTTCACCGAGCAGGCCATGCCCAGCAGCAGTCCGGCCAGCACGCGCCAGGGCCGGATCCCGCCCGAGACTCCGAGCGGAGGCGCGCTCTCGGCGCCGGAATGCAGCGCTGCCGAGGCCAGCGCGAGCCGCTCCCGGAACCGGTCGCGGTCGATCAGCAGCGCACCGAATGCCGCAAGTGCGAAGAACATCAGGAACGGGTCCAGCAGGCTGGTGCGGGAATGGACCAGGGACACCCCGTCGATCGCCAGCAGCAGGCCGGCGATCAGGCCCGCGGTGGTCGAGCGGAACAGGCGTCGGCCGATCCGCGCCAGCAGCAGCACTGCGATCGAACCCAGCAGCGCCGAGGAGATCCGCCAGCCCCAGGGGTTGTCCGTGCCCAGCAGCACCATCCCGCCGCCGATCAGCCACTTGCCCAAGGGAGGATGGACCACGTACGCGCCCTGGGGCTCGTAGGAGTTCACCTCCCCGGCTTCGAACGCGGCATCCGGCTCCTCGGGCCAGGACATCTCCACACCCTCCTGGGTGATGGCGTAGCCGTCCTTGACGTAATACGTCTCGTCGAAGATCAGCTCCTCGACGGAACCCAGGCCCCACAGACGCAGCACCAGGGCAAGTCCGAACACGGCCATCGCCCCGGCCCATGCCATCCGGGACAGCGGCAGGTCGAAAGCCTTCAGTCGCCGACGGTAGGAGACGAGCAATGCGCCCGACTCGTCCTCGACGGGGGCGCGGTGGGTGGCTTCCTCCTCCGTGTGCACCCGCACATGCTAGGACATCACCAGCACCGAGCATCGGCGCGTGCGTGCGCAGTCGGTGCGCACCGGGACGAGGGAGCCGGTGCGCCTCAGGCTGGATAGCATGGCCAGATGCTGGAACCCGGAGTCCTCACCCTCGCCGCCACCCCTATCGGCAATCCGCTGGATGCCTCCGTGCGCCTGATGCGCGCGCTGGGGGAGGCAGACCTGATCGCCGCCGAGGACACCCGACGGCTCGCCCGCCTGGTGCGTGAGCTCGAGGTGGAGACCAGCGGGCGGATCCTCTCCTATCACGAGCACAACGAGGCCGAACGGACCGGCGTGCTGCTCGAGGCGCTCGCGAAAGGTCAGCGGGTGCTGATCGTCACCGATGCCGGGATGCCGGTGGTCTCCGATCCTGGTTTCGAGGCGGTGCGGGCAGCCGCGGAGGCCGGCTTCCGGGTCACCGTGATTCCCGGCCCCTCGGCGGTGCTGACCGCGCTGGCCGCCTCTGGCATCGCCCCGGACCATTTCACCTTCGAGGGCTTCCCTCCCCGGCGTGAGGGGCGCAAGGCCACAGCCTTGGAGCCCCTCGCGGGCGAGCAGCGCACCATGATCTTCTTCGAATCGCCGCGCCGCACCGCCGCCACGCTCGCCGCGATGGCAGAAGCCTTCGGGGCGGACCGCCGCGCCGCCGTCGCCCGGGAGCTGACCAAGACTCATGAGGAGATCGTGCGCGGCACCCTGGCCGAGCTCGCTGCCTGGGCGGCCGACGGCGATGTGCTCGGCGAGGTGGTGCTCGTGGTGGCAGGAGCAGTGCCGGCCGCAGCCACCGCGGAGAGCCTCGTCGCGCAGGTGCTGGCCAGGGCGGCGGCGGGGGAGCGGCTCAAGGATGCAGCCAAGGAGCTCGCCAAGGCGCACCCCGGGGTCGGCGCGAGCGAGCTCTACGACCTGGCGCTGAAGCAGCGGTGACCTCGCACTGACACGGGGCAGCTGAGACTGTTCGGGTGCCCGGGTGCCCGGGTGCCCGGGTGCCCGGGTGCCCGGGTGCCCGGGCGCTCGAACGCAGAGCAAGGCTGTCATCGCACATGACGACGCCCCTGACAGCAGCTGCTGTCAGGGGCGTCGTCGGAGATCTCGGTGGTGCGGGCCAGGGCCCGCGCCGGATCACTCCTTGATCGAGATCAGTCTTCGATCTGGAGGAGGCCGCGCTGGTACGCCTTTGCGAGGCGACGCGGCACGGAAGCGGTACGGCCGCGAACCGTCACCTGCACGAGGTCGGCGTTGTTGGCCTTCCACTGCGAGCGGCGGGAGTGCGTGCGCGCACGGGACATCTTGAACTTGGGCACTGCCATGGGATGCTCCTTGACGGTCCGGAGGGTGAACTGGCGCTGGCGCCCGTCCCGAGCAGCGACCCGAACCCGGTCCGTGAGGAATCGGGGCGCTCGGGTGCACGAAAGGACGCACAACGACGACTTATCTTGCCACATCCTGGCGCTCACCGCTCGCTCTGAGGCCATGAACTAGCGCACCGGAGGGGTGGGATGCGGCACACCTCACGATGGGACGGCCCGCAGGCCGCACTTCGGGCGTTCCACAGGCCTCACTCCGAGGTGGCCGGGCACAGTCTGGTCACGCTCGCGGTCCAGGAGTGCCCAGTGGTCCGGGGCTGTCGCCGACACTCCTACCATGGTCGCATGTCCTCTGAGCGCCAGAACCCGTCCGGCACCGCCGCCCCTCCGCCGGTGCGTGACCGTGAGGACATCGATCCCCGCGGGAAGAAGCGCGACCGCTCCTGGCCAGCGATCCCCGAGCCTCTGCCCTTCCCCGTGATCGACAACCACTGCCATCTCGACTTCGCCGATGGCGACGAGCAGCTCACCGTGAACGACCACGTCGCACGCGCCGCGGCCGTCGGCGTCGATGCACAGATCACCATCGGATCAGACCTCGAGGCGGTGCGCTGGACTGCGTCGCTGCTTGCCTCCGAGGAGTGCCCTCCCTCCCTGCGAGGTGGCATCGCCGTGCACCCCAACGAAGCCGCGCTCCACGCGCGGGGCCGGGACCGCCAGGGTCGAGAGCTGGTGGGGTTGGACGAGGCGATCGCTGAGGTGTCCGAGCTGCTGCGCGGCCCCGGGATGGTCGTCGTGGGGGAGACGGGGCTGGACTGGTTCCGCACGTCCCGGGACGATGAGCAGGCCCGTGCCGCTCAGATCGAGTCGTTCCGTGCGCACATCGCACTCGCCAAAGAACTGGATCTGCCGCTGCAGATCCATGACCGGGACGCCCACCGCGACGTGCTCGAGGTGCTCGAGGCGGACGGCGCTCCGGAGCGCACCGTCTTCCACTGCTTCTCCGGCGACGCCGAGTTCGCCCGTGCCTGCGTGGACCGCGGGTGGTATCTCTCGTTCGCCGGGACCGTGACCTTCAACAGCGCCGGCTACCTGCGCGCAGCGCTCGCGGAGGTGGGGCTCGGCCGGGTGATGGTCGAGACCGACGCACCCTTCCTCACCCCGGTGCCCTACCGGGGGCGACCCAACTCCTCCTATCTGATCCCGCACACCATGGCCACCATCGCCGAGGTGACGGGTGTCGACCTGGAGCAGGCATGCCGCTCGATCCGCACCACTACGCAGGATGTCTACCGATGGCCTCTGGAGGTGGCGGCATGAGCGGCGACGAGACACAGAGCACGGGACTCCTGCTCACCGCCCGAGACATCCGTGATCTCGCCGACGCGGCAGGGATCCGACCCTCGAAGCAGCGCGGGCAGAACTTCGTGATGGACCCGAACACCGTGCGCACGATCGTCGGCCGAGCCCATGTGGAGCCGGGGCAGGCGGTGCTCGAAGTGGGGCCCGGGCTGGGGTCGCTGACGCTCGGACTGCTCGAGGCAGGGGCCGATGTGGTCGCCGTCGAGCTCGATCGCGGACTGGCCGAGCTGCTCCCGCTCACGCTGCGTGCCCGCGGCGTCGAGGACGACCGCTTCCGGCTCCTCCATCACGACGCTCTGCAGGTGACTGAGCTGCCGGCACTGCCTCGGGCAGGGGAGCCGACCGCACTGGTCGCCAATCTTCCCTATAACGTCGCCACCCCCATCCTGCTCACGATGCTCGAGCGCTTCGACTCCCTCCGCACGGCTCTCGTGATGGTGCAGTCCGAGGTGGTGGACCGCCTCATCGCCGGCCCCGGCTCACGCACCTATGGCGGACCGAGCGTGAAGGTGGCCTGGTACGGCCGGGCCGTGCACGCGGGGAAGGTCTCTCGACAGATCTTCTGGCCGGTCCCCAACGTTGACTCGGCGCTCGTGGAGCTCGTGCGGCATGAGCAACCGCTCGGCACCGCTGCAGAGCGCGAGGCCGTGTTCACGGTCATCGATGCGGCCTTCGCGCAGCGCCGCAAGACGCTCCGTGCTGCGCTCGCCGGCTGGGCAGGCTCCGCTGCACGTTCCGAGCAGATCCTGCGCGCTGCCGGCATCGATCACAGTGCTCGAGGCGAGACCTTGGAGATCGAGCAGTTCCGGGCCATCACCCAGGCGGAGCGGGAGCTGGGGCGGTCAGAAGGGGTGACGCCCTGATGGTTCCTGCACTGGAGCGGGTGGTCGTCCGCGCCCCGGGGAAGATCAACCTGTCGCTCATGGTCGGTGACGTCGATGCGCGCGGCTATCACTCCCTGGCCACGGTGTTCCAAGCAGTGGACCTCTACGAGACGGTCACCGCGACCCGTGCCCGCACCCTCAGCCTCGAGGTCACCTCGGAAGTGCCCGGCGACCTCCCCCTGGATGGCAGGAACCTCGCTCTGCAGGCGGCTGAGCTACTGCGTGCAGAGTGCGCGCTCGACGTCGGTGCGGCCCTGCACATCCATAAGCAGGTGCCCATCGCCGGCGGCATGGGCGGGGGATCTGCCGACGCCGCGGCGACGCTGGTCGCGCTCGACCGCCTGTGGGGCACCGGACTGGGCAACGAGCAGCTGCGGGAGCTCGGCGCTCGGCTGGGGGCCGACATCCCGTTCGCGATGCTCGGCCACACGGCACTGGGGCGCGGCAACGGCACCGATCTCACCACTGTGCTCACCCATGGGGAGTGGACCTGGTTGCTCGCGGTCCCCGGCGGCCATCTCTCCACTCCGGAGGTGTTCCAGAAGTTCGATGAGATTTCGCTGGCGACCGGACGTGTGCTGCCTGAGCAGCCGGAGCTGGACGAGCGGCAGCTGCAGGCGCTCAGCGGCGCGAACCTCGAGCTGCTTGCGGACACCCTGCACAACGACCTGCAGGTCGCAGCCTTCGCCCTGCACCCCGGCCTGGAGCTGGTGGTCGAATCAGCTGAACGCCTGGGCGCGCCAGCCGCACTGGTCAGCGGCTCCGGTCCCACGATCGCGGTACTGGTCGAGGATGAAGTCCAAGCGCGCTCGATCGCCGCGGGGCTGATGCGTGACGGACTCGTCGAGAACTGTCTGGTGGCGCGAGGCTCCGCACCCGGGGCGAGCGTGCTCGAGGAGAGCTGAGCGTCGACGGGCCGACGGGTCGCGGCTCCGTCTCGGAGGGGACCCGATCTGTAGGGACGTTCCGGGCCGACGTTCACCGATGGTGGCCCGCAGTGTCGTGTCCTGAGCTCGGAGTCTCCAAGTGTTCGTCGCCTCCAAGCGCTCGGAGTCTCCAAGTGTTCGTCGCCTCCAAGCGCTCGGAGTCTCCAAGCGTTCGTTCCTTGCAGGGTTGCAGCGCACTGACGAAACTCCAACGCGCCAGTATCTGACCTCGCCAGTAATTGCTGTGTAAATATTTGATGCGAATACGTGCGGAATGCAATGGGTGTTGCGCGGCGAGGCCATGCGGGACTAGTCAAGATTGTTGTCGAGTATTGCGGCGATGAGAAGTTCATGGGGTGCGTCAATAGGGTGCATGCGCGTTCGGCGTCCGGCATGATCCGACGTGTATCGACAGTCCATAGGTGCTGAGTGGACCGAGGGGCCGCGCTGCGTGCTGTCGCTAGTAGCTGTAGGGGTAGCTGCAGGGGCGTCGCTCCCTCTCTTCTCGGCTGTCGCGATGGTTCCTCCACGCTGCGAGTTATCCACAATTCAAAATTACTGGCAAGTAGGATTGCGAGATACCTTCTCATCGTTGAATAAATGTGCGAAAATGGCGTCATGACAAACCAGCCGCGCAGTGATGATGCAGAATTCCCGGAGGCGAAACGCGACGCCTCTGGTGATGCGTCTGGTTGTGCGGGCTCAGGTTCGGGTGCGGGTGCAGGATGGGCCCGGAACAGGCGGTCCCGGGGCCGGTTGCGGCGCGCACTCGTCGACGCAGCGCACTCCCGATCTCTGCGAACAGCGAAGAGCTGTGGATCGGCGATGCCGATATCGCTGGGGCGCGTTCCGCGCTCGCAGATATCGGTGCGGATGGGTCGATCGCGCTGGACAGGCTGACTGCCACCGAAACCATCTCGCTGCTGGCCCGTGTCCAAGATCTGACCGGAGCGATCGCCGCGGTGCAGGCCCGGGCGCTGGTTCACCTGGAACAGGCGGTCAAGGAGGACTCCCGGCGCCGCGAGGAGACTCCGAAGCAGGCAGTGAAGATCGCGCGCGCCGAAGCGTCGAAAGCTCTCAAGCAATCGAAGTCTTGCGCCGGCCAGTCGATGTCCTCATCCCGCCGCCTGGTCCACTCCATGCCTGGCATGCTCATGGCTCTCGCACAGGGTCGGATCGTCTCCACAGCGGCGCACAGGGTCGGCCGCACGATGGGCCCGGCGACACCCGAGCAGCGCGCCCAGGTCGACGCGATCCTCACTGCCCACCTGGCCTACCTCGAAGACTGCGGTCCGGAGGAGCTGGCTGGCGAAGCAGCCAAGGTCCTGCACGGACTGGACCCTCATGGCGCCGCTGATCGCCACCGCACGGCGACACGGGACCGCAATGTCACTGTGCGCCGCGGCGAGCACGGCATGTGCACGGTCACCGCGCAACTGCCGGCGTTGGACGGCGCCCGGATCCGCAAAGGACTCTCGGTGGCTGCCGAGAAGGCTCGCGCCCACGGGGATCGGCGCGGCCACCAGCAGATCATGGCGGATCTCTTCGCTGATGCTCTGATCGGCCGTGGAGAAGGCATCGATCCCTCCACGCTGGAGATCGCCGTGATCATCACCGACCGCTCCCTGCTCGCGCCCGAGCATGCCGACGCCGCCACCATCGAGGGCTACGGTCCGGTGCCCTACGAACATATTCGTCAGGAGATGCTCAACGCGGTGACCTCCGCTGAGGATGACCCGGAGCTCACCATGACTCTTCGTCGGCTCTACGCCGCACCGGAGGACGGGCAGCTCGTCGCGGTCGAATCCCGCTCCCGAGAGTTCCCGGCAGCCCTTGCCCGCTTTCTGCGACTGGCCCACCAGACCTGTCGAGCTCCGTACTGCGATGCCAACATCCGCCAGAACGATCACATCGTCCCCTGGTCGCAGGGAGGCCCCACCTCTCTCCTCAACGGAAACGGTGTATGCGTCGGCGATAATCAGAAGGAAGAGTCCGGTGAGAAAGTCCAGGTCATCACCGATGAGAATGGCGTGAGACGCACTGTCGAATGGACCAGTCGCTACGGGCAGAAAGCCCGACGACGAGGCATCAACTTCGACCCGCTCGGCACCGGGCTCAGGCTTCTGGCTGCGTCAGCGCACGAGCGCGTCGGTGTTCCCGAAGTTGAGACTGAAGCGCCCGAGGTCGACAAGGCCCCTGCAGACCAAGGACCCCCGCAAGCACCGCACGCCTCGTTCCACCGTGCCTTCGAACGGGTTGAACGCCGGGCCCTGGACCTCACAGATCCTCATCCGAGGTTCCGAGATGCCCGGCGCAATCGACACTGGCTCCTCCAGGGCCGCACCGACTACATCTTCGCCCCAGACCTCATCATCATCGACAGCCAGTAGATCGACAGCCAGTAACGAGCAGAGCACGCATCGCCCTCACACGAGCAGCTCAGCCAGCACGGCCTGCTCAGCAAGCCCTGCCAGTTCGCGTGGGGAGTTCACCTCACTCACCGGTTCACTCGAGCAGCTCGGACAGCTCCAGCCAGCGCTCCTCCAGCTCCTCGATCTCCGCCTCGACCGCACGCAGCTCGTCAGTGATCTTCTGCAGTCCCACGTAGTCGGACTGGTCATGTGCCGCGAGGGTGGAATGCAGAGTGGTCGTCTGCTTGTCGAGCTTCTTCATCCTCCGCTCGATCGCCCCGATCTCCTTCTGCGCCGTATGGGCCTGGGCTCCCGACACATTCGACGCAGAGCTGGCCATCCCGCCGCTTGCCCCAGCGGCGCCTCCCGCACCCTTCTTGGCCGAAGAAGACGCGACAGACGGCGCATCCTCCTGCAGTCCCTCCGCGCGCAGCGAGAGGTACTGCTCGACGCCCCCAGGCACATGCCGCACGGCGCCATCGAGCACGGCGTACTGGATATCGGTGACCCGCTCCAGCAGGTAGCGGTCATGGGACACCACGATCAGCGGCCCGGGCCAGGTGTCCAGCAGATCCTCCATGGCCGCGAGCATGTCGGTGTCCATGTCGTTCGTCGGCTCGTCGAGCACCAGCACATTGGGCTCTTCGAGCAGGGTGAACAGCAGGTTCAGGCGCCGTTGCTGGCCGCCGGACAGTGCTCCGACCAGAACCTTCTGGTGTGCCGTCGTGAACCCGAGACGCTCCAGCAGCTGCCCGGGGGAGACCTCGTCCTTCCCGGCCCGGAAGGTGGTGCGGTACTTCGCCACCACGTCGCTGACCCTCGAGTTCAGATGCTCCTCGAGACCCTCGAGCCGCTGCGATACCTGCCGCACGGTCACCGTCTTGCCCCGCTTGACCCGACCGGCCTGCGGCTCGAGATCGCCGGTGATCAGTGCGAGCAGGGTCGACTTGCCTGCACCGTTGGGGCCCAGCACACCGATGCGGTCCGCGGGCCCGATATGCAGGGTGACATCGCGCAGCACGGTGTGATCGCCGTAGCCGGCATCGACATCGAGCACGTCGAGCACGTCGCGTCCCAGCCGCGAGGTCGCCAGCTGCGTCAGCTCGACGGTGTCGCGCGCCGGCGGTTCCCCGGCGATCAGCTCATTGGCGGCATCGATGCGGAACTTCGGCTTCGCCGTCCGGGCAGGTGCACCCCGGCGCAGCCAGGCCAGCTCCTTGCGCATCAGATTCTGCCGCTTCGACTCGATGGTCGCCGCCTGCCGGTCCCGCTCGACTCGCTGCAGCACATAGGCCGCATAGCCGCCCTCGAAGGGCTCGACGATCCCGTCGTGCACCTCCCACATCCGGGTGCACACCGCATCGAGGAACCAGCGGTCGTGCGTGATCACGACCAGTCCGCCGTCTCTCGGGCTCCAGCGTCGGCGCAGATGCTCTGCGAGCCAGGAGATGCCTTCGACGTCAAGATGGTTGGTGGGCTCGTCGAGCAGGAGCACATCCCAGTCGCCCACGAGCAGTTCGGCCAGGTGGACTCGCCGCAGCTGACCGCCCGAGAGATCAGTCAGCGGTGCGTCGAGCTCGATGCCGCCGAGCAGCCCGTCGAGCACGTCGCGGATCCGCGGATCCGACGCCCACTCGTACTCCGGGCGGTCACCGAGCACCCGCTTGTGCACGCTGGTCTCGGCGGTGGCCTCGTCCTGCTGGCTCAGCACCCCTACCCGGACCCCGCCGCGCACGGTGACCCGCCCCTCGTCGGGCTCCGTGAATCGTGCCAGGAGTCGCAGCAGGGTCGACTTGCCGTCACCGTTGCGCCCCACCACCCCGATGCGGTCGCCTTCGTCGATCCCGATGGTGATGTCGTCCAGCAGCACGCGGTCGGGCAGAGCGACGTGCAGAGATTGGGTGCCGAGCAGATGGGCCATGCGATGGAGTCCTCAAGTGTGGTGTCGGTGAGTCGTGGCGGAATGATGCGGAGAGGGTGAGCGGCCGACGGCGTTGGGGACGTCGGCTGGGGACGTCGACGGCGCTGGAGATGGTCAGCTCTCGCTGGCCGGGCAGCCCTCACAGCGAGCGCGGCGGCTCCGACTCGAAGGTCAGCAGCAGGGTGCGCAGCGTGTCGGCGAGGCCCGAGCGTCCATCGGGGGCGAGCGGCTCGAGCAGCTCCTGCTCCGCATCCAACAACCGCTCCATCGCCGCATCGACCCGGGCGACGCCGTCGGCACGCAGCCGTACCTCGACCGCGCGGCCGTCGTGCGGGCTGCGGTTCTTGCTCACCAGTCCTCGGGCGACGAGCTTGTCGATCCGGGTCGTCATGGTGCCGCTCGTCACCAGCGTCTCGTGCATGAGTGCGCCGGGGGAGAGCGCATCCTCCCCGCTGCGGCGAAGTGCGGAGAGCATGTCGAACTCCCATCCTTCGAGCCCGGCATCCGTGAAGGCGCTGCGGCGGGCGACCTCGAGATATCTCGAGAGCCGGGAGATGCGGGAGAACACCGCCAGTGGTGCCACGTCCAGATCGGCGCGTGCTCGTTGCCAGCCTGCGACGATGCGGTCGACCTCGTCGTGGCGGGGTGCGGCGGCGTCCTCAGGCGTAGGGGGCATGTGTCGAGTCTAGGTGCCGCTCAGGTGTGGGTGTTCCCGCGCAGAGCCGGGGACTTCTGCAGAGCGCTGAGTCCGTACCAGGACAGATTGACCATCCGGGCGGCGACGACCTCCTTGGAGGGTTCACGGGTCTCGAGCCACCACTGACCGGTGTACGCGACCATTCCCACCAGCATCTGGGCGTACAGAGCAGCATCGCGTGGCGGATAGGAGTGGAGGGTCAGCTGAGCGGCGAGGATCTCCTCGACTCGTCCTGCCACATCTGTCAGCAGGGAGGAGAAGGTTCCGAGGGAATGGCTGACGGGGGAGTCCCGTACCAGCACCCGGAAGCCGTCCTCGTTCTCGTCGATATAGGCGAGGAATGCCAGCGCCGCCCGCTCCATCAGCACCCGCGGATGCTCACGCTGATTCTGGAGGGAGCTCTCCAGGTCTCCCAGCAGCGTGGAGACCTCGCGGTCCACGACCACCGCGTACAGCCCTTCCTTGCCGCCGAAGTGCTCATACACGATCGGTTTGGAGACCTTCGCGCGGGCCGCGATCTCCTCGACCGTGGTCATGTCGAAGCCCTTCTCGGCGAACAGTCGCCGGCCCACGGCCACCAGCTGCTCGCGCCGCTCCTTGCCCGTCATCCGGGTCGATCGACCGCGGGGCGCCCCGTTCTCCACCATGGCCGAAGTCTTCCACACCAGTGCCAGCCCGCCCCCAGCGCCAGCCAGCCCTCAGTGCCAGCCAGCCCCCAGTGCCAGCCAGCCACCAGTGACTGCACGCCACGGGTCTGCCCCGGCAGGTCCTCGCGAGCATCAGGTGAGCCTGGCGAGGCGCGAGCGTCGAAGCGACCTGCGCCACCGAAGACCACTACCGGGTCCGGGAGGCGTGGCACGGGCGATAGGATCGGGCCGCGTCCAAGGCGCTGAGTGCCCGTTCCGGATCTTCACAGGATCCGGCCCGTCGCCAGGCCCTGCCGGACGCGATCCGCCATGGTGTAATCGGCAACACCTCAGATTTTGGTTCTGAAATTTCAGGTTCGAGTCCTGATGGCGGAACGCTCACCGCCGTCGCGGCGGTGCCGCAGACCTCACCCGTCGATCCTGAGGAGCCGCTGTCGTGGGAATTGCTGAGACCACTGCCCCCGCCGCCGTGATAGTTCTGGCCGCTGGCGCCGGAACCCGTATGAAGTCGCGAAGGCCGAAGGTTCTCCACGAGATCGGGGGCAGATCTCTGCTGGTCCACGCCGTGACCGCGGCCGAGGGCACGAGCCCCGGCGAGCTGGTCGTCGTGCTCCGCCACGAGCGCGATCGCGTCGCCGAGCACCTGGCCGAGCATGCCTCCGAGGTAGCGGTCGCCGATCAGGACGAGATCCCCGGCACCGGGCGCGCCGTCCAGTGCGGCCTTGAACACGTCACCGCGGCGGAAGGCACCGTGCTGGTCACCTACGGCGATGTGCCGCTGCTGGACCCCGCGACCCTGCGCGACCTGGTCGCCGCGCACGAGAGCGCCGGAGCAGCGGCCACCGTGCTCAGCGCCCGCGTTCCCGATCCCACCGGCTACGGCCGCATCCTGCGCAGCGAGGACGGCACCGAGGTGCTCGGCATCGTCGAGCACAAGGACGCCGACGATGCGCAGCGCGCGATCGATGAGATCAACTCCGGCATCTACGCCTTCGATCTCGCCGTGCTGCGTGACGCGCTGGGACGCATCGGCACTGACAACGCGCAGGGCGAGATGTACCTCACCGACGTGCTCGCCATCGCCCAGGCGGATGGCAGGTCGGTGCGTGCCGTCGTCACCGACGACGTGATGATGGTCGAGGGCGTCAACGACCGCGTCCAGCTCGCACAGCTCGGCGCGGAGATGAACCGTCGCACCCTCGAGCGGCACATGCGCGCCGGGGTCACCATCGTGGATCCCTCCACCACCTGGATCGACTCCGACGTCAGCATCGGCCAGGACGCCATCATCCTGCCCGGTGTCCAGCTCCACGGTGCCAGTGACATCGGCGAGGAAGCCGTGATCGGGCCGGACACCACCTTGCGTGACACCGAGGTCGGGGCGGGCGCCGAGGTGGTCCGCTCCCACGCGCTGCTCGCAGTGATCGGTGCAGGCGCGACCGTCGGACCGTTCTCCTACCTGCGAGCCGGCACCGATCTCGGCGCGAAGGGCAAGATCGGCGGATTCGTCGAGACCAAGAACTCGAAGATCGGCGAGGGCGCGAAGGTGCCCCACCTCAGCTACGTCGGCGATGCCGAGATCGGTGAGGGCACCAACATCGGCGCCGGCACGATCTTCGCCAACTACGACGGGGTGAACAAGCACCGCACCACGATCGGGAAGCAGGTGCGAGTCGGCTCCCACAACGTGCTGGTGGCCCCCGTCACCGTCGGGGATGGGGCTGCGACCGGTGCCGGTACCACGGTCCGCAAGGATGTGCCCCCGGGCGCCCTGGGCGTGAACGCGGTGTCGCAGCGGAACATGGAAGGATGGACCCTGCGACGCCGGGCGGGGACCGCGGCTGAGGACGCGGCGCGAGCTGCCCTCGGTGCTGAGGATGGGTCCGCTGCCGGGACGCCTGCAGGAACTGCCGCCGATGAGCACAAGGAGCACGAGCAGCGATGAGCGGAATCGTCAGCCCCGGGGAGAAGCGTCTGGTCCTCGCGTCCGGACGGGCCCACCCCGTCCTCGCGCAGGAGGTCGCCGCCGAGCTCGGCGTCGAGGTCCTGCCGATGGATGCCTGGGACTTCGCCAATGGTGAGATCTATGTGCGCTACGGCGAGTCGGTGCGCGGCACCGACGTCTTCGTGCTGCAGTCCCATCCGGCACCGATCAACACCTGGGTGATGGAGCATCTGATCATGATCGATGCGCTCAAGCGCGCGTCGGCCAAGCGGATCACGGCGATCGCGCCGAGCTTCCCCTATGCACGCCAGGACAAGAAGCACCGCGGTCGCGAGCCGATCTCGGCGCGTCTGATGGCGGATATGTACGAGACGGCCGGCGTGGATCGCATGATCTCGGTGGACCTGCACGCCCCTCAGGTGCAGGGCTACTTCAATCGCCCGGTCGACCACCTGATGGCGCTGCCGATCCTTGCCGACTACATCCAGGAGAAGTACGGCCAGGAGGACCTCGCCGTGGTCTCCCCGGATGCAGGTCGGATCCGGGTGGCAGAGCAGTGGGCGAAGAAGCTCGGCGGCGTGAACCTCGCCTTCGTCCACAAGTCCCGCGACATCAACCGGCCCAACCAGGCCGTGGCCAAGCGCGTGATCGGTGACGTCGAGGGCAAGACCTGCATCCTGGTCGACGACATGATCGACACCGCGGGCACCATTGTGCAGGCGTCCGACGCACTCCTGGCCGGCGGGGCATCCTCCGTGGTCATCGCGACCACCCATGCGATCCTCTCCGACCCCGCCACCGAGCGGCTGAAGAACAGCTCGGTGCGGGAGATCGTCTGCACGAACACCCTGCCGGTGCCGGCGGAGAAGCAGTTCGATCGCCTGACCCAGCTTTCGATCGCGCCGCTGCTGGCACGCGCGATCCGGGCGGTCTTCGACGAGGGCTCGGTCACCAGCCTGTTCGACGGCGAGGTCTGAGTCGCCGCAGTGCCCTCCTGCATGACGAGAGCGACCCCGTCTCCCTGGTGGAGGCGGGGTCGCTCTCTTCGTTCCCGGTCGGTGTCGCAGCGCGACGGCGGGCCTCTGACCCAGAGAGTCCTGAGAGGTGAGAGCGCTGGGAGGTGAGAGTGCTGGGAGGTGAGAGTACTCAGGAAGGGGAGCTCAGCTCAGATCAGGAAGCGATTGCCCTTCACGAGCCGGCTCCAGCGCTTGCCGAGGCCCACGTGGTCGCCCGCGGCGAGCCCGGCCATCGCGATGACGGCCACGGCCAGCAGCAGGTGGGTGTCGTAGAGCGGGTTCGAGGCGATCGGGAAGGCAGCCAGGTACATCAGCGTGTACATCGCGGCAGCGGACACTGCCGCCACCCGGGTGCCGATGCCGAGCATCAGGGCGGCACCCACGCCGAACAGACCGAGCATGAACAGCACGTCCGTGAGCGGGTTGATCGAGAGGAAGAACTCCCAGGTCTGCGCGAAGGGGTTGCCTCCCGCGATCGAGCCGCCCAGGAACCCGGTGGTGGGGGATCCGCCGTTCAGCCAGGAATTCTCGGTGGGTGTGGAGAACCCCAGCCCGAAGACCTTGTCGAAGAAGGCCCACAGGAAGGTGAACCCGACCATGAGGCGCGCAACGCCGAGCACCGTGTAGCCCCATCCCTTCTTCTCGGTGCCGGCGGAGGGAGCCACGGCAGCGGCGGGTACAGCAGCGGCAGGCACGGAAGCGGGGGAGACAGCAGCGGCGGGAACGGTGGTGGGAGTCACGGGAGGGCCTTTCGGAGGGCGACGCCGCGGGAACGGGTCTCATTGATGTACTGGGGACAAGAGCAACCTATGCGCGAGATGGCGCACCCGACGGGGACCAAGGTCACCGAGAAAGTGCTTTGACCTGCAGGGACGTAGGTCCCGGCAGTGAGCGGCGGGGCAAGCGACGTGATGGTGGGGCGTAACGTCCACGGCGCGGGCGACGAGCGACTGTGACCCCTGACGCGGCGCCGGTCACGCCCTCGCGGTGCTATGGCCGAGTGCGTGCTAATCTCACCTGGTCACTTCGGCGAGGGAGCGGGCTATGGCCCCTCCGTGATCGACGCGGTGCGGAGTACCGGGAGCCTGCTGTCCCTGTGCCTCGTGGCGTCGCTCATCGTCGAGCCACACGTATCTACGAGGAGCACCCCCATGGCTGAGAAGCTGAACGTCGAACTGCGCGAAGACTTCGGCAAGGGCGCCGCCCGCCGCCTGCGCACCCAGAGCCTGGTCCCCGCCGTCCTGTACGGACACGGCGAGGCACCCCTCCACCTCTCGCTGCCCGGCCACGCCACCGCCCTGGCCGCGCGTAACTCCAACGCGCTGCTCGAGCTCCAGCTCGCCGACGGCACCACGCACCTCGCGCTGATCAAGGAGATCCAGCGTCACCCGCTGAAGCGCTCCCTGAACCACCTCGACCTGATCACCGTCCGCAAGGGCGAAAAGGTCGAGGTCGAGATCCCGGTCGTTCTGGTCGGCGAGCCCGTCGCGCCCGCCGCTGCGTTCGTGGACCTGCAGACCCTCACCCTCCTGGTCGACGCGCTCAACGTTCCGCAGGAGGTCGAGGTTTCGGTCGAGGGCACCGAGGACGGCTACCAGCTGTTCGCCGGCGACGTCACCCTGCCGGGCGACGCCGAGCTGGTCACCGACGCCGAGATCCTGGTCGCCTCCGTGCAGCTTCCGCGCGTCGAAGAGGAGTCCGACGAGGAGTCCGAGGGCGCGGCACCCGCCGGGGAGTCCGCAGACAAGGAGTGACCTTCCGGTGCGGTCGCAGCAGGCCCAGTGCCGCTGTCGCCCCGCTCCGTTGCTCACACCCCAGGGACCGGGGCGTCGCGCTGTGCGCGGCGCCCCGGTACTGTGTCCGGGGTTGTGCGCTCTGCGTCGCAGGGAGTCCGCAACAGGTCCTGCGCCGGCCGGTGGGCGGCATCGAGCGTCGACCCGGTCCCGACGTTCCCTCAGCCGCAGCCGCCGACTCGGCATAGCAGCTGGCATGACGCCACAGCAGACACGACGCCGCGGCGAGCGGCAATCGCAGCATCGAGCAGCAGCAAGGAGCAGCCCATGACCGCCAGCGAACGCCGGCCAGGCCCCTATCTGGTGGTGGGCCTCGGGAATCCGGGCCCGAAGTATGCCGCGACGCGCCATAACGTCGGCCAGATGGTCCTGGACCACATCGCGGACGCCGGCGGCGGGCGCTTCACCGCTGCACGTCGCGCCCAGGCGGTCGTCCTCGAGGGGCGGCTCGGCATTCCCGGGGCTGACGAACGGGTCATCCTCGCGAAGACCACCAGCTATATGAACGTCTCGGGCGGACCGGTCAAGGCGCTGGCCGCCTACTACGACATCGCCCCTGAACAGGTCGTCGTGGTGCACGACGAGGTTGACATCCCCTTCGACGCCCTCCGCCTCAAGCGCGGCGGCGGCGAGGGTGGCCACAACGGCCTGCGCGACATCACCAAGGCCCTGGGCACCAAGGACTACCTGCGGGTGCGAGTCGGCGTGGGCCGGCCCCCCGGCAACCGTGACACCGCCGACCATGTGCTCGCCCCCTTCAGCTCCACCGAGCGCAAGACCCTCGAGCTGCTGATCTCCGACGCGGCCGACGCCGTCGAGTCCGTCATCCTCGAAGGCCTCACCACCGCTCAGCAGCGCTTCCACTCCCGAGAGGTCCGATGACCGCCCAGACCACCGCCCCCGTCCAGACCGCCCAGCGGCCCCCGCTGCAGCCGCTGCTCGACCAGCTCTCCGCCGGCCGTGACCTCACCGCAGTCCGTGAGCTGATCGCCGCCGGCGCCGAGAACGGCGAAGGCGGCAGCATCGTCGCTGCCACCGGACTGTTCCCCTTCCTGGTCTCCGACCTCGCCCGGCAGGCGAGCGCCGAACATCCCCTGGTCGTGGTCACCGCCACTACCCGGGCCACCGAGGATCTGCGGGCGGCGCTGACGGCCCTGGTCGGCACCGAGCACCTCGCGGAGCTGCCGGCCTGGGAGACCCTGCCCCACGAGCGGCTCTCCCCGCGGGCCGACACGGTCGCCAAGCGCCTCGCCACCCTGCGACGCATCGCGCACCCCGAGACCGAGGTCCCGGTCCACGTGCTGCTGATGCCGGTGCGCTCCCTGCTGCAGCCCATCGCCACCGGGCTCGGCGACCTGCAGCCGGTGCGTGCCCGCGTGGGGGAGACCTACCCCCTCGAAGATCTCGAGCGCGATCTCGTCGACGCCGCCTACGTGCGCGTCGACATGGTCGAGAAGCGCGGCGAGTTCGCCGTGCGCGGCGGAATCCTGGACGTCTTCCCGCCCACTGAACCGCATCCGGTCCGCGTGGACCTCTTCGGCGATGAGATCGACGACGTCCGCTACTTCTCCATCGCCGATCAGCGCTCCCTGGACCCCGCCCCGCGGGGACTCGATGCCCCGCCCTGTCGCGAGATCCTGCTGACCCCCGCGGTGCGGGAGCGCGCTCGTGCCCGGGCCGAAGAGCTGCCCGGCGTACGAGATCTGCTGCTGAGGATCGCCGACGGCATCGCCGCAGACGGCATGGAGTCCCTCAGCCCTGTGCTCGTCGGCGAGATGGAGCAGGTCGCCGACGTGCTCCCCGCCGGGGCCCGGTTCCTCATCGTCGACCCCGAGAAAGCACGGGGCCGAGCGGATGAGCTGGTCGCGACCACCGATGAGTTCCTCGCCGCGGCCTGGTCGAGTGCCGCCGCCGGTGGCGGGCTCCCGATCGACGTGGGGGCGGCGAGCTTCGTGCCGCTCTCCGAGGCCAAGGGCCATGCCCGCGAGGGCGGCCGCCCCTGGTTCACCCTCGCCGCCTTCGGGCTGGACACCGATGTCGACGTCACCACCGCATCGACCACCCATCCCGGCTACTCCGGCAAGCCCGGGGACGCTGCGAAGGATCTCGAACGGCGGCGCCTGGACGGCTGGTCCGTCATCTCCACCATGGTCGGCCCCGGCGGGGCCCGCCACGTTGCGGAGAACCTCCGCGGTGAAGGCCTGCCCGCGGTCTATGCCGCCGAGCTCGAGGCACCTGTCGCGCCCGGCGAGGCCGTGGTCACCTCGGGCCCCTTCATCGAGGGCCTGGTCGACGAGGAGCTGAAGCTCGTGCTCACCTCCGAGCGCGATCTCACCGGCAAGTCCGGAGCACGGCGCGGCGAGGAGCGGAAGATGCCCTCGCGACGCCGCAACGTCGTGGATCCGCTCCAGCTCCGCCCCGGGGACCACGTGGTCCATGCCCATCACGGGGTGGGCAAGTTCGTGGAGATGACCAGCCGCGCCGTCGGCACCGGCGCCAAGCGCACCACCCGTGAGTACCTCGTCATCGAATACGCGGCCTCGAAGAAGGGTCAGCCCGGGGACCGGCTCTACGTCCCCAGCGACCAGCTCGACCAGGTCACCAAGTACGTCGGCGGTGAGGACCCCAGCGTCAACCGCATGGGCGGCGCTGACTGGGCCAAGACGAAGTCGAAGGCCCGCAAGGCGATCCGAGAGATCGCCGACGAGCTGGTGCGGCTGTACTCGGCCCGGCAGTCCGCGCCCGGCCATGCGTTCGGCCCCGACACCCCGTGGCAGCGTGAGCTCGAGGACTCCTTCGAGTTCGTCGAGACCCCCGATCAGCTCTCCACCATCGAGGACGTCAAGGGTGACATGGAGAAGTCCGTCCCCATGGACCGGCTGATCCTCGGCGACGTGGGATACGGCAAGACGGAGATCGCGGTGCGCGCCGCCTTCAAGGCCGTCCAGGACGGCAAGCAGGTCGCCATCCTCGCGCCGACCACCCTGCTCGCCCAGCAGCATCTGGACACTTTCACCGAGCGCTATACCGGGTTCCCCGTCACTGTGCGGGGTCTCTCCCGCTTCCAGAACCCTGCAGATTCCAAAGCCACCGTCGAAGGTGTCGCCGACGGCACCGTGGACGTCGTCATCGGCACCCACCGCCTGCTCACCGGCCAGGTCCGGTTCAAGGACCTGGGACTGCTGATCGTCGACGAGGAGCAGCGTTTCGGCGTCGAGCACAAGGAGACGCTCAAGGCTCTGCGCACGAACGTCGACGTGCTCTCGATGTCCGCGACGCCGATCCCGCGCACCCTCGAGATGGCCGTCACCGGCATCCGCGAGATGTCGATCCTGGCCACCCCGCCGGAGGAACGCCACCCGGTGCTCACCTACGTCGGCGCCCAGGAGGACAAACAGGTCACCGCGGCGATCCGTCGCGAGCTGCTGCGCGACGGCCAGGTCTTCTACATCCACAATCGGGTCGAGGACATCGACCGGGTCGCCGCTCACCTGCGGGAGCTGGTGCCCGATGCTCGGGTGCAGGTGGCCCACGGCAAAATGAACGAGCACCAGCTCGAGAGGGTGATCGTCGACTTCTGGGAACGAGACTTCGATGTGCTGGTGTGCACCACCATCGTCGAGACCGGGCTGGACATCGCCAATGCCAACACCCTGATCGTCGAGCACGCCGACAAGTTCGGGCTCTCCCAGCTGCATCAGCTGCGCGGCCGGGTGGGGCGCTCGAGCGAGCGCGCCTACTCGTACTTCCTGTACAACGCGACCAAGCCGCTCACCGAGCTCGCCCATGACCGACTGACCACCCTGGCCACCAACACCGACCTCGGTGCCGGCATGAAGGTCGCGATGAAGGACCTCGAGATCCGCGGCGCCGGCAACCTGCTGGGCGGGGAGCAGTCCGGCCACATCGCCGGGGTCGGCTTCGACCTGTACGTGCGGATGGTGGGGGAGGCCGTGGCGGCCTTCCGCGGCGAGGGCAAGGCACCGGAGAAGGAGATCCGGGTGGAGCTCCCGTTGGACGCGCACATCCCGCACGACTACATCGGCTCCGAGCGGCTGCGCCTCGAGGCGTACTCGAAGCTCTCCGCAGTTCGGGAGGTGGCCGAGATCGACCAGATACGTGCCGAGCTCTCCGACCGCTACGGCACACCGCCGGCCTCCGTCGAGGTGCTGCTGGATGTCGCCCGGTTCCGGATCGACGCCCGCGCCGCCGGGGTCGACGAGATCCTCGCCCAGGGCAAGATGATCCGCTTCGCCCACCTCGAGGTGCTCGATTCCGCCGCGATGCGCATGAAGCGCCTCTACCCGGGCACTCTGCTGAAGCCCGCCACCCGGCAGGTGCTGGTCCCGCGGCCGATGACCTCGCGCCTGGGCGGCACCGAGCTGCGGGACCATGAGCTGCTGAACTGGGCGCGCGAAATTCTGCGCACCCTGGTCCCGGCGGCGGCGGAGGAGATCACTTCCCGAGCCCCGGCGAAGTAGCCTCGCTTCTGTGAGCCGACCTCAGCAACCCCCTGCGGAGGAGCAGCCAGTGCCCGCACAGCCGATGTCTGAGCAACCGGATCCCGCACAGCCAGTGTCCGCACAGTCTGTGTCGGAGCAGCCTGTGCCCGGACAGCCTGTGTCGGAGCAGTCAGAGCCCGCGTCACCGGTGCTCGCACATCGTGAGCCTGAGCTCGCTGCCGCGGGCCCTCGGAGTGCGGCGCTGCAGCGGGCGGTCGCAGTGATGGACTCGCTGCGAGCGCCCGACGGGGATGCCTGGACGCATCAGCAGACCCATGCCTCGCTGGCCCGGTACCTCGTGGAGGAGACCTACGAGGTGCTCGAGGTGATCGACGACCCGACCGGTCATGGTCCCGGGGCGCTCGCGGACGAGCTCGGTGATCTGCTGTTCCAGATCCTCTTCCACGCTCGGGTCGGGCAGGAGGAGGAACCTGCGTGGGGTGTCGAGGATGTCGCCCGCGCCTTCGTCGAGAAGATGGAGCGGCGCAATCCTCACGTCTTCGGAGAACGGCGCGAGCAGGCTCTGCAGGACCCCGGCGACGTCGACCAGATCATCGCCCAGTGGCATGAGGTGAAGGCTGCGGAGAACGCCGAACTGGGGCGCCGACGCAAGGGCTGGTTCGACGGCATCCCTGCACAGCTGCCCGCTCTGCAGACCGCTGCGAAGGTGGTGCATCGGGCGCGGTCCGAGGGCCGCCTCGAGGAGCTGCTGGCCGCCGCTGAGCAGGTCGCAGAGGCAGAGGACGCCGGGGACTGGGGAGCGGATCTCGCACGAGCGCTGCTGGATCTCGTGACGGTCGCCGAGTCCCGTGACGATGATCCGGAGTCCGCGCTGCGCGCCCTGCTCACCAGGACCCGGACGCTCCTCGCCACGGACGCTGAGACAGCGCAGAACGCCACCGGGGCCACCCGGGAGCAGGAAGCAGGAGGCACGGCTTAGACTGTCCGGTGGACGGTCAGCGCCGACCGGACGTGACGGAACATCACCCGACGGAAGGAACAGCCCATGGCAGCCCTGATCGATGCCCTGCACGCCCGCGAGATCCTCGACTCCCGAGGAAACCCCACCGTCGAGGTGGAGATCCTGCTCGATGACGGCACATTCGCCCGCGCCGCAGTCCCCTCCGGCGCCTCCACCGGTGCCTTCGAGGCGGTCGAGCGTCGTGACGGCGACAAGTCCCGCTACCTGGGCAAGGGCGTCCTGGACGCCGTCGCCGCAGTGGTCGCCGACATCCAGCCGAAGATCCTGGGCATGGATGTCCAGGAGCAGCGTGCGATCGACGCCGCGATGATGGAGCTCGACGGCACCAAGAACAAGGGCACCGTCGGCGCCAACGCCATCCTCGGCGTCTCCCTCGCCGTCGCCCGCGCCGCCGCAGACTCCGCCGGCATCCCGCTGTACCAGTACGTCGGCGGCCCGAACGCCCACATCCTGCCGGTGCCGATGATGAACATCCTCAACGGCGGCTCGCATGCGGACTCCAACGTCGACATCCAGGAGTTCATGATCGCTCCGCTCGGCGCGGAGACCTTCTCCGAGGCGATGCGCGTCGGCGCCGAGGTGTATCACGCACTGAAGGCTGTCCTTCAGGAGCGCGGCCTGGCCACCGGCCTGGGCGACGAGGGCGGCTTCGCACCGAACCTCGACTCGAACCGCGCCGCACTCGACCTGATCGTCGAGGCCATCGGCAAGGCGGGCTTCGAGGTCGGCACCGAGGTCGCGCTCGCGCTCGACGTCGCCGCCTCCGAGTTCTACAAGGACGGCTCGTACACCTTCGAGGGCGCTCAGAAGACCGCCGCCGAGATGGTCGAGTACTACGCCGAGCTCGTCGACGCGTACCCGCTGGTCTCCATCGAGGACCCGCTGGACGAGGACGACTGGGAGGGCTGGAAGGCCATGACCGATCGTCTCGGCGCCAAGACCCAGCTCGTGGGCGATGACCTCTTCGTCACCAACCCCGAGCGCCTGAGCCGCGGCATCGCCGAGGGCTCCGCGAACGCGCTGCTGGTGAAGGTCAACCAGATCGGCTCGCTCTCCGAGACCCTGGACGCCGTGGATCTCGCACACCGTGCGGGCTTCACCGCGATGATGTCCCACCGCTCCGGCGAGACCGAGGACACCACCATCGCCGACCTCGCCGTGGCCACCAACTGCGGTCAGATCAAGTCGGGCGCCCCCGCCCGTGGCGAGCGCGTGGCGAAGTACAACCAGCTGCTGCGCATCGAGGAGGAGCTGGGTGAGGCAGCTCGCTACGCCGGCGCCTCCGCCTTCCCGCGTTTCACCTCCTGAGTCCCCAGCTCGAGGTTGTAACCTCGAGCCATGACCAGCAGACGACCGGGCGCCCCGCGATCGACGAGGCGCCCGGTCGCTGCGTCCGGGGGTCGGCGGCCGGGCACGCGAGCTTCCTCGCGGCCCGCCGCCGCCACCTCGCGCACGGCGGCCAAGAAGGCCGCCCCGGCCCGCTCACGAGGCCCGGTCGCGGCCGCGCGACCAGCTGCCGGCAGCAGCGCGGGAAGCGCTCCGGAGGATGGCCCCGGGATCACCATCACGCGGCGCACCCTCGCTCTGGTGGCGCTCGTGGTCGTCGCCCTGGCCGCACTGGTGCCCACGGTCAACTCCTACGTCGCCCAGCGCCAGCAGCTCTCCGAGCTGAGCGCGCAGGTCTCACAGCAGGAGCAGCAGGTCGAGGACCTGCGCACCCAGGTTGCGCGCTGGGAGGACCCGGCCTATGTCGCGGCCCGCGCGCGTGAGCGCCTGCTGTTCGCGATGCCGGGGGAGACCCAGTACCGCCTCACCGACACCTCCGGACAGGACGTGCCGATGACCGAGGCCGAGCAGGCTCAGGAAGCCGCGAAGGAGGGCGAATGGTTCTCCGTCCTCTGGGAGAGCGTGGAAGGCTCCAGCCGCCTGACCGCCGAAGACATTCCCGATGAGACGGGGTCGACCGACGACGACGTCTCCGAGCAGGACCCCGCCGACGACACCACCGACCAGGATCCCGATCAGTGACAACACTTTCCCCTCTGCCCTTCGAGACCCCGACCACCGCACATGACCTCGAGGTGATGCACGAGCAGCTCGGCCGGGAGATGCGCGGGGTGGTCTCCGTCGCCCGCCGCTGCGGCTGCGGTCGCCCCGCCGTCGTGCGCACCGCCCCGCGCCTCGAGGATGGGACCCCGTTCCCGACCTCCTTCTACCTCACTCTGCCCTGGCTCACCCTCGAGCTCTCCCGGCTCGAGGCCACCGGGATGATGGCCGAGCTCACCGAGCAGCTGGCACAGGATGAGGCTCTCTCGAGCGCATACCGGGCCGCCCACGAGCTGTATCTCGCGCGGCGGGAGGAGCTCGGTGACGCCGAGGAGGTCCACCACGTCAGCGCCGGAGGGATGCCGACCCGGGTGAAGTGCCTTCATGCGCTTGCCGGGCATGCCCTCGCAGAAGGCCCCGGGGTGAACCCGGTCGCCGACCTCGTGCTGCCTCGCATCGACGGCGCCGTGGAGCTGCGCTGCCGCTGCGCAGATGCCCCGGCTGAGCTCTCGGAGACGCGATGAGCGCGCCCGTCGCCGCGATCGACTGCGGCACCAACTCGATCCGCCTGCTGATCGCTCGCCGGGATGAGGCCTCCGGTGAGATGGTCGAACTCGAACGCCAGCTGGAGATGGTGCGTCTCGGTCTCGGTGTGGACCAGACCGGACAGTTCGACCCCGTCGCCGTGGAGCGCACCCTGCAGGCCGCCCGCCACTATCGGACCCTGATCGATCGACACGGTGTCACGCGCCGGGAGATCCGCTTCGTCGCCACCTCGGCCACTCGGGATGCCGCCAATCGCGACCTGTTCATCGACGGGATCCGCGAGATCCTCGGTGTCGAACCCGAGGTCATCAGCGGGCAGGAGGAGGCGGCGCTCTCCTTCCGAGGCGCGGTCAGCACGGTGCAGCGCCTGCCAGCAGGCCCTCGGCTGGTGGTCGATATCGGCGGCGGATCCACAGAGCTGGTGCTCGGCACCGAGACTCCGACCCATCGCATCAGCATGGATATGGGCTCGGTGCGCATGACGGAGCGCCACCTGCACTCCGATCCGCCCACTGCGGCCGAGATCGCGGCGGCGACAGCGGATATCGACGCTCACCTCGACGCGGCCGAAGCCGCCGTGCCGCTGCATGAGGCCACAGCGCTGATCGGCGTCGCCGGAACCGTGACGACAGTCACTGCCGTCGCGACCGGGATCCAGGACTATCGTCCCGACGTCACGCACGGCGCGCATCTGCCGGTCGAACAGGTGGAGTCGATCTGCCGCACTCTGCTCGGGGAGACCAGGCAACAGCGCTCCCTCCGTCCGGTCATCCACCCTGGTCGGATCGATGTGATCGGGGCCGGAGCCCTGATCTGGTCCCGCATCATCACCCGGGTGGAGGCAGCCGCTGCGATCACCGAGACACGCACGAGCGAGCACGACATCCTCGACGGGATCGCCCTGGACCTGCTCGATGCGGTGCCCTGAGCCCTCCTCGGCGTCTGTCTGAGGCGTGGATGTCCAGTTTCGTCTCATGCTTTTTGTCTCCGAGGCCATACGGTTCTAGGCTGGGGGTATGACCAACACTTTCGGCGGTAAGCCCCATGTCCTCATCCTCGGCGGTGGTTCCGTCGGTCTGACGACCGCGTCCGAGCTGCGCAAGACCCTCGGCGCGGAGGTCGCGATCACTGTCGTCGACCCCCGCCCGTATATGACCTACGCGCCCTTCCTCCCCGAGGTCGGCGCGGGCAGCATCCACCCGCGTGACGTTCTGGCGCCCCTGCGGAAGGTGCTGCCGGGTGCGAAGGTCGTCACCGGCTCAGTCACCTCCATCCGCAGCGCTGAGAAGACCGTCGTGGTGGACCTGGAAGAGGGCGAGAAGCTCGAGATCGCGTACGACTACCTCGTCGTCGGTCTCGGCGCCGTGCCGCGCCTCCTGCCCATCCCGGGCCTGGCCGAGAACGCGATCGGCTTCAAGCAGGTCGAGGAAGCTGCCGCAGTCCGCGACCGCATCCTCGGAAACCTTGCTGAAGCGGCGTCCACCAAGGACCCGGCAGTGCGCAAGCGTCTGCTCACCTTCACCTTCATCGGAGGTGGCTTCGCCGGCGGCGAGGCGGTCGCAGAGACCGAGGACATGGTCCGCGACGCGCTGCGCTACTACCCCGACCTGCACGCCTCGGACATCCGTTTCGTGCTCGTCGACGGCGCCCCGTTCATCTTCCCCGAGCTCACCGAGGATCAGCGCGCCTATGTGCTGAACCAGCTGCGCGAGCGCGGCATCGAGGTCAAGCTCGAGACCTTCCTGAACTCCGCCGAGAACGGCGTGATCAAGACCAGCGACGGCGACGAGTTCGAGACCGACCTGCTGGTCTGGAACGCTGGAGTGAAGCCCGCTCCGGTGCTCTCAGACTCCGAGGTCTCCGACCTTCCTGTCGTCATGGAGCGCGGCCCGCTGATGGGCAAGCTCGAGGCACTCGCTGACCTGCGCGTCAACGGCGTCGACGGCCCCCTGGACGACGTCTTCACCGCCGGCGACTGCGCCGCGGTGCCGGATCTCGCCTCGGGCGAGGGCAAGTTCTGCCCGCCCAACGCTCAGCACGCGGTCCGTCAGGCCAAGCGGGTGGCAGACAACATCGCCCGCTCTGTGCAGGGTCGTCCGCTCGTGGACTACTACCACAAGAACCTCGGCGTCATGGCGACCCTCGGCATGTACAAGGGCGTCGGCCGCCTGCAGCTGGGCGAGAAGGAGCTCGACATCCGCGGCCTCCCGGCCTGGGTGATGGCGCGCTCGTACCACGTGTACGCGATGCCGACCTTCGGTCGCAAGGCTTCCGTGGTCGCGGGCTGGGTGACCAACCTGATCTCCCGCCGCGACATCATCGGCATCCCGCAGACCGAGACCCCGCGCGCCGCTTTCGAGTTCGCTGCGAACTCCGGCAAGAAGAAGTGAGCCGAGCGGGCAGCTCGATCTGAGCCCGCCCGCGCGTGACGTGAAGACCACGACGCTGCCGCACACCCGCTGTGCGGCAGCGTCGTCGTGTCTGGACCTCTCTGGGCACTAAGCTGTGAAGCTTCCGAGAACGTGCAAGATCGATCATCAGGGTGCCCCGAGGCGCTCCGGGACGGATGGGCAGGACCGTATGGAGATCCACATCGTGGCCGACGCCGAAGCAGGCGCGCAGGTCGTCGCCGACACCTTCGCACGCACGCTCCAGGAAGCCGGCACCTCCGGCGCCGTGCTGGGCCTGGCCACGGGCTCATCCCCGGTCCCCGCCTACGCCGAGCTGATCCGTCGCCACCGTGAGGAAGGTCTGTCCTTCGCTGGCAGCCGTGCTTTCCTCCTCGATGAGTACGTGGGGCTGCCCGAGGGGCATGAACAGAGCTATCACCGCTTCATCCGCGAGAACTTCACCGCGCAGATCGACATCGACGATGCCGCCGTCGTCTCGCCGAACGGCGCAGCCGAGGACCCGATCGCTGAGGCCGCCTCCTACGATCGTCGGATCGCCGAGGCGGGGGGAGTGGACCTGCAGATCCTGGGCATCGGCTCCAATGGGCACATCGCCTTCAACGAGCCCGGCAGCTCCTTGAACTCCCGCACCCGAGTGGTGGGGCTGACCCGCTCGACCATCTCGGACAACTCGCGCTACTTCGACAGCCCCGCAGACGTCCCGGTGAGAGCGCTCAGCCAGGGACTGGGGACGATCCTCGAGGCACGCAGGATCGTGCTCACCGCGACCGGGTCCGGCAAGGCCGCCGCTATCGCTCAGCTCGTCGAGGGCGCCATCAGCTCGCGCTGGCCCGCGACCGTCCTGCAGCTGCACCCCGACGTCGTCGTGGTGGTGGATGAAGCCGCCGGTGCGAAGCTGCAGCTGGCGGATGACTACCGCTATGCCCGTCGTCTGGAGAGCGAGAAACCACTGGACGTGACGCTGGACTGACGGAGGCAGCTCCGGGGGATCAGCAGGGTGCGAGACAGATACGATTCGTCTCATGCAGCAGGCTGATCCCTCGTCCCCCTCCTCGACCAGCGCCCGGGCGGCAGTGGCACCCCGGTCCCGGCTGGACCGCTACTTCAAGATCTCCGAGCGTGGCTCCACGCTCAACAGGGAGATCCGTGGCGGCCTCGTCACCTTCTTCTCGATGTGCTACATCGTGGTTCTGAACCCGTTGATCATCGGCACCGTCCCCGATTCGACCGGCATGTATCTGGGCGGCGGCTCAGAGCCGAATCTCGCGGCGGTCGCCGCCGGCACCGCCCTCATCGCCGGTCTGCTGAGCATCTTCATGGGGGCATGGGCCAAGTTCCCGCTCGCCCTCGCCGCCGGATTGGGCCTGAACGCCTATCTCGCCTACTCCGTCGTGCCACTGCCGGGGATGACCTGGGGCGGCGCCATGGGCATGGTGCTGATCGAGGGCGTCGTGATCCTGATTCTGGTGTTCACCGGATTCCGCAAGGCGGTGTTCGACGCCGTCCCGCCCTTTCTCAAGACGGCCATCGCCGTGGGGATCGGCCTGTTCATCGCCTTCCTCGGACTCTTCAATGCGAAGTTCGTGACCACCGCTGCCGGCACTCCGGTGCAGCTGGGCAACGACGGCTCGCTCACCGGCTGGCCCACCTTCGTGTTCGTCACCGGCCTGCTGCTGATGTTCGTGCTCTGGATCCGCAAGGTGCCCGGGGCGATCCTGATCGCGATCGTCACCGCCACCGTGCTCTCGGTCATCATCGAGCAGGTCCTTCACCTGGGTGCTTTCACCGCACCTGATGGCTCGGGTCCCGGCAATCCCGGTGGCTGGGCGATGAACGTCCCGGCCATCTCCGAGTTCCCGGTACAGATGCCCGACTTCGCGACCCTGTTCACGGTGGACCCCATCGGAGGGATCACTGCCGCCGGCGTCATCGGAGCCACGGTCATCGTCTTCTCCCTGCTGCTCGCCGACTTCTTCGACACCATGGGCACGATGGTCGGCGTCGCCTCCGGCGCGGGCCTGGTGGCGGAGGACGGGGACATCCCCCATTCCCAGCGGATCCTGATCGTCGACTCCGCCGCCGCGATCGCCGGTGGCCTCGGCGGCGTGTCCTCGAACACCAGTTTCGTCGAGTCCACCTCCGGGGTGGCCGAAGGCGCGCGCACCGGTATCGCCTCGATCGTGGTGGGTGTCCTCTTCCTGCTCTCGACCTTCCTCTCACCGCTGGTCGCGATGGTCCCCTATGAGGCGGCCACCCCAGCGCTGGTGATGGTCGGCTTCCTGATGATGACCCAGATCACCGACATCGACTTCACCGACGTCGAGGTCGCGGTGCCCGCCTTCCTCACCATCATCCTGATGCCCTTCGCCTACTCCATCACCGTCGGCATGGGCGCGGGCTTCGTCATGTACGTGCTGATCCGCGTGGTGCGCGGCAAGGCACGCGAGGTGCACTGGCTGATGTACCTCATCGCTGCGCTCTTCGTCGCGTACTTCCTGCGCGGCTCGATCGAGGGCCTGCTGCTGTGAGCCATGGCGGGGGCGCGGAGAGCGCGCGGGATGCTCAGCATCCTGCCGTGGATCCGGAGGAGGGCACCGAGGCGACCGGGCTGACCGAATCGGCGGAGGCGGCTGCCGCCGGTGACTCCGTGGACGCAGCCGGGCTCGTCGAGGTCGCGGAGCTTGCCGCCGAGCTGCAACGAGTGCTGCTGGTCTCCTCTCGGATCCTGCGTTCCCACACCGCGTCCGACGCCGTCTCCGCCCCGCAGTTCTCGGTGCTGGCCTATCTGCAGCGCGCCGGGGAATCCACCCCCGGCGCCCTCGCGGACTTCGAGCACGTCAGCCCGCCGGTGATGACCCGGAGCCTGGGACGTCTCGAGGAGGCAGGACTCGTGGAAAGAGCGGCGCACCCCGGTGATGGCAGGCAGGTCCGGGTGACGCTGACCGAGAAGGGACTGCAGGTGGTGCTGGCAGGCCGTGAGCAGCGCGATGCCTGGCTTCGCGCCCGACTCGGGGAAGCCACCCCGGCGCAGCGGAACGATGTGCGTCATGCGTCCACGCTGCTGCGACAGATCCTGATCCCACCCCGGCAGTGACCCTCTTCTGAACACGTCTGGCGGAAGCTGCCGCCGCACCCTCCCCTCCTTCGTGCTCGAGAATGACGACGGCCGGACCACCCCTTCAGGGGAGGTCCGGCCGTCGTGTTCTGCGGGGCGGCTCAGTGGCCGCTGCTCGCGTCCAGCACGTGATCGAGGACGGAGATCAGCGCGGCGGTGTCATCCTCACCGACGGCAGGGAAGGTGGCGATCCGCAGCTGGTTGCGACCCAGCTTCCGGTAGGGCTCGATATCCACCACCCCATGGGCACGCAGCACCGAGGTGATCGCCGCGGCATCAATGGACTCGTCCACGTCCAGGGTCGTCACGACCTGGGAACGCGCAGCGAACTCTGTGACGAAGGGAGTGATCTCGTCGCGTCGATCGGCCCATTCGTGGAGCATTCCGCTGGTGGTCCTGGTCCGGGAGTCCGCCCACGCCAGGCCACCCTGCGCCAGCATCCAGTCGATCTGCTCCGCGAGCAGCACGAGGGTCGCGACCGCGGGCGTGTTCAGCGTCTGGTTCTTGCGGGAATTCTCGATCGCGCTGGTGAGCGAGAGGAACGACGGCGTCCAGCGGTCGGTTGCCGCTCCGAGGCGCTGCGCACGCTCGATCGCGGCAGGGGAGAGCACGCTGAGCCAGAGCCCGCCGTCCGAGGCGAAGGCCTTCTGCGGCGCGAAGTAGTAGGCGTCAGTCTGCGAGATGTCCACCGCTGCTGCGCCGGCCACCGAGGTCGCATCGACCAGAACCAGCTGGTCCTGGTCGGCGCCGACGGGCCGCTGCACGGGGGCCATCACGCCGGTGGAGGTCTCGTTGTGCGGCCAGGCGTACGCATCGACGTCAGGGTTCGCCGTCGCCTGCGGCAGCGACCCGGGCTCGGAGCGCAGGATCTCGGGGTCCTCGAGATGGGGGGCGCCGGCGGCCTCGGAGGCGAACTTCTGCGAGAACTCTCCGAGCACCAGATGCTGAGAGCGCCGCTCGATCAGTCCGAACACCGCCACATCCCAGAACGCGGTGGAGCCGCCGTTCCCGAGGACCACTTCATACCCTTCGGGCAGGGCGAACAGCTCGGACAGGCCCGACCGAACCCGTGCCACGACATCCTTGACCGGGGCCTGACGGTGCGAAGTGCCGAGGACCGTGCGAGACACCGACTGCAACGCCTCCATCTGCGCCTCACGGATCCGTGAGGGACCGGAGCCGAAGCGACCGTCGGACGGGAGCAGCTCCTGGGGGATGGACAGGGAGTTGATGGCTGCGGAGCGTGCAGAGCGGGCATCGGTCATTCGGGGTCTCCTCCTGAGGGTGGGCCTGGGGCGCCGACGGTATAGGGCGCTCACCCATTCTTCCAGCGGATGCCGGTTGGGTCCCAGTCGGTCCGCGAGCGACGACCGGCGTGGGAAGATCGGAGCATGAGCCGTGCCGATCTTGAGAAACAGCCGTACGACGTCGCGACGATGTTCGACGGTATCGCCAAGCGCTATGACCTGATGAATGACGTTGCCGCCATGGGCCAGGTAGGGATGTGGCGCGAGCTGATGGTCGAAGCGCTCGACATAGAGCCAGGGGACACGGTGATGGACCTTGCTGCCGGCACCGGAACCTCGACGACCGCGATCGCACAGGCGGGTGCTCGGGTGGTCGCCGCGGACTTCTCCCTGGGGATGATGTCCGAGGGCCGACGACGAGGTGCTCCCGTGCCGTTCGTCGGGGCTGACGCTCAGCACCTGCCTTTCGCGAACGATTCCTTCGATGCCGCCGTCATCTCCTTCGGACTGCGCAATGTGCAGCAGCCGAGGTTCGGGCTGGCCGAGATGGTCCGAGTGGTCAAGCCCGGCGGCCGGATCGTCGTCTGCGAGTTCTCGACCCCGACATGGAAGCCGTTCCGCACCGTGTACGAGAAGTACCTGCTGCGCGCGCTGCCGGCGGTGGCGAGCAGGCTCGCGACCACTGTGGATGCCTACGAGTACCTCGCAGAGTCGATCCTGGAGTGGCCGGATCAGGAGTCGCTGCGCCGATGGTTCGCCGATGCGGGTCTCGAGAGGACGCAGTACCGCAACCTCAGCGGAGGCATCGTCGCTCTCCACCGAGGAGTCGTGCCGCACCGCTGATCCGGGGTGGCAGGCCTGGCGTCGAGCCCACGGGAGCTCCTGCTGCCGATGAGAAAGCCCAGCGCAGCGTCCTGACCAGGCTGTTCACCGGATTGGAAAGCTCCAGACCGCATGTGTGGTCGAGGCCACTTCGGAAATGGTCGTTCTGGCTTGACGGGGGTGCGCCAGGCCCGTAATGTTCTTCCTTGTGCCCAGCAGGACGGGAACAAGGAGAGGCCAGCGTGCCCGACCGGAAATCCCGCACTGAGCAGGCACGGAAGGTCTTCCGAAAGAAGATTGCGGCGCGGATCACACCGCAGCGATTTGACTCGGAGAACTGGAAGTTGTAAGTTAGCGAAGTTGCCTCGGGACGAAGAGCCGAAAGGTTCGGAGCTCGGAGTGCGCGTGTTGCTTGATATCTCAATAGCGTGTCTGTTTGTTGATGCCATTTATTTGAATGGC
>NZ_BAABGE010000006.1:0-101319 GCF_039541415.1 Brachybacterium paraconglomeratum
CCGACTCCGAATGCTCCTCATCACCGGAGGCCTCGACGCCTCACCCCACACTCAACTCTGAAGAGCCGTCATAGGCGAAGGATGCGCCCAGCGAGCTCGCGGTGGCGATGCTGCCGGGTCCGAAGACCAGCGCCGCGGTGACGAAAGCGGGGCCGAAACGTCCGCGGGGGCGGGTGGGCTCGGTGGTGCTCTGCGTGGTCATGTCATTCCGTTCCGAGGTCGAACAGCGCCTGCGCATTCTCCCGCATGATCAGTCGTTCTTCGGCGGGGCTGAGTACGGCGGCGCGGAAGGCGCCGACGGAGAGGGCAGGATCGATGAGCGTGGAGTCGGTGCCGAACAGCATCCGCTCCGGGCCGACGCGGTCCAGGACCCAGCGGATCCTGTCCGCCTCTGGCTGGGAGTAGCCGGGTTCCAGCCACAGTCGATCAGTGCGGGAGGCAGCCTCGGGGGCGAGCCGCCAGTCGGGTCCGCCCATGTGGCCGGCGATGACCTTCACCTCCGGCACCGCGGCGACGGTGTCCGCGAGTGCGAGCAGCTCGGTGCCCCAGGAGTGGACGAGCACCGGCAGCCCCCGTTCCGCGCACAGCTCGAGGGCCGCCGCCATCGCCCCCGACCCTGCCGCCGTGCGCCCATAGTCGGTATGGATCTTCGCCCCGACGAACAGACCGCCGGGCAGCAGCTCGTCCATCTGCGCGCGAGCAGTGTCGAGCTCACGGGGGTCGATGACGAACATGCCGCGCAGCCGTGGGTGGTCCTCGATGGCGGCGGCGACAGCGCGGTTGCCCGAGCTCGCGTCGTAGGTGACGGCCTCGACCCCGGAGACCAGCTGGAGGTCGATCCCGTGGGCATCCATCGAGCGCAGGTTGTCCTCCGCCGTGCCCTCGTCGGGCCCGAAGAACCACGGCCCCAGGTGGGCGTGCACGTCGATGCGCCCGCTGTTCATGAGTTCTCCCCTGCCAGGCGTCGGAGGTTTCCGGAGGTGACGAGCTCACGCTGCTCGGGACTGAGACCGCTGCTGTGCAGCCGCTCCAGCACGGAATGCTCCTCGGACCAGCCGGCGCGGGTGCCGAGCACGAGGCGTTCCGCGCCGACCTCGGTGACGATCTGTTCCCATGCCTCCGGGTTGCCGAGCAGCCGGGTGGAGGTGTGGAAGCCGGGCTCCTCCCGGGCCACGAGGATGAACTCCCCCGCATCGTAGAAGTGCTGGTCGAGCAGGACCACCGAGGCGCCGATCCCCATCAGCGCGAGACCGACGGTGCGGGTGGAACCCTCGACCAGCAGGGTGAGCCCGAGCTCGGTGGCCCGGCGGGCGAGCAGCCGCAGCCGGGGCGCGGTGCCGGGGATGTTCTGGCGGGTGGTCGCGAACCGGACCAGATGGTGCCCGTCGGCGGCGATCTGCTGCAGGCGGGCCTCGGCGTCCACGGGGTTGCGCAGGTCCACGCCGGGGGCCGCGATCCAGCCGTGGTCCTTCGCGGCCTGCGCCGTCTCCTGGTTCCCGGAGACCGGGTCGAAGGTGAGGGCCCGCAGGCTGGTCACCGCTCCTCCGTCGATCCCGGCGACGGCGAGTCGCTGGGCGAGCTCTGCGGGGGTGCGGCGTCGACCGGTCGCGATGTCACGCCCCACCAGCAGGTCGCAGTCGAGGATCATGCGCCGATCAGCTCCTGATGGACCTTCTCGATCGCCACAGCGATCCCCTCGACCTGCTCCTCGGTGAAGTTCTCGTTCCAGGGGATGACCAGTAGGCGATGGTCGATGAGCGCTTCGGCCTGCGGGCAGGTGCCGTCCGGATACTCGATGGTGCCGCGCAGCGGGAAGCCGCTGCCGCCATAGGCGCTCGGCGAGCGCAGCACCGGCTCGGTGTAGAGCGGGCGGGCGATGTATCCGGCGATGCAGGACACTCCCTCGGCGGAGAGCGCAGCGGCGAAGCGGCGGGTCCCCTCACGGTCGAGCCCCTCGAGGAGCAGCGGGTAGTACCAATAGGCATGCTCGGTCCCGGTCGGCGGGACACTCACCCCGGAGAGGGCTCCGATACGCGCAGAGACCCGCTCGGCGCTGCGGCGGCGTCGCTCGACCACACCCTGGAGCTTGTGCAGCTGGGCCCGGGCGACGGCGCCGCTCAGCTCCGGCATCCGGTAGTTCAGGGCGAAGGAGAGGTAGGTGCGCTCCCCCGTGTCCCGGGGCCAGGCCTTGTCCGCGAAGAGACGCATCGCGCGGGCCAGGCCCGGATCGTCGGTGAGCACCAGACCACCGTCCCCGGTGGTGATGTGCTTGGACTGCTGGAGGCTGAAGCAGCCGAGGTCGCCGATGGTGCCCACCAGCGGCGCCGAGGGATCCTCACGAGAGAGGTACGCCTGGGCGCAGTCCTCGATCAGCAGGATCCCCGCCTCGTCGGCGATGGCGCGCAGCTCGGTCAGCCGGGCGGCGGCGCCGAACAGATGGACGACGAGTATCGCGCGAGTGCGCGGGGTGATCCGCCGGCGCACGTCCTCAGGGTCCAGGCAACCGGTGGCCGGGTCGAGGTCGGCGAAGACCGGCACGGCGTTCTGAGCGATGATCGGCAGCACCGATCCCATGTCGGAGATCGGAGGGACGATGATCTCGTCCCCAGGGGCGGGATCGACAGCCGCGACGGCGAGATGCAGCGCGGCGGTCCCGCTGCTGCAGGAGACGGCATGGTCAGCGCCCATCATCTCCGCGAACTCCCGCTCGAGCGCCTTGACCTCGGTGCCCCACACCCCCGAAAGCATCCCTGAGCGCAGCACCCGCAGCACGGCCGCCTCTTCTTCGGCGCCGAGCGTGCGACCAGCGGCATCGTTGGTCGTGGGCAGGGTTCCCCGGGGCAGAACCGGGGTTCCGCCGTCGACCGCGAGCACTCGGTGCGCGGCGGAAGCGGTGTGCGCGGGCTCAGAGTGCATCGGAGTGCACCGGCAGCACGGCGGAGAGGAGGGTCTTGGTGTACTCCTCGCGGGGACGGGTGAAGATCTCGAAGGCGGAGCCCTGCTCGATCACCTTCCCCGATCTCATCACCAGCACCTCGTCGGCGAAGCGCTCCACCACGGCGAGGTTGTGGGTGATCAGCAGGATCGAGAAGCCGAGCTCCTGGCGGAGGCTCTCGAGGAGATCGAGGACCTGCAGCTGCACGGAGGCATCGAGCGCCGAGGTGGGCTCGTCGGCCACCAGCAGATCGGGTTCGAGGGCGAGCGCGCGGGCTATCGCCACCCGTTGCTGCTGCCCACCGGAGAGCTGGCGCGGGTAGAGGTTCTCGAAATGGGCGGGCAGATCCACCTTCGTCAGGAGGTCCAGGGCGTGCTCGCGACGCGAGGCGCGGGAGCCGATGCGGTTGATCCGCAGCGGTTCCTCGATGTTCTCCGCGATGGTCGAGGCCGGCAGCAGCGAGCCGTACGGACTCTGGAACACCATCTGCATCGAGCGCCGCTGCTCGCGCAGCTCCCGGCGACCCATCGCGAGCACGTCCTTGCCGTCGAAGGTGACATCGCCGCTGGTCGGTTCGATGAGGCGCAGCACCAGTCGGGCCAGGGTGGACTTCCCCGACCCGGACTCCCCCACCACCCCGAGGGTGCGGCCGCGGTGCAGCGCGAAGGAGACGTGGTCCACCGCCCGTACCGGGCCGGTCGCGCCGGGGAAGTCCTTGACCAGCTCGTGCACGGAGACCAGCGACTGGGTCGCCGACTCCGAGGGCGGTGTCTTTCCGCCCGCCGACGCTGCGGCGGCTGCCTGCGGGCGGGGAGGAGTCGCACCGGTGTCGGCCGCGTCGCTGGTGACCTCCTCCGGAGGCCGGATGTCCATCGCAGAGTCCAGCAGCATCCGGGTATAAGGGTGTTCGGGGGCGGTGAGCAGCTGCTTCATGGGGCCGGACTCCTGCACCTCGCCGTGGCGCAGCACCACTCCGTCGCCGGAGAGGTACCGGGCCACGCCCAGGTCGTGGGTGATCATCACCAGGGACATCCCGTCATCACGCATGCTGCGCAGCAGGTCGAGGATCTGCTTCTGGACGGTGACGTCGAGCGCGGTGGTGGGTTCGTCGGCGATGACCAGGCGGGGCGCGGTGACGGTGGCCATCGCGATCATGGCGCGCTGGCGCATCCCGCCGGAGAGTTGGAAGGGGTACATCGTGATCCGTCGCTCCGGCTCCGGGATCCCCACGTCGCCGAGGGCCCGGATGGCGAGCTTGCGGGCCTCGTGCTTGGTGCCCAGCCCGTGCCAGAGGATCGGTTCGGTGAGCTGGCGCTCGAGGGTGAGCGAAGGGTTCAGCGACTCCATCGCATTCTGGAAGATCATCCCCACCTCTCGGCCGCGCACCTTCCGCAACTGGGTGTGGCCGGCACGCAGAAGATCGATGGTGTCACCGGCGCCTCTGTCGAACAGGGCCGTGCCGGAGACAGTGGCGGTGCTGGGCAGCAGACCCAGGATCGCCCGCATCGAGACGCTCTTGCCGGAGCCGGATTCGCCGATCACGGCCGTCGAGCCGTTCTCGTCCAGCTGGAGGTCCAGCCCGTTGACCGCGTGCACGGTGGACCCGTCGGGCATATCGAAGGTGACCCGCAGGTCGGAGACGTCGAGCAGCATGGTGGGCTCTCTTTCAGGTCTCGTCGACATCGAAGGCATCACGGATGCCGTCGCCGACGAAGGTGAAGGCGACCATGATCGCGACGAACACGATCGTCGGCCAGAAGATGAGGTGCGGGCTGTTGAGCACATAGGCGTAGCCGTCGACGATCATCGCGCCGAGCGAGGGCGTGGGCGGGGCGACGCCGAGGCCGAGGATTGAGAGGCCCGATTCGGCCAGCATGTTCGCCGGGATGCCGAAGCTGACCGTGACCAGCACCGGGCCGAGCGCGTTGGGGAGCATGTACCGCATCACCAGGGTCCATCCGCCCGCCCCCATCGACCGTCCGGCCTCCACATACTCGAGGGTCTTCAGGCGCATGATCTGGGCCCGCAGCAGGCGGGACTGGCCCACCCAGGAGGCGATCGTGAGGGCGAGGATGATCGCCCAGGTGGAGCGCCCCATCACTGCCACCAGCAGCACCGAGAAGAGGTACCCGGGGAAGGCGAACATGACGTCCGTGATCGCCATCAGCACGGCGTCGTACTTCCCGCCCTTGTACCCGGCGACCAGTCCGACCACCATCCCGATCCCGAGCGACAGGACCTCCGCGGCGATAGCGATGAACAGGGCGGTGCGGATCGAGTAGATCAGCCGGGAGAAGATGTCCCGGCCGAGCTCGTCGGTGCCCATCACGAAGCCGTCGGTGAAGGTGGGCAGCAGCTCCTGGCCGCGATGGAGGGTCGCGAAGTGGAACGGTGCGAGCAGCGGCGAGGCGAGCGCGACCACCGCCACCAGCCCGATGAACGCGAGGCTCACCACGGAGAGCCGGTTGCGCAGGAAGCGACCCCAGCGGCGGCTCCACTCGCTGGTGTGGCGGTAGGCCGGGGCCTGGGCGGAGATCGTGGCCGGTTCGTCGAGCACGGACATCAGATCGCTCCTGTCTGCACCGGCGTGCTGACGGTGGTCGGCGTGCCGCCTGCGTCCACCTCGCCGTCGGCGTCCCCGCCGCGGGTGCGGCGAGGTCCCTGCGAGGCGAGTCCCAGATCTGCCCTGACCCGGGGGTCGAGAGCTGCGTAGCTGAGATCGACCAGCAGGTTCATCAGCATCAGGAGGGCGGCGAAGAAGAGGGTGGTGCCCATCAGCAGCGGCATGTCTCGGCTCACTGCGGCCTGGGTGAAGTAGTGCCCGAGCCCCGGGATTCCGAAGATCTTCTCGACGAAGATGGTGCCGGTGGCGAGGGAGGCGAACATCGGCCCCACCACGGTCACCAGCGGCATCAGCGAGTTCCGCAGCACGTGGGTGACCAGGATGGTGCGCTCCCTGCCTCCCTTGGCCCGGGCTGTGATCACATAGTCCTGACGGAGGTTCTCGAGCATCGAGGAGCGCACATGGCGGGCGAGCACGCCGATCGGCGCGATCGCCAGCGCGAGGGTGGGCAGCACCATGTATTCCGGCCCCTTCCACCCGTAGATCGGGAGGACGCCGAGGCCGACACCGAAGATCAGCACCAGGACCAGTGCAGCCAGGTAGTTCGGCAGTCCGTTGCCGAGAGTGGCCAGGAACATGGTGCCGGTATCCAGCAGGGACCGACGCCGCACGGCGGCGAGGATCCCCAGCGGCACCGCGATGGCGACGGCGACGAAGGTCGCGGAGACGGCCAGCGCCGCGGAGATCGGGAAGGCGGTGGCGATGATCTCCTCGACGGTCCGGCTGGTGAAGCGGTAGCTCGGGCCCATGTCGCCGGTCACCGCACCGACCATGAACGTCGAGTACTGCTGCCAGAGGGGCACCTCGGAGCCATAGCGGGCGCCCAGCTCGGTGCGGTTCTCGCTCGTCGCCTGCTGCGCGAGGCTGACGGTGCCGCCACCCGAGGCCTGGATCCCGGCGAAGTCGCCGGGCGCCAGCTGCAGCAGCCCGAAGGTCAGCAGCGACACCGCGAACATGCACAGCGCGAGCCGGATCAGCCGCCGCCCGATGAACATCGCCAGTCTCATCTGCCCGCCACCTCCTTCCCTGCCGTCACCGGGTTCACTCGCTCGCCGTCAGGTGCTTGTAGTAGTAGCCCTCCGGAGAAGAGCGGCCCTGCAGCCCCGTGACGCGATCTGAGGTCAGCCACGTCTGTGATCCCCAGGCGATCGGGATCGTGTAGGCGAGCTCCTCACGGATCTGTGCGGCATCGAGGAAGGTGCTGGTGCGCTTCTCCGGGTCCAGCTCCGCCTGCGCAGCCAGTGCCGTCTCGGCGTATTTCTGCGCCTGCGGATCGGACTTGGTCGAGAGGATCTCCTCGACCGTGGCGGCGATCTGCGCACCGTCGAGGCTCTCGTCGGCCCGGGTTGCCTTGATCTCGTCCCATGCCTCGAGGGGCAGAGAGAACTGGCGCACGTGGTCGATGCCGAAGATGTTCAGGATCCAGTTGGGCATCGTCGAGATGCCGGCGAAGGAGCCGTAGTAGAAGCTCATCACCGAGGTGTCCTCATGGGGGAGCCAGCGCGTATCGGCGTGGACGCCGGCTTCCAGGATGTCGAGGGTGACCTCCATGCCGAGGGTCTCCTTCAGCTGCTCGGCGAGGATCGTGAACATCGGGCCCTCGAAACCCATCTGGATCCGCAGCCCGGGAACCCCGTCCCCGTATCCAGCTTCGTCGAGCAGCTTCTTGGCCCCGTCGGGATCGAAGGGGACGACGATCTCTTCGCTCCACCCCGGGACGCTGCTGGGCATCAGCGAACCCGCCGCCTCGAGGCCCGGGAGGTTCTCGATGAGTGCATCCCTGTCGATCGCCATCGACAGTGCCCGGCGCACTCGCTGATCGCGGATCGCCTCATGGCCGCCCCACATGGTCTGCAGGTAATGGCAGGCGTAGCCGGGCACCTCGATCATCTTCTCCACGAGCGAGGGGTCGCCGGCGAGGGCCTCCGCCCCCACGCCCGTGATGTCCAGCTCTCCCGCGTTGAAGGCGAGGATGTTGGTGGGCATGTCCCCGCCGAGCTGCAGGGCGATGCGATCGATGCTGACGTTGTCCGCGTCCCAGTACTCAGGGTTCTTCTCGAGCTCGACCAGTGTTGTCGGATCCCAATTCGACAGGATGTAAGGACCGTTGCCGACCCAGGCGTCGACGGAGGTCCAGCCCGTGGAGTCCGCCTCCACCGCCGCCTTGTTCAGCACGCTCATCGAGTAGTGCGTCATGTTGATCAGGAAGTCGGGATTCGGGGACGCGAGGGTGACCTCGACGGTGGACTCGTCGGGGGCGGAGATGCCCACGTCCGCCCAGTCGTCCGTGGCCCCTGATTGGAAGGCGGAGGCGCCCTTGATGCCGATCGAGGGGAGGAAGCTCGAGGCACCGGTCGTGTAGCCGCTGCCCGCGCCGCTCGGGCTGAGCAGCCGCTGGAAGGAGAAGAGCGCATCCTCGGAGGTGACCGGCTCCCCGTTGGACCAGTTCGCTGCGCGGAGGTGGAAGGTGTAGGTCAGCCCGTCCTCGGACTCGTCCCAGCTCTCGGCGAGCGCAGGCACGACATCGGTGCCGTCCTCGGACTGCATCAGCAGCCCTTCCATCAGTCCTGCCGGAAGGATGTACATGCTGGAGTTCACGTAGTGCGGGTCGAGGGCGTCGATCGTGCTGGTGCTGGCGATCGTGATGGAGGTCCCGCCGTCCTCACCACCACCGCTGCCGCCGCCGGTCCCGCCCGAGCCTGAATCGAAGAGGGAGCAGCCCGAGGCGAGCAGTCCGGCCCCTCCGACTCCCATGCCGAGCAGCACCCGCCTGCTGACTGTTCCGAATTCCTGCGTCTTTGCCATGGAGTTCACCCTTCGGATGCTGTCTGCGCCATCGCCCGGGGCGCCGTCGCCCCGATGACTGCAAACGCTTTCTACGCCAATCGTGACGGGGCTCACGGGTGTTGTCAAGGAATCACCGCAATCGGTGTCACTGGGCCGTGCGCGGGCCCCGGGACCGTGTCCCGCTTGTGACCTTGCGGCGCCGCGCACGGCCGCGTCAGCTCAGATGTCGTGCACTCCGCGGGACACCGGGCCGACACGGACAGAGCCATCCCGCACCGTGACGAGGTCCGGAGCGCGCTGCGCGAGCTGCGCATTCGCCGCCGCGGCGTACTGCCTGCTGTTGTACTCGACCGCAGGCCAGGAGACCGGCAGCACTGCGGCGAGGCCGAGGGAATGCTCGAGGGCGAGGTCGACCGCGGTGAGGTCCTGGATCGCGATCCGCATCCCGGCCGCGCTCGCGAGCGCCTGGGTGATCATCGCGTGGCTCTGGCCCTTGACCGCCTTGATCACCACGCCGGACCATCCCTCGTCCCGCAGTGTCGACAGCTGCGAGAGCCGGCTGTAGCCCTCGTCGAGCAGCACCGGGATCCGGGCCGAGAGCCTGCTCAGCTCGAGGGGATCCGGAGTCTGGTCGCGAGGGATCGGCTGCTCGAGGTAGTCGATCGCGGCGAACAGGACCGGGTCCTCACGCTCGAGGGTGTCGAGCAGCTCGCCGAGCACGGGCAGCGTGTAGGCCTCGTTGGGATCCAGGGAGAGGCGCAGGTCGGGACGCAGCGGGGTGGCGGTGCGGTGCACGGCGCGGATCCGCTCGATATCGGCCGACGCCTCCCCCGTGAGCTTGAGCTTCAGGTGATGCACGCCCTCGCTGCGGATCCAGTCCTCGAGGCTCCGCACGCCCGCAGCGGCGAGGTCCGCGGTGAGCGGGTCGCCGACCCCGAGCGCATGCTGGACCGGCAGCTGGGAGCGGGGCCGACGCAGCGTATCGCCCGGGTGCAGCCCCTCCCCTGCCTCGCCGTGACAGCCGAGATCCTCCCGCAGGTGCTCCGCGGTGTACATCGAGGTGAGCGGGAGCCCGGCAGCTCGTGACCAGGCATCGTGCAGGGCATTGTCGACGGCGCCGAGAGCCAGCAGGCCGGCCAGGCGCGGGATGGCATCGATCCCGGCGTGGCGCGCCGTGCGCTCGAGCATCTCATCGAGGCCGTCGTACAGCGGTCGCCAGAGCACGAACGGATCCCCGCGGAGTGAGGAACCGGTCGCCTGCGCCGCGAGCAGCTGCACCAGTTCGCGCATCACGCGTTCGCGGGCCTCCAGGCCGAGACCGGCCGAGGGCCAGGACCAGGGCACCGAGAGCATCCCCGCCCCGGTCCCCGCCACCGCGCGACCGCTCCGCGTCTGGGCGTCGACGCGCACGGTGACCGCAGTGATGTGGGTGAGCGGCCGCCCGCTGATCACGAAGGGCGGCTCCAGGGCCACATCGCGGAAGCTGACCTGCGCCTCGCGCACCTGAATGTCGCTCGGGCGGCCATCCTGCGGGGCGGCGGACATCAATGCTCCTTCGAGCCGTGACAGTGGGTGCTGCTCAGGGCGAGCGCACAGGCCCGGTGGACTGGCGCACCATCAGCTCCACGCCGAGGCGCCGCTCGATCATGGGAGCCTCGCCGGCGCCTCCCTCAGCATCCTGCCCGTCGGCCGCCCCCCGAGTCCCGCCGCGGCCCAGCGCGAGATCCAGGGCGATCTTGCCCATCTCCCGCAGCGGCAGCCGCACGGTGGTCAGCGAGGGCGAGAGGTCGCGCGCGACGGCGATGTCGTTGAAGCCGGCGACGGAGACGTCCTCCGGCACGCTGCGTCCCTGGTCGCGCAGGTAGGCGAGGGCGCCCATCGCCATCTGGTCCGCCGTGCCGAGCAGCGCGGTGAGCTCGGGGTGCTCCCGCAGCAGCTCGCCGGCGGCGCGGTAGCCCTCGTCCCGGTTCGGCGGACCGTGGTGGACGATCAGGCGGGCCCCGGCCTCGTCGAGCACTTCCTTCATCCCCTCGTAGCGTTCCTGGCTGGAGATCAGGGCTTCGGGACCGGAGATCAGTGCGATGTCGCGGTGGCCGAGGTCGGTGAGGTGGCGGCCGATGAGCCGGCCGCCTTCACGGTTGTCCACCAGCACCCGGTCCATCTCGACCACCGGGGTGCCGATGCCCACCACATGCCCGCCCGCAGCACGGAAGGATTTCACCCGGGTCGCGATCCCCTGCCGGTAGTCCTCGTCGGTGAGGCCCGAGCCGGCGACGATCACGGAGTGCGCCCGGTGCGACTGCAGCATCCGGAAGTAGCCGAGCTCGCGCTCCGGGTCACGTTCCGTGTGGCAGATGGTCACCAGCAGGTTCTCGGCGGTCGCGCGCTCGTGGATGCCGTTGACGATCTCGGAGAAGTACGGGTCGCCGACGTCTCCCACCAGCACCCCGATGGTGCCGGTGTTGCCGCGCAGCAGCCCCTGCGCCTGGGCGTTGGGGACGTAGTCGAGCTCGAGGGCGACGGCCTTCACCCGCTCACGGAGCTCCTCGACCACGGGGTAGGTGCTCCCGGAGAGCACACGGGATGCCGTAGGGACGGAAACTCCCGCGCGCTGCGCCACGTCTTTGAGGGTCACTGCCATGCTCGGAGGATACTCGTAGCAAACGCTCTCTTGACGGCCCCACGCTGGCGGCTTAGGCTCGCCCTCACAGGGAAATCCTTTTCTCCCGCCATCATCTCTCCCGACGTGAGGACGATCAGTGTCGACCGTGATCACCAGCGCGCTTCCCACCACTGCCCCTGCCGACGAGCGAGAGCTCGATGAGCTCCTGTCCCGCCCGCTCCCGGGCGTGGGCGAGGCCCTCGCCGCACTGGGCGGCGACATCGTGCTCCTCGGCGCCGGCGGCAAGATCGGCCCCACCATGTCGCTGATGGCGCGTCGCGCCTTGGACCAGGTCGGCTCCACCGCCCGCGTCGTCGCCGTCTCGCGATTCTCCGATCCCGCCTCGCGGGAGCTGCTCGAGGAAGCGGGGATCATCGTCCATCCCGCGGACCTGTCCGAGTCGGCCAACTATGCGGACCTCCCGGATGCCGCAGGCATGTTCTACCTCGCAGCGATGAAGTTCGGCACCACCGGGCAGGAGCACCAGACCTGGTGGTCCAACGCCGCGATGCCGGCGCTCGTCGCCGACCGGTACCGGGGCGTCCCCTCGCTGGTCTACTCCACCGGCAACGTGTACCCGCTCTCCCCGCTCGGCTCCGGCGGTTCCACCGAGGCGGATGACCCCGCGCCGGTCGGCGAATACGCCCAGTCCTGCCTCGCCCGGGAGCGGCTGTTCAGCTACGCCTCCCACACCTGGGATACCCCGGTGTCGATCTTCCGCCTGAACTACGCCTGCGAGCTGCGGTACGGCGTGATCGCCGACATCGCCACCAAGATCGCCGCGGGCGAGCCGGTGGATGTCACCATGCCCGCCGTCAACGTCGCCTGGCAGGGCGATATCAACGCCTGGGCGCTGCGCTCGATCGAGCTGGCGGGCACTCCCCCGAAGATCCTCAACGCGACCGGCCCGGAGACCGTCTCCGTGCGGCGGCTGGCCCACTGGCTCGGCGAGGAGATGGGCATCGAGCCCCGGATCGTCGGCGAGGAATCGGCCGACGCACTGCTGAACGACGCTGCCGCGGTCCATGAGCTCTACGGCTACCCCTCGGTGCCGCTGCGCCGCCTGGTGCGCTGGGTGGGCCAGTGGGTCGGGGGCGGTGGCCGCCAGCTCGGCAAGGCGACCAAGTTCCAGCAGCGCGAGGGGAAGTTCTGATGATCGACCTGCACGCGAGGCTCGATGCGGGCGTCGCGATCCCTGCACATCCCCTGGCACTGGACGAGGCCGGCGGAGTCGACCTGCGCGCGCAGCGGGCGCTGACCCGCTATCAGCTGGCCGCCGGCGCGCATGGCCTCGCTGTCGGTGTGCATTCCACCCAGTTCGAGCTGCATGACCACCCTGCGATGCTGCGCACCGTCTGGGAGCTGGCCGCCTCCGTCGCCGCGGAGGGCATCCCCGGCGCCGTCACCTCCCCGCTGCTGATCGCGGGGCTGGTCGGTGACACCGCCCAGGCCGTCCGGGAGGCGGAGCTCGCCCGCGAGCTCGGCTATCACGCAGCGCTGATGAGCCCGTGGGGGATGGTGGAGCGGAGCGAGCAGTCCCTGCTCGAGCGTGCCGCCGCCGTCGGCGAGGTGCTCCCCACCGTCGGCTTCTACCTGCAGGACAGCGTGGGCGGCATGCCCCTCGGCCGGTCCTTCTGGCGTTCCCTCTTCAACCTCGAATCGGTGGTGGCGGTGAAGACGGCACCCTTCGACCGCTATCGCACCAATGATGTGATGCAGGAGCTGCTCGGTCACGACCGCTGGGATCAGGTGGCCGTGCTGACCGGCAACGATGATGCGATCGTGGCGGATCTGGTGACGCCCTTCCGGCGCGAGGTCGACGGGCGGCCGCGCGAGGTGCGGGCACGCGGCGGGCTGCTGGGGCAGTGGGCCGTGGGCACCCGCGCCGCCGTCGAACTGGTCGCCCGGGCGAACGCCGAGGTCGCCGCCGACGCCGTCACCCCCGAACTGCTCGCGCTGGGCAGCGATCTGGTGGAGGTCAACGCGGCCGTCTTCGATGTGCTGCACGATTTCGCGGGCTGCGTGCCCGGTGTGAACGAGGTGTTGCGCCAGCAGGGACTGCTGAGCGCCACCCGCTGCCTGGGCCCCGATGTCCTCTCCCGCGGGCAGGAACAGCTGATCCGCGAGGTGCGGGCACGCTTCCCCGCACTGCTGGATGAGGAGTTCGTCGCCGCCGGGCGCGAGGGCTGGCTGTCATGAGACCCGCCCTCGTCGGCTGGGGCTCCTCCTCGATGGCGTTGATCGGACCGGCGCTCGAGGCGGCGCTGGCACCGTCGGGCACCGGCTTCCTCAACGAAGGACGCGGTGGGGAGACCTCCCACCACACCGCCGCTCGGATCGGGTCGATCCCGCTCCCGGTCTCCGTGGACGGCGGGCGCCTCCCTGCGGCCGGGACGGTGCGGCTGCTGCCCACTGCACTCGATCTGGTCTCCCTCTTCCTCAAGCCCTTCGCCGGTCACGTCGCCGGCATCCCGGCCGTGGTCCACGGCACCGAGGAGGGCGTGTTCCTGACCCGTCTGCACCCCGGGGAGCCGATCGCGGTCGACGGCGACCCCTTCCTCCCCCTCGCCGGGACCTCCCTGCGCGGCCACGACGCCGTGCTGTGGATGGGCAAGAACGACCTCAACCGCGGGCAGAACGCCGCAGGGGTGCTGGACCGCATCACCCTCTCCGCCCGCTACCTCGAGCAGGCCGGGGCACGCGTCGCCATCGTCGGCCAGTTCGTGAACAACGCCGCCGAGCCCGCGATGCGCGCACAGGTGCTCGCCGTGAACTCCGGAGGCGCCGAACGCTTCGGCCCCGCCTACCTCGAGGTCCAGGACTTCCTCACCTCCCCGACGCTGCCGGAGGCCACCGGGATCGACGCCTCCGCGGACGACCTCGCCGAGCGGCGCGCTGGGGCCAAGCCCCCATCGATCTCCACGGATCCGGGACACTTCGACCAGCTCGGCAATGCGGCCGTGGCCGTTCACCTGCTCGCCGGTCTGAGCCGGCTCGGCCTGCTCGACTCACCGCACCCCTGAAGCACTCCCCGCTCCCGCGCAGCTCCCCACCCCCGAGAAGGAGACCTCATGCCCGTCCCCACACAGCCGGACCGCGCTCCCCGCATCTTCATGGCGATCACCCCCAAGGAGCTCGGCGTCCTCTATTCCGAGGCGGCCCTGGAGCGGCTGCGGCGTGTGGGCGAGGTGGTGCTCCCACCGGAGAGCGGCGATGCCCGGGTCCACCTCCCCGAGGGCCTCGCGGACGACTACGACGTGCTGATCACCTCCTGGAGCACCGCCCCCTTCGATCCTTCGGCGCTGAGCGGATCACGGCTGAAATACGCCGCGCACACGGCCGGCACCGTGCGCGGGCTGTTTCCCAAGCACGTGCTCGAGCAGGGACTGCGGCTCGCCCAGGGCGGCTCGGCGGCGATGGCCACCGCGGTCGCAGAGCTCGCACTCACCTTCACCCTGGTGCTGCTGCGCGACGTGCACTCGATGGACCGCCGTCTGCAGGCCACGCGGGACTGGAAGGCCGGCGGCTCCGGGGTCCTCACCCACGGCATCCGGGAGCAGACCATCGGCGTGCTCAGCCTGTCCCGGGTGGGTCGGGAGTACGTCTCGATGGTGCGCGGGCTGGGAGTCCGTACGGTGCTCGCCCACGACCCTTTCGCCACGGCGGATGACGCCGCGGCACTCGGGGTGCAGCTGGTGGGACTGGCGGAGCTGTGCGAGCGCAGCGACGTGCTCGCGATCCACGCCCCGGTCACCGACGAGACCCGGGGAATGCTCGATGCCGCCATGCTCGCTCGGCTGCGCGATGGTGCGACCGTGCTCAACACCGCCCGTTCGGCCGTGATCGATATGGAGTCGCTGACCGCCGAGCTGGTCGCAGGCCGTCTGCGCGCAGGACTGGACGTCTTCGACAGCGAGCCCCTGGTGGAGGAATCCCCGCTCTACGGACTCGACAACGTGCTGATCACCCCGCACGTGGCCGGTGGGACCGTGGAGGCGCGGCGAGCCCAGGGCGACGGAGTGGTGGAAGAGATCACCTCATTCCTCACCGGCGCTCCACTGCGCTACGAGGTCACCCCCGAGATCTATGACCGGCTCTCCTGAGAACAGGTGGAGTGCCCGGCGCGGATCTGACATCCTTTCGGAAACACTTCTTCCGGATGTCTGCCAGGTCCGGACCACGCCACCCAGGGGGACCTATGAGCGAGACCAGCACGGCCGATGAGCAGGTCACGATCTACACGGCCTACGAGATCGACTTCATGCTCGGGCTGCGCGACACCGAGAACGGACGGATCACCCGGGAGCAGATCGGGCTGCGCTCTGCGCCTGAGGCCGCCCAGGAGTTCGTCACTGCAGCGGTGACCTCGGGGCTCCGCGCTCGCGGCAAGGTCGAGCGTTCGGAGGATGGCCAGTGGCTGCTGGGCGAGGAGGGCCAGGTGGTCGCCACCGCACTGACCGCCGCCGATCGCTGGCTGGGGATCGCGCTGGCGGAGGGCGAGGCGATGCGCATGGCCTTCATCATCAAGGCCAACGAGGCCATCCTCATGCTCACCCAGGACGAGCTGGACTCCTTCGTGGTCACCGCCCTCCCGAGCAGCGACCAGGTGCCCGCCTCGGTCTCCGACATCGTGCTGGCCTTCCTCGGAGAGGGCAACGAGCGCACCGTCTCGCTGCGCCGCACCGATCTCTCCGCCCCGGCAGAGCCCGCTCCGCTGATGTTCCATGTGGAAGCGGACGGCAGCTGGAGGATCGGCCATCTCCCGCTCGACGACGAGGGCATCCTCGGGGTCTCCGACGTGGACGCGGGCGGCGTCGCCGAGGCGACCCGGGCCCTGTGGGAGGACGGCGTCAGCCAGGTCCCCGGCCCCATCTCTGCGTGAGCTCCCAGCCTGAGCACACTGCCTGACCTGACTGCTGAGCACGACCCCGACGGCGTCGGCCCCCGGTCTCAGACCGCCGGGTCGGCGCCGCCGGCACGTCGCGCCCGGGCCTGCTGCAGCCGTTCCCGCAGCCCTCGATAGGCGCGCCGGATCCGCACGATCGCGTAGATGCCGAGACCGAGCAGCAGCAGGGCGAGCACGCCGGCGAGCGCGGGCAGCAGGATCGTGAGCAGGCCCATCACCACCACGGCGACGTCCTCGCCGGTGGAGACCAGGGCGTTGGAGACCGGCTCGGGCGAGACGTTCACCGCGGCGCGCGCGGTCGCCTTGGCGGCGTGGGAGCCGAAGGCTGCGGCCGCGCCGAGCACCGCCATCACGACGGCGCTGGTGGTGTCCGTCTCGCCTCCCAGCAAGAACCCGATCGCCCCACCGGCGATCGGGCGGATCACGGTGTGCAGCTGGTCCCAGAAGGAGTCGAGGAAGGCGATCTTGTCCGCCGCGAAGTCCACCAGCAGCAGGAGCCCGGTGATCACCAGCAGATCGGTGCGCTGCAGCACCTCAGGGACCTGCTCGATGCCCAGCAGCCTGCCCGACAGCCCCAGCAGGAAGACCATGAAGTAGGGCCGGACCCCGCTGACCCAGCCCGATCCCAGGGTCATCATCAGTGCTTCCATGGCTCTCCTCCGTGGTGCGTGCGCAGGGGTGAATTCTCAGGGGTGGCTTCTCAGGGGTCGGGGCTCATAACGGGCTGCGGGCGGCCTTCTCGTGCTTCCGCAGCTCGGTGCGCAGGGTACGGATGTCCTGCCCTGAGGGCTGGGACCAGGTCCAGATATGGCGGTCGAACGCGGGCATCAGCACGCGAGAACCGTCGCGCAGCCGCAGCGCCGCGGTGAGCCAGTGCACCGGATGCACCACCCGGGACTCCACCGCGATGATCTCGCGCCAGGGCACGTCCCGGATACCGAGCGCGCCCACCACGCGCAGTCCCTGCTCGGCGATCTCCACCCGCGAGCGGGCCGTGCCGAGCGCCACCAGTGCGAATCGCAGTCCCAGCACCAGCAGGATCAGTCCGATCCCGCCGAGCGCGAGCATCACGATCAGCACGCCGATGCCCGGGGCGTGGCCGTCCTCGAGCCCGAGGGTGAGCAGCAGGATCGCCACCACGGCGATGACGGCGCCTCCCAGCAGCGCCGCGGCGGCCACCGCACGCAGCAGGGTGTCCCGCGTGGCGGCCACCGGGAACAGAGCCCGCACAGTGCCGGGAGCGGCGGGCTGACTGCTCGCACGACGGTTGCCGCGGCGCAGGTCCGAGACCATGCGCTCCACGGTCGCATTGCTGCGGGAGTAGTCGGGCAGGGCGGTGCGGGGACCGGTCTCGGGTCCGATCTGCCGGGGGATGGTCATGCGCTCACAGTAATGCGGCCTGCTGCTGCCTGCGCGTAGTGTGCTGAGCATGTCCTCGAATGGTCCTTCCGCCCCTCGCTTCCGTCGACCCGCCCCGCTGTACGCCTCGGTCGCCGAGACCATCCCCGGCGCGCCGGATCCTGCGGCCTCGGCAGATCTGGCCCACGACTCCGCCCGGGCGCTGCTGGATGGGGTCTTCCAGAGCTCTGACCCTGCCGTCGTCGAGCGCGTGGTGGCGTTGGCCGCCGAGGACGGCCTGACCGATCTCAGCGCGCTGTGGTCGGGAGCTCCTGCATCGACCCTGCCGGGGGCGCTGTGGCGGCTGTATGTGCTGCACACCTGGGTGCAGCACGTCGGAGAAGAGGTGGTGCTCCGCTATCGCGCAGGCTCGCGCACGGTGCCCGGGCTGAGGTACCTCTCCGGCTTCGCCGAGCCGCCGGATGTCCAGCAGGTCCAGCGGACCATGGACGACATCCTGCGCGGCGCATTCACCGGGGATCTGGGCCTCGCTCTGCGCCGAGCCGGCGCCGTCGCCACGATCATCGCCCATGGCACTGCGCACCTGGCGGACGAGGACCGCGACGATGCGCGGACCCGGCAGGCGGAGCGGCTCCTGCGCACCGGCGAGGAGCTCTCCGCGGCAGGCCGCTACGCGGAGGCCGACCAGCTGGACTGACGGGAGCCGGCGACGCTCCGCAGGAACGCTCAGCGGGCACGCACGACTGAGGCGATCGCCATAGCCGGGCAGGCTTCCATTTGCCACTGGCCCGGGCCCGTGCCCTACGATGGATGGGCGTCGGGCCGCGGTTGCCCCGGGCTCCAACATTTGCCGCTTCGAGCGGCCTTCGCGCCGACAGGCGCATCCCGGTCCGGCGCCTCAACTTCACGATCATCACGATCCCGGTCCGCACAGCCCCTTCGGGGCAGCAGCGGTGTCATGCGCCCCGAGCGCGAGGAGGCGACCTGACGTGGTGCAGTTCCTCTCCCGGTTCTTCCCGCAGCGCACCGAGCGCCCGCTCTACGATCTCTTCGCGGAGCTCGCCGAGCTTCTGGTGCAGTCCTCCGACACCCATTCGAAGCTGCTCGGACACGGATACCGTGAGCGCACGCGCATCGCGCCGCGGCTGCACGAGCAGTCCACCGTCGCCGAAGAGCTGTGCCGGCGCATCGCCGAGCGGCTCGTCCAGTCGCTGATCACCCCCTACGAGGCGGAGCTGCTGTACGACCTCGCGCTCACCATGGCCGACGCCGTGGACGCGATGGAGCACACCGCGGAGCTCCTGGTCATCTCCCGCGTGGGACAGCTGCCCACGCCCCTGCTGGAGGCGGCCAAGGGCATCGAGCGGGCGGCCGAGTACACGGTCGCCGCCAGCTGGAAGCTGTCCAGCATCCGGGAGCTGGGCGACTATTACATCCAGGTCCGCAAGCTCACCCGGCAGGGGGAACGCCTGGTGCGCAGGGCGCTCGGCGAGCTGTACTCGCGCGGCGGCTCGGTCCAGGAGCTCCTGCCCCTGCACGACGTCTCCGAGTCGATCCGGCGCACGATCGTGCTGCAGGAGCGCATCGCACGCCTCACCGATCTGCTGCGGGTCAAGGACGCCTGAGTGACGACGCTCCTGCTCGTGCTGGTCGTCGTCCTGGCGATCGCGATGGCCTATATGAACGGCTTCCACGACGCGTCCAACGCCGTCACGACGACGATCACGACCCGCACGCTGCCGGAGTCGACCGCGCTGACCTTGGCCGCGATCCTGAACCTGCTCGGCGCCCTGCTGGGAATGATGCTGATCGCCGTCGCGACCCCGTGGGCGCTGCAGCTGCTGGGGATGACACCGCTGACGCAGGAGACCTCCGGGCAGCCAGATGTGCTCGGGCTCGCCCTGATCGCGATCATGCTCACCACCATCGGCTGGGACCTGCTGACCTGGTGGATGGGGATGCCGTCCTCGACCTGGCATGCCTTCTTCGGCTCCACGCTGGGGGTCTCCCTCGCGATCGGGGCTCCGGCGGCCTGGGAGCGGCTCGGGGTGATGCTGGGCGTCTCCCTCGTCGGCCCCGTGCTCTCCGCGACGATCGCCTACCTGCTGATGCAGCTCGTGCTCGGCCTGGGCCGGCATGAGTGGCTGGGGCGCAGACACCTCCGCTTCGCCCAGACCGTCTCCGCCGGCGCGGTCGCCACGGGGCACGGGCTCACCGATTCCCGGCTGCCGCTCGCGGTGATCGTGATCGCCTTCGCCACCACCGGCAGCTCTCCGTCCTACACGGCAGCCATCATGGTCGCGGTCGCCGTCGCGATCGGACTCGGCACGCTGGTGGGCGGACACCGCATCATCCGCGTGCTCGGCCGCCATCTGACCGACCTGAATGTCGCGCAGGGCCTGGCGGCGGAGGCCTCCGCAGCGGCCACGATGTCACTGGGGCTGTTCGGCTTCGGATCTCCCGTCTCGACCTCCCATGCCCTGGCCTCGAGCGTGGTCGGTGCCGGGGTGGCCCAGGGCATGCGGAACGTGCGCTGGCAGGTCGCCGGCAAGATTCTGCTGATCTGGCTGGCCACACCGCTGGCCTGCGCCGTGGTGGGCGCAGCGCTGGTGGGGACGATGCTGGCGATGACCTCCCCGTGAGCATCACCCTGCGCTGAGCGCCCACCCGCCACCCGAGGCCTCAGCGTCCCGGCATCCTCGGAGGATCGACCACTATCCTGTGTCGTCCCGCGCCGTACCCAGAAGGAGCCCAGATGTCCGACGGTGAGTCCACGACGCCCGCACCGCGCCAGCGCCCCAGCTACGGACTGCCCGGGCCCACCTCCCCTGCTGCCGGGCCGGAAGGCTCGCCCCAGTACGGCAGCCAGAACGCCGGGTCCTCGAGTGTCCAGACTCAGAACTACGGGTCTTCAGGGAACTACGGCTCTTCGGGGAACTACGGAGCTCCGGGCCACGATCCCTCCCGCACCGATCCGTATGCGCCGCAGACCGGTCCGTTGCCGGCCTCCGTCCACCCGGGCCCCGGCAGCTCCGGCAGCTCCGGCGGAGCCGGCTCGACGACTCGCAAGCGACGGGGGCTGTGGCCGCTGATCATCGGCCTGGTGCTGCTGCTCGTGATCGGTCCGGCCGCGACGATCGGCGGGATCGTGTGGTCGGTCGGCTCGCTCGTCGGCGATGCCGCCGAGGGACCGGTCCCGATGCAGGCGGCGACCGCTGATATCGAGGTCCCTGCCAACGAGATGCTGATCGTCTACATCCCCCTGGCGGATGCGGCCACCGCAGAATGCACTGCCACGGGCTCGACGCCTGGCGCGGTGACCTCGGTGCCCAGCTCGACCGAGACCACCTTCGGTGACGGAACGCAGTACGTCCAGGTGCTGGGCGTCGCCGCGCTGGAGGACACCACGGTGACGGTCTCCTGCACCGGGACCGACGCTCCCGCGCACCTCGGGCCCTACAGCATCCTCTCGATGGCCGCGCCGCTGCTGATCGGCCCGGTCGTCGGTGTGGTCGCGGGCCTGATCGGTCTGGTGCTCACCATCATCGGGATCGTGCTGCTGGTGAAGTCTCGGCGGTCCTGACCTCTGGAGATCCCGAGCCGTCTCAGCCCGTAGTCATACCCGGTACCTCGCGCGTCGCACTGACTTAGAGTGTCGTGACGACCCCGAACTCGAGGATGGAGTGGTGATCATGCACCCCCGTGCAGGCCAGAAGGCACTTGAGGAGGATCTCGTCGATGTCGATGCGCTCCTCGACGCGTATTACGACCTCCATCCCGATCCTGCGGACCCCGATCAGGCCGTCTCCTTCGGCACCTCCGGGCACCGCGGTTCCTCGCTCGACACGGCGTTCAACGAGGACCACATCGCCGCGACCACGCAGGCCATCGTCGAGTACCGCGCCGGGGAGGGCATCCGCGGGCCGCTGTTCGTCGGCCGCGACACCCATGCGCTCTCCCGCCCCGCGTTCGACACCGCGCTCGAGGTGCTGATCGGCAATGACGTCGCCGCGCAGGTCGACTCGCTGGACGGCTACACCCCCACCCCCGCCGTCTCCCACGCGATCCTGACGCACAACCGGGGTCGTGCCGCGAACGATCCGGGCCGGGCGGACGGCATCGTGATCACGCCGAGCCACAATCCTCCGCGCGACGGCGGGTTCAAGTACAACCCTCCCCACGGCGGCCCGGCCGACTCCGACGCGACCTCCTGGATCGCGGATCGGGCGAACCAGCTGCTCGCGGAGGGCCTGCGCGGGGTGCGTCGCCATGGCCGTCAGAAGGCTCTCCAGGGCGCTGGGCGCTACGACTTCCTCCACACCTATGTGGCGGATCTGCCGAACGTGGTCGACATCGAGGCGATCCGTCGCGCCGGGGTGCGGATCGGTGCCGACCCGCTGGGCGGCGCCTCGGTGGACTACTGGGCCGAGATCGGCGAGATGCATGACCTCGACCTCACCGTGGTCAATCCGGAGGTGGATCCGCGCTGGTCCTTCATGACCCTGGACCGCGACGGGAAGATCCGCATGGACTGCTCGAGCCCGTGGGCGATGGCCTCGCTGCTCGACAAGCGCGACGAGTACGACATCGCCACCGGCAACGACCCGGACTCCGACCGTCACGGCATCGTCACCCCCGACGGCGGGCTGATGAACCCCAACCACTATCTCGCCACCGCGATCCGGTACCTCTTCGCCCACCGACCGCACTGGCCCGCCACCGCGAAGGTCGGCAAGACGGTCGTCTCCTCGAGCCTGATCGATCGGGTGGTGACCTCGCTGGGTCGTGAGCTCTACGAGGTGCCGGTGGGCTTCAAGTGGTTCGTGCCTGGTCTGATCGACTCCTCCGTCGGCTTCGGCGGCGAGGAGAGCGCTGGCGCGTCCTTCCTGCGGCGCGACGGCTCGGTGTGGACCACCGACAAGGACGGGATCATCCTGGCGCTGCTCGCCTCCGAGATCCTGGCTGTCACCGGTCGCTCCCCCAGCACGTTGCATACCGAGCTGGTCGAGGAGTTCGGCTCGAGCGCTTACGACCGCGTGGATGCTCCGGCGAGCCGCGCGCAGAAGGCGAAGCTCAAGGCGCTCAGCCCCGAGCAGGTCAGTGCGACCGAGCTGGCGGGCGAGCCGATCATCTCGGCGATCACGGAAGCTCCCGCAGGGGGCGCGATCGGCGGTCTGAAGGTCTCCACGAAGTCGGCCTGGTTCGCCGCCCGCCCCTCCGGCACCGAGGACATCTACAAGATCTATGCCGAGTCCTTCCAGGGTGAGGAGCATCTGAGCCAGGTGCAGGACGCCGCGAAGGCGCTGGTCGACGAGGTCCTCGCGGACGACTGACAGCGGTCTCACGGAGCGCCGAGAGCCCAGGGATGGGATCTCGGCGCTCCCCTCTGTCTCCGCTCGCCGGCTCCAGGTGCACCCGGCTGGCGACCCCGGGAGCGCCCGTTCTGCGCCGCGCTGCCCTAGTGCATCCGAAAACTTTCCCCGGCGTTCGCCATGGGCGATGCCGACGGCCCTCCTGGGCATTGCTGCGATCCCGAATCTGAGGCTGACCAGCATTCACGCAGGTCGATAGCAAAGCCTTGGTCAACTCGCGGTCAACATTGCGTGGATCACGCTGGCGTGGCGCCGTGCACAGCACCCTTGCGCCGACCCTCGTCGCCATGAACGATGGGGTCGAAAGTAAAGGTTCGGTAGGGTAATGTGCTCCGTCGGGCCCACCGGAGATGACGCCGACCGCAGCCGCCGAGCTTGCGACCATGGAGGAGGGGGACCACGCCTATGCGACTGCGCTCACGCCTGTGCGCCTGCTCCGCCGCCCTCGCCATGACTCTCCCGATCGCGGCGGCACCCGCCCTCGCGGAGGCGCTGGATCTCGAAACCACTCAGTCCGCCCCTGCTCAGCCCGCCCCTGCCGAGCCCGATAGCACGCTGCCGGATGCTGCAGAGCCGACGCCCGCCGAGGACGAGACTGCCGAAACGACCCCGGCAGAGCCCGAAGCTCCCGACGATGAGTCTCAGCAGGGCAGCGACGCTCAGCCCGAGGACGATCCTGAGCACCACACCACGTCCCCGGTCGAGGACCCCGTCGTCGAGGACCCCGTCCTCGACGACGACTGCGAGGACGACGAGTCTGCCCCGGTCGTTCCCGCGCTGCTGCGCAGCACCCTCGACGAGGAGTGCGCCGGCGAGGAGCAGCCACCCCCGGCGGACGAGTCGGACCCGGACGAGGGCTCCGAGTCGACCACCGACGTCGGTGACGGCGACTCGACCACCATCCCGGACGACTCCCCGAGCGGCACGCCGAGCAGCTCAGCTCCCGCCATCTCCACTCCCGGCAGTCTTCCCAGCGGAGGAAGCACGGATACCGGGTCGGACACCCCGGTCCCCACGACTGATCCGGAGACCAGCACCCCGACGTCGCCGAATCCTCCGCCGAGCGAGACCCCGACAGACGGCTCCCAGACAGAGATACCGGAACCGACAGAACCGACCGTGGATCCCACGGAGCCGACCACGGAACCCGAAGAGCCGACGGAGAGCACGACCCCACCGCCGGAGCTGACGCCCGCGGAGAAGCCGAGCCCCGAGGGCACCCCTGAGGGCGCCCCTGCCGAGGGCACCGACTCCGAGGGAGATCCCGCCGCGGAGCTGGAGACGCATCCCGAGGATCCTGAGTCCGCGCCCATCGAGCCCGCCGTGCAGCCCAATACTGCTCAGCCCGACACCACACAGCCTGACCTCACCCGTCCCGCCTCCGAGGAGCCGCCGACGAGCAGCGGCGCAGTGGAGAGCGAGAGCAGCAAGTCCACCGAGATCAGCGGCGTCGGGGCAGAGACGCCGAGCTCTCCCCCGCCAGCTTCACCGCAGCCCGCGGCTGCCCAGGACGAGGGCGGGCCCGTGGTCAGGCTGTTCAACGCGATCTCGAACGATTCCGGCTCAGGCTTCGGTCAGATGCGTCAGGTGCTGATCGCCGCGCTCGGCATCGGCTTCCTCACCACCGCCGGTTTCGTCGGCGCGACCTGGCATAGCCGTCGCAGCACCGGGGAGCACGACACCGACGTCTGACAGACAGGGCAGCTCCCGCAGAGGGCGCGCTCAGCGCTGCTCGAGCAGCTTTCGAGCGCGCGCGATGATAGCTGGCACGCTCGTGCTCATCTCACGGATGGTGCGGTCGAACGCGCCCTGCCCCTCGTACCAGGGATCCTCGACAGCGAGTTCCGTGGGCAGCGCCGCTGGATCAGCGTCCGGCTCGAAGCGTCGCCACATCGTGATCTCCGGAATGGCGGAGCCCTCCGGTGCCTGCTCGACCATGCGCTTCAGCCGCTGGGCGTGATCAGCGGTCATCGGGAGCACCAGATCCCAGGCCAGCAGCTCGGTCAGGTGGATGGTGCGAGCGGTGTGCTCGAAGGGTCGAACATAGCCAGCGCGTTCGAGAGCCAGCTCGGTACGGTCGTCCATCGGCATCCCCTCCACCTCCCAGCTGGTGCCGGCAGAACCGACCTCCACCTTCCCGACCAGGTCGCTCTCCAGGATCGCGGCGCGCAGCATCACCGCAGCAGCGGGTGATCGGCAGACATTGCCGGTGCAGACGGTGAGCAGACGAATGGGCGACATGCGCCTATTGTGTCAAGGTCGGAGGGCTGCGCGCGCAGAACCGCCGAGGAACGTACACTGGGGGTGGGAGTGCATGCGGTGCCTGGGGCAGCGTGAGAGCATGATCGCCAGGGCATGATGGCCCGTGACCACGCAACGACGGCTCAGGAGGACACCCATGGCCGACATTATCCGCGCCCACGACGACGACTGGTCGCTCGTGCGCGAGATCCGTCTTCGGTCCCTCAGCACGGACCCCGCCGCCTTCGGGCAGAGCTGGGACAAGGAATCCACCTACGAGGACTCGGTCTGGGAGCAGCGCGTGAGCGATGCCGCCTGGTTCCTGGCCGTCGAGGATGGTCAGCCGGTCGCCGTGGTGGCGGCTCGGCATGAGGAGGACTCCCCCGCCAACGAGCGCGAGCTCCAGGCCATGTGGGTCACCCCGAACTCCCGCCACTCCGGGATCGCCGGAAAGCTCGCCGAGGCGATCTTCGACTGGTCCCGGGAGGATGGCGCGGACACCATCACCCTCTACGTCGGTCCCTTGAACAAGGGCGCTCGCGCCCTGTACGAGAGCCTCGGATTCATCGACACCGGCGACCGCTGGGAGATCGTCGAGGACGATCCCGACGGTGCCTGGCTGAAGATGTCCCGCGGCCTCTGACACCCGGTGGGCATCACCGCACGGCTCACCTCGGCGCGCGCCGGGCTCCGCTCGCTGACCGCGCGTGGGGGTGAGGACCGCCCGCACTGGGCGGCACGGATGGAGGACATCAAGAACTCCGCCGTCGGCCATACCCTGCGTCGGCTGAACTGGGATCTGCGGTTGCAGCCCTTCCACGGCTACGGCTCCACCGAGCGGGTCCGGGTGCTGGCGAAGGTGCTGTACGCCTCCCCCGGCACTCCCGCGGACTTCCATGATCAGCCGGTCCACGACCTGCGCACGATGGCGGTGCGCGGCTGGCGGAACTTCGCCGGCCAGGTCGCGCCGCACCGCACCGTGCAGGTCATGCTGGGTGATCAGCAGTTCACCACGCGCGCGGACCGCACCGGCATCGTGGATGCCATGCTCGAGGTCTCGCTGCCCCCGGGCCGCCATCAGGCTGTGCTCTGGACCGTGCCCGGCAACGAGGTCACCGCCGATATCGCCGTCTTCTCTCCGGAGATCGAGGTCGGTGTGGTCAGCGACATCGATGACACCGTGATGGTGACCTGGCTGCCCCGCCCGCTGCTCGCGTTCTGGAACGCGTTCGTCGTCCACCAGTCCTCCCGCCAGGTGGTCCCGGGGATGCCGATGCTCTATCAGCGCCTCGCGCGCGAGCACCCCGCGATGCCGGTCTTCTACCTGTCCACCGGCGCGTGGAACGTCTTTCCCGTGCTCAAGCGCTTCCTCTACCGCAACGGCTATCCCGACGGGCCGCTGCTGCTGACCGACTGGGGCCCCACCAACACGGGCTTCTTCCGCTCAGGACCCGACCACAAGCACCGTGCCCTCGAGCATCTCGCCACGGAGTTCCCTCACCTGCGGTGGATCCTGGTGGGTGACGACGGCCAGCACGACCCGACCATCTACGCCGAGTTCGCCGCTCGTCACCCCGAGCTGGTCGAGACGATCGCGATCCGCGAGCTCACCGAGCCCGAGCAGCTGCTCGCGCACGGCTCGCGCCGGCCGCTCCAGGGCTCGTCGCATGCTCACGGCTCCCCGCTCACCCTCTCTGCGCCGGACGGCCACGCACTGCTCGCTGAGTTCCAGCAGGCCGGAAAGATCTCCTCATGACGAAGTCGTCCCTCGAGTCCGCGCAGGACACTGACATCCTGCTGCGGGCCGCTCACGATCACGATGCCGACGTCCTGGTCGCCCTGGTGCAGGCCGCCTATCGGGGCGAGGGCGGCTGGACCACCGAAACTCATCTGGTGGACGGCCAGCGCACCGATGCGGACGAGATCCGCGAGATGCTCGCAGACCCCTCAGTGACGCTGCTGGTCGCCGAGCGCAGGTCTTCGGACGGGTCTGGCACGGAGGTGGTGGGCTGCTGCTACACCCGCCGCGATCCCACGGACGCCGACGGCATCGACCGGGCCGAGCTGGGCCTGTTCGCCGTGCACCCCTCGGCCCAGTCCCGTGGTCTCGGTGCCCGCCTGCTCGAAGCCCAGGCCGAGCAGCAGCGCACCGCCGGGGTGGACGTGCTGATGATCCAGGTGCTGCAGTCCCGTCCGGAGCTGCATACCTGGTACGAACGTCACGGATTCGTGCGCACCGGACTCAGCGTCCCCTTCGCGGGCAACGTCGACTGGCTGAAGGTCGCGGGACTCGGAATGGATGTCATGGAGCGCCGACTTTCAGCATCGTGACCGACGAAGACCCTGTCCAGAGGCGTATTCACGGACTAGGCTCGGTGCATGAGCACCGACGCCTTCCTCCCCTCCGGATCCCGTTACGACCGCACCCCGTACCGTCGGGTGGGCCGGTCCGGTGTGCTGCTGCCGCCGGTCTCGCTGGGCCTCTGGCAGAACTTCGGCGAGAATCGCGATCCCCTGACCCTGCGCACGATCGTCCGTCGTGCCTTCGACCTCGGCGTGCACCATCTCGATCTGGCCAACAACTACGGGCCTCCTCCTGGCAGCGCCGAGATCCAGCTGGGGCGCATCCTCGAACAGGACTTCCGCCATCACCGCGATGAGCTGGTGATCTCCACCAAGGCCGGCTATCGGATGTGGGACGGGCCGTTCGGCGACGGCGGTTCCCGCAAGTACCTGCTGAACTCGCTGGACCAGTCCCTGACCCGCATGGGCCTGGATCACGTGGACATCTTCTACCACCACCGCGAGGACCCCGAGACTCCGCTCGAGGAGACGATGGGGGCCCTCGCCCACGCGGTGACCAGCGGCAGAGCGCTCTACGTCGGCATCTCGAACTACTCCCCCGAGACGACCCGGCAGGCCGCCCGGATCCTCGCCGACCTCGGCACTCCGCTGCTGATCCATCAGCCGTCCTACTCGATGTTCAACCGGCACATCGAGAACGGTCTGCTGGACGTCGTGAACGAGCTCGGGGTCGGCCTGGCGGTCTTCTCCCCGCTTCAGCAGGGGCTGCTCACCGATCGGTACCTCTCCGGCGTGCCGCAGAGCTCCCGCGCCGCCGGCTCCTCCTCCACGCTCTCGGAGCAGCAGGTCCAGGACGCGGATTACCAGGCGCGGGTGCGCGGACTGTCCCAGATCGCGCAAGAGCGCGGCCAGAGCCTGGCGCAGCTCGCGCTCGCCTGGACGCTGCGCCACCGGCAGGTGAGCACTGCGCTGGTAGGGGCCTCCTCGGTCACGCAGCTCGAGCAGAACATCGCCACCCTCGAGCACCTCGAGCTGACCGATGACGAGCTCACCCGGATCGAGGAGTTCGCGGTCGACGGCACCGCGCGGCGCTGACGGGCCCGCCGGCACGCCCGGGGCACCTCCCACCGGAACGAGAACGACCTTCGGACCACCTTCCATACAGGAAAGTGTTCCGAAGGTCGTTCTCGGCGCGAAGCCCGGCCCCGATCAGGCGCGAGGCGCGGCCCGATCAGGCGCGGCCCGGCCCGATCAGCCGGTGTTCTTCAGGCCGGCAGCGACACCGTTGATGGTGGTCAGCAGTGCGCGCTGCAGCTCAGGCGAGAGCTCCTCGCCCCGCTCGGTGGCGGCCCGGGCCCGCTGCAGCATCGAGACCTGCATATAGGAGATCGGATCGAGGTAGCGGTCGCGCACCGCGAGGGTGCGCTTGAGCACCGGCTGGTTGTCCAGCAGGCCCAGCACTCCGGTGAGACGCTCGATCTCGGCGACCGAGAGCTCGTACTCCGCCTTGATGCGATCGAACAGCGGCCACAGCCGCTCCGGCACCAGGGAGTGCACGTAGTGCGCGGCGATCGCCATGTCCGTCTTCGCGAGCGTCATCTCGACGTTGCTGATCACGGTGCGGAAGAAGTGCCAGTTGCGGTACATCTCGTGCAGGTCGGGCTCGAGCCCTGCCTCACGCGCGGCCTTCAGACCGGAACCGGCACCGAACCAGCCCGGCACGATCTGCCGAGACTGGGTCCAGCCGAACACCCACGGGATCGCCCGCAGGCCGTCCAGGCCCTTCTCGGAGGTGGCGCGCTTTGAGGGTCGCGAGCCGATGTTCAGGTCACCGAGCTGCTCGACCGGGGTCGAGGTGACGAAGTACTCCGGCAGGTCCGGGTCGTCCGCCAGCGTGCGATAGCGCGCATAGGAGGCGTCGGAGACCTGCTGCATGACCTCCCCGAAGCGGTCCAGCTGCTCGGGCGTCGAGCGCGGGGAGGTGTGCAGCGCGGAACCCTCGAGCACGGCCGCCAGCGACAGGTCCAGGTTCTCCCGGGCCAGCGTGGGCAGCGTGTACTTGTCGGAGATGACCTCGCCCTGCTCGGTGAACTTGATCTCTCCCTCGAGCACGCCGTAGGGCTGCGCGAGGATCGCGTCATAGGTCGGGCCGCCACCACGGCCGACGGAACCGCCGCGGCCATGGAACAGGCGCAGAGTCACGCCGTGGCGGGCGGCGACATCGCGCAGCAGCCGCTGAGCCTGGTGGATCTCCCACTGGCTGGTGATGACGCCGGAGTCCTTGTTGCCGTCGGAGTAGCCGAGCATGACCTCCTGGAGGTCGCCGCGCAGGCGCACGATCTCCCGGTAGGACGGATCGCTGAGCATCTCATCGAGGATCTCCCCGGCGTGACGCAGCTCGGCGACCTCCTCGAGCAGCGGGGTGAAGCTGATGTCGGCGCGGTTCTGGTCGCCGCCGGGCAGGGTGACCAGACCGGCCTCACGGGCCAGCAGGGCGACGGCGAGGATGTCGTCGGCGCCATGGGTCATCGAGACGATGTACGTCTCGATCGAGGACTGGCCGTACTGCCGGTGGGCGTCCCGGATCTCGCCGAACACCTTGTAGGTGGTGCGGGTGGCGTCATCGAGGATCGTCTCGTCCTCGGCGAGCGCCGAGCCGACCAGCGGTCGCCGGCTCGCGAGCTCCGTGGCCAGCACTGTGGTGCGCTCTTCACGGCTGAGCTCCATGTAGGGGCGGTCCAGCTCGCCGACCCGGTCGAAGAGACGGGCCAGCACCTCGTGGTGCTTCTCGGAGTGCTCACGCACATCCAGGATGGCGAGGGTGAGGCCGGATCCGGCGAGGACCTGCTGGGCGAGAGCGATCGCGCCATCGGCTGCCCGGCGACCGCCGTGACGCGCCAGGGCGCCGCGCAGCACGCCGAAGTCCTCCTGCAGCTCCTCGGAGTCGTAGTAGTCCTTGCCGTGCACATGGGGCTCGCCGGTGCGGATCCGCTCACCGGTGGCCTTGAGCTTGGCGCGCATGGTGCCGAGCTTGAGCCGGTAGGGCTCCTGCTCGAACATCTGCTGCTGCACCTCGTCGACCTCGGACTCGAAGGCGAGGTCCGCGTCGATGCTCGCGCGCAGCTCCTCGTCGTCTCCGGTCAGCTCACTCGAGATCGACAGGTCGCCGATCAGCTCGGAGACGACATCGATCGCGAGGTCGACCGCGGTCTCGGCCTGCAGCTGGAGCACCTCGCGGGTGACCTCTGCGGTGACATACGGATTGCCGTCGCGGTCGCCGCCGATCCAGGACCCGAACCGTAGCGGCACCTGACGCTCGCGCAGGTCCGCACCGTGGGCACGCAGCTCCTCGCGCAGGTCGTCGAGGAAGCCCGGCATGGTCTGGCGGTACAGCTGGGTCAGGTAATAGAGCACATTGCGCGACTCGTCCTGCGGGGTGGGACGCTGACGGCGCAGCTCGTCCGTCTGCCACAGGGACTCGATGAGCTCGGAGAGCAGGTGATCCTGCCGGCGCCGCTCGGAGGTGCCGTCCTCGGTGTCGTTCTCGAGGATGTCAGAGATCTTGCGGAGCTTGGTCAGCACTGCCCGACGGGACGCCTCGGTGGGGTGGGCGGTGAAGATCAGGCGCACATCGAGCGAGTCGACGGCCTCCTGCAGGCCCTCAGCCCCGACGGACTCGTGGACGGCCGCGACGGTGCGCGGGACCCACGATTCCGAGGCCGGACGTTCCTGCAGGGAGCGCACGCGGTAGACCTGCTCGGCCGCGTTGGCCAGCAGGAAGTACTGGGCGAATACGCGGGTCAGCACGGTGGCCTGCTCGATGGGAAGCTCCGCGAGACGCTGCTGGACGTCCAGAGCGCTGGCTTCGGAGTCCGAGGACTTCGCATCTTTGGTGAGCTTGCGGACCTGCTCGACGAGGTCGAGCATCTCCTGGCCGTGCTGGTCAGCAAGTGTGCGGCCGAGCAAGGTCGAGAGGCGGCGAACAGTGGCTCGCAGCGGGGCGTCGATATGGGGATCGTCGCCGACGACGGGGAACTCGCTCGTCAAGGTGGGGACGGCGATAGCGTCGGTTTCTGGCACGGGGCCTCCTGGGGTCGGCACACCGAGCAGCGGTCGCCGACGCAAGCAGGGCGACCGCGTCGGCGCGGAACGAACGGGCACAGACTACAGCGAGGAGCCGTCGGCGCACCCGCGGAGGACAGTCCGCGGACCGCGACGGGTCATTCAGAGCACCGCGCGCAGGAACTCCTGGGTGCGCTGATTCTCGGGCTCGCTGAAGATCGTGTCCGGCAGTCCCTGCTCGATGACGGACCCCTGGTCGAACATCATCACGCGGTCGGAGACCTCCCGTGCGAACTGCATCTCGTGGGTGACGATCAGCATCGAGATGTCGGTCTCCGCGGCGATGTCCTTGAGCACCGCGAGCACCTCTCCCACCAGTTCAGGGTCCAATGCCGAGGTGACCTCGTCCAACAGCAGGATCTCCGGGTCCATGGCGAGCGCGCGCGCGATCGCGATGCGCTGCTGCTGACCGCCGGAGAGCTCCGAGGGGCGGGCATCCTTCTTCCAGCCCATCCCCACCTTCTCCAGCAGCCCCTCGGCCTTGGCCTCGGCCTCGGCCTTCTTCAGCCCCATCACGTTGACCGGGGCCTCGATGATGTTCTCCATCACGGTCATATTGGGGAACAGGTTGAAGTGCTGGAAGACCATGCCGATATCGGTGGTGGTCCTGCGGCGCCGCTTGTCTGGTATCCGCACCCGCTTGCCGCCCTGCTCCTCGTACTGCAGGGGGTTCCCGCCGATGTGGATGTATCCGCCGGTGAGCTCCTCGAGCGTCATCACCAGGCGCAGGATGGTGGTCTTGCCGGAGCCGGAGGGGCCGATCAGGGTGACGCGCTCGCCCTTGCTGACCGTGAAGTTCAGGTCGTCCAGCACCGTGTTGTCACCGAACTTCTTGACCACGTCACGGAACTCGATGTGGGGCACGCCGGGATTCGCTGTGTTCTCAGGCAAGTTTCTTCTCCAGTCGTCGGATCAGGAGGGAGGTGGGGTAGCTGGCCGCCAGGAAGATCAGACCGGCCAGGGTGATCGCCTCGGTGTACCGGAAATGGGTCGAGCCGTAGTTCTGCGCGACGTTCAGGAGCTCCGGGACGTAGATGACGAACAGGAACGGGGTCTCCTTGAACATGGAGATCGCGTAGTTGCCCAGCGCTGGCACGGTGTTGCGGATCGCCTGGGGGACGACCACCGCCCGCCAGGTGCGCATCCGCGGCAGGGAGAGGGCCGTGGCCGCCTCCCATTGGCCCTGGGGCACCGAGTCGATGCCAGCGCGATACACCTCGGCCATATAGGTCGTGTAGTGGATGCCCAGCACCCAGATGCCGATGGAGAGCGACGAGTCGACGTACGGCGAGAACACGAGGTTCGCGAAGACCAGCTGGACCACCAGCGGGGTCATGCGGATGAACTCGACCACCCAGGTGAAGGGGGTGCTGATGAACCTCGGCGCACTGCGCCGGACGATCGCCACCACCAGTCCGAGGACCAGCGCGATGAGGGTGCCGAGCACGGTGGCGATCAGCGTGATCTTGAAGCCTTCGAGCAGCAGACTCGGAAGGACTGCGAAGGCGTGGTCCCAGCTCCACCAGGAATTCTCCGGGGTCATGCCAGACCACCTCCCATCGACGTAGGACCGCTGGCGGCCGCGGCAGCGCGATCACGGACGACGCGCGCTCTCCGTCCGCCTGACGGGGTGGTACCGGGCGCCTGGAAGAGCGAGCGCCAGGCCGTCCGCAGGGCCGGGCCGCGACCGATCTGGTGCTTCGCGCGGATCTCCAGGCCGTTCATCAGGATCACGATCAGCCAGGCGATCAGGTAGTAGGCCACCAGTGCGAAGGAGTACGCGAACCAGGTGCCGGTGCGGTCACGCAGCTGCTCGACCTGGAAGAAGATGTCGTACAGCAGCACCGTGCTGACGATGGCGCTGCCCTTGAGCAGCTGGATCCACAGGTTGGACAGGGACGGGAGCATCAGAGCCCAGGCCTGCGGGATCACCACCCGGAACATGCCGCGGGTCGGGCTCAGGCTGAGCGCGCTGATCGCCTCGAACTGCCCCTTGGGCACCGAGCCGATCGAGCCGCGCACGACCTCCGCGGCGTAGGCGCCGTAGTTCAGGCCGAGGGCGAGGACGCCCACCAGCAGCGGTTCGAGCCGGAAGCCGAGCGGGTACGGCAGCTGCGGGAGCACGAAGGCGAGCCAGAACAGCTGGACCACCAGCGAGGTGCCGCGGAAGAACTCCACGAACACCCGGGCCACGCCCCGCACGATCATGACCTTCGAGAGCTGCGCGAGGCCGAACACGAAAGCGATCACCAGCGCGAGCAGGGCACCCAGGACTGTGGTCAGCAGCGTGACCTGGAGCCCATCGAGGATCAGCGGCATCCGGTCCAGCACCAGCTGGAGGTTCGGGCCGAGGTCCTGGAAGAAGCCGATCACTCCATCCATCAATACATCACCTCTCGGTCGACGCACGGCCCGGCGCGACCCACGAGGGGCCGCGCCGGGACGCCGTCATCGATGGAGCTGGGGTCACTGCAGGGAGGAGAGGTCACCGCTGCAGAGGATCTCGCTGGTCATGTCCGCGGGCGGCAGCTCCTCTTCGCTGAAGCCGAACTCGCCGACGATCGAGAGGTAGCGCTCGGGGTCCGAGATGATCGCGGCGAGCTTCTCGTTGTAGGCGTCCAGCAGCGAGGTGTCCTCCTGGCGGAAGACCGTGCCGCCCGCGCCGACCTGCTTCACGCCGTCGAGCTCCGCGACGAAGCTCTCGGTCACCTCGACGTCGTCGACGGTGTTGTCGGCGAGCCAGTTCAACGAGATCGCGGTGAGGGCGAAGGCTGCGGCGTTGCCGGCCTTGAGGGCGTCCACTCCGTCCTGCGGGCCGCCCACCTCGATGCTGTCCAGGCCGAGCGCTGCGACATAGTCGGATTCGACGGCCCCGGACATGGTCGCGACGGTGAGGCCGGAGTCGACGAAGGACTGCATGTTCTCTAGGCCATCGGGGTTGCCGGTGGGCACCATCAGCGCGGTCGTGTACTGGAACTCCGGCTCGCTGAAGGCGGCCTGCGCGCAGCGATCCGGGAGGATCGACATGCCGGCGCTGACCGCGTCGAACTGTCGGGAGTTCAGGCCCGGGATCAGCGATCCCCAGTCGGTGAGCTTGCCCTCGACGTTGTCGATGCCGAGCTCGCCGAAGATCTCGCGGTGCAGGGCGAGGGTTGCGCCCATCAGCTCGCCGCCCTCCTCGAAGGAGTACGGGGCCTCGCCGGCGAAGCCGACGGTGATGGTGCCGGCCTCCTGCAGCTGGCTCAGCAGATCTCCCCCGCCGCCGCCGTCACTGCTGCCGCCACCGGCTCCGGTGTCGCCATCGCCGCCAGTGCTGGTGCGACTGCAGGCGGCCAGCCCGCCCAGTGCGGCGGCCGACAGGACCAGACCGCTTCCGCGGATGAAGTTTCGGCGGTTCTGCATGGAGATGCTCCCTTGACGTGTATGTCTCGTGCTCTACGGTGATGGACGACACTACCTGCTGTCGGACAATCCGCAGATCAGCAATTCGGATCACACCCACGCTAGCGGCCCAGATGGGGTGCCCCCCGACCTCAGAGCGCTTTCGTGATGGTGTCGTGACCCGGACAGCAGGCCGTCCATGTGCCGAGATGTGACGGCGATGACTCGACACGGGCGTGCCTGCACGGGTTCGAGGGCGGATGATTAGGTGACGCCCCGCGCGAATCGCGCTCGAGCACAGGAGGATGCGATGCCACCTCGCCAGGAGACGGTCCGGCTGCCGATGATGCAGCCCATCCGTCGACCTTCGATCATCGATCAGGCGGAGCTCGAGCTCCGCAGTGCGATCTATTCCGGTGATCTGCGCCCCGGCGACACCATCCCCGAGGTGCAGGTGTCCAAGCAGATGGGGATCTCGCGCTCTTCGCTGCGCGAGGCCTGCCAGCGGCTGGTGCGTGATGGCCTGCTCACCCAGATCCCGGGCCGCGGCCTCTTCGTGACCACGATGGATGCCGGGACCATGTCGGACTTCATCGACTACCGGCTGGGGATCGAGATGCAGGCCGTCTCGATCGTGGCCGATCGTGTCAGCGCGCTGCGTGCGAAGGGCGACGAGACCTCTGCCCAGGAGCTGCTGAGCCCGCTGCGGGACACTCTGGAACGCACCCGTCGCGCGCTCGCAGCCGAAGAGGTCATCGAGGCGGGCAACGCGGACCTCGAGCTGCATCAGCAGATCGCCGAGCTCGCACGGAACCGGTTCCTGGTCACCGCGATGAGCACGATCGTGATCCTCACCCGGATGGGGAGCTTCTCGGATCCTCGTGGCTTCGGCGTCCGGGCCGACATCACGGCCGTCCATGAGGCGTTGCTGGAGGCGCTCTGGGCGGGCGACTCCTCGCGCGCCCGCGCGGTGCTTCGCGAGACCCTGCAGGAGCTGGCGACCCGCCTGCGCAGCGGAGCGAAGCAGCAGGATGTGGTGCGCGACCCCGATCTGCTGGAGTCCGACGGACCCGAGTGGACCCCGCTCGGCGAGGACAGTCCGCTCCCCTGAGCCCGGACGTGAGAAGGCCCCTCCCCCGCGGTCATCCGCAGGGTCGGGGCCTTCTTGCTGCCGCGGGCCGGTCACTTCCGGCCATCGGCGGAGACGAGAGGATTTGAACCTCCGAGGCGATTTTGGTCGCCTACTCCCTTAGCAGGGGAGCGCATTCGGCCGCTCTGCCACGTCTCCTGGTGCTGGCTCTCGCGCAGCACGCCGCCACAGCATACGGGTACGGCGCGGGGTGCACCAAAGCGAGAGCGCGCAGATCACGTCACAGTGTGAGCAAGCCGTTCAGAGGCCGAGCTTCTCCTGCAGCAGCGCGATGTGCTTCGGGGTGCCCACGCGGTACTTCACGAAGGTGAGGACACCGTCGGCGTCGATCGCGAAGGTGGAGCGGATGGTGCCCTGGACCAGCTTCCCGTACATATTCTTCTCGCCCCACGCCCCGTAGGCCTCCATCACCTGGTGGCCCTCGTCAGACGCGAGCGTGTAGGGAAGCTGCTGCTCGGCGACGAAGCGATCCAGCTCTGCCACCGGATCCGGCGACACTCCGATCACGCGGTAACCGGCATCGAGGAACAGCTGATGGTTGTCCCGCAGGTCGCAGGCCTGCTTGGTGCACAGGGAGGTGTTCGCCGCCGGATAGAACCAGAGCAGCGCCGGGGCTCCGCGCAGTGCGGCGAGGTCCACGCGGCCGCCACCGGCGGTGGGCAGGTCGAAGGCGGGCGCGGCATCGCCCACGGCGAGCTTCACGGGTGCGGACGGCATGGAGGCGGACGGCATGGGTCTCCTGAGGACGATGAGGTGGCTGCTCTCAGCCTAGCGGCGCAGCCTGCGACGTCCCAGGTACACCTGGCGGAAGCGGCGCTCCGCGTGCCGGTCGCCGAGCAGCAGCAGCTGCCCCGGGGCGGAGGGGATCGACTCGGTGTCGTAGCCCAAGGTGCCTTCCTCGTCCAGGACCGCGACGATGTGGCAGCCGGTCCGTCGGCGCACCTCATCATCCCGCACGGAGCGGCGCACGAGCGAGGCGGGACGCGGCACCAGGAACAGCTCGTTCCCCTCGGCGACCAGGACCCGATGGCTGAGACCCGCATGGTTCCAGAGGTCGGTCGCGCCCGTCGTGGCATAGGAGAGCACGCTGTCGGCGCCGGCTCGATAGAGCGTGGCGACGTTGCGCTCATAGGTGGCACGGGAGACCACCTGCAGCTCGGGGCGCAGCCGTCGGCAGAACAGCGTGAGGTAGACGTTGAGGTCGTCGTCGCGGGGGGTGACCAGCACGGCCGAGGCGTTCTCGAGGCCTGCCCGGCGCAGCACCCGCTGGTCGGCGGCGTCCCCCGCCACCATGGCATAGCTCGCCGTCCCCTCGAGCACCGAGTAGGAGTTCTCCACCCGTCCCGGCAGCATCTCGACGATCGTGTTCGGGATCCCCTCGTCGCTCAGCGCCCGGGAGGCGGATCGTCCCACCCGGCCGCCGCCGAGGATCACGACGGGCTCCTCGGAGATCTCCGCGCTCTGGAACTGCTCGTCGTACTGTGCAAGGTCGGCCGCCTGGCCTGCGAGCACCAGCACCGTCCCGTCGGTGATACGGAGATCCGGCGTCATCGCGCGCAGCCTGCCCTTGCGCATGATCGCGAGGATGCGCACCCGCGAGCGCAGCAGGGGCAGCGCCTCCCCCAGCGTGAGGCCCACCAATGAGGTGCCGCGGGCGGCCGCCTCCGCGATGAGGGTGGAGCCGAAGGAGCCGATGGCATGGAACCGTCCGGTCGAGCCCAGCACTCGCGAGGCCATCTCGCGGCCCAGCACCGCGCCGAGCTCCAGCACGTGATCAGCGCCGGCGAGGTCGAGCACGTCGACCGAGACCGGTTTCGAGGCGGTCACCGCGACCGGCACCTGGGCGGCGGCCTGACGCACGGTGAAGGCGACGTTCGTGTTCGCGGTGTCCGACAGGGTGGAGATCACCAGTCGTGCTCGCGACGCCCCGGCGTTTCGATAGGTCATCGCGGAGTCCAGGGGGCCGACGATCACCTGTCGCCCCTGGTCATGCAGCTCTCCGGCGAGTGCGGGGTCCTCGAGGATCACCACGGCGGCGACCTGGGAGCGCTCGGCGCGGGCGGCGAAGGCCTGGGTGACCGCGTCGGAGCCCACCAGGAGCACGTGGTCCCGCAGCGTCGCCGGGACCTTCCGCGGGGTCCGAGCGGCGCGACGCCGGTCCAGCCAGGGGGTGACGACGTACTGGATCACGAAGAAGGGCAGCAGCACCAGCATGTAGACGACTCCGCTGAGCAGCACGCACAGCGAGAACAGCCGACCCGGATCGGTGGTGAAGGTGATGTCCCCGTACCCGAGCGTGGACATGGTGGTGATGGTCCAGTACACGGCGGTGGCCCAGGAGTGATCCACCGCCTCGTGCACCATCAGGAGCTTGAAGACGCTCGAGTAGAGGATGACCATCAGGGCGCCGATCCCGAGGATCACGCATGCGGCTTTCGAGCGCCGGCCGACGAACAGAAGCCGTTCCACGCGCGTGCGCTCCAGCTGCGACATGCCCTCGCCGTCCTCTCCTCGACCGAAGGGGCTGCTCGCCCGTCCGGTGGCCTGTCCCAGCTCGCGGGATCTCACGGAGCACAGTAGGCCGCACCGGGCACGGGGTGCACTCCAGGGGGCCCTGCTGAGCGGAGCGTCACCGCCCACGCGCCCGCTCAGGCGGCGGAGGGCCCGCTCTGCCAGGCGTGGGCCACCACCTCGCGGAGCACCTCGAGGTCGATGTCTTCGAGCTTCCTGACCCAGACGCAGCCCACGCCTCTGCGGTGCCTGCCGAGCCGGTCCAGCAGGTCCTCGGAACGGGGGAAGCCCTGGATGCCGTAGAGCGCGAGCTCTGCCTTGCGGGGGCTGAATCCGAGCTGGAAGGTGTCGCCCTCGCGGCCGCTGGCGTAGCGGTAGTGGACCTCGCCGTAGCCGATCATGCTGGGCCCCCACATGGTGGCCGGCTCCCCCGTGGCGTCGCCGAACAGGGCCAGCAGCGCGGCGCCCTCGCGGCTGCGGCGTGCATCGAGCCCGGCGATGTACTGCGCCGGGTCGATCCCGGTGGCATGGGTGAGGATGTCCGACGCCCCCGTGCCCGTCGCGCCCTGGGTGACCACGGCCTGCCGATGGTCGGGAGCGGGCGGGTGCAGGAGGGTGGCTCCATGGCGCTCGAGCTCCGCCTGCAGGCGCCGCCCGGCCGCTGAGCCCACCCCGTGCAGCCGCGCGAGCTGCTCCCAGTCGCGGCCTGCGAGATGACCGACGGTGCGGAGGTCGATGCCGGCCAGGGCGCGGGCGGCGGGACGGCCGATTCCGGCGATGTCCCCGATCGGGGTGGAGAGGTCATTCATGGGCTGAGCGTAGAGCACGAGCTCCCTCAGCCGACCTCATCCGAGGCCGCTGAGCGCGCTGAGGCCCGCGCCGTCGGCCCGACCGATCGATCCCCGCGGGACGAACTGCGTCGCCAACCCGAGATGCAGGGGCTCCACCTCCTCGCGGAGCCCCTGATGGAGCATCTCGATCGCCCGGGCGCCCATGTCGTAGCGCGGCACCCGGATGGTGGCCAGGCCCGGCGTGACCATGGCGGAGAAGGGGATGTCGTCCCAGCCCAGCACGCTGATCTGGCCGGGGACTTCCACGCCGTAGCTGCGCAGGCGCTCCATCATCGCCAGCGCCATCAGGTCGTTGTAGACCAGCACCGCGGTGGCATCGGTCTGCAGCAGCGCCTCTGCGGCGGCACGGCCTCCGTCGGCGGTAGGAGGGAAGGGCCCGATCTCCACCCATTCCAGCGCGGCCTCGGCGCAGATACGGCTGATCACGGAACGGCGCGCCTGGTCGGAGCGGCTGACGGCAGGGCCGCTCACATATCCGATCCGGCGGTGTCCGAGCCGGCGCAGGTGCTGCACCGCTGCGGGGATGCCCGGCTCAGGATCGGCGTAGACGCCGGGCAGCTCGGGCGAGACCCTGTTCACCAGGCTGAGCCGGGTCAGGGTCGCGGCCACCCGCAGGGAGTCCTCATCCATCCGGCTCGAGCACAGCATGATCCCGTCGACCTGCGGGGCGAGCGTGCGCACCAAGGGCAGCTCGCCGTCCGGCGACTCCCCTGCATCGGTGATCAGCAGCTGGGCACCGAGCTGGTGCGCGCGCGCCTGGGCTCCTTTGAGCACGGCGGGGAAGAAGGGGTTCTCGAGGTCGGGGACGATCACCCCGTAGACCCCGGCGCGGCCGGTGATCAGCGCGCGCGCAGTGCGATTGGGGCTGTATCCGAGCTCGTCCGCGGCCGCCCGGATTCGGGTCAGAGAGTCCGCGCCGACCATCTCGGGGCGCTGGAAGGCACGGGACGCAGTCGCGATCGAAACCCCTGCCTGCTTCGCCACGTCCTTGAGTGTCACCGCCATGCTCGCCTCCTCCATGGACTGCAAAGTTTGCAGTCGCTAGGGAGAGACTAGCGGAAGAATGGCCTTCCATGCAGGCCAAATGTATGCAATCGTTTACGCCATACGGTGAGGGTGCCGTCGGGACAACGGACGTCCCCACCCCTCCGAAATGGAGAACTTCATGACCCTGCGCAATGACTCCCTCGAGGCGAGCATCCGCTATGACGGCTCCGCCCGCTCGCTCCAGCTCATCGCCTCCGCGGCGACGGCACTGACCTCCTTCGAGGGAGAGGCCGCGGCGGCCGGTGACGGCCATGTGCTGACCGGCCCGCTGTCCACGGCGAATGCCAAGGCGCTGCAGGCCGCCTTCCCGGCCCTGCGCCCGCAGAAGATCGGCGGCCACCGCACCTCCGTCGGCACCGGCGACCGCACTGGCCTCGCCACCCCCGGCCAGGCGCGTGCCTTCGCGACCCAGGGCGCCGGCGTGATGCCCGTCCTCGCCCAGCAGTCGATCCGCGAGATGGACCGCCTGGGCCGCAGCGCCCAGTCCGTGATGGATGACGCGATCTTCGGCCTGGTCGAGGCCGGCTGGGACAGCGGCTTCGGCGCCGACTGCGACCACATCAAGACCACCGAGGGCATCGACCGCGGCCTCGAGGCCGGCTTCGTGATGTTCACCCTGGACCCGGGCGACATGGTCGCCGACGTCACCGCCGGCGTCACCGAGGCCGACGCCGCAGCGCTGCCCTGGGACCAGCTCGAGGACTCCCTCGCGGAGGTGAAGAAGCGCTACGTGGGTATGACCCTGGACGTCGGCCATTCGCAGGTCGAGGTCACCGAGCAGGACGTCCTCACCGCCGTGGTGAAGTACGGCCGCGCGGTGGTGGAGTCGATGCGCATGTACCGCCATGCCACCGAGAACGCGACCCAGGAGATCGAGATCGAGTTCGCGGTCGATGAGACGACGTGGCTCACCACCTTCTTCGAGCACTTCTACCTGGCCACGGAGCTGAGGCGCCTGGGCGCCTCCTGGTTCAGCTTCGCCCCGCGCTATGTGGACGGCTTCGAGAAGGGCCTGGACTTCCTGGGCGACGCCGAGGAGCTGCGCCTGAACCTCGAGGCGCACCACGCGATCTCCCAGCAGTTCGGCGGCTACAAGATCTCGCTGCACTCAGGCTCGGACAAGTTCTCGATCTACCCGCTGTGCATCGAGGCGACCCAGGGCCTGGTGCACCTGAAGACCTCCGGCACCAGCTACCTGTGCGGTGTCGAGATCGTCGCCGCCCATGATCCGGAGCTGTTCTCGAGCATCTGGGACATCTCTCGCGCCTCCTATGTGAAGGCCCGTGCGAGCTACCAGGTCTCCGCCCATGAGGATCGCACCCCCACCTCGCTCGAGGGCGTGGACCTGGTGGAGCTGATCCGTTCGAACGATGCTCGCCAGATCCTGCACGTGGGCTACGGCGACTCGCTGAACGGCCACGACGCTTCCGGCGCCTCGATCCATGACCGCTTCCTCGCGGTGGTGGCGGCGAACCAGGCCCAGCACACCGATGTCCTCGCCGCCCACATCGGCCAGCACGTCTCCCCTTTCGCGGCGCCGCTGGCTCGCTGAGCTCGGAAGCTGTCCCGGCTGACCGGGATGCCGTGCGACGATGAGCGCCGCGACGTCGTGAGGAGTCATGGATGCTGGGTGCGCTGATCTGGGCCGCATTGTGGTGGGCGGCCTACCTGCTGGTCTTCCGGCGGGACCGCCGACGGGTGCGCAACGGGGTGCTGCTGCTGCTCGCACTGCACTCGAGCATCGGGGCACTCGCGCAGCTGGTCTCCACCACACTGCTGTTCGGTGATCTGCTGGTGCTCGCCGGCGCGGGCCTCGCACTGCTGGGCATTCTGGGCCTGGGCGTCTTCCTGATCTGGAACGGGCTGACGGTGGTGCGCAGAGAGGGCCGCTCCCTGGGGAACCTGCTCTCCGCGGTGACGGGCCTCGCGCTGCTGGGCGCCCCGGTGGCCTCAGCGGCGCTCGTGCTCACGCTGACGCCGCTGGGCATCGGCGCCGGCGCGCTGCTGGCCCTGCTCTCGTTGCATGTGGGGCTCGCGTTCCTGGTGTTCCTGTGCGCCTCGATCCCCTATCAGCTCTTCCCGAAGCAGCTGGAGACCGGCGGGATCATCATCCACGGCTCCGGGCTGATCGACGGTGAGGTCCCGAAGCTCCTGCGCAGCCGGCTGGATCGCGCAGTCCGCGAGCGCGAGCGGCTGCTGGCGGCGGGAGGAGACCCGTTGCTGGTCCCCTCCGGTGGCCGCGGCGAGGACGAGCCTCGCGCTGAGGGCGAGGCGATGGCCGAGTACCTGCTCGAGGAGGTCGGGATTCCCGCAGCTCGCGTCCTGGCGGAGACCGAGTCGCGGACCACCCGGGAGAACCTGACGCTCTCCCACCAGCTCCTCGACGACGCGGGCCATCAGGGGCCCTATATCGTCTCCACCAGCCGCTATCACGCCTTCCGCGCCGCACTGCTGGCGCGTTCGCTGGGCTACGCCGACGAGGCGATCGGGGGGCCGACGGCCTTCTACTACGTCCCCAGCGCCACCCTGCGCGAGTTCCTCGCGATCCTGTCCTACCGGAAGGTGTGGCTGACGGTGGCGTTCCTGCCCTCGATGGCCTTCGTGGTGCTCCTGGTGCGCGCGGCGACGCTCACGATCTGAGCGCCGCCGCGCGGGAGTGCACGTCCAGCGAGAGTCAGCGGCGCTGGTCGAGCGCGCGCACCGCCTTCCACGCCACCGGGATCAGCACAGCGGCGATCGCCGCTTTGACCAGTCCGCCGACGAGGAACGGCCAGACACCTGCGGCGAGGATCCCGCCGAGGCCCAGCTCCGCACCCATCACAGCGTTCAGGATCATGGCGAGATAGGGCACGCCGAACAGGAAGGGCACCACACTCGCGGCGACGAAACCGGCCAGGGCCAGCAGCGGCGTGCGGTCCCAGGCGCGCTCGGCGAACCAGCCGGCCACGAAGGCGGCGGGGATGAAGCCCAGCAGGAAGCCGAAGCTGGGCGAGAGGATCGAGGCCGGTCCGCCCGTGAACTCGGCGAACACCGGGGCGCCCGCGAGGCCCACCAGCAGGTAGGTCAGCAGCGCTGCGGCGCCGCGGCGGGAGCCGAGAGCGGCGCCGACCAGGATCACGCCGAGGGTCTGGCCGGTGATCGGGACCAGCGGCAGCGGGATCGTGAGCTGCGCGAGGAGGGCGACAACACCGGCGCCGGCGAGCACCAGTCCCGCGTCCTGCACTCGGGTGCGGTGCGGGGCCAGGGCATCGGCCAGGACGGGACGGTGGACCGGAACGGCGATCGCGGACATGGGGCTCCTCAGGATGGGCGGGTGCAGCAGGGGCCAGCCTACGCATTCAGCGATGCGAGGGTCGCCACCACCCACCAGCTGCAGGCACCGAGCACGAGCGCGAAGCTCAGCAGCCATCCCCAGGCCGGCAGCGGGGTCAGCTGGGCGAGCTGGGCCGGATCGTCGGCGCGGCCGCCGCGCCGGATCACCGCGCCCAGGTGCCGCCAGGCCCCCAGCAGCAGGAACACCCCGGCGGCCAGGGTCAGCAGGGCTGCCAGCGCGGGGCTCCCCCACCACCACAGCGCGCCGACTCCGACAGCGGTGCCCAGCACCGCCGCCAGGGTGTGCAGCGAGCGGGTGAAGACCAGGGACAGCACCAGCACCACCAGTGCGACGAACAGCGCGGTGCGCGCCCAGCCGTGCAGGGAGATCTGGACCAGCACCGCGCCCACGATCGCGGGCGCCGGATAGCCGGCCCAGGTGGAGGCCACCCTGCCGAGTCCGCGGCGCGGGCCGACGGTCACCGCATGCCCGGACATATCGGCGCTGACCACGAAGCCGGTGAAGCGCCGCCCCATCAGCATCCCGATGACCGCGTGACCGAGCTCGTGCACGATCGTCACCGCGAGCCGCGCCGGCCGCCACAGCGGCGGCAGCCCCACGGCTGCCAGCGCGACGCCGAGCGCGAGCAGGATCCACCAGCCGGTCGCGGGAGCGGAGTCGGGCATGATGCGGCTCGTGATCTCGCGGCCCAGCTGCTCGACGTCCATCAGGCCATGGTGACAGCTCTGCCCTGGAGTGCACTGGGAGCGTGACAGACCGTCCGGTGCCGTCGATGAGGACTCGAAGGACCCGGTGACCGCGGGAGCGGTGGAGACAGCACGACGCCCGCCGTGCCCGGCCGAAGCCGGACCCGACGGGCGTCGAGGTCATGCGGCCGATACGTGGATCGGCCGGAGCGCTCAGAGGGCGCGGATGTTCACTGCCTGCAGACCCTTGGGGCCCTGCTCGGTCTCGAACTCCACGCGCTGGTTCTCCTCGAGGTCGCGACGGCCGGTGCCGGCGATGGCGCTGAAGTGAGCGAACACATCGGCGGAGCCGTCCTCGGGGGCGATGAAGCCGTAGCCCTTGTCGGAGTTGAACCAGGTGACGATGCCAGTAGCCATGGCGATATTCCTTCGTAGTCGTGAACCACTTTCGTGGCCCGGGTATCCGTGACGACGGCGCCGCCGCGGATGGGTGGTGCCCCTGGCGTCACGGCGACCGATGCGGTCACCGCTGCCGTACTGCGGGGCGGGTGCGGCCACAAGGGCCGCCTGAGCCGCGGCCAGCGACATGAAGTCGCCGATGCGGCCGAACTGGGGCCCGTAGGCCGTGTGGACCGGCGCGTCAGCAGAGGTGCTGACGACATGGCCGGCGAATTCTCCGGCGAGCGTGGCGACGTGGACGTCGTCCTCGGCTCGGAGCCAGGAGAGGGTGGGGAGCGCTGCAACGGCTGCGGTAGCGGCCATCGGCGCGATCGTGAGGGGTAACGCCGTAGCGTCGTCGTACAAAGGCAGTGCGGAGGAGGTAATGAAGTCCCAATTTCGTCGGAAGTGCTGCGCGACCGTCGTCGGTCGCCTCCGAGGGAGGCATCCTGCGCCGTGCGTGTCGTCCACAGATTCTGCCATATGACTGAGCCGTGTAGATGACTTCCAGAAGACTACGACATGAACCGTGGTGCTCAAAACCCATTGTGACCCACCGTACGCCGGGGACGTTCGCGCGTGACCACGCAGCCTGGGCTGCGTGATCGACCGTGCCACTGTCGACCTCCACCCACCGCCGCGCGCCCCAGGCCCCGCAGACTGACGTCGACGAGGCCAGGCACGTGCCGGCGTCCTTCGCCCTGCGGCAGCGGCAGCCACCGGCCGATATCTGCACGACCACCTCCGCACAGCCGGGCCACGCTGAGCAAACCCAGGGCGGCATCACGCAGCGGGCTCGGTCCCGTCGGAGTCAGCGGCGTCAGGCTCCCAGCGGAGCAGATCGCCGGGCTGGCAGTCCAGCACCTCGCACAGCGCGGCGAGCGTCGAGAAGCGCACCGCTCTGGCGCGACCGTTCTTGAGCACGGAGAGATTCGCCGGGGTGATCCCCACCCGTTCGGCGAGCACGCCGACGGGCATCTTCCTCCGGGCGAGCATCACGTCGATGTCCACGACGATCGGCACTCAGATCACCTCGTCGAGCTCGGACTGCAGGCCTTCGGCACGCGCAAGGGTCTCGGTGGCCTGTGCCAGCAGCTGCCGCTGGACGTAGATCACGAGAGCCACGCCTGCGATGACGAGAGAGGCGCCGCAGATCATGCCGATCAGCCCGGGGGCCAGTTCATCGCCAGGGGTGAGGCGATTGATGATCGATGCGAACACCGCCAGGGCGAACAGCACGACCGCTTCCCCCGCGACGGCACCGACGATCCGGTCCACGTGACGGAATGCCGTCGGCGAGAACACCCGACCGCGGCGGACCAGTGTGAGCAGGCGCAGGATGCTGACGCCGACGACCTGCAGGCCGAGCACCCCGAGCACGATCAGGGCGGCGAGGGTGACGATCGCTGCGAGCGGGGCCCCGGAGTCATTCATCTCCCAGCTCATCAAGGGCACGAAGCCCAGCTGGATGAGCAGTGATCCGATCAGGGAGATCCAGATGATGACGCGCAGGATCTGGACAGGTACAGCACCCATCACTTTCTCCTCCATCGAGCAGCAGACTAAACCTATCGTTCGTCGATATGATCGCACAGTGCTGCGGATTCCCTCTCCCTCACCGTCCTCCGCCTCCGACGGGACCCCTGCGCGGCGGCCACAGCAACCAGGGCCAGCGTGAAGCCGCCCAGCTGGAGAGGCGTGAGCTGTTCGCCGAGCACGAGGAACCCGAGCACGGCGGCGACCAGCGGGGAGAGCACCGGAAGGAAGGCCGCCCCGCCAGCAGGCAGCCGGCCCAGGCCCCGGAACCAGAGCGTGTAGGCGAGCAGTCCGCCGACGAGCGCGAGCCAGGCGTAGCCCGCGACCGCCTGCGCATCGAGCGCCGGCGGTGCGCCTTCGACGATCAGGGCGAGCGGGAGGATGACCAGACCACCGGCGGTGAGCTGCCAGCCCGCGGACGCGACAGGCCCGACGGGCGGCCGCCACCTCTTGGACAGCACGGTCCCCAACGCCATCGAGGTCACGCCTCCCATGCCCGCAAGGATGCCGAGCGGATCCAGAGCAGAGTCGGGCCCGAGCACCATGGCCGCAACCCCGAGCACGGCCATGACTCCCCAGATCAGTCGGCGAGCCGTCGGCCGCTCCCGAAGCAGGACCGCGGCGAGCGCCGCGACCAGCAGCGGCCCGGCGGCGCCGAACACTCCCGCCACTCCCCCGGGCAGCAGGTAGGCGGCGAGGAACAGCATCGGGAAGAAGGCGCCGATGTTGAGCGTGCCGAGGAGCAGGGAGCGCCACCACCAGCTGCCCCGCGGAAGGGCTCGACTGAACGCAAGGGCGAGCAGGCCGGCAGGCAGGGCGCGCAGCGCTCCCGACCACAGGGGGTGGTCCGGTGGCAGCAGCTCGGTGGTGACGACGTAGGTGGTGCCCCAGGTGATCGGGGCGATCGCGGTCAGCGCGACCATGAGCCCGCCGGCAGGTGCGGGCGACTGCGCGGCGTGCGATACGGGGCGCGAACCCGAGGGGGCTCCCCCTGAGGCGAGGCGCCTCGCCCTCAACTCTTCGACATCTAACTGTTTCATGTTTAAAAAACGAGGCCCGCGATAGGATTCCGTCAAACACTTAGGCGTCGAATGTTCCGGGAGGCGAGGACATGGCCGATCGCGTAAGCGACTTCCTTGCCCAGTGGGCGCGGGAGCGCCCAGACCTCGACACCACTCCGATGGGGGTGATCGGCCGCCTCTCACGCGTCGACGAGATCGCGAGCCGCGCACTGCAGACGACGTTCCAGAAGTTCGGACTGCATCGCGGAGAGTTCGACACCCTCGCCACCCTGCGCCGTTCCGGATCCCCGTACACGCTCACCCCCGGCGAGCTGGCCGCTTCGAGCATGATCACCGGCGCTGCGATGACCAACCGCCTGCAGCGCCTGGAGGACAAGAGCCTGCTGGAGCGGACGATGGACCCCTCCAACCGGCGCCGCGTGCTGGTACGCCTCACCGGCGCCGGTCGGGAGCTGGTCGACGAGATCGTGGTCCCCCATGTCAACGCCGAGCAGGAACTGTTGGACGCCCGGCTCACGCGCGAGGAGCAGACTCAGCTGGCGAAGCTGCTGGAACGCTTCCTGGAGAACTCGGGCGACGTCTCCACCCACGACACGAGCAAGGACTGACCCGCATGGGCAAGAACCTCAGCCACCAGAATGCGTCGGGTCGGAGAACGACCGGCGAGCCGTCCCAAACACAGGCCCAGACACCGACGACCATCGTCATCACCGGCGCGTCCGACGGGATCGGCGCCGCCGCAGCCCGTCAGCTCGCCGGCACGGGCGTCCGCCTGCTCGTGGTCGGTCGCTCACCGGAGAAGACTGCGGCCGTCGCGCGGGAGATCGACGCCGAACACTTCATCGCCGACTTCGCTCGTCTCGATGACGTGCGCCGCCTCGCGGCGGAGCTCTCAGCGGCGACCGCCGAGCACGGCATCGACGTGCTCGCCAACAATGCCGGCGGAATCTTCGGCGACCGCACCCCGACCCTCGACGGTTTCGAGAAGACGCTCCAGGTCAACCACCTCGCCCCGTTCCTGCTGACTACTCTCCTGCTGCCACGCCTGCTGCCCGGGGGCGCCTCGGTCGTGAACACCTCAAGCATGGCGAACCGGCTGTTCGGGCACCTGGACCTCTCCGACCTCGGCAACGAGCGGAGATACAGCCCGCGCAAGGCCTACGGGGATGCAAAGCTCGCGAACGTGCTGTTCACCCGCAGCCTGCACGCGAAGTTCCACGACCAGGGGCTCTCTTCCGCGGCATTCCACCCCGGGCTGGTGCGCACGAGCTTCTCCGCCGGATCGGCGAGTTCGATGCGCTGGTTCTATCAGTCGCCGCTGGCGCGCCTCGCACCGATGATCAGCCCCGAACAGGGCGGCGCGACCCTGGCCTGGTTCCTCACCGGTGTGCCGGGTTCGACCTGGACCTCCGGGCGCTACTACGACCAGGACCGGCCCACCACGCGCGTGAACCCGCAGGCCGACGACCTCGCACTCGCCGAGGGTCTGTGGCAGCGCAGCGCCGAGCTGGTCGGGCTGTCCCCGGCCCGCTGAGGCTCGGCGACCGAGTCTGACGATCGCGCACCGCTGAGCGCCCAGCGCTCGGACGGTGTGGAGGCTCCCGGCCGGACGGGGCAGGATGGGCGGTCAGGACCCCACCCCGATCAGCACCAGGAGCCCCCATGACCGCAGTCGTCGTCACCGCGATCTTCTACCCCAAGCCCGGCAAGAAGCAGGAGCTGGCCGAGGCCATGCATCGCGGCATCGCCGCCGTGCACGGAGAGAACGGCTGCGAGCTCTATGCGATCCACGACGCCGAGGACGGCACCATCACGATGATCGAGAAGTGGTCCTCCGTCGAGGCGCTCGACACCCACGGCGACAGCGATGAGGTCAAGATCCTGCGCGCCGATGTGGCGGACCTGGTCGAGAAGCCGGGCCTGGTCACCCGCATGACCCCCATCCCCGCAGGCACGGAGGCGCAGGGACAGCTCTGACCTCTGAACCCGCCGGAGCCTGGTTCTGCCCACAGCAGAGGCTCCGGCGGGGTCGTCGCAGGCGGCGTACCGTCATCCCATGACCACGCTGGAGCCTCTGCTGCGAGAGCTGATCGGCGGCGCCCTGCGCCGTCGCCGACGAGAGCGCGGACGCACTCTCACCGATGTCGCCGGGCAGGCCGGGGTGAGCATGCAGCACCTCTCGGACGTCGAGCGTGGGCGCAAGGACGCCTCGAGCGAGATCCTCGCTGCGATCTGCGGAGCGCTCGGCGTGACGGCCGCCCAGTTGATGTCCGAAGCGGCACAGCCCTCGGCTCGGTCCTCAGCGCAGTCCGCAGCGCGGTCCTCAGCTCAGTCCTCGGCTCTGCCCGCAGCCACGCCCGCAGCCCGGTCGTCGGCCCAGCCCTACGCCCGGCCCGTCCTGCTCGACCTCGCCCGTGCTCCGCGCTCGGCGCCGCCTGAGCTCGAGCCTGAGCTCGAGCTCGGGGCGAGGTCCGTCGTCAACGGACGGCACCGACCCTCCCTCCGCCCGCTCCGCCCGCGCGACGTCATGCTGTCGGCCGCCTGAGCAGAATCTCGTCGGCGAGCCCGTATTCCACGATCGCCGCGGCATCCAGCACCCGCTCGCGTTCGAGGTCCGGCCTCACCTGCGAGGCGTCGCGGCCAGTCGACTCCGCGAGCAGCTGTTCCAGCTGGCGGCGCACCCGTTCGACCTCCTCGACGGCAAGGATCAGGTCCGGGATCGCTCCGCGTCCGCTGGCCTCGAGCGGTCGCAGCACCGCGCGCGAGTGCGGCAGCACGGCCCGCATCCCGGGAGTTCCCGCGGCCAGCAGCAGCACCGGCGCGGCGACGACCTGGCCCACGCAGGTCACCGCGATCGGGCTGCGCACATAGGCGAGCGCGTCGTGGATGGCGAGCACTGCCTGCACGTCCCCGCCGGCGGAGTTCAGGTAGATCTGGATGGGGGTGTCCCGCGACTCGTTCTCCAGGTGCAGCACCTGGGCGATGATCGTGTTCGCCACTCCGTCGTCCACCTCGGTGCCGAGGTAGATGATGCGGTCGCTGAGCAGGCGGGAGAAGATGTCGGTGGTCCGTTCTCCGCCGCCGGTGGTGCGTTCGATGACGCTGGGGATCGTGTAGCTGCTCATCGGCCGAGTCCTGTCGTCGTCGCGGCGGACCACATCGGGAGGATCTCGCCCAGATCGGTGATCACCTGATCGCAGAAGCCGTAGGCGACGGCGTCGGGCGCTGACCAGAAGCGGTCTCGCTCGGAGTCGCGAGCGATAGTCTCCCGCGCCTGCCCGGTGCGCTCGGCGGTGAGGTCGATGAGCAGATCTCGGTTCGCGCGCAGGTCCTCGGCCTGGATCTCGATATCGGCTGCCGAGCCGCCGAAGCCCGCGGATCCCTGATGCATGAGCACCCGCCCGTGCGGGAGGATGCTCCGCTTGCCGGGGGTGCCGTGCGTGAGCAGGTACTGGCCGGCGCTGTAGGCCATGCCCAGAGCGACGGTGCGCACATCGCAGGGCACCAGGTCCATGAGGTCCCCGATCGCGAGCATGGCGGGCACCAGCCCGCCAGGAGAGTTGATCAGCAGCGTGATGTCGCTGTCGGGGTCCTCGGCGGCCAGGAGCAGCAGTCCGGCGCTGAGCTGGGCGCCGTTGTCCTGATCGAGCTCCCGATCCAGCAGCAGGACGCGCTGGTGGAGGAGGCCGAGATCGATGCGGTCGGTGAGGGCGGCGGTGGTCGTGGCTGGAGGTGAGGTGGTGTTCATGTGGCGAGTCTTCGCCGGGCCGGTGGCGCGGCGCCAGCGTCTCCGCTCTGCGTTGATCAGTCCAGAGCTGAACATCCCTGCGCTGATCACTCCTGGGAGGGGGCCGGCCCGGCGCGGGTCTCGCACCGTGTGAACGCAGATCACGGCAGGCTCGCCAGGAGCCTGGGACGAGGAGGAGACTCGCGCCACCGCCCTTACCGAGGAGAGCCCGATGACGCAACACACCCCGACCGCCGCCGCCGAGCGGGCCGATGCCGAGCGGGCCGACGGCCCCGCCTCCTGGACCAACTTCCGGCGCCGCCGGGATGAATCCCTGGCCGCACGCCACGGCATCCTCTCCCAGGTCGCGCTGCACTGGATCGACCCGTCGGCCGGGCCGCAGCGTCTTGGCGAGGTTCCGGGCAGCTGGGAGATCATCGAGGATCGACCGGTCGTGCGCTTCGGAGGCACGGAGCTCACGCTGCTCGCCGACTCCTCGGAGATCGGCGTCCGCGCGGATGACGGGGTCGTCGTCACGACCGTGACCTCCGCGGGTGACGTCCGCCTGGCGAGCTTCGGCGAGGACGTGCAGATCGATGTGATCCGTCGGGGCGGGCGGATCGGCCTGCGCCTGCTCGACCCGGCGGCGCCACGACTGGCCGCCTTCGACGGGGTGCCGACCTTTCCCTACGACCCTGCCTTCGTGCATACCGGGACCTTCCGGGCCCAGCCCGCCACGGTGCGAGTCGGCTCGGCGCTGCCGTGGCTCGAGCAGGAGCTGTCCTCCCCCGGGGTCGTGACCCTCGAGATCGCCGGCACCGAGGTGGATCTCGTGCTCACCGGCGAATCCAGCATCCTGTTCACCGACGAGACCTCCGGCTCCGAGAGCGCCCACTGGCGTCAGGTCAGCGCACAGCTGGACGGCGACCGGGTGCACGTGGATCTCAACTTCTCCCTGAACTTCCCGTCCGCCTTCAGCGCCTGGGGCACCTGTCCGCGCCCGCCGGCGGGCAACCACCTGCCGCTGGCCGTGCGCGCCGGGGAGGCCCGGGTCGAGCCCACGGAGCGCTGAGCGGCTGCCGAGCCTCTAGGATCGCGGGATGCCAGACCGTCCCGATCCCGAGACCGGCGAGACCCCCGAAGTCTCCGACGGCCCTGCCCGCACGCGCGGCGGGGTGCCCTGGGGCTCCGTGCTGCGCAACGTCACCCTCGTGCTCGCCGTGCTGGTGATGGTGTGGCTCGCGCTGAACGTGCGCCTGCCGTCCGTGGACGAGCTGCGCGCGGACATCGCCGAGCTCGGTGCCTGGGGTCCGCTCGCCTTCATCGCGCTCTACGCGGCGGTGGCCCTGACACCGATCCCGGTGACGATCATGGCGGTGGCCGGCGGGATGCTCTTCGGGGTGCCCGGTGGCACCGTGCTGTCGATGATCGGGGTGACGCTCGGCTGCTGGGGCGGCTACTGGGTGGCGCGGGGCCTGGGCCGGGACACGGTGATGCGCGCTCTCGGATCGCACGCGGAGCTGGTCGAGGACCGCCTCGAGAACGGCGGGTTCTATGCGGTGTGCACGCTGCGACTGATGCCCGGCATCCCCTACTGGCCGGTGAACTACGGCAGCGGCGCTTTGGGCATCAGCAGCCGCGACTTCCTCATCGCCACTGCGCTCTCGGCGCTGCCGGGTCAGATCTCCCTCATCGCCGTCGGAGCGTTCCTGGTCGAGCCGGGCATCGCCTCCGGTGCGGTGGTGGCGATCTCCTGGACCATCGTGATCGCACTGACGCTGCTGTCCTATCGCCGGTGGAGGGCCACCCGCAGCACGGAGCATCCCGAGGACGCCATCCCCTCTGCTACCACTGACAACGCCTGATTCCGGTCTAGACTGCTCCCACGCCGCCGGAGCACCCCTCAGCACGATGTCCGGGGTAGGCCCCGATCGGTCGCAGCGCGCCAGCCGGCGCGCGTCGTCCCCACCGGGGCCTGTGACGTCCCGGCCGTCCCCGAGGATGTCGCATGAGCACAACGACCGAGGCACCAAGCGGATTCAGTCCGCGCGTGGCGCTGCAGAAGGTCGGCACCTCCCTGTCGAACATGGTGATGCCGAACATCCCCGCGCTGATCGCGTGGGGTCTCCTGACCGCCTTCTTCATCCCTGATGGCTGGACCCCGAACGAGCCGCTGGCCAGCGTCGTCGGGCCGATGATCCACTACCTGCTGCCCCTGCTGATCGCGAACACCGGCGGCCGCATGATCTATGAGGCGCGCGGCGCAGTGGTGGGCGTGATCGCCACCATGGGCGTGATCGGCGGCTCCGACTGGTTGATCCAGCAGGAGAACGTCCAGCTGCTCGAGCAGTGGGTGGCCGACGGCAACCCCGCGGAGAAGTTCGCGGAACTCGGCCAGGTGCACATGTTCATCGGCGCGATGATCATGGCGCCGCTCGCGGCCTGGGTGATGAAGAAGCTCGACTCGCTGTGGCAGGACCACATCCCGGCCGGCTTCGAGATGCTCGTGAACATGTTCTCCGCCGGCATCTTCGGCTTCTTCGCCCTGGTCGGAGGATTCTTCGGCCTCGCCCCGCTGGTGAACGGCCTGATGACCCTGCTGTCCAACGGCGTGGCTGCACTGGTCAACGCCGGTCTGCTGCCGCTGGTCTCGCTGCTCATCGAGCCGGCGAAGGTCTTCTTCCTCAACAACGCCATCAACCACGGCGTGCTCACCCCGCTGGGAATCGCCCAGGCGGATATCGACGGCAAGTCCGTGCTGTTCCTGCTCGAGGCCAACCCCGGCCCGGGCCTTGGCATCCTGCTCGCCTTCACGTTCTTCGGCCGCGGCGCTGCTCGGGCCACCGCCCCCGGTGCCGCGATCATCCAGTTCTTCGGCGGCATCCACGAGATCTACTTCCCCTACGTGCTCATGAAGCCGATCCTCATCCTCGCCGCGATCGGCGGCGGCATGGCGGGCGTCGCAGTCAACGCCGCCTTCGGGACCGGCCTGATCGCCCCTGCCTCCCCCGGCTCGATCCTCGCGATCTTCGGTGTGGCCTCCCGTGACTCTTACCTGGGCATCGCGCTCGCGGTGCTCGCCGCGGCTGCGGTGAGCTTCGCGCTCTCGGCGCTGTTCCTGAAGATCGGCAAGCAGGATGACGGCGACATCGGCGCCGCCACCGCCAAGATGGAGCAGATGAAGGGCAAGAAGTCCTCCGTCGCCGGTGCTCTGACCGGTGCTGGTGCAGCGGGCGCTGGCGCGGTCGCGGCGGCCGACGACTCCGGGCACACCGGCCCGATCCAGAAGATCGTCTTCGCCTGCGACGCGGGCATGGGCTCCTCGGCCATGGGTGCCACGGTGCTGCGTAAGAAGGTGCGCGCGGCCGGCTTCACCGACGTCGAGGTCACCAACAAGGCGATCTCGAACTTGAACGACGAGTGGGACGTGGTGGTGACCCAGAAGGAGCTCACCGACCGTGCGCGTCAGCGCACCGGCTCTGCGGTGCACGTGAGCGTGGACCAGTTCATGAACTCCCCGCGCTACGACGAGGTCGTGGGGCTGGTCGGCAAGCGCAACAACCCGGAGTCGGATGCGGAGCCGACGACCGAGCAGCCGGCCGAGCAGGCGGCACCCGCTGGGACCGCTGCTACGGCCGCAGGGGCGGGAGCGGCGACAGCAGGAGCTGCCGGCGCCGTCCATGGCCGCCGGGCCGCAGCCCCAGCGGCGGACGCCGACGCTGCGGCCGCCGACGCTGGGCCTGCCGCCGATGCGACCGCCAGCGCGGACTCCGGGCCCGAGATCCTCGCCCCGGAGAGCATCGTCCTGGACGGCTCCGCGACCGACTCGGCTTCGGGCATCGATGAGGCCGGCGCCCTGCTGGTCGCCGCCGGCGCGGTGGATACGGGCTATGTCTCCGCGATGCACGACCGGGAGGCGACCGTCTCGACCTTCATGGGCAACGGGCTGGCGATCCCGCACGGGACCAACGATGCCAAGTCCACGATCAAGCGCTCGGCGATGTCGTTCGTCCGCTACCCGGGCGGCATCGACTGGAACGGGAATCCCACCACCTTCGTGATCGGCATCGCGGGAGTGGGCAACGAGCACCTGGAGCTGCTCCAGAAGGTCGCGATGACCTTCTCGGACCCCGCCCAGGTGGAGCGCCTGAAGAACGCCACCACCACCGAGGAGATCCTCGAGATCCTCGGCGATACGAAGGAGTGAGGCACTGATGAGAGCCGTACATTTCGGGGCCGGGAATATCGGCCGTGGCTTCGTGGGCCTGCTGCTGCACGAGGCAGGGTTCGAGGTGGTCTTCTCCGACGTCTCCGCGGACCTCGTCACGCAGCTGCAGCAGGCGGACTCCTACCAGGTGCGCACCGTGGGCCAGCAGCCCACGAGCACCACGGTCGACGGATTCCGTGCGATCAACTCGGCGCAGGATCCGGAGTCGCTGACCGAGGAGATCGCCGCCGCAGATCTGGTGACCACCGCCGTCGGTGCGCACATCCTGAAGTTCGTGGCACCGAACATCGCCGCCGGCATCGCCGCCCGCCCCGCCGGGGCTCCACCGCTCGCGGTGCTGGCCTGCGAGAACGCGATCAATGCGACAGATCTGCTCGAACAGGAGATCCGCGCCGCCTATCAGGGTGACGACCTCGACGAGAAGGCCCTGTTCGCGAACACCGCGGTGGACAGAATCGTGCCGGTCCAGGCCGACGGCGCGGGCCTGGACGTCACCGTCGAGGACTTCTACGAATGGGCGGTCGAGCGCGGGCCGTTCGAAGGCCATGAGCTCGACGTCCCGGGGATCACCTGGGTCGATGACCTGGGCCCGTACATCGAACGGAAGCTGTTCACGGTCAACACCGGCCATGCCACCACCGCCTGGCACGGCTGGGCGGCAGGGCACGCGACGATCGCGGAAGCGATCTCGGATCCTGCCGTCGCGGTCGAGGTCGAATCGGTGCTCGCCGAGACCTCCTCGCTGCTGGTGGCGGTGCACGGCTTCTCCGAGGAGGAGATGGCCTCCTACCGGGCCAAGGTGCTGGGCCGTTTCGCGAACACCTCCTTGCCGGATCCCGTCGAGCGGGTGGGCAGGGCGCCGCTGCGCAAGCTCTCGCGCGATGACCGGATCATCGGCCCCGCCGCCGCCCTCGCCGAGCGCGGGATGGAGCATGACGGCCTGCTGGCCGCCTTCGGCGCGGCACTCGCCTTCACCCCGGACGGGGATGAGGAGGTCGACCGACTGCAGGAGATCCTGCGCGGAGGCGATGCGGACGCCGCCGCCGCAGAGATCGCAGGTCTCGAGCCCACCCATCCGCTGTTCCCCGAGGTGCGTGCACTGATCGCCGCAAGCACCACGCGCTGAGCACCCGACCGGTCCACCCCGCCCTGCCCATCCGGGCACGGTATATTCCCCTCACACACGTGACCCCACGAAAGGCACACACCATGGCAGAGCGCACCGTCAAGATCGCCAGCTCCTCCGGACTCCACGCCCGCCCGGCTGGCATCTTCGCCCAGGCTGCGGCCGAGCAGCCCGCGACCGTGACCATCGAGAAGGCCGGCGGCAACGCCGTGCAGGCATCGAGCATGCTGATGCTGATGACCCTCGGTGCCGGCAACGGCGACGAGGTGACCCTGCGGGCCGAGGGCGAGGGCGCCGAGGAGTCGGTCAACGCACTCGCCGCTCTCCTGGAGAAGGACCTCGACGCCGAGGCGTGAGCAAGCCGCGCACAGAGTCGAAGGGCGCCCCACCGATCCGGTGGGGCGCCCTTCGTCTCTGCGGAGAGCAGGTCAGCGGGTCACTGACCCCGTGGTCACAGCCCCAGCTCTCCGAGGATCGGCAGGCCGGCGCGGACGGCGCTGATCGCGTCCTCCGCGGTGCGGGCGGAGACTGCCTTCGCCGCGAGCTCCTGTGCCTGCGCAAGGGTCACCGTGGAGAGCACCTTCGCGACCACGGGCAACGAGCGCGGAGTCATCGACAGGCTGTTCACGCCGAGGCCCACCAGCACCACCGCGAGGCCCGGGTCACCGGCGGCCTCGCCGCACACGCCGACGGGCTTGTTCGCGCTCTCACCGAAGGCCTCTGGATCCCCGCCCGCAGCGCGGGCCCCATCGCAGGTGGCCTTGACCAGTGCCAGCACCGAGGGCTGCCACGGAGTGTTCAGATGCGCGAGGGAGCCGAGCTGACGATCGGCGGCCATCGTGTACTGGGTGAGGTCATTGGTGCCGATCGAGGCGAAGTCGCACGCTGCGAGGTGACGGTCCGCGGTGATCGCGGCGGCAGGGGTCTCGACCATGATCCCGGCCGGCTCCAGCCCCCGCTCGCGGCACATCGCGACGAAGTCCTCGGTCTCATCGACGGTCGCGATCATCGGCGCCATCACCCAGGGCTTCGCCTCGGACTGCTTCGCGGCGGCGGCGATCGCGTCGAGCTGATTGGTCAGCACCGAGCGCTTCTCCCAGGAGGTGCGATAGGCGCGCACGCCGAGCGCGGGGTTCGGCTCGTCGGCGTCGGTGAGGAAGGGCAGCGGCTTGTCGGCGCCGGCGTCGATCGTGCGCACCACGATCTTCTTGCCGGGCAGGTGCGCGAAGGTCTCGACGTAGGCCGTGGTCTGCTCCTCGACGGAGGGCTCGTCCTCACGGTCCAGGAACAGGAACTCGGTGCGGAACAGGCCCACTCCGTCCGCGTTCGCGGCGGCGGCCGTCTCGGCGTCCTTGGCGCCGCCGATGTTGGCCAGCAGCTGCACCCGGGTGCCGTCGGAGAGCACCCCGCCCCCGCCTTCATAGGTGAGCGGGTTCTTCTGCAGCTCGGTCCACGCGGCAGCGAAACGGTGATGCTCCTCGGTGACCTCATCGGTGATGGTGCCGAGTCCGGCGTCGACGAACACCTCGGTCCCGTCGGCGAACTCGTGGATGCTCTTGGCCGCGACGATCGCCGGCAGTCCCAGCTGCCGGGCGAGGATCGCGGTGTGGGACTGCGGACCGCCGTCGGAGGTGATCAGAGCGATCACTCGGGCAGGATCGAGGGTCGCGGTGTCCGCCGGGGCGAGGTCGATGGCGGTGAGCACGAAGGGCTCCTCGCCCTCAGGGATGCCCGGGGCCTGCTCGCCGCGCAGCTCGGCGACGATGCGGGCACGCACGTCACGCACGTCGGTGGCACGCTCGGCCATATAGCCGCCGAGCCCCTCGAGCATTCCGGCGACCTGGTCGCCGGCCTCCCAGACGGCCCGCTCCGGGGTCTTGCCAGCGGTGAGGACGAAGCCCTGCGCGGTCTGGGTCAGCGAGGGATCCGCCGCCATCTGGGCGGTGGCCTCGAGGATCTTCTTCCCCTCCCCCGAGGCACGCCCCGCGAGCCGGATCAGGGTGGCCTGCACGGCAGCGGCCGCCGCGGGAATCCGTTCTGCCTCGACAGCGCGGTCCGCTCCCTCCGCGAGGGTGTCCCCGGTGGCTGGCTCGGCGACCGGCGGCGCCATCGAGCGGATGGTGCCGATCACCCGGCCAGGACTGACTGCGACACCGGTGTACTGAGCCATCATTGCCATCTCCTCTGAGGAGGCCGAAGGGGATTCTTGGCTGTCATCGTACGCGGAGCACGACGTCGTCCGCGCCCCTACGATGGCGCGATGAACGCCATGGCCTGGGAGCATCTGCACGAACCCGATCTGCGCGGGCGCACCGTCGTGATGACGGGAGCGAGCGACGGCCTGGGGCGGGAGGCGGCGCTCCAGCTCGCCCGCTGGGGCGCGGACCTGGTCCTCGCGGTGCGCAGCCGGTCCAAAGGTGAGGTGGTCCAGTCCCGGATCGTGCGCGAGACCGGCCGGGAGGAGGCAGTCCGCCTGGTCCAGCTCGACCTGGCGGAGCTCTCCTCTGTCCGCTCCGCGGCCGCTCAGATCGCGGAGCTCACGGACGCCCGCGGGATCGATCTGCTGATCCATGTCGCGGGACTGGTGACCCGCCGCCGGGGGCTCACCGCGGACGGCTTCGAGCTGATGACCGGAGTGAACGCCCTGGCGCCGCTGCTGCTGACGGATCTGCTGCTGCCGCTGGTGCGGGGGCGGGTCGTGGTGACGGCCTCGCAGGCGCACGCCTTCGGTGAGATCGACCTGTCCGATCCCTACTTCTCCCGCAGCGGCTGGTCCCTGCGCGCCGCCTATGGACGCTCGAAGCTCGTGACGATGCTGTGGGGGCGCGAGCTCTCCGAGCGGCTGCAGGAACGGGGCGGGCCGGTGGACCTGCAGCTCGTGCACCCTGGCTGGGTGCTCACGAACCTGCAGAACGCGACCGGCTCCGCCCGTCTGGATCGGCTGGTCACCGAGGTGACCAGGCCATTCGCCATGCCGCCGACGGGAGGCGCCGCCGCGGTGCTGTTCGCCGCGACCCAGCCGCTCCCGCCCGGCTCCTACCTCGGTCCCGACGGACCCAGGGCGCTGCGGGGGCGGCCGACGCTCCTGCGCCGCTCCGGCCCGGCGCTGGACCGCGACCTGGCGCGTGAGGTCACGGCCTGGGCACGGTCAGAGGTGGCGGCGGTCTGAGGACATCAGTTCGCGGAGTCCGGGGACTGCGGCGAATCCGCCGAGACCGGGCTCGGGGCCGACTGCGCCGAGACCGGCGACTGAGCGGACACAGGAGACTGTGCCGACGGGGCCGACGGGGCCGACGGGGCCGACGGGGCCGACGGGGCGGACTGGGCGGACACAGCTGACTGCGCTGACACCGCCGACACCGGCGACCGAGCGGACTGCGCGGACACCGCAGACTGCGCCGACACCGCCGACACCGCCGTCGGGGCTGACTGCGCCGAGAGCGCCGAGACCGCAGTCTGCGCGGAGACGGGGCTGTTGGCCGTCAGCATCAGCTCGACGGGCGGCACCGCGCTCGCCAGGTCCTCGCTCACTGCGCCCTCGCTCACCAGGTCCTCACTCGCCGGACTCGGCACCGAGAGGGTGGAGGCGTCCTCGGCAGGACGCTCGGCAGCCTGCACGGTGCTCTGCTCGACGGTGGTGTCGTCCACACCCTCGACGGGCCCGCCCGCGGTCATCGCGTAGGCCACTCCCGGGATGAGCACTGCTGCCGTGGTCCCGGCCGCCACTGTCCAGATCGTCTTCGCCCGCATCGTCATCTCTCCTCCGTCGGCCCGTGCTCCGGGCTGCTTCCGTTTCTGTGATGCCCTCAGGAAACACCGCCCGGATGAGACCAGCCCAAGATCCGGATGAGGCCGTTCTCATCGATGTGACCGCCTGTGACGCAGGGGTCGACGCCGGTGCCCGCCCCGCGCAAGACTCCTCGCAGACCACGACGATCGAGGAGCACGCCATGAGCACCACCGACCAGATCACCGACCACGGCACCGCGCCCTCCTCCTGGTCGGACTTCCGAAGCCGGCGCCACCGCTCCCTCGCCGACCCTCACGGGATCCTCGCCCAGGTGGGTCTGCACTGGGTGGATCCGGAGCAGGCGGCCCGGTCCTTCGACGACGTGCCCGGCAGCTGGGAGATCGCGGGCAATCAGCTCACGGTGACCTGGCAGGGCGAGGAGCTCGAGCTCCTCGCGTCGTCACCGGAGGTGGAGGAGACCCGCGAGGGCGAGCTGCACCGCGCGACGATCACGACTCCCGGAGATATGCGCGTGGCGCGGTACGGCGCGGACGTGCAGATCGACGTGATCCGTCGCGGCGGCCGCACGGGGCTGCGCCTCCTGGACCCGGCTGCGCCCCGACGCACCACGTTCTCCGAGGTCCCCACCTATCCCTACGACCCGGGGCTCGTGCTCACCGGCACCTGGACCGCTCGGCCCACCGAGGTGACCGTCGGTTCCGCGCTGCCCTGGCTCGAGCAGCGTCTCCCCTCCCCTGGCGTCGCCTCGCTCGAGATCGGGGGCAAGCGCGTGCAGCTGGTGCTCACCGGCGACGCGAACGTCCTGTTCACCGACGAGACCTCGGGAACCACCAGCGCCGACTGGCGGGTGGTGACCGCGGAGCTCGACGGGGACACGATCACGGTGGACTTCAACCGGGCCGTGAACTTCCCGGCGGCCTTCAGCGCCTGGGCCACCTGCCCGCGCCCGCCCGCCGCGAACCACCTCGCGGCCGCGATCCGGGCCGGGGAGAAGCGGGTGACGCGCACGGAGCGGTGACGCGGAGGGTGCGGGATTCGAACCCGCGGTACAGGGTCACTGCACATTGGTTTTCAAGACCAACTCATTCGGCCGCTCTGACAACCCTCCTCATGCCCGGAGGCACCCGCGAGAGTCTACCGCCGCAGCGCCTTGTCCACCTCCACCACCGCGAACACCACCACTCCGGCGGCGATCGGGACCAGCCAGCCCGTCCAGCCCACCGCACCGGAGGCGAAGGCGGTCTGCATGAACGGGACATAGACGAAGGCCAGCTGCAGCAGAAGCATGATCGCGATGCAGGCCCAGGAGATCGGGTTCGTCGTGAGCAGCTCTTTGCGCAGGCTCGTGGTGCGAGTGAAGCGCGAGGCCAGCAGATAGAAGATCTGGCCCACCACCAGGGTGTTGACCGCGATCGTGCGGGAGACCTCGAGCGGAACGCCCTGGGCCTGGCCCAGCAGGAACACCCCGATGGTGATCCCGCCCAGCAGCAGCGAGACGTAGACGATCCGGATCATGCCAGCGAGCGGGATGATCGACCCGCCGGGCTTGCGGGGCGGGCGGCGCATGATGTCGGGCTCCCCCGGCTCGAAGGCGAGCGCGAGCGCGAGGGTGACGGCGGTGATGGTGTTCACCCACAGCACCTGCACCGGGGTCAGCGGGAGCGTCATCCCCATCAGCACGGCGACCAGGATGACCAAGCCCTGCGCGCCATTGGTGGGCAGGATGAACGCGATCGCCTTGCGGAGGTTGTCGTAGATGGTGCGGCCCATCTCGACGGAGTCCGCGATGGTCGCGAAGTTGTCGTCCGCGAGCACCACATCGGCCGCCTCCTTGGTGGCCTCAGTGCCCTTGATACCCATGGCCACCCCCACGTCGGCCTTCTTCAGCGAGGGGGCATCGTTGACGCCGTCTCCGGTCATCGCGACCACGTCACCGCCGTCCTGCAGCGCCGTGACCAGCCGCAGCTTGTGCTCAGGACTGGTGCGGGCGAAGATCAAGCGGGTGTGTGCGAGCTCGGCGAACTCCTCGTCGTCCGCGGCGTCCAGCTCCGCGCCGGTGACGGCGCCGTGCTCGTCCTCGATGCCCATCTCGCGACCGATCGCGGTGGCGGTGCCGGCGTGGTCACCGGTGATCATCATGACCCGGATGCCGGCACCCTGGACGAGCCGGATGGCCTCGATGGCCTCCTGGCGGGGTGGGTCGATGATCCCGTACAGACCCAGGAACGTGAAGCCGCCGGAATCGACGTCCGACGGGGCGAGCGAGTCGGTGGCGTCTCCGGCCCGGCGCACCGCCGCGGCGAGCACCCGCAGGCCCTGGCCGCTCAGCTCGTCGATCACCCGGTCCCAGTGCTCGCGATCCAGCGCTTCGCGCTCGTCCAGGCCCATCCCCTGGAACTCGGAGCGGTCCAGCAGCCGGTCGGGGGCTCCCTTGAGGTTCACCACCCGGCCGACGCCCTCGATCTCGTCGAGGGTCGCCATGTACTTGTATGCGGAGTCGAAGGGCACCACGGCCAGGCGGTGCTCGTCGTCGCCCTCAATGCCGGCCTTCATCGCGAAGGTACGCAGGCCACCGTCGGTCGGCTCGCCCGAGAGCACCCACCGGCTCTCCCTCGGCGAGACGGTGGAGTCGTTGGTACGGGCGGCGACCTCGGCGAGCATCCGCAGATCCCCTCGGTCCTCGGCGTCGATGACCTGCCCGTCCAGCTCGATGTCCCCCTCGGGCGCATACCCGGTGCCGCGCACGTCATAGGTGCCGGCGGGGGTGACCACGGTGCGCACCGTCATCTCGTTCCTGGTGAGCGTGCCGGTCTTGTCCGAGGCGATGACGGTGACCGAGCCCAGGGTCTCCACCGAGTTCATACGCCGGGTGATGGAGTTGCGGCCCGCCATCTTCTGCACGCCGAGCGCGAGGGTGATGGTGAGGACCGCAGGCAGCCCCTCAGGGATCGCGGCAACCGCGAAGCCGATGGCCGCCATCACCAGCTCGCCGAGCCCGTACTCGTACAGCACCCAGCCGGCCACGAACATCAACGCGGCCGCGACGACCACCGCGATCGAGAGCTTCGTCGAGAAGGAGGACATCTGCCGCGTCAGCGGGGTCTCCATCGACTCCACCTCGTCGAGCATCGAGGTGATGTGCCCGATCTCGGTATGGCGCCCGGTGCCGACCACCACGCCGCGGCCCGAGCCGGAGGCGATGGTGGTGCCGGAGAAGGCGATCGCGCTACGATCGCCGAGCGCGGCGTCGACCTCGACAGAGCGCGGCGACTTCTCCACCGCGAGGGACTCGCCGGTCAGGGCGGACTCCTCGGCGGTGAGGTTGGTGGCCTCGAGAATGCGGACGTCGGCCGGGACCTTGTCCCCGCCGCCGAGCCGCACCACATCCCCAGGGACCAGGTTCTCCGCCGGGATCGTCGACCAGGAGCCGTCGCGCCGCACCTGCGCGTCCAGGGAGAGCATGGAGCGGATGCCCTCGAGGGCGTCCGCGGCCTTGCCCTCCTGGACGTACCCGATCACGGCGTTGATCAGCACGACCGCGAGGATCACGACGGTGTCGACGACATGCCCCATGAGCGTGGTCAGCACGCCGGCGCCGAGCAGGACGTAGATCATCGGGTCCTTGAACTGGCGCAGGAACCGGCGCAGGGTGGATTCCGGGGGGACGGAAGGCAGGGCGTTGCGCCCATGCCGTTCGAGCCGCGCCGATGCCTCGTCGGCCGACAGCCCCGAGCCGGTGCTGTCCAGCGCCTCGAGCACCTGCCAGCCGTCGTGGGCATGGGCCTGGGCGAGCGGGTCGGGGGTCGGGGTCACGGTGCTCATCTCCCGTCAAGCATCACCCCGCAGAGCGGTATTTTTCCGGGACGTTTGCGGATCTCCGGAAACAGGCCGGGAACGGCAGGGGGCGAGAGCCTTCTCCGCGACCACTGCCGTCAGGCCACCTGGGTGCGACGCACCAGCAGCAGCCACACTCCCGCCGAGGCCGCCCCGATCGCGGCGATCACCACCATCCACGGACCCCAGCCCATGGTCATGACCTCGAGCAGGTTCCGCCCGAAGCCATCCAGCAGAAGCACACCCGCGAAGATGCCCACGCCGATCAGCGCAAGGATCGCTCCGGCCACCCAGAGGAAGGCCTGCCCGAACCGCAGGAAGGCGGCGGTGATCGCCGCACCGAGGAAGAGCACGCCGAGGATCAGCAGGAAGGTCTGCACCAGGGTCTGCCACGGTGCGCCGGTGCCGGTGTAGAAGACGTCGAAGAAACGGATGCTCAGTCCGAAGCCGTCGGTGGCCTGTTCGATGGTCTTCCCGATGGTGACCAGGACGGAGTAGACCACGGCGTTTCCCAGGAACACCACGCTCAGACCGGTGGCGAACTCGCGACGGGTCAGTCCCAATCCGAGGGCGAGCGGAAAGTACTGCCCCATGGAGGTGAAGCCGTAGCCGATCAGCGGGCCCAGCAGGGCGAAGATCGCCCCGTTCCACTGCATGCCGTAGTACATCCCGGCCTGGGCCTCAGGCCCCTGCGACCCGACGATCAGGCCCACCGCCAGGATGACCATGAAGGCGAAGGTGACGGCGACCAGGGGCCAGCCGAAGGCCTGCATCCGATTGACCAGGTGCATGTCGATGACGTTGCGCGAGCGCATCAGGGTTCTCCTCTCAGGTCACCGGGCAGCAGCCGCGGCGGTGGTGCGGTGGACGATGTAGTTCTGCAGCGAGACGGGGGCGACCTGGAGTCCGGCTGCCCGGGCGCGGTCCGCACTGCCCGGCTCGGCATGCACGGTGGCGGTCGCGAGCGCACCGATCTCCTGGACGCGGAGCACATCGGCCCCGGCGATGAAGGCCGTGACCTCGTCCAGCCGGCCGGAGACCTCGATCGCCGCGCTCTGCAGCTCTTCGGCCTCGGCGGAGATCGCGACCCGCCCCTCGTCCAGCAGCACCACGTGCTCGAGCAGGTTGGAGACCTCGTCGATGTGATGGGTGGAGAGGATCACGGTGCGGGGGTGTTCGGAGAAGTCGGCCAGCAGCCGGTCGAAGAACAGGCGGCGGGCCACCGCATCGAGGCCCAGGTAGGGCTCGTCGAAGAAGGTCAGCGGGGCTCGGGAGGCCAAGCCGATGATGATGCCGACGGCCGAGAGCTGCCCGCGCGAGAGCTTCTTGATGGCCCGCTTCTCCGGCAGCCGGAAGTCGGCGACCAGCTCCCGGGCGAGCCCCTGGTCCCACGCGGGGTAGAGCCCTTCGGCGATGCGCAGGACGTCCGACGGCCGGAATCCGTCGGGGTACTTCTGGCTCTCCTGGATGAAGCAGGTCTTCGAGAGCACCTCGGCGTTCTCGACCGGGCTCTGGCCCAGCATCCGCATCTCACCGGAGGTGGCGAAGATCTGTCCGGTCAGCAGCTTCATGAGCGTGGTCTTGCCGGCGCCGTTGCGGCCCAGCAGTCCGTGCACCCGGCCTGCGGCGAAGTCGAGGGAGACGTCGTCGATCGCGGCGACGTCACGGAAGTGCTTGGTGAGGTTGCGGGTCTCGATAGCACTCATTGCAGTGCCTCCATCATCTCGGTGATCTCTCGGTGGTCGATGCCCAGGTGCGCGGCTTCGCGCAGCAGAGGGGCGAGGTAGTCGCGGGCGAAGTCGTCGCGCCGGCGCTGCCTCAGCAGCGCGGTCGCGCCGACGGCGACGAACATTCCCACTCCTCGGCGTTTGACCAGGACGCCGGCGTCGGCCAGGAGGTTCAGCCCCTTGCCGGCGGTGGCGGGGTTGATGCGGAGGAACGCGGCCAGCTCATTGGTGGAGGGCACCGGGCCGTCCTCCGGATGGGTCCCGTTGAGGATCCCGTCTTCGATCTGCTCCGCCACCGCGATATAGAGCGGCTTCGTCTCATCCAGCACGCGAGCCTCACTGTCGTCGGGACCGACACCGCGGTCTGCTGGTTCATTACTCCACTAATGAACCACGGAAGCGACGAACCGTCAAGGGCCCTGACAGAAGAAACGCTCATTCGAAGCACGCCTCGGGAGCCCGGCGTCCCCGCCGGGAAAGGGCGGTCTACCGCGTCGAGCCGGCGAGCCAGCGCCGGTGCGCATCGATGGCCGCCCGGGTGGCCGGGCGCTGCTCCGTCGCGGGGCTGCCCCAGCGGAAGCTGTTCTCGCCGCGGTACACGGCCATGCGGTCCGTGGTCGCGAGGGCAGTGATCCTTCGCCCGAGAGGCTCCCTGAGCACCACCACCACGGCCCCTGACGTCCAATAGGCAGCGGTCTGCTCGATCACGGCGACCTGCTCCCAGGGGATCCGGTGAGAACGGAGGTAGTGGAGGAGGGTGAGGCCTTCATCGTCGACGGTGAACTGGAGCCGGGTGCCGATCAGCACGATGGCGATGCTGAGGAGCACCACCACCAGGCACATCACCGCTCCCAGCACTCCGGCGACGGAGTCCAGCGTGAGCAGCAATGCCCCCGCTCCGAGCATGACGAGACAGGCGAAGCCCACGACGCATCCCAGACCCCCGCGGATCCACCCGATTCTGAGAGCCCGGTACCTGATCTCGGCCATCGGCCCGTCCTTCCCGACGATGCGATCTGGAACCTCCGGGACGACGATACCGTGCGATGGGGACCTCTCCCCATGTCGCGTATCCCCCGAGCCGCTTAGGCTCACCGACGAGGACCACTGGCGAACGGGAGTCGGCACATGAATTTCTGGGGGGCGGACACTGCTCAGCTTCGGCAGCACGGGAGTGCGCTGAGAAGCGGCGGACAGCAGCTCGACGAGCTGATCTCGACGCTGACCACCGCAGTGAATGGAACGGAGTGGGTCGGTGCGGATGCCGAAGAGTTCCGCCACGCGTTCCGCACGCTCTGCTCGACGCGGATCACGCCTGCGGGAGACGTCCTCGCTTCACTCGCGAAGGAATGCGAGGAGCACGCCGAGGGGCAGGACGATGCCAGCGAGAGCGAAGGGGGAAGCTCCGGCGGCACCGGCGGTGGAGGCTCGGGTGGCGGAGTGCCTCAGAACCCCCTGGACATCCTGATCCGGGCCCTCCGGGACTACGAACCGTTGGAGAGCGATGGGTTCTGGGGAGACCTCCTGGGTGGACCCGAGGCGGGCTATTGGGGAAACCTCGCCTGGAACTCGGTGGGGATCCTCGCCGATCTTGCCGGCCTCATCCCCGAGCCGACGGGCGTGGGGGCAGCGATCAGCCTCGCCAACGACATCCCGTCGGCCGCCATCGGCTATTACGACGCTCTGCAGTCGTTCCAGGACGGCGACTACTTCGGCACCGCCGACGGGCTCATCACCGGGGGCATCAACACGCTGGACATCGGGTTCGGGGTTCTCAGCCTGGTACCCCCGATCCCACCGGTCGGCCTGGCGCTCACGGCGATCGGAGAGGTGGGAGGAGTCGTCACGGGCTCCTTGGACATGGGTTGGTCCGCTCTCTCCGCCGCGGCTCAGGTCTCCGCGATCACGGGCGGACCGGGAGGTGGTTCGACCACCAGATTCCTCGCCACCGCACCGGCGTGGGCTTTGGAGGAGATCACCGGCATACCTGCGTACACAGACTTCGCAGCGCCGATCACCGACGGCATCGATGACGTGTACTCACAGGCCACCACGGCGGTCAGAGATGCTGTCCCGATCATCGACCCGCTGATCGACGTCTCGCAGCGTCCGCTGGAATGGGCCTCCACCCAATGGCCCGTCTCCCTCGCCGAGGACGGGGCGACAGCAGTCAACGATTGGATCCGCGACCGCGTGCCGTGGTGAACTCGGTCCCGTCAGCTGCGTCCGTCGGCGTCGTCCTCAGCAGCCCCGCCCACCAGGTACTCGAGCATGTCTCCCAGCTCGTCGACGGACACCTTCTGCGCGGTGGCCATGCCTTCGTCGTCGGAGTGCTCAGCATCCGGCTGGAGGATGAGGAGCCCGTTGCGTCCGGAGACCAGATGGAGCTCACCCTTCACTGCGGGGGTCTGGCCAGACAGATAGATCCTCGTCTCCGCGACGAGTGAACCGCTGTGCTCGAGCAGTGCGGGATCGGTCGCCGCGGCGTCGGTATTGCCTCGCCAGTCAAGGACAGCCTCCTCGTCCGTATCGGAGGATGATGCATCGTCCTGCGTCACCTCTCTTCCCAGCACGAAGCTCCGCAGCAGACCGACCGAGTCCGCCACCCCCTGCATCATGAAATGGTGGAGCCCGTCCGGGGATGTCTGCTCATGGAGCACCGTTCCATCACGATCGACGAAGACGTGGTGGGCTCCTCGCTCCTCCGGTGCGTCGCTGAACGCTTCCAACCGTACAACGGAGTGATTCCGCCTGGTCAGCACTCCTGTGATCAGAAGATTTGCGCTCATCAGCTGCGGATCTACCGCGACTGTGCGCTTCTCGGCCGCAGCCAGCACCACCTCCGGCGCGATCATTCCTCGGGCGAGCATCGAGCGGCGCGCCGTGGCCATCAGCATCCCCACGTCGAACGACTGACCGCGGTCCACGGCCAGGCGGTCGAGCCATGGCGAGGCGAACTGCTCCTTCCCAGCGTTCCCGTACAGGACGAGCATCTCCTCGTCCGTGAGGGTGAGGAGGGGGCTCGGCCCCGATCGGGCAAGCGGTGCGAGCGCGCCGGCACCCGCCATCTCACGAACGCCGTCGGGAAGCTCTACAGGCATGACTGGTCCTCACTCGAGATCGACTGTGTGATCCCAGCTTTCCATGCCGGCGGCCGGACCCGCCCAGATCCCTGAACCCGGAGCCGGAATGTGGCGCATAGGCTGGAGCCATCCGCCCCCGAGCGAGAGGAGCGCCCGATGCGCGCCATAGTGATCGAATCCGAGGGCGCAGCCCCGCGCCTGCTCGAGGATGCCGACGAGTCCCTGCTCAGCGGTGACGTCGAGCTGGACGTGCTGGCTTCGAGCGTCAACTTCAAGGACGGGATGGCACTGGCCGGCAAGGGCATCGCCCGTGCCCATCCGCTGATCCCGGGCATCGATCTGGTGGGCCGGGTGACCGGCTCGGCGTCCGACCGCTTCTCCGCCGGAGACCTGGTGATCCTCAACGGCGACGGCATCGGCGAATCGCTCCATGGCGGCTTCGCGACCCGAGCCCGGGTGCGCCCCGACGCGCTCGTCCGCCTTCCCGTGACCCTCGCCCCCGAGCGTGCCGCCGCGATCGGCACCGCCGGGTTCACCGCGATGCTCGCGGTGCTGCGCCTGGAGGATGCCGGCCTCAGGCCGGACGCCGGGGACGTCCTGGTCACCGGGGCCTCGGGCGGTGCGGGATCGATCGCCGTCGCGCTCCTGGCAGGCCGCGGCTTCCGGGTGCTCGCCTCGACCGGACGGGCCGCAGAGAACGGCGAGTATCTGCGCACCCTCGGCGCCGCCGAGGTGCTGGACCGTCGGGAGCTCTCCGAGGAGCCGGGCCGGCCATTGCAGTCCCAGCGCTTCGCGGGGGCGATCGACGGGGTGGGCAGCACGACGCTCGCCAACGTCCTCGCCCAGACCGCCTGGGGCGGCACGGTCGCCGCATACGGTCTCGCCCAGGGCCCGGACCTGCCCACCACGGTGCTGCCGTTCATCCTGCGCGGCGTCGCCCTGGCCGGGGTCAACTCGGTGCAGTGCCCGCTCCCCCTGCGTGAACGCGCGTGGGACGCCCTGGCGGACGAGCTCGATCCGGCGCTGCTCGATGCGATGACCACCAGCATCGGACTGTCCGAGACCATCCCTCATGCCGACAAGATCCTGGCCGGGCAGGTCCGCGGCCGCACCATCGTGGAAGTGACCCAGTGACCATGCGCGCAATGACCATCACCGAGGATCACCGCCTCGAGCTCGCCGAGCTTCCCGAGCCCGTCCCCGCACCGGGTGAGGTGCTGATCGACGTCGTCGCCGCGGGGGTCAACCGCGCCGATCTCGCCCAGACCGCCGGGAAGTACCCGCCGCCGGCTGGCGCCTCCGAGCTGCCGGGCCTGGAGGTGTCCGGATACCGGCGCGACACCGGCGAGAAGGTCGTGGCGCTGCTCGCGGGCGGCGGCTATGCGGAGGTCGTCGCGGCGCCGACGGAGGTGCTGCTGCCCGCCCCGGCAGGGATCAGCCTGGTCGATGCCGCCGGCGTGATCGAGGCCGCGGCGACGGTGGTCTCCAACCTCGTGCTCGAAGCCGGCCTCCACGAGGGCGAGACGATCCTGATCCAGGGCGGCACCGGCGGCATCGGCAGCGTCGCCATCCAGCTCGCCCGTCAGATGGGGGCGCGGGTGCTCACCACCGTCGGCTCCGATGCCGCGATCGCGACTGCGCGCGAGCTCGGTGCCGATATGGCCTGGAACCGCCACACCACCGATCTGCTCGAAGCGGTGCGGGAGACCGGCGGCGTGGACGTGATCCTCGACGTGGTCGGCGGGTCGGCGCTGGCCGATCATGTGGGGATGCTGCGGGAGAGCGGCCGGCTGGTCATCATCGGCACCCTGGGCGGCTCCAGCGGCGAGCTGCCGATCGGGAAGCTGATGGGCAAGCGCGGCCGGGTCATTGGCACCACCCTGCGTTCACGACCGCTGGAGACCAAGCACGGGATCCTCGAGGCCGTCCGCTATCTGGCCTGGCCGCTGCTGGAGTCCGGTGAGCTGAGCGTCCCGATCCACGCCCGTCTGCCGCTGGAGCGCGCCGAGGATGCCCACGCGATCCTGCGCGAGGGCGGCCACCTGGGCAAGGTGATCCTCGAGGTCGCAGCCCCGGCGAACAACTCCGGCGGCGGGCGGCGCCGGCGGGGGTAGCTCGCGCAGGGCGCACCAGACCCTTGCCTTCAACACGGTCATTTCAGGCGGAAGTTTGCAACCGGTTGCCTTCCAGGGTGCGGCAACCTTAGGGTAGAAGAGCATTTCTCACTCGCCGCATCACTGACCCAATGGAGGGTTCACCATGCACGCGCAGTCCCCCACGCCGCTTGCCAATGATCGAGTCCCCGATCGACCAGCTCCCATCCACCGGCTCCGCCGCCTCGGCGGTCTGCTTGCGACCGCCGCCCTGACCGGCGCCCTGCTCGTCGGCGGATCCTCCCCCGCCCTGGCCGACGACCCACCACCACCGGCCGATCCCGCCCCCGCCGGCGTGCCGAGCGACGACCCGCGGGTGCTCGATCTGCTCGCCCAGGACGAGAACCTCGAGTATCTCGGTACCCCGGTGACCACCCAGATCCCCAGCCAGGCCGCCCAGGGTGTGGTCGACGGACGTCATGTCTCTTACCAAGTGTTCAAGGGCGCTCCCGACACCGACTATCCGGCGACCTTCGCCATGACCGACATCGAAAGCGGCGAGCAGCTGGACACCTGCGCAGTCACCGGCGCCGAGCACGTGCGGAATCTGAACGTCGCCACCGACGGCCGCGTGTACTGGGGTACCTACTATGACTCCAAGTTCTGGCGCTACGATCCCGCCACCGGTGAGTGCGAGGACCTCGGCCGGATCAGTGGCGGCGAAGTGGCGGACCATGCCTTCGGGCTCTCCCCCGGGCCCGACGGCTCGATGTTCCTCGGCGTGTACCCGGACAGCCGCCTGTACCTGGTGGACCCGGAGACCGATGAGATCGAACTGCTGCGCGAGATGGATCCGGGTGCTGAGTACATCCACGCCATCGCGTACTACGAGGAGACCGACACGGTGTACGTCGGGACCGGCGGTGTCGCCCCTCAGATTTGGATGATCGAGGACGGCGGTCGCGGCGAGCAGACCCTGATCGCCTCCGAGGAGAACGCCCCCGGGTTGAACCAGGGTGCCACCACCGTGGGCCGGATGGACATCATCGAGGATCGCGTGATCGCCCAGGTCGGATTGCGGATGATCGTGCTCGATCTGGACGGTGAGGTCATCCACTGGGATGCCGAGCAGACCCGCTTCTTCTTCGGACATCACATCATCGCCGGCGCTGAGCCGGGCACCGCGCTCTTCTCGACCGAGGGCTGGGGCCTGGTCGTCTACGACCTCGAAGAGAACTCATTCCGGACCACGGACATCACTCTCGGGGGCTACCTCTCCGACGGCGTGGTCGACGACTCCAGCGGCACTCCGCTGCTCTACGGCACGTCATCGCTCGGCGTGGTGGTCGCAGACCTCGAGTCCGAGACTCTGCTGTCCGATAGCCCGATCGACTTCGCCCAGCCGACTCTGATCCAGAAGCTCCTGCTGGGTCCCGACGACTCCGTCTGGGCGTCGGGCTACATGGTGGGCCTGAACGACATCGATAGGACCGGCGCGGATCACGGTCCGACCATGCAGCGCGGCCAGTACGAGTCCGCGACGGTGCGTGACGGAAAGATGTACCTGGGTGCCTACGGGCACGCGAAGTTCGAGGAACTGGACCCCGCCACCTTCGACCCCGCGGAACCGGGCACCGTGCCCCGCCTCTTCGAAGGCGTGAACCAGGGACAGGACCGTCCCTTCGGGATGGCGTACAACCCGGAGCGCGACGAGATCTACATGGGGTCCGTCGCGATCTACGGACAGACCCAAGGCGGACTCGCGATCTGGGAGGGCAGCACCGGTGAGCACGTGGTGCTGACCGAAGAGATCGGTGCCGACGAGAACGTCGTCTCGGTCGTGCACAACGAGTCCGACGGCATGGTCTATATCGGCACCACAGTGGACGGTGGCCTCGGTTCTACTCCGAGCGGGAACACCGCCGGCAAGCTGCTGGTGTTCGACCCGGATACCCGCACAGTCGTAGAACGGATCGATCCTGCCGGTGAGGAGCAGGAAGGCATCACCGGCCTGATGGTCGACGACGAAGGAGCGGTGTGGGGCGTCGCGGAGCAGTCGCTGTTCCGCTACGACCCGACCACCGGCGTCTCCACGGTCGAGGGCAGTGTGGGCGGGGCTTACTCCGAGGGCACGACCTACTGGGCCTACGGCAACGTCCACCAGTCCACAGCGGATGGACGGATCTACGTCACCGCCGGCTCACGCTTCTCGGTCCATGACCCCGCCACCGGCGAGACCACCCGACTCGCCAACGGCGTCGGCTGGAGCGTCGTCGACGGCGCAGGTGATGTGTACCTGAGCGCCGGGGCGCACCTCTTCCGCTACCCCGTCGAGGCGGCAGTCACCTGCGATGACACCGTCACCGAGGACCACAGCGGCCCCCTTACCGTGACTGCGGGGACGACCTGCATCGAAGACGCCGCCGTGGAAGGTCCCGTGACCGTCGCCGAGGGTGCCGGTCTGCAGCTGACCGGAGCCTTCGTGCGCGGCCCGGTCACCGCAGCCGGCGCCGAGGTCATCTCGATCCAGGACAGCGAGATCCGAGGGCCGGTGAGCCTCACCGGCACCACGGGGAGCGTCGAGATCAGCGGGTCCACCGTCAGCGGTCCGCTGACGATCGACGACACCGCAGACGGGGTCACCCCGATCCTCACCGCGTCGCGAGTCGAGGGTCCGCTCTCCTGCACCGGAAACGCCGTCGCCCCGGACGATGACGGCGTACCGAACACGGTGCGCGGTCCGGCCACCGGGGACTGCGCAGGGATGTGAGCACGCGCTGACGGGCACTGCAGTGCCTCGCTCCGGGCGTCGGCTTCAGGCCGACCCCGGGGCGGGCCGCGTCAGCCCAGCAGCTGCTCCAGCACGAGCACGGTGCCGTCCTCGTAGATCGAGTCGGTGACGACGTCTGCCACGTCCTTCACGCCCTGCGGGGCCTGGCCCATGGCCACGCCCACTCCGGCCCAGGTGAGCATCTCGACGTCGTTGAAACCATCGCCGACCGCGACCGTGTTGGCGCTGTCGATCTCGAGACGGCCGCGGAGCACCTCGAGGGCGCTCGCCTTGGAGATGCCGGGGGCGGCCATGTCGAGCCAGGCGGTCCAGCCGATGGAGTACTCCACGCCGTGCACCCCGGAGTCGGCGATGACCTTGGAGAACTCCTGCGGGGAGAGGTCCGGGACATGCACGACCACGCGCACGGCCTCGAGCTCCATGAGCTGGTCGAGATCACTCTCGATCGCCTGCACGCCGAAGCTCGCGTCCTGGAATCCGGCTGTGGAGCGGAAGTTGCCGTCGACCATCTCGACGGCATAGTGCGCGTCGGGGGCGACCTCGCGCAGGGTGCGCAGGGCGTGGCCGGGCTGGAAGGACCGGGTGTCGATGATGCGGTGGCCGCCCTCGAGCTCCGGGTCCATCTGCACGGTGACCGCTCCGTTGGAGCAGACGGCGAAGCCGTGGGTGACCCCCGCGGCCTCGACGATCGGCAGCGTGGCGCCGAGGGAGCGCCCGGTGGCGATGACGACGGTGTGCGTCTCCGCCGTCTGCTGCAGAATCTCATGCATCTCGGGGCTCATCACCCCGTCGTGGTCGACCAGGGTGCCATCCACGTCCAGCCCGATCAGCAGCTTCTGCCCGGAGAGCCCGGTGAGGTGATCCTGGAGGCGCGCACGGGTCGCGTCACGGTCGGTGGTCGAGGTCTGGGTCGTCATGTCCGGCAGTGTCGCATCGCCATCCGACGAACGGGTGAACCCGCGGTGACGACGAGCGCTGAAGATGCTGCGCAGCCGGCGCAGGGAGTTCGACAGTGCCATCTCAGACAGCGCCCCCCACGACCTCGAAGATCTCGCGCCCGCCGAGGAAGGGCCGCAGCCCCTCGGGGACGACCACCGAGCCGTCGGCCTGCTGGTGGTTCTCGAGGATCGCAGCGATGAAGCGGGTGGTGCCGAGCGTGCCGTTGAGGGTGGCGACCGGTCGCAGCCCGTTGTCGGTGCGCTCGCGGATGTTCAGCCGACGCGCCTGGAACTGGGTGGTGTTCGAGGTGGACGTGAGCTCGCGGTAGGTGTTCTGGCTGGGCATCCACGCCTCGCAGTCGTACTTGCGGGCGGCGGAGGTGCCGAGGTCCCCCGCGGCGGTGTCGATGATGCGGTAGGGCACGTCGATGCGCGCCATCATGTCCCGCTCCCAGCCGAGCAGCCGCTCGTGCTCCTCGTAGGAGTCCTCGATGCGGCAGTAGGAGAACATCTCGACCTTGTGGAACTGGTGCACCCGGATGATGCCGCGGGTGTCCTTGCCGTAGCTGCCGGCCTCGCGGCGGTAGCAGGCGCTCCAGCCCGCGTAGCGGAGCGGGCCGTCTTCGAGGTCGATGATCTCGTCCTTGTGATAGCCGGCGAGTGCGACCTCGCTGGTGCCCACGAGGTAGAGGTCATCACCCTTGTCGAGGTGGTATACCTCGTCGGCGTGCTCGCCGAGGAAGCCGGTGCCCTCCATCGACTCGGGCAGCACCAGGGTGGGGGTGATCATCGGGGTGAAGCCGGCGTCGGTCGCGAGGGCGATCGCGGAGTTCAGGATCGCGAGCTCGAGCTGAGCACCGATCCCGCGCAGGAAGTAGAAGCGGGCGCCGGAGACCTTCGCACCGCGTGCCATGTCGATCGCCTTGAGCCCCTCAGCGATCTCCAAGTGGTCCTTGACCGGGTGGTCGAAGGTCGGAACTTCTCCCACATGCTCGCGCACCACGAAGTCGGCCTCGAGCCCCTCAGGGGCCCCCTCGGCGAGGTTCGGGATCTCGCGCAGCGCGGCGTCGCGGGCGGTCAGAGCCTCATCGGTCTCGGCCTCGAGCCGCTTCACGTCGGCGCTGAGCTGCTTCACCTCGGCCAGCAGGGCCTGCTTCTGATCGCCCTTGGCCTGGGCGACCTGCTTGCCGAAGGCCTTCTGCTCGGCGCGCGCGGACTCGAAGGCCGCGGTGGTCTCGCGCCAACGAGCATCGGACTCGAGCACCGCGTCCACAGTGGCAGGGTCACGTCGTCGCGCCCGCTGGGCGTCTCGGACGGCTTCAGGGTTTTCGCGCAGGTGCCGCAGATCGATCATTGCACCAGGGTACCCGCGCGCACGCCTGCCAGTACTCTGACGGAATGGACCTCACTCTGCTGATGCTGAGCATCGCCTCAGTGCTCACCACCGTGATCACGATCGCCCTGCTGGTGATGGTGCTGCGCCGACTGGGCCGGCACCGCCGAGAGCTGAGCGAGCTGCGCGCCGCCGCGGACCGCCGGTCGAGCACGCGGAAGGCCCCCGGCGCCGACGACGCTGGGGACGCCACGGAGACCGACGACTCCGCCGACTCCCCCGCCGACGACGGCCGACTCCGCAAGGTCGCCGTGGTGCTGAACCCCTCGAAGTTCGAGGAGACCGACACCTTCCGCCGGAAGATCACCGAGGTGGTGGACCGGATCGAGGGCGCTGAGACGGTCTTCTACGAGACCACCATCGACGATCCCGGCAAGGGCCAGACGGAGCAGGCTGTCGCGGACGGCGCGGATCTCGTGATGGCCGCCGGCGGCGACGGCACGGTGCGTCTGGTCGCCTCGGTGCTGGCCGGCACCGACACCCGGATGGGCATCATCCCGGCCGGCACCGGGAATCTGCTGGCCCGCAATGTCGAGATCCCGCTGGAGGACCCGTCCGCGGCGATGATCACCGCACTGACCGGTGAGGACCACCAGGTGGACGTCGGCTGGCTCCGTGCCGGTGACTCCGCCGCCGCGGCCCGCTCCGCCGAGCGCCAGATCTTCCTGGTGATCGCCGGCTTCGGCGCCGATGCGGAGATGATCGGCTACACCGATCCGGAGATGAAGAAGCGGATCGGCTGGATCGCGTACATCTTCGGCGGGATCCGCACCGTGCTGGGCCGCTCGGTGGATGTGGTGGTGCAGCTGCCGGATGACACCCGTCACGCCCACAAGGCCCGCACCGTGCTGCTGGGCAACGTGGGCAAGCTGCCGGGCGGCTTCGTGCTGATGCCGGATGCCACGATCGACAACGGCCGCCTCGAGGTCGTCGTCGCGGGCTGGCGCGGCGCGGCCGGGTTCAGCCAGGTCGCCGCCCAGGTCATGAATCCGAAGCTGACGCCGAAATACGGTCCGAAGCTCGCCACGATGGAGCGCTACCTGACCACCGGGATCCGCGTGACCACCACGAAGGCGCAGCCGGTGCAGCTGGACGGCGACACGGACGTCGACGCCACCCACCTGATCGCGACCGTCGATCCCGGGGTGCTGCGGCTGCGCGTGCCGGAGGGGAAGGGCGCGGCGCAGGGCAACAGCTAGGCCCGCGGGGCAACAGCTAAGCCCGCTCGACCCGGTCGTCCTGCAGCGGCGGCACCACCATGACCGGCCGCTCGGCCCCGTGGAGGATCGCGCGCGACACCGAGCCGAGCAGCGCACTTCTCAGGGCACCCCGGCCATGGGAACCGACGACGATCAGCTGCGCGACGGCTTCGGCGTCATGGAGGATCGCAGCGGCCGCTCCCTCCTGGACCTCGCCGGAGATCTCGATGCCGGGCACGTGCTCCGTGACCCAGGCGACCTCTGCCGCCAGATCCGCCTCGAGGTCGGCGCGACGACGGTCCACGAGCTCCTGGGCGTCGCGCGGGCGCAGCGGGAACCAGTACTCGCCGCTGTCGGGTCTCTGCTGTGCGGTCAGCAGCACCAGCGACGTTCCGCGATCGGCCGCCTCCCGCGCGGCATGCAGCGCGGCCCGGCGACTGTGGGGCGAGCCGTCGACGCCGACGACCACCGGCCCGGTGAAGCGCTCAGCCACCGCGGGGACCACCACTGTGGGGCACTGCGCATGAGCGGGAAGGGCGGTGGAGACCGAGCCCAGCACCAGGCCGAGGAAACCTCCCCGGCCACGGGCACCGACGACCATCAGGTGCGCCCGTGCCGAGGCTTCCGCGAGCGCGCCGACGGAGTCTCCCTCGATCGTCAGGTAGGAGACCTCGCCGGGATGCTCGGCGAGTCGGGACGCCGCCACCTCCAGCACGTACCCGGCGATCAGCTTGCGGGCCTCGTCCTCGGGCTCCGCGCCGAGGGAGGCGTAGTTGGCGTACACCGGGAGCGGTGCTCGATAGGTGGTGATGACGCTGAGCTTGCTCCCGCGGCGGGCGGCGATGCCGGCGGCGTAGGCCAGTGCGACCTCGGAGTTCGGGGAGCCATCGAACCCGACCGCGACACCGAGGTCACGCGTGGCAGGGTCGAAAGGGATCGTGTTCTGCTCAAGATGAGCCTCTGTGCTCATGGCAAGCCCTCCGCGGGGCTGCCGGCACGGACGACGATGACGCCCCGCTGTCGAGTCCATCCTCGTCGCTCCTCACCCTACCCCTCAGGTGAAAGCGCGGGCCCGAGGCGCCGGTGCGGGGTGCAGGTCGGGGAGAGCGGGTCGGGGTGCACACCGGGGGCCGCGCCGTTCAGTCCTTCAGCACACCGCTCCGGGCGAGTTCCGGGTCGGTGCAGGAGGCGAGGTTGAAGCAGCAGGGGCGACGCTTCCCGTTCCGCAGCTTGTCGATCGAGACCTCCACACGGCGCGCACGGGTGTCGGCGTTGCGGGTCGACCCGACCCAGCGCACCCATTCCCAGCGCGCCATCGGGGTGATGGACGCCCAGGTCGTCTCGAGATCGTCGGCCGCGGTGAGCGCGGCGCCGAGATCCTCCGGGACTTCCGGCTCGGGCCAGGCTTTCGTGGGCGTGAGGGTGAAGCTGACGGCGGTGCCTTCGCGCAGGTCGAGCGCCTGCTGCAGCGCCTCATCGACGCGCAGCCAGTGGCCCTTGCGGCCGTCGGGCTCGACCACCATGGCCAGTTCGCGACCGTTCAGCACGGCGTCGACAGCGACCTGACCGCGGGAGGGCAGGAGGGCGCTGGCCTCCTCGGGGAGCGGGATGAGCAGGCGATCGTCGATCGCATGGACCTCAGCGGTACCGGTGACAGCGGTGCTGGCCATCGCTGCCATCCTCAGATCTCCGTGCCGGGATCCGTCGGGGTGATCATCCCCGACAGCCGCGCGATCCAGTCGTGCGCGTCGTCGTAGGCGTGGTCGGCGAAGTCCTCGCGGATCTCCGCCCGCTGTCCGTCGATGCGCGGGTAGGAGCCGAGATAGTGGACCACCGGGCAGAGCCGGTGGAGGGAGCGCAGGGCAGCGGCGACACGGCGGTCCTCGATATGGCCCTCGATGTCGAGGGAGAAGGAGTACCTGCCCAGGAAGTCGCCGACGGGGCGGGACTCGATCCGGGACATGTTCACGCCGTTAGAGCTGAGGATCTCGAGGGCTTCGAGCAGGGCGCCGGAGCGGTTGTGAGGCAGCTGGACGACGAGCGTGGTCTTGTCGGCGCCGGTGCGGGCGGGGATCCGTCCCTCGCGGGTTACCAGCACGAAGCGGGTGACCGCGCCGTCGTAGTCCTCGATGCCTTCGGCGAGGATCTCCAGGCCGAAGTGCTTCGCGGCGAGCGGTGAGCAGACGGCGGCCCGGCCGCGGGCCTCCTCCGCGCTGACGGCGGCGAGGTCGCGGGCGGCGGCGGCGGTCGAGGAAGCGGCGGCGATGTTCGCGCCCGGCACGTTCTTCCGCAGCCAGCCCTGGACCTGCGCCTGGGCATGGGGGTGAGAGGAGACGGTGGTCAGCTGATCCAGGGGCGTGGCCTCCCGGGCGGCGAGCACGAAGGTGATCTGCACGGTCTGCTCGGCGACGATGACGATCGAGTCGGTCGCGGCGAGCACGTCGAGGGTGCCGGAGACGCCGCCTTCGACCGAGTTCTCGATCGGAGCCATCAGCGCATCGATGTCACCGGCGAGCAGGTCGGTGGTGGCGGTGGCGACGGCGGAGAAGGGCACCAGCTCCGGCTCGGCGGCAGTGAACTCTTCGGGCGTCTCCGCGAGTGCCTGCAGGAGCGCCTGATGGGTGAAGGTCGTCTCTGGACCAAGGAATCCGTACCGCATGGCGAAAGGGTACTCGGCCTGCCGGGATGGGCTCGGCCGCGTTCAGGCCAGGATCCTTCAGACCGGGATCCTTCAGGCCTGAGGACGTGGCCCATCGCCGATCCAGTAGCGGCGTTTGCCGTCGCGGATGTCCTCGAGCTCGCCGCCTGCCTTCTCGATGGTTCGGCGGGAGCCGGGGTTGTCGTCGTCGCAGGTGATGAGCACTGGGTTGATGCCCAGCTCCTGTGCCTGGAGCAGGGCGATCTCCAGCGCTGCGGAGGCGATCCCCTGTCGCCTGGCCATGGGGCGCACCGAGTAGCCGATGTGACCGCCCTGCTCGAGCAGGTAGGGGGTGAGGCGGTGCCGGGTGGCGATGAAGCCGAGCATCTCGCCGGTCTCGGCGTCGAGGATCCAGCGGCTCGTGCAGTGGACCCAGCCGTCGGGGAGCTCGGTGGCCGGATCCTCCTCGGCGAGGCGGGCGGCGACGAACTCGGTGACATCGCCCTGGTCGACGGGTGGATGTGTGGGATCCCGGATGCCTGACCCGTCCATCGGAGTACCGCCGAAGTCCGACACGCAGTCGAGGAAGTCGGAGCAGCGGGTGAGGTCCGGTCGGACGAGGCTGATGGCTCGGGGCATCGGAACATGGTGCCACGACCGGCGAACTCTCAGAACGGCGGGTCCTGGTTCCACCGCTTCTGTTCTGCGGCGTCGTCCGGGTCCTCCCCCGGGTCGAGCTCGCCTTCGATGGCAGTGTCGACGGGTCCCCATTCCTGGTGGATGCGTGCGCTCTCGCCGCTGCGGTCCATCTCTTCCATCATGCTGAGCCATTGGTAGTGCTCCCACGACTCCATCATGGCGGTCGCGAGGCGCGGGGTGGCCAGGTCAGGGCGTGGCGAAACCCTTGCGCTGACCAGGGGTGGGGATCCGACTGTCCAGGTGGTGGAGCCGTCGGGTTCTCGGACCGGGTCTATTCGTTTCGCGGTCTTGAGGTCGTGATGACCCCAGTGCAGCCGGTGGAGGTTGTCGATGCTGGTGGGGCCTCCCCGTTCGGGGTGCGCGTGGTCGAACTCTTCGATGTGGTCGTTCTCCGCGTCATCGGTGGTGCTCTTCGTACAGCCGGGGACGGCACAACGGGGAGTGGTCAGTCGCAGATGCTCGACCATCTCGGGGGTGGGGCGGTAGCGCTGGGCCGGGAGCGGGAGGAACCCGCCCTTGATCGGCTCGGTGAAGACCTTGTGCCAGACCGGCTCGGCCTCGGCGAGCTTGCGTGCCATCGCGGCCGGCAGCGGGGTCAGGCCGTCGTAGGTGGCAGGGGTGTCGTCCAGGCCCATCAGGGTGAGGGCGGGGATGACGATGTTGATGCGGTGCCGGGGTGCGGGCACCTCGACGCCGGCGGTGTCGAGCAGGGTGCGGTGGATGATCGCGTAGCGCAGAGCGGCGAGGGTCATCGCGACGCCGTCGCGAGACACGTCCCCGTCGAGGTCGAAGGGGATCGGGCCGTCCTGTTCGAGGGCATGGCGCTGCGCGGCCTGGACGGCCTTCGCGGAGGTGTCGAGCCGGCGGGCGAGAGCCAGGATCTCGGGGATCGGGCCGATCACGCGGAGGCAGGCGATGCCGTCATCGCGACCGCTGGACTCAACGGTGACATCGCGGGAGTGCTCCGGGCAGTGGCGCGATTCTTCCCGCTCGAACCAGGAGACCAGCTGGCGAAGTTCATCCTGGAATCGATCAGCGGGAATGGAGGCGAGATCCCATGCCGAAATATATTCATCGGCCTGCGAGCGCTGGAAAGGTGTGAATTCCCTGACCGCTTTCACCATTCTCTAATGCCACTCTTTCGGCATATCGCCAGCGGCGAGGCGCTCAAAGGTTTGCGGCATCTCGTTGACGGCGATATGCGCGTCGCGAATGCGGTAGGACGCACGTGCGGTGGTGGTGCGCAGCGCGATGGCGATCGCGAGACTCCGCTCCTCACGATCATCCGAGAGGTCCGGATCCTCGTAGTCGATCCAGAACGGAGCAAGGCCGAGCAGGTGCCGGGCGTGACGCCGCGACTCTTCACGCTCACTCTCCATGATCCGGGTGACCGCCGCGGCGTCGACGCTCCCGGCGTCGAGCTTGCCGCGAGCAATCAGCGACGTGGGCGTCAGCGGTGAACGCGCGCGGACCGTGACGAATGGAGGGGCGATATCAGATCGACCGACAGGATGCGGCTCTGTCACGGTCATCGTCTCCACCTCCTCCTCGGGATGCTCGACAAAGAATTACTCGAACAGCAATTCTTTCTAGAGTGTCCAGTTTATCTCCCAGCCACCATCAGAGACAAGGGTTACCGGCAGATGGGGATGAAATTGTGGATAACTCGCCGCGGGGAGGAACCGTGAAAACCATCCACCATTGATCCCACAATTCATCCACATTTTTCGAGGCTCCTTGACCTCGCCGAAAGGCTGTGGGTGCGGAAAGGGCGGAAGGGCGGGCGGGGCATGGGTGCGGGGCGAGCGCGCTCCTCAGCTCCTCCGCAGCTCCAGGACCCAGCGGTCCACGGTCCGTGCGGCGTCGGCCGGATGTCGCTCGACCTCGCCGGTCCGCTCCGCACCGAGGCTCCGGGCAAGGGCGCTCGAGGCGCTGTTCGTCGGCGCGATGCGCAGCACGAGACGTGAGATCCGCGGCTCAGCTCGCGCGCGGGAGACCAGAGCCGCCGCCAGAACATGCCCATGGCCGCGGCCGCGATGGGTTGCGAGGAGCCAGTAGGTCAGCGCAGCCTCCCCGCGCTCGAGCCCCGTGTCCAGGAGGTTCAGTCCGCCGCCGCCGATGAGCACACCGTCGAGCTCAGCCGCGTATTCACGGATCGGCCCGTCGGCTCGCCATCGCGCAGCACGAGCGAGGAAGGAGTCCAGGCTCTCCCGGCTCCACCGCTGCCCCACGATCTCCGCAGCGAGCGCCGGGTCCTGCCCGGCGAGGATGGCATCTGCGTGCCGGGGTCCGAGCCTCTCGAGATGGATCATCACCGCTGCGCCCTGGTCATGTCGCGAGGCGGGTTCCCATGACGACCTTCCCCGGGGACAGGTCGCCGAGCACCGTCCAGCCCCGACGGAGGTACAGGCGGTGCCCGGCGCCGCGCGGGTCGGCATCCGTCTGGAGCAGTGCACGGTCGTGGTCGAGATCGGCCAGCAGGGCGTCGAAGAGTGCTCCGCCGAGCCCGCGGCCCTGATGCTCGGGACTGACGGCGAGCTCGACGACCTCGAAGTGGCCGCCCACCCAGTCATCGGCGTCGACCTCGATGGCCGGGTGGACCATGTCCGCCCACCACTGTCCGCGCTCACCGGTGTATCCCCAGGCGAAGCCGAGCAGCGACTCCCCGCGCTCCGCGGTGACCAGGCGGAAGTCGGCGCGGCCGCGGTGCTGCTCCCAGAACTGGGTGCGCCATTGCTGCTCATCCGCGACGGGGCCGAAGACGCTCGGCCACAGCTCCAGGAGACGATCCCGGTACGGTGCCGCCGCTGTGGCATCGTGCCGCGCGAGCCGCACCGACGTCATGCGCCCCCGCCGTCGCTCTCACCTGCGAGCGCCGCCCTCACCGAGGCGAGGATCTCCACATCGCGGGCGCCACGGGCCCGGGCGGCGGCGATCGGTCCGGCGAACAGCGAGACCAGGCCTGCGTCGACCGGACCGCCGGGCTCGCGCTGGGCCGTGGTCGCAAGTTTGCGGGCTTCCATCGCCGCACCGGGGGCGATCGTCGTTCCCGCCCCGCGACGGGTGAGGAGGATCTGCGACTCCTCGAGCAGCTTGTAGGCGCGGGCCACCGTGCCGGGGGCGAGGCCGAGATCGGCGGCGTAGGTGCGGATCGCCGGCAGGCGGTCACCCGGCGTCAGCTCGCCGGTGCGGACCTGCTCGAGGATCTCGCGGCGAACCTGCTCGTACGGAGGCTGTGGAGAAGGCATGGCGACCACGATAGAGCGTGAGAGATAGGTGGAGGGTCTGCAACGGCCGGCCGCGCGGCGCAGGCCTTCCCCGTAGCATCGGGACGTGCCCCAGGAACTGCCCGCCCCCGTGCGTCGAACGCCGCTCGCCGTGCTGCTCGCACTGCTGCTCGGCGCCTTGGTCCTCGCCGGCGCGCCTACTGCCTCCGCCGACGATCCCGACGATCCCGTGCGGCTGGTGATCGCCACCGCGGGGCTCGGCTGGGAGGACATCGATCCGCAGGCCACACCGAATCTTCAGTGCCTCGCCGAGCGCTCCGGCGCGGGTGCCATGAACACCACCTCGACCTCGGTCGTCTCCACGAAGCGGCAGGGCATGGAGACGCTGCACTCCGGATACCGGGGCCTGGCGGAGGAGGCGCCGCGCACCAGCGGCATCCCGACGCCGGCGCAGGATCAGTGGGAGCAGCTCGGGGTCCCGGTCAGCACCTTCGACTTCTCGGGTCCGTCGACGGTGGAGCTCACCGTCGGGGATGAAGGCGGCGGCGGTGCGCCGGAGCGCGAGTCCGGGTACACCCAGATCGCCGATGCTCTCGCCGCGGGCGACCTGGTCCAGGTCACGGTCCCCTCGCTGCCCCAGGCCGACGGCCCGGCCCGTGCCCAGGCCCTGGTCTCCCTCGATGCTGTCGTCGGGGCGACGCTCGACGAGCTCGGCGGCTGCCAGAGCGCGGACCTCCCCCGCACCCTGCTGGTCTCCGTCGCGGCCACCGATCCCGAGCATCCGGCGTCGGCCGAGCACCCCGGGCCGGTCGCCTCGCGCACGGCGGGCCTGCAGGTCGCCCTCGACACCGCCTTCTCCGGCCAGGCCCTCACCAGCGGGGCCACCAAGCAGACCGGCGTGGTGGTGCTCACCGATGTGCTCGCCACGATCTTCACCTCCTATGACGCCACCGCCGACGGGCTGATCCCCGGTCAGCCGTTCCGCGGCACCGCGCACGACGACCCGCAGCAGCTGGCCCTGGATCGCTCCGAGGCCGCGGCGCAGGTCGATGCGGCGACCGTGCCCGCGCTCGGCTCCTGGTTCGCGCTCGGCGTGATCGGGATCGTGATCCTGCTGGTCCCGCCGCTGGCACGTCGGCCGCGTCTCGCCGCCGTCGGCCGGGCGCTCGCGGCGATCGCGCCGCTCGCACTGCCGGTGGGGATGTTCGCCTCCCTGGTGCCGTGGTGGCGCGCGGAGCATCCGACGCTGGCCCTGACGGGCGTGGTGTGGGCGGGCTGCGCGCTGCTGTCGGCGCTGGTGCTGGCCGGTCCCTGGCGCCACCATCGCCTGGGCCCCGTCGGGATCTCCGCGGCGCTGGTCGCCCTGCTGATCCTCGGCGAATCGGCCACCGGGTCGCGGTTCCAGCTGGGCTCACCGCTGGGGGCGCAGCCGATCTCCGGCGGGCGCTTCTACGGGCTGTCGAACCATCTGTTCGGGATGGTGCTCGCGGCGGCGCTGATGGCGCTGCTGTGCCTGTTCGCGGTGGTGCGCACCCCGCGTGCACGGGTGGTGTGGACGGTGGCCGTCGGCGCTCTGGTCGCGATCGTCTGCGTGGCCCCGTCGATGGGCGCGGACTTCGGGTCGATGCTGGCCACGATTCCCGCCTTCGGGCTGCTGGCGCTGCTGGTCTCCGGGATCCGGCCGCGGCTGTGGCATCTGCTCGCCCTCGGGGCGGGCGGCGCGGTCGCGGTGCTGGGGGTCTCGTTCCTGGACTGGCTGCGACCCGCCGAGGACCGCACCCACCTGGGACGCTTCATCGACGAGCTCCTCAGCGGCGAGGTGATCTCGGTGGTGGTCCGAAAGCTCGCCCAGAACGTCGCGATGACCACCGGATACCCGTCGCTGGCGGTCGTGATGGTGCTCGCGGTGGTGGCGTCGATCGCGCTGCTGATCCCGGGCCGACTGCGCTGGCGGCGGCTCGTGGCTCTGGATGCCGAGCACCCCGCCTCGTACTGGGTGCGGGTCGCGCTCGTGGTGGGCACCTGGGTCGGCTACGCGGTCAACGACACCGGGCCGGTGCTGGTCGCAGCCATGTTCGGCATCTGGCTGTGCTACCTGCCCGCGGTGCTGCCGGCGCCTCAGGACCTGGGTCAGGAACGGGACTGAGACCAGAACCAGAACGCTGGCTAAAGGTTCTCCGCGTCCACCGCGGCGTGCACCACGAGCGAGGTGTACTCGTCGGGGCTGAGCGGTGTGGGCAGGGACTCCGGGATCGTGGGCTCTCCGACCTCGAGGTGCGAGGCGATGATCACCGCATGCTCCGGGGTGAAGCGGCCCTCGACGGGCGCACCCCGGAGCCGGGTCGCGAGCGTCTCGAGGTCGGTCTCCGCGAGGTAGACGACGTCATCGGGGGCGAAGTCGCCGTCCACCGGCAGGTCACGCAGCAGGGCGTCGAGCTCCGCGGCGTCCACGTCGCCGAGGGCCCGGGTCTCGTCGTCGGAGAACTCCCCGGTGACGGGCAGGTCCGCGAGGGTCAGCCGACGGGCCTCGGCATGCTCTGCACGCTCGGACTCGGTGGCAGGCTCCGGGACGACGGTCCAGGTCTTCTCCTCGTCATGGTCCGTCGGTGCCGACGGGAGTGGCGGCAGCGGTGCGACCTCCAGCGGCTCCGGATCCTCCGGCGACTCGGCCTGCCCATCCTCCTCGAGGTCGGGGGCCAGGTGGCGCTTGCGGGCGAGCGCCCGCACCACATCGCGCAGCTGCGCGGCACGATGCAGCTGGCCGCGGAGGTCCTTGCCGGTAGCACGGTGATGGAGCTCGGCCGGGATCTCCTTGACCCAGAACCCGCTGCTGAGCGCATCGATCGTCAGCGAGGTCTCCACGCCCCAGCCCGGAGCGAGCGGAAGACAGGCCTCCCAGGTCTCCCGGGTGATGCAGCGGGTGCCGGACAGCGGCTGGTTCGGCTCCCAGCCGGTGGCGCGGTGGATGCCCCGGCGTGAGGTGCGCACCACGATGCCCATTCCAGCGGCGCCCTCCTGCGGGGGCAGCAGGGCGATCGCCATGTCGACGCCCTCGTCGAGCACTGCATCGACCAGCGGCTGCGCGGCTTCGGCGGAGCCACCCATATCGGCGTCGAGGAACAGCAGGGCGCGCGGCACGGTGTGGTGCGCGTCGATCACCGGCAACGGACCAGTGTGGCCGGGCGAGCGCGGTTCGGCGTGCAGCTCCTCGGAGAAGCTGGAGCCTCCATCGGCCCGTTCGGCGTGCTCGCGGATCGCGACCATCTGGGCACCGGTCGCCATCGCGGCGGCCTTGCCTCGGTTGGTCTTGTGCCGCACCACCAGGGCGTCGGCCCCCATCGCGACAGCGGAGGTGGAGTCGGTGGAGCCGTCGTCGACGACCACCACGAGGTCCACTCCCGCAATCCTGCGGGCGGACTCGATGGTCGCCTCGATCCGCTCCGCCTCGTTCTTGGCGGGGATCACGACGGCCACCCGCTCGGGACGGTGCGTCGTCAGCGGCCCCGCGGTGCTCATCGCAGTGTCACCTGACGGGCCACGATGCCGCCCCGGGCCCGACGTTCGAGGGTGGTGAGCGGCTCGGTCGAGGCGAGCGCCTCCTCGAAACGAGCGCGGAAGGCTTCTGCCTCTGCCTCGGCGGCCTCGACGCCGGAACCCTTCGCGAGGTCCCAGACCGGGATCGAGAGGCCCTCGGCGCGGAAGGAGCCGACGTACTTGGCACCCTCGCAGATCGCGGATTCGCGACGGGCGTGGAGGCGGGTGACCGCGTCGATCACCTTCTCCTCGTCGGCGTCGAGCACCCAGCGCACGTGCTCCTTCGCGCCGGCGTCGACCCAGTAGGCGTGGGGCAGGCCCGCCACCGCACGGGTCGGCATGATCGATTCGTTGGCCTGGGAGATGGCCTGCTCGATCTCGCCGGTGCGCTCGGCGCTGGGGTCGAGCCAGAACTCGAAGGTGTCCTGGATCTGGAGCTCGAAGCCGCCGCTGAGGTCGAGGATGTCCTGCAGGCGCGGGGCGTCCTCGTCGAGGGTGACGGTGGTGATCGGGTTGCCGGGCTCGAGCGCGGCGGCGAGCTTGATGGCCTGGCCGATGCCGCGTGAGAGGTCGCCGCCGGGATAACCGGCCTGGATGCCGACGGTGACGGAGCCGTCAGTGCGGCGCACGGCAGGCCAGGCCATCGGCAGGATGGTCGCGAGCTCGACATCCAGAGAGCCGTACTCCGCGGTGGTCTTCGCGGCCATCGTCGCCGCCGGGATCAGCTGGCGCATAGCCACCAGATCCTGTTCGTTCGGCAGGCCCTCGAAGGGGCGGCGGACCAGGTCGTTGCTCGAGGTGGAACTCATGGGGGCGAGTCTACCGATTCACAGGCGCTTCCCCGCGCAGGGCGGCGTCGAGCAGAGTCAGGTCGTCGGGGCGCATGTCCTGGGCATGGGCCGGGCGCAGTTCTCGCATGCGGCGGGTGAGGTGGACGGGGACGGTGCTCAGTCCCAGGCGCAGGGCCACGGCGATGCGGTGATTGCCGTCGAGTGTCGCGAACTCCTGGTTGAAGGCCAGATCGATGGGGGTGCGCATGCCCTCCCGGGCGATCTCCGCCTCGAGGCGGTCCAGGTGGGCGGGGGTGTCCAGGGTCGGGGTCCCGACCAGCTCCCGGTCCACGGCCCGGTAGCGGGCGACCAGGTCGGTGGGCAGCTCCACGGGCTCCTGTTCCATCGGGGCGGCGCGGCGCTCCATGAGCAGCTCGGCGGCGTCCTCGGGGTTCCGGCCGCCGGTCCCGAAGCCGCAGCTCTCGTAGAGCCGACGGGCGGGCAGGTTCGTCTCGACGACCGCCAGGAGCAGCCGGGTCTGCGGATGGCGGGAGGCGAGGTGCTCGACCGCAGCGGCGATCAGGGCGCGGCCGGCGCCGTGCCCGCGGAGCTCGGGCGCGACCCAGACGGAGATCAGCTCCGCGCGCGCTCCCGGAACGTCCCCGTACACCGGATCGTCACCGAACAGGAGGCGGCCCATGGCGGCGGGCTGGCCGTCGGCCTCCACCACGAAGGGGACCCGCGGCCAGCTGACGCCCTCGCGCCAGTGGGCTTCGGTGTCACGCTCGCGGATCTCGGCGAGCGTGCTGCCGAAGGCGCCCGGGGAATCCTCCAGGGCGCGCAGTCGCAGCTCTCGCCAGAGCGGCCACTCGTCGGGGTCGAGCTGTCGGGCGGCGATCACGGGTGCGTGCCCACTTCCATCAGCTCCTGTGCGCACTCCTCGAGGTCGCGCGGCACCACGCCGTCGAGCATGTGGAGGGCGAAGTCCGCGCTGAGGCGTTCGAAGAAGTAGGTGCCGCGCACGGAGTTGCCGTGCAGGTCCAGCTGCGGGGCGTAGCTGGCGAGGCCGAACCGGGAGGGCAGCGAGGCGATGATCCCGCCGCCAACGCCGGACTTCGCGGGCAGGCCGACGTCGCTGACCCAGTCGCCGGCGTTGTCGTACATCCCGCAGGTGAGCATCACCGAGAGCACCTGGCGGGCGGCGACCCGGGAGAACACCTCCTCGCCGGTGAGCGGATTGGTGCCGCCGGAGGCGAGGGTCGCGGCCATCACCGCGAGATCCGTGACGGTGGTGAGCACCGCGCAGCCCTCGATGTAGCCGCCGACCACCTCTGCGGCGTCCTCGTTCATCGACCCGGCGGCGCGCAGCATGTAGGCGAGCGCGAGATTGCGGTCGGCGGTGGTCAGCTCCTCGTCCCGGGTCTCCTCATGCAGCTCGAGCGGGCGGCCGGCAGCGGCGTCGAGCACATCACGCAGTCGCTTCGTGCGCTCATCCTGGGTGGGGCCCAGCATCGCGTGGGTGCGGATCGCGCCGATGTTGACCAGCGGGTTCTTCGGCTTCTTCGAGTGCCGGTCGATGCTGAGGGCGTTGAACTCCTCCCCCGTCGGCTCCTCGTCGACCACCGAATCGACGTAGTCCATGCCGTGCAGGTCGATGGCGGCGCCATAGGCGAACGCCTTGGAGATCGACTGCACGGGGAAGGCGTGGTCGCTGCCGGCGGAGGTGATCTCCCCGTCGATCGAGCAGATGGCGACGCCGAGATGGTCCTCGCGGGCGCCGGAGAGGAAGGACAGCTCGGGGATGTCACCAACGGCCTCAGCGCTGCCGGAGATGCCGCGGTCCGGCTGCACCGCATCCGTGGTCTCGGGCGCTGTCGCGGTCGACAGCGCGATGGAGAGTCGTTCGAGATAAGTGGTCAATGCGCTCGTCACGGAACCGACGGTACAGCCCGCCACCAGCTCGCGAGATACCGTGAGGCATGACCGCTCTGCCGCTGCTCGACACCGATGTCGTCGCCCGCCACACCCTCGCGCATGATGCCTCCCACTTCCTGCTGCTGCCCGAGGCGGTGACCGCCCCGGCCGACGAGGCCGAGGTGGTGGCGCTGCTGCGCCAGGCGACGGGCGAACGTCGGCCGCTGACCTTCCGCTCCGGCGGGACCAGCCTGTCCGGGCAGGCGCAGTCCGACTCCGTGCTGGCCGATGTGCGGACCCACTTCCGCCGGATCGAGGTGCTCGATGCGGGCGAGCGCGTGCGGGTGGGGCCCGGCGCGACGCTGCGGCAGGTCAACGCCCACCTGCTGCGGCATATGCGGCGGCTGGGCCCGGATCCGGCCTCCGAGATCGCCTGCACCATCGGCGGGGTGATCGCGAACAACTCCTCGGGCATGGCGGCGGGGATCGCCGAGAACTCCTATCGCACGCTCGAGTCGCTGCGCTTCGTGCTGCCCTCCGGCACGATCGTGGACACCGCGCTCGAGGGAGCCGAAGCGCGCCTGCGGGCCGACGAGCCCGCCCTTCACGAGGGCCTGCTGCGCCTCATGCGGCGGGTGCGGGAGGACGCCGCCGCGACCCGCGTGATCCGGGAGCGCTTCGCGCTGAAGAACACGATGGGCTACGGCATCAACGCCCTGCTGGACTTCGAGACCCCGGCCGACGTGCTCGCCCACCTGATCGTCGGCTCCGAGGGCACCCTCGCCTTCGTCTCCTCCGCGGTGTTCCGCACAGTCCCGATCCAGAAGCACATCGCCACCGGGCTGCTGGTGCTGCCCTCGCTCACCGCCGCGACCGCCGCGCTGCCCGAGGTGGTGGGCGCCGGTTTCGCCACCGCGGAGCTGATGGACGCCCGCTCGCTGATCGTCGCACAGTCCCTCACGGGAGCGCCGCAGGAGATCCTCGGGCTCACGGTCGACGGCCATGCGGCGCTGCTGGTGGAGCATCGGGCGGATGCGCCCGAGGTGCTCGCCCAGAAGGCGGCCGACGCCTCCTCGCTCGCCGCGACGCTGGGCCTTGCCGCACCCTTCTCGATGACCACCGAGGCGGGCCGCCGGGCGGCGATGTGGACCACCCGCAAGGGGCTCTATGCCGCGGTCGCCGGGGCGCGGCCGGCGGGATCCACCGCCCTGCTCGAGGATGTGGTGGTGCCGGTGCCGGAGCTGGAGGCCACCTGCCAGGGGCTGCAGGGGCTGTTCGACCGGCACGGCTATGACGAGTCGGTGATCTTCGGGCACGCGAAGGACGGCAACATCCACTTCCTGCTCAACGAACGGCTCGGGGACGGCGGCGACCGACTCGAGGCGTTCACCGAGGACATGGTCACTCTGGTCCTCGGCCACGGCGGGAACCTCAAGGCCGAGCACGGCACCGGGCGGGTGATGGCCCCCTTCGTCGAGCGGCAGTACGGGCCGGAGCTGTACGGCGTGATGCGGGAGCTGAAAGCCCTCGTGGACCCGGCGGGGATCCTGAACCCGGGTGTGGTGCTCACCGATGACCCCTCCGCGCACATGCGCGATCTGAAGCCGGTGGTCGCGATCGAGGAGGAGGCGGACCGCTGCGTGGAGTGCGGCTACTGCGAGCCGGTGTGCCCCTCCAAGGACCTCACCCTCACCCCGCGCCAGCGGATCGTGCTGCGCCGTGACGCGAACCTCGCTGAGCAGCGCGGGGATCTCGAGACCGCCCGCGCGATCCGGAAGGCTTACGAGTACCAGGGGCTGGAGACCTGCGCCGTCGATGGGATGTGCGAGACAGCGTGCCCGGTCGATATAAACACCGGTGATCTGGTGCGGCGGCTGCGGGCGGAGGACGCGGGTGTGGCCCCGAACGCAGCCTGGGGCGCTGCGGCCGGGAACTGGGATCTGCTGACCCGGGGGGCATCGGCCGCGATGAGCGTGGCCGGAGCGATGCCGCAGGTGCTGCCGCGGGTCGCGACCGACGTCGGCCGGGCCGTGCTGGGGGCGGATGTGGTGCCGCAGTACCGGGAGGAGCTGCCGCGTCGCGGTGGGTCGGTGCGGCGGGCCGGCGGGCGGGGGCGGGCGTCTGCAGATGTTGCCGCGGTGTACCTGCCAGCCTGTGTGCACACGATGTTCGGGGCCGCGGAGGAGCCGCGGGCGACGGACCGCGACAGTTCCAGCGGCTGCGGTGGGGACTGCGGATGCGGGAGCGGTCGCGGGCCGACGGCGGCTGCGACCTCGCTCGGGGTGCCCCTCGCGCTCGGTCTGCTCGCCCAGCGCGCCGGGATGCGCCTCACGGTGCCCGATGACGCCGCGTCCCTCTGCTGCGGCACACCCTTCTCCTCCAAGGGGATGACCGAGGCGAAGGAGCAGATGCGGGAGCGGGTGCGCTCCGCGCTGCTCGCGGCGAGCGACGGCGGGCGCCTGCCGGTGATCGTCGATGCCTCCAGCTGCACCGAGGGGATCCTCGACGCGATGACGGGCACGGGCATCGAGGTGGTGGACGCGATCACCTTCGTGCGCCGCCACCTGCTGGACCGGCTCCAGATCGGCGAGCGGGCCGGGTCCGTCACCGTGCACCCCACCTGCTCGACGACGCATCTGGGGGCGACCGAGGACCTGGTCGCGATCGCCGAGGCCGCCGCCCGGGACGTCGTGGTGCCGGTGGACTGGGGCTGCTGCGGCTACGCGGGTGACCGCGGGATGCTGCATCCCGAGCTCACCGCGTCAGCCACCGCCGCAGAGGCGGCCGAGGTCGCACAGCGGGAGACCGACTGGTACGTCTCCGCGAACCGCACCTGCGAGCTCGGCATGCAGGCCGCGACCGGGAAGAGCTACCGCCACGTGCTCGAGCTGCTGGAGGCGGCGACGCGGTGAACGGTGGCGAGAAGGGCACCTCGCCGGAACTGCGGCGTCGGGCTCCACTCCTCGACGCCGCGGACTACGACGAGAACTCGAGGCTCTCGGCATCAAGGCGCTCGACGAGCAGCCTCTCCAGCGGAGACTGGTCGCGGTGTGCGAGGAAGGGATCCAGCAGCGGTTCCTCGCCGCCACGCCAGAGCCTCACCTCACCCTCCTTCCAGAGGAGAAACCCCGGGGCCGACAGCGGCGCAGTCGAGTCGATGATCCGGGCTCGGCGAGCGCGGAGCGCATCGTCGTCACGGTTCCTCAGCGGAGGCAGCTCCACTGCGCGCAGGACGCGCCTCCCATCCGTGACATGCCACGAGCGGGCGCCGAGATCTGCATGCAGTCCCGGAACACGTGGCCCCGGCAGGGCGATGACCTCGTGCAGCGGCATCTCGTTCCCCGCATCCGCGCCGCCGGACTCGACCAGCAGCTCTGCGAGGGCTTCGACCACGAGGCCGTCGGTGCCGGCGGCCGGCCGTTGGATCCAGGCCGGTGGCTGGCGAGGCGTCAGCACGGCCCTGGCCACCAGGTGGTCCTCGCCGTCGAGACACTCCGACTCGAACCAGGCCTCTGCCGTGTGCGCATCGCTGTCGGCGCTGAAATGCACCGACGGTGCGGGCGGCTCCCGATCAGACTCCCCCGTCGGCCAGCGCGTGAGCCAGCGGGAGCCGTCGCCCACGTAACGGCGGAGCAGGCCGACCAGCTCTCCGTCGCGGTGCAGACCGACCAGCGCCGACCCCGGGTGCAACAGCCGCGTCTCGTCGCGCAGCGCTGGCCAGGTCTCCCACGACGTGCTCACCTCGACATCCACTGCCTTCACTCCTCTATCGGTTCCGGAGATCATGTCATCGCCGTGCGGAAGGGCGCGTCGAATATCCCGGCGCCGCTGACTGTCGTGACCCGCCGGTAGTCTTCCCGGCGGCCCTCCTCCCCCATCCTTCCCCTGGTGAGGCCGCGCAGACCAACTCCCGAGGAGGACGATGCCCATGATGGGCGGACATCACGCGATCAGCGGCACCGCCGCCTGGATGGCCCTGGCCGGCTCCACCTCGGTGCTCGGGCATGCGGCGGGGCTGGACCTGTGGGACCTGACGCCCGCGCAGGTGATCGCCGGTGCCGTGGTCGCCACCGGCGCCGCCCTGCTGCCGGATATCGACCATCCCAGTGCCACGATCTCCCGCTCCGGCGGCGGCCTCACGAAGGCGCTCACCCGGTCCGTCAGCAGAGCGGCCGGCCATCGCGGGGCCACGCACACGCTGCTCGCCGTCCTCGCGTTCACCGTGCTGGCGGCGTTCGTGAACGGGCTCGACTGGCAGGTGGTGGTGCCCGTGCTGGGTGAGGTGCAGGCGGGCGCCGCCCTCCTGGTCGCCGTGATGTGCGCCTTCGGCACCCGGGCGCTGAAGGCGGTCACGGGGAGGCTGCTGCCCTGGGTCGTGGGGATCGGTGCCGGGCTGCTGGTCGGGGTCGTCGCGCCGGACACCTCGATCTGGCTGCCGGCCGCCGTGGCGGTGGGGGCGCTGGCGCATCTCGTCGGCGACCTGCTCACGACCGACGGGATCCCCTTCCCCACCTGGCCGCTGACCGTGAAGCCGCCGAAGCGACTCGCCTCGCCGCTCTGGCAGCGCAGCGGGGATGTCGCCGTGCCGCTGCTGGGCAACGCCGGCAGCGCCCGCGAATGGCTGCTGTGCACGGTGCTGACCGGGTATGCCGCGGTCACGACGATCGCGACCCTCGCCGGGGCGGGCACCCTGCTGCCCTGAAAGTTCTTGCAGGTTCTGCTCTCACCCTTGAGCATGTGACCTGCACCCCCTACGGTGGAGACGGCAAACACCGCACAGTCGCAGGTTTCGCTATGCAAGATCTTGCAGGCTCGACGCTCCCGGTCGTCTCCTGCGCGCCCTCCCCCGTCGGCTTCAGCCGGCGCCCTTGCCCGGACAGAGGAGTCCCCGCATGTCGGTCCCCTACGCTTCCCATCGGCTGCTCGCAATGCTCACCGCACTGCTCATGGCCACCGCCACGATCCTCGGCACCGCGCCGCTGGTGTTCGCCGTCGGCCCCGACCAGCCGGTGCTCACCGGCTCCCTCCAGGACGAGCTGGGCTGCGAGGCGGATTGGGACCCGGCGTGCGAGGCGACCGCGCTCGCCCCCACCTCGGCGGCCGGGCAGTGGGAGTCGACCTTCGAGGTCCCCGCCGGGCAGTACGAGATCAAGACCGCGATCGGCGGCAGCTGGGATGCGGCCTATGGGCTGGGCGGCGGCGAGGACAACATCCCGCTGGCCATCGCCGCCCCCAGTCGGGTGACCTTCCGCTTCGACGAGACGACCTCGCGGCTGTCCGTCGTGCTCGCCGATCAGGGCGGGGAATACACCGAGGAGGACGACGCCCTCTCGTCGGCCCCCTACCGCCACCCCGGCGGAGGCGAGACCTTCTACTTCGTGCTCACCGACCGCTTCGAGAACGGTGATCCGAGCAACGACACCGGCGGGATCGACGGCGAGCGCCTGGATCACGGCTTCGACCCCACCGACAAGGGCTTCTACCAGGGCGGTGACATCGCCGGGCTCCACTCGCAGCTGGACTACATCGAGGGCCTGGGGATGAGTGCGATCTGGCTGACCCCCTCCTTCACCAACAACCCGGTCCAGGGCGAGGGCGAGGACGCGAGCGCCGGCTACCACGGCTACTGGGTCACCGACTTCACCACCATCGACCCGCACCTGGGCACGAACGAGGAGCTGAAGCGGCTGATCGACGACGCCCACTCCCGCGGCATCAAGGTCTACTTCGACATCATCACCAACCACACCGCGGACCTCATCGACTACGAGGAGGGCGAGTACGGCTACGTCGACCAGGCGACCTCCCCCTATCTCGATGAGGCTGGCAGCCCGGTGGACGTCACCGCGCTCGCGCAGTCCACCGACTTCCCGGCGATGGATCCGGCGTCCTCGTTCCCTTACTCGCCGGTGCGCTCGGCGGAGAACCAGGTGATGGTCCCCGAGGCGCTGAACGACGTCACGATGTACCACAACCGCGGCAACTCGACGTGGGAGGGAGAGTCCGTCACCTTCGGCGACTTCGACGGTCTGGATGACCTGATGACCGAGGACCCGAGGGTGCTCGCGACGATGGAGGACATTTACACCACCTGGATGGACTTCGGGATCGATGGCTTCCGCATCGACACCGCCAAGCATGTGGACTTCCAGTTCTGGCAGACCTTCACCTCCACTCTGGTCGATCACCAGGGCGGGTCGCCGGCCGGGGAGCAGTTCTTCACCTTCGGCGAGATCTATGACGCTGACGCGCAGAAGCTCTCCCCCTATGTGCGCGACACCGAGATGGACTCGGTGCTCGACTTTGCCTTCCAGTCCTCCGCGACGAACTGGGCCAAGGGTTACACCGCGCAGGGCATGGCCGGTCTGTTCGCGGCGGATGACTACTACACGACGGCGGACTCCTCCGCCGCGGACCTGCCCACCTTCGTGGGCAATCACGACATGGGCCGCATCGGCTATCTGCTGCGGGACTCCGACCGGCTCGCGGAGCGCACCGCCTTCGCGCACGAGACGATGCTGCTGACCCGTGGCCAGCCGGTGATCTACTACGGCGACGAGCAGGGCTTCGCCGGCGACGGCAGCGACAAGGACGCCCGCCAGTCGATGTTCGCCAGCCAGGTCTCCTCCTATCTCGATGACACCCTGATCGACGGCGCGCCCTATGGCGAGGGCGAGCACTTCTCGACAGAGGCGCAGCTGTACCCGCTGATCAGCGAGCTCGCCACGCTGCGCAACACCACTCCGGCGCTCGCCACCGGCGCGCAGATCGAGCTGCACGCCGAGGACGGCGCCGGGATCTACGCCTTCTCCCGCGTGGACCGCGAGCAGAAGCTCGAGCACCTCGTCGCGCTGAACAACGCCCCCGAGGCGCACACCGTCACGCTCACCACCCTCACCCCGGGCGCAAGCTATACCTCGCTCTACGGCGACCATGCCCCGGTGACTGCTGGGGCCGACGGAACGGTCGAGATCACGGTGCCTGCGCTCAGCGCCGTGGTGCTGCGGGCGGATCAGCCTGTGGCCGCTGCTGCCGAGGCGCAGGAGATCATGCTGGATCTCGCCGACGGTGCGAAGGTCGAGGGCCTCGCCCCGATCAGCGCCGCCGTCACCGCCGACCGCTGGGCCGAGACCACCGTCAGCTGGCGCCTCGCCGGCGAGGTCGCCTGGACGGCGCTCGGCACCGCGGAGGATGACAGCCCGCGCGTGTTCCACGACGTGCGCGCACTGCCCGTCGGCACCCTGCTCGAGTACCGCGCGGTCTCGACCGACGCGGCCGGGAACCGAGTCGCGGACTCGACGACCGCGGTCGTCGGCGCGGACCTCTCCGCGGGCGGCTCCGAGGAGGGACCGGGCGCGATCGACGAGCTGTCCGTGACCGTGCCCGGTTCGCACAACGCCGCGATGGGCTGCGCGGGCGACTGGCAGCCGGACTGCACCGCGGCCCAGCTGACCCTGGATGCGGACTCCGGCATGTACACCGGCACGTTCGACATCCCGGCCGGGGACTACGCCTTCAAGGTTGCCGTCGGCGGCAGCTGGGACGAGAACTACGGCGCGGGCGGCGTGCCCGGCGGCGGGGACATCACCTATACCCACGAGGGCGGGCCGCTGACCTTCTGGTACGACCCGGCCACCCACGTCGCGCAGAACAGCGCCATGGGACCCTTCGTCACCCTGCCCGGATCGTTCAACGCCGCGCTCGGCTGCCCCGAGGACTGGATGCCCGGGTGCATGCGCACCTGGATGCAGGATCCCGACGGCGATGGCCTCTTCACCTTCACCACCGACGCGATCCCCGGCGGGTCCTACGAGACCAAGGCCGCCCACGGAGGATCCTGGGACGAGAGCTACGGCGCAGGCGGCGAGCCGGGCGGCGCGAACTACTCCTTCTCCACCCAGGACGGCGAACTGGTGACCTTCACCTACGACCTGACCACCCACCTGCTGGCCGTCGAGGCCGCCTCGCCGCAGCTCGCAGGCACCGGCAAGCAGCTGGGCCACGTCGTGGACGCCGACACCATCGCCTGGCCGGCGAACCTGGTGACTGCTCCTGAGGGCACCCGCTGGGAGCTGTTCACGGCAAAGGCCGGCGGGCTCGCGGTCGAGGAGGGCGCCGTCGTCGGTGGCACCAGCCTCGGAGAGCTGACCCTGCGCGACGGCGGCCTGGACCAGGCTGAACTCGCAGGCCGCGGGCATCTGAAGGACTTCCTCGCCCTCGACCTGCCGGATCTGGACCGCTCCGTGCTGGTGGAGGCGCTTCGCGGCGAGCTGGCCGTCGTACAGTACGGCGCGGACGGCATCGAGGTGTTCACCGGGCTGCAGATCCCGGGCGTGCTCGATGCCCTCTTCGCCGAGGGCGCGACCGCGCAGGACCTCGGTGTGACCTGGGAGGCTGGCGTGCCGTCGCTCTCGCTGTGGGCGCCGACGGCGCAGCAGGTGACGCTGCAGCTGCACGGCCCGGCGGTGGCTGCCGCGGGTTCGACCGCCGCGCCGACCGAGGTCGCGATGGAGCGCGGGCCGGGCGGCGTGTGGACTGCCGTCGGCGCCGCCGACTGGACCGACCAGGCCTACACCTTCGCCGTGGACGTCTTCGTCCCCGCCCTCGGCGAGGTCACGACCAACGTCGTGACCGATCCGTACTCGGTGGGCCTGACCCTGAACTCTCAGCACTCGGTGGTGCTGGATCTGGACGACCCGCGCTGGGCGCCGGAGGTCTGGACGGACTCCCCCGCCCCGATCGTCGATCAGTTCGCCGATCAGACGATCTACGAGCTGCACCTGCGGGACTTCTCCGCCGGTGACGAGGCTCTGCCCGAGGAGGTCCGGGGCAGCTATGCCGCCTTCGGCCACCCGGACTCGGCAGGCTCCGCGCGGCTCGGCGAGCTCGCCGAGGCGGGCGTGACCACCGTGCACCTGCTGCCCACCTTCGACATCGCCACCATCGAGGAGGACCGCGCCGCACAGGTCCAGCCGGAGATTCCCGCCGATGCGGGACCTTCCTCGACCGCACAGCAGGCCGCGGTGACCGCCGTCGCGGACCAGGACCCCTACAACTGGGGCTACGACCCGCTGCACTACATGAGCCCCGAGGGGTCCTACGCGACAGGCGGCCACCAGATCGGCGGAGAGCGCACCGCGGAGTTCCGCTCCATGGTGGGCGAGCTGCACTCGATGGGCCTGCAGGTGGTGCTCGACCAGGTCTACAACCACACCGCCGCGCACGGCCAGGCAGACAAGTCCGTGCTGGACCGGATCGTTCCCGGCTACTACCAGCGACTGAACCTCGACGGCGGGGTGGAGAACTCCAGCTGCTGCTCGAACATCGCGACCGAGAACGCCATGAGCCAGAAGCTCATGGTCGACTCGACCGTGCTCTGGGCCCGTCAGTACCACGTGGACGGCTTCCGCTTCGACCTGATGGGCCACCACTCGGTGGAGAACATGCTCGCCGTGCGCGAGGCGCTGGATCAGCTGACCCTCGAGGTTGACGGGGTCGATGGGAAGAGCATCTACCTCTACGGCGAGGGCTGGAACTTCGGCGAGATCGCGGACAACGCCCGCTTCACCCAGGCCACGCAGGGGCAGCTGGGCGGCACCTCGATCGGCACCTTCAACGACCGGCTGCGGGACGCCGTGCACGGCGGCAGCCCCTTCGACACCGACAAGCGCACCGCGCAGGGCTTCGGCAACGGCCTGTACACGATGCCGAACGGCTTCGCGGAGGTGGGTGAAGCGGAACAGCTGACCGATCTGCGCCATCGCACCGACCTGATCCGCATCGGGATGGCCGGCAACCTCGCCGACTACGAGCTGCTGAGCTCGAGCGGAGAGGTGGTGCGCGGTGACCAGCTGGACTACAACGGCGCTCCCGCCGGGTACGCCACCCGTCCCGAGGAGACGGTCAACTACGTCGACGCGCACGACAACGAGGCGCTGTACGACATGAACGTGTGGAAGCTGCCGCAGGACGCACCGATGGACGTGCGGGTGCGGATGAACACGCTGTCCCTGGCCACGGTGACCCTGGGCCAGTCCCCCTCGTTCTGGGCGGGCGGCACCGATCTGCTGCGCTCGAAGTCGCTCGACCGCGACAGCTACAACTCCGGCGACCACTTCAACACGATCGACTGGACGCAGCAGACCAGCGGCTTCGGCACGGGCCTGCCGCCGGAGGAGAAGAACGGCGAGGCCTGGGATCTCATGGTGCCGATGCTCGAGGATCCGGCGAAGACGCCGACTCCGGAGGACATCGGGCGCTCCAGCGAGGTCACCCTGGATCTGCTGCGGATGCGCTCCTCCTCGACGCTGTTCACCCTCGGCGACGCGGAGCTGATCCGGCAGAAGGTCAGCTTCCCGAACGCCGGCGCCGACGCCACCGCCGGTCTGCTGGTGATGCGGATCGACGACACCGTGGGCGGGGACGCGGATCCGGCGCTCGACGGGCTGGTCACCGTGTTCAACGCGACCGGTGAGCCGATCACCGAGACGATCCAAGGCATGGCCGGGCTGGACTACGAGCTGCACGAGGTGCAGGCCGGCGGCGCCGACGAGGTGGTCAAGCAGGCCACGTGGGATGCAGCCACCGGCACCGTCACCGTGCCCGCGCAGACCGTCGCGGTGTTCGTGGCCCCGCAGGCCGGGAGCGGCGGGGAGGATCCCGGCGACGGCAGCGACGGCGAGGATCCGGGTGACGGCGGCGACGGGGAGCAGCCCGGCGGTGGCGATGACGGCCAGACCCCTGGTGATGGCGAGGCACCCGGCGGCGGAGCCGAAGTTCCCGGTGACGGCGACGGTGACGGCGACGGTGACGGTGACGGCGCCTCCGGCTCCGGCTCCGGCTCCGGCTCCGGCTCCGGCTCCGGCTCCGGCTCCGGCTCCGGCTCCGGCTCCGGCTCCGGCTCCGGCTCGCAGGATGATCCGTCGGCCGACGGTTCCCGCGGGCCGCTCGCCCGGACCGGCCTCGAGGTCCTGCCATGGGCACTCGCGGCGGCGCTCGCGCTCGGAATCGGCATCTCGCTGACTGCGCGAGCCCGCAGCCGCGGGTGACGGGGCACGTCCCGATCAGGTGATCGCGCGCTCCGCACCTCTCCGGGTCGCGGAGCGCGCACGTCCAGAGCCCGACGCCCGGATCTACCGCCGCATGAGTCCTCACGCTCCGGGGCGAGGAGCTCTCAGTGTCACAGTGAGGTCGTGGGCGCTGCGCAGTGGACAGATCTGTCCCGAAATTCCACTGCCGGACCCTATTCGCTGTGACTTCCGCCGTTGAATGGCGGGGTTCTTCAGACGCTCATTGACGGGGTAGGTGAGTTCACCGCCTATTCACACTGGCCGCTGCTCGCCGTGCCGGGATAGTCAGCAGAATCGCCCCGATGGGGAGC
>NZ_BAABGE010000007.1:0-801811 GCF_039541415.1 Brachybacterium paraconglomeratum
CCGACTCCGAATGCTCCTCATCACCGGAGGCCTCGACGCCTCACCCCACACTCAACTCTGAAGAGCCTAAAAACGTCAGAAAGGCAGGGGTTTTTTAGCCAGAGAACTTTGAAGTTGTGGAGTTCGTTCCGCAAGTTTTATAAGGAGTATCAAGGCTCGGCTTCGCCTCGCTACGCCCGGTCGCTCCGCTCCCCGCTGCGCGCGCTCCTTCGTCGCGTGCTCACGGTGCACTCTCCTCCTCGGGCGACACGAAGAAGGGAGCCGAGGACCCTTCCTTAGGTGCCCCGACTCCCTGCTCTTTAAGTGTCTGCTTTAGACACATTCCGAGATTTCGCAGTACTGCACTGTTTCAGTTGCCTCGCTCAGTACTGACTCATCTACGGCGCTAGTTGTCCAGTAGTACTCCGCCTTCAGTCCGCGTCCGTCGAAGTTGGGCTCGCCAGCCTCCGTGAGTGGCACTGCTTGTGGCACCGAGTCGATCCATACACCCTCGGGATGCTCAGCACTGGCGACTGTCGCAAACTCGGCATCAGTTTCGGACGGCTCCGAGTAGCCAGTCTTCGTCTCTGCATCCGCGTTGAAGCAGAAAGTCTCGCCCTGTTCGACCACTCGAAGCGGCGAGAACTCGTCAGTTGTGTCGTCGTAAGTATAGAGGCGAATTTCTGATTCATTCTCTCCGACCTGTGGAGCCGTGACAGGTCCAACCGTCAGCGCATACGGTGTCGGGTTCTCGCCTGACACAGACGCGGACGCATCGACTTTCACTACCGTGGTGGGGCAGTTCTCAGCCATCCACTGATCCGATGAAACCTCGCTACTCTGCTCCGAATCCTCCACGGGGGCGTCATTCCCTTCTTCACCTCCCCCAGAGCATGCGGAGAGCAGCACGAGTGTGGCGGATGCTGCGAGGACGGCGAGGGGACGGAGGATGGGACGGCGCATGAGCAAGGCTCCTGGTCGGCAACACTGACACTAACTACTTCAGGCTAGCCTGCACTGCCTGGCTTGGTCTATTCTGGTCAGTTCTGACTAGGCAGATCACGCTGGACTAGTGAAGGACAGACCCGCTCCCGCCGATGATTCAACCGCCCAGTTCAACGCTCAGTTTGGGGCTCGTGTGAAGCGTCTGCGGGAGGCGCACGTCCCCTACCTCAGCCAGGAGGCGGCGGCGCACCGTGCGGGGGTGGCAGTCTCTACGTGGTCGCGCGTCGAGAGAGGTCTACAGTCCGTCCACCCTCAGCGGCTCCCCGGAATCGCGCGTAGTCTAGGCGTAGGCATCGCAAACCTATTCGAAGAGGGGGACGAGGATGAGTGGCGAGATTCCTGACTACCCAAAGCATCGAGCCTGGATCGAGCGAGAGAAGGCAAAGATGAGCGAGGCGGGTCTCCTGAAATGGGAACAGGTCCCCGACAGCCCTAGTACGCGATCTGAACGCGATCTGACTGAAAACGCCCAAAGCCAGAGCGATCAAACGGAAGGATCGTAACGCTTTTCAAGACTGTCGCCACGACATCGCGCTTTTCTCGCATGGTAAGCGTGTCCCACAGACCGAGGATGCTCTCACCGCTCCCCATCCATTCAGGAACGCGTCTCTCGGACCGTTCATGCGCTTCGGTTTTGCGAGCGATAGCCGTCTCGACCTCTGTTGCGCCAACCTCGAACATGGAGCGGGAGAGTACACCGCTATCGAGCAGTGCCTTCAACTCGTCGAGGCGCGTGTTTTCAGCGTTGAGGTCCAAGCGACCAATCATTTCGGGATCAGGCGACCAGTCACGAAGGCGAAGTAGAACCATTTTCTCAACTAGCAAGTCAATTTCTTTTGAGATTGAATTGTTGCACGACCTGCACCGATATTTCCGGGGTCCTGCGCTTCCCATTTTCTTTGGCGTAGCACAATTGCCGCAGGTCAGTGCCCCGGAGCAGAGGTAAGCAGGCTCTTCGCGGTTCATGGTGAATGACCCTGCTGTAGCGGGTATTCACGCTACGGTTCTCGCGGCGCTGGTCAGCAGGATACGCATCCGGTAGTTCTCGGCGTTGCGGAAGCCGCGGCCAGTGCGTTTGATGTTCTTGATGCCGGTATTCGCGGCCTCGACTCGAGCGGTGGTCGCGCCGGTGACGATGAGGACCTCGATCGCGTCCCACCAGGTCACGACGGTGTCGTAGAGCTTGGTCGCCTCGGGCATATTCGCGATCTGCACGAAGTAGCCCATCCGCATCCGTTCCTCCCAGGCCTGAGCCAGGGTGTCGGTCGCCAATAGGCGGCGGAGCTGCTCCTTGATGCCCCAGGCGGCGGAGAGCTCGTCGGTGGGGTCATCGGTGCGGAACACCGTCTCCAACCGCTCCCAGGCCCGTGGAGTGAGGGTGTCAGCGCCGCGTAGCAACAGCATTCGGTGGGCCCAGGCCGGGTCGTCCTTGCGGCCCCGACGACCGTGGTGAGCGCGGGCGAGGCGTTGACGGACGGTGGTGACCATGTCGTTTCCGAGCTTGACGAGGTGGAACTTGTCGGCCGAGACCGCAGCGCGGGGCAGGTAGGTCCGCAGTGCTTTGCGGAACGCGGCCGAGGGATCGATGGCGACGATCTCGATCCGCTCCCGCCAGAAGCTCGGAGCGCTGGGCGAGCCAGTCGCCGACGGCGGTGGAGTCCCGGCCGTCGACGATACCGAGGACCTGCCCGGTGGAGAGGTCGACCAGGGTCGTCATCCAGGGCTCGAACCGTCTCCAGGCACCGTCGTCGGTGCGGAACCAGCGCACCGACCGGTAGCGGTGCTCATCGATGCCCAGGCGCGTCACTGACACGTCCTCGGCGGTGGGGAGGACCACGGCGGCAGCCGCCAGCGCGGCCTGGACCAGCCACCACGAGACGCCATGGGTCCGGGCGACTTCCGAGGCTGCCCGGCCAGAGGTGATCACCGCGGAGACGATCTGGTTTCGCAGCCGGGTCGTTGAGCGCGCGCGGTGCGGGACCTGGTCGGTGGCTTCCCAGAACGTGCGCCGGGCGCAGGCCCGCTCGAGGCAGAACCAGCGTCGCTTGGCCCACACCACCGCCATCGCCCCGGCCACGGGGACGTCCCGGACGTGCTGGGACCGGCGGGAGTGGACCTTGGTCGCGAGCACTCCGCACGACGGACATCCGGGCGGGACGGTCGAGGCGATCACCACTCGACGGCCTCCGTCGGGCAGGTCGATCGCGTCGATGACGTGGTGGTCGGGCAGGTTGAAGATCGTGCTCGCAGCATCTCGCTGCGAACCAGTATTCTCGTGCACAGGCTCGTGGTCCTCTGGAATGTGGATGTCTAGACAACACCCATCACAGCAGGACCACGGGCCGTTCTACGCCAGCGACGCGACGCTCTCCTTCACCAACAACCGCGAAGAGCCCTCCCCGGCCTTCATGATTGAGAGAACAGCGATGGTGATCAGAGTCCGATGCGGTCCAGCCATCCAGTCAGTACGGCCGTGGCGTCGCGCTTCGCCGGGGATGCCTCCAGCGCTTCGATCGCGTCGGCAAGCTGGCGAAGTCCAGCGAAGCGCCACATCGGAGCTACTCGCTGCTGCTCAGCGAAAGCCGTATCGAGGCCGTATCGCTGAACGATTCTGGGTACGAGCCCCTTGCGACCCCAACCACCCAAGACATCCCGATGAGCATCCGGGCCGATGATGAGACGTGGTACGCCTTCAAGGTCTGCCGTTGTCCAGCAGTCTGCCGAATAGCAGATAATCTGGTTCGAGTAGCCCAGCACGGGCGAGTGGAGATGACAGTAGCCACGAGCTCCGTTCACCCAGGCGTGGCCCTTGACCTCGATGATGAGTAGGACCCGCTGGATGTTGCCGCGCTCAGCGATGATGATGTCGGGGCTGCGGTAGTCGCCCTTACGGCGATTGCCGGAGGCCCTCAGCCATTCGTGCCCGACCCACACCTCGACCTCGGTCGGCCGGATGTTGACCTTCCCCAGGACGAGGAGTGCGCTCGCAAGCGCGTCGCCGAAGCTACCTGCGAAGAACGTCAGGGCGCGGGTGACGTCGGCTTCGAGAAGCCGGCCGTCTCGGTGGCGGTCCAACGCCTTGTCGCTGCAGAAGGTCGTCTCCGTTGGCCAGGCAGGTTCGCGGTAGAAGTGAGATGCGTGCGGATTGAGCATGGTGGCAGGTCCAATCGGGAGTCGGGAAACCCTTGTCCTCGTTGAAAGTAGCCCGAGCCGTAGCGAAAACCGCGGGCAGAGCTTGCCGGAGCGCTGACCAGCCAGTTCTCACTGAATGTCGTCGGCTGGAGTGTTTTACTGACTTGATGCTCGCGGCACGCAGAGTCCGCCGGGGTGGACTATCAACGAGCCTGGGTGCCAGACGTGACGGGAGAGCCTGTGGCGACGCCGTCGGGTGTCGAGAGGTCGTCCTGCAATCGGTCGGCAGATGGGACTGCCTTCATCTGGATAGGTTCCACACTGCTGACGACTGCAAGGTGTCTCACTACTGTGTCTCGTAAGGTTCCTGCTGGAGGGGTCGAGTTCCAGGACGTGGAGGGCAACATGGACATCGGATACGCGCGAGTCAGCAGCGAGAAGCAGGACCTCGTCCGCCAGGTCGACGAACTGACCCTCGCCGGCTGTGATCGCATCGTCGAGGAGAAGGCATCTGGCAAGCACGGAGCCAAGCGCCCGCGGTGGGACGAGCTCATCGACGAGGACAGTGGGCAGCTGCGCAACGGTGATCGGCTCACCGTCGTCGAGCTCTCGCGGCTCGGTCGATCGACTACTCAGCTGACGGCGTTGCTGCGCGACCTCACGGAGCGCGGCATCGGGCTGCGGATCCTGAACCTCGGCATCGACACCTCGACGCCAGCCGGCGAGCTGATCTTCACCATCATCGCCGCCGTGGCGCAGATGGAACGGGACCTCATCGCTGAGCGCACCAAGTCGGCTCTGGACGCCAAGCGTCGACGGAACGAGCGCGTCGGCGGCCGCAAGCCGATCTACACACCGGAGCAGGTCGCTCGTGCCATGCACATGCTCGACACCTCGGACATGACCGGCCAGGAGATCGCCGGGGCCGTTGGTATGAGCCGGTCGAGGATGTACGCGCTCGTCGCCAGGGCTCGTGCCCAGCAGGCGGAAGCTGCCGTCTGATACTCGACGACTCCAGATCAAGTGAAGACCCCGACTGCATTCGCAGCCGGGGTCTTCTGTGGTCACGCATCCTTATGGGATCGTCTCGATGACCAGAGCGACCACCGTGGCCCGAGGGCGAGGACGGTGCTCACCACGATCGCTGTGCCGAGCACTCGCTCTCCACGCGAAACCTTCGTCGTCTTCTCCATGACTGACCTCCCGGGTCACAGCAGGAACGTCACCGCCATCTCGCCAGCCCCCTTGCACATGCCCACGTACTGGTTCAGCACGGCCTCGCTGCCAGCAGAGGCGATCTCGTCGCTCCCGGCGTCCTTCGGCACGACGATCCGCTCGGTGATCTCGAGGGCGTCGGTCCGACTGGTGCTGCTCTCCTGCGGGTTCGGGCCCTGCCACGTCACCGTGTAGAACTCGCCCTCATCGTTCGTCTCGTAGTCGGTGAGCGTCCCGTACACGTCGTGCTGGGCCTGGCCCGTGCAGTTGTACTCGACGAAGTGCACTTCATCCCCGGCCTCGTTCAGCACCCAGCTCTCCAGTCGAGGACTGAAGGCCTGCACGGCCCGCAGGTAGAGCGTCCCCTCGTCTGGGGTGAGCTTCAGCGGCGGAAGCTTGGACTCAGTTTCCTGGTCGCTGCCGCCATCCGAGGGCTCGGTCTCCTGGTCACCGCCGTCGGACGCTTCAGGGGCTGCAGTCTCCTCGACCTCGGTCGGCTCATCCGACGGCTCGGTCGTGACTGGGGCAGTAGTGCCCTGCGCCGTGGGTTCCTGATTCTTCGGTCCGTCCTCGATGACGACGCTGCATCCGCTCAACACGATCAGTGCGGTCGCTGCCATGGCCGGCAGGGCCAGCATCTTCTTCTTCATGATCACTTCGCCTCCTTCTTGGCCTTCATCGCACGGATCAGGCCCGCGAACAGGGTGGGGAAGCAGATCACGCTGGCAACGATCGCGCCGGCTGCCAGAGCGATCCAGATGTTCGTGAAGATCCCGAGCGCGGTCTGGATGGCCATGCGCAGCAGGACGAACAGGATGCCGTAGCCGATAGAAAGCATGGTCAGCCGGAGGATCGAGCTGCGGTCGAGGATCGCCTGGAACATGCCGACGATGGACCGCAGGGCGTTCTTGCCCTCTTCGATGCGTGCGTCGTCGCTCTTGGCGTCTGGCAGGACGATGAACCCGTTGCGGAGCATCAGCTGGATCTGCATCGACAGGATCGCTGCGGTGCCCGTGGCTGCCAGCTCGAGCATCCCGAACTGCGCGAGACCCCAGGCCAGCGAGATGAGACTGCCGATGGCGAGGAACGTCGCGACCACACGCCAGGTGTGGGAGTTCGCGTCGAGGCCGCTGCTGTTATGGACGTGGACGTGGGTGTCGGACTGCCCGGCTCCGGGGTCCATGTGCTGGTCGGTGGTGCTCATGATTTCTTCTCCTTCGAATGTCTGTTTTTGTGCTGCCTGAGGTGCGGTTCTAGCTCTCGAATACCGGCTCCTCGTCCTCCAGGCCTGCGTCCTCGTCCGCGAACACCACGTCTTCTTCCTTGTTGGCTGGGGGTGTCGCCGCCTCCTGGCTCATCGTGCTGAGCGCGATCTTCTTCGGAGCTGCGTCCGGCTTCTCCCCAGGAGCGGGGGAGTCCTTCTTGTCCGTCGTGCCCACCCGCGAGGCGAGACGGACCTTGTCTTTCTCGGCGACCTTGAGGTATTCGCCGTTCTTGTCCTTCTCCGGCTTCGGCGCGGCACCCTTGGGCACCGCTGCCCAGCCGTTGGCGTGGACCAGCCAGCCGGTGAGGAGGAGCCCCGCCGTTGTTTGCACGCACAGGTAGGTCGGCACGAAGACCGGCAGGTAGACGTGCACGGCCACGGGCCACGGGACGAACCAGAGTCCAGGGCCGACGCCGCTGAGATGCCAGAGCGCCGCGCCCGCGATCCCGACGGCAACGCCGGCAACGAACCACGGCCAGTCCAGGAGCCGGCCGATCGTGGGTGCCTTCTTCCAGCGCAGGTAGTACAGCCCTGCGCCGATGGCGACGGCAGGCCAAGCGACCAGCCACGCGATCGCGAACAACAGCGGCACGAAGATCAGCCGTGCGAGCTGCTCTCCTGCGCCATCACTGGTCGTGAGCCATCGACGGAACAGAGGTGGCGTGACGTCCTCGTGCAGCGACGTCTCGGAGATGCCGGTCCCGCCACGGCTGAGGCGACGAGCCCTGCGTCCCAGCAGCTCTGCGCGTCGACGCGAGCTCCGGCCGGGCTGTGAGCGACCCATGAGCCACGCTGCGCGCTCCTTCTCCCAGCGCGAGACGACGCCGCTCACGGCTGATCACCTCCCGCGCAGGGCACGAGCTCTTCGATGCTCTGGGCCGGGAGGCACTGCTCGAACTGATCAACGGCCATGCCGCTGCCGAACGCGCCGCCGACGACGAAGCCGAACAACCAGACCCCGCCGAAAACGACGAGGAACGCGATGATCTTGAACCCGATCTTGCCCACGGGGGCCACCTACTTATCAGTGAGTGAGGTGTCCGGGCATAGGGGAGCGCCGGACACCAGTGGATGGTGTCTATCGAGCGCTACGTGAGGGCTCCGGCGTACTACTAATCATGCCGTACCTCTTGAAAGAAATCAAGAGGTACGGCATGATTGACCCATGAGGATCGAAATTCCAGAACGGGACGCCGCGGTCTTGTCGCGGCTGGCTGCGGTAGCCCAGCTGTCTCGCGCGCGATGGGTGCGCGCAGCGATCCGTGCCGCAGATCGAGACCAAGGCCTTGCCCAGCAGATACAGGATGCAGCGCCGCCGTCAGAGCACGGAGGCCCACGTCCTGGAGCAGGCAGGCCACACCTGCGCATTGAAGAGGAGCACGACAGTCATGAAAAGTTTGCTGAACAGGACCCGGGGGATTAGCGATCCCGTGCAGGTTGCCACCAGCGCCGAGACGCCCATTAAACCCAAGGTCAAGCCGTTGGATATGCCCTACGCGGGGCTCCTGCGTGAAGACCAGGACCCGCTCGACTACGGCATCAATGCCGGCAAGAAGGCTGGTGAGGTCGCATTGAGCGGCTGGCACATGCTGCTCTGTGGCCTGACCGGATCCGGAAAGGGTCGAGCTGTCATCATGCCCGGCATTCTCATGTGGGGCGACCAGCCGGTGGTCGCCATGTCGGCCAAGGGCGACCTGGTCGAGGGGACCATCAAGAAGCGCGCCCAGCGAGGCCCTGTCTACTTGCTCGACCTCTCCGAAGAGGTTAAGGAGTCAGAGCTGCAGGGCGTCGATGTCACCCGGGTGGTGAGCGATCCGTGCAGGCTCGTCAACACCGACGACGAGGCCATGGCGATGAGTGATCTGCTCCAGGCCACGTCCAAGGTCGGCTCCGCGTCGGGCGGAGGTGGAGGCAACTCGGACCCCACGTGGGAGAACCTCGCAGCCCGTCCGCTGGCGGCGCTTCTTCGTGCAGGCGGTGCGCTGCCTCATCCGAAGACCGGCGAGATCCTCGACGGTGGAGGTATCAGCTGGGTGCTGGAGGCACTGGACCACATGCCGAAGAAGAAGGAAGACGGTGGCGCAGATGACCCGACCCAGAAGGACCTCGTCACGCCGAACTGGTCCAACGCCTACCGGCGTGCTCAGGGACTGCTGAACTCCCGTCACGCGAGTGCGTTTCACGCGGTGATGACCATGTCCGATAAGCAGCGGGACTCCGTGGCGATCAACATGCGCAACGCGCTGAAGGCCTGGTCGCTGGACACTGTGGCCGGCGACGGCACTGCAGCGCCCTTCCATCCGTCGATGCTGGAGATTCCAGGGGCGACCTTGTACATCGTCAGCCCGATGGATGGCAGTGCCGCCTCGGCGGCCTGTGCGGTGATCGAGCAGTCGATCCAGTGGTGGCGGCGCAACATCGGTCGCGACCTGCCCACCCTGGGCCTTTTTCTCGATGAGCTGGCCCAATGCGCCCCATTGCCGAATTTGCCCGCCTACGTTTCGATTCTCCGCGGGTACAACGTGCGCCTGCTCGCGGCGCTTCAGAACACCGAGCAGCTCAAGCGGGCCTACTCGGACTCGTGGGAGGAGATGCTCACGACATTCCCCAGCGTGCTGATCCTGCCGGGCACCCCGGAGAAGCAGCTGTTGGAGCAGGCGGCGTGGTTCGCCGGCGAGGACGAGCGCATCACCAGCTCCACTCAGGACGGCTCTGTCACCAGGTCCACGGAGCGTACTGAGCGCTTCACCTCTTCCGAGTTGATCCCGCGCAGGAAGGGGACCGCCCGGCTTCTCGTTGGTGGGCAGGCCGGACCGCTGGTCGACGTCCCCGACATCGACGCGACGGACCTGCTGGACTGACTCCAGCGCTGACCAAGAGAGGGCGTGGACCATATGGTCCACGCCCTCTCCTCATGCCGGCTCACCGGCCCGATCCGTTCACTGGCTCAGTTCGTCGCTCTGCTCCTGGTCCTGACTGCGATCACGCTCGCGGTCCTCACGCAGCTGAGCATCAGCGACCCCGAGGCGCTTCTCCGCCTCGGTCTGAGGCTGCTCCTGTTCCTGCTTCTCAACCTGCCCGTGCTGCTGATCCTGCTGCTGGTCCTCCTCCTCCTGCTGTTCCTGCTGCTGATCGTCGGCCTGCTCGGCCTGCTGCGCCTGGTCCTGCTGTTGAGCAACCTCCTCCTGACGCTGAGCCTCCTGCCGCTCCTGCTGCTCCTGCTGCTCCTGCTGCTCCTGCTGCCGCTGGATCTCGGCCTGGCGCTGCGCCTCGGCCTGTTCCTGCCGCTGCAGCTCCTCCTGCGCGGTCCTGAAGTCCTCGGACCCCTGGGAGTCCTCTGCCGCGTTGTCCGCGTTCAGGCTGAGGTCGCGCTCACCCTTACGGCGACGCTGCAGCTCCATCTGAGCCGTCTTGAACTCCTCGGACTGCAGGGAGTCCTCGCCGTAACGGTGGGTCACGGCTTCCGTGTTCTGCTCCGCCAGCAGCCGCCGCATCTCGTTGGCCTGCTTCCGATCGATCTGTACCTGTGCCATCACTGGTCTCCTTCATCGTGTGTCTGTCGTCTTCGCCGCCGCAGCGCCCGTGCCTGATGGCGCAGGTCCCGCGCCTGCGTCCGGTTGTTCTCCGCCCGCTCCATCACGTTCCAGTAGGCAGAACCCGCGGGGTTCATCTCGTACAGGGCCAGAGCCTCGCTCTCGGTGGCCCGTGCATCCAGCGCATCGGCCCGATCCTCGAGCAGTTGGGCCTTACTCGTCGTATTCATCGTCTTCACCTCCACTCAGTCCTGTTCCATGCCGTGGTCCTGCTCGTGGCTGCGATCTGCAGCCCGGTCCTGCTGGAGATGCTCGTCGCTCTCCTGCAGGCGCTTCTCGGCCCCGGTGGGCTCGATCTCGGCTGCCCTTGCAGCAGCCCGGGTCTTCATGTGTTCAGTCCGCTCGTGCTCGCGCGAGTCGTAGACGCCCGCTTCGCGGTCCTGCTTCACGCGGTCGATGTAGCCGGCCTCGAAGCGGAGATCCTGGTGAGCGTTTCGAAGTCCAGCGGCGGTGCCGCGCACATCGAACGGATCGCGCTGCGCAGCCTCTTCGAGCTTGGCGACCTTGTCCTGGAGCACCTTCTTGCGCTCCATTGACTTGTTCGCCTCCTCGGTCATCTCCAGGCGCTGCGTGAGACGCTCGTGCAGCTGCGGATCCATGTGCGGCTCCGCGCGATCAAGCACCTTTCGGCCGACGCCGATGCTGGTGATCTGGCGCTCGAACTCGATGCGCTCCTGCGGGGTCGACGGCAGAGCGCCGTGCCACTGCTCCTCGGCCTCGGCGAGCCCTTCGAGACGTGTCTGCATAGCCGGTGCCTTCGACTGAGCATCACGCAGGCCGGAACGGTACGGCTGGGCCGCCGGCTCGACCTCAACGGCAGCGACGTCTTCGCGGGCGACGACGTCGGCCTGCTCCTCCTGCTTGTCCTCCTTCGCGATGTCTTCCCGCTCGTCCTGGGCCTCCGTGGCGGGCTGAGCGACCCCAAGGGCAGGTTCCTGCGCCGCCTCGTGCTGCGTGACCTCCGGAGCCTCCTGCTTGCTCCGGTAGGCATCCAGGAAGGAGGTGTCGATCTCCACGTCGACACCTTTGGCGGCGTCAAGGGCCTGCTGGAATGAGGGCTTCTGGTCCTCGGTCGCGAGGGCCTCGCCGGCGACCGCGAGCTCGTCAACTGCCTCCTCAGTTGCAGGCTCCTCAGCCACGGCTCCTTCCTGCACGGGCTCCTCGGCAGCCTCGTGTGCTGCCTCCCGCGAGGCAGCGTCGCGACCCTCCTCCTGAGCCGTCGCCGGACGATCCAGGGACCACCACTTGGTGGCGAGGAAGTTCGCCTCGTCCCACGAGAGGCCATGCTGGCGCTGCATCGCCTCGAGATCATCTGAGCGCATGCCTTCAGTACCTGAAAGGTGCGCGTCGCGCACGACCACCTTCTCGTCGACCGTCTCCACCAGCTCGTCTTCCGAGAGGGCAGCGAACTGCTCCGGCGGGTTGTTGAGCACGTCCCGGCGCTCCTGCTCGTCCTTGGCCCGCTCGGCGTCGAGAGCCTCGCGACGCTGCTTCGCCTCCTCGGACAACTTCGCGCTGTTCGAGTCGATCCGAGCCTTCGTCTCTTCGATCTTGGCCGCCTGGCGTGCCTTGGCCTCCGCAAGGTGACTCTGAGCCTCCTGCGCCGGAGTCACGCGGTGCTGTTCGGCCGCCGCAGCTCGCACCCGGTCCACCACAGCGTCACGGGTGAACTCCGCGCCCAGATCATCAGCCTTCACGCGATGGGGCTCCCCATCGGCACCCTGGAACCCGTAGATGAGCTCGCCCTCGGTGTCCCACGTCATCTCGATCGAGTCCTGAGGATCAGCATCGAGCTGGGACTGGAAGCGAGCCAGCACAGCGTCCTTGTCCGCAGGCTCCGAGCCCTGCTCCTGCAGGTCCGTTGCCGCCTCCCGGCGAGCTGCTCGCACCCGCTCGACCATGCCGGTTGGCCCGACCTGCTCCAGCGCCGCCGTGCGCCGTGCCTCGAGGCTGGCCAGGATCGCCTCGCGGCCACCCTCCTGGGAGTGCAGGCGCTTGCCTCCGGCGCGTGCGGTACGAGTGACTCCGTCTTCGTCGGTGAAGGTGTAGGAGTAGGTCTGCAACTTCCCGCGCTCGTTGAGCTCGACGGAGCCGTCCTCGGAGATCAGGTGCTTGAAGTCCTCCTCGTCGACAGCGCTCTCCCGCGCGGTGGAGATTCGCTCCTTGAGGTTCTTCAGCCACTGGTTCCGGGTCCTGGTGGACCGCACGAGCTCGTTGTTGTCGTACGCGTGCTCACCGATCAGACCATTGAACTTCTTGCCACTCAGGCCCTCACGGTCCTTCATGAGCTCACCGAGGCGGCTGTTCTCGTAGCCGATCGATTCCATGAACTGCTCGTCGGCGAGCACCTCGTTAGTGGCAGCCCTGATCCGGAAGACGTTCGACATCCGCGAGCTGAAAGGGTTGCCTGCTACCACCTGCTCGGTGACCTGCTGTCCCTTGACCATGTGGGTCATCTCGGCGTTCTCGTGAGCGATGTTGGAGACCACGATGTGCGCGTGTGCCAGGCCGGTGCGACCGTCGATCTGGGTTCCGACGACCGCCTGCCGACCCGGGTACTTCCGTTTGGCAGTCTCCATCGCAAGCAGATGGAACTGGTATACCTGCTCCTCGTCTTGAGGGTCGATCTCCTCGCGGGAGGCGCTCATCACCTCGGAGTAGGCCTCGACCTTCAGTCGATGCTGGGCGTCGAACTCCTCACGGGTGTCCTCGAAGTCCGCGATGGCCATCTGGGTGGTTCGCACCGAGCAGCCGATGCCAGAGGCGAACTCGCAGCGGTTCTTCTCAGAGCCGTCGCCCTGCAGGACGTAGGTGATGATCCTCGCCGCATTTGTCGAGCTCTGGATGCCGTTGTACATCGACGCATCACCACTCCGGCCGATCCATGACCGAACGCAGATCTACGGCGACCCGGTCCAGCTCGGTATGCATCGCACGGAGGGCGGAGCTTGCCTGCTCAAGCTCGGCAAGCGCGGCAGCACCCACAGCCTCGGGCTCATCGGCCCAGTGCCGCTTCAGCTGCTCCAGCAGGTTCCGGCCGACCCGGTTCATCGACACGCTGAGCTCGTCCATCGTCTCCTGGGCGGCGCGCACCTCGTGGCGGACCTCGCCCGGAACGATGACGCGAGGCTTTAGAGCGCCAGCGTGGCCCTTGCTGATGAACTGCAGGAGCGCGATCTCGATGAGTTCAGAGCGCTTCATCTCGCGACGAGCAGCAGCCTCATCGATGAGCGTCAGGATCTCGCCGTCAACGCGTGCGCTGATCGGACGAGTGGAGGACCGCTTCGGCTTCGCCGATGCGGCGACAGGAGCATCGACCCCGACTGTGTCGGTGCCATCAACGACCTGAGAGTCAACAGAACTCCGGTCCGGCTCCTTCGTCGCCATGGTGTCCCCCTTCCCGGATCTACCTCAACATCGCGCATTCGGTGCTGCGCCCCATGGAGTAATAATACCATGCGCGATAAGAACGACGAGTAGTGATTGTGTATACACCGGCTCCGCCGGCCCGCTTCGCGGACAATCACCCCTCGCTCAGGCCTCACGCCCCCTCCGCTTCGCTGCGGTGGCTCCGGGCCGAGACCCTGGAAGAGATGACCCCTCACGCAAGCGTTCGGACCATAGGGGCCAGACCTCTCGCATCCGCTCAGGACATCCACCACCACCGACGTGACGCTGCTGCTTCCCGAGCGGGGCGGAGGGCAGCAGCGACGGTGGCGGGAGCGGAGCGGACGACGCCGACTCATGCTCAGCACCCGAAGCATGAAGAACCCCGGTCACCGTGTGGTGACCGGGGTTCCATCGACCGCTTCAGCGGCCGACATCAGGCGCTGCGCTGGAACGCGAACGTCTCCGACTCGGCGGCATCGTCCGCAGCCTCGTCACCCTCCGAGTCAGTAGCAGAGAGGTCGTCAGCCACGTCGTGACCACGAGCCTCCTTCGCCACCTTGCTGCGCTCGGCCCGCTCCTGCTCCAGCTGCCGCACAGCATCGGCCCGGACCTCTTCGTAGATGTCCTCGTGCTCCGTCTTGAGGACCTCGACGAGCTTGGTGATCACGCGCTTCTCCTCGTCGGCGGCCCGCTTCTTCAGACGGGCGATCTTCTTGGCGTAGGCCTCCTGCGCCTTCTGCATCTCCAGATCGATGGTGTTCAGCATGTTCTGGGTCATGTGGATCAGTCCTTTCAAGTCATGCTCTGATTCGTTGGTTGGTCGTTCGTACGATGTGCTGGTCAATCGATGAGGGGCTGGCTCACCCCGCCTTCGTCGGTGGCACCCGGAGCGGAGCGGCGGGGGCTCCGGGTCTGGCTGCAGCGGAGCGGAAGCCGGATCGTCACTCCAGGTCCTCCAGACGGAGCGCGAGCTCTTCGGGGTCCATGTCCCCGTCCTTCACGAACTGACCGTCGATGACCCAGCCCGCAGACGCGGGGACGTCCGAGGCATTCGCCGCAGGAGCACCAGACATAGGCTCCGGGAGCGCCGGGACCTTCACCTCCCGGGGTCGACGCTGGACAGTGGCGTGCTTGCAGCGAGGTCCGCGGTAGACGCAGAGCGCACCAGCGAGCAACTCCGTGACCATGCCGTCCACGTCGACCTCGAGGGGTACGACCTCGCCGTTGCACTGGACACCCCAGCCGACCAAGGGCTCCGAGCACTCTTCGCCCTCGTCGGTGTCCCACTCGGCGAACCAACCAGTGCTCGGGGTCACCGAGACGATGCCCGTGCACCCGCTCTGGGTCATGCGGTCCGGGTGCTTCTTGCAGGTCTTGAGCGTGGTGTTCATGGTCGTACTCCTTCGTTGTGCTTGCTGATGCTGTCGGTGGCTGCCCTGGCGGGCAGCCACCTCCGTCCTTCACGGCCGGGTCGCTCGATCAGGCGGGCGGCGGATCGGGTCCGGCTTCGCGGTCGGGCTCGTTGCAGGTCTCCTCGAGGTCTCCACGAAGGCCGGTGACGGTCTCCTGCGGACCCGATGCGGGGCTCTTGGAGGGCTGGCCCTTTCGAGGGCTGGTCATGGTCTCCGCCTGGTGCCCTCGCGGGCTTCCTGAGGTCGTCTCCCGGTGACCCGGACGGCTCTTCTTGGTCTCCGTCAGGGCTGGCGCTTCCAAGGTCTCGGCGAGGTCCTCGACGCGGCGCTTGAGCGTCCTCCTCGGGTCCGCACGAGGTCCCTTGCCGGTGCCGTTGCAGTCCTGCTGGCGCATGTCGCACCCCCTCTCGATGGTTCGATTCCTCAGGCAGCGGACGCGTCGGCGGTAGTCGGCGAGGACGTGGTCGCCTTCTGCTCGGCAGCCTCGATCCGGAAACGAATGAGCTTGTGCTGCATCGACTCCTGGTCGGTCCCAACACGGCCCTCACGGGCCTCCAGTGCCTCGAGTTCCTTGCGGAGACCGGGCAGGTCGTCCAGGCGGGCCTCCTGCGCCGCCGCCGGAACGCTCTGACACACTTCCTGAGCGGCGGCTGCGGCCTCTGCGGTCTGTCGCCGCCGCGCCTCGTGGACGGCCTTATCCGCAGCAGACGACCCACCTGCACTACCGGCAGCGACCCAGGCCTCGTACACGTCACGACGCATGAAGCCGCGCTCCTGACGCGGGGCGGACTTCGCCAGGGCGCACTCCGACGGGAAGGGCTCGCTGGACGCCCACTGCCACTTCTTGACGGACTCGACGTAGTGGAACTCGTCAAGGACCGGTTCGGGCGAGGTCAGCCACGACCGGGTGGTGAGCTTCAGGTCCGCGCCGTCAGCGGCCTGCGGCACGACCCACAGCTCCGGGTCGAGCATCGTCTTGATCTCTCGGGTGAACTTGCCGGCCTCCAGCGGAACAGAGCCCGGTCGGTTCTCCTTGAGCCAAGCGGCGTAGAGCGCACGCACCATCGGGAACGGCACGAACGGGCGCAGGAACTCGCCCTTGTACTCCTCGAAGAACGCCAGCACGGTGTTGGTCTCACGCTTGTGCTCCTGCAGAGCCTGCTTGATGACGAGAGGCTCCTCGAGCTCCCAATACTTCGGCATCTCGACGAGCACCTTGTAAGCCATGTACTCGCGCACCTCGCGGCGCAGCAGGTAGTCGTCCTTGATGGCCTTGTTCTTCTGGCCTGCGACGAAGCGCTTCTCCATCGGGACGATGGCGACGCGCCGGTCCATGGAATCGGTCTTGTCCCGGAAGTTCAGAGCGCCGTTCAGGGTCAGGATGGTGAACATGGACGGCTTGTAGGTGATCGGGGTCTTGTTCTTCCGGTCGATCGAGATCGGATCGTTGGTGATGATCGCCTTCAGATCGCTGGCGTCCTTGATGAAGTCACCCACAGGGGTCTCATCGGGCAGGTTCAGCCGCTTGCCGATGAGCTGCTCCTTGCCGAACTGGGAGCCGTACGCCTTCAGCGGCACGCTCGCGCAGTATCGAGATCCGACGATGGCGCGGATGTGCGCCAGGATGGTGCCCTTGCCGTTGGAACCAGACTCTGAGAAGAGGCTCGGCATCTTCTGCCAGTCATGCCCGGGACGGAGGGCAGCGCCGATCACCTGGTGGATGTAGAGGAGCGTCTGCGCATTGGGCACGGTCTCCTTCCACCAGTCCTCGTAGTTCCAGAGGAGCTTTCCTGCCTCGTCCCGGACCTCGGGAACGTCATGCTGCTCGTCGATCAGATCGGTGTCCGCGTGGCGAGCGAGGTAGACGTAGTCGGGGGAGAAGGCGATGCGCTCGTCGGTGCGGTAGTTGTAGATGCAGTTGCGCATCACGACCAGGTCGGTGTTCTGGTTCTCAGTGACCTTCGGGGCAAAGCCGCGAAGCGCACGCTCCAGCTCCTTGAACCACCGCTCGTTGTGGTTGAAGTTGTACTCACGCGCCATTCCCTCCAGCAGACCGAGGTCGGCGCGACGGTAGAGCCCCGTGAAATCGCCGGTGGACTGGTAGATGCAGAGGACACCAAGTCCGTCGTCCGCGTCAGTACCGCCGGGGGTCACCTCGGCCACGTTGTGGAGGCGGTTGATGACCAGGGCAACCTGGACAGCTGCCAGCTCCCTGAGAGTGGGCAGCTTCTCGGAGGCGACCTTGGTCTTGGCGTTCTCCCGCTTGGAGACGCCGTTGACGATGGCCAGCAGGTGCTTCTCGATCATCTGCGGGGGAGGCGCATCTTCGGGGGTCATGCGCGAGAGATACGCCGTGGTGGCGTACTTCAGGATCGCGTTCTGAGGCGCGATGTCGTCATGCCCGGCGAAGTGGTCGAGCGTGTCGGTCAGGGCAGAGACCAGGGAGGTCGTCTGCGAAGGGTTGGTGGTGGCGTCGACGGCGTTGCCGTGGGCGCGGATATCTGGGACAATAGACATAGGAAGGTCCTTCTTCTGATGCCTGGTCACATGAGCTGCGAACTCGACCAGGCTTGTTGCTTCGAAAAGCCCCACTTCGGTGGGGCTTTTCGCATGTCAGGGAGTCGCGAGGAGAGCGCCGAGCTCGCGCTTGCGGTCGTCGCTCAGGCGAGGCCACGTGGCGACCATGCGGGCGGCCAGTGCGGCTAGGTCATCGAGATCCTCAGCCAGCGGGGATGCTGCGGACGGCTTGCCGGCAACGTCGTTGACGGGCTGGACCAGGCGTCGCAGATCGGACTCATAAACCATGTAGCGATTGCCCACCTTGACGGCGGGGATCTCGTCCCGGTGAATCCGCTTGGTGAGGGTGATGCGGTCGCCATAACCCGCGTCCTGAAGCTGGCGAAGGGTGTACAGGCGATCAAGAGTGGATGCGGTCATCAGCTGGCCTCTTCGAAACAGAGTGCAGTCGCAGCTTGCGACTGGATCGTCTCGACTACTCACGCGATGCGCGGTCGAGCTCCGCCAGCACCGGGGATCTATGCCCGGGCGTCCCGTCAGCACCAGAGGTGCCGCCGTGCCTCAAGACTACCAGATTCGACTGTGATTACAACAGGACAGACTGTTATACTGTGATCTAATCAGAATGTTGGGCCGGAGAGCGCTCGTCTATGAGGAGAGTCGGTATGCCAGAGACGCCGAAAGCGATGTTCGCCAGACGGCTGCGCGAGGAGCGGAAGGCGGCTGGGCTGACGCAGGTCGGGGTCGGGGAGCTGATCTCCCGGCGGCTCGGCGTGACGATCGACGGGACAGCGGTCACTCGGATCGAGAGAGGTGAGCGCTCGGTCAAGCTCGAGGAGGCAGTCGCCGCGGCGCAGGCTCTAGGCGTTCCGCTCGCTGCGCTGGTGAGCGACGAGGCTCCCGAGGTCGCACGCCTCAGCGAGTTGAAGGCAGCGCTGAGGCAGCAGGAGGGACGAGCTGCCACGGCTCACGCGGAGATTCTGCAGGCACAAGCGGCGATGGTGCATATCGAGCAGGAGATCGAGCAGCTTGAAGCTGCAGGCGGCAGCTGAGCGCTCCTGCGCACGTGGGGCAGCCCGGCCTTCGGCCGGTCGCCGTCCACTGCCGTCCTTCGGCCGGGTTGGTCAGGGAAGCAGGAGGCGCAGGGCAGTTGAGGCAGCGTTGCGAGTGAGGCAGCGCCTGGTTCACCCCCTGCCTCAGGCGTTATGCCTGGTCAGGCAGGTAAAAGGTGAAAAGTGAGGCATGAGGCAGTACCAAACGGATTCTCTATAGATAAGCACGAGACGAGCCTGTGGTTCGCGCGTGTGGGTAAATGCGTGTTCTTACTGCCTCACTGCCTCAAGATAGACAAGTACACACTCTGACCAGGGGAAACGAGTGAGGCAGCATCTGAGGCAGCGCTTGAGGCAGTACCTGTTACAGGGATGCCCTGCCTCCCCGCACCACCCTTCGATCATGACCAACCCGGCCGAAGGTCGGCCGTCATCAGCCAAGATTGGCGCTCGCGCAGCGAGCCGCCAGCGTGCGCACGATCTGCTGGCTCCTGCGACGTCATCCCGCGCGTCGTGTCCGGGCATCGTCCTACTCTGGATTCCATGCTGCGCCTCTCCTTCACCACTCGTGCCGTCGCTGATGCGATCGCCCACTACCGCGAGCTCCGGCAGCTCACCAGAGACGAGCTCTCCTACGTCCTCTCGAGCCGCGACCACGTGATCGATACCGAAGACCTCAGAGGCATCGAGCAGGGCCTGACCATCATCACCGTCGATGACCTGATGGCCATCGCTGCCGCTCTGGATGTGACGCCTGTAGACCTCCTGGCGCACATGCCGGCAGGACCTCCGGAGCCGGAGGCACCGCTTGGTACAGGGCTGCCGAACGACGTGTCGCAACCGGAGCTTCGAGCCTGGGTCAGCGGCCGGACGGGGATGGACGATGCATCAAGAGCGTTCTGGTGCGAGGACCAGGTCGATCGACTGCGCATTCTGTCGACGCACCTCGAGGAGCAGCTGGCCGGCGGCCAGACCGAGCTTGCAGAGCGCAAGTCGGCGCTGATGCAGGACGGGCGGGTGTCTGATGTCCTGGCCCTGCGCCGGCGCATCGAGACCACTCGCTACGCGCTCACCGACACCGACATCGCGCTGGCGCATGCCGAGCAGAGGCTGGGTGAACTTCGGGGGGTCGAAGACTGACCTGGCCTCAGGCGGCCAGGACCACGCTTGTCCACATTGCCCGACGGCAAGGAGATCGGTTCCGTTACGCTCCGACACATGAACTCTGACCTGCCGAAGTTCGTTCCGCTTGAGCACGTGATGGAAGAGCTGACCATCTCGAAGTCGCAGGCATACGCGCTGGTCCGGTCCGGCGATCTCCGGGCCATCCGCGTCGGTGGGCGAGGGCAGTGGCGCGTGGACCTGCGTGAACTTGAGGCATATATCGACCGCGCGTATGCGGCGGCGGCAGAACTGCTCACCTGAGGCCCAACGGCGCGACCAGCTGCGAGAGGATCTACGGCATGGAACCAGGCGAGTCGTGGGGATACCGAGCTCAGGGGGATAGACCCACTTGTCGAAGTGCGCGTTGAGCGCCTCGGCAGCCAGAAGCCGGCGCGAGTCTTCGTGGCCTTCGTTGATGACTCCTTCGAGGGCAAGGAGGAGTGGGTCCCGCCAGCTCGGTTGAAGGTTCTCTGGTCCGAAGCGGGGAAGTTCCAGGCGAGGGAAGAGCGCTGGGCGCGTGTGGCTGCGGTCGGACCCGGGCAGGAAGACCCTCGAAGCTACGCGGCCAGCGAGATCATCGACGAGCACCTCGCCGAAGAGCTCGGATCGATCAACTACCGCAGTGGCGGCTCGATCTCCATCGCGCAGCCTGAGGTCCTGGCATCGCAGCTGCACCTGACGGTGGAACAGCTGACGAAATACCCAGAGTCCTTCACGGAGGACGGCTACGTCGTCGCGCCGTGGCCGGCGACGGAATACGTTGCTCGAGCCCTCGCAGCGCAGCATGCCGAGCAGATCCTCCCGCGTGTCCAGAAGGAAGAACGGCAGGCGAAGTACGAGGCCATCCACGGGCGCGACTTCTCCATCGGCCGCGGCGAGACGCGACACATCAGTCCCCAGAGATCCCTGGAATCTGATCAGGAGTTCAGTGCACCGATCCGCGAGGTGCTGAGGTCCTGGTGCGGCGCAGACAGTGTCGGGCAGTTTGACGAACTCATCGCACTGCGCCAAGAGATCCATCGGGTCGGCGTTGTCGCGCAGAAAGCGATCGATGCGTTGAAAGCGCACGACCACAGGACGGTTGCCTCGCAGCTCCAGCGGGAGCTGGGTACGCCTGTGGAGATGCTCCGCGCGGATGCTCCAGAGAGCTGAGGCGCAGCCGCGAGCTCTTTACCCCTGGGGGATGCCCGGAGCTCATCCGTCGACCTCGAGAACATACCGTCCGCACATGATCTGCCTCCCTTGGCAATGTGGACTCGATCGTACTCATCGTTCGCTGGCGTAGTTCTCCCCGGGGCCGCCGCATTGATGCATCCGACGCAGCGAACCGGAATCGAAGTCGAGTCACCCCAGATCGAGGTCGCCCTCAAGCCACGCGTAGGTGCGCTGCTTGTCCGATGTCAGGTCCTCGTTGACCACTAAATCCAGGTGGGCGTCGAAAGTATCGTCGGTCAATGTCAGCTCCGGGAGGGATTGCTCGTCGGTGTCTTCAACCTCGTGTCCGTGGCCCCCGGTGACATAGAGCGAGGTGAAGAGCCGGCCGCCGCCGACGAGCTCATGGAGACGATGCTGCAGCTCAGATGCCCTGGACCTTATGGCCTCCCGTGCCAGTCCGGCTCCCGTCTCCGGCTCTTGCCTGTCGTAGACATCCTCACGCTCACAGTACCGGGCGAGCTCGATCGTCGTGATCTCCGGTCGCTCCTCACCCACCAGTTCGCCACTGGGCTCCTGATCCGCATCCCCACCTGCGACTATCTCTTGAAAGAGCTCGAAGAGGTGACCGAGGGCAGCGAGCGTGACGAGATGGGTCGGGTAGTCCGGGTCCTCGTCCGTCATCGCGGCCGGTACTTCGCCGGCGCGTGCGAGCACGGCCCATGCCCAGGGGATCCACCCGCGATCGTCCCGATAGTCGATGATGGAGTGGGTGAGCTCAAGGCATTCGGCGGGGATCGAGATCTCGGTCGTGGCTGTCGGTTGCATCGGGGTATCCCATCGTCGTCCGGTCTGAACGTCGTCAGCGTGTCATGGGCCACCGACATTCGTTCGGTGCTGTCAGTCCAGCGGTACCTTCGTCGCTCTAAACGCTGCAGGCCACCAGTTGATCGAGCGACCCACCGCTCACCCTGTGGGGACGTTCGCGATCCGGACGCACTCGGCTCGAAGCGCAGAGAGCTCGGGAATCGCTGCGGGGTTGCCTTGCAGGTTGAGAAGGGGGAGATGCGTCTTGATGAGGGCGGTCTCTTCTACCCGGTAAGCACCGGAGAACTCCACCCAGTTCACCAGCAGGTTCGCGTTGATCCATTCGATGATCGCTTGGCTGTCGTCCGGAGCGAATTGGTAGTTCTTCGTGTTGCCCTTGTCGACAAGGCTCCCTGCCCTAGGACGGTAGCCGAGCAGCGCTCCAAGGCTGCGGAAGAGTGTGCCGTGGCCTTGCGCACGGAGCTCCTGGCCGAGGAGACGGCGGTTCAGGCTCTGGCCCGCGACGCCGATGTAGAGCAGATCATGGCCGCGCAGCTCGCTGTGGCCCTTGAACGGCTCGGGAAGCGCGTCCCGGTCGCGCACGCGGATGGCATAGAGGCCGGGGCGAACGGGAACCTCCAGGTCGATAGTTCCAGCGGACCTGAACGCCGACGGCTCCAAGAGGGCTGCAGCAAGCCCGGGTGACTTGATAGGGGACTGGTCCGTTCCAGCCGCGGGCCGCGGCACCGGAGCGTCGGACAGAGGACTTGGCTCGGCTGGCACGACCTGTTCCCAGTCGCGCCAGCTGGCGAGGGCGATCGCCCCCGCTGCCTGGGCGAAGAGGTGCGGGTACTTCCGAGCCCGTGCGCGCACCTGATCCTGCTGGAGCGGTGAACCGTCGCGCTTCCGGTAGAGGTCGAGCGTCTTGATTTGCTCGGCGAGCTCGCTGGACTTCAGCGGTCGTCCCGCATCGACCAAGACCTTCTCCATTGCTTCGTGAAGCGTCATGGCTCATCCTTTCGCAGTGGCGACGTATTCGGGCTCGCCGCGGAGCTGCTCAAGACCGTCGGCCAAGGCTTGGCAAGCCACCGCTCACGGTGCGACCGCGAGCCGGGTAGATGGTCGTACGCGCCCTGAGGCGAGCAGGCTCCAACGGGGATGGCGTTCGAACTTTGCTTGCGAGCGCCCGTTCGTCACCGAGGACAGCCAGCACCTCGCGGGCCTTGAGCTCTAGGGAGTCATCGGGTCGTACGTACGACCGCGCCTGGGTCCGGTGGTCTTCCAGCGCGGCACGGACTTCCTGACGGAGCTTCTGCTTCGTTCCCAGATCCATGTACCGCGCTTGCAACTTGAGGTGGTCGAGCCCTGCATAGAGCCGCGGAATGGAGACCTTCCTCCTTGGCTCGGCCGGCTTCCCACGACGGAAAATCACCTCTGCTGGTGCCGGTGTCTTCCGAGCTCGCTCAGGTCGAGGTCGGGTTCGAGCGGAACGCTCGCGCACGGCCTTCGTGGCTAGTCGTTGGCGCTCGGCCTCCTTCTGCCGGCGCTCGTTCTCGATCCGCTCATTCTGAGCGATGAGCTCCAGCTCTTCACGTCGAGCGACCAGCACGTCGAGAAGTGCGTCTGCCCGTGCCACGATGTCGAGAATCTCGTGAGGAGTAAGGCGGTCGCCGTGCTCCTCGACGGCTCGCTCCAGGGCGTTCTTCAGAGTCGTGCGTGCCTGATCGACCCTGGACTTCTTCATGCGGGAGACGGCTCGAGCGAAAGACCGCGGATCGAGGCGCAGCATGCCTGGCAGCTTGTCCAGGTGGCTGGGTGGAGCTTCCCGGTCGTCGTTCGCACGGCTGATGCCGAGGAGAGCGCTGCGCACTTCGGCCGGGATGGAGTCGCCGACGCGACTCGCCATTGATCCGCCTTCGGTCTTCCTCAGGTTCATATGGCCATTCTGCATCGTCTATGTGACATTCGAGAGACCGTTATCCATTGAGCATCTGGAGCCCTCCTCTCGGGTCGTCGTCGCACGCGTGGGACGCCCACGACGTGTCTCTCGTGGCCTCGAGGGATTGATCGTGTCCAACGCCGGAAGCACGTCCCTCGCCCTGACATGCCTTGATCGCGTCAGAACTCCAAGGTGGCGATGGCCGGGGCAAGGACTACGCTTCCGAACGCCCCTGCGAGCCCGATGATCAGGTACGTCGCTCCAAGCGTCGTTCCGATGGCCGCGGTCATTCGGGGCCGGCCACGCAGCAGTAGCCCGATGATCCCGAGCGCCGTAGCGGCGGTCGCGATGATCGCGGGCGGGATCTCGCTGACCAGCAGCCAGGACCGGAAGGGAACGCCGTAGTAGGTGTGGAAGAACGGCATCGTCGGGGTGAGTGCCTCATTCGCCGCCGAGACCACGACCATCAGGACACCGACGCAGAGCGCTGCGACGCCGTAAGGGTTGCGCGAGCGCTGGTGGTCCACAGGGTGACTAATGTGCACTCCTCGCCTCGAGTTCGTGGAACTCTACTGGTCGCCGAGGTCCCGGACAGTGCGTTCTCTCAATCCGAGCTCTCGGCCAGCAGCTCGGCGTTCGTGCAAGCTGGCAACGTCCGGAGCGCACACGCTCGACAGCTCCATGACCGGTGACCACCGTTCCTTGCGCCATCACACCGGCACCAGGCCCATCCGATCATGTGGCGCGTCGAGCCACAGCTGCACGCGGGAGGCATTGGCTCGACCCAGCCCTGCGCAGTCCGGATCAGCCAGTCGTTCACGCGGGTTCCATCCAGCCGGGATCCTGGGACCCGTCGCCATCCTCGAGCATGCCGCGGATCGAGAAGTGGACTCGCTCTCCGTTGGGGGCCGTCCGGCACTCCAACTGTTCGTCTCCGCTTGTGAGCGAACCTCGGCTGATCTGGGCCGGGTCGTCGCTAGTCCTGGGTCTCAAAAGAGTCCACCTAATCGCCCGCCAAGAGCGATAACGAGTGCGATTAACAGGATGTTCTGCGCAACCCATCCGCTGCCGTGCCCAGGCGCACCGCAAGGGCCACTGTTCGTCACGGGCTTCTTGCAGTGGCCTCCCTTCTTGGTTCGCGCACCACACTGGGTCCGCCCAGAGCGGCTGTAGATAGCGATCTCCCCAATCAGTAGAAGGGTCAGCGCTAGCGCCATGAGAAGTGCCCATAACCGAAGTTCTGCCGGGACGATGCTGCCGAGAGCTGACCAAATGCCGTCAACTGCTTGCATGAGAATTTCCCCCAGTTCTGCTTCCTGTGCTTCCACGAGTGCCATCCCCTGAGTAGTCCTCACCTGAGCTGGATACGACTGTAGAAGGGCGGTGAGACAGACGAGTCCTGCAGGAACGGTCGCCGCATGGATCAAGAGGGGGAGGGAGATCGTCGACGAGTGTTACTGGGCCTGGCCAGAGTGCGGCGAGGACTGAAATTCGGGGTCAAGCACGTTCGACGGCTGTGGCTCCCGAACGGTCTGAAGGGTTGGCGGGAGTCAACTTGAACTGACCCGAAGAGCCGGGCAGTACTACTCCGATTTTCACTGGCCATGCCAAATCGAGTGCACTCCCGTTTCGTCATGTTTGCCGGGGAGAACGTATCGAGCAGATTCGTGGTCCCGACGGTGGCGAGCGCCATCGACCTGGTGGTCCACCTCGATATGTTCGCCGATGGTCGCCGTCGGGTGCGAGAGATCGTCGGGCTTAGCGGCCGAGTGGAGGACGAAACGATCGAGGTCTCAGATGTTTTCTCGCAGCGAGGGGATCGGCTCGTACGGGGAGATGGCCATCCACCCCATCCGGAGCGCTTCGCCCGGGCCGGATTCGACCTGACCTCGTTGCTGGGACGGGCGCTGGCGGCATGAGCGACGGAGCGTTTCTGGGTCTTGTCGCGGGTCTCGGGCTGCTCGCGATCTGGTGGTCGATGTGGGAGCAGGAGAGCAGCCCAGGGCGCCGCGGGGTCATCGCCCAAACAATGGATCGGCTTCGAGATGATCTGATCAAGGTCGGACTCGATACGGTCCCTACGGCCTCGGTGCCAGCGCTCAGTGCCGGCCTGGGGGTGGTGGTGGCAGCAGTCCTGTGGGCGATATCCGGTGCCGTGGTGCCGTCGCTGACCATCGGGTCGGTGGTCTCTGCGCTGCCTGTGCTCGTGCTGAGATCGGCGGCTCGTCGTCGCACCACAGCCATGCGGGAGGTCTGGCCGGAAGCAGTCGACCACATCAATTCCGCGGTACGCGCCGGATTGTCGCTCCCGGAAGCTCTCGTCCAGCTCAGCCGTAAAGGCCCTGAGGAGCTGCGCCCTTCTTTCGCGGAGTTCGCCCTGGACTACCAAGCCAGCGGTGATTTCGCGTCCTGTCTCGATCGGCTCAAGATCCGTCTTGCAGATCCCGTAGGGGACCGGATCGTGGAGGCACTGAGGATCACCCGGGATGTCGGTGGCACTGATCTCGGTGGGCTCCTCCGCACGCTGTCGGCCTTTCTCCGTGAAGACTCCCGTACGCGTGCTGAGCTGGAGGCCAGGCAGTCCTGGACCGTCAATGCGGCACGGCTCGCTCTAGGCGCGCCCTGGATCGTGCTGGGTCTGATGGCGACGCGGCCCGAGGCGGCGCAGGCCTACGACTCGGGGACGGGGCTCGTGGTGATCCTGGTCGGAGCAGTCGTCTCCCTCATTGCCTACCGGATCATGCTGCTGATCGCCCGGCTGCCCCAGGATGAGCGGGTGCTGCGATGAGCGGCTCCATCACCGCGCTCACGGGAGTCACTCTCGGAGCGCTATTCGGGGTGGGGATCACCCTCGTGGCCTGGCAGCTGCCCTGGTTGCGCTCACGGGATCTCGCCGCACGGGTCGATCCGTATCTGCGGCGTTCCCGGTCAGCATCACTGTTCGCTGGGCCACGCGCGGCCAGCCGAGCACGGGTGGTGCTGGAGAGGCTGCTGGGACCGGTCGCAGTGCGAGGGCTGAGTGTGCTTGAACGGCTCACCGGGGGCCCGGAACAGCTTGAACGCCGCTTGCGACTCGCAGGTCGGCGCACCTCGGCAGATTCCTTTCGCATCGAGCAAGTGATCTTCGGTGCGGCAGGGATGGTGATCGGAGTCGTCCTCGCAGTGCTGGCGATCGGGCTGCGGGGTACGAGTCCCTTGCTGGGCCTGGTGATCGTGGTGCTCGGTGTGCTCCTCGGAGTGCTGTTGCGCGACTATCTGCTGGGGGCGGAGATCAAGCATCGGGCCGCTCAGATGGCACGCGAGTTCCCGACTGTCGCGGATCTGCTGGCGCTGGCGGTTGCTGCGGGCGAGAGTCCGATCGCAGCCATGGAGAGGGTGGCTCGCACATCCTCCGGGGCGCTGCCCGACGAGTTCGCGGCGACCGTCGCTGATATCCGTGCCGGGACGAGTGTCTCCCAGGCGCTTGCCTCCCTGGGTGCTCGTACCCCTCTGGACTCGCTGGGCCGCTTCGGTGAAGGGGTCTCGATCGCCATCGAGCGCGGGACTCCGCTCGCCGAGGTGCTGCGGGCTCAGGCCCAGGATGCGCGCGAAGAGTCGAAGCGGGACCTCATGGAGACGGCCGGGAAGAGGGAGATCATGATGCTCGTTCCGGTCGTTTTCTTCGTGCTGCCGCTGGTCATCGTCTTCGCGATCTTCCCTGGCCTCGCCGTCCTGGAGATCAGCCTCTGAGCATTCCTTCCTTCTCACCCGCCGCGTCCGATCTGACCTGACCCCACCCGATCCACACTCCGGAGCCCGCTCCGTACCATCTGCCAAGGAGGCCGATATGACTATCCACCGCTCGACCCTTCATCGCACCCGCCGCGCCTCGCGACAGAGTCCGCAGTTGCCGGATCAAGCGCCCCGGAGATCTCTCCGCCGGCGGCTGCTGGCTCGTCTCAGCGCCGACCAGGGAGACGTCCCCGGATGGGTGCTGATCACGCTGATGACGGCTGGAATTGTGGTCGCGCTGTGGGCTGTGGCGTCGGACCAGATCGTGCAGATTTTCGAGAATGCGATGGCGCCGTTCCTCGGCGGCAGCCTCTGAGCCGACCAGCACCGCGAAAGTCATCCCCATGAGCAGCAGCGGAGCGAAGCCACGAGCGATGCGCGAGGCTACGGCACCACCTCGCCGACGTCAGTCCAGCTCGGCTCGACTGCGCCGCGTCGGGCGCAGGTTGCGCACAGAAGATGGGGCTGCAGTGGCGGAGTTCCCGATGGTCGCCGTCCTCATCATCATGATCGCCCTGCTGCTCATCCAGGCGGCATTGATCGTCCACACCCGGAACACCCTGGTCGATGCCGCGATCCAAGGGGCGCATCACGCCGCGCTGGTGGGCTCGACCCCGCAGGATGGGGCCGAGCGCGCCGAACGACTCATCGAGGAGCGTTTCGGCGACGGGCTCGAGGCAGAGGCGACAGCGAATCAGGAGGCCGACGGGACTATCCATGTCCGTGTCTCAGCCACCCTTCCGCTGGTCGGGCTGTTCGGGCCCGGAGGGTCGCTGTCGGTCGAAGGGCGAGCTCTGGATGAGGAATCGATATGAGGATCCCGCACCGGGTGTTGCGCCGGTTTGGAAGCCAGCCTGCGGGACAGGCTCTGGGCCCAGCACCCATCCGCGATGTGCTCGGCCGGGAGGAGGGCAATGCACTGGTCGAATTCGTGGTGCTCTCCGCGGCACTGCTGATCCCGACCCTCTACCTCGTGCTCACCCTCGGCAATGTCCAGGCCGCAGTCTTCGCGGCGGACACGATCTCCCGCGACGTGGCACGGATCCATGCCACTGACCCTGATCCTGAGCGGGCGACGCATCGTGCCGCTCGACACACCGAAATGATCCTGGAGGACCATGGCCTTCCCGCGACGGAAGTGGCGACGATCAGCTGCAGCGAGCAACCCTGTGCCTCTCCCGGGGGAACGGTGAGCGTGCAGGTGCGTATTCCGGTTCCGGTTCCGGGACTCGGGCCGATCCTGGGCGAGACGGGGCCGGTCACCGTCGGTGCCTCGCATGCAGTGCCTGTCGATCAGTACCGGGCAGGCAGCTGATGCGCCGCGACCTCGATGCTCTGCGGACGCGACTTGCCGATGCCCGCGGCTCGATGACGATCCTGACCACCGGAGTGCTGGTGGTGGTGCTCATGGTGATCGGAGTCGGCACCGCGATCACCGGGGTGCAGCTTGAGCGCAACGGCCTCCAGCATGCTGCGGACAGCGCCGCTCTGGCAGCCGCCCAGGCCGTCGACCCGGCACGGCTCTACACCGCCGGAGAGGGGGCCGCAATCCATCGCAGCTCCGCACGCGCCGCCGCCGAAGACCACCTCCGCGACTACCCGCACGAGACCACCAGCACCGAGGCTATTCAGCTCGCCGATATCTCCGTGGATGCGGACGGCACCGTCCACGTGGTCATCACCGCCCGGACTCACCCGCCCCTGGCAGGATGGTTCACGCGAGGGACAGGCACCGCCATCCCGCTGACCGTCGAAGGAGAGGCTCGCGCCAGATGACCAACACCCGCACCGTGCTGCTCGCCCCGGACAAATTCAAAGGAACCCTCAGCGCAGCCGAGGTGGTGGATGCGCTGCGTCGCGGAATCGCTGAGACAGCACCGCAGCTGCGGGTGCTCTCCTGTCCTATCGCCGACGGCGGAGACGGCACCGTCGATGCCGCGCTCGCCGCGGGAGCTGCCGAGCACACCACCGTCGTCACCGGACCCACGGGAGAGCCGCGCACCACCCGCTGGGCGCTCCGGGACGACGTCGCGGTGCTCGAACTGGCAGAGACCGTCGGTCTGCAGGCGCTGCCTGACGGCGAGCTCGCCCCGCATATCGCCTCCACCCGTGGCCTCGGCGAGCTGATCCTCGCCGCCATCATGGCCGGCGCGCGCACTGTTCTGGTCGGCCTCGGCGGAAGCTCGTCCACCGACGGCGGTGCCGGGCTGCTCCAGGGCCTGGGGGCACGACTCCTCCAGGCAGACCTCACTGACATCGGGCCCGGGCTCGCAGGGGTCAGGGCCCTTGCATCTGCGGACCTGACCCCAGCCCTCGAGGCCCTCGCTGGCGTCACCCTCGTCGCGGCGAACGACGTCACGAACCCGCTGCTCGGCCCCGACGGAGCGGCGGCCGTCTACGGACCCCAGAAGGGTCTTCGGGCCGAGGACGTCGAGCCAGCGGACACGGCGCTCGCCGCCGCGGCCCACGTCCTCGACGCTGCGAGCAATCATCGTGAGCAGCCAGGGGCTGGCGCCGCTGGAGGCACCGGCTTCGCGCTGTTCCTGCTGGGCGCGGTCCAGCGCTCTGGCGCCGATGCCGTCTTCGAACTGGTCGGCGTCGATGCGCTGCTCGACCAGGCGGACGTTGTCGTCACGGGCGAGGGGAAGCTCGATGCGCAGACCCTGCACGGCAAGGGTCCGGCCGAGGTCGCCCGTCGCGCCCGCGAGCGCGGGCTCAGCGTCGCCGCGGTGGCGGGTGCGATCACCCTCAGCTCGGAGCAGCTGCGGGACGTCGGCATTCTCAAGGCGTGGGATCTCACGTTGCTCGCTGGCTCGACCCAGCGCGCCCTCGAGCACGGCGACGAGCTGCTGACCGAGGTGGGGCGCGACCTCGGCGACTGGTTGGCCGAAGCAGGCGAGCGGACCTCGCCGCCCCGCGGCTGAGCACCCTCGGAGGCCGTGCCGTCGCCGTGCGTCAGGTTCCCTCTGCCGCGCATCGGGCAGTGTGTCCAGCCCCCTGCCGTAGACTCCGTCGTCGTGGCTTCCATCGACTTCTCCGTAGAGATCCCCCAGCTCCGCTCGACCCTGTCCTCCATCGAGCAGGTGATCGACGTCGACGCGCTCGACGTGAAGATCGCCGACCTCGAGCAGCAGGCGTCCGCGCAGGACCTGTGGGACGACGTCGACAACGCCCAGAAGGTCAGCTCCGCGCTCTCGCACGCGCAGGCTGAACGGCGCCGCATCAGCGAGCTCTCCTCCCGCATCGAGGATCTCGAGGTGATGGTCGAGCTCGCCGCCGAGGAAGACGACGCCGACACCCTCGTCGAGGCCGAGCACGAGCTGGTCAGCATCCACAAGAAGCTCGACGAGCTCGAGGTCCGCACCCTCCTCGCGGGCGAGTACGACGAGCGCGACGCGGTGATCACGATTCGGGCCGGCGCGGGCGGTATCGACGCGGCAGACTTCGCGGAGATGCTCCTGCGGATGTACCTGCGCTGGGCCGAGCGTCACGGCCACGGCTCCAAGGTCATGGACACCTCCTACGCGGAAGAAGCCGGGCTGAAGTCGGTCACCTTCCAGATCTCAGCGCCCTACGCCTACGGCACCCTCTCGGTCGAGGGCGGCACCCACCGCCTGGTGCGCATCAGCCCCTTCGACAACCAGGGCCGCCGCCAGACGTCCTTCGCCGCCGTCGAGGTGATCCCGCTGATCGAGACCACCGACGCTATCGAGATCCCCGAGAACGACCTCAAGGTCGATGTGTTCCGCTCCTCCGGCCCCGGCGGCCAGTCCGTGAACACCACGGACTCCGCCGTGCGCATGACCCACCTGCCCACCGGCACCGTGGTCTCCATGCAGGACGAGAAGTCGCAGATCCAGAACCGGGCCGCGGCGCTGCGCGTCATGCAGTCGCGCCTGCTGCTGCTCAAGAAGGCCGAGGAGGCCGCAGAGCGCAAGGAGCTCGCCGGCAATGTCAAGGCGAGCTGGGGCGACCAGATGCGCTCCTACGTGCTGAACCCGTACCAGATGGTCAAGGATCTGCGCACCGAATACCAGGAGGGCAACCCCTCCTCCGTGTTCGACGGCGAGATCGACGAGTTCATCGACTCGGGCATCCGCTGGCGGGCCGAGCAGAACAAGTCGGACGGCTGAGTGCTTGAGTGCTTGAGCTCGGGAGCAATTGAGCGCCTGTGCGTCCGTGCGTCGGAGCATCAGAGCCTCCGAACGAGCGAGCGAGCTTCACAGCGGTGATGCGTCGAAGCGATCGAGTGTCGCAGCGTGACCAGAGGCACCCACACTTGACCAGGTTTTGACCAGGATGCTGTCCGCACCTTCGTCGATTCCGGTCACCGCGCCCCTACGCTGGAAGAGTACGACTTCCCCCAGATGTGACAGGCACCAGTGATCCGCTTCGACGACGTCACCAAGACGTACATGCGTGGGCAGCACCCCGCTGTGGAGAATCTCGATATCGAATTCACCCGCGGGGAGTTCGTGTTCCTCGTGGGCGCTTCCGGTTCGGGCAAGTCCACCCTGATGCGCATGGTGCTCAAAGAGGTCACGCCGACCCGCGGCACCGTCTACGTCGCGGGCAAAGACCTCTCCCGCATCCCCTCGTGGAAGGTCCCCTCGCTGCGTCGTGACATCGGCATGGTGTTCCAGGACTTCCGCCTGCTGCCCTCGAAGACGGCCTACCAGAACATCGAATTCGCGCTCGCTGTGATCGGCACGCCCCGCAAGGTGGTGCGCCGCCTGGTGCCCGAGATGCTCGAGATGGTGGGCCTGGAGGACAAGGGCAAGCGAATGCCTCATGAGCTCTCCGGCGGCGAGCAGCAGCGCGTGGCGATCGCGCGGGCCTACGTCAACCGGCCCTCGATCCTGCTCGCCGACGAACCCACCGGCAACCTCGACCCCTCCACCGCCGAGGGGATCCTGGACCTCCTCACCGAGATCAACGAGCGCGGAACCACCGTGGTGATGGCTACCCACGACCGGACAGCCGTGGACCGGATGCAGCGTCGGGTGGTCGAGATGGTCGGCGGTCAAGTGGTGCGCGACGAGGAAGGCGGAGGGTACGAGACCCCTGCGCCGGTCAGCGTCATCTCGGGCAACCTTCCCGATGATTCGGCTTACCGCGAGGAACATCCGCTGGAGGACGCCGACCTGGTGGCCGACTGGGACGGAGCCCCGGAACAGCCCCGTGCGGCAGAGGATGCGCCAGAGCGTGACACCCCCGCGGAGCAGTCTCCGCCCGAGGACGTCCTCGAAGAAGATCTGATCGATGAGCGCGAGGCGCTGCGGGCTCAGGACGAAGACCTCTTCACCGAGGACGACGAGGAGGAACGTCGATGAGGGCGCGGTACATCCTCGGGGAGATCCTCACCGGACTGTGGCGGAACATCGCCATGGTCATCTCCGTCGTGATCGTCACCGCGGTGTCGCTGACCTTCGTCGGCACCGGCGCGCTGATGCAGAAGCAGATCATGGACATGAAGTCGACCCTGGTCGAACAGTCCCAGGTGACGATCTTCCTGTGCTCCCCCCACTCCACAGCTGCTTCGTGCGCTGGCGGCGCGGCGACCGATGCCCAGATCGATTCCGTGCGCGAGGCGCTCGAGGGAGACGTGCTCTCCCCGTACATCTCCTCGTACTCCGAGCGCTCCCAGGACGAAGCGCTCACGATCTACCAGGAGCAATTCGCGGGGGAGAGCTTCGTCTCGAACTTCACGGCTGCGGACATGCCGGTCTCCTTCCACATCACCCTCGAGAATGCGGATGATTCTGCGGCGGTGGTCGAGTTCTTCCAGGGACGGGACGGAGTGGACGAGGTCACCGACCTGCTAGGTGCCTTCGCGCCCTTCATCGACGTGCTGAACCAGTCCACGATGTTCGCGCTCGGACTCGCCGTGCTGATGCTGATCGCTGCGCTGCTGCTTGTCGCGACCACGATTCGGATGTCCGTGGCGGGACGCCGTCGGGAGATCGCGATCATGCGACTGGTCGGTGCCTCGAATCTCTTCATCCGCCTCCCGTTCCTGCTGGAAGGCGCAGTCGCAGCGATCATCGGCGGTCTCATCGCCTCCGGTATGCTCTGGATGGGATTGCACTACATCGTCCAAGGGTGGCTAGCGCCCACTCTCGGTGAGCAGCTCATCACGGTCGGCCCCGCCGATCTGGTGTGGGCCGCACCGCTCCTGATCATGATGGGAGCAGCGCTCTCGATCGCCTCGTCGGTGGTCTCCCTCAATCGTTACCTGAAGGTGTGAGCATGTCCCAGAGCATCCTGCGCCGCCCACTCAGCATGATTGCCGCAGCCCTGATGGTGCTGCCGATGCTCATGATGCCGATCTCCCCGGCCTCTGCTGAGGGCACCAAGGACGACAAGATCGCCGAGCGCTCCGACATCGATCAGCAGCTCGAAGACCTGCGGATCGAGCTGAACGACGTCAACACCGAGCTCGCCAACACCTACCTCGCGCTCGCCGAGACCGAGCTGCTGATCCCGCAGGCGCAGGAAGATCTCGAGGTGGCCCAGGCCGAACTCGTGGAGGCCCGCGAGGAAGATCGCATCATCGGGGAGCGTCTCACCTCCGCGCAGGAGGAAGAGCAGCGCCTCTCCGGGGAGGTCGAAGAAGGACAGGAAGAGGTGGACCGCAGCGGCGGTGAGCTCGCCACCGTGGCGCTGACCGCGTACAAGGGCGGCGGGCTGCCGAGCCCCTCCACCATCTACCTCGGTAACCAGTCCCCGCAGGATGCCGTGGACAGATCGATGAACTACCGGCTCACCATGGCCTCCCAGGGCACGCGGCTGGACACCCTCCGCACAGATCAGGTGGTCACAGAGAACTCCGCTGAGCGCCTCACCGCGGTGCGCGAAGAGATCAAGCAGCTCAAGATCGACGCTGAGAATGCCGTCCAGCGGACGGAGACCGCCGAGAGGGAGGCGACCGAGGCGAAGACCGACCTCGACGCGCTCTACGAGACGCAGAAGACCCAGCGGGACACCCTGGAAGAGCAGAAGACGAAGTACGAGGGCGACACCAGCACTCTGGAGTCCCGCAGCACCACCCTGGACGGTGAGATCGAGGAACTCGCCCGGCAGGAGCGGGAGAAGGAGGAGCAGGCCCGAAAGGAGCGGGAGAAGCAGAGCAGCGGCGGAAGCAGCAACGACAGCGGCGGAAGCTCCTCGAGCGGCTCGGCGGATACCGGCGGTGGCTGGATCTATCCCGTCAATGCCCGGCTGAACTCCAACTTCGGGTGGCGCGTCCACCCGATCTACGGCACCCGCAAGCTCCATGCCGGGGTCGACTTCCCCGTCGCCTGCGGAGTTCCGGTGGGAGCAACCCACTCCGGTCGCGTCATCGCCAGGACCTATAACAGCGGTGCCGGCAACAAGATCATCCTCAGCCACGGCATCCAAAACGGCCGCCTGGTCACCAGCTCCTACCACCACCTGCAGGGCTACGCCCAGCCGGTCGGAGCACAGGTATCGGCCGGGACCACCGTGGGCTACGTGGGCACTACCGGCTCCTCGACCGGCTGCCACCTCCACTTCGAGATCCACGAAGACGGCAACGCCGTCAACCCCAGCAAGTACCTCTGAGGCTCATCGCTCCATGAGGGTCGGGGCGAGCAGGGGCCGACGACGTCGGCCGCCCGCGAAAAGCATTCGCGACCGGTCATGACCACCGCGTAAGCTGTGGTGTCCGGTCGCGAGGTGCGGCTGGTCATGCACTGAATGCGACGAAAGGCAGGAGGGACCCCCGATGGCGGCGAAGAAGGCTGCGGCGAAGAAGGCCGCTGCGGAGGAAGGGCCCCCGAAGAAGCGCATCGCGTCGAACAAACGGGCCACCCACGACTATTACATCGACCAGACCTGGGAAGCGGGCATCGTCCTCACCGGAACCGAGGTGAAGTCGCTGCGCGACCGCGGCGCCTCCTTGATCGATGGCTACTGCTACATCGAGGGCGGCGAGGTGTGGATGGACAACGCCCACATCGCCCCCTACGTCAAGGGCACCTGGACCAATCACGCCGCTCGCCGCAAGCGCAAGCTCCTGCTCCACAAGGGGGAGATCGAGAAGCTCGCCAGCAAGTCCCGGGAGAAGGGCTTCACCATCGTGCCGATGGAGATGTACTTCCTGGGTTCCCATGCGAAGGTCGTCATCGGCCTGGGCCGCGGCAAGAAGGAATGGGACAAGCGTCAGACTCTGCGGGAGAAGCAGGACCTGCGCGAAGCTCAGCGGGCCATGCGTCAGCGCGAGATCGCCTGACATCGGGCGCTGCGCATCCTCAAGGCCGGATCAGGGCAGCTGCCGCTTCCGGTCCCTTCTCCGGGGCGCTGCGGTCAGAACTTCAGATCGCGTCGTTCGAGCCGAGCGACGGTCTGCCTGCTCGAGCTGATCACGCCCTCATCTGCGACGCCCAGGTGCTCGCGCATGTAGAGCGACCGCTGCGCATCCTCCAACGCACGATCCCACTGCCTCGCGGCAGCCCGGGAACGACCCTCCAGCTGCTCCGCCACAGCATGCTCGAATCGACACTTCGCCCGATGCTGGAACACGGCAGCCAGCGCTGACAGCGACGAGGGCGAGGTCGGATCTTCGAGACCGGTCTCCTCCGCAGCCAGATCCAGCTGCTCCTCAGCGGCGAGGAACGCACCCTGCCACTGCAGCACATGGGCATAGCGCGCCCTGCGCACGGCCCTCATCACCGGGGGGAGACCGCTGTCCTCGAGGGCGGCGCGGCCGGCGATCGCGGCTTCGTCGAGCCGCCCGAGCATCCTCAGATAGGCGACGGTGCGAGGGTCCTGAGGATGCAGCGCGCACCACTCGGCCAGCGCCTTCGGATCCGAGACCACCTCCCGCAGACTGTCATCATCGATCCGTACTTGGACACCCGCCGCTTCGAAGCTGCTCACCGCCCCATCATCGCGGCCGATGCCGCTCGCGGTCCAGGCCGAGGCGCTACGCCGTGAGCTGAGGGATATTCGCTTCAGAATCATGGCCGAGCGCTGTAGAGTGGGACCACGACGTACGGGGCGACCCGTCGTCAGTGGGTGTTTGACAACAGAAGAGTGAGTGCAAGGACGGCCCTGAGGGGCCGTTGATATCTGTGCTGCATACCCACGCTGGGGGCCGATCGGTTTCGACGGTAGTTGTCCAGCAAGGGGAAGCGGGCCGAGAAACCAGCGTCATCTCGTTAACGTTCTCTGGAAACCAATAAGTGCCGAACCTAAGCGCACTGACTTCGCTCTCGCTGCCTGATCAGCGTTAGCAGTCTGGAACCCCGGGCGTGCTTCTGACCCGGATCGTTCCATCATCTAAGAAGCCACTGCTGCCGACCCTCGTCATCGGGGAAGGATGAACACCTCAGAGTGACTGAGTCTGTCGACGTCGTGTCCGTGCGAACGTCGGGACTGAGAAAACGTCAATACGGACTGCGCCCGGAGAAGCCCTGGCTCCGCACTATCGGACGCGGGTTCGATTCCCGCCGGCTCCACCATTGCACTCACCACGAAAGGCCCCCTCACCTGCACTCACGTGCGGAGGAGGGGGCCTTTTCTGTTGCCGGAGTCAGCCGCCGTAGGTCAGGCCGTGCCCGAGCTGGTAGCGGTTGCCGTCGGCGTCGACGTACACATACGGACGCCCCTCCATGTGCTGCTCCTTGGCGAAGCCGGGGACATCGTTCGGAGACGCGCAGTGACCGTCCTGGTCGACCGCGATCGCGGCCGCGTCGATCGGGAAGGTGATCGGCAGCTTCCCGGTGGGGGAGAACTCGCCGAGGATCGCCTCGACCATGATCCCGTAATCGGTCTCGAAGCCCATCAGCAGGCTGTCCGCGAGCGGCTCGATGCCGTCGAGCAGCCAGGGGAACAGGGTGTTCAGGCCCACCACCATCGTGTCCACGTGCGTGCGGATGTCTCGGACCTTCTCGATGTCCACATGGGAGTGGTCATCGATGCCGAGATCGCCGATGCCCACGAACTCGAAGTACGAGCCGATGAACGGGCGCAGGAGCAGGATCGCCACGTCCGCGTCGTGGTAGTCGGTGGTGAAGGAGATCCCGGGATGAGCCTCGACGAGCCGGCGGCGCAGGGCGTCGAGCTCCTTGACGGTCAGGCGGGTCGCGAACAGCTCCACGTACACCCGCTTGCCGGCGAGCGACTCCGCCGTCAGCGGCAGCGTCCCGTCATGATTCTTGGCGAGGACCACGGACTTGCGGTGCGCGTCCTCGGCGGCGGCGCGGGCCTCGGCGTTCTGCACCACCCGGTCCGCCTCGTCGGGATCCACGTAGGGGTTCTCGAACAGGCCCAGGGCGAACAGCTCCTCGAGCAGCAGGGCGGCGGCGCCGTCGAGCCGTTCGGAGGTGAAGTGGCCCTTGACGTACGCCTCGCGCACGGAGGCCACATCATTGGTGTCGGCGAACATGTCGGTGCCGGCCATCACGGCCCGGCCCACCCGCTCGGGGGTGCTGAGGTCCTCGACTCCCCACGCCATCTTCGAGAGCACGCCGGAGTCGGAGTTGATGTAGCCGCGGTGCCCCATGGTGCGTAGCAGGCGCAGCACCTCGCCGTTGAACGCGAAGCCGACCTGCTCGAAGTCCGTCAGCCGCCCCTGCGGCGTCGAGGACTTCTCCTTCGAGGGGATCGAGTAGTACGGCATGATCGAGGAGGTTCCCGCGTCCAGTGCCGCCTGGAAGGGTGGCAGGTGGTAGTCCTCGAGCGAGCCCGGGGTGGGGTAGATGTTGAAGCTGCCCTCCGCGTAGTGCGGATCGGTGCCGTTCTCGCGAGGGCCGCCGCCGGGGAAGTGCTTGGTGGTCAGCGCGACGCCGTCGGCCTCGAGACCGTCTTCTCCCTGGAACCCGCGCACCAGCGCCCCGATCGCCTTGCTGACGAACTCGGGGTCCTCGCCGAGGGTGCCCTGCCCGCGGAACCAGCGCGGATCGGTGAACACATCGGCCATGTACATATAGCCTTTGCGCAGGCCTGAGGCACGCCACTCCGCGCGGGAGTGCGCGGCGAAGGACTCGATCACCTCGAGCGAATCAGTGGCGGCGAGGCCCAGGGTGCCCGGCCATTCGGTGAAGGGCTGGTCCTCGGGGTTGCCGCCCATCTTGAAGGCGCCGGCCTCGTTCTTCGAGTTCGCGGCGACGATGACCGGGATCCCCCAGCGAGACTCCTCCGCCACCTCGTTCATGGTGTTGATCCAGGTGGCGATGCGCCCGCCGGTGGGCTCCTCGCGCATGATGAAATGGCGGATGTTCAGCTCGGCGATCATCTGGGTGGTCCCCTCGAAGGGGATTCCGGCACTGGTGTGCGGATCGACCTTGATCGGCAGGTACTGCTCATCGAGCACGCCGTCGTGGCTGGTGAACTCCTTGTTGTGCTGGGAGATGCCCATCGGCCGGGAAGTGATGACCATTAGGCCGAGCTTCTCGTCCGGGGACATCCGCGAGACCAGGTCCGCGGCGCGCTCAGCGGGGCTCAGCCTCCAGTCCTCGAAGGGGGTGAGCTCGCCGTCGCCGTCGAGATCGCGGAACTGCAGCCCATCGACCTCGATGACCTGCTTGACCCTGCTCGAAAGTGGTACCTGCTGCGTCATCGCTGTCCTCCTGTGGTGATCAAAGATTCGAAACCCAGCGAGACGAGGTGCCGCCGGCTCATCGCGAGCGACTCCCAGATGTCTCGCCCGTAGGTCTGGTCCTGCTCGATGAGGAGATGCTGTGCGCCGGAGGCGATCCCCTGCTCGATGACCGGCTTCCAGTCCAGGGTGCCCGCGCCGACCTCGGCGTACTGCACGATGTCTCCGAGCCAGAAGCGGGAGAAGGTCTCGCCGTCCCCGGCCTCCCGGGCATCGAGGATCTCCGCTGGCGGCAGGGCGATCCGGTAGTCCTTGAGATGAACCAGGTCCAGCACCCCGTCGAAGGCACGCAAGGTGCGTTCGGGGTCCTGCCCGCCGCGCTGGACCCAATGGCAGTCGATCTCGAAGCGCAGATGGGGTGCCTGCTCACGCAACCGATCCAGGAGGGTCATGCCCTCCCTCTTTGCGAACTCGATGTGATGGTTGTGGTAGCTGAGGCTGATCCCGTGCTCGGCGAGGCGCTGAGCGTAGCTGTCGACCTCAGCGGCGAAATCATCGAACGCCTCCGCGGAGCGCAGCGCCGTCATCGGCATCATGCCGATCCGGATCATCTCGGTGCCCAGGCGCCGAGCGTGGTCCAAATGGAGGTCGAAATCGTCCGCGAGGCTGAGCTCGTCGCTGCCGGGCGGGACAGCGGTCTTGGCGGAGATCGCTGCGACCTCGATGCCGAGGCGATCGCGCGCGGCCTCCATACCGGCGACGTTCTCTTCGGTCATCGGGATCTGGGAGACCTCCACCACCTCGAAGCCGGTCTCCTTCACACGTTCCAGGACCGGGCCGATGCCCTGGTCACGGACATGGTTCTTGAGCATCATCAGTTGGATTCCGATACGGGCCACGGGGGACCTCCGGGTCGTTGCAGGGATGCGGCGGTCGACGGCGATGCCGGAAGGCCGCATGGTGCTCACGGTAGCCATCGATTCGTCCCACCTGTAGCAGTTGTCTCGAATTGCCCCTGGTGGCGGATACGCCCCGCCGGAGAAGTCGAGGTCATTGCCGAGGATGGCGAGCCACCGTACGGTGGCCGGATGACCAGCCTGCCGCGTGTGGCTCCCTTCCTCCCGCCAGCCGACTTGCCTGTGGACCTGCGGCGTGTGGAGCTGCTGTGTGCCCGGCTGCGTCCCGAGGAAGGTTTTCAGCTCGAACGGATCGACTGGGCGATCGGACGTGGACCCCGGGGCGAGGGCTGGGACAATGCGCTCTGGCCGGTGGGTCAGCTGGAGGGTCGCCCGCTGGTGCTCAGGGTCGCGCGGCGGGAGTCCGCCCGGGCGCTGCTGGGCCGTGAGGTGACGGTGCTGCGACGTCTGCGCGGGCTCGGGATTCCGTTGCCGATGGGGTTGCCGGTCATCGTGGCCACCGCTGATGATGCCGTGCTGGTGCGGTGGATCGATGGCAGCACCGCGGATGAGGCGCCCCAGATGATCCGTGTGCAGGCCGCGCAGGACCTCGCTCAGATGCTCGCCACGATCCATTCGGGACCTGCACCGGAGGTCGGCCGCAACCCGGCGCGCGGCGTCCCGCTCAGAGAACGGGCTGCTGCCTTCACCGCTGATCTGGACCGGGCCGACCTCACGGATGCCCTTCGCGAGCGGGCAGCGGCTGAGTGGAGCGCCGGGCTGGCCGCGGCACCCTGGGAAGGCCGGGAGCTGCTGCTGCACGGAGACCCCCATCCTGGCAATGTGGTCGTGCCTCTGCCGGGAACAGGGAGACGGGCGTCACTGATCGACTGGGGCGACACCACGCGCGGAGATCCGGCCAGCGACCTGGGAGGCCTGCTGCTGCACCTGCCCTCCACCGCACTGCTGGAGAGCTACCGGGAGACGGCTGCCTGGACCGGGATCGACGACGAACAGATCTGGGAGGCACTGGTCTCCAGGGCGTGGGCGTGGGGATCGCGGATGGCTCTCGCTCTGCTCACCGCCTATCCGCCGACGCACCCTCTGGGCGCTGCCGGGCACCGGCTGCTGTCGAGCTGAGGCTGGGCACCTCAGCGCCACGCATCGTCGTCGGCGGTGGCATGGATCAGCTCCTCGAGCCGCGCTCTGAGGTCCTCCAGGTCGTAGCACCCCAAGAGGTCCAAGACCTGCTCGAAGACCTCGAGTTCCTCCTGGATCGGTGTCACCCAGAAGGGATCCACGGCCTGGGTGCAGTTCACCAGCTCTGATCCGATCACCCGCAGCTCCTCGACGCATTCCCAGCGCTGACCGCACTGCAGCACCAGGTCGAAGAAGGATCGCGTCGCTGCGGCAGGGATCATCGGCTCACCGAAGGTGGTCGTGATATCCGACGTGGTCAGCAGCCGGTGAGCAGGCAGATCGAAGAGCACCAGCTCATGATCCTGCGCGAGGCGTGCCAGGGTGGCAACTGCCGCCGGTTGCGGACCATCCAGCTCGAGGGTGAGGACCTCACCCCAGAGGGTCCCGAACTCAGCGGGCACCTTCCAGGGACTCACCCGGCCGGCTGACGACGCGTGGAGGGCCGGTGCCGCCTCCCGGCAGAACGTCATCACGGCAGGATCCTGGTCGGGGATGGTGCCCTCTCGGGACCAGGCGATGCCGTGGCGGATCATCCGGGAGGAGTAGTCCCGGCAGGCGGATGCCGAGTCCATCGGTGTAGGCCCAGGCCAGAGGACGAGCGTGCGTATCATCGCGCGTCCCTCCTTCGGCGCGTTCGGCGCGGTGTACGCCCAGGGGAGAAGGGCGGTTTCGGGGTCGGGGATGGGTTCGTGGCGCTCATGGGTGGAGCATGCCTCGTACGATGTGAGCACCGTCGTGCTCATGCACACCGTGCTGGTCAGCGGCCTGCAGAACGTTTCCTCCACAACGCGGTGCAGCTCACGCGGTGCAACTGCTGCAGCGTGGGGGTAGGAGGCCGCGGCTGTCCAGACGGCGGTTCGCGGCCGCATCGAGCGGCCGCGTCGAGGAGGAGGCGGTCCCGATGCAAGGAGTCTGCTGCGGGTCCACCGGGTGCATGACGCCATCGACGATCAGCCCTCCGATGAGGTTCGGCGCCCGGTCGTGGGAAATCACCAGGACCTGCAGCGGCCGAGCCACGTAGAGTGGACCCGCCATGACCACGCCTTCCTCGACGCCTTCGTCCGCCTCCGCTTCGACGTCCGGTCCCGCGTCCGGTCCTCCGTCGGCCCCGACCCCCGAGACCTCCGGGCTGCGCCTGAACTATCCCGCGGAGCTCCCGGTCTCCCAGCAGCGGGGCGACATCCTGGACGCGCTGCGGAAGCACCAGGTGGTCGTGGTTGCAGGTGCCACCGGCTCCGGCAAGACCACCCAGATCCCCAAGATGCTGCTGGAGCTGGGATACGGCAAGCGCGGGAAGCTGATCGGGCACACTCAGCCGCGCCGGATCGCCGCCCGTTCGGTCGCCCAGCGCATCGCGAGTGAGCTCGGCGAGAAGCTGGGGGAGGGGACCGTCGGCTTTCAGGTCCGCTTCACCCGCGAGACCAGCCGCAACGCCCGGCTGAAGCTCATGACCGATGGCATCCTGCTGGCCGAGATCGGCCGTGACCGGCTGCTGAAGCGCTACGACGCGATCATCATCGACGAGGCCCACGAGCGGTCCCTGAACATCGACGTGATCCTCGGCTACCTGCGCCAGATCCTGCCTCAGCGGCCGGATCTGAAGGTCGTCATCACATCGGCCACCATTGATCCCGAACGCTTCGCCGAACACTTCGCGAGCACCTTGCCGTCGGGCGAGAAGCGGCCCGCCCCGATCATCGAGGTCTCCGGCCGCACCTATCCCGTCGAGATCCGCTACCGCCCGCTCATGCTCGAGGCTGAGGTCGAGGAGGACGACGAGCTCGAGGACATCCACTCCGTCGAGCGCGACCTCACCCAGGCGATCACCGAAGCGGTCGACGAGCTCGCCGCCGAGGGGCCCGGCGACATGCTCGTCTTCCTCCCCGGAGAGCGCGAGATCCGGGAGATCTCCGAGGCGCTGACCACACACCTCAGCCGCGGCACCCGGGGCCGGGCCGCCCTGCCGGTCGAGGTCCTGCCGCTGTTCGGGCGGCTCTCCGCCCAGGACCAGCAGAAGATCTTCTCCCCGCCGAAGGCCGGCACCTACCGCCGCCTCATCCTGTCCACGAACGTCGCCGAGACCTCGCTGACCGTCCCCGGCATCACCTACGTGATCGACTCGGGCCTGGCCCGAATCTCCCGCTACTCCCAGCGCACCAAGGTGCAGCGCCTACCCATCGAGCCGATCTCCCAGGCCAGTGCCAACCAGCGCTCGGGCCGCTCCGGGCGCACCTCCCCAGGCATCGCGATCCGGCTGTTCTCCGAGGAGGACTTCGAGGGTCGCGACGAGTTCACCGAACCGGAGATCCTGCGCACCTCCCTCGCCTCGGTGGTGCTGCTGATGACCTCGCTGGGGCTGGGGGACGTGGAATCCTTCCCCTTCGTCGAACCGCCTGCCACTCGCGCCATCACTGACGGGGTGCGGCTGCTGGAGGAGCTCGGCGCGATCGAGGACGCCCCGGGCGAGCCCGGCGGCCGCAGCCTCACACGCGTCGGCCGTACCCTGGCCCGCTTCCCGCTGGACCCGCGGATGGCACGCATGCTGATCGAGGCGCACCGCCTCGGCGCACTGCGGGAAGTGCTGATCATCGTCGCCGCGATGTCGATCCAGGACCCTCGCGAGCGACCGCTGGGCCAGGAGCAGCAGGCCAAGGAGAAGCACAAGCGCTTCGAGGACGAGACCAGCGACTTCCTCGCCTATCTGAACCTCTGGAACCATCTCCAGGAGCGGCGCAAGGCGCTGTCGAACTCGGCCTTCCGCCGCGAGGTGCGCTCCGAGCACCTGCACTACCTGCGGATCCGTGAATGGTGGGACCTGCACACCCAGCTCAAGGACATGGCCAAGGACGCCGAGCTCACTCGCAACGACAACGATGCCTCACCGCAGGCCATCCACCAGGCGCTGCTCGCCGGGCTGCTCAGCCACGTCGGCCTGCAGGATGACCGCACCCGCGAGTACGCCGGTGCGCGCGGCGCACGCTTCGCGCTCTGGCCCGGCTCGGCCCTGGCCAAGAAGCGACCCGACTATGTGATGGTCGCCGAGCTCGTGGAGACCTCCCGGCTCTGGGGCCGCACCGCCGCCCGGATCGATCCCGCCTGGGCGGAGGAGACCGGCTCCCACGTCGTCAAGCGCTCCCACTCCGCCCCGCACTGGTCCTCGAAACAGGCCTCCGCGATGGCGCATGAGAAGGTCTCCCTGTTCGGCGTGCCGATCGTGGCCGACCGTGTGGTGGGCTATGGCCGCATCGATCCTGAAGCCGCTCGGGAGATCTTCCTCCAGAACGCCCTGATCGAAGGGGACTGGCGCACCCGCCACCACTTCTTCCGCGACAACCGGGCCTTGATCAAGGAGCTCGAGGAGCTCGAGGCGAAGACCCGCCGCCGCGATCTGCTGATCTCCGATGAGCAGCTGTTCCGCTTCTACGACGAGCGGATCCCCGCCTCCGTCGTCTCCGGCACGCACTTCGACTCCTGGTGGAAGACGCAGCGCCACGAGACCCCGGAGCTGCTCACCCTCACGGAGCAGGACCTGCTCGCGACCGACGAGAGCGCGCGGGAGACGATCGCCGCCCATTTCCCCGACACCTGGGTGCAGGGCGACATCACCCTGCCGCTGAGCTACTCCTTCGGCGACGTCGGGTCCACGGGCGTCGACGGCGTCACCGCGACCGTGCCGCTGGCCGTGCTGAACCGACTGCAGGATCGAGGCTTCGACTGGCTCGTGCCGGGCATGCGCGAGGAGCTGGTCACCGAGCTGATCCGTTCCCTGCCCAAGCCCATTCGTCGCCACCTGGTCCCCGCCCCGGAACGCGCCAAGACGGTCGCCGGGACGCTCCACGACGAGGATCCCGATGCCGGGGAGCTGTTCCTCGAGGCTGTCGCCGATGAGCTGGTCGCCCTGCCCGGCGTCCCCGACGACCTTCCGCTGTACGGCCCCGAGTTCGACCTGGCGAAACTCCCCCCGCACCTGCGGATGCACTTCCGCGTGGTCGACGACAAGGGTAGGCAGATCGGCACCGGTGACGACCTCGAGACGCTCAAGGGCCGGCTCAAGCAGCGCGTGGACGCCTCGGTCTCTGCCCAAGCCGACGGCCTGGCCCAGAAGGATCTGCCGAGCTTCCCCGCCGAGGGCGTGCCAGCGATCAGGGAGTCCACCGTCGGCGGGCTGAAGGTCACCGGCTATCCGGCGCTCGTGGCGCGCCGCGCAGAGGACGGGCGCCTGCGGCAGGTGGACCTCGCCGTCCTCGCCACCGCCGATGAACAGGCTCTCGCTCACCGCGAGGGCGTCATCGCCCTGCTGGACCGCGACCTCGGAGCCGATCTCGGCGCGGTGCTGAACGCGCTGCCGAACCCGACGAAGCTCGCCGTCGCGGGCTCGGACTACGCCTCCACCGCCGCGCTGCTCGCCGACGCCTCGACAGCGGCGACCGTGCACCTCGCCGGCACTGCGGCGGTGCGCACGCGGGCGGAGTACGACGCCCTGCTGGACCGCGTGCGCTCCCAGCACCTCGCGCTCGCCGCCCAGGCGGTGAAGGATGCGGCGGCGGTCCTGGCCACCGCCGCGAAGCTGTACAAGGAGCTCTCGCGGGCTCCGTCCCTCGCGGTGCTCTCCCATCTCACTCAGATCCGGGAACATGCCGCGTCGCTGCTGGGCGACGGGTTCATCGCCCGCACCGGGATCACGCACCTCCCGGACCTGCGCCGCTACCTCCAAGCCGATGCCATCCGCCTGGACAAGCTGCCTGGCGATCCGCGCCGGGACGAGCAGCTCGCCTGGCAGATCAGAGATCTCGAGCAGCACTGGACGACGCAGAAGGCGAAGCTCTCCGCCCGCCGACGTGCCGAGTCCGCCGCCCGCGAGATCGACTGGCTCCTCGAGGAGTTCCGGGTGAGCCTGTTCGCCCAGACCCTGGGCACGAAGCAGACGGTCTCGGACAAGCGGATCCGCAAGGCGATCGCTGAGCTCGCCTGAGACCGGGCAGGAGACCGGGTCGAGAGCTCCCTGCTTGCGGGCGCGACGCGCGCCCACCGTGCAGCGGCGGGGCCTGGCGCGTGGCGCACAGCACCCCCAGCGTGTCTGCAGGGTCACGTGACGGAACTTTTACCTGTCGTCTCCACGAGGGATGACGCCCAGAGCACCGGACAGGCCGGGGAGGGCCACTGCAGTGAGATGACCGGCAGCGACGCCGACGTCTCGCCACTCGGGCGCAGGGCGTGCTTCGGTCATGGCTCCCACAAGAGGGGACCGACCACGTCGTGGCGCGGTGTGATCGACGTGACCTGCACCCTTCCCTCGCCGTGATCGCTTCGTTACCTTGGCACAGCTCGGGATGACCGGGCACCGCCCACCGTCTCGGAACGAAAGATCCCCCACCTCATGGCATCTGCCTCCACCGTTCGTACCGCCTCCGCCTTCTCTCGCCGGAGCCTCATCTCTGCTGGTGCCGTCGGCGTCGCCTCCGCGGCGGCGTTCGGTGTCCTTGCCCCGGCTTCCGCAGACGAGGTCGGTGTGGAGCCGTCGACCAGTGCCGAGGAGTGGACCGAGGAGTTCTTCACCCGCGCCGAGACCCGTGAGGGTTTCGTGGTCGATGCGATGGACGACTGGCAGCTCGCCAACGCGAAGTTCATCATCGCCGCGGTGAAGGGCCACGGCCTCGGGGAAGAGGTCGCCGTCATCGCCCTGATCACCGCGATCGTCGAGTCCTGGCTGTACAACTACGAGCCGGCCGTGGATGCGGATTCCGGCGGCCTGTTCCAGCAGCGTCCCTCGATGGGCTGGGGCACCTATGACCAGGTGCGCCATAAGCAGCACGCCCTGAACGCCTTCCTCGGGCTCGCGGAGGACACCGACGCTCCGGGCCTGCTCCAGGTCATCCCCGACGTCACGTACTGGGAGTCGGGCACCGCCGCGCAGACGGTCCAGTCGTCCGCGCATCCGGAGCGCTATGCGGAGCAGGTCGCCGCAGCACGCCAGATCTGGGAGCGCTGCGCCGCCGACGTGGAGCCCTTCACCGCCTGAGGTGTCGCGGGTGTGATCACAGACCCAGGGTCGCGTCCTCGCACGGCTCGGCATCGACCCGGACGTCGGTGATGCGCAACTCTCCATCGATGTAGAGCTGCAGCCGGGACCCGCTCGGGCCCTTGCTCTCCAGCCAGTAGGCGGCGCCGGAGCTCTGCTCGCGCCCGAGGGTCGTGAAACCGTGCTCCTTCAGGACCGGGTCCAGCGCCTCGCGCCAGGGGCCCCAATCCCGGCCCTGGCCGGGTTCCGGGTAGAGGACGTCGTCCGCCGTCCAGATACCCGGCCGGTAGCGGCAGTCCTGCGCGCCGGGTTCGATGATCCCCTGTGCCCCGCGCTCCCAGGCCAGCGGGCGTACCGAGGTGAGCGCCTCGAGGACGTCCACCGCCACGACCTCGTACTGCGCCACCGCTTCCTGTGCGGGCAATGCCGCTCCATCGCCTCCGCATCCCGCCATCACGAGCAGCACCGCTTCGAGCAGCGCGGCGCGGCGGGGGAGGGGCCGGCGGCATGCCGGCCGTCGCTCACCCATGGGCGGCCCCCAAGTCGATCCCGCTGCCGGCGGTCGCGTCATCGGGGAACTCCAGCGCCAGACGCACCGATCCGCGCCGTTCCGGCGTCGAGGGCTCGGTCGCGAGCAGCAGCAGATCACCGATCCCCTCCAGCTCGGTCACGTCACCGGGGCGCATCGTCACCTCCTGTGCGCGCTCCGCGCCGGACACGGACAGGCGCAGCACTGCGTACGGTCCGCCCTCGTCCGCGAAGGTGCGGAAGACCCCCACCCGGAGCGCACCGTGCGTGAGCTGGCCGGTCTGCTGAACGACGTGCCGCGTCCACATCGGCTCATACCCCGATTCCGGTCATGAAGATCGAGGTGGCGTACGCCGGATCGTCGGGGTCGATCCTCACCTCGTAGGCGGTCGAACCGTTCGGCCCGTGAGGGTTGGTCAGGATGATCTCGCCGCTCTCCTCGTCGTAGCCGAAGACCTGGTAGACGTGGGCGGCCACCAGGTCGTCGCGCGCCGGCCCGATCGGCATCAACGGGTCGGTCATCACCGTGATCGGGCGGCCCTCATCGATCGCCTGCCTGTACTCGTCGAAGGAGGGCTGCCCGAGGGAGTCCGATTCCTGGGCGGACTCGCCGGTGATCATCTCCAGGCCGGCGGCAGGGGTGTCCGCGGAGACGGCCGAGGGCCGGCCGTCATGGGCATTGATCATCGCCATCTCGTAGAGGGTCGCCCAGCTGGGATCGCCGGTGCCGTCATCCATGGTGCCGTTGACGCCGAGGTCCTCGGGGCTGACGGGGACGTCCTGCCACTCGCCGTCGATGAAGAGCCGCACTCCCCAGCCGTCGGAGCCCGGCGGCTCGCCGACGCCGCTGATGTTCTCGCCCAGGAGTCCCGGATCCGTCTGCTGCACGGCCATCAGGGCGGCGAGGTACCAGCAGGCGCCGAGCGAGCCCTGGTTCACGAGGGAGGACTCGATCTCGTCCTGACCGATGTCGACCTGGGCGGGATCCCACCGGGGATTCTCCTCGGTGTACCGCGTGCCGCGAAGGCTCTCGGGATCGCCGGCCTCGATGCGGTCGCGCCACAGGTCACCGACAGCTGCTGACGACTCCGCTCCCAGAGCTGCCGGAAGTCGTCGGCGTCGGAGCCCTCCCAGCCGACGCCGACCACAGCGGCCTGCAGCGCCTCGGCAGTCCCTGTGAGCTGCCCGTCGTGATCTCAGAATCGGCGCGCGAGCGCCACCAGTTCTGCCGTATCGGCCCCCCAGAACGTCATGCCCGAGGATCCCACGAACGATGTGATGCACGCAACGCAGGGCCGGGGCGGGCGATGTGCAGGCCCTGATCGGCACGGCTGCGGGCTCGACTGGTGCTCCGTCCGGGCTCGGCGCGGCGTTCTGTCGTTCCCCGGTGCCGCGCCCTGTCCCTACAGAGTCGTCGATTTCGTTAGGCTGTGCCTCATGTCACCGTCGCCATCCGTGAGTTACTCCATCACGATCCGTCTCGAGTTCGCCGCCCGCTCTGCCGCCGTCAGCGACATCACCAGCCGCATCGAGAGACGGGATGCCACCGTCACCGCGCTCGATGTCTCCGCCTCCGGGCCGGAGCGGATGCGTGCGGATATCACTGTGCTCACCGCGGGCCATGACCACGCCATGGAAGTCGTCGACGAGCTGCGCGGGATCGAGGGCGTCGAGCTCGGCAAGGTCTCGGACCGGACCTTCCTCGCCCACCTCGGCGGCAAGCTCACCGTCGAGTCCAAGCTGCCGATCCGTCACCGCGACGACCTCTCGATGATCTACACCCCCGGCGTGGCGCGAGTGGTCAAGGCGATCGCGGAGAATCCCGAGGACGCACGGCGCCTGACCATCAAGCGCAACACCGTCGCGGTGGTCACCGATGGCTCCGCCATCCTGGGGCTCGGGGACCTCGGCCCGCTCGCCGCGATGCCGGTGATGGAGGGCAAGGCCGCGCTGTTCAAGCGCTTCGCCGGCATCGACGCCTTCCCGATCTGCCTGGACGCCCACTCGGTGGATGACATCGTCTCCCACGTGAAGGCGATCGCGCCGGTCTTCGCCGGCATCAACCTCGAGGACATCTCCGCCCCGCGCTGCTTCGAGATCGAGGACCGGCTGCGCGCCGAGCTCGACATCCCCGTCTTCCACGATGACCAGCACGGCACCGCGATCGTGGTCGTCGCGGCGCTCCGCAACGCCCTCCGCGTGGTCGAGAAGGACATCGCGACCGCCCGCATCGTGCTCTCCGGAGCAGGAGCGGCCGGCACCGCGATCCTGCGCCTGCTGCGCGCCGCCGGCGCCCGCGATGTGGTGGTCACCGACATCGACGGGATCGTCCACGAGGGCCGCGCGCAGCTCGAAGGGCGCCTGCCCTGGATCGCCGAGGTCACCAACCCGCGAGAGCTCACCGGCACCCTCCGCGATGCGGTGGTCGACGCCGACGTGTTCATCGGAGTCAGCGCCGGGAACATCCTCACCGCCGAGGACGTCGCCACCATGGCCGAGCGCTCCATCGTGTTCGCGATGGCGAACCCGACCCCCGAGATCGATCCGGCCGAAGCGGTCAAGCACGCCGAGGTGGTCGCGACCGGTCGCAGCGACTTCGCGAACCAGATCAACAACGTCCTCGCCTTCCCCGGCGTGTTCCGCGGGCTGCTGGACGCCCACGCCACCCGGGTCAGCGATCGGATGCTGCTGGCGGCGGCGAAGGCACTCGCCGATGTCGTCTCCGCCGACGAGCTCAACCCCACCTACATCGTGCCCAGCGTGTTCCACGAGGGCGTGACCAAGGCAGTGGCAAGCGCCGTCGAGACCGTGGCCCGCGAGGAGGCCGGCACGGTCGACACCATCACCGGTGCGATGACCGCCGTCTACGCCGACGAGATCACGCTCGAAGGCTGAGAAGAGATCCTGAGCAGGAGAACGGCGCGCACCGGAAGGTACGCGCCGTTCTGGCGTCTGTTCGCCCTCTGCGAGTCAGCGTGCGCTGAGCTCGACCGCCTCGTCCTCGGGATCGACCTGGTGCTCGGCGGCGGCCCGTCGCAGCACCCGTTCACCCGCCCAGGCGGCGACACCGAGCGCGATGCCGACTGCATCGAAGAGGACATCGGCGGCGTCGCCGCTGCGTGAGGGCAGGGCCACCAGCTGGACCAGCTCGATCAGCACGGCATGCGCCAGGGCGACGATCACCACCCAGCCCATCGGGAATCGCTTCCGCGGTGCCAGCACCCGGCCCGCAGCGAAGACGGTCAGCGCGAACACCAGCAGATGCACGGCCTTGTCGATCCCGGGCGCCCCGACACCCGGGGTGCCTTCCGGCAGCGAAGGCAGGTAGAAGCCGATGTTCAGCAGCAGGGCCAGAGTCAGCAGGCCCAGCCTCCACGCCAGCAGGCCACCTGCGCGCTGGATCTCCGAGGGCAGGCGGCGGATGAAATCGACGACGACGTCCATGGCCAGCATTCTTCCAGCCTCGCGGCGCGTGATCCGGGAGGCGAGGCCGTCCCACGGCCGCAGGGCTTGCGGGGCGCTGGCAGGAGAGGAGGCGAGCCGCAGAAGGGAGCGGTGCAGACGGGGAGGGTGCCGGTACGATCGAGGCATCTAGTCATCTAGCCAGGGAGCAGTCATGTCCTCCACCTCCGACCCGTCCCGGATGGACCCTTACAGCGACGATCCGGGCGCGGCGCCCGGCAGCACCGCAGTGCTGGACCGTCAGCTGCAGGAACAGGACCAGAAGACCGACGACGGCGATCACGACCGCTTCGCGCATTACGTGCGCAAGGACAAGGTCACCCAGGCCGCTCTCGGCGGCACCCCGGTGATCGCGCTGTGCGGGAAGGTGTGGGTGCCCGGCCGGGACCCTGAGAAGTACCCGGTGTGCCCGGAGTGCAAGGAGATCTTCGAGGGGATGCGCGAGCCGAACGACGGCGGCGACGGCAAGGGCGGCTCCGGCAAGGGCGGCGGCTTCCGCGGCTTCTTCGGCGGGCGGCGCTGAGCCGTCAGGAGCCGCGCCGGACCTTCCTCACACCGCGTCCGTCGGCGGGTCGTCACCCGTCGGCGGTACGGTGGTCAGCGCTGTGAGTACCCCTTCTCTTTTCTCCACGAGCGATCCCCGCCAGCCCTCTGAGGCGGCCGCGAGATCGCTGCCCGTCGCGTACCCAGAACGTGCGGCCTGGGGTACCGTCCCCAAGCTGCGCGCCTGGCAGTCCGAGGCGCTCGAGCTGTACCGCGCCCGGGCCCCCAAGGACTTCCTGGCCGTCGCGACCCCCGGCGCCGGCAAGACCACCTTCGCGCTGCAGATCGCGGCCGCTCTCCTCTCCGAGGGCACCGTCCGCCGCATCACGGTGGTCGCCCCGACCGAGCATTTGAAGACCCAGTGGGCCGACGCCGCCGCGCGCGTGGGCATCTCCCTGGATCCGAACTTCTCCAACGCCCAGGGTGCCCACGGCAGCCACTATCAGGGCGTCGCGGTGACCTATGCGCAGATCGGCATGCACCCTGCGCTGCACCGCGCCCGCACCGAAGCCGACCGCACACTGGTGATCCTCGATGAGATCCACCACGCCGGCGACGCTCGCACCTGGGGCGATGGCGTGCGAGATGCCTTCGATCCGGCCACCCGACGGCTCGCGCTGACGGGAACCCCCTTCCGCTCGGATGATTCGCAGATCCCGTTCGTCACCTACGAGCAGGACGGCGAGGGCTTCCTGCGTTCGAAGGCCGACTTCACCTACGGCTACGGCGAGGCGCTGCGCGACCACGTGGTGCGACCGGTGCTGTTCATGACCTATTCCGGCCGGATGCATTGGCGCACCAAGACCGGAGACGAGGTCTCCGCCCAGCTCGGTGCGCTCGAGACCAAGGACATCACCCAGCAGGCCTGGCGCACGGCGCTGGACCCCAAGGGGGAGTGGATCCAGTCGGTGCTCTCCGCGGCGGATCGCCGCTTGACCGAGGTGCGACGCCATGTGCCCGATGCCGGCGGGCTGGTGATCGCCACCGATCAGAAGGCCGCCCGCTCCTACGCAGCGACTCTCCAGGACATCACCGGCCAGGCACCCACCGTGGTGCTGTCCGACGAAGTCGCAGCGGGCAAGCGCATCGAGGACTTCGCCGCCTCCGACGACCGGTGGATGGTGGCGGTGCGCATGGTCTCCGAGGGCGTGGACGTGCCCCGCCTGGCCGTCGGTGTTTACGCCACCTCGACCTCGACCCCGATGTTCTTCGCCCAGGCCGTGGGCCGCTTCGTGCGCTCGCGAACCCGGGGCGAGACGGCGAGCGTCTTCCTGCCCACGGTCCCGATCCTGATGGGCCACGCCGCCGAGATGGAGGCCGAGCGCGACCACGTGCTCGATCGCCGCCCGAAGTCGGGGGACGAGGTGACCGGCCTCGAAGAGAGCTTGATCGAGGAGGCGAACCGTCCCGAGCAGACCAGTGACCAGCTGGAGATGTCCTTCGAGGCGCTCGAATCCGAGGCGTCGTTCGATCGGGTGCTCTTCGACGGCGGCGAGTATGGCGCAGGCGGCATGGTGGGCAGCGAGGATGAGCAGGAGTTCCTGGGCATCCCGGGGCTGCTGGATGCTGATCAGATGCGCGAGGTGCTCCAGCAGCAGCAGGCCCAGCAGCAGGCGCGCCGCCAGAAGAACGGCGTCGCGAACACGCCGGTCACGCCGGGCGTCGTGGACCATCGCCAGCTGATGGAGCTGCGCAAGGAGCTCAGCGCGCTGGTCTCCGCCTGGGCGAAGAAGTCCAGCACCCCGCACGGCTCGGTCCACAACACGCTGCGCAGCCGCAGCGGCGGCCCGGCCGTCGCCCAGGCCAGCGCCGAGCAGATCCAAGAGCGGATCGGGATCGTGCGCGGCTGGTTCGTCGGCCGCCGCTGACCCGGGCAGACCCCGTTCAGCGCAGGAGCCGCTCGAGGTGCGAACTGCTCAGCGCAGGATCCGCGCGGCCTCCATGCCGTCGGTGAGAGTGGGGATCGCGACCGGGCCGTCGGGCCCGTCATCGGCGGAGAATCCGAGCTCGGCGATGGACTCCGCATGCCGCGTCCTTGCGGCGTCCACCAGCGCGGGGGCACGCAGCTCCTGGACCGGTTCTCCCGCCAGGAGCAGCGGCGTCTGCAGCGGCCGCAGCGAAGTGCGGGCCCAGTCAGGATTCGCAGACCCTGAGGTCAGCTCCGCCGTGAGCTCCCGCTCGAACTCGGCAACCTCTGCCTCTCCGGGCAGCACCAGTTCAGCATGGGCGCGACCTCCCACCAGCATCCGATACGCGGCCTTGCCGGCGCCGAGGGTGGCTTTCCCGCTGGAGCGCTTCCCGACGGGCTGCATCGTGCCGTCGGCACTCTCCCGCTCGACCAGCTTGTAGACGAAGCCGGGAGCGGGATGCCCGCCACCGGTGACCAGGCGGGTGCCGATGCCGTAGCCGTCCAGCGGCACGTCCTTCAGCTCCTCGACCCGATACTCGTCCAGATCGCCGGTCGCGGTGACGCGGGTGGCGGTCGCCCCGAGGGAGTCCAGCAGCGCACGCACCTGCACGGCCTGCTCGCCGAGGTCACCGGAATCCAGGCGCACGGCACCGAGCTGCGGCCCGGCCAGCTCGACCGCGGTACGCACCGCAGCCTCGACGTCGTAGGTGTCCACGAGCACTGTCGTCCCCACCCCCTGGGAGGCGAGCTGAGCGCGGAAGGCCTCCTCTTCGGTGTCGAACAGGAGCGTGAAGGCGTGGGCGGCGGTGCCGGCGACGGGGATCCGGTAGTGGGCGCCGGCGGCGAGGTTCGACGTGGAGGCGAAGCCGACGACATAGGCGGCGCGGGCCGCGGCGATCGCGCCGTCCTCATGCACCCGGCGCCCGCCCATCTCGATGCAGGGCCGACCGCGGGCGGCGGTGGTCATCCGGGAGCCGGCGGAGGCGACGCCGCTGTCATGGTTGAGGATCGAGAGCACCACGGTCTCCAGCAGCACCGCGTTCTCGAAGCTGCCCTCGATGCGCAGCACGGGGGAGCCGGGGAAGTAGAGCTCGCCCTCTTCATAGCCATGGACGTCACCGGTGAACCGGTAGTCAGCAAGATGCTCGAGCGTCTCCTCCTTCAGCACGCCGGCCTTGCGTAGATAGCGCAGGTCAGCGTCATCGAAGCGGAAATCAGCGATGGCATCGAGCACGCGCCCGGTACCGGCGAGCGCGCCATAGCGGCGCCCGTCGGGGAGCGAACGGGTGAACACCTCGAAGACGCAGCGCCGCGAAGCGGTGCCGGCCTCTCGGGCGGCCTCCAGCATCGTCAGCTCGTAGAGGTCGGTGAGCAGGGCAGAAGTCACCTGTCCACCGTAATGCGTGCCGCGTCCGCAAGAGGCAGGGCGCGCCCCGTAGACTCGTTGCGTTGTGTCTCGATCTCAGAAGACACGACGGAGCTCAGGAGGAATGTGCATGCCGGTGGAGATGTCGCGGGCGGACCCGGCGACGGGGACGCGCACCGCCCTCTCTCCCGACGTGGAGGTGACAGCGGAGACGGACGGCCCCTGGCGCACCGTGGTCTGGAACGACCCCGTGAACCTCATGAGCTACGTCGTCTTCGTCTTCCGTCGCTACTTCGGATACTCACGCCTGGTGGCGGAGCAGCTGATGATGCAGGTCCATGAGGACGGCCGCGCGATCGTCTCTCACGGATCCCGAGAGCGGGTGGAGACCGACGTCCAGGCCATGCACTCCTTCGGGCTGCGGGCCACGCTCGAGAAAGCGGGGGAGGACTGATGGCGCACGCATTCCGGCGCCGCCCCGACGGCAGCCTGGCCTGCCGGCTCGACGGCGAGGAGAAGGCGATCCTCACCCAGGTCGCTCAGGAGACGGCGGATCTGATCCGGGCCGATCTCGGGATCGATGCCGAGCGGGACGTGCTGCGACGCGCCGCCGAGAGCGAGGACCCGCTGCGCCGGCTCGAGGCGGAGTTCGCAGGCCGTGACGCGCGGGAGCCGTCGGACTCAGCGGTCAAGCGACTGTTCCCCGCCGCCTCGGAGGACCCGGAGCTCGCCGCGGAATACCGCCGGCTGGGTCAGCAGGACCTCGCCGAGGCGAAACTCGCAGACCTCCGCACGGTGATGCAGCTGCTGGACGCGACCGGAGGCGGGCACAGCGAGATCGTGGTCGATGACGCGGGGGCGATGTCGATGCTGCGCGCCCTGAACGACGTACGGATCGTCCTCGCCGACCGCCTGGGCCTCGAGCGCGACGGGGACTTCGACACCGTGCGGATGCTGCAGCAGATCGGCGAGCGGGTCGAGGGTGCGGAGCGCTCCGGGGACGAGGAGCATGTGAGCTCCGACATCGTGATCGCCGTCTACGAACTGCTCTCCTGGCTGCAGGAGAGCCTCCTGCGCGCGCTGGATTGAGTGTGTGCAGAGTGTGAAACGGCACGCAGTGAGCGTGCCATCACTGCCGTGGACGGCTGTCCGGATTAACCTTGTCCGGATGAACAACGCGCCGATCGGGATCTTCGACTCCGGGGTGGGCGGGCTCACCGTCGCCCGCGCCGTCCTCGACCAGCTGCCGCAGGAGGAGCTGGTCTACATCGGCGACACTGCACACGGTCCCTATGGGCCACGGCCCATCGCCGAGGTCCGGTCCCTCGCGCTGGAGATCATGGACGAGCTCGTGGGGCATGGCGTGAAGATGCTCGTCATCGCCTGCAACACCGCCTCCGCCGCCGTGCTGCGCGATGCGCGGGAACGCTACGACGTGCCCGTGGTCGAGGTCATCCAGCCGGCCGTGCGCCGTGCTGTCGCCGCGACCCGCAACCGTCGGGTGGGAGTGATCGCCACCGAGGGCACCGTGACCTCCCGCGCCTATGAGGACGCCTTCGCCGCCGCCCCCGAACTCACGCTCACTACCCAGGCCTGCCCACGTTTCGTCGAGTTCGTCGAGAACGGTGTGGTCAGCGGCAGGGAAGTGGTCGAGGTCGCTGAGGAATACCTGGCCCCGGTCCGCGAGGCAGGGGTGGACACCCTGGTGCTGGGATGCACCCACTATCCGATGCTCGCCGGCCCCATCAGCTACGTCATGGGCCCGGACGTCACCCTGGTCTCGTCCGCGGAGGAGACTGCCCTGGACGTGTACCGCCAGCTGCGCGGCGAAGACCAGCTGCGGGAGACGGAGCGGGCACCCCGTCACGTGTTCTCCCAGACTGCGGCCGGCGACGGCAGCACCCACTTCGCGCGCCTCTCGCGCCGGTTCTTGGGCCCCACCTTCGATGTCACCGCCTCGTTGCCGGTGGTGCAGGCATGAGGGTCCACGTCATCGGCTGCAGCGGCAGCTTCGCCGGGCCCGACGGGGCGGCGTCGAGCTACCTGATCGAGCAGGAAGACGCGCAGGGCCGGCTCTGGCGCGTCCTGATGGACCTGGGCTCGGGCGCCTTCGGCCCGCTGCAGAGTGTCATCGATCCGGCCGAACTGGACGCAGTGGTCGTCTCCCACCTGCACCCCGATCACTATCTCGACCTCACCGGGCTCGAGGTGTTCTGGGCCTACCACTCGCGGGATGACCTGGGGAAGCTTCCCATCTACGCCCCCGCGCCCTTGCCTGAGCGGATCTCGGCTGTGCTGGGTCGCAATGGCGACATCCCTGACGGGGTGACCTGCGCTCCCTTCGATCACCATGCGCTCACGGACCACCAACGCTTCTCCATCGGCCCGCTGGAGTTCGAGACCCGCGCCGTGCTCCATCCGGTCGAGGCCTACGGCTTCCGGATCACCGGCGGCGGCAGCACGCTGGCCTACTCGGGGGACACCGACGCCTGCGACGCGCTCGACGAGCTCGCGCACGGCGCAGACCTGTTCCTCTGCGAGGCCGGGTATATCGAGGGCCGTGACGACCGCTTCACCGGGGTGCACCTGACCGGCCGCCGCGCCGGGGAGAGTGCGGCCCGGGCCGGGGTGGGACATCTCGCCCTGACCCACATCCCCGCGTGGACGGATCCGGAGATCCCTCTCGCCGAGGCGCGCGCCGTGCACTCCGGTCCGATCACAGTGGTCCGTCCGATGGATATCCTCGAGGTGCACCCCTGATCGACGTGCTGCGAAGGACCAGCGACTGTTGATGGCTGTCGGTCAGGCTGATTCTCTCTCCCCACTTCGAGGAAGGAGCTCCATGAGCTCTCCGCACCAGACCCCCATCGGTGACCGCGTCGACGGCCGCACCCCTGACCAGCTGCGCGAGGTCCGCATCACCCGCGGCTGGCTGGATCAGGCCGAAGGCAGCGCACTGATCGAGTTCGGCCGCACCCGCGTGCTGTGCACCGCCTCGTTCAGCGCAGGCGTGCCGCGCTGGAAGCAGGGCTCCGGCTCCGGCTGGGTCACCGCCGAGTACGCGATGCTGCCCCGCGCGACCAACACCAGGTCCCCCCGCGAATCCGTCAAGGGCAAGATCGGCGGCCGCACCCACGAGATCTCCCGTCTGATCGGCCGCTCGCTGCGCGCGATCATCGACCTGGACGCGCTGGGTGAGAACACCATCCAGCTGGACTGCGATGTGCTCCAGGCCGACGGCGGCACCCGCACCGCCGCGATCACCGGCGCCTATGTTGCGCTCGCCGATGCGATCACCTGGGGCAAGCAGCACACCTCGCTCCCCGCCGCGAAGCAGGTCCTCACCGACTCGGTGAGCGCGATCAGCGTCGGCATCGTCGAGGGCCGCCCGCTGCTGGACCTCGAGTACCGCGAGGACGTCACTGCGCAGACGGATATGAACGTCGTGGTCACCGGCTCCGGCTCCTTCGTGGAGGTGCAGGGCACCGCCGAGGGTGCGCCCTTCGACCGCACCGAGCTGGGGGCACTGCTGGACCTCGCCACGGACGGCTGCGCCGAGCTCGCGCAGATCCAGCGCGACGTGCTCGCGCAGCAGCGATGAGCGGAGCGCACACCACGATCCCAGCCGGGGCGCGGGTCATCCTCGCCTCGCACAACGCGAAGAAGCTGGCCGAGCTGCAGCGGATCCTCACCGCCGCAGTGCCGGGTCTCGCACCGGAGCAGGTAATCTCCTCGGCGGGGATCGACCTGCCGGACGTGGTCGAGGATGAGGTGAGCTTCGAGGGCAATGCGCTGCTGAAGGCCCGCTCCGCTGCGGCGGCCACCGGGCTGCTCGGGGTCGCCGACGATTCCGGCCTCGCGGTCGATGTGCTCGGCGGAGCGCCCGGCATCTTCTCCGCCCGCTGGAGCGGCCGGCACGGGGACGATGAGGCGAACAACGACCTGCTCCTCGCGCAGCTCGGTGATGTCCCCGAGCAGCACCGCGGCGCGCGGTTCGTCTGCGCGGCCGCGCTGGTCGCCCCCGACGGCACCGAGAGCGTCGAACGGGGCGAGATGGTGGGCACCCTGCTGCGGGAACGCCATGGCGAGGGCGGATTCGGATACGACCCGCTGTTCCTGCCCGAAGGCGAGACGCGCTCGGCCGCCGAGCTGAGCCCTGCGGAGAAGGATGCGATCTCCCATCGCGGGAAGGCCTTCCGGGCCCTCGCAGGCCACGTCGCCCAGCTGCTGGGTTGAACTGCCACGCCCCCGAGATGACGACGGCCCCGGCCCGGAGAGGAACCTCCGAGCCGGGGCCGCCGGCGTCCTCCGGCCCGCTCAGGCGGCGCCGACGTGGGCGAGCGCGCGCCGGATCAGCAGATCCCGGCCGCCGTTCATCTCCTCGAGCGGAGAGGAGTCCGAGAGCAGCTCGTCGACCCCGAACCAGGCCAGCTCGAGCGCATCCTCCTGCGGGGCGGTCTCTCCATCGACCGGCACCACATAGGCCAGCGAGATCGCGTGCTGGCGCGGATCATGGAAGGGCGAGACCCCGGGGGTGGGGAAGTACTCGGCGACGGTGAAGGGCACCGGGGAGACCGGGATCCGCGGCATCGCCATCGGACCCAGGTCCTTCTCGATGTGTCGAGCGATCGCCTCCCGGATCATCTCGTGCACGAGCACCCGACCAGAGACGATCGCGCGCACGATCTGCCCGGCACCGGAGGCGCGCAGCAGCAGACCGACCTCTTCGACGGAGCCGTCCACATCGGTGCGCACGGGAATGATGTCCACGTAGGGGATCGGCAGCCGACGACGAAGCTCGGTGACCTGCTCAGGCTCGAACCAGGAGCCCTCGGAATCCACGGCGGTGCGATTGCTCATGCGGTGTCTCCTCCTGCGGGGTTGCTTCGGTCAGTGCCGGCGGCGATCTGTGCCGGGGCCAGCTGAGACTTCTCGACGAAGAAGCGGGGATTCTGCGCACGGGAGACCACCTTGACTGCATGATCGACCTCCGCGCCGGCGATCATCCGGACCCGCCAGGTGATGCCCTCGAGCTCGACCAGGGACAGCGTCGCGTTGGGGATCGAGGGCATCGGCTGCTCGATGATGCCCGAGAGCAGGAAACGGATCAGCGTGCCATGCGCGACGACGAGCACCTTCTTGCCCGGGTAGCGCTCCTCGAGCGCCTCCAGGGCGTCGTATCCGCGGTCGGCGACCGCCTGGTGGTCCTCACGCCCGGGGAACGAGCGTCCCGGATAGGTCGCTTCCATCTCCTCGACGGCATGACCCTCGGCAGCGCCCCAGTCGATCTCCACCAGGCGGGCGTAGGTGCCGCCGAAGGGGATGCGGTGGTCCTCGCCGATGATCCGGCCGGTCTGCTCGGCGCGCTGCAGCGGTGAGGTGATCACCACGTCCCAGTCCACTGCCGGCAGTTCATCGAAGGCGGCATGCGCCTGGGCGATCCCGGTCGCGTTCAAGGGGATGTCAGAGGACCCCTGGAACAGGTTCTTCAGGTTGTAGTCCGTCTGCCCATGGCGGACGAGTCCGAACAGGGTCATGAAGCTGTCTCCTCAACGCAGGGGTGATGCGTGCGCGAGAAGGGACTCGAACCCTCACGCCCTGGGGCACTGGAACCTAAATCCAGCGCGTCTACCAATTCCGCCACTCGCGCGCGCACCAAGCCTAACTGTCCAGCGGCCATGCTCCGGTAGGCTCGGATGGTCTTCCAGACCTCGACATACCAGGAGCATTCATGAGCGCCCTCGCAGGCAAGACCGCCGTCGTCACCGGTTCGTCCCGAGGAGTCGGTGCTGCCACCGCGAAGCTGCTCGCCGCCGACGGTGCGAACGTCGTCATCAACTACCGCCAGAAGGCACCCCGCGCCAACAAGGTGGTCGCTGAGATCGAGGCCGCAGGCGGCAAGGCTGTCGCCGTCGGCGCGGATCTCACCGAGGCCGAGGGCCTGCGCACCCTGATGCAGACCGCGATCGACACCTTCGGCGGCCTGGACCTGCTGGTCCTGAACGCCTCCGGCGGGATGGAGACCAACCTCGGCGAGGACTATGCGATGCGGCTGAACCGTGACGCCCAGTCCGCTGCGCTCACCGCCGGGCTCGAGCATCTCCCCGAGGGCGGCCGGGTGGTCTTCGTGACCAGCCACCAGGCGCACTTCATCGACGAGGTCGAGACCATGCCCGAATACGAGCAGGTCGCGCGGTCCAAGCGGGCGGGAGAGACGGCGCTGACCGAGCGCCTGCCGGAGATGTCCGGTGCCGGAGTCTCCTTCGTGGTTGTCTCCGCCGACATGATCGAGGGCACCGTCACCGCGACCCTGCTGGACCGGGCACGGCCCGGAGCGCTCGAGGCGCGCCGCGAGGCGGCAGGCAAGCTCTACTCCGTCGAGGAGTTCGCCGCCGAGATCGCGAAGATGGCGAGCGCGGACGTCGAGACCGGGCACATCGAGCTGGTCGGCGGCGCCGACGACTTCCTGGCCCGCACCCAGGGCTGACGGCGCCTGCAACGACCTGACCGCGATACGATCTGTACAGCAGACCCTGACGACCCCGGAGGCAGTGGTGGCCAAGAAGAAGAACCTGGACGAGATGCGCGATGAGGCATATCGCCGACAGGACAATCTCGCGTCCGACATCGACGAGCTGATCAATCGCGTGAACCCGAAGAACGCGGCGACGCGCTGGAAGAACGAGATCACCGGTGCGGTGAAGGGTTTTTCCGCGGCCGGTGACGGAAAGTCCCCTGCAACGCTCCCGGTAGCGATCGCAGGCGGCGTCATCGGCGTGGTCCTCATCGGTGCAGGGATCGCTGCGGCGATCGTGCTGTCCGGAGGGGATGAGAAGGCCGCGAAGAAGGCGGGCGAGAAAGCACGGAAGGACCACGCGGCCGCGCAGGCGAAGGCCGCAAAGCAGAAGGCCAAGGAGAAGGCCCACGCAGCGAAGGAGTGACCCTCGCGCGGGCGTTCAGCCCTGTGCACTGTTCAGCGCCGGTCGCCATCGCGACCGGCGCTGAGTGCATCTCGGGGGCTTGGGGGAGTCCGACGACCGTTCGGTAGCATGCCGGTGTCGGCGCCACACGTTGCGCCAGCGGAAGCAGCGACACGTGCGGAACCAGCTACCCACGGGAAGGCTCAGACCTCGCCGTCGACGTAGAACCAGCTGCCGTCCTCCCGGACGAAGCGCGAGACCTCATGCTGCTCCTGGCGCCCCTGCGGTCCTTTCGAGACCGCCACGAACTCCACGGTGCCGACATTCTCGAACGGACCACCCTCGAGGGTGGCGAGCACGTCCAGACGCAACCAGCGCAGGCCCTCCTCGAGCGACTCTGCGAGCTCTTCGCGCGGAGGTCGGGTGCTGGCGTGCCAGGAGCGCAGCAGATGTTCGAGATCACGTACCGCGAAGGCGGTGTAGCGCGAGCGCATCATCGCCTCCGCGGTGCCGGCGCGACGCTCCTGCCGCAGCACGGGGCCGCAGCAGCCACCGAAGGTGTCGCCGCTGCCGCAGGGGCACCGAGAGCTGTCAGGCAGGGCAGTGGGAGGCGTACTCATCTCTCGAGTATTCCGCTGAGCGCCTCGTAGTGATGACAGGATCGGGGCATGCCCGAGAATTCTTCCCGCTCCGTCACCGGGCCGACCCGAGTCCCGGCGCTGCTGCCGACCGGCTACCGGCTGCTCGAGGAGCCGCCGACGAGCGAGGAGTACGTGCAGCTGCGTCGGGAATCAGGTCTGAGCCCCCGCACTCCGGCGCAGGCCTCGGGTGCCCTGAGCGCGAGCTGGGCCTGGACCACGGTGCGCACAGCAGAGGGCGTCCTGGCGGCGATGGGGCGCGTGATCGGCGACGGCACCTGGTATTTCCACCTCGCCGATATCGCGACCGATCCCTCCCACCAGCGGCGGGGGCTGGGACGGGTCGTGATGGAGCAGCTGATCGCACGGATCGACGATGTCGCCCCGCCGCAGCCCTACATCACGCTTCTCGCCGATCCGCCCGGGCAGAGCCTCTACCGCTCCCTGGGATTCGTGGACTCGGACCCGAGCCTGGGGATGCGACTGCCCCGGTGACTCGCCGCCCCAGGGACATGGCGGCCCGGCGGCACTCTCCCGCACCCCGAGGTGCGCACCGCCGGGATCGCCGCCTACGCTCATCCTCATGAAGAGCTTCCATATCGACCAGAACGATCCCCGCAGCTCCTGGGAACAGATGATCGCAGGCGACTGGTACATCGCCGACGATCCGGAGATCCAGCGCGCCTTCCGCCACGCACTGACCGAGACCGAACGCTTCACCAACGCCTACGCCGCAGATCCCGAGGCCGCCCAGGACATCCTGCGCGGGCTCCTGGGCAGCTTCGGGGAGGGGGCACATGTGCGGGCCCCGCTGCGGGTCGACTACGGCACTCAGCTGCACATCGGTGAGGGGACGTTCGTGAACTTCCAGCTCACCGCCCTCGATGTGGTCGAGATCAGAATCGGGAAGAACTGCCAGCTGGGTCCGAACATTCAGCTGCTCACCCCGATCCATCCGCTCGAGCTCGAATCGCGCCGTCAGGGCTGGGAGGCGGCGGAGCCGATCCTCATCGGCGACGACGTCTGGATCGGTGGGGGAGTGACCGTGCTGCCCGGCGTGAGCATCGGCGACGGAGCGGTGATCGGAGCGGGCAGCGTCGTCACGAAGGACATTCCGGCGCGCAGCCTCGCGGTCGGGAACCCGGCACGGGTGCTCCGCGAGCTCTGAGCCGCGGCGTGGAACATCAGCGTGGAACTTCAGGGCACCGGAGGGAGCGTCGGCGATCCAGAGGGGCCGCAGCGCAGGAGAACAGGCAGGGCTCAGCGGCGTGACCAGCCCGGGGTGGAGGGGCCCACAGTGGGCCGCCACCCGGTCTCGGACATGAACCGCACCGAGGAGACCCGCAACGAGCGGCGCTGCACCTCGAGCCGGGTGCCGACGATCGCCTGGGTGATCTCCGGATAGAACTTCGCCGGGTTCTCGGTCCCCGCCTCTGCGGAGAGATCCTTCGCCCAGCGCTTCTTCGTGATCGGCTCGCCACCGACGTTGTAGAACCCGCTGTTCGCGCGCAGAGCGGCGACGAACGCACGGCCAGCATCGGAATGGTGCAGGAGGGTGATGTAGTGATCCGGCTTGCCCAGCAGGATCGGATCACCCTCGCGCGTCGCCTTCAGGGCATGGGTGGTGTGCTGGTCCCGGCCGAACAGCTGGCCGAGGCGCAGGACCACGGCGCTGCGGCCCGAAGTCGCGAAGTCGACCGCAGCTCGCATCTCCTTCACCCGGGGACGGAACGCCTGGTTCCGGACGCTGAGTGCGAGGTCCTCACTGATCCACTCCGCGCCGTTATCCGGGTAGAGGAAGATCGTGGACTCCTGGATCAGGCGCCGTGCCCCAGCCTGGGCGGCGGCCTTCGCGATCGCCACAGATGCTTCGAGATGGAGCCGGTCATCCTCCCGCCAGGCCAGCGGCCGCAGCCCGGACATGCCGACCGGGACATGCGCGAGCGTGTTGATCACGACGTCATGGCCACGGAAGGCGCGGGTCAGATCTTCGGCGTCGAACACATCGGCGACGAGGGCGTTGCCGCCACGTCCTTCGATGATCGGGACCCCGGAGTCGCGGCGGGTGATGCCGGTGACCTCATGGCCGGCGGCGACCAGCGCTTCGACGGCTTCCTGGCCAAGCACACCTGTGGCACCGGTGATCGCGATCCGCACACTGACCTCCTCTGGCGAGCGACCTGCGGGGGTCCTCGCGCGCCGAGCTTCCTGTGAGAATCGAGTCTAGAGGATTACAGCAGGTCCCCGCGCCGCCGGGAGTCCTGGTGGACCCGTCGGTCCGACAGTGGCTCGACGCAGACCCGCCGTGGGCGCGTCTGGACGCGCCGCTGTTCGCTCGCTCACACAGTGGCCCCTCGAGTTGGACCTGCGGCCTCATGGGGGTAAAGTTCTTTTCTGTTCGCGCCATTAGCTCAGTTGGTTAGAGCGGCTGACTCTTAATCAGTAGGTCCGGGGTTCGAGTCCCTGATGGCGCACCAGCGAGAGAGGCCCCACCTTCCAGGTGGGGCCTCTTCGTCTTTCGTGCAGAGGAGGGCTCAGAGCCCGATCCGCACCACGCTGCCTCCGCCGGGGACAGGAGCAGCTGCGCCGAGCGTGAGGTAGGCGTCCCCGTCGCGGATCGCGAGCCCGTACGGCTGATCCAGACCGCCGGCGATGATCTCGTGCTGGTCGCTACCGGGGGCGATCTCGCGCAACGCGCCGATGGGCCCGTTCAGCAGCCCGCTGGTTGCCAGCTCCACGGCATAGAGCCTTCCGTCCTTCGCGAAGGCGAGGGAGGTGACGTTCGTGAGTCCGGTGGCATATGGCTCGGGTGCGTGCCCGGGAGCGACCCGCCAGATCGTCGAGGACCCCTTTTCGAAGGGGAAGCCGACGAGCTGCGAGACGTACCAGGCGCCATCCGGTCCCTGCACCACATCACTGGGGACTGCGTCTGCGGGGAACCCGATGGGCGTCGGCCCGGGCTGCGTGGTCAGCAACGGGCTGAATCCTGCGACTGTGGTCCCACCCTTTCGGGTGGAGACCAGTGAGTTTCCTCCGGCGTCCAGGTAGACGTATCCGTTTCCGCTGAGGGCGAGACCGGTCGGGTTGCTGTCTATGGGGGTATCGACGCTGTGCGCGTCCTCATGAGCGACAGCATCGAATGCGAGGGAGATCCTGCCGCCGCTGTGCTGGGGCTTGAGGCTGCCGGTGACGATGGTCCCTAGGTTCTTGCCGTCTGTACCGAAGGCGTCTCGATGCTCAGGGGAGCCGCCCAGGCCGATGCTGATCGCAAAGCGATGATTCCCGGTGAAGGCGATGTCGAAGGGGCCGATCGCCTCGCTGTCGTTCGCCACGGACGGGAGCCCGGTGACCACGCGCTCGACGCCGTGGTCCGTGATCTGGGCGATCGAGCCGGTGGCACCGAGGCAGGCGCTGGCGGCTGCGGTGAGGGGGTGGCAGTTCCCTCCCGCTTCGGCTGTGGGGCCACCGGTGCCCGCCTCGGCGACATAGAGGGCTCCGCCTGGGCTGAAGGTCAGGTGGCGAGGGCTGTTCAGTCCCGTGGCGATGATCTCGACGTCCGGCTCGGCTGCGCCCTGCGCGACGGCTGGGGAGGCTCCGAGGAGAGCCGCCCCGAGGGCGAGAGCGCCGGCCGCGGCCAGCAGCCGAGTGGTTCGATGACGAAGCATGGTGAACCCTCCTATACCACACCGCGGCACCGTTGCGGCGGCTTTTCGCCACAGTAGTCCGTGATGGCGCGGATGGATAGGCCAACACCTGCCCGATATGTCCGGTAGCAGTGGGAGGCGTCAGAAGCTGTGCCGAGCGGATTCAGGGTGGCGCACGCCCGGAGCTGGCGTCGATGAACATATCGATGGACATCTGGTGGAGGGATCGGGGAGACGGGACCTGGCGTCAGCTCCCGGCCATAGCCTGCCCACATGACATCCGCGCGAGAATCGGCATCTTCACAGGGAGCTGCCGCGGCCGCTCCTCAGGCACGGAAAGGCGCCTCATGGCGTCATTGAGCTCCCCCAGACTCACTGCTGCACCGTGCGCGGCATCCGCACTCCTGATGCTGAGCGCCTGCGGAGCAACTGCCCCGAGCGACCCCGAGTCGTACCTGCCCCGGGTGGAGAGCGCGTGGGACATCGAGGTCCCGGAGAGCGCAGAAGTGCGGGAGTATTACAGCTCCGAGGCGGACTTTCACGGCGGCAGGGACGAAGTGTACGTGCTCGACATACCCGCCGCGGACCGCACCGGAGTGTAGGATCCAGCGTCATATGCGCATGGTGTTCCCCACGATGGTGCGCCGTCCGTCAGCGAGATCTCCGCCTCAGCCGGCGCGCCGATCACGGATGATCTGCTGGACAGCCTCCGCTGCGGCGACCCCGTGAGGGCCGACCAGAACTTCATCCTGTTCTGCATCGATGGCGAGACCGACGCGTTCTACGTGTTCGAGCAGCTCTTCTAATCTCTGAGCGTGCCGTGGCTGGCGGGGACGTAGAACCGTCGGCTGCGATCCTGCGATCCAGAGATCCTCAGCGGAAGCGGCGCACCGCCGCCGGATTCGCCTCGGCCAGCTCCCGGATCGGCTCGTGCTCGGTCTTGGCGAGGACTTCGGAGAGCGTGCCGCGGGCCAGCAGCTGCCCGTCGCCGAGGAAGACGATCTGCGGGCACAGCCGCTGCAGCAGCTCGACGTCGTGCGAGGCGATCAGGGTGCCGATGCCGAGGCGCTGGATGGTGGCGGCGAGGGTGGCCGCGATCCGGGCCCTGGTGTTCGGATCCACCGCGGTGAGCGGCTCGTCGAGCACCAGGAGCTCGGGGCGGGTGGCGAGCGCTGTCGCGAGCGCGACCCGTTGGATCTCCCCGCCGGAGAGGGTGCGCATGGTGCGGGGCAGGAAGTGCTCGGCGAGGCCGACGGATTCGAGCATCTCCGCAGCGGAGACGGAGTGGGTGCGGCCGCCCTTGCGTGCCACCTTCGCGGCCAGCTCGAGTCGGGAACGCACGGTCTCGCGGGGATCCGTGATGGTCATCGCGTACTGCGAGACGAAGCGGACCGCGGCGCGGAAGGTCTTACGGTCCTTCCCGCGCAGCTTCGAGACTCGGCGCCCGTTCCAGGTGACCTCCCCGGCATCGGGGATGTGCTCTCCGCTGAGCGAGGCGAGCAGAGTCGTCTTTCCCGCTCCGGAGGGGCCCAGCAGGCCCAGCGGCGGATCCCCGGCGCTGAGCGTGAGGTCGATGCCCTGAAGCACCTGCTCGCCGGGATATCCGGCATGCAGGGAGGTGGCGGTGAGCGTCGTCGAAGCTGGCATCAGGGTCTTTCCTCGCGGTGGCAGGACAGAGGCACTCTAGCCAGGGGACCTGGGGACCCCCTCCGATGGCCGGCGCGGCGAGATCAGGAGGTCAGTCTGCGGCGTCGACCTGCAGGAACGAGCGCGCCAGCCGTTCCAGCTCCTCCGCAGGGGCATCCTCATGCGCCCCGGTCTGCATCGTGCGCACCGTCCGCTCCCGGACGGCGAGGCTCAGCACGAGGCCGAACATCGCCCGGCTCGCGAAACCCGGATCGAGACCTTCGCGGAGCATGCTCAGCTTCGCGAACTCCGTGAAGCACCCCTCGAAGATGTGCTCGTGGACGCGGCGCAGCCGCGCCATACGGAACCGTCCAGGGTGATCTCCGCTGACGGACTCCGCGCCGAGAGTGGCCAGCAGCTGAGTCGGCAGTGCGGAGGGGTCCCAGTGCACGGTGAGCTCCGCCACCATCGCCTCGGGGCTCGCATGCATCGTCTCGGCCTGGTCGAGGATCCGCTGCGCATGGGCCTCGAGCAGATCGATGACGCTGTCCAGCAGGATCTCCTTGGACGGGAAGTGGTGCATCAGGCCCGGGTGGGAGATCCCGATGTGACGGCTGATGTCCCGCAGGCTCGCCCCGTAGTACCCGCGCTCGGCGAACATCTCCGCTGCCCCTTCGAGGATCTCCTCCCGCCGAGTGCGGGCTCGGGATCCGCGGGCCTGGTCAGGTGCCTGTGCCGGCGACGCGGGGGAGGCGCGGTGGTCGCTGCGCACGAGCGCGAGGGGCGCCAGGGGAGCAGCCCGGTGCGCACTCTCCAGGATCAGGTCATCAGCGGTGCCCGACAGGCGCGGAGCGACGACGGTCCGTCGGCACACGGGCAAGGGGTCGGGCAGGCGGTAGTCCACTTGCGCCGCGCCGTCCTCGGACTCCCGATCGATCGCGTGCCGCAGCGGCATCAACCCATCCAGGTCGATGTGCTCCGCTCCGGTCAGATCGAGCGTGAGGCAGGGGGCCGGTTCGAGTCCCCACGCCTGGCGGACGATTGGTATCAGGGCGGTGTGGGTCTCGGCAGTGAGGCAACCCGCGACGGAGAGCTGGATCTCGCGCAGATCCAGATCGACGCGGACGGTCACGGAGAGGGTGTGGGGCATGGGTGGAGGCCATTTCGTGAAGCACAAGGACTCGGCCTTCTGCTAGACCAGGCAGAAGGCTATCCACGTCCTCTCCGAGGTGCAATCCGAGGTGCGATCAGTTCTCGAAGACGGTGCGGGCAGGCTCCGAGCTCACCGAGGCCACCAGCTGCGTCGCCAGCTCCCGCAGCGTGACCTTGCGGTGGTTGGAGGCGGTTTTGAGCATCGTCACCGCCTCGTCCTGGCTGCACCGGTTCTGTCCCATGATCACGCCTACCGCCAGGTCGATCACCGTCCAGGACTCGAGCGCTGGCCGGAGGTCGATCTCCGACTCGCGCTGTCGCGCCAGTCGTACCGCCAGCCGCAGCGGATCCGCCACAGGGTCATCACACGCGCAGCACGCGAAAGGGTCAACAGGTGACCGCCCCCTGTGCAGGTTGCGGCCCTCGACCGATCGGACGGACCTCCGCAGCGGTGACTGCCTAGAGTGATCACCCACGAGAGGACACGGCGTTCTGCACCCCATGGAGAGCACGGTGAGGACGATGAGCTGGACAGTCATGCGACAGGTGCGCCAGCTGATCCTGCTAGGGGTCCTTCTGCTGGTGGCCGCGGGCTGCCAGGGAAACTTCCCCGCCGACGCGCAGGGCACCCTGGACCGGGCGACCGAGGGTGAGCTCCGGGTCGGCATCGCTGAGAACGCACCCTGGACGGAGGTCGCCCCCGACGGCTCTGTCAGCGGCACCGAGGTCGAGCTGCTGAACGACTACGCAGAGACGATCGATGCCGAGATCCGCTGGATCCCCGGAGGTGAGAACATGCTGGCTGCCGAGATGAAGGAGGGACACCTTGATCTGGTGATCGGCGGGCTCGCCTCGGACGTCCCTTGGACCTCGGAGATCGCGCTGACCCGCCCCTACGCCACTGCTCAGGGTCCGGACGGGAAGCCGGTGGACATCGTGATGGGCGTGCGACCGGGGGAGAACGCCCTGCTGGTGGACCTCGAGAGATACCTCGCCGAACGAGCAGGTGAGCTGTGAGCGGCAGAGAGCCGGAGGCCGGCGAGGAGGACACCGGATCGGGGCACGACGCCTTCGGAGCCGCACAGCGCGATGCGCTCCAGCGAGCCGTCCGCCTGGAATGGATCACGCTGGCCTGGATGACCTGCACTGTCGTGCTGGTCGCGCTCGTCGCCGGTCAGTCCCAGGCGATGCGGGCGGCCTGGGCAGAGGACATGCTCTCGCTGCTCCCCCCGATCGCCTTCCTCGTCGCGACCCGGCGGATCCGCAAGGCACCGAACCGTCGCCACCCCTACGGCTACCACCGATCCATCGGCGTCGCACATCTGGTCGCTGCGATCGCGCTGCTGACGATGGGCGCCTATCTGGCGTACGACTCGGTGGCGGGCCTGGTCACGGTCGAGCGCCCGCCGATCGGGCTCACCGTGCTGTTCGGGCATGCGATCTGGTCCGGCTGGTTGATGGTCATCGTCATGGTGGTGACGAGCATCGGCCCGGTGATCCTGGGGCTGAAGAAGCTGAAGCTCTCCGAACAGCTGCACGACAAGGTCCTGTTCGCAGACGCCGACATGAGCAAGGCGGACTGGACCACGGCGGTCGCCACCATCGCCGGCGTGCTCGGAGTGGGGCTGGGTCTGTGGTGGGCGGATGCCACCGCAGCGCTGCTGGTGTCCCTCTCGATCCTCCGCGACGGGGTGAAGAATCTGCGCGGTTCCATCGGCGGCCTCACCGACACCGAGGCCCGCACCTATGACGATTCCGAGCCCCACCCGCTGACCCGCCAGATCGAAGTGCGAGCGGGGCAGGAGCCGTGGGTGGGCGAGGCTGCTGCCCGTGTCCGCGACCAGGGGCATGTCTTCCATGCCGAGGTGTTCGTCGTCCCCTGCCCGGGGGTCGAGCCGTCGGTTCGCCAGGTCGCCGATCTGCGTGACCAGATCCATGAGCTCGACTGGAAGGTCCATGACGTGGTCGTGGCCCCGGTTCCCGAACTGCCCCCGCGGCAGACCTTTCGGTCGACACTGCGGACATGAACGGCGATCGCCCCTAGCGTGGAGAATCCCCGAGATCACACCGGAAGGCGGGACCATGAGAGCAGTGACCTGGCAGGGCACCGAGCGTGTGAGCGTGGAGACCGTGCCCGACCCGATACTCCACGACCCCACCGACGCGATCATCCGCGTCACCTCGACCGCGATCTGCGGCTCGGACCTGCATCTCTACGAGGTGCTCGGGCCCTTCATGACCGCCGGCGACATCATCGGCCACGAACCGATGGGAATCGTCGAGGAGGTCGGCGAGGGCGTCACCCACGTGCGGCCCGGCGACCGCGTCGTCGTCCCCTTCACCATCTCCTGCGGCCACTGCGCCATGTGCTCCCAGGGGCTGCCTTCGCAGTGCGAGACCACCCAGGTCACCGAGCACAACTCCGGCGCCGCACTCCTCGGCTACTCGAAGCTGTACGGCCAGGTGCCCGGCGGCCAGGCCGAGCTCCTCAGAGTGCCGCACGCCGACTACGGGCTGATGAAGGTCGGCACCGAGCTCCCCGACGAGAACTACCTCTTCCTCAGCGACATCCTCCCCACCGCCTGGCAGGCGGTGCAGTACGCCGGGGTCCCCGCCCATCGCACCCTCACCGTGATCGGGCTCGGGCCGGTCGGCCAGCTGTGTGCCAGGATCGGCCGCCACCTGGGGGCGAGGGTCTTCGGCATCGATCCGGTGCCCGAGCGTCGCGCCATGGCCGAACGCCACGGCATAAAGGTCCTCGATCTCGGCGAGGACGCCGTCGGTGAGATCCGCGAGCGCACCCAGGGGCGCGGCCCCGATGCGGTGATCGACGCCGTGGGAATGGAAGCCGAGGGCAGTCCCGTCGCGGGCCTCGCCCAGACCATCGCGGGCAAGCTTCCCGATGCCGTGGCCCGTCCCCTCATGGAGCACGCCGGCGTGGACCGGCTCGCGGCCCTCCACACGGCCATCGATCTGGTGCGACGCGGTGGCACCGTCTCGCTGTCCGGGGTGTACGGCGGTGCAGCCAGCCCCATGCCGCTGCTGACGATGTTCGACAAGCAGCTCCAGCTGCGCATGGGTCAGTGCAACGTGCGCGCCTGGACAGGCGACCTGCTGCCGCTGGTCGAGGATCCCGCCGATCCGCTCGGAGTCGGGGACCTCGTCACCCACCGGCTGCCGCTCGAGGAGGCTGCAGTGGGCTACGACCTGTTCCAGAAGAAGCACGACGGCTGCATCAAGGTCATCCTCGACCCGACCATCGCGGCTGCGCCGTCGGAAGTCCCCTGAACGGCATGCAGGCCGTCCGCCCACCACTGACCCAGCCCGATAACGCCCCCGCAGGAGGAACCCCATGGCAGACCAGCTCACCTTCACCGATCCCGTCACCCGCTTCCCCGACATCACCCCGCCGAAGCAGGACCAGCCCGAGCCCGGCCTCGACGCGGAGCTGATCCCCGGCACCGACCGGGGCGAGGAGTCCTACCGCGGCACCGGCCGCCTGAAAGGGCGGAAGGCGCTCATCACCGGCGCTGATTCCGGCATCGGTGCCGCCGTCGCGATCGCCTTCGCCCGCGAGGGCGCCGACGTCGCACTGAACTACCTCCCGCAGGAGGAGGAGGACGCCCAGCACATCGCCGAGGTGATCCGCAAGGAGGGTCGAAAAGCCGTGCTCCTGCCCGGGGACCTGATCGACGCGGACTTCTGCCGCAGCCTGGTCGCGGACGCGGTGCGGGAGCTCGACGGGCTCGACGCGCTGGTGAACAATGCAGGCCGCCAGATCGCGGTGGAGAGCCTCGAGGAGATCGAAGATCAGCAGTGGGTGGACACCTTCGCGGTGAACATCCACGCGATGTTCCGCATCACCCAGGCTGCGCTTCCGCACCTGCCCGCCGGCTCCACCATCGTGAACACCACCTCGATCCAGGCGTATCAGCCCTCGCCGACGCTCGTGGACTATGCCTCGACCAAGGCGGCGATCAACAACTTCACCAAGGGACTCGCGCAGCAGGTCGCCTCCCGCGGCATCCGGGTCAACGCGGTGGCCCCGGGCCCGATCTGGACACCCCTGCAGGTCTCGGACGGGCAACCGAAGGAGGCCCTGCCCGAGTTCGGGAAGGACACCCCGCTCGGCCGTGCCGGACAGCCCACCGAACTCGCCCCGGCGTACGTCTTCCTCACCTCGCCCGAGTCGAGCTACGTGCTGGGCGAGACCCTCGCCGTCACCGGAGGGAGCCCCACCCCGTGAGCGGCCCGAGCAGCGCGCTGCTGCTGATCGATCTGCAGGAGGACTACTTCGAGGCGCCGGCGCTGGCACGGGCGCGCCCCGAGGTGACCCGCTCGGCCATAGCCCTCGCCGAGGCCGCGCGCCGTGCTGAGGTGCCGATCCTCCTGATCACCACCGAGCACAGCCGGGACCGCTCGACCTGGACGCTGAACATGCTCGACGACGATCAGGGCTACCTGTTCCACGGGGATCCCGGCACCGAGGTCGTCCAGGAGCTCGACACCACGGGCATGACGCGGATCGAGAAGACCCGTGACAGTGCGTTCTTCGGCACCGATCTGCTGCTGCGCCTGCGCAATCTGCAGGTGGAACAGGTGGTGATGGCCGGCGTCTCCACCCATGCCTGCATCGCCCAGACCGCCCGTGACGCCTATGCGAACAATGTCCGGGCAGTGATCATCACCGAGGCGGTGGCCGATGAGAGGGCGGACCATATGGAGAAGGTGCTCGATCAGCTCACCGGTGACCGCCAGGCGGAGCTTGCGACGGTGAAGGAGACCATCGGACGGTGGACCGGGTGAGGACCCGTCCGGTCCATCCAGTCCGACGATTCCGGCGCGCGCCGGGACTCGGGACAGCTCAGCTGCGAGTGGAGGTGGGCTCCGGCTCCTCGGCGCGGAGGAAGGCCTCGACCTGCTTGGCGAGATCCCCGAGCGGGGCGTCGTCGTAGCGCTGGTGCTGGAGCGGTCGGACCGTCTTCTCACGAACCGCGAGATTCAGCACCACGGCCAGCAGTGCACGACCCACGAAGGCAGGGTCGGTGTCCTCGCGCAGCAGGCCCTTCTCGGCCAGCGAGAGGAAGCAAGTCTCGAGAATATGCTCGTGGACCCGACGCAACCTCGCCAGCCGAAAGCGGCCGGGGTGCTCCTCGCTGACGCTCTCGGCGTCGAGGGTGGCCAGCAGCCGGATCGGCAGGGAGGCCGGATGCCATACCTGGGCGAGACCGCGCAGCAGTGCGCTGCGGTCGCCCTCCATCTCATGGATTCGGTCCAGTGCGGACTGGGCATGCTCTTCCATCCGGTCGATCACACCATCGAGCAGAGCATCCTTCGAGCCGAAGTGATGCAGCATGCCGGAATGGGAGATGCCGATGTGGCTCGAGATGTCTCGCAGGCTGGAGCCGTGGTACCCGTGCTCGGCGAACATCTCGGCGGCGCCGTCGAGTATCTCCTCGCGCCGTCCGCTGCGCGCCGGGACCTCTTCCCGAGAACGATCGTGCGGGGCACCTGGGGTGCCGGGGCCGGCCGGCGTCGGCGTGAGCCCCGGAGCACCGGGCGCAGGGCTGGCGGCCAGCACGCTCTCCATCGGTGCCGAATCCATCACGGCCTCGATCGTGACATCCGGACTGTCAGGGGCGGTCTTCTCGGTCATTAATCTCCTCGATCATTCCCGCATCCCGCCTGCGCGGACTCGACTCCCGTCGCGGCGTACGTGCGGCTGGGCGGAACTTATGGCCGGTCTCACTACCCGCTAGGAATTCTAGTCCCTGCAGGTGCTTCCGGTCATCGTCCAGACGCCGCGTCCTCCGGACGAGCACGCGCGGCAGCACTGCTCCAGTGAGGCGAGGAGAGAGTCGAGGAGCGCAGGAGCGCACGAGTCAGGAGCGCACGAGGCGGGCGATCGCCGCGGAGGCTTCCTTGAGCTTCAGCTCGGCCTCGTCACCACCGGTGCGGGCGGCGTCGAGCACGCAGTGCTGGAGATGGTCATCCAGCAGCCCCATCGCCACCCCGTCCAGTGCACTCTTCAGCGCGCTGATCTGGGTGAGGATGTCGATGCAGTACTTCTCCTCGTCGACCATGCGGTGCAGGCCGCGAGCCTGGCCCTCGACACGCTTGAGCCGGGCGAGGTACCGGGACTTGTCGGAGATGTAGCCGTGGTGATGCTCAGGCTCCTCCGGGACGGCAGCGGGGCCGGGCATGGCATCGGTGGTGGTCAAGGGTTCCTCCAACGGCGAGAGCGGGACGGGGCAGGTGCACGGGCGTGCGATGGATCGTGGGCGGTGGGCGTTCAGACCGCCGCGGCGGAAGACCGTGCCGCCGGGGCAGAGGGGGCGGTGGCCGGGGTGCCTGACGCAACGGTATGCGCCCAGCTGCGGAACGAACGCAGCCGCAGGCTGTTGCCCACCACGAACACGCTCGAGAAGGCCATCGCGGCACCGGCCAGCATCGGATTCAGCAGACCCAGCGCGGCCAGCGGGATCGCCGCGATGTTGTAGGCGAAGGCCCAGAACAGGTTGCCCTTGATGGTGCCGAGGGTACGGCGTGAGAGCCGGATCGCGTCGGCCACGCTGCGCAGGTCGCCGCGCACCAGGGTGATGTCCGAGGCCTCGATGGCGACATCGGTGCCGGTGCCCATGGCCAGGCCCAGATCAGCCTGGGCGAGCGCGGCGGCGTCGTTCACGCCGTCTCCCACCATCGCCACCACCTTGCCCTTGGCCTGCAGGCGGCTGACGACATCGATCTTGTCCTGGGGGAGGACCTCCGCGATGACCTCTTCGATGCCGACCTCTGTGGCGATCTGCTCGGCGGCGGCCCGATTGTCACCGGTGAGCAGGATCGGGGTGAGCCCCAGGCCCCTCAGCTGTGCGATCGCCTCAGCACTGGTGGACTTGACGGTGTCGGAGACGACGAGCACGCCCCGTGCCTGGTCCTCCCAGAAGACGACGACCGCGGTCTGCCCGCGGGATTCTGCGGCGGCCTTAGCCTCCGCCAGCTGCGGCGGCAGCTGCTGGCCCTGGACCAGAGTGGTGCGGCCGACGAGCACGGAGCGCCCTTCGACCATCCCGCGCACGCCTCGGCCCTCGAGGTTCTCGAAGTTCTCGACGGTGGGCAGCTCGCCGATTTCCTCGGTGGCACCCTTCGCGACCGCCTGGGCGATCGGATGCTCGGAGGCTTCCTCGACCGCGCCGGCGAGTCGCAGCAGCTCGCTGCGCTCCACGCCATCGGCCGTGACCACGTCGGCCAGGGTCATCTTCCCGGTGGTGACGGTGCCGGTCTTGTCGAGCACCACAGTGTCGATCTTCCGGGTGGACTCGAGCACCTCGGGACCCTTGATGAGGATGCCCATCTGAGCACCGCGACCGGTTCCCACCAGCAGCGCCGTGGGAGTCGCGAGGCCGAGCGCGCAGGGGCAGGCGATGATCAGCACGGCGACCGCGGCGGTGAACGCCGCCTCGAGCGGGAAACCGGCACCGATCCAGGCACCGAGCACGACGACGGCGAAGGCGATCACGATCGGCACGAAGATCCCCGAGACCCGATCCGCCAGGCGCTGGATATCGGCCTTGCCCGACTGGGCGTCCTCGACCATCTTCGCCATCTGGGCGAGCTGGGTGTCGCCGCCCACGCGGGTGGCCCGCACCAGCAGGCGACCGCCCGCGTTGACGGTCGCGCCGGTGACCGCGTCGCCCACGCCGACCTCGACCGGAACGGACTCGCCGGTCAGCATCGAGGCATCCACTGCCGAGGTGCCGGAATCGACGATGCCGTCGGTGGCGATCTTCTCGCCGGGTCGGACCACGAAGATGTCTCCGACGGAGAGGTCCGCGACCGGAAGGCGGGTCTCGACGCCGTCGCGCATCACGGCGACGTCCTTCGCGCCCATGTCCAGCAGGGCTCGCAGCGCGGCCCCGGCCTGCCGCTTCGAGCGCTTCTCGAAGTAGCGGCCCAGCAGGATGAACATGGTCACGCCTGCCGCGACCTCGAGGTAGATGTTCGCCGCTCCGTCCGAGGGGCCGATGGTCAGGGAGAACTCATGGGTCATCCCAGGAACGCCCGCTGTGCCGAGGAACAGGGCGTAGAGCGACCACAGGAAGGCGGCGATGGTGCCCACAGAGATCAGGGTGTCCATCGTGGCCGCGCCATGGCGCAGATTGACGGCGGCTGCGCGGTGGAAGGGCCACGCGGCCCAGACGATCACGGGAGCGGTGAGCGCGAGGACAGCCCACTGCCAGTAGGTGAACTGCAGCGCCGGGATCATCGAGATCAGGATCACCGGAACCGACAGCAGCACCGAGCCGATCAGGCGGTGGCGGAGCGAGGTCAGCTCCGGGTCCTCACGCTCGTGCGCTCCTGACGTCTCCTGCTCCGCCTCGGGCGGGGTGGGGAGGGCGGCGGTGTAGCCGGTCTGCTCGACCACCGTGACCAGATCCCGCGGGTCATAGTCCTCGGGCACGGTGACCCGCGCCTTCTCCGTCGCGTAGTTGACCGCAGCGGTGACCCCGTCGAGCTTGTTCAGCTTCCGCTCGATCCGATTCGCGCACGAGGCGCAGGTCATCCCACCGATCTCGAGTTCGATATCGGTGGTGATCACCTGCAGCGGGGACGGGGGAGTGGTCATGATGGGCCTTTTCTCTCTCGCGAATCCGAGGAATCGCGCACGGACGGGACTGGAGTGGCAGAGCTCGGCGGAGGGGAGCAGCCGGTCAGTGGCCGGAGCCACCGGAATTCGACCAGCTGTCCACCCACTCCGAGGGGACCAGCACCCCGGCCAGCAGGTACGACGCGAAGAACAGCGCCACCAGCAGCAGGCCGTACAGTGCGACGGTGGTGCCGGCCTTCATCAGGCGCGCACCGCTGAATAGCCGGCCTCGGTGACAGCTGCGAGCACCGCGGCCTCATCCACCGGCTGCTCGGAGGAGACGCTCAGCAGACCGGTCTCGTGGCTGACCTCGACGCCCTGGACCCCGGCCAGCTCGCTGACCTCTTCGCGCACGGACATCTCGCAGTGGCCGCAGGTCATGCCGGTCACCTGGAACTGGGTGGTGGTTGCGCTCATGGGGTTCTCCTTGCTCTCGGGATACCCCGGCGGGGTATCGGCTCCTCCTATTTATACCCCCAAGGGGTATGGGGGGCAAGGATGATCGATTCTCGCGGGGGTGTCGCCCGTCACTCCCAGGTGCTTCGATGGGGTCATGAGCATCGACTCCCTGACCATCATCCAGCAGGAAGCGGACCGACTGGCCACCGTCCTCGCGGCCACCGATCCCGCACAGCGGGTCCCCACCTGCCCCGACTGGACCGCAGCGGACCTCCTGTGGCATCTCACCGAGGTCCATGAGTTCTGGGCGGCGATCCTCGCCTCCCGAGCCACCACCGAGCAGGAGGTGATGGCGATCGAGGAGGCGAAGGCCCCGCGCCCCGCTGAGCAGGACGTGCTGAGTGCCCGCCGCGAGGCCGCGACGAAGTCCCTCCTCGCCCAGCTCACTGCGCGCAGCGACGAGGAGGCCGCCTGGTTCTGGTTCTCCCAGGAGCAGACCGTCGGCGTCACCCGCCGGATGCAGACCCACGAGGCGACCATCCACCGGGTGGATGCCGAGCTCACCGCCGGTCGCCCGGTCACCTCGATCAGTCCCGAGGTGGCTGCGGCAGGACTGGACCATGTCCTGCGCGTGATGTGGCCGGCCGGCCATGAATGGATCCCCGACTGGGCGAGCACGACGCCGGTCGCCGCGATCGAGATCCGTCCCGACGGTGGCGCACCCCAGCTGCTGGGCATCAGCCGCTGGTCCGGCACGAGACCACGGGATGGGCAGGAGTTCGACGCGCCCGTCGGCCGGCTGCTCGAGGAGCCCGCTGACGCCGAGGGCCTCCCGCGGGCCACCGTCTCCGGCAGCGCGATCAGCGTGAACCTCTGGGCCTGGGGACGCGCCCAGGCGCTCGACCACCTCGCGGACGGCCCGGACGCCGTCGAGATCCACGGGGACCCCGAGGCCATCAGGCAGCTCGAGGCGCTGATCGCCGAGGGGCACGACTGAGCCCTCACGACTGACCCCTCACGACTGAGCCCTCACGACTGAGCCCCCACGGCAGTGGCACTCCACCCCCGCGGTGCAGGACCGCCGCGGTTCCCCCGCGCCGGGGTCAGCTGCGTGGGGTGAGGACCACCGGGGCATGCGCCCAGCCGCCCACCGGAGCGACCTCGCGCTCTCCCACAGTCTCTGCGGCGTGCACATCGGCCACCGCGAGCAGCTCCTGGAGCACGACCACCAGCTCGAGCGTGGCCAGCGGACGACCCGGACAGACGTGCGTGCCGATGCCGTAGACCAGGTTCTGCGCGCCATGCGCCTGCTCATCGAAGCGGTTCGGGTCCGCGAAGACCCGCTCGTCGCGGTTCGCGGAGGTCCAGTGGATCAGCACCCGCTCACCCGCCCCGATCTGGTGCCCGGCGAGCGAGACCGGGCAGGTGGTCACGCGGCGATTGGAGACGAAGGGGTCATCGATCCGCAGCAGTTCGTCGACGATCGCCGCCGACTCGGTGAAGGTCCCGTGGCGCAGGCGCTCGGTGAGCGCGGGAGCGTCCGCAAGCGCGGTCAGCAGCACCCCCGTGCACAGGGCGATCGAGCCGAGGTCGCCTCCGGTCCAGTTGCGCAGGATCGAGACGATCTCCTCCTCGCGCAGCGCGCGCTGCGTCGACCCTGGGATCTCAGGATCCGGCAGCTTCACCTGCACCCGCATCAGCTCCGTGGTCAGGTCTTCCGGGGCGTCCGCGCCGAGCGCCCTCCGCGGTGCCACGACGGAGCGGATCAGGGTGTCGAAGCGTTCGGCGACCTCTGTGGTGCGGGAGAGTTCTCGGGAGCGGGAGGCTTCATGGTTGTCGCTCATCCATTGCAGCAGCTCGGGCTCCAGCGCGGTGGGCCAGCCGAGCCAGGCGGTCTGGGCGCGCACCGCGAACACCGCGCCGAGCGCCGCGACGGCATCGATCTCGGTACCGGTCGCGTCGACATCCGCCATCAGCTCCTCGACCAGCTCTGCCGCGACGGTGCGGACCGTCGGCTCCAGGGCCTCCATCCGCTCGGGAGCGAAGAACGGATCGGTCGCCTCCCGGAAAGCGGCATGCTCCTCGCCGTCCAATCCGTTGGGCACCTGCAGGAAGCGGGAGACGGCGGAGGAGAAGGTCTCATGATCGGTGGCGACAGCGACGGCCTCCGGATGCCCGAGCACCACCCAGGTGCCGTCGGGGGTGCGTGCGAGCGGTGCCTCGGAGCGCTGCTCGTCGGTGGCGGTGAGGGGTTCGAGTCCCGTCGGATCGAAGGTGGGAGCGCTCATCTGATCACCGTACTGCGGGTTCGGCCTCGCGGGCCGGGACTTGGGCAGGTCGCAGTCGTCCCTCGAGCAGATGCACCGCGGTGGCGACCGCGAAGAACGCCACCAGCACCACGGCCGTGGTGATCAGCACCTGCGACCAGGAGGTCGCCGTCGGATCCAGGAACTCGTAGGGGTACCAGCCGGTCAGCCCGCCGCGCACCCAGGTGCCCGCCAGGAACACCACCGGGAACAGCTGCCACCACAGGATGCGGCGAGCGGACGGTGCGCGGCGGCGGGCCGTCAGCAGCCAGTCCAGGAGCGCCGCGACCGGCGCCAGGCGATGCAGCACGATCCCTGTCCAGCCGGTGTCCCAGCGCAGCAGCTCGTCCAGCGGCGCGACCAGCAGCGCATAGATGATCCCGGTCATCGCCAGGTAGAAGGTGACCGCTCCGCGCACATCCTCGAACCACGCAGGCCGGCGCGTGCCCAGCGCCATCCCGGCGACGATGAGCACCACGTAGAACAGGTTCGACTGATTGGTGAAGTAGGAGAGGTTCTGTGCGAACAATCCGTCCCGAGCATCGCCCACCGCATTGGAGACCAGCGCGGCGAGGATCAGCAGTGCGATCAGCAGGCGCGCCGCTCGGGCGGCTGCGGTCATGAGCCGTGGGGCCAGGTGTCGCGCACCTCGGCTCCGCCCTCGACGACGTGCTCGACGGCTCCGGGCAGGCTCGTCCAGGAGTCCTGGGGGCGGTAGCCGAGCTCGAGCTGGGTATTGGTGAGCGACCAGCGCCGGTTGGGGTTGTCGGAGATCGCGTAGTAGAGGCCGAAGGTCACCTCGGCCTCGATCGCGCGGCGGACCACCTGGGTGCAATCTGCGGGGCTGAGCCACATCGCGCGCAGGATGTCCTCCTCCGCGGCGAGCGGGTCTTCGCTGAACCAGCCGATGCGCAGGTTGATGACGTCCAGCCCGTGCTCGTCGTGGTAGAACCGGCCGAGCGCCTCGCCGAAGATCTTCGAGACGCCGTAGAGGGAATCCCCCCGGGGCAGCTGATGCGGGTAGACGGGCCATTCCTCGTGGCGGTCGTACATGCCCATCGCATGATTGGAGGAGGCGAGCACCACGCGGCGCCCGCCCGCCTCGCGCGCGGCCTCCAGCACATTGCGCACCCCGATGAGGTTCGCCTCGAGGACGGCTTCCCAGCTGGATTCGGGGGAGGCGGCACCGGCCATGTGCACGACGGTGTCGATGCCATCCATCAGCCCCAGCACCTCGTCGTACGCGTCGAGCTCGGCGAGCTTCAGGGTGACTCCTGCCGGGGCCTTGTCCTGGCTGCGACCGTGGAGGACGAGGTCGTAGTGATCCGCCAGGGTGGTGGCCAGGTGGGAGCCGACGCCCCCGGTGGCTCCGGTGATCAGCACGCGTCTGTTCTGCGTCGAGTTCTTCATGGTCCCAGTATGTGCCACGGATCACTGCCTGAGGTGGCCTGGGCTCGGGTCAGACGTCGGAGGTGGGGCGAGGTCGGATCTCGGTGCGCAGGCTCTCCATGCGCTCATCGAGGTCGGCGGCGACCCGGGCGGCATCGTCCAGCTCCGACTGCAGGTGGGCGGGGAGGTGCTTGCGGTACTTGTAGGAGAGCTTGTGCTCGGTGCTGGCCCAGAAATCCATCGCGATGGTGCGCAGCTGCAGCTCGACCGGCACCAGCTCGGTGTGCTCGGAGAGATAGACGGGCACCTGGACGATGAGGTGGAGGGAACGGTAGCCGTTGGGCTTCGGGGCGGCGATGTAGTCCTTGGTCGTGAGCACTTCGAGATCGTGCTGCCGGCTGAGCATCTCCGCGATCCAGTAGACATCCGAGATGAAGCTGCAGGTGATCCGGATCCCGGCGATGTCCATGACCCGCTCGCGGATGGCGGAGACGGTCATCTCGCCGCCGGTGCGCATGGCCTTCTCGATCAGGGACTCGGTGGACTTGAGCCGGCTGCGGACGTGCTCGATGGGGCTGTACTCGTGGATCAGCTCGAACTCCTGGCGCAGGATGTTCACCTTGGTCTGCACCTCGTCGATGCCGAACTGGTAGTGCATCCGCAGTGTGGTGAGCTCCTCGTACACCTGGCGCATCCGTGCGGCCAGCTCCTCCGGATCTCCCTCTTCACGCAGAAGCTGCTGATGACGGGCGGTGACGAGCGCGCCGACCTCGCCAGGGGTGCGTGGGCGGTCCAGGGCGCGTGCGCCGTCGTCATGGGGTGCGTCGTCAGCGTCGTCGGTGCCACCAGAAACGGTGTCGTCCATATCGCGGGGGTTCCTTCCGAAGAGGACCGGAACCCTGAGAATGCCAGATCACTCTGGAGAGTCGATGGAGCCCCGGTGGTCAGAACGTGAGACAGCACTGGAGGATGCGAGCGGAGGCGGGCGACGGCAGCCGAGCCGGTCAGAGGTGGACCGCGCACTCCCGGGCGGCGGGCAGCGCGTTGAAGGTGTACAGGTGCGGTCCCTGCAGGGCGAGCCGCGGCTCCACTGCACCCGCCGCGTCCAGCTCGGCGAGCAGAGGAGCCGGATCCCAGCGGGCGGGCCCGAGCAGACGCCGCACCCCTGACTCCGACTCGGTGAGCAGGCGCAGGGAGCGGCCCACCCCGATCCGGGTGCCGATCCGCAGCAGGCGGGCCGTGCTCACCGGGACGGCGATCCCCGGCCGCACGGGCAGGTCGATGCCGGCGGCGCGCACTCCGCGGGTCCATTCCAGCAGCGGGGCGGCCGCGAAGCACATCTGGGTGACTGCGTAGGAGGCGTGCTCCGCCTTCGCCCGCAGCAGCGTCATCGCCTCCGCCTCGCCGACGAACGGGTGGCCTTCGGGGTGCACGCCGATCCCTACCGTCATCCCGGTTCCCGCTGCGGTGATCGCTTCGAGCAGTGCGAGGGCGCCCGGGAAGTCTCCGGCCGGCTGCGGAGCATCGCCCGCGATGACGAACACCTCGCCCACCCCTGCTGCAGCGAGCTGGCCCAGCAGCCCCTCCAGCTCGGCCCGGCCCCGGATCATGCGGGCGGCCAGGTGGGGTATCGCCTGGAACCCGCTCTTCGCCAGCGTGCCGGCTGCCTCGATCGTCGCCGACAGTCCCTGGGCGGGCGAGGCGGTGATCGTGACCCGCGACCCGGCCGGCAGCTGCCCGGCCACCTCGTCGACGATGCCGCGCAGCGGGATCACTTCGAACTGCGGCATGCGCTCTTCTCGTCCGGGATGTTGCGGTCCAGGGTGCTGCACCTCAGAGCGGGGCTGTGTCGAGGGAGGTGACATCGCTCTTGGGCTGCTCCTTCGTCGGATCGATGAACGGCTTGGGCACCACCACCGCGGTGACCAGATCTTCTCCCGAGAGCAGCTGCGTGCCGGGCCGTTCGGCCACATCCACGGAGAATCGGGTGCCGATCTCCGAGAGGGCGGCGGGCACGAGGGCGAGGGCGATGTTCTTCTCCAGCCGGGGTGAGAAGCAGGCGGAGGTCACCTTCCCCACCACCTGCCCGTCGTGGAGGACGGGGAAGGCATCGATCATCGAACCGTCGTTGTAGGTGCCGAGCTGCTCCCCGCCGAGCTCGAGGCCCACGAGCTTCCGTGCCGGGCCCTCGGACTTGATCCGGCGCAGCGCCTCCTTGCCGATGAAGTCGGCCTCCTGGTCGAGGTCGACCATCCAGTCGTAGCCCATGCCGACTTCGAAGGGGTTGGTGTCGACGGTGATGTCGGCCCCGTGGGCGAGCATGCCGCCCTCGATGCGGCGGATGTGGCAGGGGCCGATGACCTGCAGGCCGTGGGGCTTCCCGGCGTCGAGCACCAGCTCCCAGAGCCGCTCAGCGTCGCGGGAGGCGTGATGGACATAGATCTCGTAGCCGATCTCGCCGGTGTACCCGGTGCGGGAGACGGTCACCTCGATCCCCTCGATCGTGAAGTCCTGCAGGTAGTAGTAGCGGAGATCCGCGACCGCCTCGCCCAGCAGATCCCGCATCAGGGCGAAGGACTTCGGGCCCTGCACCTGCACCGGGCCGACGTCGATCTCCTCGATCTGCACGTCCATCCCGGCATGGGTGGCGACGCCGCGCACCCACAGCAGGATGTCGCTGTCCGCGAGGGAGAGCCAGAAGCGGTTCTCCTCCAGGCGCAGCAGGATCGGGTCGTTGAGGATCCCGCCGTGCTGGTCGGTGAGGAAGACGTACTTGCATTGCCCGACAGCGCACTTCGAGAGGTCACGGGTGACGAGCAGGTTCGTGAAGTCGAAGGCGTCCGGGCCTGAGATCTCGATCTGGCGCTCGACGCCGACGTCCCAGAGGGTCACCCCCTCCAGCAGCGCCCAGTACTCCGCGACCGGGTCGCCGTAGTGCCGGGGGTGGTACGTGTGGTTGTAGACGCTGTACATCGCGACCCCGTGACGCCGGGAGGCGTAGAAGAACGGGGACTTGCGGATGCGGGGATACAGCAGTATCTGGGGATTCGGGTTCACAGTCATTGTGGCCTCCAAGAATCGTGTCCGTAGTCCACTCTGACACTAGGATGCGTTGTACGCAATAGCATGCGCAATGCGCATCTCTTGTGGGAGGCGCGCGGGAGCGACGTCGTTCAACGGGCGAGGAAGGGGAGGTCATGAGCACCATGCATTCGGTGGAGCGCGCGGTCCGCGTGCTCGAGATCCTGGCGCGGGAGGGCGAGTGCGGGGTGGGTCGGATCGCCCAGGAGCTGGACGTCCATCAGTCGACGGGATCGCGGCTGGTCGCTGCGCTCGAGGCGCACGATCTCGTGGAGCGTCCTGCGGAGGGAGGCCCGGTGAGGCTCGGGGTCGGCATCCTCCGGCTCGCCGCCGCCACGCGCTCCCGGCTCGACCTCACCGTCCAGGGCGGGCCCGTCTGCGATGCGCTCGCCGAGAGGCTGGGGGAGACGGTCAACCTCGCCGTCTACCGCTCCGGTGCGGCGGTGAACCTCTATCAGGCTCAGGGGGCCCGCACGGTGGCCATGCATGACTGGGTCGGGGATGCGACCGTCCTGCATGCCACCTCGAGCGGGAAGATGCTGCTGGCGAACCTCCCGGCGGCGCAGGTCGAGGAGCTGCTCGTTGCCGGCCTCGAACGCTTCACCGCGAGCACCATCGTCGCCCCGGAGATCCTGCGTGCGCAGCTGCAGGAGGCGCTCGTCCGTGGCTGGGCGGTCGCGGAGGAGGAGTACGAGGAGGGGCTGAATGCGGTGGCCGCCGCGATTCACGGCCCCCAGGGAGACGTCATCGCGGCGCTGTCCGCGGCCGGTCCCGCCTACCGCCTCGGTCACGATCAGCTGGCTGCGGTCGCCGGTCAGGTGCAGGAGGCGGCTGCGGAGATCTCCCGCCGTCTGGGCCACCTCCCCGAGCTGACCGGCTGATCCAGGCCCAGCACTCCAGCGCGTCAGCCCTTCATGCGGGCGTCTTCCGGATCGAACGCCGGGGTGCGGCCGACGGTGAGCACTTCGACGTCCAACCGTTCCCCGAGGTACTGGACCTGCAATGCTGTGCCGACCTCCGCCTGCGCCATCGGCAGATATGCCAGCAGCAGGTAACGGCCGAGGGAGGGTGCGGGCCCAGCGGAGGTGACGAAGGAGCATCGACCGCGAGAATCGACGAGGACCTCGCCGTCGGGAGCAAGCACCGGCTCCCCGCCGGTCGGGCAGCGCGGTGTGTCCGGGGCCGACGGGGGCGAGGTCAGAGCGAGAGTGCACAGCATCGCCGCCGGGCCCCGCTCCCGCGAGGCGAGATAGGCCTGCTTGCCCACGAAGTCCGCACGCTTGACCTTCGGCAGGGCGAGGTCCGCCTCGACCGGGTCGTATTCCCCGGTGAGCTCCGCCCCCATCAGTCGGTAGCCCTTCTCCAACCGGCCCGTCGTGCCGTACACCCCGATCCCGGCGAGGCTCGCGCCATGGGCCCGTCCGGCGTCCCGGAGCCGGTCCCACAGGCGGGGAGCGAGCTCAGCGGCGACATGCAGCTCCCAGCCCAGCTCGCCCACGTAGCTGATCCGCAGCATCGAGACGGGCACCCCGCCGAGCACCACCTCGCGGGCGGTGCCGAAGCCGAAGGCCGTCTCGGAGAGGTCGGTGGCGGTGAGCGGCTGCACGAGGGCGCGGGCCTGCGGTCCCCACACCCCGATCGTGGTGATCGCCGAGGTCGAGTCCGTCACCGCCGCTGACCCGTCGGCTGGCCGATGCCGCTGCAGCCAGGCCAGATCCCGCCCGCCCTCGCCGCCGCCGGTGATCACCCGGAAGTCCTCCTCGCCACGGCGCACGATCGTGAGGTCGCTGCGGAAGGTGCCGGCCGGCGTGAGCAGCGGGGTGTAGACCACGCGACCGATCGGCACGTCGATGCGGGCCATCGCGAGATGCTCGAGCAACCCCAGAGCGCCCGGGCCGGTCACCTCCAGGATCGCGAAGGAGGCGAGGTCCACCAGCGCCACCCGCTCCCGCATCGCGAGGTGCTCGGCCTCGATGAGCGGGGACCACCAGCGCGCATCCCACTCGTGACCGCGCTCGTCGATCCTGCTGGCGAGCTCCTCGCGCAGGGGAGCGCTGCTGGCGTACCACTGGGGGCGCTCCCAGCCGGCGGCCTCATAGAACTCCGCGCCGAGCTCTGTGGTGCGGGAGTGGAGCGGGCTGGTGCGCAGGGACCGGCTCGAGAGCCACTGCTCACGGGGATGGCTGATGCCGTACACCTTCGGGAAGCCCTCAGCGGCGCGGGCCCGGACATGCTCGCGGGTGCGCTGGGCGGGGTGGAAGCGGGCGAGATCGGCGCCGTGCGCGTCGATCTCGCTGGTGCCGTCGGTGAGCAGCTCCGCCACCATCCGGCCCACGCCCGCGGCCTCCTTGATCCAGACCGCGGCGGCGGACCACAACCCGGCGACCTCGGGCGTCTCGCCCACCAGGGCGCCCCCGTCGGGCGTGAGCGCGAGCAGGCCGTTGATCGCCGAGACCCGCGGCGGCTCAGGATCGGTGAGCAGTCCCGGGAACATCTCTCGCGCATGCTCCAGCTGCGCGGTGAAGTCCTCCTCGGTGAAGGGGAAGCTGGTGGGGGTCGCCTGACCGGGATGGTTCCCGACCGGCGGGATCTCCGCAGGATCGTGCAGCAGGGGCCGGTGGGCATAGGAGCCGATCTCGAGCTCCGCACCGCGCTGGCGTTCGTACATCTTGCGGTCCATATCGCGCAGCAGTGGGAAGCTCACCCACTCCTCCGTCTCCGCGAGCGCCGGGATCGGGCCGACATCGATCATCTGGTGCACGGCCGGGGTGAGCGGGATCGCGGCGCCGGCGAGCGCGGCCACCTGCGGGCTCCACACCCCGCAGGCGATGAGCACGAGTTCGGTCTCGATCTCTCCATGGTCGGTGATGACCCTGCGCACCCGTCCGGCCTCGACACCGATGCCGGTCACCTCGGTCTCGGCCACCGTGGTGAGCGCCCCGTGCGCTTCTGCGCGCTGACGGAAGAGCTCCCCGGCGCGCAGCGGGTCGACGATCGCCCCGGTGGGGGTGTGGAACCCGCCCCGCAGCAGGCTGGCGTCGCAGTGCGGCACCAGCTCCTGGATCTCGGCAGGGGAGACCAGATGGGCCTCGACGCCCCAGGAGCGGGCCGAGGTCAGGCGCCGAGTGAGCTCCTGCATCCGCTCGGCGCTGCGGGCCACCTCGATGCCGCCGCAGCGGGTGAGCACCCCGAGCTCCCCGTACTGGCGCAGGGAGTCCACCGTCAGATCGGTGACCTCTTTGGAATGGTCCACCGGGAAGACGAAGTTCGAGGCATGACCGGTGGAGCCGCCCGGATCGGGCAGGGGACCCTTGTCGATCTGCACGATGCGACGCCAGCCGAGATCGGCCAGATGCGCGACGGCGGCATTGCCGACCACCCCGGCTCCGATGACGACGATGTCTGCGCGATCCGGAACCTGTGGCATGGCGACCTCCCGAAGCGAGTGTGGTCACCCTCACGGTATCCGGGCACTCGCAGTTTGCCCAGAGGCGACTGACGGCGGCGGCCAGGAGGGAGCACGTGTTCTAGACGCGCGGAGGGCCCGATCTCGACCGCACACGGCCGGCCCAGCCTTCGGGGAAAAGAAAAACGCCCTGTCACCAGGGCGTTTCTTGGGGTGATCGACGGGATTTGAACCCGCGACCGCCTGGACCACAACCAGGAGCTCTACCAACTGAGCTACGACCACCATGTGCAGGCGAAACCCGCAACGAGAGAACAATATACCGGGTCTTCTGGGGGTATCCCAACCAGAACGGGCCTTCGGCGGTGTGAGACACATTGCATCGCGCGCCCGCGGCTCGCCAGCGGTCGGCGAGCTCGCGGGGCGCGAGTGCTCAGAGAAGCTCTGCGCGCAGCTGCTCGGCGGACTTCGGGGAGAGGAGTCCGGGAGCGATGTCGAAGGGGGTCTTCGCGCCGTGCTCACCGGCGGCGGCGAGTCGTGCTGCGGCCCGGGCGTAGGCGACCACCACGCTCGCGGTGAACTCCGGGTTCGAGTCCTCCTGCAGGCGGTACTCGATCGTCTGCGTGGTGCCGGGGGAGGACTCCGCGGAACGGATCACGAATCCGCCGTGCGGCATGCTGCGGTGATCGCGGGCGAGCTCGTCGGCGCTGAGGAAGGTCACCGTGGTCTCGAAGGGCTCGAAGTAGTGCGGCATCGTCACGATCTCGTGGCGCACCGCCTCGGCGTCGGCGCCCTCCTCGAGCACCACGAAGCATTCGCGGGTGTGCTTCTCGCGGCTGCTCAGCTCTGGTCGCTCCCCGGCGCGCACGCGATCGATCGCGTCCTGAGAGGGGATCGTGTATTGGACGGCGCCGGCGACACCGTCGATGCGGCGCAGTGCATCGGAGTGGCCCTGGGACAGTCCGCGGCCCCAGAAGGTGTAGGTGGACCCGGCGGGGAGGATGGCCTCGCCGTACACGCGGTTGATCGAGAACAGGCCCGGGTCCCATCCGGTGGAGATGATTGCCGTGGTGCCAGCCTCGCGAGCGACCGCGTCGACGTTCGCGAAATGCTCGGGGATCCGGGCATGGGTGTCGAAGCTGTCCACGACGGTGAATCGCTTGGCGAGCTGCGGGGTCTGCTCGGGCAGGTCGCTCTTCGAGCCTCCGCACAGCACGAGCACATCGATCTCGTCCTGCATCGCCTCGAGCGCGTCCATCGGATGCACGGGGGTCTGCCCGTTCACGGTGCTCACGGAGGCCGGCTCACGGCGCGTGAACACACCCACCAGCTCCATATCCTCCTGGAGGGAGATGGCGATCTCCACGCCACGTCCCAGGTTGCCGTAGCCGACGATGCCGATCCGGATCGCAGTCATGGTCCTCGCTCTGTTCGATGATGGGGCGGCCCGGTGTCGGGTCGTCCAGGGTCGATCCTACTGAAGGCCCTCAATCGGCCGTGCGCACGTGCTGGCCGGGCGGAGCTGCCACGCGGGCCGGTTCGTCGGCCGTGCCACCTGTGCATTGCGGGATCCGAGACGCGGCGCGAGACTGGCGCCATGATCGTCGCCTTCTCTGTCCAGCCCACCGGTGAACCCTCGGATCCCTCCGTCTCACGAGACCTCGCGGAGGGGTCGGACAGTGCGAGCGTGCACGACGCGGTCGCCGCCGCGGTGCGCGTCGTGCGCGAGTCCGGCCTGCCCACCCGCACCTCAGCGATGTTCACCGAGGTCGAGGGGGAATGGGATGAGGTGATGGAGGTCGTCGGCCGTGCGACGGCCGAAGCCGGACGCTACGGATCCCGTGTCTCCCTCGTGCTGAAGGCGGACATCCGGCCCGGCCGCACCGGGGAGCTCGACGGCAAGGTCCAGCGGATGGAATCCGCGGTGGACCGGCTCGAGAACCGCTGAGCCCGCTGAGCCCGTCGAGCTGCTGAGCCGCCGAGCTGCTGGGACTGCGTGCTCAGAGGTTCTGGTCGAGCTTCCCGTCGCGCAGCGCCGCGGCGAGCGTGGGGGTCACCGGCAGGCGAGGGATGAGCGTGGCCTGGAGGGCGTGGTAGATATCCGGCTTGCCCGGCCACGTATTCCCCTGCGGCTCGTTGTCTGCGTCCAGCTCGTGGAACCAGGAGCCGTTCTCGGCGTCCAGCAGGTAGGTGGAGATGTACTCCCACCACTGCTCGTAGCGCTCGGCCCACACGCGGTCCCCGGTGACCTGGTACATCACCGCGGCAGCGCCGACGGCCTCCGCGGCAACCCAGTGCATGCGCTCGCCGGCGACGGGGGAGCCGTCCCAGTCGACGGTGTACACCCAGCCCGGTGCCCCGTCGGCACCGAAGGCCGCGGCGGACTTCTCCATCAGCGCGGTCGCGGCCTCGAGCATCCATGCGGGTGCCTCGCCGTCGGCCGCGATCAGTGCGGCGCGGGCGTGGAGGACCAGGCGTGACCATTCGATCCAGTGGCCGATCGTCGCGCCGTAGGGGCGGAAGGGATGCGCCGGCTCGTCCTGGTTGTAGTCCAGCAGCGGGTTCCAGTCGGTATCGAAGTGCTCGGGCAGCGCCCAGTCGTTCAGGCGCGCGAACTCGTCGATCGCGCGGGTGGCGATGCCGACGGCGCGGTCCAGCCAGCGACGCTGACCGGTGACATCGGCCGCGGCCAGCAGTGCTTCGACGGTGTGCATGTTCGCGTTGATCCCGCGATACTCCTCGCAGTCGGCGAAGGTGCGATCGAAGGTGTCCACGCTCATGCCTGCAGCGTCATCGAAGAACTTCTCGTCGAGCACCGCGAGTGCCTCGTCCAGCAGCTCCTTGGCACCGGGGCGTCCGGCCGCGAGGGCCGAGGACGCGGCGAGCACCACGAAGGCGTGGGCGTAGGCCTGCTTCGAGTCGTCCACCGGCTTGCCACCCGCGACGGAGCTGAACCAGCCGCCGTGCTCGTCATCGTGGAAGACCCCGCGCAGGGAGGCCAGGCCATGATCGGCGAAGCGGCCGAAGTCCGGCCGTCCCAGCAGGTGCCCGAGGGCGAAGCTGTGCGTCATCCGGCAGGTGAGCCACAGCTCGGAGGGGCGCGAGAGGTCCGGCGCGCCGTGCTCGTCGAGCCAGGCGAAGCCGCCGTCCTCGCGCACCGACTCCGAGCCGAACACCAGCAGCTCCTCGCTCTCGCCCTCGAGCCAGGAGCGGTGGGAGGCGCGGTCCAGCCAGGGGACGTGTGGGACAGGAGCTGCGGCCGGGGCGGCGGCGCCGGCACCTTCCTCGTCGCGCAGCTCGAACGAGCGCGCAGCCTCCTGGGCCTGGGCAGTGGTGGGACCGGGCTCAGCCACCAGGAACACCTCGCGGTAGTACTTCAGCTCCTGGATCGACTCGCGGATGTCGGCGAGCGCGCGGTGGCCGCCGTGCTTGGCGGGGATGTTGTAGTAGACGCGCGGCATCCAGCGCTTGGCGAGCTCCTTGAAGCTGGAGACGTCGATCGTGCGGTAGGAGAGCCACTGGGCGAACTCGGGCACGTCGCGGTCCAGGAACACGCGGTCGGTGCCGACGCTGTTGCCGGCCAGCGGAGCCTTGCCGGGCTCGGGGCAGTACTGGCGCACATACTCGAGGCACTGCGCCTGCGCCTCCTCGAGCGTCATCCCGCCGTCGAGCTCCTCGAGCAGGCCGGAGACGGTGTGCATGTTGACGACGAACGGGTCCATCCCCTGCAGCGACTCGGCGGGGGGCTTGATGACGACGTCCACTCCCTCCCCGAGGATGTTCAGATCAGCGTCGGTCACGAGGACGGCGATCTCGACCAGCGCATCGCGCTGCTTGTCGAGGCCGGTCATCTCGCAGTCGACCCAGATGATGCGGTCATTGATGGCACGAGTGGAGCTGGAGGTCACCGGGCCACAGTAGCGTGGCCGCGCCTGGCGAGCACGATGTGCCGACAGCGAGCCGAGCAGCAGACAGTTACTGTGTGGTCACCTGCACTCATCGACGAGTCGACGCGAGCTTCCGGAGGACCCCGCTGTGAATCTCTATTTCCGCCTGCTGCTGTTCATGGCCCGCGTGCGCTTCCGCAGCCGTCTGAGCATCTGGGACACCTCCCACGTGAGGTTCCGTGTGAACCCTTCCGACCTCGACGTGCAGCGACACATGAACAACGGCCGCTATCTCACCCTGATGGACCTGGGGCGCATGGACCTCATGGTGCGCTCGCGTTTCTGGCAGCGGATCACCGACCAAGGCTGGTATCCGGTGGTGGCCGGGCAGTCGATCACCTATCGCAAGTCCCTGCAGCTGTGGGAGACGTTCGATCTCGCCTCTCGAGTGATCGGCCACGATGACCGCTGGATCTATATGGAGCAGGTGTTCCGCCGTGACGGAAAGGTAGTGGCCGACGCGATCGTGCGTGCCCGCTTCCTGCGCAAGTCCGGTGGCTCGGTGCCGATGGACGAGGTGCTCGACCTGGTGACGCCGCTGCCGGAGCACCTCGAGCTCCCGGGTTGGATCACGGACTGGAATGAGGGATCCTCGCGGCACGGCCGGGAGCTCTGAGCCCATCGGCGGGCTGTCCGATTTCAGCGCCGCGGGAAGCCTGTGGTGGAGCGACGAGGTGTGGGCTTCGCACGCTTCGCCGCACGTCGCTTCAGCTCCTCGACCCCCGTGATCACGAGCAGCACCACGACCACGATCAACAGGATCCACTGCTCGAACACCACTGCGAGAACCCCGGCGAGCAGCAACGCGACCAGGAACACGATCTCCAGCACCCGCTGCGGGATGCCGAGCAGGCGTGACCCGAATCGGGTGCGGGCCAGCCGCAGCAGGAGCAGCAGCGCGATCGCACCGAACGTCAGGAATCTGAGCATGGCGGCGACTCCTTCGATGGCGGTGATAGGTGGTGCCCCCAGCAGGATTCGAACCTGCAACCTACGGATTAGAAGGCCGTTGCTCTATCCATTGAGCTATGGAGGCATGGGCTCGTACGCCGGACGGCTTGGAGCACCCGGAGAAGTCTACCGATCCCGCCGACGGGCCGGTGCACGGCCGTGCACCGGCTCACGGCGCGGCATCGTCACCGGCGCGCCGGGCCCGGCCTGGCACCGGGGGCAGAACCACAGCACCCGCGCCTCCGTCCCCTCCAGTCGCGGATCCGCGAGCTCCCCGCGCTTGATCCGGGTGCGGCAGCGCCGACACTGCTTCCCGCCGCGTCCGTAGACCCACAGATCCCCGTCCCGGCCCAGCATTCCGCCGGTGGTGACCCGCACTGAACGGTCCTGGTTCAGCACCAGCAGCCGATGTGCGAGATCGACGAGTTCGCCGAGATCGCCCGCGGCACTGCTCGGAGCAGCGGGGTGGAGGCGGCGGAGGAAGCACAGCTCGCTGCGGTAGATGTTGCCGATCCCCGCGAGATTGCGCTGATCCAGCAGAGCGAGGCCGAGCGGACGATCAGGTTCCGCAGCCAGGTTCACGATCGCCCGTTCGCGCAGCCCGGTGTTCTCGTCCCAGGTCGGATCCAGCAGGTCCGGCCCGAGATGGCCCACCAGCGAGCCTTCGTCGGCCGTGCGCAGCAGGCGCACCTGCTTGACGTCGTAGGCGATCGCACGGGCCTCGCGGCCGTCCTCATGCCTCGCGGTGAGGAGCACGCGGATCGTGTCCGCGGGGCGCGGTCCGGCGCTGGTGTCGCTCGAGCGCAGCGCCTTCCCGTTCACGTGCCAGATGCCGTCCATCATGAGGTGGGTGTGCAGGGTCAGCGGCGCCGGTCCGGGGGCCGGTGGCAGCAGCCGCATCAGCAGATGCTTGCCCCGCGGGCGCACCTCGGCCACGCGCCAGCCGACGAGATCCGCGGTCGCGGCGCGGGGCACCCGCAGATCGCAGGTGGTCAGGACCGCGCCGGCGAGGGCGTCGTGGAGGATCCGGCATTGCCGGGCGACGGTGTCTCCTTCAGGCATCAGCGCTCGCCCCCGACATCAGCGGTCTCCTGCGCGCAGCCGGATCGACCTCGGGGAGCGGTAGCAGCCTGCGTCCACGAGCGCCTTGCCGATGGCCGCGACCGGCGTCGCATCGATCGGGTGGCCGTTGATCCGTTCGATGCGCAGCTGGGGGAGGCGAGCATCTTCGGAGATCGCCCGTACCAGCTGCCCAGCGATCTCTGGTGTGACCTCCTCGCACGCCCACCACAGCAGGTGTTTGGAGCCTTTGTCGACCACAGCGGCGACGTGACCGCTGGTGAGCAGCACCAGCGCTCCGGCGCGGCGCGCGGGCCGCACCGTCTTCCCTTCCGGTGGAGGGATCATCAGCTCGGGCCAGGGGAGTGCTGCGCCGTAGGGGTTCGCCGGATCAGTCGCTGCCAATGCCACAGTGGAGGCATCGGCCGGCGGGCCGCTGATGGGCTCCTCGGAGAACTGGGCGGCGGAGGCTCGCGCGGATTCCGCCTCCCGCTCGCCGTCCCGCAGCCTGTCCACCGCTTCGACCGGCGCGAACTGGGAGGCGCCCAGGCCATCGACGAAGTAGCCGCGCCGGCAGGAGCCGTTCTCCTCGAGCACCGCGAGCACCCGGTACACCGCGGCGAAGCTGCCGGGGATGTCCTCGACGTCCATCGCCCCGCGGGTCACCACCCCGTGCCGGTCCAGCAGCAGGGTCGCCAGCGCCGCCGCCCGGGCCGCTGGATCCACGCTCTCCACTCGCACCGCGGACCAGCGCCCCGCGCCGATCGGCCCGGCCGTGAGCTCGGAGACGGTGGAGACGCCCTGGCGCATCATCGCGGCCGAGAGCCGCCCTGCGCCCCGGCGGGTCAGCGGCCGGGAGCGTCCAGCAAGGCCGCGGCCCGCGCCCCGGCCGGAGCGGGATGCGGCGGGTCCGTGGCTGTAGCTGCGCAGCGCTTCGAAGGAGTCGTTGGTGATCAGCCCCTGGAACGCGAGGTCCCACAGGGCCTCGTGCACCTCCGGCGGCGCCGCGGCTGCGCCCTCGTCGGCGAATGCCGTGAGGATCTCCCCGTGCCGCAGAGCGCCGGGGGTCCCGCGCAGCAGGTCCAGCACCCGGGCGGCGAGGGAACCCTCTGGCAGCCCCGCAGCGCTCTCCTCGAGCTCGGCGGCATCGAGCCCGAGCGGCAGGGCGTCGGCAAGATGGAGGCGGATCCAGCCGTCGTCGGCGCCGAGCCGGCCGTGCCCGGTCCACACCAGCTCCCCGGCGGCGAAGGCAGCATCGAGCAGCGCCGGGTTCACGTCCGGCATCCGCGCCGGCAGCACCTGGGACTCCCAGGCCGACAGCGGCAGGGAGACCCCGGCGAGCTGGTCGATCACCGACAGCAGACCGTCGCGGCCCCGCCAGGCGGCGCGCTCCCGTCGGCCGTCGGCGCCACGCCCCACCAGATGCTGCCACTGGCCGAGGAAGCGTGCGTAGACCGGGCCGGGCACCGGCGCGATCTCGCGCCGGGACGCGGCGAGGCTCGCCCGACGGATGCGCCGCAGCACCTCCGCATCCACCCATTCCTCACCCTCGCGCCCCGGCGTGAACTCGCCCTGCTGCAGCGTGCGTTCGGCGGTGAGCTGTTCGAGGGCGCCGCGAGCCACGCCGGGCGCGAGTCCGAAGGCGTCCATCGGCGCGGTCGCCGGGAACGGGCCCCGGCCCCTGGCCCAGCGGGAGAGCAGCTGCGCGACGGACCGACCCACGGGCGCGAGATGCGCGTCCGGGATCCCTGAAGGCAGGGCGGTGCCGAGCGCATCGCGCAGCAGGCCGGCATCCTCGATCGCGGCGAGATGCTCCTTCCCGGCGAGGCGCACGGAGATCACCCGTCGCGCCGTGCGCAGGCGGTCCAATTCGTCATCGAGATCGACGCCCTCGGCGCTGCGAGCGCTGAGCTCTTCCCGGGTGAGCGGGCCGAGCCGGCGCAACGCGTCCGCGATCTGCTCCGCGCCGCGCAGTGCACGTTCCTCCGTGAGCCCCTGCAGGCGCTGCTCCACCTCGGCGATCACGTCTGCGTCCAGCAGCTCACGCAGGCTCACCGACCCCAGCAGCTCCGCGAGCAGCGACTGATCCAGCGCCAGCGCGGCGGTGCGGCGCTCGGCCAGCGGGGCGTCGGCGTCGTAGATGAACTGGGCGAGATATCCGAACAGCAGGGAGCGGGCGAAGGGGGAGGGCACCGGGGTCTCGACCTCCCGCACCTCCACGCGCCGGCGCCCGATCTGCCCCATCAGCTCGATGAGAGCGGGCAGGTCGTAGACATCCTGCAGGCACTCGCGCGCCGCCTCGAGCATGATCGGGAAGTCGGGATAGGGCCGGGCCACCTCCAGCAGATGGGAGGAGCGCTGGCGCTGCTGCCAGAGCGGCGCACGCTGGTTCGGGTCCCGCCTCGGCAGCAGCAGCGCACGGGCCGCGCATTCGCGGAAACGGGCTGCGAACAGTGCAGAGGAGCCGACGAGCCGCCGCACCTCCTCCTCGATCTCCTCCGGCGTGAACACGAACAGATCCGCCCCGGGAGGCTCCTCGCCATGGGGGATGCGCAGCACGATCCCGTCGTCGGCCGCCATCACCTGGCCATCCAGGCCGTACCTCTCCTCCACCCTGGCCCCGACCGCGAGCGCCCAGGGCCCGGTGATCCGCTGCCCATAGGAGCAGTGCAGCACCACCCGCCAGTCGCCGAGCTCGTCGAGGAAGCGTTCGACCACCAGCTGCTGCGGCCCGGGGACCGCGCCGGTCGCCAGCTGCTGCTCGGCGAGGTGGTCCAGCAGCACAGTGCGGGCGTTCTCATCGAGCCCGAGTCCGGCCAGCCGCGTCGTCGCCTCGGTGGGTTCAGCGACGGCGAGCTCCGCCTGCGCGGTGGCGATCGCCCGCCCGAGGCTCGCCGGGCGGCCGTCCCCGTCACCGTGCCAGAAGGGGATCCGCCCGCTCATGCCGAAGGCGGGGGAGACGGTGACCCGGGAGGCGGTGATCTCCTCGATCCGCCAGCTGCTGGTGCCCAACGTGATCACGTCCCCGCGACGGGACTCGTAGACCATCTCCTCATCCAGCTCACCCACCCGCCGGGGCTGGGAGTCGTCCTCGCTCGCGACCAGATGCACCGGATACAGGCCGCGGTCCGGGATCGTGCCGCCGCTGGTGACCGCGAGGCGCTGAGCGCCGGGTCGGCCCGTGAGCAGTCCGGTCTCGTGATCGTGCACGAGTCGCGGCCGCAGCTCGGTGAAGGCGGTGGACGGGTAGCGCCCGGCGAGCAGGTCGATCGTCTGGTCGAAGGCGGTGCGGGGCAGCGCCCGGTAGGGATGCGCGCTGCGGACGAGATCGAACCAGTCATCGATCTGCAGATCATCCATGGCTGCCGCCGAGACGGTGTGCTGGGCGAGGACGTCCAGAGCATTGCGCGGCACGGTCAGCGGCTCGATCCGCCCCGCCACCGCCTCCTGCACCGTGACCGCGCTGCGCAGCACATCCGCGGCGTGCAGCGGATGCAGAGAGCCGTGGGAGATGGCGCCGACGTCATGCCCCGCGCGCCCTACCCGCTGCAGCAGGCTCGAGACCGACATGGGTGCGGCGACCTGCAGCACCAGATCCACGGCGCCCATGTCGATCCCCAGCTCGAGCGAAGAGGTCGCGACCACGCAGCGCAGAGTCCCGGACTTCAGCTGCTCCTCGATCCCGGCCCGGATCTCCTTGGACATCGAGCCGTGATGGGCCCGGGCGATGTCCTCGACCTCCGCGTCTGCCTCCGTCGCGTCGGTCTCGAGCGGCTCTGCGGCGGCGAGCGGCTCTGCGGCGGCGAGCCGGCGTGCGTGCAGGCGGTTCAGCTTCCCCGTGAGCCGCTCAGCCTGGCTGCGAGAGTTCGTGAACACGATCGTCGAGCGGTGCGCGAGCACCTTCTCGAGCACAGCCCGTTCGACGTGCGGCCAGATGGTGCCCGAGACGTCCTCGTCGTCGACCGCGTCGGCGGGAGGCTCGATGGCCTGCAGATCCGGCACCGGCAGCGTCACGCTGATATCCCAGCTCTTGGTCGACTCCGGCTTCACCACCGTCACCGGCCGGGAGCGGCCGGAGCCGGTGAGGAAGTCGGCGACCTCGTGGACAGGTTCGACGGTCGCTGAGAGCCCGATGCGCTGGGCCGGCGTCTCGAGCAGGGCATCCAGCCGTGCCAGCGACAGTGCCAGGTGCACTCCGCGCTTCGTCCCTGCGACAGCGTGCACCTCGTCGAGGATCACCGTGTCCACCCCGCGGAGCGTCTCGCGTGCCTGCGAGGTGAGCATCAGGAACAGCGACTCGGGGGTGGTGATGAGGATGTCCGGAGGATGCGAGATCAAGCGCCGCCGCTCGGCAGCCGGGGTGTCGCCGGTGCGCACGCCCACGCTGAGCGGCGAGCGGGGAGTTCCCAGCCGCTCCGCAGTCCGCGCCGTGCCCACCAGAGGCGAGGTCAGGTTCCGCTCCACATCGACGCCGAGCGCCTTGAGCGGGGAGAGGTACAGGACGCGGGTCGTCCTGCGCCCGGGCCCCTTCGCCCTCTTCCCCGCCGGGCCGCTCGGCTCCTCGACAGCCAGGGAGGTGGCCAGTCGATCGATCGCGGTGAGGAAAGCGGCGAGCGTCTTGCCAGAGCCGGTCGGTGCGACGACCAGGGTGTCGTCCCCTCGCTCGATCGCCTCCCACGCCGCCGACTGGGCAGGGGTGGGGGTATCGAAGGACTCTGCGAACCATGTCGCGGTGGCAGAGGAGAAGGACGCCGGGAGCGCCTGTCGAGGCATGGCCATCGCCCCATTGTGGACTGCGGGGAGGACACTTCGATCGTGGAGGGCCACTCGACGGGGCGCCGACCAGAGAGCCCACCGAGCCCGGGTGACCGCAGATGACACTCGCCCCGCCAACTCGCAGTCCATCGTGGCAGGATGGATGGCACGGCGGGCCCCGCACCAGCTGGCCCCGCGCACCACACGACGAAAGGATGATCTTCATGGCTGACTACACGCTTCCTGATCTCGATTACGACTACGGCGCGCTGGACCCCTCGATCTCCGGGAAGATCATGGAGCTGCACCACTCCAAGCACCACGCGACCTATGTCAAGGGCGCGAACACGGCGCTGGAGAAGCTTGCAGCGGCGCGCGAGGCGAACGATTTCGGCACCGTGAACCAGTTCTCGAAGGACCTCGCGTTCAACCTCGGTGGTCACACCAACCACTCGATCTTCTGGAAGAACCTCTCGCCCGAGGGTGGCGACAAGCCCACCGGTGAGCTCGCTGCGGCGATCGATGAGTTCTTCGGGTCGTTCGATGGTTTCCGTGCGCACTTCACCGCGGCGGCGCTGGGCATCCAGGGTTCCGGCTGGGCTGTGCTCGCGTATGAGCCGCTCGGGGGGAACCTCGTGATCGAGCAGTTCTACGATCAGCAGAACGGTGTGCCGGTCGCGACGATCCCGCTGTTCCAGCTGGATATGTGGGAGCACGCGTTCTACCTGGATTACCAGAACGTGAAGGCTGATTACGTCAAGGCGATCTGGAACATCGTGAACTGGGCGGATGTCCAGGCACGGTTCGTGAACGCGACGAGCAACGCCTCCGGCCTGGTCATCCCCACGGCCTGAGCTGAGCTTCGGCGTCTGCTCACGGGCGGCGCCGGACTCGTCCTGCAGCACGGATCTTCACCGGTCCGTGCTCCGCGGTGACAGCGGCCGGTCCCTCCACGGAGGGGCCGGCCGCTGCGCTGTCCGCACCCTCGATGGGCAAGACGTCCCCGCACGATCAGTCGCAGGGACGCTTGCTCGATCACGTCGTGCGACCGTTCCTCCACAGACGCCCGCCATCCACAGGAATCGCGCTGCCCTGGCAATGACGGCATGCGACCGCGACGCTGAGGTCATCGGCAGGGAGCCGAGGCCGGGACAGCCCCGGCACCTGAGGAAGGACACCGCCATGCGGGATATCCAGACCACCATCATGGGGAACGCCACCGCCGACCCCACCGCCCATCCGCAGGACGACGGGTCCGTCACCGCCAAGGTGCGGGTCGCAGTCACCGGGCGCTACTACAACTCCTCCGCACAGGACTTCACCGATCGCAAGACGGAATTCGTCACCGTGTTCGCGCGAAAGGGACTGGCGCGCAACCTGCTCGCCTCGGTGCACAAGGGCCAGCCGCTCATCGTCACCGGCCGGCTGAACACTTCCGAGTGGACCGGCGAGGACAACACGGCCCGCCATTCGCTGAACATTCAGGCCGAGTCCATCGGCCACGATCTCTCCTACGGCACCACCAGCTTCGTCCGCCCACTGCGGTCGACGGACGTGCCTGACGTCAATCCCGATACCGGGGAGGTCCTGCTCGCAGGAGCAGCGGCAGACTCCGAGGAGTCGTCGGTGGGCGACGAGAGCGTGGAGGAGGAGTCGACCGAGGATTCCTACGAGCCGGCGTTCTGAACCCGTCTGGCCAGGGGCCTCAGTCGGCGGCCTGCAACGTCTGGACGAGGGCCTGGGAGATCTCGGGCAGCAGTGCGGCGCCGAGGACGTAGTCGTTCTTGTCGCCGCGCTGCACGGCGGACCACGTGGTGCCGTCAGCCAGTGCAGCCACGACCACCCGCAGGGAGCTGCCGCTGGGCAGCTTCTGGTCATCGGCGCCATCGCGGGCACTCCAGGCCGACGGCGCGAGATCACAGACGATCGCCCCGCCCGCAGCGAGATCCGGCCACTGGGCCGATTCGAGCACGGTGAGCGGATCAGCCGCAGCGGGAGTGGAGCCATCGTCGAGATCGATCGGCGTGAGCTGGAGATCGTCGGGCGCGCCGCCCTCATCGCCCGCCGCGCCGAGCAGCGCGGCGAGTGAGGGAGAAGCCGCCATCAGCTCCGCGCTGCGAGCCAGCGCGAAAAGGCGCGGAACAGGCAGAACACTGCCCTCGACGTGCCGGGCGACCTCGAGAACTGCCGCAGCAAGGGCAGCAGTGGAGGCGTCAAGTGGGTCCGGGGCCGGAGTTGTCATCGGATCGAGAGGTCCCTCACAGGTTCGGCCTGACAGAATGGGTACACCGTCGCGTCTCGCGGCGGCACCACACTGTACCCGGATACCGGGGTCTCGTCCCTGTGCGCTAGGCGACGTGATCACGGGCTCCGGCACCGAGGCACCTGAGGTTATCTGTGAGTTTCTCCGCTCCGTTCGGCGATATGCCGCGGCCGCGCCCACGACCAGCCCCCGACGCGAGTTCGGGGGGACCACGGCGGATCTCGCCGCTGGCGATCACCCTCGGGGTCCTCGCGCTGCTGATCGTCCTGCTGGTCATCGCGTCCGAGATCTGGACCAAGTACCTCTGGATGGACCAGCTCGAGTTCACCGATGTGCTCATGACTCGCTGGATCACCCAGGCGCTCCTGTTCCTGACAGGTTTCATCGTGTTCGCCATTCCGCTGTTCCTCAGCCTGCGCCTGGCCTACACCAAACGGCCCGTCTACCCGCCGGTCACGCGTGAGCAGGAGGCGCTCGAGCAGTTCCGCTCCGCCGTGGATCCGCTCCGCCGCGGCCTCACCTACGGTGCACCGGTCGTGATCGGCGCCTTCGGCGGGCTGGCCCTCTCCCGGGCCTGGAAGGACGTGCAGCTGTTCCTGCACCCGCAGGACTTCGGCCAGGTCGACCCGATCTTCGAGAACGACATCTCGTTCTACGTCTTCACCCTGCCGCTGATCGACCTGCTGATCTCCTTCGGGCAGTTCGTCCTGCTGGTCTCGATCGTCGGCGCCGTGATCGGACACTTCATCTACGGCGGTGTCAGCTGGGGGCAGGAGAGCGGGCTCGAGGTCACCAGATCTGCTCGTCGCCACCTCGGAGTGCTCGCCACGATCTACGTGCTGCTGCTCGGTGCCGGACACTGGTTCCAGCGCTACGACCTGCTCACGGCAGAGCACACGCGCTTCGAAGGCGCTTCCTACGCGGACCACAACGCGATCCTGCCTGCCCAGACCATCCTCGCGATCGCCTCGATCGTGGTGGCGGCGATGTTCGTCGTGTGGATCTTCCGCTCCGACTGGCGGATCCCTGCAATCGGTGCGGGCCTGATGATCCTCTCGACGCTCGTGGTCGGCAACCTCTACCCCTGGGCCATCCAGCAGTTCCAGGTCCAGCCCAACGAGCGTGCCCTTGAGCAGCCGTACATCCAGAACAACATCGACGCGACCCGCACCGCCTTCAACCTCGACGACGTCAACGAGGTGCCCTACACGGCCACCACCGACGCCGAGCCGGGCGCGCTGCGCGAGGACGCCTCGACCACCGCACAGATCCGCCTGATGGATCCCAACATCATCTCGCCCACCTTCGAGCAGCGAGAGGCGAACCGTCGCTACTGGGGCTTCGACGATGTGCTCAGCGTGGATCGCTATGAGATCGACGGCGAGCTGCAGGACACCGTGATCGGTGTGCGCGAGCTTCGCCCGGACAAGTTCGGCCTGGCCGATCGCTCCTGGGTGGACCAGCACGTCATCTACACCCACGGTTACGGCACCGCCGCTGCCCATGGCAACCGTCGTAACGCCGATGGTGAGCCCAGCTTCCTCCAGTCCGGTGTCCCCGGCGAAGGCGCCTTCAACGAGCACGAGGAGCGGGTCTACTTCGGCCGTCACTCCCCGGACTACTCGGTCGTCGGCGCACCGGAGGGCAGCGAGCCCGAGGAGTTCGACTACCAGCGTGGCAGCACCGATGACGAGGAAGGCGGCGACCAGGTCTACAACACCTTCCAGGGTGATGGCGGGCCGGCCGTCGGCAGCTTCTTCAACCAGCTGCTGTACGCGATCAAGTTCCGCGACCCGAACATTCTGATCTCCAACTACCTCAACGAGGAGTCGCAGATCCTCTACGACCGTGACCCTCAGCAGAGGGTCCGTGAGGTCGCACCGTTCCTGTCCCTGGACTCCCAGATGTACCCGGCCGTGGTCGATGACCAGCTGGTGTGGGTGGTCGATGGCTACACCACCACCACGGAGTATCCGTACGCCCAGTCCGTGAACCTGGATCAGACGGTCAACGACTCCCAGACGAACCCGAATGACACTGCGACCAACCGTGAGCGTTCGGCGAACTACATGCGCAACTCCGTCAAGGCCACCGTCAGCGCCTTCGACGGCTCGGTGACCCTGTACACCTGGGACACGGAGGACCCGATCCTCAAGGCCTGGGCCGAGGTGTTCCCCGAGGCGCTGCAGCCGGCCTCGGAGATCAGCGGCGAGATGATGTCGCACCTGCGCTACCCCGCGGACTACTTCAAGGCCCAGCGCAACATCCTGTCGACGTACCACGTCACCGACGCGGACGACTTCTTCACCCAGCAGGACTTCTGGCAGGTGCCGCCGGACCCGACGGTCCCGGCACCCACCAACCCGGACGGCACCGCGGGCCAGCAGGCCGCGCAGCCGCCGATGTACCTGACGATGCAGATGCCCAATGCGGAGACTCCACGCTTCATGCTCTCCTCGAGCTTCATCCCCTCCGAGGGGCAGAACGTGCTCACCGGATACCTGGCGGTGGACTCTGAGACGGGGAACACCGAGGGCAACCCGGCGGACTCCTTCGGAGACATGACGCTGCTGGTGCTGCCCTCCTCGAACCCGGTCAACGGCCCGGGGCAGGTGCAGGCGACCTTCAACGCGGAACCGAACGTCTCCCAGGCGCTGAACCTGCTGAAGTCCGGAAACTCCGAGGTGCTCAACGGCAACCTGCTCACCTTGCCGGTGGGTGGTGGACTGCTCTACGTCCAGCCCGTCTACCTGCAGTCCTCGCAGACCGGTGGTGGCACCCAGTACCCGCTGCTGCAGATGGTGCTGGTCTCCTTCGGCGAGAAGATCGGCTTCGCGCCGACGCTCGATGAAGCCCTGGACCTCGTCTTCGGCGGTGACTCGGGCGCCGACGCCGGCGATGCCGAGGTCGTCGACCCGGATGCACCTTCCGGCACGGCCGACGCCGTGACGGATGAAGGTGCTGCGGGCGCGGCAGAAGAGACACCGGCAGAGGGCGAGGAAGGCCAGCAGGCCCCGCCGCCCGCCGCCGGGTCCCCTGAGGAACGCCTCGACCAGGCGCTCACAGATATGGACACCGCGGTCACCGAAGCTGAGACCGCGATGGCCGCCGGAGACTGGGCCGCCTACGGCGAAGCTCAGACACGCCTCTCCGATGCTCTGAACCGTGCGATCGCGGCGAACCAGGAGCTCGGCGGGACCGGTGTCCCGGCGCAGCCCTCTGACGGCGGTGGCGGCTGATCCGCCGCTGACGCCCCACACCAGGACGCCCGACCGGCGCCGGCACTGAGCCGGCACCGGCCGGGCGTTCCGGCGTCCGGGCAGGTGAACGGCCCATGAACGTGTCATGGCACACGTTCAACCATCCCCGGTTGGACGTGAGCGCGAGGGGGTCGTAGAGTTGCTGATGTTGCCGCGGGGTGGAGCAGTTCGGTAGCTCGCCGGGCTCATAACCCGGAGGTCGTAGGTTCAAATCCTGCCCCCGCTACGAGAAAGGGTCCCTGACCAGTAGAAATACTGATCAGGGGCCCTTATTCTTGTGCTCGATCGCGGCGGAGGCGTTGAATCAGTCCCGCAGGGATGTGGTCCGTGCTGGTGCAGGTGCAGGTCGAGGGGATCATCCCGGCCTCGATGCGGAGACGTCGCCAGAAGCCGCCGCGTGCGGAGTTCACAGCGGCGGTGAACAAGGCCCCGTGTCAGTGTGTGCGGGGCCGGGCCTGATGCTCCTCGTTCTCCATGTGTGCTGGACATAGCCGCTGTGACGCTTCTGACGATCTGTTTTCCCTGGTTGCAAGCGGAACAAGTGGGTCGTAGAGTTGCTGATGTTGCCGCGGGGTGGAGCAGTTCGGTAGCTCGCCGGGCTCATAACCCGGAGGTCGTAGGTTCAAATCCTGCCCCCGCTACTACGACGAAGGCCCGGACAGTGGAAACACTGTCCGGGCCTTCTGCTCTTCACCCGATGGATCATGCTGGTGAATCAGGGGTGTTCCAGAGGCTCAGTCCCTGGGGTCAGGAGTTCTCAGGAGCCGTCGCGCTGGTTCTCCAGGCGCGTTGCCGAGTAAGAGATCTGGTCGAAGACGACCTCGCAGCCTTCGCCGGTCGGCGACTGCACTTCGAAGCCGATCCGCAGCGGACGGGGGGACTCGAGGGCGAAGAGGCGCACCATGTCCCACCGCAGACCGTCGAACGAGCTGTGGAACGCGTAGATGCCATCCACCCGGCTGATCCTCATCCACACGTGCTCGGCCTTGACGACCTGCCCGTTCGCGTCATCGGAAACGATGCGGTTGACCACTGACACCACGGTCGGGCTGCCGTCCGGAGCGGACTCGAAGCACAGCTTCGCCCAGTGCTCCTCGTCGTGCCAGAGCATCAGCACCCCGGCATCGAAGGTCGAGCGGAAGCCGACCGTGATCCGTGCGCTGAACTGGAAATCGCCCTCCGGGGCCGTGCCGAACAACGTCGCCGCATTGAGCGTGGGCTCCGCACCGGGGAAGGGCGGCGCGAAGATGTCGGTTCTGGGCTGGGAGGTGGCCCGCAGCTCGTCCTCGCCGACGACCTCGAACGGCACGTGCGTCGGGTCGAGCGGGAAGGGGAGCGCGGGCAGCATGAGGGCAGACATCACAGAACTCCTACGAGTCATCCGGGAAGGAACGGTCGCGAGCCGAGATCGGCGCCGGTCCCGCAAACGGTCGGTCGCCAGTCTAGGTCGCGGTGCTCGGACGCATCATCCCTGCCCGGCGATGCTCGCCTCGAGCCGCTTCCTCGCCGTATTTCTGGCACGATATCCGCTATGACCGTGACCACCGCCCCCTCATGCCGCACCCTCCTGTTCATCGGCGATTCGATCACCGATGCCGGTCGTCGAGAGGACCCCGAGCAGCTCGGCCACGGCTACGTGCGGCTGCTTGCGGAGCACTTCGCGGCCCATGAGCCCACTGCCACGGTGATCAACCGTGGGATCGGCGGGGACAAGGTCGCCGACCTCGAGGCCCGTTTCGGCCCCGACTGCCTGGAGCATGCTCCCGACCTGGTCACGATCTATGTGGGGGTCAACGATTCCTGGCATCGCTTCACCCGCGGGGAGCATGTCACCGAGGAATCGTTCGAGCAGGGTTACCGCCGCCTCCTCGCTCAGCTTGCGGCCACCGTGCCGGGGGCATCGGTGCTGATGATCATCCCGTTCGTCGCTGACATCGACCAGGAGCGGGTGCAGATCCACAGCGATCTCGACGGGAAGGTCGCGATCATCCGCCGTCTCGCACAGGAGCACGGCCACCGGATCGTGGACCTCGAGCAGGTGCTGGCCACGGCGCTCGCGGCCGGGCACACTCCGCAGAGCGTCGCCGACGATGGCGTGCACCCCACCCCGCCCGGGCACCGCCTCATCGCCGATGCCTGGCTCGACGTGGCAGGACGCTGAAGGACCCTTGACGCCTTTCCTCCGGGCGTGACGGGTTCATCGCGCGTGAACCATTCGTCCAGCTCTCATCCGTCCGGCTCTCGCGGCGCGGGCGGACGTCACCGCAGCGGTGCGGTGACGTCCACCGAGAGGAACCCGCGACGGAAGCTGCGGGCATCGAGCACCAGCAGCTGCTCGGGCCGCCAGGGGTTGCGCAGATGCACGTGCCCGCTGCGCGCGTCAGCACCGACCACCGCGAACACATGGTTGCGCGGCAGCGGACCGGCAGCGGTGGCCACGCGGGAGCTGAGCGGATGGGTGGAGGCGGCGATCGCCCGTCCCTGCTCGCGCCAGGCGATGATCTGCGCGGCGCTCGGCATGCGCAGCTGCGAGCGGACCCGCTCGCCCAGCAGCAGTTCGAAGCCGAAGCGGGCGAAGCCGCGCTGCAGGAAGCGGTAGTCCCCGGCCACATGAGCTGCGACAGCCTTCTCGAGCACGCCTACCCAACCCGGGTTCGCGCCGTCGCGTCGGCCGTACTGGAAGACTCCCTGCTCGTCGACCGGCAGCCACCGATCCACCCGGATCGGCTCCGACACTGCGGGCAGCCGCACTGCGACGATGCCGTTCTCCTCGATGGTGAGGAGATCCCGCAGTCGCTCCGGTGCGGTCTCATGGATCGCGAGCATCGACGCCATCACCCAGCAGTCGCCGAGCCTGCCCTGGCGCGGCCGCAGCAGCCGCGGCGGGGTGAGCGGGCCGCGATCCTCCTTGAGCGCGGTGGCCCGTGGCCCGGGCTCCAGCTGATGCACATGGGCGGAGGAGTCCGTCGCAGTCGCGGAGTCCAGTGCCCCCAGACGCGCATCGCGCGCCCGCCCGGTGTGGGCGAGCGCGCGAAGGGTGCGGCGCCAGGTGCGCACGCGCGGGCGGGAGCTGCTGATCATGAACTCCGCCTGGTCGTCATCGAGAAGCTCAGTGCTTCTCCGCCGGAACGATCTTCTGTCCGGTGCGCTCCATGACCTCATGGAACCAGGGCTGGGAGATGTCGAAGGACTTGTGGCCGGCGACGCGCTCGAACTCGACGGCGCGCAGCACGTCGCCCTGCTCCTCATCGTGCCCGACGAGGCCGGAACCGCCCTCGAGCGCGACCTGGACGGCGTAGTCGGTCATCGACTTGATCAGTCGGATGTCCTCGGGGTTCGCCTTCGCGGAGCGCGAGAAGTAGCCGGACTTCTGGACCATGACCTTCTCGGCGCCGAGCTTCTCGGCGAACTGCTTCGCGAACCACTGGCCGGGGTTGATGGTGTCGATCTTGACGTGGCCGAAGGGGTCCTTCTCCGGCTCCTCGCCGCGGGCCTGCATCTCGGCGACGATCTCGGGGATCCCAGCGCCCTCGGAGAGGAAGATGTTCACGCAGCCGGCATCATCCATGACCGCCTTGAGGCGCTCGGCCTCGGCCTCGATGTCGAGCTTCAGCTCGGGCAGGAACACGGCGTGGACGTCCCAGCGCTCGGAGCGGTGGCCGATCCCGGGCAGCCACTCCTGCTGGGAGTGCCAGGTCTGGTAGTACTCGGCGGCCTGCGCGGTGAGGTAGCCGGAAGCGCGACCCATGACCTCGTGGATGATCAGCATCTTCGGGTTCGAGCCATGCTCAGCGATGATGTTCTGCGCGAAGATGCTGGACTGCTCCGCGGCGGACTTCGCACCGAGCGACTGCTTGATCGGCACGATGTCATTGTCGATGGTCTTGGGCAGGCCCACGACCTGCATCTCGTGACCGTTGTCGTGCAGGAACTTCGCAAGATCCGCGGCAGTGGTGTTGGTGTCATCGCCGCCGATGGTGTGGAGCACGTCCACGCCGTCGGCCTTGAGCTTGTTCGCAGCGACCTCGAGGGCGTTCTCGCCTTCCTGGATCAGTCCGCGCTTGACCAGGTCAGCGGTGTTGGTGAGCTTCACGCGGGAGTTGCCGATGGGGGAGCCGCCGAAGTTGTGGAGCAGGCCGGCCTTGGCGCGCACCTCGTCGTCCACCTCGAGCTTCTCGCCGGAGAGCAGGCCCCAGTAGCCATGCTTGTAGGCGATGATCTCGACGTCGGGCACCAGCTCGGTGTACCGCTCGATGAGACCGCCGACAGCGGAGGACAGGCAGGGGGCATAGCCACCTGCGGTCAGGAGGGCGACGCGCTTGACGGTCATGAAGAAGGGTTCCCTTCGCAGTTCTGGATCACGGTGGCTCAAGTCTACCGAGATGGGCTGAAGGCCGACGACGAAGGTCCCGGCGTGGACTCCCAGGCGCCGCAGGCCTCAGGACACCGCAGGCATCTCAGGACTCAGGACGTCGCAAGTGTGCAGGCCTCAGCAGCCGCGGGCGGCGAGCGCCTCGAGGATCTCCTCATGCAGCCGGCCGTTGGTGGCCACCGCGCTGCCGCCGAAGGGCCCGTCGTCACCATCGAGGGAGGTGAACCGGCCCCCGGCCTCGGTGATGATCGGGACCAGCGCCACCATGTCGTGCAGGGCGAGCTCCGGTTCGCAGGCCGCATCCACGGCGCCCTCGGCGACGAGCATGTAGGACCAGAAATCACCGTAGGCGCGGGTGCGCCCGAAGCGCTGCATGAGGTTCAGCATCTGCGGGAGTCGGTCCTGATCTGCCCAGCCATGCAGCGAGGAGTAGGACAGCGAGGCCTCGTCGATCGAGTCGACTGAGGAGACCTGGAGACGGGTGGCGTTGTTGATCCGCGAACCCGTCCATGCCCCAGCGCCCTCACCGCCCCACCAGCGTCGGTTCAGCGCCGGTGCGGAGACCAGGCCTGCGACGGGGTGGCCATCCTCGATGAGGCCGATCAGTGTGCCCCAGACGGGCACGCCACGCACGAAGTTGCTGGTCCCGTCGATGGGATCGATGACCCACTGCCGGGGCGATGCGCCGGTGGAGCCGAACTCCTCGCCGATCACCTGGTCCCGGGAGCGGGAGCGGGCGAGCTGGGAGCGCACCAGCTGCTCGGCGGCGCGGTCGGCATCGGTGACCTCGGTGAGGTCGGGTTTGATGGAGACCTCGAGGTCCTGCGCCTTGAAGCGGGACATGGTCAGCTGGTCCACGGCATCGGCGAGCACATGGGCCAGGCGCAGGTCATCGGCGAATCGACTCGACATGCGCCCACACTACGACCCCCGCGCGCCCGCTCCCTGCAGCGACGCGGACCCTCAGCGCACCGCCGGGGCGGCGCGGGGCAGAACCTCCTGCGGGGTACCTCCTGCACCAGCGAGCAGACGAGCGGCGCCGACGAGCGGAACCGATGGGTGGAGCGGTTGCAATGCCGTGCTCACAGTTCCCAGGGGTCGTTCTTGCGCAGCGCGGTGGCCAGGCGGCGGTAGGAGAGCAGGCGCGCGGGACCGGCGGTGCCCGCAGCGCCCGCTTCGACCTGCGCATCGAGAGCGCAGTCGGGAGCGTCTTCGAGGTGGGTGCAGCCGCGGGGGCAGCGCTCGGCGAGCTCCGCCAGATCCGTGAAGGCCTCCAGCAGCTCATCGGGATCCACATGGCCCAGCCCGAAGGAGCGCACGCCGGGCGTATCGATCACCCAGCCGTCGTCGTCCGGCAGCGGCATCGCGAGCGCCGAGGAGGAGGTGTGGCGGCCGCGGCCGGTGACATCGTTGACCACGCCGATCGCCCGGTCGGTCCCGGGGACCAGCGCGTTGAGCAGCGTCGACTTGCCCACCCCCGAGTGCCCGATCAGCACGCTGACCCGCCCGGAGAGCAGCTCGCGCAGATCCTCCAGGCCCACGATCCCGGGCGGGCCGGGGTGACCGGACTCGGCAGCCTCCTCGGGGGATTCTCTCCGGGTGCGGAGGTGCTCGAGTCCCAGCGGTGCGTAGGCGGTGAGGAAGGAATCGGGGGAGCGCAGATCGGTCTTGGTGAGCACGAGCAGCGCGTCGATGCCGGCCACATAGGCGGCGACCAGGCAGCGGTCGATCATGCCGCCCCGCGGCTCGGGGTCGGCGACCGCGGTCACCATCACCATCAGATCGACGTTCGCGACCAGCGGGCGCTCGGTCGGATCGTCGTCGTCGGCGCTGCGCCGCAGGAAGGAGCTGCGCTCCTGGATGCGTACGATCCGGGCGAGCGACCCGTCGCGCCCCGAGATGTCACCGACCAGGCCCACCAGGTCGCCGGGGACGATGGGGGAGCGGCCGAGCTCCCGGGCACGCATCGCGGTGACGGCGTGCTCGGTCTCGGAGCCCTCCTCCACGATCGTCCGCCACCGCCCGCGGTCCACGGAGACCACGCGGGCGGTGACGGCATCCTCATGCTTGGGCCGATCCTTCGTCCGAGGCCGCGAGCCGCGTCGGCTGGGGCGGACGCGGATGTCGCTCTCGTCGTACTCGCGGGCCGAGCGGCTCACGCGTCGTCCGCTGCCGGTTCCGGATGCAGCATCGCCAGCCACATTCCCACGAAGTCCGGGAGGGTCTTCTGGGTGGTGCCGATATCGACCACCCGCAGGTCCGGGACCCGCAGTCCGATGATCGCGCCGGCGGTGGCCATGCGGTGATCCTCGTAGCTCTCGAACACCTCGCCATGCAGCGGCCCGGGATGGATCTCCAGACCGTCGTCGAGCTCGACGGTGCGTGCTCCGATCTTCGACAGCTCGGTGGCCAGGGCCTTCAAGCGATCGGTCTCGTGGCCGCGCAGGTGCGCGACGCCGGTGAGCCGAGACGGAGAGTCTGCGAGGGCGCAGAGTGCCGCCATGGTGGGAACCAGCTCGCCGACGGCGGACATGTCCGCGTCGATGCCACGGATCGTACCGGTGCCGCGCACGCAGAGGGAATCGTCTTCGCGCCAGATCTCACCGCCCATTCGACCGAGCAGCTCGCGATAGGCGTCCCCGGGCTGGGTCGTGGTCTCCGGCCAGTCGTCGACCGCGATCGTGCCGCCGGTGACCATCGCCGCGGCCAGGAAGGGCCCGGAGTTGGACAGGTCCGGCTCGATCATGACCTCCACGGGTCGGATCGGCCCGGTGCTCACGCTCCAGCTGTGCCGGCCCTGCTCGTCCACGCGGTGCGAGGCCTGGACCCCGGCCTGGCGCATCGTCTCCAGCGTCATCTCGATATGCGGCAGCGAGGGCAGCACCTGGCCCACATGCACCAGCTCCAGGTCCGCCTCGGCGCGCGCGGCGACCAGCAGGACGTTGGAGACGAACTGGCTGGAGGCAGAAGCATCGACCTCGACCCGGCCCCCGCTCAGACGCCCGGTGCCGTGCACGGTCAGCGGCAGGAACCCGGGCTGCCCGTGCTCGGTGACCTCGACGCCCTGCTGCCGCAGTGCATCGATGACCGCATCCATCGGGCGCTGCAGGGCAGCGTCATCTCCCGTGAACCGGACGTCTCCGTGATGGAGCGCCGCGAGCAACGGCACGAAACGCATCACGGTCCCCGCCAGGCCGGTATGGATCTCGATCGGATCGGCAGGATGCTCTGCGGGAGGCGGGAGCGGCGAGACCTGCAGGGTGCCGTCCTGGACAGTGAGCACCGCACCGAGACGCTCGAGTGCATCCCGCATCAGCCGGGTGTCTCGGGAGACCAGAGCTCCGCGCAACGTGGAAGGCTCCTCCGCAGCGGCGGCCAGCAGCATCCAGCGCGCGGTCAGAGACTTCGAACCGGGAACCCGCACCAGTGCGTCGACGGGTTCATCCGCGACCGGTGCGTTCCACAGCACCTCAGACGCCATCAAGGTCAACCCTGCTGGACGGAGAGCTGCTTCTGTGCGGTCTGCACAGCGCCCTTCGCCTTCTTCTCCAGCTTGCCGGCCTTCTTCTCGAGCTCACGCTGAGTGGCAGCTGCCTTCTTCTGGCTGCGCTCGACGAACTTGTTCGCGCGGTAGCCCAGCGAAGGGCGGCCATCGTGATCCACCACTGCCAGCAGCACGCCGCCGAGCAGCCCGGCGTCGGTGAGGATCGACTGGACCTCCTGGGTCAGCTCCTCGCCGCGCAGCTCCCAGACCTTCTTGCGCCCCGCCCAGCCGAGAGACGTGGTCAGCAGGAGCGTCGCCGCGGCCGTGCGTGGGTAGCGGTTGGTGGCGTAGAGGACGCCAGCACCCGCCGCGACCGCACCAGCGGCCCGGATCACGGTGCGCGCATCGACGAAGCCCGGCGCGGAACTCTTGGCGATCGCAGAATCGACGGCGTCGAAGGCCTGCGGATAGACATCGATCTCGCGCTCGGGGCGGAGTGCAGTGCGCACGCCTTCGAAGATGAAGGGAGCGGCGAGCAGCGGTCGAGCGATACGACGGACCAGGGCCATGGTGTCCTCACGTTCTTGACGGGTGTCAGCAAGTCCGGTGAACCGGCCATGTCAGGCAGCTCACCGGCGTCCAGACTACAGCGGAGGGAACATTCCTCGGGCCTCCGGCGTTGCACAGGGTGCACAGAGGGGACGGCCGTCGCCGTCCCTGGCAGTTCCCGCGAGAGACCGGCGGACGCCGGGAGAGGAGACGATGCATGCCCGTTGCAGTGCTCGAGCACGCTCCGACCCAGCCCCGTGGCGTAGGTTGGAGGACGATGATCCAGACTGATGCCACTCCGAGCCCAGAGGCCGGCCCGCCCGAGACCGACCGGGCACCGATCCTGTCGGGTCCTGACGACGTGCAGGAATTCGACTTCGAGTCCGAAGCGTTGTCGCATCTGGACTCCCTCTACGGCGGTGCACTGCGGATGACCCGCAACCCCCATGACGCGGAGGACCTGGTCCAAGACACCTTCGTCAAGGCATTCCGCGCCCGTGACCGGTTCACCCCAGGCACCAATATGCGGGCCTGGCTGTACCGAATCATGACCAACAGCTACATCTCGATCTACCGCACGAAGCAGCGCCGGCCGAAGGAGGCCTGGACAGACACCGTCGAGGACTGGCAGCTGGCCGAAGTCGCAGGGCACACCAGCAGCGGCTTGCGCTCGGCGGAGACCGAGGTGCTGGACAGCCTTCCCGATTCGGCGGTCAAGGACGCGCTGGGAGAGCTGCGGGAGGATTACCGCATCGCGGTCTATCTCGCCGACGTGGAAGGCTTCGCGTACAAAGAGATCGCAGAGATCATGGACACCCCGATCGGCACGGTCATGTCGCGCCTGCACCGCGGGCGCCGACAGCTGCGCGAGAGGCTCTCCGACTACGCCTACCGCAGCGGTTTCCTGCGAGCGGACCCGGCCGCCCCCGGGCCGGGCGCAGCTTTAGACGCCGCGCCCGAAGAAGACGTCCAGTCGAAGACCCCGTCGAATGATCGGGAGGAGGAACGATGAGCGATCCCAACGTCGCAGGACGTGGAGACCGCGGAGATGCTGCGCAGCAGCCCCGCCGTGATCTGCGCTACGGACTCGAAGAGGCGCTGGATGGCGAGCTGCCCCGCGAGATGGTCGAGAAGATGCAACGCCACACGGTGGGCTGCCCGGAATGCGCCGACGAGTGGGAGCAGGTGCGCCGGATGAAGGAGCTGGTACGACGCAGCTGTGCGGATCGTGCACCGTCCGAGCTTCGCGAGCGCATCGCGGTGCAGTGCCGCACCGTCTCGGTCACCCGCACCGAGGCCGACGGCAGCACCGTGCGCATCACCACCAGCGAGACCACCACGTCCCGGGTCTACCCCACCTCGGAGTAGCCCCGCGCTGGCCGGGGCAGCCCCTGCCCAGCGTGAGCGCGGCCATGCGCAGGGCGTTGCGCCTCTCGCGGCGCGCAGACACGAGCTTGGCGGCAGGCATGACGAAGGGCCCCACCCGAGACGGGAGGGGCCCTTCGTCATATCGCTCAAGGCGACATCACGGTCAGCTGTTGGGGCGCTTGCCGTGATTGGCGCCGCTCTTGCGGCGAGACTTGCGCTTGCGTCCTCGCTTGCTCATCACGATCTCCTTTCTTCGCCCGGGGGAACCCGACGATTGTGCCACATCGCGCCGCTCTCGGAGTCTCCCGGGGGCGGCGCACGAACCCTGCTGAGTCCGAGGTCACTCGGTCTCTTCCCTGTTCACAGGCGGGGCGGTCAGGAGGAGGTGCCCAGCCAGGAGCCGAAGCCGGCGTGCAGCACCAGCCAGGCCATCAACCCGTAGCCGGTCTGTCCCGGATGGTCGCCGGGGGAGCGGGCCAGGTCGCTCTCCCACTGGTCGTGACCCGTCAGCCCGCCGACGGTGTCGACGAAGGGGATCCGACGCCGGGAGCAGACATCCTCGAAGGCTGCGGACAGCTCCCGGACGGAGTTCGTGGTGCCTGGATCGCGGCTGGGCGGCGGGCCCACCACGAATGCGGGAATGCGCAGTCGTTCCAACCCGTCGAGGATCTTTGCCAGGTTCAGGCGTGAGCGGGCCAATGAGATCCCTGCCTCGACATCGCCGCGGCCCATGGCCACCACCACCCGATGGTCGATCGACCCGTCGGCCTGTCCCTGGGTGGAGAAGCGACGCTGCACCTCCTCGTCCCAGCGCTCAGCCAGGTCTGCTGAGCTTTGAGCGGGCAGTGCGGCGGAGAAGATGTCGATGCGGCTGGATGCACCCTGCTCACTGGCCACTGCTCGTCCGAGCCAGCCCAGCGCACGGGCATCACCGACCCCGGCGAGGAGCTCGTCTCCGAGCGCGATGATGCGGATCCGGGAGTCCGGATGCGGGGCGGTCGTCATGGGCACGGTGGGCACCGGGACCTCCTGAACTGGGACGGGGACCTCAACACTAACGGCGTCAACACTAACCGCGCCGCGGGCCACGGGCGAACCCGTGACCCGCGGACCGGATCAAGCGTCGAAGGCGCGGTCGAGCAGATCTTCCTGCTCGATCTTGTGGGTCGCGTTCGAGCCGGTCGCGGGCGAGGCGGACGCCGCTCGGGCGACGACCCGCAGCGTGCGGCCGACCTCGACGGCGAAGTTCATCGCCATGAAGCTCCAGGCCCCCTGGTTCTGCGGCTCTTCCTGGACCCACACCAGATGGGCGTCGGGGTAGCCGTCGAGCGCCTTCTTCAGCTGCTCGGTGGGCAGCGGGTAGAGCTGCTCGACGCGGACGATCGCGGTGTCGGTCGTACCGGTCTGCTCACGGCGCGCGGCCAGATCCCAGTAGACCTTGCCGGAGGCGATCAGCACGCGACGCACTCCAGCCGGGTCCACGGTGGTGTCCGGCAGCACCGGCTCGAAGGTTCCCGTCGTGAAGTCCTCCACGCCGCTCACCGCTGCCTTGTTCCGCAGCATCGACTTCGGAGTGAAGACGACCAGCGGCTTCTTCTGCTCGGCCAGCGCCTGCTTGCGAAGGAGGTGGAAGTAGCTCGCCGGGGTGGACGGGGCCGCCACCCGCATGTTCTCTTCTGCGCACAGCTGCAGGAAGCGCTCGATGCGGGCGGAGGAGTGGTCCGGTCCCTGACCCTCGTAGCCGTGCGGGAGGAGCATGACCACGCTCGAGTTCTGGCCCCACTTCTGCTCGGAGGCGGAGATGAACTCATCGATGATGGTCTGCGCGCCATTGACGAAGTCACCGAACTGCGCCTCCCACAGCACCAACGAGTTCGGGCTCTCGACCGAGTAGCCGTACTCGAAGCCCAGCGCCGCGAACTCCGAGAGGGAGGAGTCGTAGACGTTGAAGCGTGCCTGGTCGTCCGAGAGGTAGGAGAGCGGGGTCCAGGTGTCACCGTTCTCATGGTCGATGAGCACGCTGTGGCGCTGCACGAAGGTGCCGCGGCGGGAGTCCTGGCCGGCCAGTCGCACCCGATGCCCCTGCAGCAGCAGCGAGCCGAACGCGATCAGCTCGCCGAAAGCCCAGTCGATCTTGCCGGAGGTGGACATCTGGGCACGACGCTGGAGCACCGTCATCAGCTTGGGATGCACGGTGAAGGAGTCGGGGATGTCGGTGTGCGCCTTCCCGATCTGCTCGAGCACGGCGAGATCGAGGGAAGTGCGGACCTCGTCGGTCCCCGCGGTGCCCTGCTGCGCGTCGGGCAGCTCAAGGCCCTGCACCGTCTCTTCGGAGTCGGAGGAGTGTGAGGCATCCGTGGCGCCGGCGCGCGTGGAGGCGAACGCCTCGTCCAGGTGGTCCTGGAAGTTGCGCACCAGCCCTGCGGTCTCCTCTTCCGTGAGGTCACCGCGCTCGATGAGTGCCTCCATGTAGAGCTTGCGCGTGGAGGGCTTCTCTCCGATCAGCTTGTACATCTCGGGCTGGGTCATCGAGGGGTCGTCCCCCTCGTTGTGCCCGCGGCGGCGGTAGCACTGCATGTCGATGACGACATCGCGGTGGAACTTCTGTCGGAACTCGAAGGCGATCTCGGCGACCCGTACGCAGGCCTCCGGATCGTCGCCGTTGACGTGGAAGATCGGCAGCTGCGTGGACTTGGCGACGTCGGTCGAGTAGTACGACGAGCGCGAGGAGTCCGGCAGCGTGGTGAAGCCGATCTGGTTGTTGATGATCACGTGGATGGTGCCGCCGGTGCGGTAGCCGCGCAGCTCCGAGAGGTTGAGTGTCTCGGTGACCACTCCCTGCCCGGCGAAGGCGGCATCTCCGTGCACGAGCACTGGGAGCACAGGGAACTCCTCGGGACGCTCGAGCCGGTCCTGCTTCGCGCGGACGATGCCCTCGAGGACCGGATTCACTGCCTCCAGGTGGGAGGGGTTCGCCGCGAGGTACACCTTGGTGGACTCGCCGTCATGGGAGGTGAAGGTACCCTCGGTGCCGAGGTGGTACTTCACGTCACCGGAGCCGAGCTTCTTGCCGTAGTTGCCTTCGAACTCTTGGAAGATCTGGCCGTAGCTCTTCCCGGCGAGGTTCGAGAGCACGTTGAGGCGGCCACGATGGGACATGCCGATGGCGACCTCGTCCAGGCCTCCGTGGGCCGCTCCGCTCAGCACGGCGTCGAGCATCGGGATGACGGCCTCGCCGCCCTCGAGCGAGAAGCGCTTCTGGCCCACGAACTTGGTCTGCAGGAAGGTCTCGAATGCCTCTGCTGCATTGAGCCGATCCATGATGTGGGTCAGCTCGGTCTTGTCGAACGGCTTGCGCGGCGTCTCCATCTGCTGCTGGATCCAGTCACGCTCCTCCGGGTCGGAGATATGCATGTACTCCACGCCGATGGTGCGGCAGTACGCATTGCGCAGCACACCGAGGATGTCGCGCAGGGACATCTCGTCCTTGCCGCCCAGTCCGCGGGTGGGGAAGGTGCGGTCGAGGTCCCACAGGGTCAGGCCGTAGGTCTCGACGTCCAGATCCGGGTGGGTGCGCACCTTGTACTGCAGCGGATCGGTGTCCGCCATCAGGTGACCGCGCACCCGATAGGCATGGATCATGTCCATCACCCGGGCCAGGCGCTCCGAGGAGTTGTGCCGGAAGGGGTTGTCCGGCACCCAGCGCACCGGCTGGTACGGAAGTCGCAGCGAGACGAAGACGCGGTCGTAGAAGCCGTCCTTGCCCAGCAGCTTGTCGCCCATCCGCTTGAGGAACTCGCCCGAGGCGGCACCCTGGATGATGCGGTGATCGTAGGTCGAGGTCAGCGTCATGACCTTCGAGATCGCGAGCTCTGCGAGGGTCGCGGGGCTCGCGCCCTGGAACTGCGCGGGATAGTCCATCGCGCCGACGCCCACGATGACGCCCTGGCCCTGCATGAGCCGCGGGATGGAGTGGACCGTGCCGATGCCGCCCGGGTTGGTCAGCGACACCGTGGTGTGCGAGAAGTCGTCCATGGTGAGCTTGCCGGCGCGCGCCTTCTTGACGACTTCCTCGTAGGCCTTCCAGAAGCCGCGGAAGTCGAAGCGCTGGGCAGCCTTGATGCTCGGCACCACCAGGCCGCGCGAGCCGTCGGGCCGGGGCATGTCGATGGCGAGGCCGAAGTTGATGTCCTCGCGCTTCAGCAGGAGCGGCTTGCCCTTCTCATCGACATCGAAACCGTTGTTCATGTCGTTGATCTCGGTGATCGCCTCGATCATCGCCCAGCCGATGAGATGGGTGAAGGAGACCTTGCCGGCGCGGTGACGCTTGAGGTGATTGTTGATGACGATGCGGTTGTCGAACAGCAGCTTCACCGGCACGTCGCGCACCGAGGTGGCCGTGGGCACCTCGAGGGACTCCGCCATATTGCGCACGATCGCCGCGGCGGGGCCGCGCAGCTTGACGACCTCGGGCTCACGCAGCTCGACGGCAGGGATCTGCGACGTGGTGGTGGGGACCTTCGCGGGGCGGTCCGAGGTGGTGGAGACCGCCGGTGCCTTGGGGGCGGACGTCGCGGATTGGTCGTTCACGGCAGGAGATTCCTTCGCAGGCTGGGAAGCGGCCGCTGGAACTGCGGCCGACGGGGAGGACGAGGTGGAGGCGCGCGCAGGAGCGGACGCCTTGGCAGGCCGCTCCGGCGAGGGATCCGCCTTGGTTGCGCCTGCCTTCGTGCCAGGAGAGTCCTGCTCCTGGGCGGCAGCTGAGCTCCCGGCGCTCGTCGGAGGTGTCGTCGTCGACGCCTCGGAGGAGCTCGAGGGGGGCTCGGACGTAGCGGAGGACTCGGCGTTCACCGTGTGGGTGGAGAAGTATTCCGCCCAGCTCGGGTCGACGCTCGAGGGATCCTCACGCCACTGCTCGCGGAGCGCGTCCACGAGCCACTGATTCGGGCCGAACTCCACAGAATCGGAGTCCTGTGTCTGCTGTGACACTCTGAGATCGCCAGCCTTCTCACGGTCGAGAGATACGGATGGCCCCAGCCTAACGGCAGACGGTGCCCGACGTGCGCGGATGCCGCCTCCGCGACAGGGGAAGAGGGGCGGAGGTGCGCGACATCACCCTGTCAGGGCAGGGGTATCAGGGCAGGGGTGCAGATCCCGGGAGCACCACCCGGATCAGAGAGGAGCGCCCGTCGTGCGTGTCCTGGCTGCGGGGGTCGTCGAGGACCTCGATGGTGCCGCCATGCAGCCCGACCGCCCATCGGGCGATGGCCAGACCCAGTCCAGTGCCTCCTGAGGAGTCGGCGTAGCCACCGCGCTGGAATCGTTCGAACACGCGGGAACGGTCCTCGCGGGCGATGCCCGGACCCTCGTCGTGCACATCGATCCGCACCCCGCCCTCCGGTCCGATCAGCGCTGCGGAGATATGTATGCGGCCGCCGACGGGGGAGTGCCGGGCGGCGTTCTCGAGCAGGTTGTGGATCACCTGGTGCAGCCGGGCCGCATCTGCGGCGACCGACAGGTCGGGAGGGTCGACCTCGACGATCCATCGCACATCGCGACCGCCGGAGGCCAGGGATGCGGCGTCGACCACTTCGTGGAGGAACGGGGTGAGCTCGACCGCCTCGAGGTCCAGATCGACCACCCCGGCATCGAGGCGGGAGAGATCCAGCAGATGCCCCACCAGCTGGGAGAGCCGCTCCGTCTCGTTCAGCGCCACCTCGAGCGCCGCGGGGTCCGGTTCGGTGACCCCGTCCACGAGGTTCTCCAGCTGCGCCCGCAGCCCGGCGACCGGGGTGCGCAGCTCATGGGACACGTTCGCGACCAGGTCCCGACGCATCCTGTCCGTCTGCTCGAGCTCCGAGGCCATGGTGGAGAACGCCGCGGCCAGCTGGCCCACCTCGTCGCGGCTGCTGGTGCGCACCTCACGGCTGTAATCGCCGCGAGCCATCGCCTGGGCGGCGCCGGTCATCTCGCGCAGTGGCGAGGTCATGCCGCGGGCCAGCAGCTGGGTGAACACCAGCGCCGCGATCACCACCAGCGGCAGGGCGAGCAGCGGTTCGATGCCGGCCCGGATGCTCACCTGGGTGAGCAGCGCGGCGACGCTCACGCTCGCGGCGACCAGGATCCCGAGCTTGACCTTGAAGGAGCGGAACCGGTCCAGGGGGCGCACGTCGAGCCGTTCGGGGACGCGGCGACGGCTGCTCGGCTCCCCGTCCCGGGGCGAGCTCACGAGTCGTCGGTGGGAAGGTTCGGGGTGGCCATCGAGGAGAGATCCGGCGTGCCGCCCGGGTGAGCGCCGGACTCTGCTGCGACAGTCTCCGGGTCCTCAGGGATCTCCAGGGCGTAGCCGACGCCGTGGACCGTGCGCACCAGGTCGGCGCCGAGCTTGCGACGCAGAGCCTTGACGTGGGAGTCCACGGTGCGGGTCCCGGTCGCATCCACCCAGTCCCAGACGTCAGCCAGCAGCTGCTCTCGGGTGAGGACGGTGCCGGGAACGCTCGCGAGGCACAGCAGCAGGTCGAACTCGGTGGGGGTCAGATGGGCCGGCTCCCCGGCGCGCATCACCCTGCGGCCGGCCCGATCGATGACCAGGTCCCCGAACTCGAGCGCCTCCTGCTTCTCCGTCTCGGTGGGGGCTGGCGCGCCGGTCCGCCGCACCCGTCGCTGCAGCGCCTTGAGGCGGGCGACGAGCTCGCGCATGGAGAAGGGCTTGGTCATATAGTCATCCGCGCCCACCCCGAGGCCCACCAGCATGTCGGTCTCGTCATCGCGAGCGGTGAGCATGAGCACCGGCACCGGGTCGTCAGCCTGGATCCGTCGGCAGACCTCGAGCCCGTCGAAGCCGGGGAGCATGACGTCCAGCACGACCAGGTCGGGCCGGACCTCGGCCACCGTCCGCACTCCGGAGGGGCCGTCCAGGGCGGTCGAGACCTCCCAGCCCTCGGCGGTGAGGCGGTCGGCGATCGCTCGGGTGATCGTGGGCTCGTCCTCGATCACCACGACGCGCACGGGGGCGGCACCAGAGGCTGCTGTCTTGTCCGGGAGTGGCATGGGGACACTCTAGACGGCGCCCCCTGGATTCCTCCGGGAGGGCAAGGGGCCGCATGGATTCCTCCGTGAGAGCTAGGGACCTCAGCGCGCCTCGGGGCGCCCTCGGAGTGTGGTGCCGAGCAAAGCGGCGACCCCTGGCACGAGGCGCACCTCCCGCTGTCGGGTGACGCAGGGACGGTTGCGGCGATCTCACGCATGGGGCGCTTTCGACGCTCGGAACGTGATCTGAACCCCTGAGCGGGCCCCCGCTCGTCAAGATCGGGCAACCTTTATGGCATCTCGGCAAAAACTTGGCAATGACCCGGTTGACCTCCTCGTCGAGCGCACCGAGCAGCGCGTACTTTGGTCGAGGTTGTTCGGCGACGCGTACTTCCCCTGTCCGGCGTCGCGATCGGACAGAGACGTGAACGAAAAGCTCATCGAGCACTACGCAGTCGCAATGGAAGAGGTCAATACGTGGCGAATCATCGCGCCAACGGACGCGCAGCAGTGCGCAAGCACCGCGTCGTCGGAGGGACCCACCGCGATTCCGCACTCCCCTCGGGTGCGTTGAAGGCCGGAGTCCTGGGAGTCCTCGCGACCGCCACGATCGCCGCACCGCTGGCTGCTGCCGCGGCTGGCATCGACGAGACTGCGCCGCAGGCCGAGACCGTGGCGCAGGCCCAGCCCGCCACCGTCGTGCAGCCCGCCGCAGCGATCGCCCCCGTGGCGCTGCCCGCTGCTGAGGTTGCCGAGACCACCGAGGCTGTGCTCGAGACCCGCGACGAGGAGGACGGCGCCAGCCGCTCCGAGGAGCGGACCGCTCCTGTCGCCGAGGAGGCTGCCACCGAGGAGCCTGCAGAGCAGGGCACCGGTATTGAGGTCTCCCTTCCTGAGCCCGAGCCTGAGCCCGTCGCTGTCGAGGATGAGGCTGCTGAGGGCTCCGGAGACGCGGCTCCCATCGGTGGCTCCGGCTACGTGCGCCCGGTCAACGGGTCGATCACCTCGGGCTACGGCGGCCGCGTCCACCCCGTTCTCGGCTACTACAAGGGCCACGACGGAGTCGACTTCGGCGCCTCCTGCGGCGCTCCGGTGCATGCGGCCAAGTCCGGCACCGTCATCGCCGTCGAGTACCACCACGCCTCCGGCAACCGGGTCAAGATCGACCACGGCAACGGGGTCGTCACCGGCTACTACCACCTGCAGGGCTTCAACACCTCTGTCGGCGCGACCGTCGGCGCTGGCGACACCATCGGCTATGTCGGGTCGACCGGCCGCTCCACCGGTTGCCATCTGCACTTCGCGAAGATGGACGAGGCGGGCAACTACTCCAACCCGATGTCGATCCTGCGGTGATGACCCCCGGGGCTCCGATCGTCCTCGGGGTCGAGTCCTCCTGCGATGAGACCGGTTTCGGTCTCGTCTCCGACGGTGTGCTTCTGGGACAGGGCCTCGCCTCCAGTGCCGCCCAACACGCCGACTTCGGGGGAGTGGTCCCCGAGATCGCCGCCCGCGCGCACCTCGATGCGGTGGTCCCCACCCTGCGGATCGCGGTCGACGACGCCGGGATCCAGCTCTCGGACATCACCCATGTCGCGGTGACCTCCGGTCCGGGCCTGGCCACCGCTGTCCACGTGGGCCTCGCCGCCGCGAAGTCGATCGCATGGTCGCTGGGCAAGCCGCTGTACGGCGTGCATCACCTGGCCGGCCATGCCGCCGCCGACACCCTCGAGCACGGCCCCCTTCCAGAGCGCAGCATCGTGCTGATCGTCTCCGGCGGCCACACCTCGATCCTCGCCGTCGGCGATCTGGTGCGCGACCCGATCGAGCATCTCGGCGACACCCTGGACGACGCCGCAGGAGAAGCCTTCGACAAGGTCTCCCGCCTGCTGGGCCTGGGCTATCCCGGCGGCCCCGCGATCTCCCGGGCCGCTGTCGAGGGAGATCCCACCGCGTTCTCCTTCCCCCGCGCGATGCTGCGGCCGAAGGACGCGCCGTTCACCTTCTCCTTCTCCGGTCTGAAGACCGCCGTGGCGCGGACCGTCGAGACCCTCGAGCGAGCAGGGGAGCCGGTCCCGGTCGCGGACATCGCCGCCTCCTTCGAGCAGGCCGTGGTCGACGTGCTGGTCAAAAAGGCGCTCCGGGCCGTCAAAGAACGGAACCTGGACACCCTGGTCATCGTCGGTGGTGTCGCGGCGAACGCTCGACTGCGCGCAGTCGCACAGGAGAAATGCGACGCGGCCGGTATCGAGCTGCGGATCCCGCCGCCGGCGCTCTGCACGGACAACGGCGCGATGATCGCCGCCGTCGGCGACCTGCTGGTGCGCTCCGGCGCCGCGCCGAGCGGGCTGCGCATCGCCGCAGACCCCTCGGCGGTGCTGCACGGAGCGCAGCTGCCGCTGCTGCGGTGAGGTCCCGCTCACACCTCTGCGCCAGCACGGCGGGGACGAGTTCCGTCACTCCCAGATGTTGCTAGACTTCCCAAGTCCGCCCGCGTAGCTCAGTGGATAGAGCGTCTGCCTCCGGAGCAGAAGGTCGTAGGTTCGAATCCTGTCGCGGGCACCACAGGCAAGAGCCGGGACGTCGACAGCAGTCGACGTCCCGGCTCTTTGCTGTCCCGCGGAGTATCAGCTCTGTGCGCTGCGCAGCGCCAGCAGCCGCTGCAGCACGTCGCGCACCGTCTCGGTATCCGCGATCCGGAGCCCGGCGGCGGTGTCTCCTCCGCCGACCTTGACCCCCACATCGCTGTCGCCGAGCTGCGCGAAGACGGACTCGTCGGTGACGTCGTCGCCCAGGTACAGCCAGGCATCGGCGGCGCTCGCCCGAGACAGGGCGTCGATCGCCACCCCCTTCGAGGTGTGCACCACCGCGAACTCCACGACCTCCTTGCCCGGCGTCACCGTGACGTCCGGGAGGGTGGTGGCGTACTCGAGCGCCGAGTCGGTGGCGTTGATCGCGCCGCGACCCTTGGCGTTACGGGTGTGCAGCACGGCGGCCGTCGGCTTCGTCTCCACCTCCGCACCGGGATGGGCGCGGGCGATCCGCCGCAGCGTGCTGGTGATCGCGGCCAGCAGCTCCTCCTTCTGCGGCGTCATGCCCAGCGAGGATTTGTCCAGCACCTCGGCCTGCATCCAGGGCGGGAGCGCCCCGACCTCGGCGCCATGGGAGCCCACCAGCACCACTGAGCTGGGCATCGCCGTGTGGGAATCGAGATCGGCCAGCGCGCGACCCGAGACCAGGGCGACGGCGACGCCCGGGAGCTCGGAGAGTTCGCGCAGGGCGGTGAGGGCGTCCTGATCGGGCTGCACCGCATCGCGGTCCGAGACGATCGGGGCCAGGACGCCATCGAAGTCCGAGGCGATCAGCAGGCGCGGCACGGCCGTGAACTCGCCGAGCGCCTTCTCGAGCTCCGCCGGGTCGCTGGGGGTGTCTCCGGACAGGCGGACCACTCTCTTCGCGTCGTCCTTCGGGGTGCTCGATGCGGTGAGGTTCTCGAGGAACTCATGGGCCCAGTACTGCACGTCGTGCTCCATCACCTGATGGCGCAGGGAGCGCATCGCCTCCTCCTGCTCCTCGGGCGGCATCGCCAGGGCTCGCAGCGTGGCCGCCTTCAGCTCGTCGATGTCGTGGGGGTTCACCAGCATCGCGGCACGGAGCTCATCGGCAGCGCCGGCGAACTCGCTGAGCACGAGCACTCCCTGGAGATCGGGACGAGAGGCGACGTACTCCTTGGCGACCAGGTTCATCCCGTCGCGCAGCGCCGTCACCAGCACCACGTCCGCGGCCATGAACAGCGCGGTCATGTCACGGCGATCGAAGGAATGGTGCTGATAGGAGACGGCCGGCCGCCCGATGGGGGCATGCTCGCCATTGATCCTTCCCACGATCAGCTCGACCTCGTCGCGCAGCTGGCGGTAGGCCTCCACTCGTTCGCGGGACGGGGTGGCGACCTGGATCATCACGGTCTCATGCGGGTCGATCGAACCGTCGTCGAGCAGCTCGCCGAAGGCCTTGAGGCGGTGTCGGATGCCCTTGGTGTAGTCGAGGCGATCCACGCCCAGCACGACCTTCTCGGGATTGCCGAGGTCACGACGCAGCTGCGCGGCACGCTCCCGGATCTCCGGGTCCTCGGTGAGGGCGGAGACGGCGGCGGAGTCGATCGAGATGGGGAAGGTCTGCACCTGGACCTCGCGCACGGGAGCAGCACCGAGACCGGGTACGAAGATGGTCTTGCCCTCGACCTGATAGCCCAGGAGCCTGCGCACCGCGGCCACGAAGTTCAGCGAATCGCTCTCCCGCTGGAAGCCGAGCAGATCGGCGCCCAGCAGCCCGCGCAGCACAGAGTTCCGCTTGGGCAGCTGTGAGAACAGCTCCACCGCAGGGAAGGGGATGTGGTTGAAGAACCCGATCCGCACATCGCTGCGCGTCTCCCGGATCATCTGCGGCACCAGCTGGAGCTGATAGTCATGCACCCAGATCGTCCCTCCCACGGCGGCCACCTGGGCTGCGGTCTTCGCGAAGCGTCGATTCGCGGACTGGTAGGTGTCCCACCAGCCGCGGTGGAACTCCGGATCGACGATGACGTCGTGATAGAGCGGCCAGAGGGTGCCATTGGAGAACCCCTCGTAATACCGCTCGATGTCCTGCTGGTCCAGCTGCACGGGGTACAGGCTCATGCCATCGGCATCGAAGGGCTCGGGAGCTTCGCCGGGCGAACCGCCCCACCCCACCCAAGCGCCCGAGTCGACAGTGCGCATCACCGACTCCATGGCGGTGACCAGGCCGCCGGGGCTGGTGACCCATTCGGTGGCACCGTCGGGCAGAGTGCGTGAATCCACCGGCAGGCGGTTGGCGACCACCACCAGCTGGTGGCCGCCGGGGGTTATGGATGCAGTGGGCATCGGGGCTCCTTCACATCGTGTCGGGTGAGTGGCGTGGAGAGCCCGCGTCAGCACCGGAGGGCGAGACGCAGCGACTCCCGCGCCGATGCCTTGACACTATCAAGTGCATTCCCTCACCCCGGTGCGCTCAAGGCTTCCGTCCGTGGGGGTGAGCTGGGGTTCTGACCTGCGAGGAAGGTTGCCGACCGGGTGGATGGGGGAGCGGCGAGGGGTGTTCGCGGGCCGGACGCGCCTGCGCCATCCGCGCTGGCCCACCTACCCTCGGCAGGGCGCCGTTGGCGCCCCTCCGGCACGTCCGCCGGGACGGAAGAGTGCGAGATCAGGAGCAGACATGCGCGCCCACGAAGCCGGAGCCCTTCACGGCAACGATGCCGCCCCCACCTGGTTGCCCTACCCGAGCGATGTCAACACCCTGATCGACGGGCTCTGGTCGCGGAACACCGCCCGCACCGCCGACGGAGCTGTCGAGATCGGCGGCGTGGATGTGCACCGCATCGCGGAAGAGGTCGGCACTCCGGCCTTCGTGCTCGACGAGGACGACTTCCGCACCCGTGCCCGCTCCTTCCGCGACGCCTTCGCCGAGGCGTTCCGCCCGCTGTCCGGAGCCGACGTCTACTACGCAGGGAAGGCATTCCTCTGCGGAGCGGTCGCCCGCTGGGTCGAAGAGGATGGACTGGGCCTCGACGTCTGCACCGGTGGCGAACTCGCCGTGGCGCTCCGGGCGGGCTTCCCCGGCGAGCGGATGGCCCTGCACGGCAACAACAAGTCCCCCGCGGAGATCCGCCGTGCGCTCGACGCCGGTGTGGGCCGCATCGTCATCGACTCGCTCGACGAGATCGACCTGGTCGAGGAGATCGCTGCGGAGCGAGGTGCGCAGGCCGGGGTCATGCTGCGCGTCACCACCGGCGTCGAAGCGCATACCCACGAGTTCATCGCGACCGCCCATGAGGACCAGAAGTTCGGTCTCTCGATCACCGGCGGGGCGGCCTTCGACGCGGTGCAGCGCACCCTGGACGCCCCACACCTGAACCTGGTCGGCCTCCACTCCCACATCGGCTCCCAGATCTTCGACGTCGGCGGCTTCGAGGTCGCCGCGCGCCGCGTGCTCGACCTGGTCGCCCGGATCCGCGACGAACTGGGCCACACGATCGACCAGCTCGACCTCGGCGGCGGCTTCGGCGTCATGTACAACACCCAGCACACGCCGGCCACGCCCGAGGCGCTCGCCGCCGGGATCGCCGGGATCGTCGAGAAGCAGTGCCTCGAGCTCGAGCTCGAGGTGCCCCATGTGTCCTTCGAGCCCGGCCGTGCGATCGCCGGCCCCTCCACGCAGACCCTCTACACGGTCGGCACCGTCAAGGACGTGCGCCTCGGCGGCCCCCATCACCGCGTCTACGTCTCGGTCGACGGCGGCATGAGCGACAACGTGCGCACCGCCCTCTATGACGCCGACTATTCCTGCCTGCTCACCGGTCGGGTCTCCGACGTCACCCCCGAGGTGGTCCGCGTGGTCGGCAAGCACTGCGAGAGCGGCGACATCGTGGTCAAGGACGAGTACCTGCCCGGCGACGTGCGCCGTGGCGACCTGATCTCGGTCCCGGTCACCGGTGCGTACTGCTACTCACTGGCCTCGAACTACAACCACGTCCCACGGCCGCCGGTGGTCGCGGTGCGTGACGGTCAGATCCGCACCCTGATCCGTCGAGAGACGGAGGAGGACCTGCTGGGCCTCGACGTCGGCTGACCAGGTCGACGTCCGCTGACCCGGTTGGCCCAGCGGCCACTGCCCGCGCTCGCTCCCCGCCCCGTGCCGTTCCTGACGACCGCTGTCGCAATCGTTCATGCAGGGTCACGGAGCGTCCCTGCCCTCGGATACAGTGCGAGGGCCCGACTCCACCGATCCGTCGGACCCCGTGGAAGGACCACCTCGCAGATGTCATTGCACCACTCCGGCAGGCCGGTGTCCCCTGATCTGCCGACGCTCCGAGTCGCCGTCCTCGGCGCCGGGACCGTCGGTTCAGAAGTGCTGCGCCTGCTCTCCCAGCAGGGCAGCGAGCTCGCTCACCGGATCGGTGGCAGGCTCGAGGTGATCGGCGTCGCCGTGCGCGACCTCGCACGCGACCGCGGAGCGCATGTGCCCGCCGCACTCCTCACCGAAGATGCGACCCGCCTGGTGCAGGAAGCGGACCTGGTGGTCGAGGTGATGGGCGGCATCGAGCCGGCCCGCACGCTGCTGCTGGATGCCATGGCCCACGGCGCCAGCGTGGTGACCGCCAACAAGGCGCTGCTCGCCCAGGACGGCGTCTCGCTCTACGAAGCGGCCGACGCCCACGGCGTGGACCTCTACTTCGAAGCGGCGGTCGCCGGCGCGATCCCGCTGGTGCGCCCGGTGCGAGAGTCCCTCGCCGGGGACCGCATCCAGCGCGTGCTCGGGATCGTCAACGGCACCACGAACTTCATCCTCGACGCCATGACCCGCACCGGGGCCAGCTTCGAGAACGCTCTGGCCGACGCCCAGCAGCTCGGCTACGCCGAAGCCGACCCCACGGCAGACGTCGAAGGCCACGACGCCGCCGCGAAAGCGTCCATCCTCGCCTCGCTCGCCTTCCATAGCCGCGTGCGGCTCGCGGACGTGCACTGCGAAGGTATCACCGCCGTCTCTGCGCAGGACATCACTGCGGCCGCCCGCATGGGGCGCACCATCAAGCTGCTCTCGATCGTCGAGCGGATCGAGGAGGAGGGCGGCGAGCGGATCTCGGCTCGGGTCTATCCTGCGCTGATCCCCGACCACCACCCCCTGGCTTCGGTGTCCGAGGCCTACAACGCGGTGTTCATCGAGGCGGAGGCCGCAGGCTCGCTGATGTTCTACGGACAGGGCGCCGGGGGCGCACCGACCGCCTCCGCGATCCTCGGTGATGTGGTCTCGGCGGCCCGCGCCCGCGTCCACGGGGGAGTGGGGCCGCGGGAGTCCCGCTATGCCGAGCTCGAGTCGATCCCCCTCGAGGAGCTGCGCAGTGCCTTCTACATCTCGCTCACCGTGCAGGACCGTCCCGGCGTGCTCGCCGAGATCGCCGGCACCCTCTCGGGCTACGGGATCTCGATCTCGACCATTCACCAGGAGCTGCTGGATGAGCACGGTGAAGAGGGTGGGCACGCCCGTGCCCACATCGGCATCAGCACACATCGCGCACTGGAGTCCGCGATGACTGCCTCGCTGGATGTGTTCTCGTCCACTGCCACGGTGCTCAGCATCGATTCCATCCTGCGCATCGAAGGAGAATGACCCCCATGGCACATCAGTGGCGCGGCGTCCTCGCCGAATATCTTGAGCATCTTCCGTTCTCCGCGAACGACACCCTGCTGACCCTGGGAGAGGGCGGCACCCCGCTGATCTACGCCCCCAGCCTGTCCAAGGCGGTGGGCGCCGAGGTGCACATCAAGGTCGAGGGCATGAACCCGACCGGCTCCTTCAAGGACCGCGGCATGGTCTCCGCGATGTCGAAGGCGCTCAACGACGGCGCGACCGCCGTGGTCTGCGCCTCCACCGGCAACACCAGCGCCTCCGCGGCTGCCTATGCCACAGCCGCGGGCCTGACCTGCGCGGTGCTCCTGCCGCAGGGCAAGATCGCCGCCGGCAAGCTCGCCCAGGCCGTCGTGCACGGCGCGAAGCTGATCCAGGTCGACGGCAACTTCGATGACTGCCTCGAGATCGCCCGCAAGCTCGATGCGGAGCACCCCATCGAACTTGTGAACTCGGTGAACCCCTACCGGCTCCAGGGCCAGAAGACCGCCGCCTTCGAGGTGAGCGATGCCCTGGGCAGAGCCCCGGACATCCACATCCTCCCGGTCGGCAACGCCGGGAACATCTCCGCCTACTGGATGGGCTACCGCGAATATCGCGAAGCCGGCATCACCGATGCGCTCCCGCAGATGTGGGGATTCCAGGCCGCTGGTTCCGCTCCCTTCGTGGCGGGTCACCCGATCAGCAACCCCGAGACCATCGCCACCGCGATCCGGATCGGCGCGCCGGCCTCCTGGGATCTCGCCGTGACCGCGCGCGATGACTCCGGTGGTCTCATCGACTCCGTCACCGACCAGCAGATCCTCGACGCGCAGAAGCTCCTCGCCGGAGAGGTCGGCATCTTCGTCGAGCCCGCCTCGGCCGCCGGCGTCGCCGGGCTGCTGCAGCAGTCTCAGCGCGGACTGGTCCCCGCCGGTGCGACGATCGCGATCACCGTCACCGGCAACGGGCTCAAAGACACCGATACAGCTTTGACTCAGCATGATCTGACGCCGACGGTCGTGCCGGTCGACATCGCCGCCGCAGCGGAGGCCATCGGCCTGTGAGGATCCAGAACACGCGAGTGTCCGTACAGGTCCCCGCGACGTCCGCGAACCTCGGCCCCGGGTTCGACACCCTGGGACTCGCGCTGGACCTCTGCGATGATCTCACGGTCGAGGCGACCACGGGCTCGATCGAGATCGAGGTCGAGGGGGAGGGGGCCGGCGCGGTCCCCTCCGGCGAAGACCATCTGGTCGTGCGCGCACTGCGCCGCGGACTGGACCACGCCGGTGCACCTCAGACCGGCCTGCGGCTGCGCGCGCTGAACCGGATCCCGCACGGCCGAGGCCTGGGTTCGAGCGCCGCCGCGACCATCGCCGGCCTGCTGCTCGCACGCGGGATGATCTCGGATCCGCGGGCGCTGGATGATCAGGCCATCCTGCAGCTGGCCACCGAGTTCGAGGGGCACCCCGACAATGCCGCTCCGGCGCTCCTGGGCGGCGTGGTCCTCTCCTGGATGCAGGGCGACACGGCCCGTGCGGTGCCGCTGGCCTGCGCGGAGGGGGTGCTGCATCCCGTGGTGCTGCTGCCGAGCGCGACGCTCTCCACCCATCAGGCCCGCGGACTGCTCCCCGAGCAGGTCCCTCACCATGACGCGGTCTACAACGCGTCCCGGGCGGCGCTCCTCGTGCACGCGCTGACCGGCGCTCCCGAGCTGCTGCTGGACGCGACGGAGGACCGTCTCCATCAGGAGCAGCGCTCCGCCGGGATGCCGGAGAGCATCGAGCTGATGAAGGTGCTGCGCCGAGAGGGCCACCCCGCAGTGGTCTCCGGTGCGGGTCCTTCGGTGCTGGTCCTGTCCGGTCAGCGCGGGGACCTCGCGCCCCTGGTGCGCCGCTTCGTCACGGACCCCACCGCCTGGCGGATCGCCGAGGTGCGGCTGCGAGAGATCCCTTCTGCCCCTGTGGTAGGTTGAGCCTGCGTCCAGACGACATCGCACGACGCAGAATCCTGCAGCAGATCCCTGGTGGACGCTGTGCGCAGAAGTCCGCGCCTCGATGTACCCCTGATCAGTGCTTCGCACGGTCCTCGCGCACCTTTCACGACGTGCCCCGCAGGTCCGTGCACCTCCGCTGACGCACCCAGAACCACACCGGCAGGCCGACCACAGATGCCTTGCATCGTGGGGGAGAACCCTGCTCGGACCAGTCGCTGCAGCATCCGAAGCCCAAGAGCCTCCGACGCTGCGCGGCACCCAGACCAGACCAGAGCCGGCGAGAACGGCTCGACAGGAAGGAACCCGGGTGAACGACACCACTTCCGGCGCAGATCTTGCGGCGAAGAAGCTTCCCGAACTGCAGGCCATAGCCGCTGAGCGCGGCATCAAGGGCGCCCGTCGGCTGCGCAAGAGCGAGCTGATCGACGCGATCCGCGGGGGTGGATCCTCGTCATCAGCAGCGCCCACGACGGCAGAGCCCTCCGCCGCGGCGCCTGCCTCTGCCGCTCCGGCGGCGGCAGCTGAGGCTCCGGCGCAGAGTGCTTCTGCACAGAGCGCTCCGGCGCAGACAGCTCCAGAGCAGGGCGAGGTCCCCGCCCAGCCGGCTCAGCAGAGCCCGCGGGACGAGTCCGGTGATGACCGGGCCGAGCAGAGCACCCGCAGCCGGTCCCGCTCCCGCCGCGGCGGCCAGACCGCCGCCCGACAGGACGAGGCCGCTCCCGGTCTGGGCATCGAGCTGCCGAGCGGCACTGCCGCTCGTGAGCAGCAGGACGAGCGCACCGAGGCCTCCGCCGAGCGCCTGCAGGACCGTGGCCAGCAGGAACGGAATCAGCAGGATCGCAGCCAGCAGGATGACGGCCGCGAAGGCGGCGGTCAGCAGCGTGGTGGCCAGCAGCGTGGAGGCCGCGACCAGCAGCGCAGCTCGCGCAGCGGCGGCCAGCAGGGCGGCAACCAGCAGGACGCGAACCAGCAGAGTGGCAGCCAGCAGGACGCGAACCAGCAGGGCGGCGGCCAGCGCCGCCGGCTCGAGGACATCGAGCTGCCGGATCGCTCCGGCGAGCAGGACGAGGACCGTCAGGGCGGAGACGACTACGACGATGACCGCCGTGGCCGGTCCCGCAGCCGCAACCGCTCCCGCGACCGCAAGCGTCGCGGCCGCGGCGCTCCGAACGATCAGGATGGCCAGGATCACCAGGGCGGCCCGCGGAACCAGGGCGGTCAGGACTCCCAGGGCGGTCCGCGGAACCAGGGTGGACAGGACCACCAGGGCGGCCAGCGCAGCCAGGGTGGGTCGTCGAATCAGGGCGGCCAGCAGGACCGTGGCGACGTCCGTGACAGCGATGAGCTGATGTCCATCGCGGGCATCCTGGACATCCGCGACAACAACGCCTACGTGCGCACCACCGGCTACCTGCCCGGTGCGAGCGACGTGTACGTGACGATGAACCAGGTCAAGCGTGCAGGTCTGCGCAAGGGCGATGCGATCACCGGGCAGGTCAAGGCGCCGCGCGACGGCGAGGATCACCAGGTCGAACAGCAGCAGCAGCATTACAGCGGTGGCCGGAACCGTCGCGGCAAGAGCGGTGGCGGCGGCGGTGGTGGCAACCAGAGCAAGTACGCGGCGCTGGTGCAGGTCGACACCATCAACGGGATGCCTCCTGAGCGTGCGCGCCAGCGGGTGGACTTCAGCAAGCTCACCCCGCTGTACCCGGACGAGCGGCTGCGCCTGGAGACGGATCCCAAGGCCGTCGCCCCCCGACTGATCGATCTGGTCTCGCCCGTCGGCAAGGGCCAGCGCGGACTCATCGTCGCGCCCCCGAAGGCCGGCAAGACGATCATCATGCAGCAGATCGCCAACGCGATCACCACCAACAACCCCGAGGTCCACCTCATGGTCGTGCTCGTCGACGAGCGCCCCGAAGAGGTCACCGACATGCAGCGCACCGTCAAGGGTGAGGTCATCGCCTCGACCTTCGACCGCCCTGCCTCGGATCACACGATCGTCGCGGAGCTCGCGATCGAGCGGGCGAAGCGCCTGGTCGAGATGGGCCGCGACGTGGTCGTGCTGCTGGACTCGCTGACCCGCCTGTCCCGTGCGTACAACCTTGCCGCCCCGGCCTCCGGACGCATCCTCTCCGGTGGTGTGGACGCCTCAGCGCTGTACCCGCCGAAGCGCTTCTTCGGTGCAGCCCGGAACATCGAGCACGGCGGTTCGCTGACCATTCTGGCCTCGGCCCTGGTGGAGACCGGTTCCAAGATGGACGAGGTCATCTTCGAGGAGTTCAAGGGCACCGGCAACATGGAGCTGCGCCTGTCCCGCCATCTCGCGGACAAGCGCATCTTCCCGGCCGTGGACGTCAACGCCTCCGGCACCCGCCGTGAAGAGGCGCTGATGGGCAAGGAGGAGCTGGCCATCATGTGGAAGCTCCGTCGCGTCCTGGGCTCGCTCGAGCAGCAGCAGGCGCTCGAGATCCTCATGGAGCGGGTCAAGAAGACTCAGTCGAACACCGAGTTCCTCATGACGGTCCAGAAGAACACTCCCAGCGTGAACGGGCGCAGCAGCGACTGAGCTGCCTCCTCCCGCCACCGAGCGGGCTGCAGACGCCGCAGGGCCTGCCCACCGACCATGGTGGGCAGGCCCTGCGGCGTCTGCGACGTGATGCTCGCGCGGTCTGCTGCCCCGAACGGCTTGTGAGGACGCGGAAGACGGGATAGCGTGATCCAGCGTGAACGTTCACGTCCAAAGTCGGACCTTTCCAGAAGGATGAACACCTCCATGCCTCACGATTCCTCCACCTTCCGCTGGGCCGTTCTCGGCCCCGGCTCGATCGCCCGCCGCTTCGCCTCCCAGCTGCCCGCCTCGCAGAATGGCGTCCTGGTCGCCGTCGGCAGCAGCTCGGCAGAACGCGCTCAGAGCTTCGCCGAGGAGTTCCCGCTCGCGGAGCCGGCGCTGATCGGTGACTACGAGGAGGTGCTCGCTTCCGACGAGGTCGATGCCGTCTACATCTCGACCGTCCACACCGGCCACGCCCGGCTGGCGGCCATGGCCCTCGAGGCCGGCAAGCACGTGCTGTGCGAGAAGCCCCTGACGCCGAACGCCGGCACCTCGATGGCGCTCATCGATCTCGCCACCCGCAGCGGCCGGGTGCTGCTCGAGGCCTATATGTACCGCTTCCACCCCCAGACCCAGCGGGTGCTCGAGCTCGTCTCCGAAGGTGCGATCGGCGAGGTCACCCATGTCGATGCGTCCTTCGCCTTCGACACCGGCGGCCGCAGCGGGCGCCTGTTCGACACGGCCCTCGCCGGAGGCGGCATCCTCGACGTGGGCTGCTACCCGATGTCACTGGCCCGATTCGTCGCCGGCGCTGCACAGGGCAGGGCTTTCGCCGATCCCCTCACCGTCACCGGCAGCGGCACCCTCGGGGAGACCGGCGTGGACGAATGGGCCACCGCCGAGCTCACCCTGCCCGGCGCGATCACCGCGAGCCTGCGCACCGGCGTGCGGCTGGCAGATCCGCAGTCCGCGACCATCACCGGTTCCCGCGGCGTGATCCGGCTGAGCGACCCCTGGGCGCTCGGCGCGGAGCCGACGGTGATCGAGCTCGACGTGGTCGGGGAGCAGCCCCAGCGGCTCGAGATCCCCGCCGCCTCGCCCTACGCCCTGGAGGCCGACGCGCTCGCCCGCGCGGCCCGCGGCGACGGCGTGGTCCCCGAGCTCACCGGGGACAACTCGCTCGGCCAGGCACGCGCACTGGACCAGTGGCGCGAGCAGATCGGTCTGCGTTACCCCTTCGAAGCGGACACCGCCGACATCCCCACCCTCACCGGGCGCCCCCTGGCGCACGGCTCGGTGCAGTCGGGCCCGGCCATGACCTACGGCAGCATCCCCGGCATCGAGAAGCAGCTCTCGCGCCTGGTGATGGGCTGCGACAACCAGATGAACCTCGCCCACGCCACGGCGATGTTCGACGCCTTCTTCGAGATCGGCGGGACCACCTTCGATACCGCCTACATCTACGGCGGCGGGCACGTCGAGAAGCTCTTCGGCCAGTGGGTGCGCAACCGCGGGGTGCGCGAGGACGTCGTGGTCATCACCAAGGGGGCGCACACCCCTCACTGCGATCCGGAGTCGATCACGCGTCAGCTCGAGGAGTCCCTCGAGCGCCAGGGCACGGACTACGCGGACCTCTACATGATGCATCGCGACAACCCCGAGATCCCGGTCGGTGAGTTCGTGGACGTGATGGACGAGCACCTGCGCGCCGGTCGGATCCGCGCCTATGGCGGCTCGAACTGGACCCCGGCCCGGGTGGACGAGGCCAACGCCTACGCCCGCGCCAATGGCCGCGCCGGCTTCACCGGAGTGTCCAACCACTTCGGCCTCGCCGAGGCGCTGGACGTGCCGTGGGCCGGTTGCGTCCACGCCACTGACGCGGACTCCAAAGCCTGGCTCGAGGAGCGAGGCATCGCCCTGCTTCCCTGGTCCTCGCAGGCCCGCGGATTCTTCACCGGTCGTGCCCATCCCGAGGACCGCTCGGATGCCGAGCTGGTGCGCTGCTACTACAGCGACGAGAACTTCGAGCGGCTCGCCCGCGCCGAGCAGCTCGGTGGGGAGCGTGGGGTCCCGGCCACGGCGATCGCCCTGGCCTTCGTGCTGCACCAGAAGTTCCCGACCTTCGCCCTGTTCGGTCCGCGCAGCATTGCCGAGATGCGCTCGTCCACCCTGGGCCTGGGCGTCGAGCTGACCGCGGAGGAGATGGCCTGGCTGGACCTGAAGTCGCCAGTACGATGAGCGGCATGTCGCGTCGAGCCACCATCATCGATGTCGCGGAGCGGGCCGGGGTCTCCCGGCAGACTGTCTCCCGCGCGATGAACGACCTGCCCGGCATCAGTGCCGGGACCCGGGAGAAGGTGCTCGAGGCGGCCAAGGAACTGAACTACCGGCCCTCACGCTTCGGCCGCGGGCTCGTCGAGCAGGGCCCGATCACCCTCGGGCTGGTGGTCGAGGATCTCTCGAACTCCTACTTCGCAGAGCTCGGCGCGGCCGTGGTGCGCGCTTGCGCGCCCCACGGCTGGAACGTCGTGCTCGCTGAAGCGATGAATGCGCCGAACCCGCAGCGGGTGGCAGGGGACCTGGCCCGACGGGTCGACGCGCTGGTCGGTTACGGCGTGCTCACCGACGACATCCGCGGCCAGGGCGGGATGCCGGTGGTCCAGCTCGATGGCCGTCCCGCCCACCTCGAGGCGGGAGGGGTGGTCGAGCTCGTTCGTGAAGAGGCCATGGCCGACCTGGCAGCGCACCTGGGTCGTGCTGGTGCACGACGGCCTGTGGTGCTCGACCTGATCGGAGGCCTCGGCCGTGCCCGCAGTCAGGCCCTCGCCGCAGCCCTCTCCCCGCTGGTGAGGGAGGGCGAGGTGCCGGTGCGCGAGGTGGATGCGAAAGAAGGGCACCGGGAGTTCCTCGAGGAGGTCCTCGCCGACGGCGTCGATACGATCGTCGCCTTCAACGACGAGCTCGCCGTCCGCCTGCTGCGAGCTCTGCGCGCGCTCGGCGTCCCCGTTCCGAGACGATTGCGGCTGGTGGGCGTCGACGGGCTCGAGATCGGCTCGCTGGTCACCCCCGAGCTGACCACTCTGAGCATCGACATCGAAGCAGTGGCCCGGGAGACCGTCGCGCTCGTCGCCGGAATGCTCGACGGCTCCGTCCCGCTCACCGGGGAGGGCGCCCATCGGGTGGTGTCGTACCACCTGGAAGTGCGCGCTTCCACCTGAGCACCGCGCTGCTGTGGAGTCGCGAGGCTGTGGGCGCACGACGGTGCGGCAGCGCGATGTTGCGCACGCCGCACTCGCAGCTCTCGCCGGGGAGGGTCGGGTCGTGGCAGACTGTGACGTCGGTTCTGGTTCACGGTGCCCGCCGGGCGCCGACCCAGCGACCCCGAGCAAGGAGAGTCATGAAGGCTGATATTCACCCCGCATACGGCGAGACCACGGTGACCTGCACCTGCGGTAACTCGTTCACCACTCGCAGCACCAAGAGCAACGGTGCGATCAGCACCGAGGTCTGCTCCGAGTGCCACCCGTTCTACACCGGCAAGCAGAAGATCCTGGACACCGGCGGCCGCGTCGCTCGCTTCCAGGCCCGCTACGGCAAGAAGAACTGATCCACGCCTCCGACGCCGGTGCGCGCCTGCGGGCACGCACCGGCGTCGTCGCATGTGAGGGCCCGGCCCTCGGGCTCCAGGGATGCAGGGGAAGAGGCATCGATGAGTGAGCGCGACGCACCAGATCGGCTCGCACCGCTGCGCCTCGAGCATGCCCGGCTCCAGGAGTCGATGGCCGATCCCGCCCTGCATGATGACCCGGCTCGTGCCCGCCGGGTCGGTCGGCGTTATGCGGAGCTCGAGAGCGTCCTGTCGGCCTCCGCACAGCTGGAGAGCACTGCCGCTGATCTCGAGACCGCCCGTGAGCTGCTCACGCTGGACGACGGGGACGAGGAGCTGATCGCCGAGGCGGAGCAGCTCACCGCCCGCCTCGAGCGAGAGCGCGAGCACCTCGACGACCTGCTCGCCCCGCGCGATCCCGACGACGTCCGCGACGTGCTCCTGGAGATCAAGGCAGGAGCCGGCGGCGAGGAATCTGCACTGTTCGCCACCGAGATGCTGCGCATGTACCGCGCCTATGCCGAGTCCAAGGGGTGGCGCCTGGAGGTGCTCACCACCGCCGAGTCCGACCTCGGCGGCCTCAAGGACGTCACCGTCGCGATCACCGCGCGCACCGTGAGCGGGCCAGGGGATGGCGTCTACGCGCACCTCAAGCATGAGGCGGGCGTGCACCGCGTCCAGCGTGTCCCGGTCACCGAGTCCCAGGGGCGGATCCACACCTCCGCCGTCGGCGTGCTGGTGCTGCCCGAAGCGGATGACACCGATGAGACGGAGCTGCTGGCCGAGGCGATGGCACCCGCGAACCTCCGCATCGACGTCTTCCGCTCGAGCGGGCCGGGCGGCCAGAGCGTCAACACCACCGACTCCGCAGTGCGGATCACCCACCTGCCCACCGGCGTGGTGGTCTCCTGTCAGGACCAGAAGAGCCAGCTGCAGAACCGCGATCAGGCGATGCGGATCCTGCGCACCCGTCTGCTGGACGCGCGCCGCGCCGAGCAGCAGGCACAGTCCTCGGCCGCTCGCCGTTCCCAGGTACGCAGCGTGGACCGCAGCGAGCGCATCCGCACGTACAACTTCCCCGAGTCCCGGGTGGCGGATCACCGCACCGGGTACAAAGCCGGCAACCTCTCCCAGGTCCTCGCCGGGGACCTCGAGGACCTGATCACCTCATCCCGGGTCGCCGAGCGGGACGCCCGTCTGGCCGAAGCCCAGGCCGGCACCGCTGAGGACCAGCTCTGATGGATGCGCTGGAGCTGCGCACTCGGCTGCGCGTGGCACTGGCCGAGACGACTCAGAGGCTCGGCGCCGCCGGAGTACCGTCCCCGAGCGTCGATGCCCGCGCGCTGATCGCCCATGCGGCACAGACCGAGCAACCGCTGGTGATGCTCGACGAGCTCCCCGAGGATTTCTCCGAGGAGCTCGAGCAGCTCACCACCCGGCGTGAGCAGCGCGAGCCTCTGCAGCTGATCCTCGGCCGTGCTCCCTTCCGCCGGCTGATGCTCACGGTGCGTCCCGGCGTCTTCATCCCGCGGCCGGAGACCGAGCTGGCCCTGGACCTCCTGCGCGAGCGCCTCCCCGAAACCCCCACCCTGGTGGCGGACCTCTGCGCGGGCTCCGGTGCACTGGGCGCCGCCGTGCTCGACGAGATCCCTGGTGCGAGCGTCCTGGCCATCGAAGTCGATGCCGAGGCGGCGGCCCTCAGCTCCGAGAATCTCGAGCTCGCGGGGCCCGGCCGCGGCCGGGTGCTGCAGGCGGACCTCACCCGGGAGATCCCGGAGCTGACCGCCGCAGCTCCTTTCGACGCGATACTCTCCAATCCTCCCTATATCCCGCCGGGCGCGGTGCCCCGTGACGCAGAGGTGATCGCGCATGATCCGCATCGTGCACTCTTCGGCGGCGGGGACGACGGCCTGGAAGTGCCGCGAGCGGTCATCGCCTGGGCCGGACGCCTGCTGCGGCCCGGGGGAGTGCTGATCATGGAGCATGCGGACGTCCAGGGCGCGGCGACCCGCGCTCTCGCCGCCGAGCTCGACTGCTTCGACCTGCTGACCACCGCCCCCGATCTGACCGGCCGCGAACGTTTCCTCATCGCGCGCCGCTCCCAGGGGGCACCGAACCTCGAAAGTGAGAGACTGTCCCGGTGAGCGTGCATGACACCCAGAATCCAGAAGCCCGCGAGGAAGCCCTCGCCGCTGCCGTCGACGCCGTCCGCGGAGGTGAGCTGATCGTCCTGCCGACGGACACCGTCTACGGCATCGGCGCCGACGCCTTCACCCCGGAGGCGGTCGAGGCGCTGCTCGAGGCCAAGGGCCGCGGCCGGGACACCCCGCCACCGGTGCTGATCGGCGACCACGCCGTGCTGCTCGCTCTGGCCACGGACCTCCCCGACTATGTGGAAGACCTCGTCGAGGAGCTGTGGCCCGGCGCCCTGACCCTGATCCTCACCGCTCAGCCTTCGCTCACCTGGGACCTCGGGGAGACCCGCGGCACCGTCGCGCTGCGGATGCCCGAGGATGAGGTGGCGCTGGAGCTGCTGCGCCGCACCGGCCCGCTCGCCGTCTCGAGCGCCAACCGCCATGGCAAGCCCGCCGCGAACAGCGTCCTGGACGCGGCCACCCAGCTCGGCGACTCGGTCGCGATCTACCTCGACGGCGGGCCTGCCCGCATCGGCGCCAGCTCCACCATCCTGGACACCACCGTCACCCCCGCAGAGATCGTCCGCGAAGGCGCGATCTCCCAGGAGCGCATCATCGAGGTGGTCGGAGACATCTTCACCGCCCCCGAACCCGAAGCAGATCCTGAGGACGATGCCAAGGCTGTGACCGAGGACGCCGCCGCGGTGGGCGAGGCAGAGGCCACTGACGAGGGCTCGGCCGACATCACCTCCGCAGCGTCCGACGACAGCTCCGCCGCCGGTGACTCCGATGTCGTCACCGCCAGCACCCCAGATGTCGGCGGAGACGCGGCCCCCGGCGACATAGCCCCCGGCGACACAGCGCCCGGTGCGAACCAGATCGGCGAGCCCGGTGAGGCCCCGTCACCGTCGCACACCTCCGTCCTGAACCTCCCCTCCGAGCCGGAGCAGTCCGCGACCAGCACCGAGCTGCCGCTCACCGAGACCTCGCTGGACGGGATCGGTGAGGCGTCTGCCGTGCCCGGGGACTCCGGCACGCAGGAAGGTCCCGCGGAGAACACGCCCGGGTGAGGATCTATCTCTTCCTCCTGCTGCTCGCAGCGGCGGTCGCCTACCTGGTGACCCCCGCTGTGAGGCTGCTGGCTCGGCGTGCAGGGGCGATGACAGCGGTGCGGGACCGCGACGTGCATGACGCCGTGACCCCACGGCTGGGGGGCCTCGCGATGCTCGTGGCCGTGGTCTGCGCGATGCTGGTGGCGAGCAACGTCCCCTTCCTCGAAGGGCTCTTCCGCGATTCCCGCCAGCCCTGGGCGATCCTCGCCGCCGGGGCGCTCGTCTGCCTGCTCGGCGCGGCCGATGACAAGTGGGACCTGGACTGGGTGACCAAGCTCGCCGGTCAGGTGCTGGCAGCGCTGCTGCTGGCCTGGCAGGGCGTGAGCCTGGTGACCCTGCCGATCAACGGCGTCACCGTTCTCTCGGGACGGACCGCGCTGATCCTCACCGTGCTGGTCGTGGTGGTGAGCATGAACGCGGTCAACTTCGTGGACGGCCTCGACGGGCTCGCCGCCGGTGTGATGGCCATCGGCGGCTCCGCCTTCTTCATCTACGCCTACACGCTCACCCGCAGCGCCTCGGCCACGGACTACTCCTCGCTGGCCGCGCTGCTGACCGCAGTGATGATCGGGGCGTGTCTGGGCTTCCTGCCCCACAACCTCACCCGCGCCCGGATCTTCATGGGTGACTCCGGGTCGATGCTGCTGGGCCTGCTGCTGGCCGCGAGCACCATCGCGGTGACCGGCCAGGTGGACCCCGGGCGGCTCTCCGGCGCGGACTTCTTCGGCCAGTTCCTCCCGATCCTGCTCCCGATCGGGGTGATGGTGGTCCCGTTCCTGGACTTCGCGCTCGCGGTGGTGCGACGGATCGGCTCCGGGAAGTCCCCGTTCCACGCGGACAAGTCGCATCTGCACCACCGCCTGCTCAGCCTCGGGCACAGCAAACGCACCGCTGTGCTGATCATGTACACCTGGACCGTGGTCATCTCCGTGGGGCTCCTGCTCCCGCTGGTGCTCCCGATGCGCACGGTCGTCATCTTCTGGGTGATCGGTCTGCTGTTCGCCGTCCTGCTCACCTTCGACCCCCTCAGATGGCGCTCCGGCCGTCACCGGAAGGAATCCGATGTCCCCTCACCCTGAGAACCCCTCCGCCTCGGCGCCGCAGAGGACGGCCCGCGTCGCCGCCGGCGACCGGGCCATGCAGCGCACCACCCTGATCGCACTCGCCGTGGGCATCCTGCTGGCTGCCGTCGTGGTGATCATCGCCGCGACGCGCCCCGACCCCGGCGCCCTCCTGGGCGCCCTCATCGGTGCTGGGCTGACCCTGGTGATCGTGCTGCCGACGGTGGCCATCACCTTCCTCGGAAGACGACTCACCCCGATCTCGATGGCCGCCACCGTGCTCGGCAGCTGGGCACTGAAGATGTTCATTGTGATCCTCGTCCTGATCGCCGTGAAGGACCTCGCCAGCGTCTCCACCCCGTGGATCGGGCTTGCACTGCTGGTCGGCGCGGTCTCAGCCGTGCTGGTCGAAGCAGTGCTGCTGGCCCGCACCCGCCAGCCCCTGGATGTAGAGCCCCCTCAGAGCCCCGAGGACGACCCGGCGAACCCCGTCGGCTCATGAGTCTCTGTTATGCTTCCGAAGGCGCTCGACCGCAGATCACGGGCCATAACCGTGACCGCGACGAGAGCTGATCGACCACCCCGGACCGCCATAGCGTCGTCCAACGCCGTACGCACGGTGGCCGCACCGCAAGTGGTCTCGATCTGGCATGACCATCCAGGCCGTCTCCGACGGTCGAACGAACCTGGGAGATCGAGCTGAACACCGCAGACCTCAGTCCCGCACTGTATGCAGAGGACTCCTTCTTCCACATCCCCACGCTGGGGGAGTTCTTCCCGGAAGCGCTCCTCTTCGAGGGCACGTGGTTCGAGTTCAACCGCGTCCAGCTGGTGCGACTCATCGTCATCGCCGTCGTGCTGATCGCCATGTGCATCATCGCCTCGCGGGCCAAGCTGGTCCCCGGCCGTGTGCAGAGCGTCATCGAGCTGGTCATCGACTTCGTGAACAACAACATCATCGCGAACACGCTGGGCCTGAAGGACGGCAAGCGCTTCGCCCCGATGCTCATCACGATGTTCTTCTTCATCCTCTCGATGAATCTGGCCGGTGTGATCCCCGGCCTGAACCTCGCGGGCACCTCCGTGATCGGCCTGCCGCTGCTGCTGGCGCTGTGGACCTTCGTCACCTACGTCAGCGCCGGCGTCAAGAAGCACGGCTTCCTCGGCTACCTGAAGTCCGAGACCATGCCCCCCGGCATCCCGTGGCCGATCTACATCCTGCTGATCCCGATCGAGCTGCTGCAGGTCGTCGTGATCCGCTGGGCCTCGCTCACGATCCGACTGCTCGCGAACATGGTCGCCGGCCACATGATGATCGTGGTCTTCATCGGCATGACCCACGCGCTGCTGTTCTCCGGCGACTGGCTGATCGCGATCAGCCCCTTCGCCGGCGCGATGGCCATCGGCATCTACGGCTTCGAGATCTTCGTCGGCGCACTGCAGGCCTTCATCTTCACGATGCTGACCGCCGTGTACATCCAGCTCGCCACCTCCGACGAGCACTGACCCCCGTCTCGGCGGGGCGGCCGGAGGGCCACCGCCGAACGGATTTCACCCCTGAAGACCTGATCGTCGCCCTCACGCGGCACAACGAAAGGAAACACCCATGGAGCCCACGATCCTCGCCGAGGTGTCCGGCAACATCGCGACCATCGGTTACGGCCTCGCCGCGATCGGCCCGGGCATCGGCCTCGGCATCCTGGTCGGCAAGACTGCAGAGGCTCAGGCTCGTCAGCCCGAGATGCGCTCGCAGCTGCAGACCACGATGCTCATCGGCGTCGCCTTCACCGAGATCCTCGCGCTGCTGGCGATCGTCACCGGCCTGATCTTCTGAGGTAGAGCAGATGAATCTGGCAGAAGCAGGGGGAGAAGTCCCCGGCTGGCGGCTGCTCATCCCGCTACCGCAGGAGATCGTCTGGTCGGCGATCTTCCTGCTGATCTTCGTGCTCGTCTTCATGAAGTTCGTGCTCCCGCGCATGAACGCCGTGCTCGACGAACGCTCAGAGAAGATCGAGGGCGGCATCCGCAACGCGGAGAAGGTCCAGGAGCAGGTCGACCAGCTCAAGAGCGATCAGGAGCAGGAGCTTGCTGCCGCACGGCAGGAAGCCGCCTCCATCCGCGAGAAGGCCCGCACCGACGGTCAGAAGATCGTCGACGAGGCCCGTACCCGTGCCGACTCCGAGAACGAGCGCGTGCTCGCCACCGGTCGTCAGCAGCTCAGCGCCGAGCGGATCGCCGCTTCGACCGAGCTGCGGGGAGAGGTCGGGACGCTCGCGAGCGATCTGGCCTCCAAGATCGTCGGCGAGTCCCTCACCGACGATGAGCGCTCACGCCGAGTGATCGACCGGTTCCTGGACGACCTCGAGTCGAACCAGACCACCACCCGATAAGGAACCGTGATGCGAGGAACCTCCTCCACCTCCTTCGCCGAGGTGCTCCGGCAGGCAGAAGCCGCCTTCGCAGGCAGCAACGGCACGCTGGAGTCCGAGGCCCAGGAGCTGTTCTCGGTGGCTGATGCCATCGACTCCAGCAACCAGCTCGTCCGCACCCTCTCCGATCCCGGCCGTCCGGCTGCGGTCAAGGAGGCCACCGTGCGTGCGCTGCTGGGCAGCCGGGTCAGCCCGCAGAGCCTCGAGCGCACGCTCGAGATCGTTCAGCGACGCTGGTCCGAGCAGGAGGACATCCTCGATGCCCTCGAGCTGCTGGGCGTTTCCGCCCTGCTGGAGCAGGCGCAGTCCGAGGGCGTCCTCGAGCAGGTCGAGGGAGAGCTCTTCGAGATCTCCCAGCTGATCGACGACAGCGGTGACCTCACGGTGGCGCTCGACGGAGCGCGGGAGAACCCTTCGCAGCGCGCGACCATCCTGCGCTCGCTGCTGGAGGGTCGCACCCACCGGCTCGCTCTTGCCCTCGCGGCCAGAGCCGTCGGACGTCGCACCGCGAGCAAGCCGGCCCGTCGGGTCGAGGAGTTCGCACGCTTCGCCTCCGATCGTCGCCGTCGCGTCTTCGCTGCAGTATCGAGCGCGGTGGCCCTGAACGAGGCACAGCAGTCCCGACTCGGCGCGGTCCTCGCCGGGATCTACGGCCGAGAGGTTCAGATGAACCTCCAGGTCGACCCTGATGTCGTGGGCGGTCTCCGGATCCAGGTCGGCGACGACCTCTACGACGCCACTGTGCTGGCCCGGCTCTCCCGAGCCCGGTCACAGCTGGTGGCCTGACTCAGACCCGACGCCCCGGCGTCCCCAGCACATTGTGAAGACCATCCCCCCCAGCGGGGAGACCGAGAGGAAGCGAAGCACCAGATGGCGGAGCTCACGATCAGCCCGGAGGAGATCCGGAACGCGCTGGACACTGCGGTGTCCACCTACCAGGCAGGCGCCACCGAGCGCGAGGAGGTCGGCCGCGTCAGCGAGGCAGCCGATGGCATCGCGCGCGTCGAGGGTCTGCCGAACGTCATGGCCAACGAGCTGGTGCGCTTCGAGGACGGCACCCTCGGCCTCGCCCTGAACCTCGAACTGCGCGAGATCGGCGTCGTCGTGCTCGGTGAGTTCAGCGGCATCGAGGAGGGCCAGCAGGTGCGTCGCACCGGTCAGGTGCTCTCCGTGCCCGTCGGCGACGGCTACCTCGGCCGCGTGGTCGACCCGGTCGGCGCTCCGATCGACGGCCTCGGCGAGATCGAGACCGTGGGCCGTCGCGCCCTCGAGCTCCAGGCTCCCGGCGTCATGCAGCGCAAGGCCGTCAAGGAGCCCATGCAGACGGGCCTCAAGGCGATCGACGCGTTGACCCCGATCGGCCGTGGCCAGCGCCAGCTGATCATCGGTGACCGCCAGACCGGCAAGACCGCGATCGGCATCGACACCATCCTGAACCAGAAGGCGAACTGGGAGTCGGGCGACCCCGACAAGCAGGTCCGCTGCATCTATGTCGCCATCGGCCAGAAGGGTTCGACCATCGCCTCGGTGCGGGCGACCCTCGAGGACGCAGGCGCGATGGAGTACACCACCATCGTCGCGGCCCCGGCCTCGGACCCGGCCGGCTTCAAGTACATCGCCCCCTACACCGGCTCGGCCATCGGCCAGCACTGGATGTACGAGGGCAAGCACGTCCTCATCGTCTTCGATGACCTCTCGAAGCAGGCTGAGGCCTACCGCGCCGTGTCGCTGCTGCTGCGTCGTCCGCCGGGCCGCGAGGCCTACCCGGGTGACGTCTTCTACCTGCACTCCCGTCTGCTCGAGCGCTGTGCGAAGCTCTCGGACGAGCTGGGCGGCGGCTCGATGACCGGCCTGCCGATCATCGAGACCAAGGCGAACGACGTCTCGGCGTACATCCCGACCAACGTCATCTCGATCACCGATGGCCAGTGCTTCCTGCAGTCGGATCTGTTCAACGCCAACCAGCGCCCCGCGGTCGACGTCGGCATCTCGGTGTCTCGCGTCGGCGGCTCGGCTCAGACCAAGGCCATGAAGTCGGTCTCGGGCACGCTGAAGATCGACCTCGCCCAGTACCGGGACCTCGAGGCCTTCGCGATGTTCGCCTCGGACCTCGACGCCGCCTCGAAGCAGCAGCTGAGCCGTGGCGCCCGCCTGATGGAGCTGCTCAAGCAGTCCCAGTACTCGCCGTTCCCGATGGAGGAGCAGGTCGTCTCGATCTGGGCCGGCACCAAGGGCAAGTTCGACGACCTCGAGGTCGACGACGTCCGCGCCTTCGAGGGTCAGCTGCTCGAGCACCTCCGTCATAACGGCGGTGTGCTCGAAGCGATCCGCAGCACCGGCAAGTTCGAGTCCGCGACCGAGGAGGAGCTCTCGAGCATCCTCGATCAGGTCAAGCAGGACTACCTCGCCGGCAAGGGCGAGGGCGCGGTGCGCAATGACGAGAGCGGCCGGCTGGCAGCCGATCAGATCGAGCAGGAGCAGATCGTCCGCGGCTGATGCGAGCTGCCGCCGCCTCTGACCAGGCGGCGGCATCCGCCGGACGCATCCACCCCGCACGAGGAGAGACATGGGAGCCCAACAGAGGGTTTACAAGCAGAAGATCCGTTCAGCCCAAGGGATGAAGAAGATCTTCAAGGCCAAGGAGATGGTCGCTGCGTCGCGCATCGCCAAGGCCCACGCCCGGGTGTTGGCGACGACGCCGTACGCCGAGGCGCTCACGAGCGCCATCGGCTCGGTGGCCACCCACTCCGATGAGATCACGCACCCGTTCCTGGACAGCGAGCGCCGCCAGACGGGCCGTGCGGGGATCCTGATGCTCACGGCGGATCGCGGCATGACCGGTCCGTACTCCCACAACGTGATCCGGGCTGCCGAGCAGCTCGCGAACACGCTGCGGGATGAGGGCAAGGAACCGGTGATGTACGTCGTCGGCCGCAAGGGCGAGTCGTACTACCGCTTCCGCAACCGCCCGCCGCAGCGCTCATGGACGCCGTACAAGGAGGATGAGCTGCCCGATCTCGGTCGGGAGATCGCTGGTGTCCTCACCGAGGATCTCCTCAGCGAGGACCAGTCCGTGCATCTCGATGAGCTGTACGTGGTCAGCACCCAGTTCAGAACCCGTTTCGCCCAGGATACGAAGTCCATCCGAATGGTGCCGATGGGTCTTGTCGAGGCGGGCGCAGAGGCGTCCCGGCCGACGTTCCCGCTGTACGAGTTCGCTCCCGACGCCGACACCGTCGTCGCGGAGCTGATGCCGCGCTACGTCGAGGCGAGGATCATCAACATCCTGCTCCAGGGGATGGCCTCGGAGCACGCGTCCACGCAGCGTGCGATGAAGTCCGCGACCGATAACGCGGAGACCCAGATCGACAAGTTCACCCGATTGGCGAACTCCGCTCGCCAGGCGGAGATCACCCAGGAGATCACGGAGATCGTCGGCGGCGCCGACGCCCTCTCGGGATCTGGCCGCACCGAACGCTGAGACCCTGGCCGACTGCGCCCCGCGCGTCGGCAAGACATGGAGAGAACGCACATGACCACCACTGCCCCCGCTCAGACTGCGACCGCCGCCGGGCGCGTCGCCCGCGTCACCGGCGCCGTCGTCGACATCGAGTTCCCCCCGGGGAACATCCCGAACCTCTACAACGCGCTGACCATCGAGATCTCCGCGGAAGGCTCGGGCCTCGAGGCCTCGACCCTGACGCTCGAGACCGCCCAGCACCTGGGCGACGGGATGGTCCGTGCGATCGCGCTGAAGCCCACCGACGGCCTCGTGCGCGGACAGGCCGTCACCGACACCGGCGCCCCGATCTCGGTGCCCGTGGGCGATGCGACCCTCGGCACCGTCTTCGACGTGGTCGGCAACCCGCTGAACAAGCCGGCTTCCGAGCTCGAGATCTCCGAGCGCTGGCCGATCCACCGCAAGGCTCCGAACTTCGACCAGCTCGAGTCGTCCACCACGATGTTCGAGACCGGCATCAAGTCGATCGACCTGCTCACCCCGTACGTGCAGGGTGGAAAGATCGGCCTGTTCGGCGGCGCGGGCGTGGGCAAGACGGTCCTCATCCAGGAGATGATCTACCGCGTGGCCAACAACCACGACGGCGTCTCCGTGTTCGCCGGTGTGGGCGAGCGCACCCGTGAGGGCTGGGACCTCATCGAGGAGATGACCGAGTCCGGCGTCATCGAGAAGACCGCCCTGGTCTTCGGCCAGATGGACGAGCCGCCGGGCACCCGCCTGCGCGTCGCGCTCTCGGCACTGACCATGGCGGAGTACTTCCGCGATGTGCAGAGCCAGGACGTGCTGCTCTTCATCGACAACATCTTCCGCTTCACCCAGGCGGGCTCCGAGGTGTCGACCCTGCTGGGCCGTATGCCGTCGGCCGTGGGCTACCAGCCCAACCTCGCGGACGAGATGGGTGTGCTCCAGGAGCGCATCACCTCGACCCGCGGCCACTCGATCACCTCGATGCAGGCGATCTACGTGCCGGCCGACGACTACACGGACCCGGCCCCGGCGACCACCTTCGCCCACCTCGACGCCACCACAGAGCTCTCCCGTGAGATCGCCTCGCGCGGTCTGTACCCGGCGATCGATCCGCTGAGCTCCACCTCGCGGATCCTCGACCCCCGCTACGTGGGTCAGGAGCACTACGACACCGCGGTGCGTGTCAAGCAGATCCTCCAGCGCAACAAGGAGCTGCAGGACATCATCGCCATGCTCGGCGTCGATGAGCTGTCCGAGGAGGACAAGGTCATCGTCTCGCGGGCACGCCGCATCCAGCAGTTCCTCTCGCAGAACACCCACCTCGCCAAGCAGTTCACCGGCGTCGACGGCTCGGATGTCACGATGCGCGACACCATCGAGGGCTTCAAGGGCATCTGCGACGGCGAGTTCGACCACATCACCGAGTCCGCCTTCTTCAACGTCGGCGGCATCGACATGGTGCTCGAGAACCAGCACCGCATCGACAAGGAGCTCGGCGCGTGAGTGCGCTCGACGTCACCTTCGTCACCGCGGACCGGACCGTCTGGACCGGTCAGGCCGCACAGGTCGTCGTGCCTGCTGTGGACGGCTCGATGGGCATCCTGCCCCAGATGCAGCCGACCCTGGCGATCCTCGGCTCCGGCACGGTGCGGATCATCGACCAGGACGGCCATGTCGAGCAGCTTGCCGTCGACGGCGGCTTCGTCTCGGTCGACTCCGATGTCGTGACCATCGGCGTGGACGACGCGACGAGCGTCGAGTCGCAGGACTCCCGGTTCTGAAGCGCGCGCCCCGACCATGACCGAGATGAGCATCCCGATCCTCCTGCTGGGGGTCGGGATGCTCATCGTCGTGGCGGCGTTGCTCGTGGTGCTTCGGCACGGGCTGGTCTCCCGCCGGCGAGGCGCCTTCGAATGCACGTTGCGGCGTCGGGGGCTGGTGGGCGGCACCAGCTGGCAGCACGGCCTGATGCGCTTCGGCAATGACCGGTTGCGCTGGTTCCGGGCCTTCTCGCTGGGGGTGCGGCCGGAGGTGGTGATCCGGCGGATCGACATCCTGGACGTCTCTCGGCGTCGCCTGCAGTCTCCGGTCGAGGGCGGTGAGGACAGCTACCTCCTCGAGTTCGACCTGAAGGGCGGGCGCGAGGTCAGCGCGATCGTCGACCTGGTCTCCGGCGCAGCGCTGAACTCCTGGCTCGAAGCCGCGCCGACCGGGATGGTCCTCGGCGACGCCGACTGAGCCACGACGTCGACGGACCAACCTTGTCGACTGACCGGCCGCGTCGCTGCGCGAGTCGCGCAGTGCGAGGCGCAGAGCGTCAGACGCTCACTGCCACGCCGTCGCGCAGCACGGTCACCGGCCGCAGCTGCGCATCCGCGAGGACGACATCGGCCCGTCGGCCCGCGGCCAGCACCCCGATCCGATCCTGCATGCCGAGCACCGTGGCCGGCACTGTGGATGCGGCGCGCACGGCGCGGACGAGGTCCACCCCGGCCTCGGTGACCGCGAAGCGGACCACATCGAGCAGGTGCGCGGTGCCACCGGCGATCGAGGTGCCGCCGGTGAGGGTCGCCACCCCCGCGTCCACCGTGACATCGAGCGCCCCGAGGCTGTACTGGCCATCCGGCATCCCCGCCGCCGCCATCGCATCGGTCACGAGCACGACATTGCCCTCGGCAGCGATCGAGAAGACATGGGCCACGGTGCGTGCGTCGAGGTGCACGCCGTCCGCGATCACCTCCACCACCAGCTCCCCCCGTGCGGCGGCGTCCAGTGCGGCCAGCGCCGGGCCTGGATCCCGATGATGGATCGGGCGCATCCCGTTGAACAGATGGGTCGCGGTGGGCAGTGCTGAGCGCCCGTGCTCCCGTCGCAGCTCGGTGCGGGCGTGCTGGACCGCCCGAGTCATCTGGGCACTGGTGCCGTCGGTGTGACCGAGCGAGGGGAGGGCCCCGACCTCCGCCAGGGCCTCGATCACCTCGTCCGCCCCCTCGGCCTCCGGGGCCACGGTCATGGTGGCGAGTGCGCCGCCGGCGATCTGGGCGAGCTCGCGCACGAGGTCGGCATCTCCGCCGGTGATGTGCTCAGGGTTCTGGGCTCCGCGCCGCTGGACCGAGATGAACGGGCCCTCGAGATGGATCGCCGCGATCTCCCCGTCGGCGGCGAGCTGTGCGAGTTCTGCGACACGTGAGCGCAGCGTCTGCGGAGCGGCGGTGACCAGAGAGGCGACCAGGCTGGTGGTGCCGTGGCGGCGATGCTCATGCACCGCGGTGAGCAGCTCACCGGGATCGTTCGCATCGGGGAACGACGCCCCGCCGCCGCCGTGGCAATGCAGATCCACGAGCCCGGGCAGGAGGAGGCCATCATGGGCCAGGACCTCTGCGGCCTCATGCTCCGGTGCCAGTGCGGCGGGCCCCGCCCAGAGGATCTCGCCGCCGTCGATCATCAGCAGTGCGTCCGGCACCAGGCCCTGCTCGAGCACGGCAGTGCCTCGCAGCACCAGCTCGGGAGTGAGGGCGGGGGAGCGCTGGGGCTCGGAGGTGCTCATGGTCTCTCCTGATCAGGCGGTGGGTGCCCGGGCCATCGTCACCGGCTTGACGGTCAGAACAGGCGGGACTCGGCGTCGTCGATCCCGCGCAGGGCGTCGTAGTCGAGGGTCACGCAGTCGATGCCACGGTCACCGGCGAGCACCCGCGCCTGCGGCTTGATGGCCTGGGCGGCGAAGATGCCGCGCACGGGGGCGAGCAGCGGGTCGCGGTTGAGGAGCTCGAGATAGCGGGTGAGCTGCTCGACGCCGTCGATCTCGCCCCGTCGCTTGATCTCGATCGCCACCGAACCGCCCGCTTCATCGCGCGCCAGGATGTCCACCGGGCCGATCGCGGTGTAGTACTCGCGCCGCACCAGGGACCAGCCCGTGCCGAGTGTCTCTATGTTGTCCGCCAGCAGAGCCTGCAGGTGCGCTTCGACGCCGTCCTTCTGCAGGCCGGGGTCCACACCGAGCTCATGGGAGGAATCCTCGAAGACCTCGTGGAGCCGCACTCGCAGCTTGTCGCCCGTCTTCCCATGGACCACATCCCACTGCTCGATCCAGTCACCATCGGGATCCTCAGCCACCTCCTCATCGCTGCGACGGGTGGTCGACAGCGTGCACGGAGGGCTCATCCAGTTCAGGGGCTTGTAACTGCCACCATCGGAATGGATGAGGACGCTGCCATCGGCTTTGACGATCAGCAGCCGAGGGGCGAGCGGAAGATGGGCGGTGAGCCGACCGGTGTAGTCGACTGAGCAACGGGCTACGACGAGACGCACCCAGCCAGCGTACGGCACCGGCGAGCACGACTCTGTCCCCGCCGCGGAGATGAGAGTTCGATGAGACGACCATGAGAAGCGCTTTACCCAGGTGCAGATGCTCACTAGGCCCTGGTCTGGACTCCGCACCGCTCGTATCGTGAGCAGGTCCCCGCACCGGTCCCGAACCCGGGCCACCCTGAAGGAGCTTCCTACCGTGCAACGACCCCTGGCAGTCCTGTTGATCCTCATCGGAATCATCGGACTCGTGCTGGGACGCCTGGGGGAGACCACCTGGGCGCCCGAGACCGAGACCACCGCGAGCGTCACCCTCGACAATCCCGGCTCGGCCGTGGTGATCGATCCCGGGGTGCTCTATGTGGGCGGCGAGGAGGGCCAGGTCGTCATCGAAGGCGCCTCCGACGTCTCCGTGATCGATGCCGCGAACGGCGACATCGATGCCTACCTGGAAGGCGTGCACTACACCCGGATCACCGGCGCCAGCGACTGGACCACGCTGAGCACCCAGGACGTCAATCCCGACGGCGCCGGGGAGCTGTCCGACCCGACCACGTCCGATCTCTGGCGCTCGGTCGAGACGACGCCCAGCCCCGCCACGATCGATGTGGCTGCGCTCTGGGCGAAGGAGAACGGGGAGAACGGCGAGAGCCCGCAGCCCTACCGCTCGCTGCTGATCGTCACCGACGGCACCGCACCCGGCGCGGACAAGGTCTCCATCACCTGGCCGGTCGAGGCCGAGAACGAGTGGGTGCCCTTCGCCTACGCCGGCGGCGCCACGATCGCCGTGATCGGGTTGGTGCTGCTGGTGGTCTCCCTCGGCGGCCGACGCCGCGACGAGGATGAGGACTGGAACGTCGAGGACGGGGAGCCCGTCGAGCCCGGAGAGTCTCTCGAGCCCGGAGATCCCGTCGAGCCACATCACGCGGCTCCGGTCCTGAGCGGTGCTGCGGCCGGTGGGGGCGCCGCTGCTGCGACGGCCCGCTCCGATGAGTCCGCAGCGGCTGACGCGGCACCTGCTGGCGCGGCGCCTGCTGAGGACGTGCCTGCTGACGCCGCGCCTGCTGACGAAGCCGTCGTCAGCTCCGCGACCCCCGGCAGCGACTCCGCGCGGGAGGAGAGCGTCTGGTCGCTCGGAACACCCAGCGTCGACGACACGCCGGGTTCGGACGACGCACACACTGCGGACGACGCGCCGGACTCGGCCGACGCGCCCATCACCGAGGAAGCGCCCAGCGCGGCAGACGCGCCCGGCGCCGAGGACGATCACTCGGATCCCGCAGGGCCGGTCCGGCTCTTCGGTGATGACGAGGAGCGTCGATGACCCGCCACGACCTGCCCCACCTTGCGTTGAAGGACACCACCATGAACAGTCGACCCGTCGGTCGCCGCAGCCTCTTCCTCGGTGCCGGAACTCTGATGGCGAGCGGTGTGCTCGCTGCCTGCACGGCCGAGCCCGCACCGCCGGAGGCTCCGCCCACGGGGCAGCCGCAGGACGAGGCGACTCCGACTCCGGTGCAGACCAAGGAGCAGTTCGCGGCCATCGTGCCCGAGGTCAACGCTGCTGTGGTCGCCGCCGATGAGGCACGGGACGCGGCGCTGCTCGCGCCGCGCGTCTCCGGCTCCGCCGTCGAGTTCCGCACCGCCACCTACGCCATGATCGCCAAGGCGGAGGAGTGGGCTGAGGACCTCAAGGTTCCCGGCGCGGAGCTGATCGTGCCCATGACCTCCGTCACCGCGGAGTTCCCTCGGGTCGCCATCGCGCTGGTCCAGGATTCCGTCGAGAAGGACGGGGTCCCGTACTTCATGGCGCTGCAGCAGGCCGATGCGAAGACTCCCTACACCGCCTGGGGCTGGGCCCAGCAGGCCGTGGGCATCGAGATGCCGATGGTCGCTGATGAGCTGGTCGGTGCAGAGCAGGTCACCGCTGATACGGAAGGCCTGGTGATGACTCCGGCCGAGGCGCTCGCGCTCTACGCCACGGTGCTCACCGACGGCGACGCCGCCGACCCGGACGACCTGCTCGCCCCGAACCCCTTCCAGACTGGCACCCATGAGCGCATCCAGACGGAGCGCTCCGAGCTCAACGCCGGGGTGGAATGGGATGAGGCCGCGACCGTGCGCGAGGCCTACACGGTCAAGGACGGCGAGCTGGCCGGCCTGCGCACCGATGAGGGCGGCGCGATCGTGATGGGCACGCTGATGTCCACCCGGAAGGTCTCCATCAAGGATGGCGCCACGATGCGTTACGCCGAGGACAACAAGTACACCAAGGTGATCGGCAAGAAGGAGTTCACCTCCGAGTACATCCGCGAGTACGGCACCCATGTCGCGCTCTACATCCCCTCTCAGGATGCCGGTGGACAGGTGCAGCCGATCGGCGCCACCCAGACCGCGCTGAATGCCAGCGGGAAGTGAGCTGGCGGGCTCAGCGCCTGCTCGGCCTGACTCCCTAGACTGGACCCATCCCGCAGTCGTCGAAGGAGTACACCTGTGACCGATCCGTACGGAATCATCGATCTTGCCGCGCTCAAGCAGCCTGCCGGCGGCGGGGGCGCCGCTGGCAAGGCAGCGGGTGCCGGTACGCCCTCGGCCTACGAGGTCGCTGTCACCGAGCAGGGCCTCGAGCAGCTGATCACGGACTCCCAGCAGGTGCCCACCCTGCTGCTGGTGACCAGCTCCCGGGTCCCCGAGGGGGAGCAGTTCCTCACCTCGCTGCGTCGCTCGGTCGACGCGCGGGGCGGGGCGATCCGGCTCGCGCTCGTCGATGCCGACACCCAGGAGCGGGTGGCGTCCGCGCTGCGCGTCGAGCAGCTGCCCACTCTGCTGCTGCTGATCATGGGCCAGGTGCAGCCGATCGTGCAGGCGGTGATCCCGGACGCGGAGATCGACAATCTTCTCACCCAGGTGCTCGAGGTGGCCCGTCAGCAGGGCATGGAGATCCCCGCCGGCGAGGGCGGTCAGGAAGCTCCTGTCGAGGAGCCGCTGCCGCCGCTGATCGCCGAGGCCTACGCGGCGATCGAGCAGGGTGATCTCGACGCGGCGGTGGCCGCCTACCAGAAGCAGCTCCAGGAAGCCCCGGCGGATGCCGAGGCGAAGGCTGGGCTGGCGATGGTGAACCTGATGCGCCGCACCCAGGGCGTCGAGCTGGCCGCCGCCCGGGAAGCCTCCGCGCAGCACCCCACCGATCTGGGCGCCCAGCTGCTGACTGCGGACCTCGACATGCTCGGCGGTCACGTGGAGGATGCCTTCGCACGCCTGCTGGATCTGCTGCGCGGCGCCGATCAGGAGACCAAGGACATCGTGCGGACTCGCCTGCTGGAACTGTTCGAGGTGGCAGGTGCCGAGGACCCGCGCGTGATGCCGGCCCGCAAGCGCATGGCGAACCTGCTGTTCTGAGCTGGCGCGGGTCCGGCCCGTCGGGCGCTGTCCCTGACTTAGGGTTCCGGGCGGACAGTCCCAGGTAGAGAGTGAGGCGCGGTGCTGTTCCCCCAGGGGAACAGCACCGCGCCTCACTCATGTCCCGCAGCTCCTGCGCCGCAGGCGGCGAGGATCTGGCGGGGCTCAGCTCGCGCGCAACCGCTCGGGGACCAGCACGACTGCGCCCAGCGGCGGCACCGACAGTCGGACCGAGAAGTCACGGCCATGCTGCGGCAGCTGTTCCGCGTGCACTCGGCCGAGGTTCCCCACCCCGCTGCCGCCGTAGATGGGGGCGTCAGAATTCAGCACCTCGAGCCAGGCGCCGCCCTCGGGCAGCGGGATCCGGTATTCGTGCCAGGGCTGCGCCGAGAGGTTCACGACCACGACCACCGGATCGCCGGCGTGATCGCGCCGCACGAAGGACAGCGAATTATGGCTCGCATCGTCACCGATCAGCCACTCGAAGCCGCCCGGGTCCTGATCGCGCTCGTAGAGCGCGGGGAACTCCTCCTGGAGAGCGTTGAGATCCTTCACCAGCTGCTGCACGCCCCGGTGCAGGGGATACTCCAGCAGCCACCAGGGCAGTCCGGCCTGCTCCGACCACTCGGTGCCCTGGGCGAACTCGATGCCCATGAACACCAGCTGCTTGCCGGGGTGCGCCCATTGGAAGGCGAGATAGGCGCGCAGGTTCGCCGCCTGCTGCCAGTCGTCGCCCGGCGCCTTGCGCAGCAGCGACCCCTTGCCGTGCACGACCTCGTCATGGCTCAGCGGGAGCACGAAGTTCTCGGAGTACTGGTAGACCATCGAGAAGGTCAGCTCGCCGTGGTGGTACTGGCGATGCACGGGATCCTGGCCGAGATACTCGAGGGTGTCGTGCATCCACCCCATATTCCACTTGAACCCGAAGCCCAGTCCGCCGGTCTCGGTGGGACGGGTGACGCCCGGGAACGAAGTGGACTCCTCGGCGATCATCATGATGCCCGGGGCGCGCTTGTACGCGGTGGCGGTGGTCTCCTGGAGGAAGGCGATGTTCTCGAGGTCCTCGCGCCCGCCATGCTGGTTGGGCAGCCACTGCCCCTCCTCGCGCGAATAGTCCCGGTACAGCATCGAGGCGACGGCATCGACCCGCAGCCCGTCGACGTGGAACTCCTCGAGCCAGTAGCAGGCGTTGGCGACCAGGAAGTTGCGCACCTCGTTGCGGCCGGTGTCGAAGACATAGGTTCCCCAGTCGGGATGCTCGCCGCGGCGCGGATCGGCATGCTCGTACAGCGGGGTGCCGTCGAAGCGGCCCAGCGCCCACTCGTCCTTCGGGAAGTGCGCCGGGACCCAGTCCAGGATCACGCCGATGTCGGCGCCATGGAGGGTGTCGATCAGATGGCGCAGCTCATCAGGGGTCCCCAAGCGTGAGGTGGGGGCGTAGTAGCCGGTCACCTGGTATCCCCAGGAACCGCCGAAGGGGTGCTCGGCCACCGGCATGAACTCGACGTGGGTGAAGCCCATGTCGCGCACATAGTCCGTCAGCTCGACGGCCAGCTCCCGATAGTTCAGGCCCGGCCTCCAGCTGGCCAGATGCACCTCGTAGATCGACATCCTTGAGGCGACCGCATCCTGGGCGGCGCGCTTGGCCAGCCAGTGCTCGTCGGTCCATTCGAAGCTGCTGGTGGTGATGACGGAGCCGGTGGCCGGTGGCACCTCGGCGTAGCGGGCCATCGGGTCCGCCTTGTCGCGCCAGGTGCCGTCGGCACCCAGGATCCGGTACTTGTAGGTCTCGCCGTCACCGGCACCGGGGACGAAGATCTCCCAGACCCCGGAGGAGCCCAGCGAGCGCATCGCGTGCATCCGCCCGTCCCAGCCGTTGAACGAGCCCACCACCTGCACAGCACGCGCGTTCGGTGCCCAGACGGTGAAGGAGGTCCCCTCGACAGGGTCCGCGTCGCCGCCCAGGGTGCGCACATGCGAGCCCAGAGCCTGCCACAGCTCCTCGTGGCGGCCCTCCTGGATGAGGTGCAGGTCCAGCTCGCCGACGGTCGGCAGGAAGCGGTACGGCTCCTCGAGGTCCACCGGGGCTGCGCCCTCGGACCAGGTCACGCGGATCTGATAGGAGGACAGCTCGGGCAGCGGCAGCGACGCCACCCAGATGCCGTCGTATTCGTGCGCCATGGCGTGGACGGTGCCGTCCGGAAGCAGCACCGAGACCTGGTGCGCGAGCGGTTTGAGGGTGCGCACGGTGGTCGCTCCCTCGTAGTCGTGAGCACCGAGCACCGAGTGGGGCTCGTGATAGCTGCCGGTCGCGGTGGAACCCAGCTCATGCTCACCCAGCGGCATCACCGGGGTGGAGGGCGACGCGGCGCCGTCGCCGGTGGCCGGTCGCGGCGCCGGGCCCGCAGGCGTGGTCGCGCCACGGGCGGGAGTGGCCGGAGTGGCCGGAGTATCAGTCATGTCAGCTCTCCTCGGGGTGGATGATCCGCAGGATGTGCGCGGGACGGTCCTCGGCGCTCAGGATCACGTAGGGCTCGCGTCCCCAGCGGAACCTCTCGCCGGTCAGCAGGTCCTCGACCTCGAATTCCTCGCTCACCCCGAGCGCCTCGAGATCCAGGCTCAGAGTGGTCCAGGCATCGCGGTCATGGGCGGTCAGCGAGATCACCAGCACCGTGTCGGGGGTCCCGGTGCCGGTGGCTGCGGCGTCGAGATGCTTGGAGAAGACCAGCACCTGCTCGTCGTCGGCCTCGTGGAAGCGGATCGTGGTGAGGGTCTGCAGCGCGGGATGTTCACGACGGATCCGGTTCAGCGTCCCCAGCAGCGGCTCGAGGCTCTCGCCCCGGGCCAGCGCACCGGCGTAGTCGCGGGGCTTGAACTCGTACTTCTCGTTGTCGATCTGCTCCTGCGCCCCGGGCCGGGGGACGTCCTCGACGAGCTCGTAACCGCTGTAGATGCCCCAGGTCGGCACCAGGGTCGCGGCCAGGATGGCGCGCAGCACGAAGGCCCGCCGGCCGCCTGCACTCATATACGGGGTGAGGATGTCGTGAGTGGTGGGCCAGAAGCTGGGCCGCATGAAGGGAGCGGTCTCGACCAGCTCCTCGAGGTACTCGCGCAGCTCCTCGGCACTCTCGCGCCAGGTGTAATAGGTGTAGCTCTGGTGGAAGCCGACCTTGCCCAGGGTGTGCATCATGGTGGGCCGGGTGAAGGCCTCGGCCAGGAAGATGACCTCGGGATGCGTCTGAGCGAACTCGGCCAGGAGCTCCTCCCAGAAGCGCACCGGCTTGGTATGGGGGTTGTCGACCCGGAACAGCGTCACCCCGTGCGCCACCCACAGCTCGAGCATGTCGCGGACCGCGGCATACAGACCCTCGTAGTCGGTGTCGAAGCTCAGGGGGTAGATGTCCTGGTACTTCTTCGGCGGGTTCTCCGCGTAGGCGATGGTGCCGTCGGCCTGCACCGTGAACCACTCCGGGTGCTCCTGCACCCACGGGTGATCAGGCGAGCACTGCAGCGCGATATCCATCGCGACCTCGAGACCGAGCTCCTTCGCCCGAGCCACGAAGGCGTCGAAGTCCTCGAAGGTGCCCAGCTCGGGATGGATGGCGTCGTGGCCGCCCGCCGCCGCACCGATCGCGTAGGGGGAGCCGGGATCCCCGGGCTGCGGATCCAGGGTGTTGTTGCGCCCCTTGCGGAAGGTCGAGCCGATCGGGTGGATCGGCGTGAGGTAGGCGACGTCGAAGCCCATCTCGGCGATCCGATCCAGGGATCGGATCGCGGTGCGGAAGGTGCCGGAGGTCCAGCCGTGCTCGGGGTCGAAGTGGGCTCCCTCCGAACGGGGGAAGAACTCGTACCAGGAGCCATACAGCGCCCGTCGGCGCTGGACCTCGAGCGCGAACGGACCGGCGACGGTGACCCCTTCGCGCAGCGGACGCTCGGTGAGGATTCCCCGCAGATCGGCGGCGAGCGCCGGGGCGACGCGGGCGGAGGCCGGCAGGCCGGGGGCGCGCAGGCTCTCGAGCGCGGCGCGGAGCAGCGGCCCGTCGGAGGCGGGCCGGGTCCCGTCCTCGATCTCGGCGAGCGCCCGCTGGAGCACCAGTGCGCCCTCTGCGCAGACCAGATCCGTGTCGATCCCTGCGGGGATCTTCACCTCGGCGACGTGCGCCCAGGTGCTGAACGGTGCGGAATATGCCTCGATCCGGAAGCTCCAGCGACCGAGCTGCTCGGTGCGGATAGAGGTCTCCCAGCGGTCCATCCCGGGTTCGACGAGATCGAGCGCGCGGCGCTGCTCTGTGCCTTCTGGTGACGTCAGCACCAGCTGCACGCCCATCGCGTCGTGACCCTCTCGGAAGGCGGTGGCGCCGATGGTGACGGTCTCGCCCTCGACGCAGCGTGCTGGGTACCTGCCGCCGTCGACGACGGGGTGCACCGCCATGATCGGGATGCGCCCGATGCCGGCGTCCAGCCCCGTGCGGTCAGTGGTCTCGGACATGGCCTCTCCTAGCTGAGCTCTCGTCCTTGACGAGGTGCTCTGCGACGGTCGCGGTGACGGTCCTCACGATAGCCGCTCGGAGGTCCTCTCTGCGCCGACAGGCGTGATCCCGATGACCATCACGCTGCCGGGCGCCACTGTGACACTCCGATCCACCAGCGGAGTGGAGGAGAGGTCCTCGGGACTCTCGAGCGCGGTGTCCAGCAGGACCCGTGCGGTGCCCTGCGGCCAGGGAGCCTTCGGCAGCTGCAGAGTGACCTCGTCGGCCTCGGTGGAGAGGACCACGAGCAGGTGCTCGGAGCCCTCCCGGCCTGGGATCGCCGGGCGCAGCATGGCGAGCAGGTGCTGGGAGGGATCCATCCACTGCTCGTGCGCGATGGGCAGGCCCTCGGTGCCGAACCAGGCGACCTGCCCGGCATCGAGCGCGGCCGGGTCGGCGGGGCGCAGGAAGTGCGGTGCCCGGAGCTGCGGATGCTCGCCGCGCAGCTGCAGCAGCCGGGAGACGGTCTCGCGCAGCTGGTCGCTGCGGCGGCTGTGGCTCCAGTCCATCCAGGAGATCTCGTTGTCCTGGCAGTAGGCGTTGTTGTTGCCCTGCTGGGTGCGATAGCGCTCGTCGCCAGCAGTGAGCATCGGGGTGCCGGAGGCCAGCAGCAGGGTCGCCAGGATGCTGCGGGCGGTGCGCCGCCGCGCGTCCTCGATCTCTGCTGCGCCGTCCCTGCCCGGCTCGAGCTCTCCTTCCTGCCCGTGATGGAAGGAGCGGTTGTCGGAGGTGCCGTCGCGGTTGTCCTCGCCGTTGGCCTCGTTGTGCTTGGTCTCGTAGACGGTGAGGTCCCGCAGCGTGAAGCCGTCATGGGCCGTGACGTAGTTGACCGACGCCCAGGGGGAGCGGAGGCTGTGCCCGGCGGGGAGCTCGAGGGGGTCCTGTCCGGTGAGCAGGTCTGCGGAGCCGGCCAGGCGGGTGGCGAGGTCGCGGATGCCCCCGATCGCGTCGTTGCCCGAGCGTTCGCGCATCGCCCGGTCGGAGAGCCAGAAGGCACGGACATCGTCGCGGAAGGCATCGTTCCACTCCGTGAACGGGGCCGGGAAGTTCCCGGTCTGCCAGCCGCCGGTGCCCACGTCCCAGGGTTCGGCGATGAGCTTGACGCCGCGCAGCACGGGATCGGTGAGGATCGCGCGCAGCAGCGGATGGTCAGGGCTGAAGCCGCGGTCGTCCCTGCCCAGTGTGGCCGCCAGATCAAAGCGGAAGCCGTCCACGTGGACCTCCTGCACCCAGTAGCGCAGCGAGGCGAGGATCAGGTCCATCACGTGCCGCGAGCGGGGGTCCAGGGTGCCGCCGGTCCCGGTGACGTCGAAGAAGGTGCCGTGGTCGATCCAGTAGTACTCGAGGTTGTCCAGGCCGCGCAGCGAGAGCGAGGGGCCGTCGGCTCCGCCCTCGGCGGTGTGGTTGTAGACCACATCCAGGATGACCTCGAATCCTGCGGCGTGCAGGTTCCGCACCATCGTCTTGACCTCATCGAGCACGGCCTGGGCGCCGGCGTGCTGGGCCGCCGGGGTGGCGAGGGCGGGGTCCGGGGCGAAGTACGACAGGGTCGAATATCCCCAGTAGTTGGTCAGCCCCAGCCGGGTCAGGTGCGGCTCGTCCATCGCAGCGTGGAGGGGGAGCAGCTCGACGGTGGTCACCCCGAGGCTGCGGAGGTAGCTGGTCACCGCGGGGTGGCCCAGCCCGGCGTAGGTGCCGCGCTGCTCGGGTGGGAGCTCAGGATGCAGCTGGGTGAACCCCTTGACATGCATCTCGTAGAGCACCGTGGAGTCCCAGTCCACGAGCGGGCGCAGATCGCCCTGCCAGTCGAACTCGTCGGTGACGACCACGGACCAGATGGCATCGTCACCGCTGTCGACCTCGCTGCGGATCGGGGTCTCGCCCACCCGGTCGAGCATCGCATCGACCTCGAAGGGGAAGAAGGAGCTCAGCAGCGACGAGGAGTGCGAGACTCCGCGGGCCCAGGGATCCAGCAGGAGCTTCCGCGGGTTGCACAGCATTCCGGCGGTGGGATCCCAGGGGCCATCGACACGCAGCCCGTAGCGGGTACCGGGAGTCATCCCGCTGACCCAGTCCCAGCGCAGGCCGCCGTCGAAGTGCCGCAGCCGCTGACGGTGCTCGGTGGAGCCCTGGCGGATGCAGAGATCGATCGATTCCGCTCGGGGAGCCGCGACGGCGAAGGTGCCGCGGCCCTGGGCGTCCACCCACAGCCCCGGTGAGGTGGGGGCGACAGGGGGAGTCGCGCGGTCGAAATGGTCAGCTAGCACCTGGGCATTCTCCCATCACCGCCGCCCGCGCCGAGACCGACTCGCGTGCGGGGTGACCGGTGCCGCTAGGATCGACGCGGTGATCCGTGATCCGCTGCTGGCGGCCGGCGGGTCATCAGCATGGCCACGACAGGTCCGGCCTCCGGCCTCCTCGGGGGAGGGACAGGGCATCGTGGTCGTGCCCGCCGAGCACGAGCAGCACCAGTCGCACGAGTCGAACGCATGACGGGGGAACCGCAGCGCATGAGCAATCCACCCAGCCAGCACGCCGGGAACCAGGCGCGGCCCATGGTGCCGGGGCCACCGCCCGGGACGTCGGCGGCCTCCGCTCCGGGGCCGGGCCGGCCTGCGCCGGGGGCTTCCCAGCGTCCCGGCGGGTTCGCGCCCGCGAGCCCCGCCATCGCGCCCGGCGCCCTCGAGCGGACCGGAGCGATCATCTCGACCATCTCCGGGGTCTTCCACTCTCGCGTGGTCGGCCAGGAGAACCTGCGTACGACGCTGATCGCCGCCCTGGCGGCGGGCGGGCATGTTCTGCTGGAGTCGGTGCCGGGGCTGGCCAAGACCACCGCCGCGAGCGCGCTGGCCTCCTCGATCACCGGCTCCTTCGCGCGGATCCAGTGCACCCCCGACCTGATGCCCAACGACATCATCGGCACTCAGATCTACTCCTCGGGCACGGGGACCTTCACCACTCAGCTGGGCCCGGTGCACGCGAACGTGGTGCTGCTGGACGAGATCAACCGCTCGAGCGCCAAGACGCAGTCCGCGATGCTGGAAGCGATGCAGGAACGGCAGACCTCCATCGGCGGTGAGGTGTATCGCCTGCCGGAGCCGTTCATGGTGCTCGCCACGCAGAACCCGATCGAGGAGGAGGGCACCTACGTCCTTCCCGAGGCGCAGATGGACCGCTTCCTGATGAAGGAGATCCTCACCTACCCGCGCCCGGCCGAGGAGCATGAGATCCTCGACCGCTCGACCGCCGGGAGCCTCACCGGCCCCCGCGAGGCGGTGGGCACCGTGACCCTCGAGGACGTCCGCTTCCTCCAGGAGATGGTCGACCAGGTGTACGTCGATCCCGCGGTGAAGCGATACATCATCGATCTGATCTTCACCACCCGCGGCTCCGGCCCGCGCCCGGTCCCGAACCTCACCCAGTCCGTGCGGGTGGGGGCCAGTCCCCGCGGCTCGCTCGCGCTGATGAAGGTGGGCCAGGCGCATGCGCTGCTGAACGGGCGTGACTACGTCACCCCTGATGACGTGCGAGCGATGCGGCACGGGGTGCTGCGCCACCGCCTGGTGCTCACCTTCGACGCACTGGCCAGCGGCATCACGCCGGAACAGATCATCGACGCGGTGTTCCACGCCGTGCCGATGCCCTGAGCGGCGCCCACGACCGAGAACGACTGAGACCGACTGAGGGAGACTGGACGACTCGATGGCCACGTCGCTGCTGACCCGTGTCAAGGCACGGGTGGATCTGCACACCTCGAACCGGGCGCGCGGACTCATCCAAGGCCGGGGACGGTCCTTGTTCAAGGGCAGCGGCGAGGACTTCGACGACCTGAAGTACTACCAGCCCGGCGACAAGATCTCCGATATCGACTGGAAGGCCACCGCTCGCTCCGGAGAACCGCTGATCCGGCAGTTCAACGAAGAGCGGGTGCGCCACCTCTCGATCGTCGTCGACACCTCCGCGGCGATGGCCGCCACCGCCGCCGACGGCAGCTCCAAGCGCGACGCGATGATCATGGCCGCCGGCATGGTGTGCTTCCTCGCGCAGAAGAACGGCGATCTGGTGGGGATGGTCGCGGGCCAGGAGAACCGCCCGATCCAGCTTCCCTCGCGCTCGAGCGACGGACACCTCGAACTGCTGCTGCGCACCGCGCAGCAGGCGACCACCACGGCGGCCGGCGCCGCGAACACCTCCTGGCTGCTCGAACGCGCCTTCCGGGTCACCACGCGTTCGACCCTGATGACGATCATCACCGACGAGGCGCACCCCACCGTCGAGGACTTCACGCTGCTGCGGCGCCTGAAGACACGCCATGATCTGATCGTCATCCGCATCGCGGATGCCGACCCGCTGCAGAGCGCCGCACTGGATCACGAGGTGGTCGATGTGGACTCACCTCGCGAGATCGGCGCGATGGCACGCACCTCGAAACGGGTCGCCCATGACGTCGCGGCGTACCGACGTGCGCGCAGCGAGGGCATCGAGGAGATGCTGGACCGCCTGCACATCAGTCACATGCTCACCCAGGGCGAGAGCACCGTGGTGGACGACATGATCGCGATGCTGCGGTCGAGGGAGTACCGCCATGGCCGTTCCTGAGCTGGTCGCGGGCGTGCTGCTGGCCGAGCCCGCGCCCCCGGAGATCATCGCCCCTCCCCAGTACTCGATCGCCTGGGTGATCCTCGCAGTGCTGTGCATCCTGCTGATCATCGCGCTCATCCTGGGCACCCTGAAGATCACGCGGGCCATCGAGAAGCGCATCGCCTACCGCCATCGCCCCAGTGACGTCGAGACCCTGAAAGCGGAGTTCCTGCGCGCTGTGAACGACATCGCCGATCGCCATGACGGGGGCGAGCTCGAGGCGCGGGACGGCCATCACGAGCTCACCGGCGTGATGCGCCGCTTCGTGCGGCGCACCACCGGGAACGACGTGACCAGCCAGGACCTGGTGACCCTGCTGGCCGATCAGCGCACCCGCGCGGTCGGCGAGCTCATCGCGGATCTCTACGAGCCGGACTTCGCGAAGTCCTCCGATCGCGACCTACGAGATTCCGTGCGTCGGGCGAGGGAGGTGATCCGCGCATGGTCATGATCTTCTGGTGGGTCACCGCACTGCTGCTGCTGGCGGCGATCGCCGTCTGGGCGATCACCTTCTGGAACCGTCGTGCGATGCGTCGCTCCCCGGTGCTGGTGGCGAACTCGCAGTACATGGATCGGATCCCGAGCTTCCTGCGGGCTCAGCGCACGGCCCGCGCGGTGCGCGTGCTCCAGGTGGGCGTCGCGGTGTTCGCCGTGATCGCGGCCTCGCTGCTGTCCGGGCGGATCGCCAGTGAGCGGATCGAGACCCCGGAGTTCTCCTCACGGGACATCGTGCTGTGCCTGGACGTCTCGGGGTCGATGTACGAATACGACACCGAGATCCTCTCCACCTTCGCGGAGATGGTCGACAGCTTCGAAGGGGAGCGGGTGGCGCTGTCGATCTTCAACTCGACCAGCCGCACCGTGTTCCCGCTGACCAATGACTACGACCTGATCAAGCGGGAGCTGGAGAACGGCGCCGAAGCGATCAACTTCGACGAGTTCGGTTACCGCCTGGGCACCCAGGACTACTCCGACGACAAGGTGCGTCAGTACGTCGACTTCGTGGACGGCACCCGCGGCATCGCCGATGAGGCCTCGATCGTCCCCGACGGCCTCGCCTCCTGTGCGCAGGTCTTCGACCAGGCCGAGCAGGATCGATCCCGCTCGATCATCTTCGCGACCGACAACGAGGTCAACGGCGAGCCGATCTTCACCCTCCAGGAAGCGACCGAGAGGGTGTCCTCGCGCGATATCGACCTGTACACCTTCTATCCCGGGGCCTACGAATGCGGCCCCCAGTGCTTCGAGGAGCTGCAGACAGCCACCGAGGACCAGGACGGCGAGCTGTACGAATCCTCGGACCCGGAGGCGATCCCCTCGATCATCAACCAGATCCAGAAGACGCAGGCGGAGGTGCTGGGAGCGACTCCGACCGTGGTCCGCACGGACCACCCGACCCTCGGGTTCGTGCTCACCTTCCTCTCGCTCCTGGGGATCCTGATCCTGGGATGGAGGGCCCGCTGATGCATCTCGAGCACCTGATGCCCCTGTGGGCCACGATCCCGCTGTTCGGCGCGATGCTGGTCCTGTGCACGGTGCTGCTGGTGCGTCGGCCGCGCCAGCGCACCGCCTGGTTGCGCCGCCTGCTGATGATCCTGCTGCTGCTGGTGGTCGCGCTGCGCCCGGTGACCCCGATCGAGGGTGAGCAGACCCAGCGGATGAACGCCAACGTCTTCTTCGTGGTGGATCGCACCGGTTCGATGAATGCCGAGGACTATGCGGAGCAGCAGCCGCGTCTGGACGGGGTGAAGGCGGATATGGAGCAGATCATGGGGCTCACCGAGGGCGCGCGCTACTCGATCATCGCCTTCGACTCCACCGCGACGCAGCAGCTGCCGCTGACCACGGACGCCGGTGCCGCGCGCGCCTGGATCGACACCCTGACCACCGAGCCGACCTCCTATTCGACGGGCTCGAACGTCGACCGTGCGCTGACCCCGCTGATGGTGGAGATCTCCGAGGCCCGCTCCGAGGATCCCGACTCCAGCGTCCTGGTCTACTTCCTCTCCGATGGGGAGAACACCGACGAGCGGGACTCCGAATCCTTCGGTCAGGCCGCAGGCTTCGTCGACGGCGGGGCGGTGCTCGGCTACGGGACTCCCGAGGGCGGGCCGATGAAGGTCGAGGGCGGCAAGGATCACGGCGAGTACATCACCGGACCGGATGGCCAGCAGGGCATCTCGAGCATCGACGAGCAGCAGCTGCAGACCATCGCGGGGGAGATGGGAGTGCCCTACCTGCACCGGACGGACCCGGCGGCACCGATCGAAGGCACGATGGAGGGGGTCACCCTCCGCCCGATCCCGATCGAGTCCACCCGCGGGGTCGCGAGCTTCGAGGACTGGTACTGGGTGGCCGCGATTCCGCTGGCCGCACTGCTGATCTGGGAGCTCGGAGAGATGACCTACCGGCTGCCCCGCCGACTGGACCGCTACGACATCTCAGGAGCGCAGCGATGAGCACACCCCCAGCAGAGCATCCCGGCAGCGCGGGCACTGCCGGCACTGCGGTCGCGACAGATCCTGCAGGCGCTGCAGGTCCTGGGTCCCCGCTCGCGCAGGATCAGAGCGGCAGCCCCAAGGACTTCGGCCTGAACGTGAAACGGCTGCGCCTGACCCGCATCATCGTGTTCGTGATCCTCTCCCCGCTGATCCTGGCGCTGGCCCTGCTGACGGTCAAGTTCGTCTCCATGCCGATCACCCAGGCCACCCACCTCAGCGCCTACGAGGACGGGGACTATCCCGCAGCCATCGAGCGCCTGGGACCGGTGGAGTTCGCCAACTGGTTCGAGCCGTATCTGCCGCACCTGTCCCAGGGAACCGCCCTGCTGCAGCAGGGGGAGGACGCCGCCGCCGAGAAGGAGCTGCGGCTGTCCATGGACGAGTGGAACGCTCACAGCGACCTGAACTCGCCGATGCACGCCCAGTGCAAGATCCTCAACAACCTCGCCATCTCGATCGAACGCCAGGCCGATCTGCTCGAGGACCCGCAGCAGCGCGCTGACCGCCTCTTCGAGGCCGAGACGCTGCTCGCCCCCTGCGCCGGTGGCGGCGGTGGCGGCGAGGGTGAGGGCGAGGGTGGCGGCGGAGCCGGGAACGAGGACTCCGAGACCACCGAGGGCAACGGCGAGCGCGTCGAGGAGAAGCGGCGGGAAGCCGACGAGGAGGCCGGCAACGACCCCGACGAACGCGGCGACGAGTCGAGCGGCGGCGAGGGGAAGGACGAAGGCACCCCGGGCCAGGACGATCCCGGCGATCCCTCTCGAGAGGATCCCGAGGGGGACGGTCCCGACGAGGAGGCACCCACCAGCGGCAACTCGGAAGAGGACCAGAAGGATGACGAGCTCGAGGAACGCAACCGCGATGCGCAGGGCGGCGATGGCGAAGAGGAGCCCGGAGGTTCGCAGGACGATCCGGTGAAGCCGTGGTGACCCGCGAGCCGGGAGCTCGCGCCGACCTCGACCGCACTGACCTCGACCGCGCGTATCTCGACCATGCCGCGACCACGGTGCTGAGGCCCGCGGCACGTGACGCCTTCCTCGACGCCTCCGCGGTGCGGGGGAACCCCTCCTCCGTGCATGCCTCGGGCCGACGGGCGCGCGGAGTGCTCGACGAGTCCCTGGCACGGATCGCCTCGCTGCTGGACGTGCCCCGCAGCTGGCTGATCATGACCTCCGGGGGCACCGAAGCGGATAACCTCGCGATCCGCGCCGTGACCCTCGGCGTCCGGCAGAAGGATCCGGCGCGCACGGCGGTCGCCGTCGCCGCGACCGACCATCCCGCGGTGCTCGCCACGGCTCAGTCCCTGACCGTCGGCGATCCCGGGGTCGAGGTGCGTGAGCTGCCGGTGGATCCGCAGGGCGCGCTGCGGATGCCCGCCCTCGCCGGAGCGCTCGCCGATGGCGCCGTCGGCGTGGTCAGCGCAGCCCTGGTCAACAACGAGACCGGAGCGCTGCAGGATCTTGCTGCAGTTGCCGCAGTCGCCCGGGAGCACGGCACCCTGGTGCACACCGATGCCGTGCAGGCCGCGGGACATGTGCCGCTGCCGAGCTGGGATGACGTGGATCTGATGTCCCTGTCGGGGCATAAACTCGGCGCTCCGGTCGGGGTGGGTGTCCTGGTGGCGAAGCCCGGGGTGCCCTTCGCGGCGTTCAGCACCGGTGGGGGGCAGCAGCGGGGCGTGCGCTCGGGGACGCTGGATGCGGCCCACACCGCCGCCTTCGCCGCCGCCCTGGAGGAGGCTCTCACCGAGCGCGAGGCACAGTCCGCACGGCTGCAGGAGCTGGCGGGGAAGCTCCGCGCGGGGATCCGCGAGATCGATCCGCAGGCCCGCTTCACCCTCGCGGAGGCCACCCCGCAGTCCGGGCACATCGTGCACGTGGTCTTCCCGGGTGCGGACTCGGACTCCCTGCTGTTCCTGCTCGATGAGCGCGGGGTGGATTCCGCAGCGGGCTCCGCCTGCTCCGCCGGGGTGACCCAGGCCAGCCCGGTCCTTGCCGCGATGGGCATCACCGATCAGCAGGCGCGCGGCGCATTGCGCCTCTCCCTGGGCTGGACCAGCACCGAGCGTGACCTTGAGATCCTGTGGGCGGCGCTGCCCGAAGCGCTCATCAGGGCTCGCGCCGTCGGCGCGCTCATGGGCTGACAGCAATCCCACGGGATACCGTGTGCAACCGGGTCAGCCGAGCTCGGCCGGGTCAGCCGAGGAGCTGGGCGATCTGGCGCAGCCCCACCTGCTCGAAGGGCTCGTTCCCGACCCCGAACGCCCAGACCGCGGTGCCGATCGCCTCGACCACCAGCGTGCGCCGCCAGAGACTGCCCTCGCGCGGATCATGCCCGTATCCCGCGAGGAAAGCCTCCTCGAGACGAGGATCGCGGGCGAAGTCCTGCCGGGCGAGTCGGGCGAAGTCCTCGACGCGCGGCCGCAGATCAGCCCTGCCGAAGTCGATCACCCGCACCTGGCCCTGATCGATGAGCCAGTTGCGCGGCTGCCAGTCCCCATGGGTCGGCACCAGCGTGACCTCGCCCGTCGGCTCCCAGGCATCGACCTCCGCGCTCAGGTGCGCGGCCGCGTGAATGTCGATACGGTGCGGTTGCTCGAGCCAGCTCCGAGCCCGGTCCGCCAGGCGCGCGTCCCAGTCCGTCACCGTCACGGACTGCTGGGCATGGAAGCGGGCCAGCAGCTCCCCGGCCTGCCGATAGGTGCCTGGATCACTCTGCGCACCGTGGCCTTCCACCAGCGTGCCGGGAAGAAATCTGGTCACCAGCAGCTTCGCCTCCTCATCGGCGTGGAGGAGACGCGGGGCATGCCCGGTGCGCACCCACGGATCGAGCCACTCGCGATGGGCGCGCAGCTCGCGGCGGAGGTGATGGTCCGCAGGGCCGCCGGCCTTCACGATGACGGCGCCGTGCACGGGCGACTCGAGCTGGAGCACAGTGGTCTGGACCAGCCCCCAGCTGTGGTCGTGCGCCAGCGCAGCGTCCGGCAGCCACCGGTCCAGCAGGGCCCGCTGGTGCTCGGTCAATGCGCTCAGTGCCATGGCACGACCGTACTGACATCCGTGCCATCCGGGGCGAACATCACGTTCTCCACCCCTGGGCTGCGAGCCCCCGCTCCGTACACTGGACAGCCGGACGAGGGAAGGTGGACGGGGTGAAGGTGCTGGCAGCGATGAGCGGCGGCGTGGATTCCGCGGTCGCGGCGGCGCGCGCAGCCGAGGCCGGGCATGAGGTGGTCGGCGTGCATATGGCGCTGTCGAAGAACCGCGACCAGACCCGCACCGGCTCCCGTGGCTGCTGCACGGTGGAGGACGCCTCGGACGCCCGCCGCGCCGCCGACCGCATCGGTATCCCGTACTACGTCTGGGACCTCTCCGATGACTTCCACGACCTGGTCGTCGAGGACTTCCTGTCCGAGTACGCGGCAGGCCGCACCCCGAACCCCTGCGTGCGCTGCAACGAGCGGATCAAGTTCGCCTCGCTCATGGAGCGCGCCACCCTGCTGGGCTTCGATGCCGTGTGCACCGGTCACTACGCCTCGATCCGCACCGACGGACCGGACGGCGCGCCGTCCCTGCACCGTTCACGGAATATGGCGAAGGACCAGTCCTATGTGCTCGCGGTGATGGGGCCGGAGGCCGTGGGCCGCTCCCTGTTCCCCCTCGGCGAGTACGAGACCAAGGCCGAGGTGCGCGAAGAAGCCCGATCCCGCGGACTCGGCGTCTCCACCAAGCCCGACAGCTACGACATCTGCTTCGTCGCCGACGGGGACACCCGCGGCTTCCTCGAGCGCAACCTCGGCGAGGCGCCGGGCGAGGTCCTCGACGATCAGGGAACGGTGCTCGGCACCCACCGCGGGACCCACGGCTTCACGATCGGTCAGCGCAAGGGCCTGGGGATCCAGCAACCCGCTCCCGACGGTGCCCCCCGCTACGTCGTGGACATCGATCCTGACTCCCGCCAGGTGGTGATCGGAGCCGGTGAGCTGCTGTCCACGCGGGAGCTGATCGCGACCGACGTGATCTCCTTCGAGCCGCTCGAGGTGGGACGTCAGGTCCATGCCCAGATCCGCGCCCACGGCGACGCGACCCCTGCGGTGATCCTCGAGACCCCATCCACCGAGGAGCCCGCGAACGGCGCCGGCAGCAGCCTGCGGGTGCAGCTCAGCACTCCTATCCGTGGTGTCGCCCCTGGCCAGACCCTCGTCATCTATGACGGAGACCGAGTCCTGGCCGCCGCCACCCTGGAGCGCCGTCGATGAAGCCCCTGGTCACCCTCACCGGAGACGGCACCTTCCGTGCTCCCACGCCTGAGCAGGCGCTCAGGCTCGAGCTTCCGCAGGACCCGCCGCTCGCGGCGCTCATGCGCCTGCGCTCCCTGCTCGGTGATGACCTCGAGGAGCAGATCGCCACCCGGCTCTATCTGCCCTCCGCGCTCGGTCGCGACGAGACCGACCATCTGCTCCCGGCCAGTCTGGCTCTGCTCGCCGAGACCACCGGAGACCTCGTCAGCTACGGCTGGCGCCTGGGTTCCGGCACCGGACGGGCCTGGCAGCACGCCCGCGAGCTGCGGGAGCGGATGCTGGATGCGGCACGGATCGCCCTGCTGGGCTATGAGGGTGCGCTGATGACCACCGCTCTGGGCCCCGCCACCCTTTCCGGCGCCACCTTTCTGCAGTCGGGGGAGCGGACGCTCGGCGATCCCGGGGCCGTGCGTGACCTGCCGATGCTGCTGGCTGAGGGGCTGGTCGGCCATCTGACCTCCCTGCAGGAGCGGGTCCCCGGCGCGCAGCTTCACGTGCTGCTGCGAGAGGATGCCGTGGCCGCGGTCCATCAGGGCCGGATCCCCACGCCCTCCGGTCGGCGTCGCTACGCGCCCTTGCCCGCCCAGGAGATCGGGGTGCTCTGGAGCTGCCTGTTCGTGGCCCTCGAGGAGTACGGACTGGACGCGAACTCCGTCACGCTCGGCGTCGGAGCCGACATCTCCCTGCTGCGCGCCGCCCGTGACGCGGGTGCCCGCCGGATGGCGATCGCCCCGCGCCGGCTGCCCGCGCTGACCACCCCGGAGGGCCGTGCGCTCTGGGAGGGCATCGCTGAAGCCGCCGACGACGGCTGCGTCTTCGAACTGGTCGTCGACCCCAGGCCCGGCGGGCTGCTGGGCCCCGAGCTGGAGATGATGTTCGAGACCTGGCGGCGCCTGGGACACAGCGATGCCGACGCTGCGGGAATCGCCGTGATCGCCCACACCGGCGCGTCCCATGACCTGCACAGCGGCCTGGTCGATCCCTCCGCCCAGCCGGAGGCATCGACCCTGCTCGACGAGCAGGCGCTCGAGGCACTGCTGCGGGTCGCGCCCTCATGGGCGGAACGCCTGACCGCCTGACCTGCCCCGGAGGTTCCTGGCCTGACTGATATCGGCGGCTCCGCTCCCTGCCCGTGCGCCGCAGTCCGCCCGTGCGTCACAATGTTCTGGTGACCACGAACGAGCAGGAACCCCGCACCGCTGACGAGACGGCGCAGCAGCGCATCGCCTCACTCACCGCGCAGATCGAGCAGGCGCGCGTGGACTACTACGAGCACGATGCGCCCACCATGGCCGATGCCGAATACGACCGGCTCGAGCAGGAGCTGCGCACGCTCGAGGAGGCGAACCCGCAGCTCGCTGCCGAGGATTCACCCACCCGGACCGTCGGCGGGGCCGCCGCCGCTGGCCTGCCCACGATCGAGCATGCCGAGCGGATGCAGAGCCTGGACAATGTGTTCTCGATCGAGGATCTGCGCGAGTGGTGCTCCCATGCCGCCGCGGAGATCGGTGGGACGGCCCGTTTCCTCACCGAGCTCAAGATCGACGGACTCGCGATCAACCTCCGCTACGAGCACGGAGAGCTGATCACCGCCGCGACCCGTGGAGATGGGCGCACCGGCGAGGACGTCACCGCCAACGCCCTGCGCATCGGCCAGATCCCGCAGCGGCTGGCGGGAACCGGGCACCCAGCGCTGGTCGAGGTGCGCGGCGAGGTGTTCATGCCCACGGAGGACTTCACGCGCCTGAACGAGTTCCAGCTCGAGCTGCGCGAGCGCGCCGTCCTCGAATCCCGCACCCGCTGGGAATCCCGGCAAGCCAGCGGCCGTCGCTCCTTCGACGAGGAGCGCGAGCTGATCGCCGCGACCCGACGCTTCCCCACCTTCGCGAACCCGCGCAACACCGCCGCTGGTGGGCTGCGCCAGCAGCTGGAGAAGAAGGACGGGCTCGAGCGCGAGGCCGGGGACGCCAGGCTGGCCGCGCTGCAGCTCACGGTGCACGGCCTCGGTGCCTGGCCGGATCCGCCGGTGGGCTCGCAGAGCGAGATGTATGAGCTGCTCGCCTCCTGGGGCCTTCCCACCAGTGAGTACATGGCCGTCACCGACTCGATCGACGAGGTGGTCACCTACGTCGAGCATTATGGCGAGCACCGTCACGACGTCGAGCACGAGATCGACGGGATCGTCGTCAAGATCGACACCTTCGCCCAACAGCGAGCCCTCGGCTCCACCTCCCGCGCCCCACGCTGGGCGACCGCCTTCAAGTACCCGCCCGAAGAGGTCACCACCACGTTGCTGGACATCCAGGTGCAGGTGGGGCGCACCGGGCGGGTGACCCCGTTCGGCATCATGGAGCCGGTCTCCGTCGCGGGATCGACGGTCGAGAAGGCGACCCTGCATAACCAGTTCGATGTCGAGCGCAAGGGGGTGCTGATCGGCGACACCATCATCCTGCGCAAGGCAGGTGACGTGATCCCCGAGATCCTCGGGCCGGTCGAGTCCCGGCGCGATGGCAGCGAACGTCCCTTCGTGATGCCCACCGAATGCCCGGCCTGCGGCACCGAGATCCGCCCCGAGAAGGAAGGGGACAAGGACTGGCGCTGCCCCAATCAGAAGGACTGCCCCGCACAGGTCTCCGGCCGGGTCGAGCATGCCGGCTCCCGCGGAGCCTTCGACATCGAGTCGCTCGGCGAGGAGAGCGCGATCGCGCTCACCGATCCCGACAAGCGCCGCGGCGAGGCCCTCGCCGCCCTCGCCGCGGGCCATGCGGTGCACCTGCCGATCCGCGACATCGCCGACACCGAGCAGAGCAACTTCGTGGTGATCAAGAACGGTGAGCTCACCGCCGGCACCGACGGAGTACCACTCCTGCGGATCACCGAGGCGGATGATCCGATGCTGCCCGCACTCCAGCAGCCCGTGATCACCACCGGCTCCGACCTCTTCGACCTCACTCCGGCAGCCCTGCAGGAGGTGTTCGTCTGGCAGCCCGAGCGGCGCGACGGGGAACCGACGGGGGACTGGCGGATACAGCCCGCCTTCTGGTCCCGGCCCCAGTTCCGCCATTACAAGCGTGAGGCGGTCTGGAAGCAGGTCAAGGAGTCGGTGGTGCTCAAGTCCACCGAGATGCTGATGAACGAACTCGAGAAGGCGAAGGAGCAGCCGCTCTGGCGAGTGCTGGTCGCGCTCTCGATCCGCCATGTGGGCCCCTCTGCCGCGCGGTCCCTCGCCACGGCCTACGGCTCGATGGAGGCGATCCGCGAGGCGAGCATCGAACAGCTCTCGGACACCGACGGAGTCGGCGGGATCATCGCCGAGGCGGTCCTCGAATGGTTCGCAGTCGACTGGCACCGCGAGCTGGTGGACGGCTGGGCGAGCTCGGGGGTGCGGATGAAGGATGACATCGCCGAAGGCTTCGTGAAGACCCTCGAGGGGCTGACCGTGGTGGTCACCGGCGGCCTCGAGGGGTTCACCCGCGACGGCGCCAAGGAGGCGATCATCTCGCGAGGAGGGAAGGCTTCCGGCTCGGTCTCCAAGAAGACCGACTTCGTGGTGGTCGGCGAGAATGCCGGGACGAAGGAGACCAAGGCCCGGGACCTCGGCCTGCGGATCCTCGATGAGGCAAGCTTCGCAGCACTGCTCGCCGGCGGGGCTGATGCGGTCGCGCTCGAGCCCGAAGATCCTGAAGATCCTGAGCAGTCTGAGCAGTCTGAGGGCTCCGAAGCGAGCGAGGACTCTGCGGCGCAGGAGACTCCCGCGGAGTGAACGCGCCGCCGCCGGGGAGCGCTCCCCGGCGTTGGCTCACGCCTCCAGCGCGAGGGCCAGCGGAAGCACCGGCCCGGATCCGGCACGGCGCAGCGCGCGGGCGGCGACGGTCATCGTCCAGCGTGAAGAGATGCTGTCGTCCACCAGCAGCAGCGGTGCACCCTCCTGCTCTTCGAGCCGCTGCTGCAGCTCCTCGGTGACCACGAAGCGGTCCCAGAGATCCGCCAGCCGGAAGGCGCTGTTCCCCCCGGCGCGCAGCGGCTCGGCGCCGGGGGCGAGGCCGAGCTGTCCGAGGTCCGCAAGGCGGCCCACGTTCGCAATGCCGGCGGCGAGGGAGCTCACCAGGTGCGGACGGGTCAGCGACGGGATCGCGACCACTGCTGCCGGGCGCTGCTCCCAGTCCCAGGCTGCGAGCACCTCGACGATCCGACGGCCCAGGGCATCAGGCACCTCGGAGTCCACCGGGCGGCCTTCCTCGTCGGTGCGCAGCACCTGACGCAGCAGACCCGCCCAACCGAGGTCGGAGGAGCGGGCCAGCGCCCGTCCCTCCTCCGCGCGCTGGGTCGCAGGGATGTTCCCGCGCGGAGTGCGTCCGCTGTCGTCGATCACGCCCAGCCGGTCCAGCCCCTGGGGCCACTGCGCGCGCGGCGTCACCGGCACCCCGACCCGCTCCAGCAGCGCAGAGACCTGCGCAGCAGCGCTGTCCTGTGCGGCGGAGGCCCCTGCTGATCCGGTCCCTGCAGATCCGCTGCCGGGCGCCGGATACCAGGGCCCCGCGCACACATCGCAGCGACCGCAGGGGGTCGCGGTGTCGTCATCGAGCTGCCGCGCCAGGAACAGCATCCGGCACTGCTGCGGATCTCCGCTCTCCAGCCGCTCGTACTCGAGCATGGCCTGCTGCTCCTCGCGCCGTGCCCGGGCGACTTTCTCGTAGCGAGGCCCGTCATAGACCCACGGCGTTCCGGTCGCGATCCAGCCGCCCTTGACGTTCTGCACCGCCCCGTCGACCGCGAGCACCTTCAGCAGCAGCTCGAGCGGAGTGCGGCGCACGTCCACCCGCGCTTCCAGCGCCGGGGTGGACAGCGGCCGGTCCGAGGAGGCCAGAGCGCTGAGGACAGCGCTTGCGCTCTCCTGCGAGGGCATCGACGCGGTCGCGAAGTACTCCCAGATCGCGCGGTCCTCCCGGCCGGGCAGCAGCAGGACGTCCGCGGTGTCAGTGGCGCGCCCCGCACGTCCCACCTGCTGGTAGTAAGCGACCGGAGAGCTCGGTGCGCCGAGGTGGACCACGAATCCCAGATCCGGCTTGTCGAACCCCATCCCCAGCGCGCTGGTCGCCGCGAGCGCCTTGACCTCGTTGTTCTTCAGCGCGCGTTCCAGCTCGGCCCGTTCCTCGGAATCGGTGCGGCCGGTATAGGCCCGCACCCGCCGGTCCGGCCGGTCCAGCAGCTCGGCGAGATCCTCGGCCGCGGAGACGGTGAGGGTGTAGATGATTCCCGAGCCGGGCATCTGGTCAAGGTGTTCTACCAGGTAGGACAGGCGCGTCCGATCGTCGTCGAGCGAGAGCGACCCCAGGCGCAGCGAGGCACGGGTCAGCGGACCACGCAGGGTGAGCACACCGCCCTCGGCGTCGGTGCCCTGCGGCCCCTGGACCCCGAGCTGCTCGGCGACATCGGCCACCACACGCGAGTTAGCGGTCGCGGTGGTGGCGAGCACGGGCACCTCGGGACCGAGCTCGGCGACCAGATCCCGCAGTCGCCGATAGTCGGGCCGGAAGTCGTGGCCCCAGTCGGAGATGCAGTGGGCCTCATCGATCACCAGCAGCCCGCACCGCTCCACCAGGCGAGGCAGCTGCTCCTCCCGGAAACGGGGGTTGACCAGTCGTTCGGGGGAGACCAGGAGCACGTCGATCTCGTCGGCGGCCAGCGCCCGTTCGATCTCGGCCCACTCGGTGGGATTGGCGGAGCTGATCGCCTCGGCCCGTACCCCGGCCCGTCGGGCGGCCGCGACCTGGTCGCGCATGAGAGCGATGAGCGGTGAGACGATCAGCGCTGGCCCGGCGCCGCGGCGACGCTGCAGCAGTGCGGCGAGGAAGTACACCGCAGATTTGCCCCAGCCGGTGCGCTGGACCACGAGGACTCGGCGCCGCTCCTGGACCAGTGCCGAGATGGCCTCGAACTGTCCGTCGTGGAAGTCCGCCCCTGCATGGCCGGTCAGCGCTTCGAGCGCTTCGCGGGCCTCCTCGCGCAGGGAGAGGGCAGAGGATTGGGGTGAGTCGATGCCGGCAGTCATGCCCTCAGTGTGACAAGTCCGCCCGACCGACGAGCCGCGGCGCTCCGCCGCACCCTTTTCTCGACGGGGCTCTAGTCGGCCTTCTCCTGCTCGAGGCGACGCAGACGCTCCGAGGTCGATTCGTCGTCACGCAACGGATCCTCCTTGGTGGCCAGCGCGCGGCGCATCCGGGCCTCGAGCTCCTGGGCCTCGCGGATCCGAGGATCCTCCGACAGCTCCTCCCCGTCCTCCGGGTCATGGGCGTGGTAGTCGATGTTCGGGTCGACAGACATGTCGAGGTCCCTTCATGGTCGGTGGGGAAGCAGGAGTCTACCGAAGTGATCGGGCGGCACCACGCTGTGACTCAGGCGGCACCATGCTGGCAACCAGGTGGCGAAGTGCTGCGAGGCAGGACGCTCTGGGCTGGGAATCCGGCAGCTCCGCGGCGGGATCGGTAGGCTCTGCCGGGTGACCCGACGCTCCCGCTCCAGCTCCCAGCCCTCGACTCTCCGCCCGCTCACGGGTTCCCGACTCGGCGAGGCGCTCATCGCCGGCTGGCGGCCGCTGCAGCGGCTCGACGTCGACGGCTTCTCGCTGCTGCGCTCACGGGGTGTCACCAAACGCGCACACAGCATCATCGCGCTCGAGCCCCCGGCCGCACCCGACGCGCTCGCCGCGGCCCTTGCCCGGGTGGAGTCGTTGGTCACGATGGTGGGGGAGCAGACCGTGCACCGGATCATCGAGGGCGTGACCCCCGACGGACTGGATGACCTGCTCGCCGCCCGCGGGGACCAGATCGTCGGCAGCAGCGAGATCCTCGAGCTCCCGCTCTCCGGCACCCTGCCCCGGCCTCACCCGTCGGCTGTGATCGCCAACGGCGCCCTCGACGAGGACTGGTTCGAGGCCGCCTGGCGACTGGCGCCGCGCGAGGGCGAGAACTCCCGCCAGACGATGCACGACATCCTCGCTGGCACTCCCGCAGTCCAGGTGCGTCTGCCCACCCCAGACGTCCCCGATGCCGCGGCCGGCCGCGCCGCGCTGGTCGAGGTGGGGAAGGAGACCGTCGCGGTGCTCAACATGATCGCGGTCGACCCCGCGCAGCGACGCCGGGGCCTGGGCCGCGCGCTGTCCGGCACGCTGCTCGCCCTCGCCGCGGTCCAGGGAGCCAGCCGCGTCCTGCTCGAGGTGGAGTCCGACAACACCCCTGCCCGCACCCTGTACCGAGACCTCGGCTTCCATCGGATCGGCGGCTATCACTACCGGGTGGGCCAGACACCCCGGGACCCGTCCTAGAATGACCCACATGCCTTCGATCGGACGAGATGACGTCGCACGCCTCGCCGACCTCGCACGGATCCAGCTCACCGATGAGGAGATCGACCGCTTCGCCGGCGAGTTCGACTCCATCATGGATGCTGTCGCCTCCGTGTCCGAGGTCGCCACTGAGGATGTACCCGCGACGTCCCACCCCATTGCCATGACCAACGTCTTCCGTGAGGACGTCGTCGAGACCACCTTGACCCAGGAGCAGGCGCTCGCCGGCGCTCCTGAGGCGCAGGACGGCCGCTTCGCCGTCCCGCAGATCCTCGGGGAGGAGTGAGCATGACCGACATCATCCGCACCAGCGCCGCCGCTCAGGCCGCCGCGCTCGCCGCCGGTGAGGTCTCCTCCGAGGAGCTCACTCGCGCCCACCTGGACCGCATCGCCGCCGTCGACGGCGACCTGAATGCCTTCCTCCACGTCAACACCGACGAAGCGCTCTCCGCCGCCCGCGAGGTCGACACCCGTCGCGCCGCCGGCGAGGAGCTGCACGCCCTGGCCGGAGTGCCCATCGCGGTGAAGGACATCGTGGTCACGGAGGGCCAGCCCACCACCGCGGGCTCCAAGATGCTCGAGGGCTGGATCCCGCCCTATGACGCGACCCTGGTGACCGCCCTGCGCAAGGCAGGTCTGCCGATCCTGGGCAAGACCAACATGGACGAGTTCGCGATGGGCTCCTCGACGGAGACCAGCGCCTACGGCCCCACCCGCAACCCCTGGGACCGTGACCGGATCCCCGGTGGCTCCGGCGGCGGCTCCGCCGCGGCCGTCGGCGCCTATGAGGCCCCGCTCGCGATCGGCACCGACACCGGTGGCTCGATCCGTCAGCCCGGCGCCGTCACCGGCACCGTGGGCGTCAAGCCCACCTACGGTTCCGTCTCCCGCTACGGCCTGATCGCCATGGCCAGCTCGCTGGACCAGGCCGGCCCCGTGACCCGCACCGTCGAGGACTCCGCGCTGCTGCACGAGCTCATCGCCGGCCACGACCCGCATGACTCGACCTCCCTCACCGACCCCGTCGGCCCCTTCGCCGCGGCCGCCCGCAGCAAGGACGTCAAGGGACTGCGCGTGGGCGTCATCGAGGAGCTCGAGGGGGAGGGTTTCGCCCCCGAGGTCCGCGCCCGCTTCACCGAGTCGCTCGAGCAGCTCGAGCGCGCCGGCGCCGAGATCGTGCGCGTCTCCTGCCCGAACTTCCGCTACGCACTGGGCGCCTACTACCTGATCATGCCCTCGGAGGCATCCTCGAACCTCGCGAAGTTCGACGGCATGCGCTTCGGCCTGCGCGTGGTCCCCGAAGATCACCCGACCGCGGAGAACGTCATGAAGGCGACCCGCGGCGCCGGCTTCGGCGACGAGGTCAAGCGCCGCATCCTGCTGGGCACCTACGCCCTGTCGGCCGGCTACTTCGACGCCTACTACGGCAGCGCCCAGAAGGTACGCACTCTCGTGCAGCGCGACTTCGCCGCCGCCTTCGAGCAGGTTGACGTGCTCGCCTCGCCGACCGCTCCGACGGTCGCCTTCCGCCTCGGCGAGCAGATCGACGACCCCACCGCGATGTACATGAACGACATCGCCACCATCCCCGCCAACCTCGCCGGAGTCCCGGGCATCTCGCTGCCCAGCGGCCTCGCCGAGGACGGCCTGCCCGCCGGCATCCAGTTCCTCGCCCCGGTCCGCGCCGACGAGCGCCTGTACCGGGTGGGCGGCGCCCTGGAGGCGCTGCTCGAGGACTCCTGGGGCGGCCCCCTGCTGGCCAAGGCCCCCGAGCTCACCGGAGGAGCGAACTGATGAGCACTGCACCCGATATCGAACTCGTCGACTACGACGAGGCCATCTCGCGCTTCGATCCCGTCCTCGGCATCGAGGTCCACGTCGAGCTGGGCACCGCCACCAAGATGTTCGACGGTGCGCCCAATATCTTCGCGGCCGAGCCGAACACGGCGATCACCCCCACCTCGCTGGGCCTGCCCGGCGCGCTGCCGGTGGTGAACCACAAGGCCGTCGAGTACGCGATCAAGATCGGCCTGGCGCTGAACTGTTCGATCGCCGAGACCTGCCGGTTCTCACGCAAGCAGTACTTCTATCCCGACCTCACCAAGAACTTCCAGACCTCGCAGTACGACGAGCCCATCGCCTATGAAGGCTGGGTCGACATCGAGCTGGAGGACGGCGAGATCATCCGCGTGGAGATCGAACGTGCCCACATGGAGGAGGACGCGGGCAAGAACACCCACGTCGGCGGCTCCACCGGGCGCATCCACGGGGCGACCCACTCGCAGGTGGATTACAACCGCGCCGGCGTGCCGCTGGTCGAGATCGTCACCAAGCCGATCCCGAACACCAAGGGTCGCGCCCCCGAGGTCGCCGCTGCGTATGTGCGCACCCTGCGGGACATCTTCCGGACGCTCGACGTCTCCGAGGCGAAGATGGAGCGCGGCAACGTGCGCGCGGACATCAACGTGTCGCTGCGGGCGAACCCCGAGGCCGAGCTGGGCACCCGCACCGAGACGAAGAACGTGAACTCGTTCCGCTCGATCGAGCGGACGGTCCGCTACGAGATCTCCCGGCAGGCGGGCGTGCTCGACGCGGGCGAGAAAGTCATCCAGGAGACTCGCCACTTCCACGAGGACACTGGCGGCACCTCCTCGGGCCGCCCCAAGTCCGATGCTGAGGACTACCGCTACTTCCCCGAGCCGGATCTGGTGCCAGTCGCCCCGAGCCGCGAATGGGTCGAGGAGATCCGCGCCACCCTGCCCGAGCTGCCCGCCGCTCGTCGGCGCCGTCTGCTCGGCGACTGGGGCTTCAGCGACCTCGAGATGCGGGACGTCATCAACGCCGACGCCCTCGACCTCATCGAGGCGACCGTTGCTGCCGGCGCGAGCGCCCAGAGCGCCCGCAAGTGGTGGATGGGCGAGCTGGCCCGCATCGCGAAGGACCGCGATCTCGAGCTCACGGCTCTTGGGGTCTCCCCGGTCCAGGTCGCTGAGCTGCAGGGCCTGGTCGACGGCACGAAGATCAACGACAAGATCGCCAAGCAGGTGCTCATCAAGGTGCTCGACGGCAACGGCGACCCGGCCGCAATCGTCGAGTCCGAGGGCCTTGCTGTCGTCTCCGATGACTCGGTGCTCACCGGCGCGGTGGACCAGGCGATCGCCGACAACCCGGACGTGGTCGCGAAGATCCAGAGCGGCAAGGTCCAGGCGATCGGCGCCCTCATCGGTCCGATCATGAAGGCCACCCGCGGTCAGGCCGACGCCGGCCGGGTGCGGGAGATCATCATGGAGAAGCTCGGCGTGAGCTGAGGTTCCGAGAGTTGTGGACGGCCCGACCCTGCGTGATGCGGGGTCGGGCCGTTCGCCGTCGTGGAGTAGGGCCCCGCCCCGCGTCGCTGTGAACGACCACACACAAGAGGTCAAGAATCGGTAAATTGTCGCGGCGCCAGATTGTCCGGCGCTGATAACTGGGTTTTGCTGCCGTCCCAGCATGACCAGTGGGAACGCCCCTCTCGTGCACGGTTCTCAGCACTGGCCCACGCGCAACTCAGCGTCTGTACAGTCGTCGATGCGCTGGCGCCAGTGCCTCCCCGGCCCACCGGGTGACGGCTGCGGCGCCACGAACCCGACACCACAGGCGGACCATCCCGCCGGAGGAGCACACGCCCGATGACAGGCATAGACGCAGCCGTCGAAAGATACTTCGGCCCGATCGCGGACTGGCTCAGCGCCATCGTGTTCTTCGAGGTCCCGGTCTTCGGCGGGGTGCCGGTCATCGTGGTCTGGCTGATGGCCGCCGCGATCTTCCTCACCGTCTGGCTGCGCTTCCAGCCGATCACCGGGCTCAAGCACTCGCTCAAGGTGATCCGCGGCCGATACACCGCCAAGACCGACCCGGGCGAGGTCTCGAGCTATCAGGCGCTGGCGACCGAGCTCTCGGGCACGGTGGGTCTGGGCAACATCGCCGGCGTCGCTGTGGCGATCAGCGCCGGCGGACCCGGTGCAGCGCTGTGGATCGCGCTCTTCGGATTCTTCGCGATGAGCGTGAAGATGGCTGAGGCCACGCTCGGAGTGCTGTTCCGCAAGGTCAACGAGGACGGGACCACCGAGGGCGGCCCCATGTACTACCTGCGGGACGGTCTCGCCTCGATCGGCCGCAAGCGCCTGGGTGGGGTGCTCGCGGTCCTGTATGCGATCTTCGCCCTGGTCGGCGTGTTCGGTGCCGGAAACCTCTTCCAGGCCAACCAGGTCGCGGCGATCATCTCCGGCGCCACGGGCAGCGGCTTCCTCGAGGGGAACGGCTGGGTCATCGGCGTGGTGCTCGCGGTCCTCGCCGGTGCCGTCGTGCTCGGTGGCGTGAAGTCGATCGCGCGCTGGACCTCAGCGCTGACTCCCGCCATGGCCGTGCTCTACACGGCCTGCATCCTGATCATTTTGGCCATGAACATCACGGCCGTCCCGCAGGCCTTCGGGCAGATCATCACCGGTGCCTTCACCGCGGACGGCGTCACCGGCGGCATCATCGGCGTGGCCGTGATCGGCATCCAGCGGGCCCTGTTCTCCAACGCGGCGGGCGTGGGTTCCGCGGCGATGGCGCACAGCGCCTCGAAGACCAAGGAACCCGCCACGGAGGGATTCACCGCGATGTGGGAGCCGCTGGTGGACTCCATCGGTGTCTGCATGCTCACCGCGCTGGCGATCGTGGTCACCGGCGTGTACTCGACCGGCGACGCGGATGGCGTGGCCCTCACCGCAAGCGCCTTCGCGACGGTGGCTGGCTGGTTCCCGGTTCTGCTCACCATCGCGGTGACGCTTTTCGGCTTCTCCACGATCCTCGCCTATGCCTACTACGGAGAGCTGAACGCGATGTTCCTCTTCGGCAGCAGCAACGGCGTGAAGACCGGATTTCGCATCATCTGGGTGCTGGCCATCGTGGTCGGTGCCGCGATCTCGCTGGATTCCGTGATCGCCTTCTCCGATGCGATGTTCTTCCTCATGGCGCTTCCGAACCTGCTGGGCATCTATTTCCTCGCGCGAGTGCTGCGGTTGGAGATCCTGCGCCACAAGTACCGCGTGAGCGTCGGGGCCCTCGGCGAGATTGACCCCGAGCTGCGGGTGGGTATGCGCGACCATGAGCCCACCTCGGAGCAGGTGGCCGCCGAGCGCAAGCAGACTCTGACCGAGGAGCTGCGGCTCGCGGATCTGCACCGTCAGCTGGCGGAGGACCCGGATTTCCCGGTCCGGGCGGACCATCACGACGAGGACCTCTTCTCTCCGATGGGTGCACCGGAGGGTTGGGGCCTGGCCACCGATCCCGACGCGGACGCCGATCCTGACGGTGACACCCTCACGAAGGACCCCGCGGGACGATGAGCGAGGGCAGGGGCGGCGGCGATCGACCCTTTGCCGGGTGGACCGGGTCGGTGGGGTGGACCGGCCGGGTGGCGGCGACTACGGTCGCGCTGAGGTCCCACCGAAATCGCCCGGGACGCGCACGGATACGCGAAGAGGCACTGGGGAGCGGCCGTGATGAGCAGGCAGGGAACGACGGGCATGCTGAGGGCGGCGAGCGGTCTGCGGCGCCGGATCGCTGCCGGAGGGGCTGCACTGGGGGTGATCGCATCACTTGCGCTGATGGGCTGCACGCGAGACGGTGAGGAGCCGGCAGCGCCGTCCGAGCCGAGTGCGTCGTCCACGCAGCGGACACCCTCGGCGGCCCCGTCGACGTCCGAGGAGGACCAGCCCACCGCGGGTGGCGCAGGCCCGGCGCCGAGCGACGGGGGCGGAGCGCACGCTCCCGATCCCACCGACCCCGGCAGTCACTACCTGTTCCTGCCCCTCCTCGATGGCGCCGAGACGGTGCCCGCCGAGGAGGTCGGCAGCGAGGTCAGCAACTTCCTGGAGTCCTCGGTGAGCAGCCCCGATTGCCCTGGCGACGTGCTCCTCGGTGAGCAGATCAGGTGCACAGGCGGCAGTATCGAGGGAGATTTCCTCGAGGAGGTCTCTGAGACCTGGGACGTGGCCCTGGTGCGCACCACCAATGGGAACACCGCCCTGATCGTGCGCGCCGCCGCCGAGGATGCGGGGGAGCTCCCGCTGCAGGCGGATCAGATCTTCCACTTCGCGTATCTGGTGGGCCAGGACGAGACCCCCGAGGTGGTCGCCACCGCGACCGAAGAGGGTTTCCGTGCGACCCAGGTCAGCGACGGACCCTCCGACGTGGACGTCACCGTCTCCTGCGAGGATGGCGAGGATCTTGAGCGCTCCATGATCTGCGAGGTCTCGGGTGGGCAGCCTGCCGATGCTGCGGGCACCTGGTTCGGGATCGGCCACGACAGCGTCATCGAGGACTCCGCGGTCTACCTCTTCGTGGAGCACGCGGGTCGCTAGTCGATGATGGCCCTCGCCGTCCGCCGTCCGGATGGTGACACCGGCATCTCGTATGGCGGCGTAGCATTCCTGCATGGTTCAGCTTCGTTCCCGCACCTCGACCCACGGCCGCAATATGGCCGGCGCCCGCGCCCTGTGGCGCGCCACCGGCATGAAGAGCGGCGACTTCGGCAAACCGATCATCGCGATCGCGAACTCGTACACCCAGTTCGTGCCGGGCCACGTCCACCTCAAGAACATGGGTGACCTGGTCGCCGGGGCGATCGCGGAGGCTGGCGGCGTCTCCAAGGAGTTCAACACCATCGCCGTGGACGACGGCATCGCCATGGGGCACGGCGGCATGCTGTACTCGCTGCCCAGCCGTGACCTCATCGCCGACTCCATCGAGTACATGGTCAACGCCCACACGGCGGATGCACTGGTGTGCATCTCGAACTGCGACAAGATCACCCCGGGTCACATGATGGCCGCGATGCGGCTGAACATCCCCGTCGTCTTCGTCTCCGGCGGCCCCTCCGAGTCCGGCAAGCCGGTCGAGGGTGTCACCGAGCATCGCATCGACCTGGTCGATGCGATGTCGCTCAGCGCCGACGACTCCATCACTGACGCGCAGCTCGCTGAGGTGGAGGAGAACGCCTGCCCCACCTGCGGCTCCTGCTCCGGAATGTTCACCGCGAACTCGATGAACTGCCTCACCGAGGTGCTCGGGCTGTCCCTGCCCGGCAACGGCACCACGCTGGCCACCCATGCCTTCCGCAAGGAGCTCTTCCTCGAGGCCGGGCGGAAGGTCGTCGAGCTCTCCAAGCGCTACTACGAGGACGAGGACGAGTCGGTGCTGCCGCGCTCGATCGCCACCAAGGCCGCGTTCAGCAACGCCATGGCGATGGATGTCGCCATGGGCGGCTCGACCAACACCATCCTGCACATACTCGCCGTCGCGATCGAGGGCGGTGTCGACTTCACCCTGGATGACATCGACCGCATCTCACGCCTGGTGCCCACTCTGTCCAAGGTCGCCCCGAATGGCACCGCGCACGTGGAGGACGTCCACCGTGCCGGTGGCATCCCTGCGATCCTCGGCGAGCTGGATCGCGCCGGTCTGCTGGACCACAACATCCACACCGTCCACTCGCCGGACCTGGCCAGCTGGCTCGCGGAATGGGACATCCGCAGCGGCACCGCCTCGAAGAAGGCCGAGGCGCTGTTCCATGCCGCCCCTGGCGGGGTGCGCACCACCCAGGCCTTCTCCACCACGAACACCTGGGACGAGCTGGACACCGACGGCGAGAACGGCGTGGTCCGCTCGGTGCCGCACGCCTACACCAAGGATGGCGGCCTCGCGGTGCTGAAGGGCAACCTCGCGCGTGACGGTGCGGTGTTCAAGACCGCCGGCATCACCGAGGACCTCTTCCACTTCGAGGGCACCGCGGTGGTCTGCGACTCCCAGGAAGTGGCGGTCCAGAAGATCCTCGACAAGACGGTGAAGGCCGGCGACGTCGTGGTGATCCGCTACGAGGGCCCGCAGGGAGGCCCCGGCATGCAGGAGATGCTCTATCCGACGTCCTTCCTCAAGGGCCGGGGACTGGGCAAGACCTGCGCCTTGATCACCGATGGCCGCTTCTCCGGCGGCACCAGCGGCGTCTCCATCGGCCACATCTCGCCAGAAGCGGCTGAAGGAGGGCTGATCGGCCTGATCGAGGACGGCGACAAGATCATCATGGATGTCGACAAGCGCCTGCTCGAGCTCGACGTCCCTGAGGCGGAGCTCGACAGGCGTCGTGTGGCGAAGGGGCCGCTGCCGTGGCGTCCCGAGAACCGCGACCGCAAGGTCTCCCAGGCGCTCAAGGTCTATGCGCACCTGGTGCGCTCGGCGACCTACGGCGCGACCCGTCGGCTCCTGGACTGAGCCGAACCGGCACCCATCCCCTCTGAACTGTCGCCTGGCGCATGCCATGGCGACAGCTCAGAGGGGATACCTATGGGTAGCGGGGGCAACGGCCCTGGTGACAGCCCGGGCCCCTGCCCCTGGCCCTGACCACTGGCCCTGACCACTGGCCCTGGTCCCTGCCCTCAGCCGCCCAGCAGCGACCGGTAGCGATCCACCGCGATCTCGGCGATCAGCGGGTGGTCGCCCAGCGGCGCCGCCACCAGATCCGCGCCGGCCCGCTGGAGCTGAGCGTGGAAGTATCCGGGTGCCAGTAGATACGTGGCGAGCGCCACTCGGGCTCCGGTGCGTTTGCGAGCCTGTGCCACGGCGTCGGCGACCGAGGGCTGCGCCGCGGCGATGAAGCCGACCGTCACCGTGCGCTGCAGCTGCGCGGAGAGCAGGGCGCCCATCTGCTCACCCATCTCCTGTCCCGCGCGGTCCCGGGTGCCGGCGACCGCCATCACCACCGCGTCATCGGGCTGCGCCCCCGCCTCCTGAAGCCGCTGTTCCATCACCTCGGCGAGCCGGGGATCCGGGCCGAGCGGTCCCGCGGCAAGTGCCTCATGACCGGCGACCGCGCTGGCGATGTCCTCACCCACGTGGAGCCCGGTGGACAGCAGCAGCGGCACCACCACCACTGCCGGCGGGGTGTCCTCCTCACGGGTGCGCACCGTGGCGCGTGCCGGGGCCAGCTGTGCCACGACCTGGGAGACCTCCGGGCTCTGCACATCCACATAGGCCTCCCGCACCGCGACGGAAGGGAGCTGCTCGGAGATCCGGCGCAGGATCGCCCGGACCACGTCGCGGCCCTCACGCTGCCGGGTTCCGTGCGCGCAGCCGATGAGCACCGGCACCGCGGTAACGTCCGGCTTCTCGGTCGAAGGCAGTGCCTCCCGCCCCGCGCCGCGCGCTCGAGGGGCGGAGGAAGGAGCCTCCAGGAACCCCTCAGCCGAGGTACGGCCCACCGTGATCACCGCCGGATAGCCGATGCCGGCCTCCCGCACCCTCTCCTCGATCGAGGCCAGGGTGCCTCGCACACTCCGCTGCTCGGGCAGGGTCGCGCTCTGCACCACGGCAACCGGGGTCTCGGGCGGGACGCCGTTCAGCAGCGCCTGGGAGACCAGCCTGGGAAGCCACCCCACCCCCATCATCAGCACCGTGGTGGTGCCGGGATCCCGGAGCGCGGCGAGATCCGCGGGACCGAGATCTCCGTGGGCATTGACCACGTGCAGCGCGACCGCAGCACCGCGATGGGTGACAGGAATATCCCCGGCCGCGGGCCCCGCGATGGCTGAGGTCACCCCGGGCACCACCTGCACCTCGACGCCGGCCGCGCGACAGGCCAGGACCTCCTCGCCGCCGCGACCCAGCAGGAACGGGTCCCCACCTTTGAGCCGCACCACCCGGTGGCCGGCCTGGGCCTGCTCGACCAGCAGCGCTCCGATCTGCTCCTGAGTGCGGGAGGGGTGCCCGGGGGTCTTGCCCACATCGATCACCGTCACGTCCGGGCCCAGCAGCTCGGTGAGGCCGCGCGGCCCCAGCCGGTCCATGACCACCACGTCCGCCTGCTGCAGCAGGTGCAGCCCGCGCACTGTGATCAGGTCAAGGGCACCGGGCCCGCCGCCCACCAGCGCCACGGCACCGGGGGTGAGCGCCGCGCCGCCCAGCACCCCGTCGAACGAGGGGAGCGCCGCGGTCACGGGGCTGTCCCGGCGGCGTCGGAGGCGTGGGGCAGCGGTGTGGCCGCGACCAGCACCCGGCCGTCCCGCACCTCCGCCGCGTGCACCGCGATCGGGAGCTTCTCGCCACCGCCCGCGTCGAGCACCTCCCCGGTGTCGAGGTTCCAGACCTGCTTGTACATCGGGGAGGCGATGGTGGGTACCAGCTGCTCGGGCTCCTCCCCGTCGTCGGTGAGCTCATGCGAGCCGATCAGTCCGCGCGAGAGCACGTTCGACCCGGAGTACGGGTCGCGCTGCTGACAGGCGCGCACGGAGTCGTCGGCCAGGCGGAACACCGCCACCTGGTCGCTGCCGAGCAGCGCCGCGACGCCACGCTCGACGGAGAGGTCGCTGAGCGCGCAGATATCGATCATGGTCGGGTCCTGGGCGTTCATCGCCCCTCCTCCGGGGTGTCGACGGAATCGCCCAGCGGGCTGGTCGCCCCCAGGCTGAGTGAGGCGAGCGCACGGGCGCGCACCGGGTCGGGCGCGGTGTGCTCGTCCATCTCGTTGGCGGGACGCATCTGCCCGCGCTCGGGCACCCAGGCGAGGTCCGGATCGGCCACCCCGGGAGCGTTGATGAACGACACGAACTTCGCCATGCGCTGCGGATCGTTCAGGGTGGCGGTCCACTCGTCCTCGTAGGTCGCGACGTGGTTCGCCATCTGCGCCTCGAGCTCCTCGCCGATGCCGAGGGAATCCTCGACGATCACGCGACGAAGCTCCTCGATCCCGCCCTCGCGATCCTCGACCCAGCGCGCGGTGCGCTGGACCTTGTCGGCCTCCTGGATGTACAGCATCAGGAAGCGGTCGATGCATCTGACGAGGTTCTCATCGTCGAGGTCCTCGATGAGCAGCTGGGCATGGGCCGGCTGCGCACCGCCGTTGCCGCCGACGTACAGGTTCCAGCCCTTGGTCGTCGCGATCACGCCGACGTCCTTGGCCCGAGCCTCGGCGCACTCGCGCGCGCAACCGGAGACGCCGACCTTCAGCTTGTGCGGGGAGCGCAGGCCGCGGTACCTCCGCTCGAGCGCGACGGCCATCGAGGTGGAGTCCTGCACGCCATAGCGGCACCAGGTGGAGCCCACGCAGGACTTCACCATCCGCAGCGACTTGCCGTAGGCGTGGCCGGATTCGAAGCCCGCGTCGACCAGACGCCGCCAGATCTCCGGCAGCTGATCCAGCCTCGCTCCGAACATGCCGATCCGCTGGGCACCGTTGAGCTTGAGGTAGAGCCCGTAGTCGATGGCGACCTGGGCGAGGACCAGCAGCTGTTCGGGAGTGACCTCGCCGGCGGGCATCCGCGGGATCACCGAATAGGTGCCGTTCTTCTGGATGTTCGCCATCACGTGATCGTTGGTGTCCTGGAGCGAGCCCAGCTGCTCGCCGACCGGCGAGTGCAGGCGCCCGGAGGTGGTGCCGAGGCTCGACAGCAGCGAGGCCACCACGGGCTTGCAGACCGCGCAGCCGCGGCCGCGGCCGAAGGCGGTGACTATCTCGGTGAAGGTCTGCTGACCGCCCGTCTTCACCAGCTGGTACAGCTCGGCGCGGGAGTGGGCGAAGTGCTCGCACATGGCGGTGGAGACAGCGATGCCGGAGCGTTCGAGCTCCTTGTTCAGCAGCTTCGTCAGGGTGGGCACGCAGGAACCGCACACCGTGCCCGCGGTCGTGCACTCCTTGACCTCGCCGAGCGTGGTGCACCCGTGCTCGCTCACCGAGGCGCGGATGGTGCCGGCGGAGACGTTGTTGCAGGAGCAGACCACCGCATCGTCGGGCAGCTCGGCATCGGCCATCGCGTCCCCACCCTCGGGGGCGATCACCGCCGACGGGTCGGCGCCGAGGGCTCGGCCGATCAGAGGGCGCAGCTGCGAGAACAGCTCGATGTCTCCCACGAAGACACCGCCCAGCAGCACCTTCGCGTCATCGGACATCACCAGCTTGCGGTACTTGCGGTTCACAGGGTCGACAAAAGCGACCTCGAGGGCTCCGGCGGTGACGGCGTTGACGTCACCGAAGGCGGCGGCATCCACCCCCACTCCCTTGAGCTTGGTGCCGTCGTCCTTGCGCTGGTGGGTGCGGGTGCCGCCCAGGAAGCGGTCCACGACCACATCGGCCATGTCGTTGCCCGGGGCGATGAGCCCGGCGCAGGCCTCCTGAAAGGAGGCGCATTCGCCGATCGCCCAGATCGCGGGGTCGGAGGTCTGGCAGGAATCGCCGACGACCACGCCGCCGCGCTCGCCGATCGCGAGTCCGGCCTCGCGGGCGAGCCGGTCCCGGGGGCGGATGCCGGTGGAGAAGATGACCACGTCCGCGTCGAGGGTGGAGTCGTCGGAGAGCACTGCGGTGCCGACCTGTCCGTCCCCGGCGGGCTGGAAGCGGGAGGCGCCGACCCCGGTGCGCACGTCGATGCCCTTGTCCTGGATCAGCAGGCGCAGCATCTCCCCGCCGCCCTGGTCGAGCTGGACCGCCATCACCCGGTCGGCGAACTCGACCACGGTCGAGGCGGCACCGAGATCCTGCAGCGCGGCCGCGGCCTCGAGGCCCAGCACGCCGCCGCCGACCACAACGCCGCGGACCTGGCGTCCCAGCGTCTTCTCGCGGAGCGCCACCCATTCGGCGATCTGCTCGACGTCGCCCACGGTGCGATAGGAGAAGATCCCCGGCAGCTCGCTTCCGTCGGCACGCGGCGCCCAGGCCCAGGATCCGGTGGCGAGGATCAGCCGGTCGTAGGGAATGGTGGTGCCGGACGTCGTGGTCACGTGAGCGGCGACCCGGTCGATCGTCTCGGCCTTGTCCCCGGTGAGCAGGCTGATGCGCGGGTCCTCCCAGACGGAGACGTCCAGGGAGAGCAGGTCGGCGTTGCGGGAGGCGAACCAGTTCGACAGGTGCACCCGGTCGTAGGGCTGCTGTGGCTCCTCGCCGATGACGGTGAGCGTCCACGGCCCCTCGGGGTCCTGCGCGCGAAGGCGCGCGGCGAAGCGATGACCGGTCATGCCGCCACCGATCACGACGATGCGCTGATCGGCCAGCGGCGCGTGCTCCGCGGGGGCGATGAGTGGGGAGTGTCCTGGGGTGCTCATGGCTGCTGTTCTCGAACCTCTCGGGGGCCGGGTGGCGTCGCTCATAAGGTAGACGGCGAAATGCGCTCTCCGCAGGACCTTCGTCGGTCCGGCAGGGCGCCGCAGGTGGCGCGGCACGACCCTGCTGTCCGCCCGGTCTCGCAATCCGGACAGGTGGCCTCTGCGCTGTGAAAAGGCCTAATGTGTCGGCATGCAGAAGATCCTTCTCGTAGTTACCGAGCGCGGCTGACGCCCCTCGTCACTACGAGCTGTCATCCGCGCCCCTCCCGAGCCCCTGGCGGAGGGGCTTTTTCGTGCGTCGGCGACAGCACGGCGGAGGGACGAGGAGGTCCACGCATCAGTTCACCGCCATGCCCACCGTCCGAGACGACGAAGGAGTTCCGATGAACGGACAGCAGATGACCGGTGCCAAGGCGCTGGTCGAGTCCCTCAAGCTTGCCGGGGCAGAGGTCGTCTTCGGCCTTCCCGGCGGCGCAATCCTGCCCACCTACGATCCGCTGATGGACGCCGAAGGCCTCCGTCATGTGCTGGTTCGCCATGAGCAGGGTGCCGGGCATGCGGCCAGCGGCTATGCCCACGCCACGGGCAAGGTCGGTGTGTGCCTGGCGACCTCCGGTCCCGGCGCGACCAACCTCATCACGGCCATCGCCGATGCCCAGATGGACTCGATCCCGATGGTGGCGATCACCGGTCAGGTCGGCTCCATGTTCATCGGCACCGACGCCTTCCAGGAGGCGGACATCGTCGGTATGACGATGCCCGTCACCAAGCACAACTTCCTGGTCTCCAAGGCGGAGGACATCCCCAAGGTGATCAAGCAGGCCTTCCACATCGCATCGACCGGCCGTCCCGGCGTGGTGCTGGTGGACGTCACCAAGGACGCCCAGCAGGCGATGACCACCTTCGAGTGGCCCGAAGCGCTCGATCTGCCCGGCTACCGCCCCGACCCGCGCCCGCACAGCAAGCAGATCCGCGAGGCGGTCTCGCTGCTGATGGCCGCCAAGCGGCCCGTCTTCCTGCTCGGCGGCGGCGTGCTGCGCGGCCGTGCGACCGAGGAGGTCGGTGAGCTGATCGAAGTCTCCGGCGCCCCCTTCGTGACCACGCTGATGGCCCGCGGCTCACTCCCGGACTCCCACCCCAGCCACCTGGGCATGCCCGGGATGCACGGCACCGTCGCGGCCGTCTCCGCGCTGCAGCGCTCCGACCTGATCGTCAACATCGGCGCCCGCTTCGACGACCGCGTGACCGGGGTGCTGGAATCCTTCGCCCCCAACGCGAAGATCGTCCACGCCGACATCGACCCGGCGGAGATCTCGAAGAACCGTGACGCTGACGTGCCGATCGTCGGCCAGGCCGCCGAGATCGCCCGCGCGCTGACCGCCGAGCTGCGGGATCGCATCGCTGCCGACGACATCCGAGACTACGAGACCTGGTGGAACACGCTGGACATGCTCCGGGACAACTACCCGCTGGGCTGGACCGAGACCGAGGACGGCCTGACCGCTCCCCAGAAGGTCATCTCGCGCATCGGGGCGATCTCCGGACCGGACTCGATCTATGTCGCGGGCGTGGGCCAGCACCAGATGTGGTCCGCCCAGTTCATCAAGTACGAGAACCCCTACACCTGGCTGAACTCCGGGGGCCTGGGCACCATGGGCTACTCCGTGCCGGCGGCGATGGGTGCGAAGGTGGGCCAGCCGGACAAGGTCGTGTGGTCGATCGACGGCGACGGCTGCTTCCAGATGACCAACCAGGAGCTCGCGACCTGCGTCATCAACAACATTCCGATCAAGGTCGCGATCATCAACAACTCGAGTCTGGGCATGGTGCGCCAGTGGCAGAACTTGTTCTACGACAAGCGCTACTCCAACACCGACCTCAACACCGGGCACGGCTCCCGCCGCATCCCCGACTTCGTCAAGATGGCCGACGCCTATGGCTGCGCCGGTCTGCGCTGCGAGCGCGATGAGGACATCGATGCGACCATCCAGCAGGCGATGGAGATCAACGATCGTCCGGTGATCGTGGACTTCACCGTCAGCGCCGACGCGATGGTCTGGCCGATGGTGCCGTCCGGCGTCTCCAACGACGAGATTCAGATCGCGCAGGGCATGAGCCCCGAGTGGGAGAGGGACATCTGATCATGACCATGAACATGTCGACCCAGACCGCCGCATCGCCGGCTGTCAGCACGTCCGATTTCGTGATGACCCCGGAGAACCAGACCCTCTCGGTGCTGGTGGAGAACAAGCCCGGTGCGCTCACCCGCGTCACCGCGCTCTTCTCCCGCCGCGGGTACAACATCTCCTCGCTCGCGGTCGGACCGACCGAGCATCCGGAGATCTCCCGCATCACCGTGGTCGTCGACGTCGACCAGCGGCGTCTCGAGCAGATCACCAAGCAGCTGAACAAGCTGGTGAACGTGCTCAAGATCGTCCAGCTCGACGCCCGTTCCACGGTGCAGCGCGAACTCATCCTGATCAAGGTCACCGCGGACAACTCCACCCGCACCTCGGTGCTCGAGATCGTGCAGATGTTCCGGGCCAAGGTGGTCGATGCGGCCGCCGACTCGGTGACCGTCGAGGCCACCGGCACCCAGGACAAGCTCAGCGCACTGCTGGGGATGCTCGAATCCTTCGGCATCCGCGAGATCGTCAAGTCCGGTGAGGTCGCGATCGGTCGCGGTGGACGCGCGATCACCGACCGCAGCCTCCTGGGCTGAACCTCCCGGGCCGAATCTCCACCAGTGAGACGATCGCTCACCATTCAAGACACTCGGCGATAGGATCGACCTGTCGCCTGCACCCCGAACACGAAGGAGCACAACGTGGCTGAGATCTACTACGACGACAATGCCGATCTGTCCATCATCCAGGGCAAGAAGGTCGCTGTCGTCGGCTTCGGCTCCCAGGGCCATGCCCATGCGCTGAACCTGCGCGACAGCGGCGTCGAGGTCCGCGTGGGCCTCCGCGACGGCTCGAAGTCCGCCGCCAAGGCCCAGGAAGAGGGGCTCACCGTCGGGACCGTGGCCGAGGTCTCCGAGTGGGCGGATCTGATCATGATCCTCACCCCCGACCAGGACCAGCGGAAGGTCTACGCCGAGTCGATCCAGCCGCACCTCTCCGAAGGCAAGGCACTCGCCTTCGCGCACGGGTTCAACATCCGCTTCGGCTACATCGAGGTCCCCACGGGCGTCGACGTGCTGCTGATCGCGCCGAAGGCTCCGGGTCACACCGTGCGCCGTGAGTACGTCGCCGGCCGTGGCATCCCGGACATCGTCGCCGTCGAGCAGGACGCCACCGGCGGCGCCTGGGAGCTCGCACTCTCCTACGCCAAGGGCATCGGCGGCACCCGCGCCGGCGTCATCAAGACCACCTTCACCGAAGAGACCGAGACCGACCTGTTCGGTGAGCAGGCTGTGCTCTGCGGCGGCATGAGCCACCTGGTCCAGGCCGGCTTCGAAACCCTCTCCGAGGCCGGCTACCAGCCCGAGATCGCCTACTTCGAGGTGCTCCACGAGCTCAAGCTGATCGTTGACCTCATGTTCGAGGGCGGCATCGCCAAGCAGCGTTGGTCGATCTCCGACACCGCCGAGTACGGCGACTACGTCTCCGGCCCGCGCATCATCACCGCCGACACCAAGAAGGCCATGAAGGACGTCCTCGCGGACATCCAGAGCGGCGCCTTCGCCAAGCGTTTCATCGAGGACCAGGACGCCGGCGCGCCGGAGTTCAAGGAGCTGCGCGAGACCGAGGCGAAGCACCAGATCGAGGTCGTCGGAAAGGACCTGCGCAAGATGTTCTCCTGGAGCGCACAGGCAGTCGACACCGACTACGTCGAGGGCAGCGCCGCGCGCTGATCGACCTCTTCTGCCGCGACGGCGGGCGCACCCTCAGGGTGCGCCCGCCGTTCGCATATGCGCACTGTGCAACCCGTCGAACTGTTCTGCCGCCGCACCGCGCCGGGGGAGGTCAATGCGGAGTGAACTCCCGGTGAACGTTTACGATCGACGGGTATCAGCAACGTGGAGACGATCGATCCCCATGCTGACCGCATCGGGCCGAGTGGAGCGAGAGAAGACGTAGTCGTGGCGATGAACCTGTTCGAGCGGGTGCGATCCAGCCGACTGATGGACCCCGTGCGCGACACCGTGGCATGGGACGCGGCGCGCACAACCCGCAACGCGGTGCAACGATCCGTGCAGCGCTCCAGATCTCTTGCCACGACCGTGCGCTCTTCGAGATCCGTGCCTTCTTCGATGATCGGTCCGGACCTCGTCACGTACCGCAGCGCCCACTGGCATCGCGTCCCCGCCATGCTCGACCGCGAGGTGTACGCGCGTAACTTCGAGCTCGTCGTCGACCTGCTGGAGAGAGCCTGTATCCCGTGGTGGTGGGTCGACGGGGTGGGCCACCGGGGGCGGCGCGTCATCGCGGTGCACCTCGATTCAAGAGCACAGGTTCGAGCGGCCCTGGAGAAGGGTGCGCAGGACAGCGCCCACGGAGCCGCGTGGCGGATCACGGATGCACTGGCCAAGGGGTCGGAATACGCACTCGGAGGAATCGTGCGCTGGGAAGACGGTCTCGATGACTCCGGCGTCTGGCGCATCTCAGAGTGCCTCATGTTCGATGGAAGCGACCGAAAACTGGCTCTAGCCTACGGCTGCGATATCGAATTCTGGGAGACCGACCCGGTCGATGACACTGTGACGGCGCCGCGCGAGAACAGGGCAGCTCGAACCCTGGGAGCGGAAGCGTCCCGCCTGGTCACCGCTGAGCGGGACGGCCGTGACGTAAAGATCCCGCAAGTCTTCTTGCAGCCGATGCTGGATGACGTCAGGTTCCCGATCGACGTGGTCTATACCTGGGTCGACGGCTCCGACCCTGCGTGGCTCGTTCGGAAGGCGAGGGCTGCCGGAGCAGAGGACTCGCCCGAGCTCCACGCAGAAGCCACTGATCCTGCTCGTTTTCGATCGCGCGATGAGCTGAGATACTCGCTGCGATCGCTCGACGACTTCGCGCCGTGGGTGCGTCACGTCTATCTGGTGACCGACCAGCAGCAGCCAGCATGGCTGGACAGCGAGGGCGCGAAGCTCACGATCGTCGACCACCGGGATATTTTTCCGGACGATGGGCGACTGCCGGTGTTCAACTCGAATGCCATCATCAGCAGGCTCCACCATATTGAGGGGCTGAGCGAGCATTTCCTCTACATGAATGACGACGTGATGCTCACGCGCCCCGTCACTCCGGAGCAGTTCTTCACCGGTTCCGGGCTCGCGCTCGTCTCACCGTCCAACAATCGCCGCCCCTTCATCGATCCCTCCGTGGACCACGAGCCGCATCTGAACATCACAGCGAATATCCGGCAGCTCATGTTGGATGCGACTGGGGTCAACGTCTCCCGCGCCATCAAGCACACCCCCCATCCCATGCTCCGCAGCGTGCTGTACGAGCTGGAGAAGCTCTTCGGCGAGGCGTACGAGATGACCACCAGGTCGCAGTTCCGCCACCACGATGACATTGTCGCTGACCAGCTGCATCACTACTATGCGCAGTCGACGGCCCGCGCAGTGCCCGGCCAGTTGAGATACACCTATCTGAACGTCCTGGACGACTCATTCATCCCAGTATTCAACGGTTTCTCTGAGAAGCGCGATCGGGATGCCATCTGTGTGAATGATGCGCCGGTGCCGGGGGCGAGGCCCATTCCTGACAGTTTCGTTCAGGCCTTCCTGGACAATAATTTTCCCGCACCTTCTCGTTTCGAGTGCAGGACGTAGTTCTCCATGACATGAGGCCTCCGCCATGTCGACGACCAAGGACCCCATCGCCGCGCGTTCCGAAGAGAGTCAATGCCACATCCACGTTTTGCCATCATCTCCGCCGTCTACAACGTCTCCACGTACCTGCCGGAGTACTTTGCGTCGTTGGATGCCCAGACGTATCCGCATGACCGGATACGGGTTGTTCTGGTCAATGATGGATCGCTCGACGGCTCCGAGGCGCTCTGCGAGGAGTGGGCGCGCCTCACCGACATCCGGGTCGAGGTGATCCACCAGGAGAACGCTGGTCAAGCAGCGGCGCGCAACACGGGAATCGGTCACCTGCAGGATGAGGACTGGGTGACGTTCACCGATCCTGACGACTTCCTCGACGCAGAGTTCTTCACAGAGATCTCGAAGTATCTGGAGAGCGATGACGATGTCGAGCTGGTGGCGGGGCACCACATCGACTACTGGGAGGACGAACCCGACAGAGGGGACAGCCATGCGCTGAGGTTCCGATTCGCGAGCGGGAACCGGAGCGTCGATCTCGAACGGTACCCGCGGAACTTCCACATGCATGTGGCGTCTTCGTGCCTCCGCGTCGACGTGCTCCGGAAAGCTGATCTCCTTTTTGATGTCCGAGTGCGGCCGGTGTTCGAAGATGCGCATCTGCTGGCCAAGTACCTTCTCGAATTCGACCGTCCCGTCGTCGCCTTCTTGGACACCGCGCAGTACCACTATCGGCGTCGCGGCGACGGCAGCTCGACCATGCAGAACGCCAAGACTGACCCTCGTAGGTACACGGACGTCCTTGAGTTCGGCACCCTGGACCTCCTCCATCACGCCATCGAGCGGAAGGGCCGTGTTCCGGATTGGGTGCAGTATGAGGTGATCTATGACCTGACGTGGATCTACCGCAACGAGGACGCGCTCCACGGGACCTATCGTCCGCTGAGCCTCGAGACGTGCGATCGCTACCATCAGCTCGCAGGCGCTGCCCTGCGCATGCTTGATCCGATGAACATCGAGGGATACTCCGATGTCAAGCGGACGACCGCGCAGCGGGAGGCGATGGTGCATGGCTATGCAGAGCATCCGTGGCGCTGGGATGCAGTAGTCATCGATGGAGTCGACGAGGAGAAGGGTCTCGTCAAACTCGTGTATCACTTCACCGGAGCATCACCGGAGGAAGAGATTCGCGTCGGCGGTCGACCCGTCGAGCCCCGCCATGCCAAGACGCGCGACTTCACGTACCTGCGCCGCACCCTGCTGCACGAGCGCGTGCTGTGGGTTCCGCTGAACGGGACATTGAGCATCCGCCTTGATGGGCAGTCGGTCCCCCTCACCTCGCAATGGCCCGGCGGCGCGATGACTGCTGTGCGGCCTGCGCAGGTCCGTCGGATGCGCAAGCAGGACCACCGCGGCGCCGCGAACGTCATCGAAGCCTCCCGGCACTCGAAGACTCGTAAGCAGAAGCTGACCGATGGCCAGAAGAAGTTGAGACGAGCAGAGATGCTCGCGGTCAGGCCGCCGTTCAAGAAAATGTTCCGCGACGCCTGGGTGCTCATGGACCGCAGCCAGAACGCGCACGACAACGCAGAGCATCTCTTCCGGTACCTCCGCTCACACCGTCGAGAAATAAATGCCTGGTTCGTGGTGAAGAAGGGATCGCCCGACTGGGACAGGCTCCGCGCTGAAGGTTTCAAGCGCCTGATCCCGCACGGCAGCCTGCTCTGGATGATTCTCTGCCTCAATGCGACCCATATGATCTCTTCCCATATCGACCAGTACGTGGTGGAGCCGTTCGCGCGGCGAGGCGGTTGGCGATGGAAATATGTCTTCCTGCAGCACGGTGTGACGCAAGCAGACCTGTCCCGCTGGCTGAATACGAAAACCGTGGACCTCGTGGTGACGGCGTCCAGGGATGAGAGGGATTCGATCGCGGGAGATGGTTCGAATTATATCTTTACGACGAAAGAAGTGGTCCGGACGGGCTTCCCGCGCCATGATCGACTGGTCAAGATGTCTCGCGAGAGCGACCAGCGCAGTTCACGCAACCACATCGTGCTGATGCCGACCTGGCGTGCTTATTTCTCCGGGGCAGTGGTGGCGGGGACGGGGGAGCGAGCCCTCAACCCGCTGTTCTTCGAGTCTCAGTTCGCGAGAGAGTGGAGGTCTCTCGCCTCGTCGCAGGAGCTTCAGGGCCTCGGCGACCGGCACGGTGTGGAGATCGTATTCATGCCGCACCCGAATCTGGAGCCATATCTGGGCGAGTTCGATCTTCCGCCCCACGTGCGAGTGGTCTCCTATGCGGAGGCGGATGTGCAGGAGATGATCGCGGGCGCGGCGGTCGTGGTAACGGATTATTCATCCATCGCCTTTGATGCAGCCGTGGCGGAGCGACCCGTGATCTACTTCCAGTTCGATCGGGAGGACTTCCTCAGCGGAGGGCACATCGGTCGCCCCGGGTACTTCGACTATGAAGAGCTCGGATTCGGTCCGGTCGTCGGCGACGTCGCCGGGGTGATCGCCGAGGGCGCGGAGGTCGCTGAACAGGGTTTCCGTGTCCCCGAGCCGTACGCGGCACGTACGGAGGCGGTCTTCGGAGGCGTCCGCGGTGGGGCATCCAAGCGCGTCGTCGAAGCGATAGAGGAGCTCCGCAGGCCTCTCAGCAGGCGTGAACTGGGGACTCCGGTGCCGACGCCCCCAGCACCCCCGATCGCGTACGAGCAGTAGCAGCCGAGAATTCCGGGCGGGCCTCGAGGACGGGACCAAGAACGAGGACCTCGAGACCGTGGAGATCGAGGCCGTGATGCTGAGCTGGTCTCCGCCGTGAACCCTGACGGCGTCTCGCATCCTGACAGGCATGACCGCATGGCGGACAGCGGTTTAAGCTGTCCCGGTACCCGTCGCTCCCGAGGATGCGTGCGACGACAACCATCCTTACCGGAGGAGTTACCGTGACGCGTCCCGTCGTGCTCATCGCAGAAGAGCTGTCGCCCGCGACCGTCGAGGTCCTGGGGTCGGACATCGAGGTCAGGAATGTGGACGGCACCGACCGTCCCGCCCTGCTGGCGGCGGTCCAGGAGGCCGACGCCCTGATGGTCCGCTCCGCGACCCAGGTCGATGCCGAGGTCTATGCCGCGGCGAAGCAGCTGAAGGTGGTCGCGCGCGCTGGCGTGGGTCTGGACAACGTGGACGTGCCCGCCGCCACCAGCGCGGGCGTCATGGTCATCAACGCTCCAACCTCGAACATCACCTCCGCCGCCGAGCTCGCGGTCGCGCTGATCCTGGCCTCGCTGCGCAACCTCGGCCGTGCCGATGCCTCGGTGAAAGCCGGGAAGTGGGAGCGTAAGCAGCTCACCGGTGTGGAGCTGCTGGGCAAGACGGTGGGCGTGGTGGGCTTCGGCCGTATCGGCCAGCTGGTCGCCGAGCGGCTGCGTCCCTTCGGCGTGAATCTCCTGGCCTACGACCCCTACGTCAACCATGCCCGGGCCGCTGAGCTCGGCGCGCGCGTGGTCGAGCTCGACGAGCTGATGGGTGAGGCGGATGTCGTCACCGTGCACATGCCCAAGACCCCCGAGACCACCGGTCTGATCGGTGCTGAGCAGTTCGCGCTCGCGAAGCCCTCCCTGCATGTCGTCAACGCCGCCCGCGGCGGCCTGATCGACGAGGAAGCCCTCTTCGACGCGCTCTCCTCCGACCGCATCGCCGGCGCCGCATTGGATGTCTACACCTCTGAGCCGCCGTCGGCTTCCGACACTGCGAAGCGTCTGCTCGAGCTCGACAACGTCACCCTCACCCCGCACCTGGGCGCCTCGACCGCCGAGGCGCAGGAGAAGGCCGGGGTGGCGGTCGCGAAGTCGGTGCGCCTGGCCCTGGCCGGTGAGCTGGTGCCCGACGCGGTCAACGTTGCCGGCGGCGCGATAGATGACCTGGTGCGGCCGGGCGTGGCACTGGCCGATCGGCTCGGTCAGCTGTTCACGACCCTCGCGGGGGAGGCGCCCGAGCTGCTCGACATCGAGGTGCACGGCGAGATCGCCTCGCGCGATGTCACCGCGTTGAAGCTCTCCGCGCTGCGTGGTCTGTTCCGCTCGGTGGTCACCGAGCAGGTCAGCTACGTCAACGCCCCGGTGCTCGCCGAGGAGCGTGGCATCACGGTGCAGCTGGTCACCGATGAGAACTCCGAGCGCTTCCGCAACGTCGTCACCCTGCGCGGCACCCTGCGCGACAGCACAGTCGTCACCGTCTCCGGCACGCTCAGCGGCGTGGATCAGGAGCACAAGCTCACCGAGGTCTTCGGCCACGCGCTGGACGTCGCGATGAGCGACCACCTGCTGATCATCCGCTACGAGGACGGCCCGGGCCTGATCGGCACCTACGGGCTCCGCCTCGGTGAGGCCGGAGTCAACATCGCCGGCATGCAGGTCTCTCGCGCCGGCCACACCCGCGGCGCCGAGGCGCTGGTGGTCCTGAACCTGGATGAGTCCGTGGACCGCGAGTTCGCCGAGGAGCTCGGCGCTGCGATCGACGCGCGGTCCATCCACGCCGTCGACCTCGTCTACTGATCGTTTCCCGAAGAACCGGAGTCCTGTCATGAGCACCCCCAGCACCGCCGCCCCCTCGACCGTTCTGAAGCTCGCCGTCATCGAGGGTGATGGCATCGGCCAGGAGGTCGTCCCGCAGGGCCTGCGCGCACTGCGCGCCGCTCTCGAGCCCGTCGGCGTCACCGTGGAGACCACTGATTTCGACCTCGGCGCGGGCCGCTGGCATCGCACCGGCGAGACCCTCACCGACGAGGACATGGCACGCCTGGCGGAGCACGACGCGATTCTGCTGGGTGCTGTCGGCGATCCCGGCGTGCCTTCGGGCGTGCTCGAGCGGGGGCTGCTGCTCAAGCTCCGTTTCGCCTTCGACCACTTCGTGAACCTGCGCCCCACCCGGCTCTTCCCCGGGGTCTCCTCACCGCTCGCGAATCCCGGTGAGATGGACTTCGTGGTGGTCCGTGAAGGTACGGAGGGCCCCTACGTCGGCAATGGCGGCTCGCTGCGCACCGGCACGCCGCTGGAGGTCGCCACCGAGGTCTCCCTGAACACCGCCGTCGGCGTCGAGCGCGTGGTGCGCTATGCCTTCGAGCAGGCAGAGCGCCGCCGCAAGAAGCTCACACTGGTCCACAAGCACAACGTGCTGGTCCACGCCGGGCACCTCTACCGCCGCATCGTCGAGCAGGTCGCGGCCGAGCACCCCGAGGTCGAGGTCGACTACGCGCACGTCGACGCGATGATGATCTACCTGGTCACCGATCCGAGCCGCTTCGACGTCATCGTCACCGATAACCTCTTCGGCGATATCGTCACCGACCTCGCCGCCGCCGTCGGCGGCGGCATCGGCCTCGCCGCGAGCGGCAACATCAACCCCACCGGCGCCTTCCCCTCGATGTTCGAGCCGGTCCACGGCTCGGCGCCCGACATCGCCGGCAAGAACCTCGCCGACCCGACCGCCACCGTGCTCTCGGTCGCGATGCTGCTGGACCATCTGGGACAGCTGGAACCGGCCGCCGCAGTGCGCGCCGCAGTCGAGAACGACCTGGCCGCGCGGGCCGGCTCCGACGAGCTCTCGGCGCGGGGGACCACACAGATCGGTGACGACCTGGTCGCCGCGATCTCCGGGCGCTGAACGCCTGACCCTGACACACTGACCCTGCCCCCTTCAACGAGGAGAACCCCGTGAGCGCGCTCGACTTCATCCAGACCAGCACCACTCGCCGAGTCGGCGACGACGAGCGCGCGCAGATTCTCGCCGATCCGGGTTTCGGTCAGCACTACACGGACTTCATGGCGCACGCCCGCTGGACCGCGGAGGGCGGCTGGGCCGACGCGGAGGTCGTGCCCTTCGGCCCGCTGCAGCTCTCTCCCGCTGCCGCAGTGCTCCACTACGGTCAGGAGATCTTCGAGGGCCTCAAGGCCTTCCGGCATGCCGACGGCTCGGTGTGGACCTTCCGGCCCGAGGCCAATGCGGAGCGTATGCGCCGCTCTGCTCGGCGCCTCGCGCTGCCCGAGCTCCCGGTCGAGGACTTCCTGGCCTCGCTCACGGCGGCGGTCTCCGCCGATGAGCACTGGGTGCCCGAGGCCACGAGCGAGGAGTCGCTGTACCTGCGGCCCTTCATGTTCGCCAGCGAGGAGTTCCTCGGCGTGCGGGCCTCTCGCACGGTCGACTACTACGTGATCTCCTCCCCGGCCGGACCGTACTTCCCACGCGGCGTGCAGCCGCTGATCGTCTGGATCACCGACGAGTACGCGCGCGCCGGGGCCGGCGGCACCGGTGCAGCGAAGAGCGGCGGCAACTATGCCTCCTCGCTGCTGGGCAAGAACGAGGCTGCCGAGCAGGGGGCCGACGAGGTGCTTTTCCTGGACTCCGAGACGCACACCAGCATCGACGAGCTCTCCGGGATGAACGTCTTCGCGATCACCCGCGACGGCCGCCTGCTCACCCCGGCCCTGACCGGCTCGATCCTCGAAGGTGTCACCCGCTCCTCGATCCTGGCCCTGGCGGCCGATCGCGGTCTCGAGGCGATCGAGCAGCGCCTCGTGATGAGCGAGGTGCTCGAGCAGCTCACCAGCGGAGAGATCACCGAGATGTTCGCCTGCGGCACCGCCGCGGTCATCAACCCGATCGGGGAGTTCCGCGCCAAGGGCGGCTCCTGGACGGTGGGGGATGGGGGTTCCGGCGAGGTCACCCTTGCGCTGCGCAAGGAGCTCACTGACATCCAGTACGGCCGGATCCCGGACCGTCACAGCTGGCTGACCCGGTTGGTGTGAGGACTTGATGACCATCCACGCCGCCTCCGAGGCGACTGCTCCCATCTCCTCGTTCCACCTCTACGACACGACTCTGCGTGACGGCTCCCAGCAGGAGGGCCTGACCCTCTCGGTCACCGACAAGCTCGCCGTGGCCCGCCACCTCGATGAGCTCGGGGTGACATATATCGAGGGCGGCTGGCCCGGTGCCGTCCCGCGCGATACCGAGTTCTTCGCCCGTGCGGCCGGCGAGCTCGAGCTGCGCACCGCCCGGCTCGCCGCCTTCGGCGCGACCCGCAAGGCTGGGGTCGCGGTGGGGGAGGACTCCCAGGTGGCGGCGCTCGCGGACTCGGGCGCACCGACCATCACCCTGGTCGCGAAGTCCGACCTCCGGCATGTCACCGGGGCCCTGCGCACCACCGCTGAGGAGAACCTCGCGATGGTGCGGGACACGGTGGAGCATCTGGTGGGGCTCGGCCGTGAGGTGTTCGTCGATGCGGAGCACTTCTTCGACGGCTTCCTGCATGACCCCGACTACACGACCTCCGTGCTGCTCGCCGCCCATGAGGCGGGGGCCGCGGTGCTGGTCCTGTGCGACACCAACGGCGGAATGCTCCCGCATCAGGTCACCGAGATCATCGAGGAGCTCCGGGAACGGCTGACGGCCGCCGACGCGCAGGACGCCCGGCTCGGCGCCCACACCCATAACGACACCGGCTGCGCGGTCGCCAATGCGATCTCCGCAGTGCGCGCCGGGATCACCCACGTGCAGGGTTGCATCAACGGCTACGGCGAGCGCACCGGCAACGCCGACCTGATCACGGTGATGGCCGATCTCCAGCTCAAGATGGGAATGGACCTGGTGCCGGAGGAGACCTTCGCCGAGACCACCCGCATCGCCCATGCGATCGGCGAGATCGTCAACATGCCGGTGAATGCGCGGGCGCCCTACGTCGGCACGAGCGCCTTCGCCCACAAGGCGGGTCTGCACGCGAGTGCGATCAAGGTGGATCCGGACCTCTACCAGCACACTGATCCTCGCGCGATCGGCAACGACATGCGCATGATCATCTCCGACATGGCCGGACGCGCCTCCATCGAGCTCAAGGGCCGTGAGCTCGGGTTCGACCTGGCTGGCCGCCCCGAGCTGCTCTCGCGTCTGGCCACGACGGTCAAGCAGCGAGAGGCGGTGGGCTATTCCTATGAGGCTGCGGACGCCTCCTTCGAGCTGCTCCTGCTCGACGAGCTCGGGCGCGCGCCCAGCTACTCGACGGTGGAGTCCTGGCGAGCCACCTCGCAGCTGGGACGCGACGGAACCCTCGAGTCTGAGGCGACCGTGAAGCTGGTCGGCGGGGGGAAGGGCCTGGAACGCCGTGAGGTCGCGATCGCCGAGGGCAACGGCCCCGTCAACGCCCTGGACCTCGCCCTGCGGTCCGCCCTGCGAGAGCACCACCCGGAGGTCGATGACTTCGAGCTGCGGGACTTCAAGGTCCGCATCCTCGATGCGCAGCACGGCACGGACGCCACCACGCGGGTGCTGGTGCGCACCTCCGGACGGGGACTCGAGTTCCAGACCGTGGGCGTGGGTCCCAACGTCATCGAGGCTTCATGGGAAGCGATCTACGACGCGTTCACCTACGGGTTGTACAAGTCCGGGGTCTGAGCACGGGTTCCGTGGTCCACGCCCGGTTCGAGCGCTACGCTGGGTGCATGACGACCTACGTGCTGACCGCCATCGGAGACGACCGCCCGGGCCTCGTCGCCGCCCTCGCCGCCGCTGTCGACGAGCAGGGAGGCAACTGGGTCGACAGCCAGCTCGCCCTGCTCGCGGGGAAGTTCGCCGGCATCGTGCAGGTGGACCTTCCTGATGAGCGCGTCGGTGCCTTCCTGGAGTCCCTTCCGGCTCTCGCCGATGAGGTGGGACTCGCGGTCGAGGCGACTGCGGGAGCACCGGAGGGGCGGGCGACGACCCCGCACCGTGCGCTGCGCCTGCATCTGCTGGGCCAGGACCGCACCGGGATGGTCCGCGAGGTGACCTCCGCACTGCGCTCGCAGGGCGCCACCATCGACGGGCTGCGCAGCTGGACCCGGGAGGCCCCGGAGGGCGGCGGCATGCTGTTCGAGGCGGAGGCCGAGCTGCGACTGCCCACTGCAGCCGACGAGGGCGACGTCCGGGACGCGCTCGAGACGATCGCCGCGGAGCTCATGGTCGATCTGGAGCTCGACGACGCGGAATGATCGGGCTCTGCTTGCCTTGACGCGATGTCAGCATTTACGGGACGTGAGCTTTGCCGAATTCTTTAATTCGGAACTCATGTCCAGGCGCGTGCCTCTGACCTCGGAGAAGCGAAGAGGATCCTCCGAATGCGTGCTTTCCGGGACCGAAGTCCTCTAATCTGGGGTGACGGGTCGAGGACCCTGAACGGGTGCAGAGAAAACCCAGCAGCGACTCATCGGGCATTCCTCGACCCTTGTACTCGCCTTCGAGCGTGGAGAGTCGACGATGACCGCATCCCCCAGTGTCCCGACCGCCCCCAGCACCACGGTGCCTCCTGGCGCCTGGCGCGCACTTGCTCTGGTCACGCTCGGATTCGGCGTGAACTTCTGGGCCTGGGCGCTGCTGAGCCCCCTCGGCCCCGTCTACGTCGAGCGGGGTCTCGCCGCTGACGCGTCCCTGATCGTCGCGCTCCCAGTGCTGGTCGGCTCTCTGGGCCGGATCGCGATGGGTGGGCTCACCGACAGGTACGGCGGCCATCTGATGTTCCCGGTGGTCTCGCTGATCACGGTCATTCCCGTGCTCTTCGTCGGCCTGATCGGGCAGTACACGTACTCGACCCTGCTGCTGGGCGGATTCTTCCTCGGCATCGCCGGGACCACTTTCGCGATCGGCGTGCCCTATGTGAACTCCTGGTTCCCGCCTGCCAAGCGCGGCATGGCGACCGGGCTGTACGGCGTGGGCATGGGCGGCACCGCGATCAGCGCCTTCACCACCGTGCCGCTGGTGAACTCGGTCGGTGACGCCGCCCCCTTCGTGCTCACCGCGATCGCTCTGGTGCTCTACGCGGTGATCGCCTGGCTGTTCATGCGCAACGCCCCGACCTGGGAGCCCTCTCGCAAGAACATCGTCGCCCAGTCGCTGTCGGTCATGAAGCTCAAGGTGACCTGGCAGGCGTGCTACCTGTACGCGCTGTCCTTCGGCGGCTACGTCGCGTTCTCCGTCTTCCTGCCCACGATGCTGCAGAACTGGTACGGGCTCGAGGCCACCGACGCCTCCTTCCGAATGGCGGGCTTTGTGATCGTCGCCGTGATCATGCGCCCGCTCGGCGGCACGCTCTCGGACCGCCTGGGAGCGTCGAACACACTGCTGGTCTCCTATATCGCGGTCGCGCTGGCCGCGCTCACCCTCGCCTTCCAGCCCGACCTGATGCCGGTCGGCACGGTGGCCTTCATCGTGATGGCCGCCGGCCTCGGCCTCGGCTCCGGCGCGGTCTTCGCCCTCGTCGCGCAGACCAGCGATCCATCGGTGGTCGGCTCGGTCACCGGATTCGTCGGCGCCGCCGGGGGGCTCGGAGGTTTCGTGCCGCCTCTGGTGATGGCCGCCATCCACGCCGACAGCGGCAGCTACTCCCTGGGGATCGTGCTGCTGCTGGTGGCGACCCTCGGTGCCATCGTGGTGACTCTGTTCGTCGCCCGTGGCGCCCGTGCGACCGCCGAGGAGAAGCTCACCGTCCCCCGATGACCCTCGTGCCCGCCCCCGCCCTCGACCCCTGTCGCACCGCACCCCCCGCCTCCAGGAGGAGCACCCCATGACCATCCAGGACCGTCAGGCACCGAAGAAGCGCTCAGCCAAGGCCTCCTCGATCGACTCCCCGCTGTTCGATGCCCTCATCGGGGCGCGCAAGATGTTCAGCCGCTCGGAGAAGATCAGCGAGGACAACCGCGAGACGCACAAGGTGGGCGGGCGCAGCGGCGATTCCTTCTACCGCGAGCGCTGGAGCCACGACAAGGTCGTGCGCTCCACGCACGGCGTGAACTGCACCGGCTCCTGCTCCTGGAAGGTCTACGTCAAGGACGGCGTGATCACCTGGGAGTCGCAGGAGACCGACTATCCCTCGGTGGGTCCGGACAAGCCCGAGTACGAGCCCCGCGGCTGCCCCCCGGGGCGCCTCCTTCTCCTGGTACACCTATTCGCCCACCCGGGTGCGCTACCCCTACGTGCGCTCCGAGCTCCTGCGTCTGTACCGCGAGGAGAAGGCCAAGGCACCGGGCCATGATCCGGTCGAAGCCTGGAAGGCGATCGTCTCCGATCCGGAGAAGGCGATGCGCTACAAGCGGGCCCGCGGCAAGGGCGGGCTCGTCCGTGCCAGCTGGGACGAGGCCGTCGAGATGGTCGCCGCCGCGTACGTCCACACCGTCAAGGAGTACGGCCCCGACCGGGCCACCGGCTTCTCCCCGATCCCGGCGATGAGCCAGGTCTCCTTCTCCTCCGGGGCCCGCTTCCACCAGCTCATCGGCGGCTCCATGCTGTCCTTCTACGACTGGTACGCGGACCTTCCCCCCGCCTCACCACAGGTCTTCGGCGACCAGACCGATGTGCCGGAGTCCGGCGACTGGTGGGACGCCGCCTATCTCATCATGTGGGGCTCCAACGTCCCCCTGACCCGGACCCCGGATGCGCACTGGATGACCGAGGCGCGCTACCGAGGGCAGAAGGTCATATCGATCGCCCCCGACTACGCCGAGTCGGTGAAGTTCGCCGACGAGTGGCTGGCCCCGCATCCCGGCACCGACGCGGCGCTCGCGATGGCGATGGGACACACCATCCTGAAGGAGTTCTACGTCGAGAAGCAGGTGCCCTACTTCGAGTCCTACTCGAAGCAGTACACCGACCTGCCCTTCCTGGTCCAGCTCGAGCGGCGCGAGGACGGCACCCTGGTGCCCGGCAAGTTCCTGGTCGCGAGCGAGGCAGGGGAGCACCGCACCGCAGAGGCCGCCACCGAGCACGCCGACTTCAAACCGATGTTCTTCGACCTCGCCCGCGGCGACGTCGCCGTCCCGAACGGCACCCTCGGCCACCGCTTCTCCGCCGATGGCGAAGGTCGCTGGAACCTCGAGCTGGGCGATCTCGACCCGGCGCTCTCGCTGCTGGGTCACCATGAGGACGTCGCCGAGGTGCTGCTGCCACGCTTCGACACCGTCGGCCAGGGCGGTCGCGGGGACGTGCCCCGCGGGGTGCCGGTGCGCACGATCGACGGCCGCATCGTCACCACCGTCTTCGACCTGCTGCTGGCCGAGTACGGCGTGGGCCGTGAGGGCCTGCCCGGGCAGTGGGCCACGGGGCTCGACGACTCGGACGCGCTGTACACCCCGGCCTGGCAGGAGACCATCACCGGGGTGCCCGGCCAGGCCGCGGCGCGCATCGCCCGTGAGTTCGCGCAGAACGCGATCGACTCCGGCGGGCGCTCGATGATCATCATGGGCGCGGGCACCAACCACTGGTTCCATTCCGACACCATCTACCGCTCCTTCCTGACGCTCACGAACCTGTGCGGCACCCAGGGGGTCAACGGCGGCGGCTGGGCCCACTACGTCGGCCAGGAGAAGGTTCGGCCCATCACCGGCTGGTCGCACCTGGCCAATGCCCTGGACTGGTCGCGCCCACCCCGGCAGATGACGCAGACCACCTACTGGTACATGCATTCCGATCAGTGGCGGTACGACCGCTTCGGTGCGGACACCCTGGCCGCGACCACCGGTGCCGGAGCCTTCGCGGACATGACCACTGCCGATGCGGTCGCGCTCTCGCAGCGCCTCGGCTGGCAGCCCTTCTACCCGCAGTTCGACATCAGCTCGCTGGACGTCGCCGACCGCGCCGCCGCGGCGGGGGAGGAGACCGTCCCGTATCTGGTCGACCAGCTCAAGAACGGCGGCATCAGCTTCGCCGCCGAGGATCCGGATGCACCGCAGAACCATCCCAAGATCTGGTCGATCTGGCGAGCGAACACCCTGGGCTCCTCGGCCAAGGGCGACCAGTACTTCTTCCGTCACCTGCTGGGCGTGGACAGCGCTGCCACGGAGGAGGAGACCCCCGAGCAGTTCCGTCCGAAGGACGTGCGCTGGCGGGACGAGGCACCGATCGGCAAGGTCGATCTGATGCTGACCCTCGACTTCCGGATGACCAGCCACACCCTGCACTCCGACGTGGTGCTGCCGGCGGCGACCTGGTACGAGAAGCACGATCTCTCCACCACCGACATGCACCCCTTCGTGCACTCGTTCAACCCCGCGATCTCCAATCCCTGGGAGTCGCGGACCGACTGGGAGACGTGGGCGACGATCGCGGAGAAGTTCAGCGAGCTCGCCGAGACGCACCTCGGCACCCGCACCGATGTGGTCGCCTTCCCCCTCCAGCACGACACTCCGGGAGCGATGGCCACCCCGCACGGCCGGGTGAAGGACTGGAAGAAGGGCGAGTGCGAGGCGGTCCCGGGACTGACCATGCCGGCCCTGGTGGAGGTGGAGCGCGACTACACCCAGATCCACGCCAAATACACCTCGATCGGCCCGCTCCTCGAGGAGAAGGGCATGACCACCAAGGGCCTGACGTACGACGTGAAGGAGTTCGTCGCGGAGCTCGGCGCGCTCAACGGCATCCACCGCACAGGGCCCGCCGCGGGGCGTCCCAAGCTGGTCACGGACCTCGACGCCTGCGAGTTCATCCTGGGGCTCTCGGGAACCACCAACGGGAAGATGGCCACCGAGGGCTTCAAGACCCTCGAGAAGCGCACCGGCACCCGGATGCATGATCTCGCCGCCGAGCACGAGGGCAAGCGGATCCACTTCGCCGACACCAAGGCGGCACCGGTCCCGGTGATCACGAGCCCCGAATGGTCCGGCTCGGAGAGCGGCGGGCGCCGCTACAGCCCCTTCACCATCAACGTCGAGCGCAAGAAGCCCTGGCACACCCTCACCGGGCGCCAGCACTACTACCTCGACCACGACTGGATGCTGGAGATGGGGGAGGCGCTCCCCGTCTTCCGGCCCCCGCTGGACATGACCGCCCTGTTCGGCGAGCAGCCGGTCGGAGCGAGCGACGGCACGTCCATCTCGGTCCGCTATCTGACCCCGCACAACAAGTGGGCGATCCACTCGATGTACATGGAGAACTTCTTCATGATGAACCTCTCCCGCGGCGGACAGACCATCTGGATGAGCGTCGAAGATGCCACGGCGGTCGGGATCACGGACAACGATTGGATCGAGGCCACCAACCGCAACGGCGTGGTCGCGGCCCGCGCCGTGGTCTCCCATCGGATGCCGAAGGGCACCGCCTTCATGCACCACGCCCAGGACCGCACCGTGAACGTGCCGCTGACCGAGCGGGACGGCAAGCGCGGCGGCATCCACAACTCCCTGACGAGGATCATGATCAAGCCATCGCATCTCATCGGCGGATACGCGCAGCTGTCCTTCGCCTTCAACTACTACGGCCCGACCGGGAACCAGCGCGACGAGGTCACGATGATCCGCAAGCGCACCGCCCCCGTCGAGTACTGAGCCCAGCGAGCAAGAAGGAGCAACGACATGCGAGTCATGGCCCAGATGTCGATGGTGATGAACCTCGACAAGTGCATCGGCTGCCACACCTGTTCGGTCACCTGCAAGCAGGCGTGGACGAACCGGTCCGGTACCGAGTACATGTGGTTCAACAACGTCGAGACCAGGCCCGGCCAGGGGTATCCCCGCGGCTACGAGGACCAGGAGAAGTGGAAGGGTGGCTGGGAGCTCGGGAAGAACGGGCGCCTGAAGCTCAAGGCCGGCGGCCGCATCACCAAGCTCATGCAGCTGTTCTCGAACCCGAAGCTGCCGGGCATCGAGGACTATTACGAGCCGTGGACCTACGAGTACGACAACCTGCTCAACGCCCCCGCGCAGCAGGAGAACATCCCCACCGCGCCCCCGAAGTCGCTGATCACCGGTGAGCGGCTCGATATCCAGTGGTCGGGCAACTGGGACGATGACCTCGGTGGGACCTACCTGCACAAGGACAAGGACCCGATGCTCAAGGGCATCGAGGACAAGGTCCAGTTCGAGTTCGATCAGACCTTCATGTTCTACCTGCCGCGCATCTGCGAGCACTGCCTGAACCCCACCTGCGTCGCCTCGTGCCCCTCGGGCGCGATCTACAAGCGTGAGGAGGACGGCGTGGTCCTGGTGGACCAGGACGGCTGCCGCGGATGGCGCATGTGCATCACCGGCTGCCCGTACAAGAAGATCTACTTCAACCACCAGACCGGCAAGGCCGAGAAGTGCACCTTCTGCTATCCCCGCCTCGAGCAGGGCGAGCCGACGGTCTGCGCGGAGACCTGCGTGGGTCGCCTGCGCTACATCGGCCTGGTGCTCTACGACGCGGACAAGGTCACCGAGGCGGCATCGGTCACGGACGAGAAGGACCTCTACCGCTCCCAGATGGACGTCATCCTGGACCCGCACGACCCCGAGGTGATCCGCGGGGCGGAGGCCGCCGGGATCCACCATGACTGGATCCTCGCCGCCCAGAACTCCCCGACCTACAAGCTGATCAAGGAATACGAGGTCGCGCTGCCGCTGCACCCCGAGTACCGCACCATGCCGATGGTCTGGTACATCCCGCCGCTGTCGCCGGTGGTGGACGTGGTGCGGGACACCGGCTACGACGCCGAGGACGCGGAGAGCCTGTTCGCCGCGATCGATGCGCTGCGGATCCCGGTGGAGTACCTCGCGAACCTGTTCACCGCGGGAGATGTCCCCACCGTCGAGCGCGTGCTCTACCGGATGGCCGCGATGCGCTCGTACATGCGAGACATCAACCTCGGCAACGCGCCCCGGGAGGGGATCGCGAACGCCGTCGGCATGGACGGCGAGACGATGCAGGAGATGTATCGCCTGCTCGCGATCGCGAAGTACGAGGACCGCTACGTGATCCCGGTGGGACACCACGAATCCGCGCACGATCTCGAATCCACCGGCACCGACTGCCCGCTGAACGCCCCCGGCGGCCCGGGCATGGGGATGTCCCTGCCCGAGCAGTCGATGGGGATGTCCGGTCCGGGGTACTCGAGCAAGCGGCAGGAGAACGCCGTGGAGAAGCCCGAGGGTGTCCGGATCAACCTGCTGAACTGGGACGGCAACGGTCGGCCCGAGGGCCTGTTCCCGAGCCCTGCCGCGGGGACCGCCTGATGGGCGCCCTGGCACGGCTGCTGAGCCGACGCAGCGATCCCGGAGCAGGAGGCGTCGCGACCCTGCCCCCGCGGGGCCGGGCGCCGAAGGACCTGCTGCACGCCTCCGGGATGACCACCGAGCAGCTGCGCGTCACCTGGATCGCGGTGTCGTGGCTGCTGAGCTACCCGGATCACGACACCTTCGCCCGCTATCCCGCGGTGCGCGAGCTTGCCTCCGGGCTCCCGGAGCCTGCCCGCTCGGCGCTGCTGCGCACGGTGGACATCCTCGGCGAGCGTGATGACGTCTCGGTGCAGGAGGAGTATGTGGACACCTTCGACACCCGCCGCCGCGGGTGTCTGCACCTGACCTACTTCAGCCACGGCGACACCCGCCGTCGCGGCATGGCGCTGCTGCGCATCAAGCAGGACTTCCGGGCCGCGGGCCTGGAGATCGGCAGCGAGGAGCTCCCTGATCACCTGCCGGTGGTGCTCGAGTTCGGCGCAGGACACGATGCCGAGCGCGGGGCGAAGATCCTGCGGTCCAACCGCCCCGGAGTCGAGCTGCTGCGCCTGCACCTGGCCGAGATCGATTCCCCGTGGCACGGCGCCCTGATGGCGCTGTGCTCGACCCTGCCCCCGCTGGATGCCGACGACCGCGCCGCGGTGATGAAGCTCGCCGAAGAAGGCCCCGAGGACGAGAGCGTGGGCCTGGACGGCTACGGGCTCGACGGAGACGCGGGAGATCTTGCCGGGCAGACCTTCGCCTCGAGCGGCTGCGGCTCCGATGCTGCAGCACCCGGACCTGTTCCCGTGGACCTGTTGAGAGGACGACCCTCATGAATGATGCGACGACGCTCCAGCTGCTGCTGTGGGTGGTCTTCCCCTACATGGTGCTCGCAGTGTTCGTGCTCGGGCACGTGTGGCGATTCAAGTACGACCGCTTCGGCTGGACCACCCGCTCCAGCCAGATCTACGAGTCCAAGCTGCTCTCGATCGGCTCCCCGATGTTCCACTACGGGATCATCGGGATCTTCCTCGGGCACGTCGTGGGCCTGGGCATCCCGAAGTCCTGGACCCAGTTCGTCGGGATCTCCGACCACATGTATCACCTGATGGCGGTCACGATCGGTCTCGCCGCCGCGGTGGCGTGCGTGGGCGGGCTGCTGATCCTGATCTACCGGCGGCGCACCAACCGGCGGGTCTTCGGGGCCACCACCGCCGGCGACAAGCTCATGTACCTGCTGCTGGCGATGACCATCCTCTGCGGGGTGCTGGCGACCGTGGTGCACACGACGTTGGGCACCTACGACTACCGCGAGGGCGTCTCGATCTGGTTCCGGCAGTTCTGGACCCTGCAGCCCTCCGTGGAGCTGATGAGCCAGGCGCCGATCTTCTTCCAGCTGCACGTCCTCAGTGCGATCGCGCTGTTCGGGATCTGGCCCTTCACCCGCCTGGTGCACGTCTTCGCGGCGCCGGTGGGCTACCTGACCAGGCCGTACATCCTCTACCGCAGCAAGGACCCCCGCAAGGAGGCCGAGCGCCGCGGCTGGGAGAAGGTGAAGTTCTGATGGCGGCGAAGCCTCCGGTGACTCTGCAGGAGAATTGGAAGAGCACGTTGCTGCCCTGGCTGGACCGCGTGGCGGAGCAGCTCGATGTGTCCGGAGTGGATCTGGATGTGGATCGGGTCCACCTGATGACGGGCGTGGTCGCTGAGGGTGTTCAGCGCTCGATGGCGCCGATCTCCGCCTTCCTCGTCGGTGCGGCTGTCGCACGGGGTGCGAGCCTCGAGGAGGCCTGCGCTGCGGTCGAGGTGGTGACCCGCGAGCGAGCTCCCGCCTGAAAGCGCCCGCGGCAGGATGCTTTGTCTTGCACCTGACCAGAAACCTTGTGATCGCACTCACAGCAGGTATCCTGAGGTGAGCGGGCTCCCTTCATAGCCGCTGATGCTTCCCTCGAGAGGATGAACATGGTGAGTGCACAGAAGGATGGAATGCCGGGTCCGCGACGTCGATGGGTCCGTGCCGCCACGCTGGCCGGAGGCATGGCCCTCGGGCTCGCCCTCGGCGTCGCGGGAGCCGGAGCCGCCTCTGCGGTCGAGGTGAACCCGTGGAGCGTGAACAAGTCTGCGGTCGAGGTGAACCCGTGGAGCGTGAACAAGCCTGCGGTGGAGGTGAACCCGTGGAGCGTGAACAAGCCTGCGGTCGAGGTGAACCCGTGGAGCGTGAACAAGCCTGCGGTCGAGGTGAACCCGTGGAGCGTGAACAAGCCTGCGGTGGAGGTCAACCCCTGGTGACAGGCGCCTCCCAGCGGTAAAGGTCCGCGTCAGCCGCGCGGAACGCATGGAGAAGGCCGCCGTCCTCTGGGACGGCGGCCTTCTTCATGCTCCGACACCGAGAGGTCAGATATCGATGCTCAGGGGCGGGTCGAGGCGTCCCCGACGTGCGTGATCGCGAGCACCGGCTCACCCGCCTCGTCGGTCGCCTCGAGGTCGAGCTCCGCCTCGATCGCCCAGTCGTGGTTCCGTTCCGGATCCGCGAGCACCTGTCGGATCCGCCAGAGCTTCGACTCCTCGGTGATCTGCAGCAGCTGCGGCGAGCGTGCGGCGCCGTCGATCCCGACCTCGTCGTAGGTGTCGTAGTACTCGTCCATCACCGTCGCCCAGCGCGGCCGGTCCCAGCCCGAGCCACCGTCGAGCTCCGCCAGGCGTGCCTCACGCTCGAAGGCGAAGTGTTCGACGCGCTGCCACATGGCGGCGCGCACCATCGTGCGCAGTACCTTGGTCTGGGCGGACAGCCCCCGCGGAGTGGTGGGGCGGATCTCCGAGGCTCCGTCGGGGTCGGCATCCTCCGGATGGGTGAGCGCCTCCCACTCATCCAGCAGCGAGGAGTCGATGCCGCGCACCAGGACCCCGAGCCACTCGATCAGGTCCTCGAGGTCCTCGGTGCGCAGGTCCTGCGGGATCGTGCGACGCATCGCCTGGTAGGCGTCGGAGAGGTAGCGCAGCACGATGCCCTCGGAGCGCTGGAGGCCGTAGCGCTGCACGAACTCGCTGAAGGTCTGCCCGGTCTCGTAGATCTCACGGACCACAGACTTGGGGGAGAGGTCATCGACGCGCACCCAGGGGCGGGAGCGTGCGTAGATCTCGAGCGCCGCCTCGAGATCCTCCTCGAGCGGTTTCGGCCAGGTCACCTTGTCGAGCAGCGCCATCCGCTCGGTGTACTCGACACCGTCGGCCTTGAGCTCGCCGAGCAGCTCCCCCTTGGCGGAATTCTGCTGTGCGAGCAGGATCTGGCGCGGGTCCTCGAGCACCGCTTCGATGATCGAGACGGTGTCCAGGGTGAGGGATTCGGACTCCTCGTCCAGGGAATCGATCATCGCGATGGCGAAAGGTGCCAGCGGCTGGTTCATGGTGAAGTCCAGCTGCAGGTCTTCGACCAGGGCGAAGCGGCGGCCAAGATGGTCGGGTGCGTCGAGCACCTCGATGATCTCCGCCTCCTTGAGCCCGCGGAAGATCTCGACGGCGTCCTTGACCAGCGTCAGCTTCTGCCCGATGGTCTGATGACTGGTCATGATCAGATGACGGCCGGAGGCGATCGCATCTCCCGGGCGGGAGATCAGGGCGAGGATCATGCCCGCGGTGATCTTCAGATGCGGCCGCAGCGGCTCCGGGGCGTTCTCGACCAGTTTGGTCATCGTCGCCTCGGACCACGAGATCGCGCCCTCGGGGACCTTGGGCTTGGGCTCCTTCTTACGCTTCTTGGCGTTGTTGGAGACCTTGCCGGCCTCCTCGCGGAGGCGGTGCTTGGCCCGTTCCTTCTCGAAGTCGATCGTCCAGACCGGTGCCTGCACCACGACGTGACCGATGGTGTCGTAGCCCGCGCGGCCAGCGCGGCCTGCGATCTGGTGGAATTCTCGGGCATTCAGCAACCGCATCCGCTTGCCGTCGAACTTGGCGAGCCCGGTCAGCAGCACGGTGCGGATGGGCACGTTGATGCCGACCCCGAGGGTGTCGGTGCCACAGATGATCTTCATCAGCCCGGACTGGGCGAGCTTCTCCACCAGGCGCCGGTACTTAGGGAGCATCCCGGCGTGGTGGACGCCGATGCCCTCGCGCACGAGCCGGGAGAGGATCTGCCCGAAGCCCTTCGAGAAGCGGAAATCTCCGATGATCTCGCGGATCTGGACCTTCTCCTCGGGGGTGAGGATCTTCTGGCCTTGCAGAGCCTGCGCCTGCTCGAGGGCATCCTTCTGGGTGAAGTGGACGATGTAGACGGGGGCGTCACGATCGGTGAGGATCGTGGTGATCGTCTCCGGCAGCGGCTCCAGCGACCAGCGGAAGTCCAGCGGCACCGGCCGCGGGGCATCGTCGATGACGGTGATATCCCGCTCGGTGCGCTCCGGCAGATCCTCGACGAAGCGGGTCACGTCGCCCAGGGTCGCGCTCATCAGCACGAACTGGCAGTCGGGAAGCTCGACCAGCGGCACCTGCCAGGCCCAGCCTCGCTGCGAGTCGCCGTAGTAGTGGAATTCATCCATCACTGCCATGCCGACATCGCTGCCGGGCCCATCGCGCAGGGCATGGTTGGCGAAGATCTCCGCAGTGCACACGATGATCGGAGCATCGTGGTTCACCGAGGAGTCGCCGGTCATCATGCCCACGTTCTCCGCACCGAACTGCGCGACCAGGTCGAAGAACTTCTCGCTCACCAGCGCTTTGATCGGAGCGGTGTAGTACGACTTCTCCCCGCGGGCCATGGCGGCGAAGATCGCGGCGTACGCGATGGTGGTCTTGCCGGAGCCGGTGGGGGTCGCGGCGATGACATGGTCACCGGCGGCGATCGCCAGCAGCGCCTCCTCCTGGTGGGGGTACAGGGTCCGGCCCGCCGACTCCTGGGCCGCGATGAACCCGTCGACGATCGCGTCCTGTCCGGCGTCGGCGGAGCTGTCGGGCAGGAACGGCATCAAGAGGGGCATGGTCCCAGTCTGCCAGGGAGCTCAGACGTCGCCGAACTCCCCGCGTCTTCCTGCTCGATCTGAGCGGAGGGGCACTGCCCAGCCGCCGTCGAGCTCCCTGGCGAGAAGCCAAGTCCCTCCGCCCCAGGAACGGGTCTGCTCAGCCCGCAGGGACCGCGGCGAGCGGGGCGACCACGGCCAGCAGGCGTCCGCGCAGCTCCTCGGCCCGGACGGCCAATGCCCGCTGGCGCCTCACATATTCGGCCTTCCCCGCAGGGGTTTCGATCGCGACCACCCCGTAGCCCAGCGGGCGCACGTCGTACGGGCTCGCCTCCATGTCCAGCACCCGGGTCTCGCGCGCATGCTCGAAGCAGTCCAGCACCAGTGAGGAGGGCACCAGCGGGGTGAGCTTCATGGCCCACTTGTACAGGTCCATCCCGACATGGAGGCAGGCGGGGTTGTCGTTCTGGACCTGCGTGGCGCGAGTGGGCTCCAGCGCATTGCGCGGTGCGGCCGACGGGGTGAAGAAGCGGAAGGCATCGATATGAGAGCACACCAGGTTCTCCCGCTCGACGACCGCGTCCGTCCCCATCGGGGAGAGCCGCAGCGGAAGATCCTCATGACGCTGCTCGCCCTCGGGGACACGGTGCACCATCGCCCACTCATGCAGGCCGAAGCAGCCGAACTCCGGCCGTCGCCTCGTGAGTGAGGAGGCGGAGAGCAGCCGCGTCATGAAGCCGAGCGCGTCGCCGCGCTCGGCGATATATCGCACGACATCAGCGCGACGGTGGACCACCTGGCCGGCGTCGTCGAGGTACCAGGAGCGGTGACCGGCCTCGTCCACGTCCGCGATCACGGACTCGCCGTCGGTCCCGAGGTCCGCCGCTGCGTCATAGGCGGTATCCCATCCCGGGTGCCAGCGCCGCAGTCGCGCGGGGGAGAAGGGATAGTAGGTGAACAGGAAGTCCTCCACGGCGTGCTTCTCGCCGCGACGGCGCCGCGCGCGATGGGCGGCGGTCAGCGCATCGGCCCGGTCCTCGTGAGCTCGGCGGGCAGCTGCGGCCTCCACGACCGACAGCGCATGCGCCGGGGCGGCGAGGGAGGGGACGGGCACGGGGCCTCCTGGAGCAGGTGGGTCGATGACCGATCCATCCTACGAGCCCTCGACGGTTCCTCCACAGCCGGCGGCCATCCACACTGCGGCCGTTGTCATAGCCCGAGCCAGCGGAGATTCCTACGGTGGTGCCCATCCTGCGGCAGGGCGCCGCACGGGGAGGAGTGAGCGAGATGCCAGGAATCGACTATGACTGCGCGGGCTGCGGCCAACGGCACGAAGGGGCCGACGGCACCGTGGCGAATCCCTGGCCGCTGCTCGAGTTCACCCGCCCAGAGGCTTACCTGCAGATGGATCCCTGGGAGCTGGTGCTCCATGCCCGGTCCACCGATGAGCTGTGCCTGATCGAGAACGGCGACTCGGTGGACTGCTACCTCACGGGCTACCTGTCCCTCCCGGTCCTCGGGGAGGCGGCGATGCTCGTCTACATGCCATGGGTGCACGTGAGCGAAGACGACTATCTCGAGCTCGTGCAGCACTGGGAGCACCCGCGCTTCCGGGGGGACTATCGCGGCACGCTGGCCAGCATGCTCCCGGGCTACGAGAACTCGCTGTCCATCCCCGTTCGGGTGCTCGTCCGGGGCCGGACGCCGCCACTGATCTTGCCGGAGGAGAGCTCCGGGCACGCTCTGGTGAGAGAGGAGCAGGAGGGCATCAGCAGGCAGGAGGCTGAGCTGCGGATCCGTTCGATGCTGCTCGAGGAGCGGGAGCTCTGAGCGAGGCGTCGGCGAACTCGCCGCGTCGATAGCGGGCGAGCCCGTCGAGCGCCGCGCGCAGTGGCACCGGGGCGGCAGCACCTGGGCCCGGGTGCGGCGAGCTCAGATGCGGCGGGGCCGCGGGGTGTGCGTAGCCGAGGGAGGCATTGGTGAGCGAGGCGGTCAATCGGGAGCCGTCCGCAAGCACCGCCACCACCGCGCCGCGCATCAGACGCCCTGGTGAGGGTTCGAGCGCGGCCACCTGCGCCCAGGGCACGAACCGTGCGCGGCGATAGGGGGTGGCCACGGTGAGTCCCTGTGTGGTCACGGCGAAGATCATCGAGGACTGCAGCGCGGCATTGATCGTGATCAGCACCAGCAGCACCAGGAGCAGGACGCCGAACACCGCCAGGGTCACCACGGCTGCCATGAGCGAGAGCTGCGCGGCCATTTGCCAGGCGACGACAACGATGAGGGCGAAGACCACCAGCGCGAGCACCACCAGTACGCCCAGGAGCGCGAGCATCAGCCGGCGGTAGCTCCGGGTCGGTGCGACGTACAGCGGAGTGCCCCCATCGAGGGGGCGGGGTGGACTGAACATCCTGGCGACCTCCTGCTCGGGGCGGTGCCGCACGGCACCAGTCCGCAGAATACCGGTCACCCCGCGCACTGAGGCTGACCCGCGGAATGCGGGCGCTCAACCAGCTGCGCCCGCTGAGGTGGACCCGCGCACTATTGGCGCTCAGCCTGCTCCACCCGCTGAGCCTGCTCCGCTCGCTCAGGCCTCGTCGAAGGGCGAGCCCTCATCCTCCGCAGCGTTCTCAGCGGCTTCGGCCAGCAGCTCACGGACGCGGGGGATCACCACGGTCCCGTACAGCTCGATCGACTCCATCAGCCGCTGGTGCGGCATCGGACCGTTCGCGTACTTCAGATCGAAACGGTCCACGCCGAGGGTGCGGATCGTCGATGCGATCTTCTGCGCCACCGTCTCCGGGGAGCCCGCGTACAGCGCGCCGTTCTGCATCTCGGCGTCGAACTCGGCGATGCCCGACGGGCCCCAGCCGCGCTCGCGCCCGATCTCATTGCGGTTGTGGATCCAGTGCGAGGCGAGCTGGTCCCGGGCGGTCGCGTCATCGATGGCGATATGGCCGGGGGAGTGGACTCCCACCGGGAGGCGGTCGTTGCCCAGCTTCTCATTGGCCTCGTGGAACAGGCGGACGTACGGGGCGAAACGATCCGCGGATCCACCGATGATCGCGAGCATCAGGGGCAGCCCGTGGCGAGCTGCCCGCACGACCGAGTTCGGGCTGCCGCCGACGGCGACCCAGGTGGGCAGCGCGCGCTCGAGCGGCGGGTAGAGCGGCTGCTCCTTCAGCGGGGCGCGGGTGCTGCCGGACCAGGTGATCGGCTCGCCCTCGATCGCAGCGGCGAGCAGCTCGAGCTTCTCCTCGAAGAGCGTCTCGTAGTCCTGCAGCGCGAAACCGAACAACGGGAAGGACTCCGTGAACGAGCCCCGCCCCACGGTGAGCTCGGCGCGGCCCTGTGACAGTGCCTCGAGGGTCGAGAACCGCTCGACCACTCGCAGCGGATCATCGGAGCTGAGCACGATCACAGCGGTGCCGAGGGTGATCCGCTCGGTCCGGGTGGCGAGGGCGGCGAGGACCATATCGGGGGCACTGATCGCGAAATCGGGACGGTGGTGCTCGCCGACCGAGAAGTGGTCGATGCCCACCCTGTCCGCGAGCTCTCCCTCCGCGATCACATCGCGGATCACCTGGGAGGCCGGAACTGGATCTCCGGCCTGGTCGACGGTGACATCACCGAAGGTGTCCAGGCCGAAGGTGACTGACTGCGGTGCGATGTTCATCTGCGTCCTGCCTCAGAAAGAAAGTTGATGATTCAAGCATACGGGCGCTCGGTCGCGGTGTCCAGGAGCAGGGGAGGCTCGGCTCGCTGTCCCTGGAGCGGCCGGCGAGTGACGCCCTAGACTGGCGGACATGCGTATCGCCCGATTCACCACCGGTGAAGACCCCATGTACGGCATCGTCCAGGAGAAGGACGGCCGAGACATGATCTATGGGATCACCGGTGACCCCCTGTATACAGAGATCCGACCCACCGGCACCGTCGTGCCGCTCGAGGACGTGCGCCTGCTGGCGCCCGTCATTCCTCGCTCCAAGGTGGTGTGCGTGGGGCGCAACTACGCCGCGCACGCCGCAGAGATGGGCAGCGAGGTGCCCGAGCAGGCGCTCTACTTCCTCAAGCCCAACACCGCCGTCGTCGGCCCCGGCGATCCGGTGGTCCTGCCCTCCTACAGCCAAGAGGTGAGCCTCGAGGCCGAGCTCGCGGTGGTCATCAAGCGGATGGCCAAGAACCTCACCCCCGAACAGGTCGCCGATCATGTGCTCGGGTACACCTGCGCCAACGACCTCACCGCGCGCGATGCGCAGCGGGAGGAGGATCAGTGGTTCCGAGCCAAGGCCTTCGACACCTCGTGCCCCATCGGGCCCTGGATCGAGACCGATCTCGACCCCGCAGCCGGTGCCGGGCTTGCCATCTCCAGCGCCGTCGACGGCGAGATCGCCCAGCAGGGCAGCACCGCAGACATGGTGCGCTCCGTCGCCGAGCTGATCGCCGAGATCTCCACCGTGGTCACCCTGTTGCCCGGAGATCTCGTCCTGACCGGCACGCCCGCGGGAGTGCGCAGCGTCCCCGCCGGCGTCTCGGTCGATATCACCATCGAGGGCATCGGCACCCTGACCAATCAGATCGTGCGCCGTTGAGCAGCGCATCTCCCTCCACCGACCTCGACAACTCCTCAGGAGCACCCCGCGTGACGACCGTCCCCGCATCGACCTCGACCGGCACCGCCGACGAGGTCCGAGTACGTTTCTGCCCCAGCCCCACCGGCACCCCTCACGTGGGGATGGTGCGCACCGCCCTGTTCAACTGGGCCCATGCCCGCCATCACGGCGGCAAGCTGATCTTCCGCATCGAGGACACCGATGCGGCGCGTGACAGCGAGGAGTCCTACCACCAGCTGCTCGACGCGATGCGCTGGCTCGGCATCGACTGGGACGAGGGTGTCGAGGTGGGCGGCCCTGACGGCCCCTACCGTCAGTCGCAACGGGGGGACATCTACCAGGACGTCATCGAGAAGCTCAAGGCATCCGGGCACATCTACGAGTCCTTCTCCACTGCGGAGGAGATCGTCGATCGCCACAAGGCGGCGGGCCATGACCCGCAGCTGGGCTACGACGGTTACGACCGCGACCTCACGGACGAGCAGAAAGCCGCTCTCCGTGCTGAGGGACGCGAGCCCACCTGGCGCCTGCGGATGCCCGAGGACGACATCACCTTCACCGACATGGTGCGCGGCGAGATCACCTTCAAGGCCGGCACCACTCCGGACTTCGTGGTCGTGCGCGCCAACGGGAAGCCGCTCTACACGCTCGTCAACCCGATCGATGACGCACTGATGCGGATCACCCATGTGCTGCGCGGCGAGGACATCCTCTCCTCCACGCCCCGTCAGATCGCGCTGTACCGCGCACTGATCGAGATCGGCGTCGCGGAGCGGATCCCCGAGTTCGGACATCTGCCCTATGTGATGGGGGAGGGCAACAAGAAGCTCTCCAAGCGCGACCCTCAGGCAGATCTCTTCCTCTACCGGGAGCAGGGCTTCATCCCCGAGGGCATGGTGAACTACCTGTCGCTGCTGGGCTGGGGCTACAGCGCCGACGAGGATATCTTCAGCCGTGCCCAGCTGGTCGAGCGCTTCGACGCCTCCTCCGTGAACCCCAACCCGGCTCGTGTGGATCTCAAGAAGGCCACCGCCATCAACGCGGACCACATCCGGCTGCTGCCGGAGGCGGAGCTCGCTGAGCGCCTGATCCCGTACCTCCAGGCCGGCGGCGTGCTGGGGGAGGATGTGACCGAGGAGCAGCGTGCGCTGGTCGCCGCGGCCACCCCGCTGGTCCAGACCCGGATGAACCTCCTGGGCGAGGCCCCTGAGCTGATGGGCTTCCTGTTCACCGCTGACGAGGACCTGGTGGTCCAGGATGATGCGCTGAAGAAGCTCGGCGACGACCCCGCCGCAGTGCTCGATCGCGCGATCCTCGAGGTGGAGGCGATCGACGAGGGCGCCTTCACGGCGGAGGCTCTCGAGCCCGCCCTGCGCGGGGCGATCGTCGACGACATGGGGGTCAAGCCCCGTCTCGCCTTCGGGCCGCTCCGCAGCGCGATCTCCGGGCGCAGGATCTCCCCGCCCCTGTTCGAGTCGATGGAACTGCTGGGCAAGCCGTCGAGCCTCGCCCGACTCCGGTCGCTGCACAGCAGGCTGGCCGCTGAGGGCTGAAGCGGGATGAGCCCGGACGCTGTGGGGCAGGGTGCCGAGCCTCACAGCGTCCAGGGGCCTTCTCGCTTTGTGCTCTGCCGAAGTACCCGGTAGAGTCTTACCTCGGTACGACATGCAGAACAGTTCGGAAAGTCCACGGAAACCACCGGGGAATGGAACGGAAATTACTGCAGAAAGTACTTCTCACCATGGGGTATGGTGTAATTGGCAACACAGCGGTTTCTGGTACCGTCGTTCTAGGTTCGAGTCCTGGTACCCCAGCGTTATGCGGCGTTACATCGCCGCGTGGCCCGCGCCCCGTTCGTCTAGCGGCCTAGGACGCCGCCCTCTCACGGCGGTAACACCGGTTCAAATCCGGTACGGGGTACGACGCGAGATCTCCGCATTTCGCATCAGCCCCGTTCGTCTAGAGGCCTAGGACGCCGCCCTCTCACGGCGGTAACACCGGTTCAAATCCGGTACGGGGTACGAGCAGGAGCCGACACTTTCGAGTGTCGGCTCTTTTGTTGTTCCCAGGCCACGCAGCAGCTCGCCAGAGTATCGTCGTGACATGACGCACAGTACTGGTCCCCGAATCACGGTCGGTGTGTTCGATGCCGACGAATCCGATCAGGCGGTCCGCTGGGCCGCCCTCCACGCCGCCGCAGTCGGCGGCACCATCCATCTCGTCCATGCCTTCGTATGGACCGAGCTCGACGTCAACATCGACCCGATCTCGGGGATGGCCGGCTCCGGCTTCCGCAACGCCGCCCACAGCCTGATCCTCGAAGCCACCCGGATCATCCGCGAGGAGCACCCCGACCTTCCCGTGACCTCGGAGATCGTCGACGGCAACGCGGTGCCCGTGCTGGTGGAGATCAGCAAGGAATCTGATCTGCTGGTCCTCGGAGGCCGTGGTCTGGGGCGCCTGATGACCCTCATCGTCGGATCCAAGAGCCTCGCGCTGGCGGCGCGCTCCTACTGTCCTGTGGTCGTGGTCCGCGGCAGGGTCGATGGTGCTGGACCGATCGGACTGGTGCATCACGAGATCGCGACCGAGGTCGTCACTCGGGCAGCCGACCTCGCGGAGGCCTATAAGCGGGACATCCACCTGGTCGTACGTCCGGAGACCACGTCACAGGAGGCGCAGGAGATCCTCGCCGGCGTCGCCCAGCGGATCTCGCTCACGCATCCGGGAGTGTTCGTGCGCGATGTGACGATCGCCGCCTCCGACAGTCCGAAGCAGCTGGTTCAGGCCAGCGAGGACGCCTGCCTGATGGTGGTCGCGGGGGAGCGCACGCCAGGCGCGGGAGGCAAGGTCGCTGCGCCGCGCCAGCTGGTTAACGTGCTGCGCTTCGCCAATACCCCGGTCTGGATCGAACGCGACTGAGCCTGCTCAGGCGCCGGCGCGGCGGAGCAGCTCGGTGAGATGGTTCGCCGAGCTCATGACCGATGCCGCATGGAGGCGGCCCGGCTGACGGGTGATGCGCTCGATCGGGCCGGAGATGCTCAGGGCCGCGACCACGCGGCCGTTGGGACCGCGCACGGGAGAGGAGACGGAGCCCACCCCGGGCTCGCGCTCACCGATCGACTGCGCCCAACCGCGCCGCCGCACGGCGGAGAGCTGGGTTGCGGTGAACCGGGCGCCGAGCAGCCCTCGGTGCAGGCGGTCGGGCTCCTCCCAGGCCAGCAGGATCTGGGCGGCGGAGCCTGCCCGCATGGTGAGCGCCGCACCCAGCGGCACAGAATCCCTCAGGCCGATCGGACGCTCGGCCGCGGCCACGCAGATGCGGTGATCCCCCTGGCGGCGGTAGAGCTGCGCGGATTCGCCGGTGTGGTCCCGCAGTGCGGCGAGCACGGGGCCGGCCGAGGCCAGCAGGCGGTCCTCTCCGGCGGCGGCGGCGAGCTCGCCCAGGCGCGGACCCAGGACGAATCGTCCCTGCATGTCGCGGGCGACCAGGTGGTGGAACTCGAGCGCGACGGCGAGACGGTGCGCGGTGGGCCGGGCGAGGCCCGTCGACTGCACGAGCTGAGCGAGCGTCGCGGGGCCTGCTTCCAGGGCGCCGAGAACGATCGCCGCCTTGTCCAGCACACCGACGCCGCTGCCGTTCTCCTCTGAGGTCTTGTCCATGCTCCGATACTGCCGTCTTATTTGGTGAGACGCAAGTGCATCGCATCGTGGACCCGCCCACCATGGAGTGCACGCTCGCACCCCGAGCGCATCTCAGCATTCAGCAGCGCGCCCTCATCCTGGGCGCAGGGAAGGATCGACATGGCGGGGACCCTCGCGGAGAAGGTCTGGGCGGATCACGTGGTCCGTCGCGGAGAGAACGGCGAACCGGACCTGCTGTACATCGACCTCCAGCTCCTGCACGAGGTGACGAGCCCGCAGGCCTTCGACGGCCTCCGCCAGGAAGGGCGTGCGCTGCGTCGGCTCGACCAGCAGCTCGCGACCGAGGATCACAACACCCCCACGATCGACATCGACAAGCCGATCGCGGACATCACCTCGCGCACCCAGATCAACACCCTGCGCCGCAACGCCGAGGAGTTCGGTGTGCGCATCCACTCTCTCGGCGACATCGATCAGGGCATCGTCCACGTGGTCGGCCCGCAGCTGGGCCTGACCATGCCCGGCATCACCGTGGTGTGCGGCGACTCCCACACCTCGACCCACGGTGCCTTCGGCGCGCTGGCCTTCGGCATCGGGACCAGCGAGGTCGAGCACGTGCTCGCCACGCAGACCCTCCCGCTGACCCCCTTCAAGACCATGGCGATCACCGTGGACGGCACCCTGAAGCCGGGCGTGACCGCGAAGGACATCATCCTCGCCGTCATCGCCAAGATCGGCACCGGTGGCGGTGCGGGCTATGTGCTCGAGTATCGGGGCGAGGCGATCCGTCGGCTCTCCATGGAGGGCCGGATGACGGTCTGCAATATGTCGATCGAGGCGGGCGCCCGCGCCGGCATGATCGCGCCGGACGAGACCACCTTCGAGTACGTCCAGGGCCGCCCGCACGCACCGCGCGGGGCGGACTGGGACGCGGCTGTCGAATACTGGCGCACGCTGCGCAGCGAGGACGACGCCACCTTCGATGCCGAGGTGTTCATCGACGCCGACGAGCTCGAGCCCTTCGTCACCTGGGGCACCAACCCCGGCCAGGGGCTGCCGCTGTCGGCGTCGGTCCCCGCTCCCGAGGACTTCACGGACGACAACGCTCGCGTGGCCGCCGAGAACGCCCTGGAGTACATGGACCTCGTGCCGGGCACCCCGCTCAAGGACATCAAGGTCGACACCGTCTTCATGGGCTCATGCACCAACGGGCGGATCGAGGACCTGCGGGCCTTCGCCTCCGTCCTGGAAGGGCGCCAGAAGCATCCCGATGTTCGTGTCCTGGTCGTCCCCGGCTCGGCGCGGGTGCGCATCCAGGCCGAGCAGGAGGGCCTGGACAGCATCTTCCTCGGCTTCGGCGCCGAATGGCGTCAGGCCGGCTGCTCGATGTGCCTGGGCATGAACCCGGATCAGCTCGCACCGGGCGAGCGCGCCGCCTCGACCTCCAACCGCAACTTCGAGGGTCGCCAGGGCAAGGGCGGGCGCACCCACCTGGTGTCCCCGGTCGTCGCCGCCGCCACCGCAGTGCGCGGCACGCTGTCCTCCCCGTCGGATCTGGGCGCCCCGACCGCCCCGTCCGATCTCCAGCCCGTCGCCTGATCAGGAGCATCGCCATGGAAGCCTTCACCACCCATACCGGCATCGGCGTGCCGCTGCGTCGCAGCAATGTCGACACCGACCAGATCATCCCCGCGGTCTATCTCAAGCGGGTCACCAAGACCGGGTTCGACGACGGGCTGTTCAACGCCTGGCGCACCAACGACCCCGAGTTCGTGCTCAACCGCCCCGCTTACAAGAACGGCTCCGTGCTGGTCGCGGGCCCCGATTTCGGCACCGGCTCCTCCCGTGAGCATGCCGTGTGGGCGCTGCGCGACTACGGTTTCAAAGCCGTGCTCTCGAGCCGCTTCGCGGACATCTTCCGCGGCAACGCCGGCAAGCAGGGCCTCGTCGCCGGCGTGCTGTCCGAGGACGACCTCGAGCAGCTGTGGAAGATCCTCGAGGAGGCGCCGGGCACCGAGGTGACCGTCGACCTCGAGAACCGCCAGGCCCACGCAGGGGAAGCCACCTTCCGCTTCGACGTCGACGACTACACCCGCTGGCGCCTCCTGGAGGGTCTGGACGACATCGGTCTGACCATGCGTCACGAGCAGGACATCACCGACTTCGAGGCGAAGCGTCCGTCCTGGATGCCGAAGACCCTGCCGGCCCGCACCGCCGACACGAACTGACGACGACACGAACTGGCGACAGCACGGACTGAGCATCGCTCGGAGGCTGACCACTCCTTCGGCGGGAGCCTGATTCAGGCTCCCGTCGAGGTCCCTCCGGTATGGTGACTCGGTCAGAGAGTGGCGTCCGCGGGCGCCCGACCGTCGAGGCAAGGACACCATGAGTTCGACATTCCATGTGCGCGGAGGACGGCCCCTCGACGGTGAAATCACCGTGCGCGGCGCGAAGAACCTGGTCTCGAAGGCGATGGTCGCAGCGCTGCTCGGGGAGGGCCCGAGCGTCCTGCGCTCGGTCCCGGACATCTCCGATGTGCGGATCGTGTCGAAGCTGCTGTCGATCCATGGGGTCAAGGTCGACCACGATGTCGCCGAGGGCACGCTGCGGCTGGATCCCTCGAACGTCGAGCGCGCCCATGTGGCGGACATCGACGCGCATGCCGGCAGCTCGCGCATCCCGATTCTCCTCTGCGGCCCTCTGCTGCACCGTCTCGGCGAGGCGATCATCCCTGATCTCGGCGGTTGCCGGATCGGTGACCGCCCCATCAACTACCACCTCGATGTGCTCCGTAACTTCGGCGCGGTCGTGGACAAGCGCGAGATGGGCATCTACATCACCGCGCCGAACGGCCTGAAGGGCACCAAGATCCACCTCGAGTACCCGAGCGTGGGCGCGACGGAGCAGGTGCTGCTCACAGCGGTCCGCGCCCAGGGGATCACCGAGCTCACCAACGCCGCGGTCGAGCCCGAGATCGAGGACCTCATCGCGGTGCTGCAGAAGATGGGAGCGATCATCTCCCTGCAGACCGACCGCACCATCACCATCGAAGGTGTCGACCGCCTGGGCGGCTACGAGCACACGGCCCTGTCCGACCGCATCGAAGCGGGTTCCTGGGCCTGCGCGGCGCTGGTCACCAAGGGCTCCGTCTTCGTGCGCGGCGCCCAGCAGAAGCCGATGGCGACCTTCCTGAACATCTTCCGCAAGATCGGCGGTGGGATGGAGATCCGCGAGGACGGCATCCGCTTCTTCCACCCCGGCACTCCGCTGAAGGCGATCGCTCTGGAGACCGATGTCCATCCCGGGTTCATGACCGACTGGCAGCAGCCGCTGGTCGTCGCCCTCACCCAGGCCGACGGCATCTCGATCCTCCACGAGACCGTGTACGAGAACCGGTTGGGGTTCACCTCCGCGCTGAACGACATGGGTGCCCACATCCAGGTGTATCGCGAATGCCTGGGCGGTTCGAGCTGCCGCTTCGGCCGCTCCAACTACAACCATTCCGCCGTGGTCTCCGGCCCCAACTCGCTGCACGGCGCAGACATCACCGTCCCCGATCTGCGGGGCGGCTTCTCCTACCTGATCGCTGCGTTGGGCGCCGACGGAGTCTCGACCATCCGCGGCATCGATCTCATCGACCGCGGGTACGAGTCCTTCCGCGCCAAGCTCGAGGCCCTCGGCGGCGAGTTCTGGGAAGAGAACTGATGGCGGCCGACGAGCTGCCTGTCGGCCCGGGCGACAGCCAGGACCTCGGCCGGATCTCCGGACCGGTGGCCGGTGCGGCAGGGTCCCTCGCGCTGCGGGACATCCCGATCCCCGACTATTGCGATGTGGTGATCGTGCCCACCGCCGGGGTCGACGAACCGGATCCACGGGTCTGGGCCGATGCGATCTTCTCCCACGAGAACACCCCGCTCTCCTCCCGGGGCCTGCGAGCCCTGCGCGATGAGGCCATCCGGCTGTTCGACATGGTGCCGCCGCCGCAGAAGGAGTTCATCGCGGATGAGGTGCTCGGCTCCGAGGCGCTGATCATCGACGACGACGACAAGCTCACGGTGCGGATCGGTGTGGCGCTGCTCCCCGGCGGGAAGCTGCTGCAGGTCACCACCGCAGTGAAGTTCCGCTCGGTGCGGGGTCGCCTGGCCTTCGCCCCGCGCCGGCTGATGCACGCCGCCGCAGTCAACACCCTGGCCCGACGCGCCCCCACGACCCTGCGCCGACGCGCGCTGGCGGGCAACCCCGCCGCCGCCTCGCTGACGGGACAGGTCTCGCGAAAGGCTCTGGGCCGAGGCTCCTCGGCCGCGCGATGACATCCCTGCTGCGCAGCTGGGACATCGGCGCCGCCCGGAACCCTGCGCGGCGGGCTGGGCTCGTGGTCGGCCTCGTCCAGCTCCCGCTGCGCCCCCTGCTCACGCTGCTGTCCCGCCCTCGCTGGGAGGGCGTCGAGCATCTGCCCCAGGAGACGGGCGCGATGATCGCCTGCGGGAACCACCTGAGTGCCTTCGACGCCTTCGGATACGGCCATCTCCTCCAGGCCCACGGCATCGCCCCGCGCTTCCTGGCCAAGGACGCGATGTTCCGGGTGCCGGTGCTCGGCGCGCTGCTGCGTGCGGCGCGCCAGATCCCGGTGCGGCGCGGCACTTCTCGCAGTGGTGACGCCCTGGCGAACGCCCGTGCTGCCCTTGAGCGTGGGGAGCTGATCATGCTCTTCCCCGAGGGTACCTACACCCGGGATCGTGCGCTCTGGCCGATGCAGGCCCGTCTCGGCGCCGCCCGGCTCGCCCTGGAGACCGGTGCCCCGTTGCTGCCGATCGCAGCCTGGGGCGGGCGGGCGCTGTGGCCCGTCGGCTCCCCGGTTCCGCGACCCCGACCCGGCAGGCACGTGCAGATGCTGGTGGGCGAGCCGTACTCCGTCGCCCGCCGCGACGACGAGAGCGTTCATCAGGCGGCCCGGCGCGTCACCGAGGAGCTGATGGCGAAGATCGCGGAGCTGCTTGGTCAGCTGCGCGATGAGCAGCCCCCGCGGGAGCTCCACGATGGCAGCACAGACGCTCATCGACCCGAGGTCGGCAGACCTCAGCCCGGATATCGAGCCTGGAAGCAGATCTCATGACATCGACCCCTCGCCTCGCCGTGCTCGGTGCCGGAAGCTGGGGCACGACCTTCGCCCAGGTGCTCGCCGACGGCGGCGCCGAGGTGACCCTGTGGGCCCGGCGCGAGGAGGTCGCCCGCGAGATCCGCGAGCGGCATCGCAACAGCACCTACCTCGGCGAGCATCAGCTTCCTGCCTCGATCCACGGCACCTCCCGGCTCGAGGAGGCGCTCGAGGGCGCCGACGGGCTGGTGGTCGCGATCCCCGCGCAGTCGATGCGGGCGACCCTCGCTCCCTGGCCCGCGCTGCCCGAGGTACCGATGCTGTCCCTGACCAAGGGCATCGAGCGCGGCACCGATGCCCGCATCAGCCAGATCCTGGCCGAGGCCGGGGGAGCCGACCCCGAGCTCGTCGGCGTGCTCTCCGGCCCGAACCTCTCGGCGGAGATCCTCGAACGCAGGCCCTGCGCGAGCGTGGTCGCCGCTTCCTCGCAAGCGCTCGCGGAGACGATGGCCAGCTGGAGCGAGGCGCCGTACCTGCGCGCGTACACCTCGACCGACGTGATCGGGGTGGAGGTCGCCGGGGCGGTGAAGAACGTGATCGCGATCGCGGTCGGTGCCGCGGTGGGTCTCGGTCACGGCCACAACACCACCGCCTCCCTGATCACCCGCGGTCTCGCAGAGATCACTCGGCTCGGGGTCGCGCTCGGGGGCCAGAAGGAGACCTTCTCCGGCCTCGCCGGGTTGGGGGACCTGGTGGCCACCTGCTCCTCACCGCTGAGCCGCAACCACCGCCTGGGCCTCGCCCTCGGCCGAGGTCTGGACGTCGATGCGGCCGCCGCCGAGGTGGGACAGACCGCCGAGGGGGTCGCCACCGCCCGCGCCGTCGCAGAGCTCGCCGCCCGGCTCGGCGTGGACATGCCGATCGCCCGCGCGGTCGTCGCGGTCGTGGACCATGGCGCCCGCATCGAAGAGGTCACCACGGCCCTGTTGGCTCGCTCAGTGCGCCCGGAGTGAGCATCAGTGAATATCCTGGTCCCATGAGAACTACCGTCGCCCTTCTGTTCGGCGGCCGCAGCGGAGAGCACGGCATCTCGTGCGTGACCGCCGGCGGCATCCTGGCCGCGATCGATCGCACACGCTTCGACGTGATCGCCATCGGCATCACTCGCGAGGGCCGTTGGATACACGTCTCGGACGACCCGAGCGACTGGACTCTCGTCGACGGCCGCGCCCCCGAGGTGGACCCCTCCGGGAATGAGGTGCTGCTGCCCAGCACCCGCCACCGCCCCGGCGAGCGGATCACCCTGCGCATCGTCCGCGACAGCATGGTCCACGACCTCGCCGACATCGACGTGGTCTGGCCGCTCCTGCACGGCGCCTACGGTGAGGATGGCACCGTCCAGGGCATGCTCGAGATGCTCGACCTCCCGTACGTGGGCAGCGGTGTGCTCGCCTCAGCCGCCGCGATGGACAAGGCGGCGACGAAGCTCGTGCTGCGTGCTGTGGGCCTCGAGTGCGCCCCCGGCATCGTGGTCCACGAGGACGGCTGGGCGAGCGATGCCCACCGCGTGGCCACGTACCTGCGCACGACGCACCCGTTGCCCTGGTTCGTCAAGCCCGCCCGGGCGGGCTCGAGCCTCGGCGTCACCAAGGTGACCGATCCCGCCGAGCTCGAGACCGCGCTCAAGAGCGCCTTCGCCGAGGACCCGAAGGTTCTGATCGAGGAGGGGCTCGACGGCCGCGAGGTCGAGTGCGGTGTGCTGCAGGGCCGCGACGGCGGGGAACCCAGCACCACCCTGCCCGGCGAGGTGAAAGTCGGCGACGACCTCGAGTTCTACGACTACGAGGCGAAGTACTTCGGCAAGGGCACCGTGAGCATCGACGTGCCCGCCGGCCTGCCCGATGACATGCTCGAGGAGGCTCGGGAGATCGCCTCCCGCGCCTTCACGGCGCTGGGCCTGGAGGGGCTGGCGAGGGTCGACATGTTCGTCACCCGCGACCGTCGTGTGCTGATCAACGAGGTCAACACGATGCCGGGCTTCACCCCGTACTCGATGTTCCCGGTGCTCTGGGAACATATGGGGCTGAGCTACGCGGATCTCATCGCCGAGCTGATCGAGCAGGCGCGGAGGCGCCGGCTGGGCCCGCGCTGAGCCCTGCATCGTGAGTGCTCCCGGTGGAGCCCTGCACAGTGAGCACTGCGCAGCGCACTCCGCTACGGGGCGGGCTGGTCGCCCGGGCCGATGCAGAAGTCTGTCGCCTCGATGTTCCGGCTGATCACCTGGGAGAGGGACAGCGCCGCACCTGACGGTTGATCCGGCGCGGCCGATCTCGGCACCGTGACGTCGATCGCGGGCTCGCGGCCATAGGTGGTGTACAGGAATACTTCGCCCTCGAGCTCCTGCACGATCCAGTCCACCTCCACTCCGCTGCCGTCGGCCAGGGTGGTGCAGAGCTCGGTGGTGGGGCCGGGCGGGGTCACGCCGCAACGCATCACGATCGTGTCCTCCCCGCTGCCCCAGGCGGCCGTGCCCTGGCTCGAGGTCTCCGACCGCTCCATGCCCAGCACCTCGGGTGGAACGCCCAGCACGATATCCGCGCAGGCTGGGTTCGCGGCATCGACCCCCGCAGGCACCTGGACGGTGCCGCAGGAGACCAGACCCAGGGCCATCAGGCCGGCGGCGGGGAGGGCGAGCAGACGAGAGTGAAGCACGCCGCGAGCCTATCGGTCGGGGTCGGGCACACTGGGGACATGGCAGGCGACACTTCCCACGACAGCATCCCGCACGGCAGCACCCAGCACGCCAGCACTCCGAGCGGTGAGGCCGCGCTCCTCGCCCGCATGCTCCCCCACCTGAGCCACGGCCGCGAGGTCGAAGTGGGGCCGGGGGACGATGCCGCGGTGGTGCACCTGCCTTCCGCGCGCCTGGTGGTCACCACCGACTCGTTGGTCGAGGGCCATGACTTCCTGCTCCACGCCACCACCGCCCGGTGGGTCGGCCACAAGGCTGCGGTCCAGAATCTCGCCGACATCGCCGCGATGGGCGCCGAGCCGCTGGCCCTGGTGGTCGCGATCTCCGCCCCGGCCCACACCCCGGCCGCGCTGTTCGAGGACCTCACGATCGGTCTGGCCACGCGCGCCGAAACCGAGGGAGCGAGCATTGTCGGCGGAGACCTGGGCCGCGCCGACCAGCTGGTCCTCACGGTCACGGCGATGGGATCCCTGCCCGATGGACAATCGGCCATCACCCGCACCGGGGCCCGCGCCGGAGACGTCCTCGCGATCGGTTCTCCGCGGCTCGGCCGCTCCGCGGCCGGGCTCGCCCTGGTGCTGGGCCAGCGGGTCCTGGTCCGCGCCCCGGACGGCACCCACCCCACGATCATGCTCCGCGACATCGCCGACCCCTCGGCGGCGGAGCTGGTGCGATGGCATGACGCTCCAGACCCTGACCTCTCGCTGGGCTGGACCGGGGGCCGGTCGGCGCACGCCATGATGGATCTGTCCGACGGGCTGGTCCGCGACGGCGGGCGACTGGCCCGGGCCTCCGACGTCACGCTCGACCTCGACCGCAGCGCGCTGGCCCCCGATGTTGCGCAGCTCGCCGGCCTTGCCACCGAACTCAGCGCAGACCCCTGGACCTGGGTGCTCCACGGGGGTGAGGAGCACGCGATGCTCGCCACCTTCTCCCCGGGAGAGGCACCGGAGGGATTCCGCCCGATCGGCCGGATCCTGCCCGCCGGGCCGCAGGGTCCCGAAGTGCTGCTGGACGGAGCCCCGATCATGGGGGAGGGGTTCGACCACTTCGCCTGAGCCGGACTAGTCTGGTCGGCGGCGCTCTCTGCGCCACGATCACCACCTGCCGGAGGAATTTTCATGCCGATCACCGTCAAGGCCCTGCAGAAGACCGGTCCGGATCAGCCGTTCCGGGTCACCACCATCGAGCGTCGGGATCCGCGCGCGGACGATGTGGTCATCGACATCGCGGCTGCCGGGATCTGCCACAGCGATATCCACACGATCCGCAACGAATGGGGCGAGGCGAGCTTCCCGCTCACCGTCGGCCATGAGATCGCGGGTCTCGTCTCGGCCGTCGGCGAGAGCGTCACCGACTGGAAGGTCGGGGACCGCGTGGGTGTGGGCTGCATGGTCAACTCCTGTGGGCAGTGCGAGGAGTGCCGCGCGAACCAGGAGCAGAACTGCCTCGAGGGCAACGTCGGCACCTACAACGCGAAGGACGTCGACGGCACCATCACCCAGGGCGGCTACGCCGAGAAGGTCGTGGTGAACGAGCGCTTCGTGTGCCGCATTCCCGATGAGCTCGCCTTCGACGCCGCCGCCCCGCTGCTCTGCGCAGGCATCACCACCTACGCCCCGCTGCGCCGCTGGGGCGCCGGAGAGCAGATCGACGGCCGTGCCAAGCGCGTCGCGGTGCTGGGCCTCGGCGGACTCGGCCACATGGGCGTGCAGATCGCTGCGGCGATGGGAGCTGAGGTCACCGTGCTCTCCCGGTCGCTGAAGAAGGAGCAGGATGCCCTCGCGCTCGGCGCGCAGCGGGTCCTCGCCACCACCGAGGAGAACTTCTTCTCGGATCACCGCGGCGAGTTCGATCTGATCCTGAACACCATCAGCGCCGACATCCCCGTGGATCGCTACCTGCGCCTGCTCACGCCCCGCGGCGTGATGGCGGTCGTGGGCCTGCCGCCCACGAAGCAGCCCCTCAGCTTCGGCTCCCTGATCGGCGGCAACAAGGTGCTCGCCGGCTCGAACATCGGCGGCATCGCCGAGACCCAGGAGATGCTCGACTTCTGCGCCGAGCACGGCCTCGCCGCGAAGATCGAGGTCATCGGGGTGGGTGACGCGGATGCCGCCTATGAGCGGGTGGTCGCCGGTGACGTCCACTTCCGTGCCGTGATCGACACCTCGACCTTCGCCGACGCCACGGCGGAGTGAGCGAAACAGCGAGCGAGACAGGATGAGCGCCCCCTCCCGCCGGTTCCGCCCCACCACGGCGGCAGACGTCGCACGCGATGGCCACCGCTTCGAGTGGCTCAAGCCCGACGGCTGGCGGGAGGGCTTCCGCGCCCTGGTGCTCGAAGTCGAAGACCCGGAGTCCGACGAGCCGCGCGTGGTCGGCGTCGGCCGCATCGGCCCGAACACCGTCCATCCGGGCCGGGACCTGGTCGAGCTCGAGATCGAGGAGGGGCACCGCCGCCGCGGCCACGGAACAGCTCTTTTTCGCGAACTTGGTAAATACAGCAATAATCCATTGTCGAGCAAGGTGCAGCCCGGCTCCGCGCGCGATGGGTTCCTCCGTGCTCAGGGAGCAGTGACCTACCTCGAGGTTCCGCTGCTCCGCGTCGACGTCGCCGTGGACCGCACCGCCCGCTGGTGCGCAGCGGTCCGGGGAGCGGCAGCACGTGGAGCGGGCGGCGGCACCGCCCGCGCGGTCCGCTGGACCGAGCTGCCGCGCGAGCAGCTGATCGACGCTCTCACCACGCGCTACCTCTGGCAGCATGCCAGCTGGTCGCCCACGGCTCCCCGCGAGGTGGTCCGCCCCGAGGTGGGGGGGGCGTTCAATGAGGAGTCAGTGCACGAGCACTCCTGGGCGGTGCTCCGGAACGGCGAGATCACGGCATTGGCCGACGTCTACAGCACCGAGGACGGCGAGGTGGGTGAGGCGGGCGAGGCCAGCACCTCCGTCGGACCTCACTGCGAAGGCGCCTTCGAGGCCGTCGACGCCGCTGCCCCGGGGGCCAGGGCCGATGCCGCCCTCTGTCTCGCCGCGCTGCTCGAGGACCTGCGGGGGATGGGCGTGGAGACGATGGACTTCGACAACCACCCCACCGACCCGCATGCTGCGCCGCTGCTGGCCACCCTGCGGCGCACCGAGGTGGATCCCGTGCACCTGGTCGAGATTCCGAACGGCCTCACCGCGGTGCTGCGCGACGTGCCCTGAGGGTCAGTGCAGCCCTGCGCCTCAGCGCAGGCGTCGCACCGGCAGATCGGTCTCCACCGCGACCCCGTCGGCCCCGCGCTCGATCCGGGTGACTCGGACGCCGTCGGTCTCGGCAACCGCCTCGACCAGCTCGGTGCCGCGGAAGAGCAGTCCGGTGCCGTCATCGGTGCAGAGTGCGGTGCCCAGAGTCCCGTCGGCCACCAGCGCGTGCAGCAGCGGTCGCCGTCGATCCTCGGAGTCCATGTGCACGCCATTGGCCCCGGGCAGAAAACCGAGGCCGTTCGTGACCGGCTGCAGGTCGGGTCCGAAAGAGTCGGTGACCCCGCCCTCGAACCAGCAGATCGACCCCGCCGAGATCCCGGCCAGCACCACGCCGTCCTGCCAGAGGCGGTGGAGGATCTCGGGCAGGCCGTGGGCGCGCCACACCGCGAGCAGGTTCACGACCGATCCGCCGTTCACCCAGAGCACGTCGAACCCTCGCAGGTAGTCCTCGATGTCCTCGACGTTGGGGGCCGGGAACAGGCTCAGATGGTGCAGCTCGTACCCGGCCTCCCGGGCCGCCTCCTCCATATCCCGCTGGAAGCTCTTGTCATCACCGCTCGCGGTGCCGATGCTGCAGATCCGTGGCCGACCTTCGGCGCGGGGGCCGCACTCCTGTCCGAGCTCGAGCGCGAATGCGAGCATGGGCCCGAAGCCGAACCGCAGCCGTCGGTGAGGACGGTAGCCAGCGCTGGTGGCCAAGATGGTGGGCGTCGAGGCGGGCATCGGGGCTCCTCAGAAGATGTCGGAAGGACCGCACGCTACCCGAGGAAGCACGAGAGCCCCCACCCGAAGGTGGGGGCTCTCGTGGATGAAAGCTGTGCGGTCTCGCTCAGGCACCGATCGTGCTGACCTTGCCTGCCTTGAGGCAGGAGGTGCACACGTTCACGCGCTTGCTGGTGCCGTTGATCACAGTGCGGACGGACTGGATGTTCGGGTTCCAGCGACGCGAAGTGCGGCGGTGCGAGTGAGACACGGACTTGCCGAAGCTCGGGGCCTTGGCGCAGATGTCACACGTGGAAGCAGCCACTGTCGTCTCCTGGTACGTCGATGTTCTGATCTCGGTGCCCGCGTCCACCCCCGCGCCGGAACGGCGGGGTCGGTGACCTGGGTGAGCACGGAGGTGCGACCCCCCGGAGGTCAGGGCAACCACGGAATCATAGCCCAGATGCGCGTATGCCTGAAGCGGAGGACGCTTCCTCCTCATGTGGACTCCATCACGGCCGCCCTCGAGGGTGGCACGATAGGGCTCTCACGTCGCACTCCATCCGGCGGCGCACATCGAGCATGAGGAGAACTCAGCATGGCCAGGAGGCACGAGTCCGCTCGAGGCTCGATGCCGCTCAAAGAGCTGCTGATCTCCAAGGAATCCAAGGCCATGGCCTCCTTCGGGGTGTATGACCTGGACACGATGATGCGTTTCGCCCCGCGCCGCTATGTGGTTCCCGCCCCGCTGCGCTCCCTGCATGAGGTCACCGAGGGTGAGGCGGTCAGCGCGGTGGTCTCGGTGGTCTCGGTGCACGACCGGGCGATGCGCAGCCGGCCAGGTTTCATTCTCGAGGTCGTCGTCTCCGATGGCATCGAGACGATCCCGCTGACCTTCTTCCTCACCAAGAAGCATCAGGTCGAGTGGCATCGCGGCCGGCTTCCCATCGACTCGCTCATCATCGTGCACGGCACCGTCGGCTACGACGACTTCCGCAATGCGCTCCAGATCACCCACCCGAACTACGAGACGATCGAGGACACCGACGAGGGGCGCGCCTGGGCCCAGCGGCCTCGCCCCATCTACCCGCTGCGCCAGAACATCGCCCTGGCCACGATGCGCTCAGCGGTCGAGAAGGGCCTCGAGTTCGCGGGCTCCCTCGCCCGTCCGGTGCCGGACGAGGTGATCGCTCGCCGCGGCCTGCCCCCGCTCGCCGAGGCGACCCGCCTGGTGCATATCCCGCTGACCGTCCAGGACACCCGCCGCGGGATGGCCCACCTCCGCTACGAGGAGGCGTTCATCCTGCAGGCGATCTTCGCCCAGCGCCGCGCCCAGGATGAGCGCACGCCTGCCCCGGTCCTGTCCGCGGAGGGACCGCTGCAGCCCCTGCTCGACCAGCGCCTGCCCTTCACCCTCACGGACGGGCAGCGCGAGATCGGCGCGATGCTCGAGGAGCGCATCGGCCGGGGCCACCCCACCAGCGTGCTGCTGCAGGGAGACGTCGGCTCCGGCAAGACCGTCGTCGCTCTGCGCGCCATGCTGCGCGCCGTGGACTCCGGCCACCAGGCCGCACTGCTCGCCCCCACCGAGGTGCTCGCCGAACAGCACCACCGCACCCTGATCACCCTGCTCGGCGACCTCGCCCGCGCCGGCCAGCTCGACGGGCATGCCGCCGCCACCCGGGTGCGCCTGCTCACCGGCTCCCAGCGCACCGCCGGTCGCCGCGAGACCCTGCTCGACGTCACCTCCGGACAGGCCGGGATCGTGGTGGGCACCCACGCGCTGCTCGCCGAGAAGGTCGAGTTCGCCTCGTTGGGCCTGGTGGTGATCGACGAGCAGCACCGCTTCGGGGTCGACCACCGCCGGCGGCTGCGCGCCAAGGGCCCCGCCGGGCAGAGCCCCCACGTGATCGTGATGACCGCGACCCCGATCCCGCGCACCGCAGCGCTCGCGACCGTCGGCGACCTCGACGTGCTCACCCTCCACGAGAGCCCGGGACAGCGCGCCGGAGTCACCAGCTTCGTGGTCCACGAGAAGCTCCCGAAGTGGGAACAGAGGATGTGGCAGCGCGCCGCCGAGGAGATCACCGCTGGCCGTCAGGTCTTCGTGGTCTGCGCTCGCATCGATGAGGAGGAAGCCGACGCCCCCGCCCCGCCGACTCTCGACGAGAACGGCAAGGAAGGTCCGCCGCCGCTGGATCCCGCCCGCGGCGTCCTCCAGACCGCGCTGCGGCTCGCGGAGCGTCCCGAGCTCGCCGGGGCCCGCCTCGGCATCCTCCACGGACGCCTGACCGGCGAGGAGAAGCAGGAGGTGATGGGCCAGATGGTGCGAGGCGAGATCGACGTGCTCGTCTCCACCACCGTCATCGAGGTGGGGGTCGACGTCCCCAATGCATCGGTGATGATCATCCTGGACGCCGAACGCTTCGGCGTCTCCCAGCTCCACCAGCTGCGCGGGCGCGTGGGTCGCGGCGAGCATGCCGGCATCGCCTTCTTCGATACCTCCGGTGTGCCCGGGAAGGAGCACTCGGCGCACCTGCAGGCCATCGCGGAGACGACCGACGGCTTCGAGCTCGCCGAGCTGGACCTGCGTCGCCGCGGCGCGGGCGACCTGGTCGGGGAGGAGCAGTCCGGCCTGCAGCGCACCCTCAAGCATCTCGACGTCATCCGTGACGCGCGCGCCATCGAACAGGCCCGCGAGGACGCCTTCGCCGTGGTCGCCGCCGATCCCGAACTGACCACCCATCCCGTGCTCGCCGGCGCCATCGAGGACCGGCTGCGGGATGCCGACCCCGACGTGGAGAGGAGCTGATATGCCGCGCATCGTCTCCGGCACCCTCGGCGGCCGCACCATCCCCGGCCCGCCCGGCAAGGGCACCCGCCCCACCACCGACAAGGTGCGTGAAGCGCTGTTCAACCGGCTCGAGGGCTGGAACGTCCTGGACGGAGCCCGTGTGCTCGACCTCTACGCGGGCACCGGAGGCCTCGCCTTCGAGGCCCTGTCCCGGGGCGCCGCGCACGCGCTGCTGGTCGAGCTGCACGGCCCGACGGCGAAGCAGCTGCGTCGCACCACCGCCGATCTCGGCCTCACCGAGCGGACGGACATCCGAATCGGCAGGGCCGCGACCGTCGCGGCGCAGCTCGCTGCCCAGTCCGAGAGCCATGACGCCACCCTGGTCTTCCTCGACCCGCCGTATGACGTGACCACCGAGGCGCTCGAGCAGCTCCTGCTCACCCTGCGCCCCGCTCTGAGCGACGATGCGGTCGTCGTCATCGAGAGGTCCTCGCGCACCCGCCCCGTCGACTGGCCGGAGGGGTGGGCCGACGATGGCAGCAAGGAATACGGCGAGACCGCGCTGCAGTTCGGTGGCCCGGCCTGAGCCAGCCGGCGCGAGCTGAGCCTGCCGGCCCGGCCTGAGCCAGCCGGCGCGAGCTGAGCCTGCCGGCCCGAGCTGAGCCTGCCGGCCCGAGCTGAGCCTGCCGGCCCGAGCTGAGCCTGCCGGCGCCGCGTGACTCTGCCGCATCCTTCCGCCATGTGCGGGCCCGTGATCCGGCGTCCTCCGCTGCTCTATCCACATTTTCGCGGTGGGCTTGCAGTGCGGGATTGAATATGCATTATCGGGTGTGGACTCTGTGATCTGCAGATATGTCGTGCGTGCAATATTGGGCGGCACCGGGGAAGGGGCTGTCGTGCCGTGGGTGCACGGAGGTGACCTGGTGGTATCCCCCATTGGTGCACAGGATGTGGATATCTGGACCGTTCCTCCACCGACGTGGGTTATCCACAAATTCGCGCGCTGTACACATTATCCTGGCGGATGTCGAGCGTATGTTCTAAAATCAGAGGTGTCGGCGAATGGTCGAACGTCCCTTGGGGGATGGGCTGTCGAGGCCGGAGGCCACGAGCAAGCGAAGATTGCGAGCAAGGACGCGGAGGGAGAGATCACGATGGAGCAGAAGGGCGTTGAGCCTCCCCGCACCCCGGTGCGGGCACGCAGCCCCCTCACTCCGACATCGCTCGTGGAGCGTGCCGATGTCGTGCCCAGCACCCCTGAGGCGGAGACCGTGCTGCGGATCTTCCACCGCCGTCGGCAGGAGCATGCCGCTCTCTATATCGCCGAGACGCGCGACCTTGCCTCACTCTGGTCCGACGCCGACGAGGGAGACGAGAAGGCCCTCCATGCAGTGGCGGCTGCAGCAGGTCTGCGCATGAAGCTGCCCCGCGGCGAGGACCGCCTCCGAGACGCGCATGTCGCCGTCACTGATCTGCCGGCGTGCTTCGCTCAGGTGGAGGCTGGTGCTCTGCCTGTGGACTGGTTCGAGTGGCTGATCCGCAGCGTGCTGCGCCTGACGCACCTTCAGCGCCGCCAGGTCGATGAGCGGGTCGCGGCCTGGCAGGTCGAGGCGATCGACGTCGAGCGCTACTACCGGGAGCTGCGCACGCTCATCGGATGGTTCTGTCGCGCAGCTGTCCAGGAGACTCCGCAGGAGCAGCGCAGCGTGTTCATCCAGCCCTCGCCCGACGGTGACGGCACCGCCTGCATCATGATCCGCGGCCCGATCCCGGAGATCCTCGCCTTCGGGCAGCGGCTCGATGGTGCCGCGCGCGCTGTCCAGGACGCCCAGCGTCGCGCGCTCGAGACCGGCGCGCCGATCCCCTTCGACCTCGATGGTGACGCCGCCCGCGAGGGGAAGCACCTGTCGCTCGCTGCGCTGCAGTACGCGGTGGCGGTCCGCTCGATGCTCGAGACCGGGGAAGTCGAGGTCCCCGCTCCGGCTTTCCGGATCTCCATCGTCGTGCCCGTGCTCACGATGCTCGGCCTCTCGAACGCCCCCGCGACGCTTGACGGCAGGATCCCGATCCCACCGCGCATGGCAAGGGAGCTGGTCGCCAAGGCACCCGCCTTCGAGCGGGTGCTCACCGACCCGATCTCGGGGGACTTCCCACCCTGCGCTTCCCAGACCTACCGCCCTACGGCAGCGATGGCCGAGCATCTCCGCCTGATCGATCCCGTCTGTGCGGTCCCGGGCTGCACCCGCTCCGTGATGACCGTCGGCGAGATGGACCACATCGAGGAGTTCGATCTCGAGAATCCCGCTCGCGGTGGGCCCACCACCATCGAGAACCTCCACCGCCTGTGCAGGATCCACCACCGGATGAAGACCGCGGGAGATCTCGATCCCGATCGGGATGAGGCCACCGGCACCACCCGGTGGAGGATCGGCGGCGCCGCTGTCTGTGACGTCGCCATGAACTCCGATCTGGTCACCAGAGAACTCTCCGACAAACTGCACCGTGCATGGGAGCAGTACAGCAGCGATATCGAAGTCGAAGAGCTGACCCGCCTCGGAGTCTTCGACGAGAGTCCTGCTGAGAAGGTGGATCGCGAGGAGGCTCACCGGTGGGGCCTCCACCTCACCGAGTACTACTCCCGCCCCGGGTACGACGAGCTCAGTGATCCCGGGCCGCCACCGTTGGCGGCACTGCCGGAACACCGCCCGCCGCCGTACTGAGTCTCGCCGTTCTCGATGCGCCGCTATCCTGACCCGATGACGCGCTCACCCGCCCACCTCGTCGACCTCACCGATCTCGGCTGGCCTCTGCGCACGGACCGCCTCGTCCTGCGTCCAGGACTCCCTGAAGATGCCGCGGCGGTGTGGCCGTGGTTCCGCCTTCCCGCGGTGCAGGAATGGACCACCACTCTGAGCAGCACCCTTGAAGAACATCAGCAGTGGTGGGACGGCACCCTCGAGAGCGGCCTGGTAGGCCTGCTCGACGGTGAGATCATCGCCTCCGGCAAGCTCGAGCGCCAGGACGCGTGGTCCCAGGCCGACATGAAAGACCAGGCCGCCGGGCAGCAGGCCGAGATCGGGTGGGTTCTGGACCCCTCGATCCACGGCCGAGGATTCGGCACCGAGTTCGCCGCGGCCCTGCTCGACCTCGCGGTCGACGGCCTCGGCGTGCGCCGGGTCGAGGCCTCCTGCTTCGCCGAGAACCTCGCCTCCCGCCGTGTGATGGAGAAGATCGGCATGCGTTGCGAGGGCATCTTCGTCGAGGAGTCGCTGCACCGTAGCGGTCGTTGGCTGGACGGGATGTCCTACGCACTGCTGGCGAGCGAGCACCGCGCGCGGCAGAACGACTGAGCAGCAGAACGACTGAGTAGCAGAGCGGAGGAGCCCGCAGCGGCGATACTTGAGCCATGACCACTTTCAGCGCCACCTTCACCGTCGACCTGACCCCCGCCGCGATCCTCCCCGGCGCCGCTGATCGTTTCGACCTCGCCAAGACCTGGACGGGCGACCTCGAGGGCGCCTCCCGTGGGGTCATGCTCACCGCGGGGAACCCCGCTAGCGGCAGCGCCTCGTACATCGCCACCGAGCTCTTCGAGGGCACCCTCGACGGCCGCCGCGGCACCCTCACCTTCCAGCAGCTCGGCACCATGTCCGACGGTGCCCCGGACCTCCGCTATCTCATCGCCCCCGGCTCCGGGACCGGTGATCTCGCCGGTCTCACCGGCGCGCTCACCATCGGCGCGATCGATGACGAGGGCGTCCACCAGGTCAGCATCGAGCTCGACTGATCGGCCCCGAGCTGAACAGCATTAGAGTGGCGATATGAGCACTGTCGTCCTGCCCGGCTCGTTCGATCCCTTCACCCTGGGACACCTGGATCTCACCCGTCGGGCCGCCGCCCTCGGTCATCAGGTGATCATCGCCGTCTCCCACAACCCCTCGAAGAAGGGGACGCTCGACCTCGAGACCCGCAAGGGAGCGATCACCCGGACGCTCGAGGAGACGGACCTCTCCCAGAACGTCGAGGTGCGCACGCTTCCCCGAGGACTGCTGGTCGATTTCTGCCGAGAGCTCGGCGCGGGTGCCGTGGTGCGCGGCCTGCGCTCCCAGCTCGACCTCGCCTATGAGGAGCCGATGGCGCGGATGAACCATCATCTCGCGGGCGTCGACACGCTCTTCCTGCTCACCGATGCGAGCCTCTCGCACATCTCCTCGTCCCTGGTGCGGGAGGTGCACGCCCTCGGAGGTGATGTCTCCGACATGCTCCCCACCCCCTCCATGGACGCTCTTCGCACCGCCTCCGCCGTATCCTGAATGACCCCCTCGACTCGAACAGGACCCTCACCGATGTCTTCCGACCCTGCCTCCACCTCATCGCTGGACACCGCCCTGATCTTCGACGCGGTCGACCTCATCAGCCGCACCGGAACGCACCGGCACGTGGACCGCACCGTCCCCGCCCCGGCCCGCGAGGCCGGCGGTATCGCGATGCAGGTCCCCGAAGGCCAGGACATCGCCGTCGAAGCCGAGCTCGAGTCCGTGGTCGAAGGGATCTACGTCCACGGCACCGTGATCGCCCACCTCGACGGGGAGTGCTCCCGCTGCCTCGATCCGGTCGAGCAGGACGTCACTGCCCGCCTCAACGAGCTGTTCATGTTCCCCGAGAAGGTGAAGGCTGACGAGCGGGAGGACACGACCCTGCTCGAGGACGAAGGAGTCAACCTCGGCCCGCTGGTGCGTGACGCGCTCGCGATGGCAGCCGACGAGCGGCCACTGTGCCGTGAGGACTGCCCCGGCCTGTGCGGTCAGTGCGGTTTCCGCATGGAGGACGATCCGGACCACCACCATGACGTGATCGACGATCGCTTCGCTGCGCTGCAGGGCCTGTTCCAGGACGAGTCGAAGAACGAGGAGGCCTGATGGCGCGCAGGCGCCGCGCCACCGAGGCCGCCGCCCCGCAGGGCCTGCTGAACCGCCTGCCCCTGGATGCCGGACAGGCTGCTGATCTCCGCGAGTCAGGGCTCCTCGAGCTAGCGCTGACCCATCGCTCCTATTCGTACGAGAACGACGGAATGCCGCACAACGAGCGGCTTGAATTCCTCGGTGACGCGGTGCTGCAGCTCGCGGTCACCGAGCATCTCTACGCCACTCATCCCACGCTCCCCGAAGGCGATCTTGCTCGTCGCCGTGCGGCGACCGTGAGCACCCGTGCGCTCGCCGTGATCGCCTCCCAGCTCGACCTGGGCGCCTATGTGCGGCTGGGGCGCGGGGAGGACCTCACCGGCGGTCGCGCCAAAGCATCGATCCTCGCCGACACCACCGAGGCCGTGATCGGTGCCACCCATCTGGCACTCGGTCAGAACGTCTCCCGCCACTTCGTGCTCGAGCTGCTGCGCCCGCTGCTCGACTCCGACGAGTTCCTCGAGACGGGATATGACTTCAAGTCCCGGCTGCAGGAGATCGCCGCTGCGGAGGGGGAGAGCGTCTCCTACGAGATCACCGATTCCGGTCTCGAGCACCAGAAGACCTTCACCGCCACTGTCACCGTCCCCGGCCTGGTCACCGCCAGCGGCGACGGCGCCTCGAAGAAGGATGCCGAGCTCGCGGCCGCCCAGAACGCGGTGCGGGGGATTCTCGCCGAGCGCGGCGAGTCCCTGATCCCGCGAGGCTGAGCCGATGCCCGAGCTGCCCGAGGTCGAGGTCGTCCGGCGAGGTCTCGCACCGCTCACCATCGGTCGCACCGTCACCGACGTCGAGCTGCTCGACGCCCGGATCATCCGCCGCCAGACAGGGGGAGCTGACCGGCTGCGCGCCGCCCTCCTCGGCACCACGCTCACCGCAGTGGTGCGGCGTGGGAAGTTCCTATGGTGGCGGCTCGCCGATGAGGACGGCACTGACACCGGCGAGGCGCTGATGGGCCACCTCGGCATGAGCGGCCAGCTGCGAATCGGCACCGAGGGGGCTGTCCCGGCAGCCGGCTCGGCATCCTCGGAAGGGCCTGCCTCCGATCCGCTCCGCCACCGGCGCCTCTCGCTGCACCTCGACGACGCCTCCCGCGTGGACCTCATCGATCAGCGGCTGTTCGGCGGGCTGTGGACCAGCCCCCTCGTCGTGGCCGCCGACGGGGCCCTCGCAGGGACGGGCAGCCCGGATGCGCTCCTGCCGGAGGGGGCTTCGCATATCGCCCGTGATCTGCTCGACCCGGCACTCGACCTCGCGGTCGCCGCCCGTGCCCTGCGCACGCGTCGCAGCGCCGTGAAAACCCTCCTGCTGAACCAGGAGATCGTCTCCGGGATCGGGAACATCTACGCCGATGAGGCGCTGTGGGCGGCCCGCACCCGCTTCGACACCCCAGGCATCGCGCTCAGCCAGCGGAAGGCGCTCGAGATCCTGCGCGCCGCCCGCGAGGTGATGGAGCGGGCACTGGCCGTCGGCGGCACCAGCTTCGACGCGCTGTACGTGAACGTGGAGGGACGCAGCGGCTACTTCGCCCGCTCACTGACTGTCTATGGGCAGGAGGGGCGGGCCTGTCCCCGCTGCGGCGCCACGATCCGTCGCGAGATGTTCCAGAACCGTTCCTCGCACTTCTGTCCGCGCTGCCAGCGGACGCGGGCGCCCCTCACGTCATAGGCAGGAGGTATGGCCGGGCATAGACTCTGTGCGGGGCGTGGCACTGAGGCCATGCTCTCCCGCTGACCTCCCGAACGGAGACACACATGGCCCCGAGCACAGTGGATGAGGGGATGACGCCGATCGTCACGCCCGAGCAGCCGGGCGCCGTGGAGCTCGGCACCGGCGTGCTGCCCGGGGCGACGACCCCGGAATCCTGGCACCGCGAATACGGGAGCGTGTTCGCCCGGAACGTCACCGTCGCCACACTCACGCCCGTGCTACCCGATCCGGCCGATGCCACGGGCACCGCCGTGATCGTGGCTCCCGGCGGTGGCTTCCGGTCACTCTCCATGCAGAACGAGGGCTGGGACGTCGCGCGGGCGCTCGCCGACCGCGGCGTCGCCGCATTCGTGGTGAAGTATCGCCTCCGACAGACCGCCCCTGAACTCGAGGATTTCGCGACGGAGATCCGCGAGATGCTCTCCGGACCGCCCCCGGCCCACCGGAAGGACCCGGTCGGATCGTTCGCGGGTCTTGATGCGCAGATCACCGACGCCCGCGCCGCCTTTGCATGGGTGCGCAGCCACGCGACCCAGTGGGGCCTGGATCCGGCCCGGGTCGGCATGGTCGGCTTCTCCGCCGGCGCTATGCTCACACTCGCCACCGCCCTCGCGGGCGAGGACGCCGAGCCCGCCTTCATCGGTAGCGTCTATGGCCCGATGAGCTCGTTCGACGTCCCGCCGGACGCGCCGCCGCTGTTCATCGCGCTCGCCGCCGATGACCCCCTGTTCGCCTCCAGCGGATTCGGACTCGTCGAGAGCTGGCACGCTGCCGGACGCCCCGTCGAGTTCCACTACTACGAACGCGGCGGCCACGGCTTCGGCATGTATCCGAAGGAGACGACGAGCACCGGCTGGTTCGAGGCTTTCATCAGCTGGATGACCATGCATGGCCTGCTGGCTCGGAGCGCTGCGCGAGAGTGATCCCGCATTCGGTGACGTCGTTTCCGACCAGGGCAGGGACTGCCCGATGCGATAGATTGAGCCCGGCTCCGTCACGAAGGGCGGAGGAACCGAAGCCTGCTCCGGGTGACTGTGCCGACTTTCGAGGACAGCACAGCGAGCAGATGATCCGCGAGGTGAGAATTCCTGTGACGTCGAGCTCTTCCCCCACACCGATCCGCGTGATGCTGGTCGATGACCATGAGGTGGTCCGTCGCGGCATCGTCACCGTGATCGATGCGAGCGAGCAGCTGAGCGTGATCGGAGAGGCCTCCTCCGTGCTCGAGGCGAATCGTCGCCTGCCCGCGATCCGTCCCGAGGTGCTGGTCGTGGACCTCCAGCTTCCGGACGGCACCGGCATCGACGTCATGAAGAAGGCCCGGGAGCTGAACCCCGAGCAGCTGATGCTGGTGCTCACCAGCTTCGACGACGACGCCGCGCTGCGTGAATCGAAAGCCGTGGGGGCGGCCGGCCTGATGCTGAAGTCCGCGCGCTCGCAGGAGATCGTCGAGGCGATCATCGCGGTGCATGCAGGGAAGTCGATCTGGCCCGCCGACCACGGGGATGAAGGACCGGACCTCTCGCAGTCCGATCAGCGGATCGTGGAGCTGATCGGCGACGGACACTCCAACCGTGAGATCGCCGAAGCGCTCGGCATCGCCGAGAAGACCGTCAAGAACCGGGTCACGGTGATCCTGCAGGCGCTCGGGATGCAGCGTCGCACCCAGGTGGCGGCGCTGGTCGCCGCCCGCCGTCGCGCCGGCTGGAAGTGATCCGCGTCGAGCGATAGCCGCCATTCATTGCCAAGTAGTGCCACGGAGAGGTGGACAGCGGGCATGACACCACGCGAGATTCTTCGGCTGGCGGAGGCACTGGCAGCCGTGGCGATCGCCGCGTCCAGCGGCGTGGCCCTGCCTGTGGCGGCAGTGCCTCCGCTGCTCTCGCTTCTGAGCAGCGCTCTTGACCGTCATGCAGAGACGCACAGGCTGCAGGCCGCCGTGGTGGAGGGGATCACCAGGTGGGCCACTGCGGAGAAGCTCCACGAGCATCTCGAACCTGGTTTTGCGATCGCGACTGAGGCGATCAGCAGGCACGGTCTGATGGAGCACGACCTCCGGCGCCTCTCCTACGACGTCGACAGAATCACGTCGAGCATCGTCAAGGGAGTGCGGTTCGGGGACCCTGCGTGGGGCGACGGCGAAGGGACGGAACTCGATGCTGAGCACGCGGTGGCTCGGCGAGCGATCCACGCCACTGTCGCGACGCTGATCACGGAGGAACATCGCATCGAGGGGGAGATAGTTCCGCTCATCGCCCGAGAGTTCTCTGAGCAGGCTGAGCGTTATGAGCGGCAGGTCGAGAGAGACGGGGACATCCTGAAGCTCCTCCGGGAGCTTGCTGCCGCAATGTCGGCGACAGCGGACATGGAAGATCTGGAGACCTATCTGGAGCAACGCCTCGAGGCGTGGGATACCGAGTCCGGGATCATGCCCCGCGAAGGACACATCCGACATCCTTCGCAGATCGAGCGAGACCTGCGCATGACTGGCGCGGAGAGCCGGTCCACCGCCATCACCTTTCGGGAAGCCCTCCGGGATAGCTCCCACCTCGTGATCCTCGGCGAACCGGGTGCCGGCAAGTCCTGGCTCGCGCGTCGGATCGCACGCGATGCCGCGTATGCGGCACTCGACGCTCTGAGGTCGGGCGCCAGCCTGGACGAGATCGAGATCCCGCTCTTGACGACGTGGGAAACGTTGCGCAGACAACCGCCGGCAGGCGGACTCCGTTCACGAGTCATCTCGGCATCCTTTGCTGCTCCAGGGAACGGCGACCTTGGAAGCGTCGAGCTCGAGAAGCGCATTGTGGGCCTGGTCGGTGAGTCCCGGCGAGTGCTGGCCGTCGTGGACTCGCTTGATGAGGCAGAGAACCTGAGCGACGTCGACGGTCTGCTGCGCGATCTTGAGGGCATCATGGGCTGGCGCACGGTCCTCACGAGTCGCCCGTCGGCCTGGGGGGCCAAACCGATGATGCGCAAGCGCACCCGGGGGGTCGCGACGCTGCAGCCGATCACCTGGGAAGACGGCATCAGACCATTCATCACCTCATGGTTCTCCGGTGCCCCTGAGCGAGCCCGAACACTGATCAGCCATCTCGAGCGGGATGCCCGACTGCGAGACAGTGCCGGCGTCCCCCTGTTGCTCAGCTTCTACTGCATCTACGCCGAAGAGGCGCCGGTGGATGCCCCTTTGCCGCAGACCAGCCATGAACTCTATGACGCTGTGATCGAGAGCCTTGTGGGCGACGACTGGAGCGCTGTAGAAAGGCCAGAGGACGATGGCGCGGAGAGGGCGAAGCAGATTCTCTCCGGCTGGGCATGGGATGCGGTCAGGGAGGCCGACGACCTCTCCGGACTCGGCAACTGGAGCGAGGAGTTCTCGTCACCAGGGACGCGGCCTGTCTCCCCGGAGCTCGTTCGCGCACTGGACAACGTGGCACCGCGACGGCTCGACCGGAGTGGCAGGAGTTCTCGAGCCTTCAGACATCGGACGTTGCTGGAACATCTCGTGGCCGTGCATATCTCCGGGTTCAGCGCGGAGAGGGCCGCGACGGTCCTGCTGCCGCATCTTTGGTTCGATCCGGACTGGGAAGTCGCAGTTCCGCGGGCGCTCGCACTTCATCCGGAGCACGACGACGTGGTGAGCAGACTTCTCGATGCGGCGCACGTGGAGAGCGCGGCGCCGCTGTCCAGAGAAGCCGACGAGCAACTCGTGCTCAGATGGCTCGACGTGATGGCGGAATCCCAGCCGACAGAGTGGTCGAAGGCTCATCGGGAGTACTTCCATGCGCTGCGCATCTCTCACGCCGTACGAGAACCTTCGCGCGTTGTGCGTTCTGCTCACTGGCGAAAGTCGAATGCGGGCGCGGTCGAGTCGCTGCTCTCCGCCATCACTCGTGCCGACGTCGGGGCGCTCGCGGAGCTCACCGGTGCCATCGCGAGATTGGCACCGACGGACCCCGAGCACCGTGACGCTGTGCAGAAGATCCTTGAGCGGATCCATGATGACCTCTCCGCAGACGAGATCTTCAAGGTCGTCGAGGCTCTTATGAGCTTGCGGCCAGCGGAGCAGGATCGTCGAGACGCCGCTCAGAGGATCCTCGCTGCGGTCGCCGGTGACCGCCTCCCGACGGAGGAGGGCATGCTGGCCGCAGCACTGGTACGGCTGAACCCGCCGCTGGAGGATCGGCGACCTGCGATGCAGCAGATACTCCGCTCTAGATCGGGTGTCGTCCGAACGTCCTCACGGCTCCTGGTCGAGAAGCTGTGCATGAGAGATTCACTGTCGGACCGAAGCCCCGGTACCGTCAGAGACCTGTCCATCGCCCTGCTCCGCGTCACTGCACGCGAAGCCGATCGGCTGGTGGAAGCCCTGGAGGCGCTGGGGTTGACCGCCGACGAGCGCCACGAAACGGCGCGCACACTACTGGAGCTCGCCTCCCAGGTGAGTGACCCCGCCTTGGTGTATCAGCTGGTCGATGCTGTTCTGCGTCTGGCTCCCGCTGAGAAGGAACGACGAGGGTGCGTCGAAGTGCTCATGACCGCGCTCTCCCAAGCCGAGTTGCCGATTGCCGAACGTCTCGTCGGCGCAGTCGTAAGGACTGGCTTCGCAGCGCGCAACTCCCGCGATGCCGTGGAGACGATCCTCGATCTCCTGCCTCGGGCGGGTGTGAAGAAGCTTGCAGGGCTCGTGGGAGCGCTCATGGTGTTTGACACGACGGAGACCGACCGTCGCACCGCTGCGGCGAAGCTCCTTGAACGTCTGTCGAACACCGCACCCCAGTCTATCGGCCGTCTCATCGACGCGCTCCTCAGGGTGGAGCCGACATACGAGGAGCGACGTGTTGCAGCGACTAAGCTTCTCGCCTCTGCCTCCGGCGCAAGAGCGAAATCTGTCGCAAAGCTACTCAGTGCACTCTTGCGAATTGGTCCCACTGAGTGGGAGCGCAGCAAGGCTCTCAGGATGGTCCTTTCCGCGATTGCATCGACCGCGGATCCGGAGATGTTCGACTATCTCGTGGTCTCCCTCGTAGGTTTGGAGCCGAAGGCAGAGGACCTGCGGGACGCCGCGACGCGTCTCATCGACGTTCTGGACAGAGCTGATCCCGGCTCTGCAGGGAACCTGATCGCGACGCTCGGGAGGTTGGGCCCGACGGATCGTGAGCGTTGCGTCGCAGCGGAGAAGGTCCGCGGCGCCATCCCGGGCGCCACCCTGAAGGTCGCTACTCGACTGACCGCAGGGCTCCTGGAGTTGGGGCCCACTGACGAAGAACGTGGGGAGATCACGAAGCAGCTTCTCGCCCATCTCGACAGCCCCACCAGGTCATGGGACCTCAAGAGCCCCGCTCGTCTCCTCCGTCAGCTCGCGACTACCCAGCAGTGGCTGAGCATGATCCACGGGGGAGAGGCTTCAGGAGCAGGGCTGGAAGCTTCTACTCACCGACGGGCGGCAGCGTCACCCGCCAGGAGATCATCGTCCCCGGCTCGAGGTTGATCGCGTCCACCCAGCCGGAATGACGCCGTGCCCGGGCCGACATGTTCGCCAACCCGCTGCGACGGCGCACCGAGGGATCGATCCCGCGGCCGTTGTCGGAGACATTGACCTGCACCACCCGGTCGACCCCCTCGGAGAACACGCTCACCGAGACCGCGACCGCGCTCGCGTGCGCATGCCGGGCCGCATTGGCCAGGCACTCCCGCACCACCGCCACCACGTCCTCGGCGATCTCCGGTGGCAGCTCGGCATCCATCTCCGCGGGGTGCGGGGGCAGCCGCATCGACGGGACGAAGCCCAGCCCGGCGGTGGCCAGCCCCACCTCGTGACGAAGCTGCTCGGAGAGGCTGGCCACGGCGCGCTCGCGTCGCAGCGACTGCACGATCTGCCGGATCTGGGCGACGGCGTTCTCGACTCCCTGCACGGAGGTGGCCACGGAGCTGCGGATCCGGGCGTTCGACGGGGTCATGCCCGGCGCCTCGAGGGACTGCACCAGGCTCTCGAGCTCCATCCCGACGGCGAAGAGCTCCTGGATCGCGAGATCGTGGAGGTCGCGGGCGATGCGACCGCGCTCGTCGTCGATCCCGCTGTCCGAGTGCAGGAACGGGGAGCGCAGGGTGAGGGCGATCAGACCCGCGAGCGAGTCCAGCCGCTCGCGATCCGCGGCCGTGAACGGCTCGGCATCCGCGGCGCGCAGCACCGCGAGCAGCCCCGTTCCGTGCTCTGCCGCGTCGATCACGCCCAGCAGCGCCCGGCAGTCCTCCTGCCCGGTGCCGGCGGTGTCCACGTTGAGGCTGCCGATGGCCTCGAGCACATCGGGATCCGCGCACAGCAGGGCCTCGCCGATGGCTGAGTCCGCGGGGATCTCCGCACCATGCAGCGAGGCGGCATCCGGGCCGTCCACCATCTCTATCCCCCAGCGGGAGGGGCCCAGCGGCATCACGAGGGCGGCGCTGCGGGCGGCGAGGTCGGTGCGGGCGGAGTGGAGCAGCAGGTCCAGCAGGTCCTCGGTCTCGCCCCCGGCGAGGATGGCGCCGGCGAGATCCTGGATGCGCGGACGATCCGGACGGGCGGGAGCGGTCGATGGCGGGCGCGTGGGTGATGGGGTGTGTGAGCTCATCGGTGCTCCTCGAGACGGAGGATCGGGGTGCCGGAGGGAATCGCCTCGACACGGTGGGTGACCACCACGACGGTGGTGGTCGCAGGGACGAGGGTGCTCTCGCGAGGATCGAGCAGCGCGCGCAGCAGCGCATCGCCCCGTCCGGTGTCGAGATGCTCGGTGGGCTCGTCCAGCAGCAGCACCGGTCCGCGGCGCACCACCGCGCGCGCCAGCAGCAGCCGCCGCCGTTCACCGCCGGAGATGGTGGTCCCATCCGGACCGAGCATCGTGTCGAGCCCGTGGGGGAGGGTCGCGATCCAGTCGTCGAGGCCGACGGCCCGCAGCGCATCCTCCGCCTCGGAGTCCTCGAGATCCCCCCGCACCACCCGCAGGTTCTCCCGCAGCGTGGTGGCGAAGACATGACCGTCCTCCGCGAACATCGTCACCCGGGAGCGCACGTCCTGCGGGGCGAGGGCGGCGACGTCCTGGGCATCTAGCTCGACCGTGCCGGCGAGCGGGTCGAGCAGCCCGGCGAGCGTCGCCAGCAGCGTGGACTTCCCGCTGCCTGAGGGGCCGACCACCGCGAGCCGAGCACCGGGAGGCAGCTCGAGGTCCAGCGACCGCACCCGCGGCGCCTCAGCGGTCCACCCGGCCGTGAGCCCCACCACGCGGAGGGCGGCGGTCAGCGGGCGCTGCGGTACCGGGTCGGGGCGGGTGGGGCCGACGGGTGCCGGGTCGGTGGGCGCCGGACTGGTGGGCGCCCGGCCCACCAGCTGTCCCAGGCGCTGCGCAGCGGCCTGGGAGCGCGCGTGCTGGGCGGCGGCGGCAGGCAGCGCGGTCGCGGCCTCGAAGGAGGACAGCGGCAGCAGCAGCAGGATGCCGACCTGTCCGGCCGACGCGCTGCCGTCCAGCCAGACCGCACCGGCTGCGAGCAGCGAGCCGGTCACGGCGAGGATGAGCGTCAACGGCACCGCTGCCGCAGCGACCGCCGCAGGCAGGGCGGCGCGGTCGATCGCGGCGTCATGGGCGGCCTGCCGGGCATGCAGCTGCGTCAGCGCCGCCTCGAGCCGACCGTCGACCCGGAGCGAGGTCGCGTCATCGAGGATCTCGAGCGACTGGGCGCTGACCTCGGCCCGGGTGGTGAGCACCGCCTGCTCGGAGAGACGAGCGGCGCGATAGGCGGCCATCGGTGCGAGCAGGCTCGCGAGCAGCAGTGACGCGAGCATCGCGGCGGTCGCGGCCAACGACAGAGGGGTGAAGGTCGCAAGCACGACCACCCCCATCACGACGGCGACCAGCCCGGGCACGACCGCGGTGATGACGTGGTCGCCGAGCTCCTGGGCATCGTCGCCCAGCCGGCTCAGCAGGTCCCCGCGCCGGAGCCGGGTGAGGGCGTCATCGGTGCGAGCGGCGAGCGCTGTGAACAAGTTCGTGCGCAGGGAGACCACGCCGCGCAGCGCGACATCGTGGGTGAGCATCCGCTCGAGCCAGCGGAACACCCCGCGGGAGACGCCGAGCGCCCGGACCATCACCACGGCGACGGTGAGGTCCAGCACAGGGGGCATGGTCCAGGCACGGGTGACCAGGTACGCGGAGACGGCGGCGAGGGCGAAGGCGGAGCCGAGGGTCGCGCAGGCGGCGAGCACTGCGGCCAGCAGCCGTGCGCGGGGGATCTCGAGCGCCGCCGTCGCCTGGCGCAGGTCGGAGCGAGCGGGCGTCGCGTGAGTTGCTGGCGTGCGGGTCGTCGCGGCGGGGGTCATGAGCCGGCCTCCACGCTCGCGACGTCATCGGCGACATCCACCAGCCGGGAGCGGTGGGCGATCACCACGACGGTCCGTCCCTGGCCGCGCAGTTCCCCGATCAGGTCGAGCACCACCTGCTCGGCGGCGCCGTCGAGATGCGCGGTGGGCTCGTCCAGGATCACCAGCGGCGCAGGGGAGAGCACCGCCCGGGTCAGAGCAAGACGCTGCCGCTCACCGAGGGAGATCCCGTGCCCGCCGCGACCGAGGTCCGCGTCCCAGCCGCGCTCGGCGATGACCGCATCGAGACCGGTCGCCGCGGCCGCCGCCTCCAGCTCGGCCTGGCCGACGCCGGGACGGGAGCTGACGAGCACGGAACGGATCGTCCCCGGCGGCAGCACGGGACGCTGCGGCAGCCAGGCCATCTGGTCCCACAGACTGCGTCGCGAGAGCTCGCGGACGTCGGTCGCCGTGCCGTCGGCAGTGATGATCTCCGCTTTGCCCTGCTCCGGGTCCACCAGTCCCAGCAGCACCTGGACCGCCGTGGTCTTGCCGGCGCCCGAGGCGCCGGTCAGGGCGAGCACCCGCCCGGGGCGCACCGTGAGCTCGGCGGCATGCGGTGCCCAGCCCTCGCGGGAGCGCACCGAGACCCCGCGCAGGGAGAGGGCGGAGGTGCGCAGGTCCGGAGCGGGGCGCGTGCCGTCGGCCGGCGGCTGCTCATCGAGCACCTCGAAGGCCGCGGAGACCGCCGCCAGGCCGTCGGTGGAGGCGTGATACTGCGAGCCCACGTTGCGCAGCGGCTGGTAGATCTCCGGGGCGAGCACCAGCACCGCGAGCGCGGGGGCCAGCTCCATGTCCCCGTAGACCAGCCGCATCCCGATGCTCACCGCGATCAGCGCCACGCACAGCGTCGCCAGCAGCTCGAGCACCATCGAGGAGAGGAAGGCGAACTTCAGCGAGCCCATCGCCGAGGCGCGGTGACGGTCACCGAGCTCCCGCACCGTCCTCTCCGGACCGCGCTCGCGGCCCAGCGCCCGCAGCGTGGGCAGCCCGTCCACCAGGTCCAGCAGCTGGGCCCACAGGGAGCGCATATCGGCGACCAGCTTCTCGGACCGTCCCACGGTCAGCTTGCCGACCAGCACCATGAAGATTGGAATCAGCGGCAGAGTGATGAGGGCGATCACCGCGCTGAGCGGATCCAGCACACCGATGGTCAGCAGGCACAGCGGGGTCACCGTGAGCGAGAGCAGCAGCTGCGGGACGTATCCCACCAGATAGGGGCGCAGGTTCTCGATGCCGGTGGTGGCCAGCGCCGTCAGGTCCGCGCCGCGACCGGCACCGGCACGCGGGCCGAGCGCCGCCGCATGGCCGACGATCCGGCCGCGCAGCTCGCTGATCGCGGCGGTCGCCGCACGGTGGGCGGTGGCCTCCTCGACGAGCACGGCGCCGGCACGCACCGCGAGCGCCGTGACAAGCACCAGCAGCAGGGTCGGTGCCTCCTGGGGGATCTCACGCTGGACCAGGAGATGCGCGCCGAGGCGTGCGATGACCAGGGCGGTGACGATGATGCAGGCGGACTGCACGAGCCCCAGCACCACGCTCCTGACGAGGTGGTGCCGGGCGGCCCTGACCTCCCGCACCAGGCGGGGGTCCAGCGGGGCCCGGCTCCGCCTCGGCGCCGGCTCGGCGGCGGGGTCGGCCTTGGTGGGCTCTGCGGTCGCGGTGGTCATCGGATCAGTCTGTCAGCCCTGCTCGAAGGCTTCCCGGTAGCCCTTCTTCGCCTTCTCGAGCAGCTCGGCGCCGGGGGCGGGGGAGTCCTCATCGGCCACCCGGTGGCGGAACACCCGATAGGTCCAGACGGTGTAGGCGATCACGATGGGCATCAGCACGCCGAGTGCCACCAGCATCACCGTGAGCGTGTGCTCGGTCGAGGAGGCGTTCGCGACCGTCAGCGAGTTCGCCGGATCGTTGCTGGCCGGCATGACATAGGGGAACAGGCCCCCGAACAGGGTGATCGCAGCCGCGGCGATGGCGGTCGAGGTCGCACCGAAGGCGAGGCCCTCCCGGCGCTTCCGGTTCAGCGGGACCGCCGCGAGCAGGGCCACCGCGGCCACGGCCACCGGGATCAGGGTGAGCCAGGTGTTCGAGTGGGAGAACTGGAACCAGAGCAGGAAGGCGGCACCGGACACGATCGTCGGCCACATCAGGATCCCGGCCAGCCGGTTCGCGTCCTCCCGCAGCCTGCCCTGGACCTTGAGCGCGAGGTAGTGGGTGCCGTGCAGCCAGAACAGCAGCACGAACACCACCCCGGCCAGCAGCGCGAAGGGGTTCAGCAGTCCCAGCAGGGAGGTGGTCACCCAGTGGTTCTCATCAATGGAGACTCCGGAGACGATATTCCCGAAGGCCACACCCCACAGGAGGGCGGGCGCGAAGCCGCCGATCACATGGACCACGTCCCAGGAGTTCTTCCAGCGGTCGCTGTCCACCTTGTCACGCCATTTGAAGGCGCACACCCGCACGATCAGCACCAGCAGCAGGAGCAGCAGGGCGAGATAGAAGCCGGAGAACAGCGTGGCATACCACTCCGGGAAGGCCGCGAACAGCAGCGCGCCGCCGGTGATCAGCCAGACCTCGTTGCCGTCCCAGACGGGCCCGATGGTCTTCAGCACCGTGCCGCGAGTCTGCACGCCTCGTCGCCAGAAGGTGGCGACGTTCATCTGCACCCCGAAGTCGAAGCCCTCGAGCACGAAGTAGCCCAGGAAGAAGAAGGCGATGAGGGCGAACCACAGGGTCTGGAGGACCGTGGGGTCGAGCATGGCATCCATGATCTGATCTGGTCCCTTCTCAGTAGTCGAAAGACAGGGTGGGGGTGTCGAGCTCGTCGGTCTCGGGGTCGCGCCTGGCCAGCGGCACGCCCTTGAGCGCTGCCTTGCGCATCATCTGGAACCAGAGCACGGCGAGGACTCCGTAGACGAGGGTGAAGGCGACCAGCGAGGTGAGCACCATCCAGCCGGGGTTCGCGGAGACGCCCTGCATGGTCATCAGCCGGATCGTCGGATCCAGAGGGTTGGGGTGGACCACCCAGGGCTGCCGTCCGATCTCGGTGAAGACCCAGCCCGCGGAGTTCGCGAAGAAGGGCATCGGGATCGCGAGCACGGCGAACCACTGGAGGAGCTTCGATCCGGAGGTGCGGGCGTTCTCCCCCTTGCCGCGGGTGACCCACAGGGCCCAGAGGGCCAGAATTCCGCTGAAGGCGGCGAGCCCCATCATCAGCCGGAAGGACCAGTAGGTGACGAAGAGGTTCGGCCGGTAGTCGACGGCGACCTCGTTGCCGCGGATGTCCAGGGCGGTCTCGCCGAACTGCTCCTTGTACTGGGCGTTGAGATCGTCCACGCCCTGCAGGGTGGCGTGCGGGTCGTTGGTGGCGAGGATCCCCGTCACATAAGGGATCTCGATGATGTGGGTGACCCCCGAGCAGTCCTCGCTGAAGGCATCCGGCCCTCCGACGGTGAGGATCGAGAACGGTACGTCCGACTGCGTCTCGCACAGTGCCTCGGCCGAGGCCATCTTCATCGGCTGCTGCTCGAACATGAGCTTGGCCTGGAAGTCCCCGGAGATGACGAGCACCACGGCGGAGACCACCATGGCGATCACCCCGAAGCGCACGGTGGGCCGGAACAGATCGCGGGCGGCGAGATGGTGCTCCTGCCCCTCCTCGGTGTCCAGGCCGAATGCTCGCGCCCGGTTGTGGTGGCGCACCATGTGCCAGACGGCGACCCCGGTGAGGAACGCTCCAGCCACCAGCCAGGCCCCGGAGACCACATGCGGGAAGGCCGCCATCGCGGTGACGTTCGTGAGCACCGCGAGGATCGAGCCCTGCGAGGGGTCGAGCTCCGCACGCCCGGTCTCAGGGTTCAGCATCGCGCCGACAGGATGCTGCATGAAGGAGTTCGCGGCGATGATGAAATACGCCGAGAGGGTGGTGCCCAGTGCCACGGCCCAGATCGTCAGCAGGTGGATCTTCTCGGGCATCTTGCCCCAGCCGAAGATCCACAGTCCCAGGAACACGGATTCGAGGAAGAAGGCCGCCAGGCCCTCGAGCGCCAGCGGTGCGCCGAAGACGTCGCCCACATAGCGTGCGTACTCGGACCAGTTCATGCCGAACTGGAACTCCTGGACGATGCCGGTGGCGATACCGATGCCGAAGTTCACGATCAGCATCGAGCCGAAGAACTTCGTCATCCGCGTCCAGGCATCCTTGCGCACGGGGTCCTTCGAGAACACCGCTCTGGTCTGCATGATCGCGACCAGAAGCGAGAGCCCGATCGTGAGTGGGACGAAGATGAAGTGGTACACGGTGGTGATGCCGAACTGCCACCGTGCCAGGTCGAGGGCTTCCATGGGATCCTCCCGAGTGAACGACACGCCGTCATAAAAGCTACGGGGCGGTCACCGACGCGGCGGAGGACGATGGTCCCGCTTCCGAGGGTAAACCTGCGCGACAGGTCTGAGCATGTTGCCCCCGGCCGGAGCACCCCCTGTGCCATACTGATCGCGGCACTCTCCTGCTCCGTACCGGGTGGGGGAACCTCCCGGCGTCGTGACGTCGGAGCACCGGCTACGCGGACGACCGCGACCGTCGTGTTCCCTCGGTCGGCATCGCAGCGCTTCCATCGGGGAGCTGCGCGACGGCGAGGGCCTGAGACTTCCGTCCACTGCGACGATGACCAGAAGGGGCCAGGGTGCGCTGGTCCTCCAGAAGGAGACGGCCGCATGGCTGACAGCACCCATATTCCCGAGAACGATTCGTCGGACGAGACGCAGCCCGCTGCTCCCGCTCGTCGTCGGCGACGCGCCGGAGCCCCTGCCGGCGCTCCCGCTTTCACCCCTCCTGCGGTCCCGCAGCCGGAGGCCTCCGCCCCGCGCACCGTGGTGGCCGCGCAGGAGCCCGCGGCGGCGGAGCCCGCACCCACCGTCGTGAAGCGGCAGCGCCGCCGCGCCGGTGCCCCTGCCGGAGCCCCGGTGATCCCGGCGGCAGAACCCGTCGTGGAGCCTCAGGCCCAGAAGTCTCAGACCGAGAAGCCTCAGGCTGTCGAAAAGCCACAGGCCAAGAAGTCGCAGGCTGTCGAAGAGCCGCGCGAGACGGTCGAGCCGGAAGCGGCGACGGACGGCAATCCGGTCCTCGGCGATCTTCGCGCGCTCGCGTCGGCCCGTGGTGCCGGCGACGAAGAGTCCGCCGCCACGGCAGATGATGACCGTGCCCGCCGCCGTGAACAGGTCCAGATGGACTTCGCGTCGCTGCTGTTCCAGGCCCCCACCGCGCAGCCCCGCACCACCGTGGGCTCCCAGGACGCTGCTGTCGGCAGCGCCGATCTCTCCTTCGCCGCCGATTCGGACGAGGAGTCCGACGAGCAGGCATCCGAGACCGACGACGAACAGCCCTTCCGTTCCCGGCGCAGCCGGTCACGTCGCTCCTCGCAGCGCACCGCAGGTGCAGCGGGATCGGAGTCCTCAGAGGATTCCGCTCCCGACGAGGACGACGACAGCGACAACGAGAACGACGACGATTCCTCGTCGGACAGCTCGAGCTCGAACTCCCGCCGGCGGCGTCGTCGTGGTGGTCGGGGCCGACGTGGCCGCGGCCGCGGTGACGACGACGGCTCGGGCACCGAGGGCAGCGACGACGACAGCGCGGAGGACTCCTCGCAGGACGACTCCGAGGACGAGGACCACAGCAGCGAAGGGAACGAGTCCGGTGTCGGGAGCTCCTCCAGCTCGCGCCGTCGCCGTCGCCGTCGTCGCTCCGGCACCAGCGGGGACGAGTCGACCTCGCCGGACGATCCGCCGAACACCGTGGTCAAGGTGCGCGATGCCCGTGACGCCCGTGATTCGCGTGACGCGCGTGACGAGGTCAAGGCTGTCAAGGGCTCGACCCGGCTCGAAGCCAAGCGCCAGCGCCGACGCGAGGGCCGTGACGCCGGCCGCCGTCGCAACGTCATCACCGAGTCGGAGTTCCTCGCGCGCCGCGAGTCCGTCAAGCGTTCGATGGTGGTGCGCGAGCGCGCCGGCCGTACTCAGATCGCCGTGCTCGAGGACGATGTGCTGGTCGAGCACTACGTCGCCCAGAAGACGCAGACCTCGATGGTCGGCAACGTCTACATGGGCAAGGTCCAGAACGTGCTGCCCTCGATGGAGGCCGCGTTCGTGGACATCGGCAAGGGCCGCAATGCGGTGCTCTACGCCGGCGAGGTCAACTGGGACGCGGTGGGCCTCGAGGGCCAGCCGCGCCGCATCGAGCTCGCTCTGAAGAGCGGCGACCCGGTGCTGGTGCAGGTCACCAAGGACCCGATCGGCCACAAGGGTGCACGCCTGACCAGCCAGATCTCCCTGCCCGGCCGCTATGTGGTGTTCGTGCCCGGTGGTTCGATGACCGGCATCTCCCGCAAGCTGCCCGATACCGAGCGGGCGCGGCTGAAGAAGATCATGCGCGAGATCATCCCTGAGGATGCGGGCGTCATCGTGCGCACCGCGGCGGAGGGCGCGAGCGAGCAGGAGCTGACGCACGACGTCGAGCGTCTGCGCGCCCAGTGGGAGAAGATCGAGAAGTCGCAGAAGAGCAAGGCGGCGCCGGTCGCGCTCTCCCAGGAGCCCGACATCGCCATCAAGGTGGTGCGTGACGTCTTCAACGAGGACTTCACCTCCCTGATCGTTGAGGGGGACAAGACCCACGACGCCGTGCACGCCTACATCAACGACGTCGCCCCGGATCTGTTGGAGCGCCTCACCCGCCACGTCGGCGAGAAGGACGTCTTCGCGAAGCACCGCATCGACGAGCAGCTGCTCAAGGCGATGGACCGCAAGGTCTACCTGCCCTCCGGCGGCTCGCTGGTGATCGATCGCACCGAGGCGATGACCGTGGTCGATGTGAACACCGGGAAGTTCACCGGCACCGGCGGCTCGCTCGAGGAGACCGTCACCAAGAACAACCTCGAATCCGCCGAGGAGATCGTGCGTCAGCTGCGGCTGCGCGATATCGGCGGGATCATCGTCATCGACTTCATCGACATGGTGCTCGAGTCCAACCGGGATCTGGTGCTGCGACGACTGGTCGAATGCCTGGGCCGCGATCGCACCAAGCACCAGGTCGCCGAGGTCACCTCGCTGGGCCTGGTGCAGATGACCCGCAAGCGCGTGGGCCAGGGCCTGGTGGAGACGTTCTCCAGCAACTGCGAGCACTGCAACGGACGCGGCCTGGTGATCGACGTCGACGGCACTCACAGCCACGGCGGCGGCAGCGGGGGCAATGGCGGCAGCAGCAGCGGTGGCAGCGCCCACCACGGAGAGAACGGCGGAGACGACTCCTCGAAGTCCTCGCGACGCCGTGGTCGCCGGACCCGCGGCGGTGCCAAGGAGGAGAGCGAGAACGGCGACAACGGGACCGAGGAGTCGCAGGCCGACGTGCATCGTCTCGAGGACGATGCCGACAGCCGCGCTCTGGCCCGTGCCACCATCGCCTCCATCGCGGCTGCCTCCGGGGCGCATGCGCAGCCCGAGGTGACCGTCGATGGTCAGGTCGTGGAAGCGGCTGAGAACCCGGCTCGGGGCTCGGCAGAGCCCTCGACATCGACCTGGGAACAGGACGCACCCGGTCAGGGGTGATGCGTTCCACAGGATGTGACCGCGTTCTCGCAGGTCGGACCGTGTCCGGTGGTTGACCGGCGGGTGTCGGGATCGTAAGCTGATCCCTGGTGCAAAACGTGCCACAGTCGTGCTTCCGGTGGGCATCGCGCGACCGCATCTCCCGCCTGACCCTGTTCGTACAGGGCTCAGGGCCGGTTGACGGTCGCAGGTCCGCGATGACACCCGGCAGGAAGCATGTCTCGAATTCGATTCACAAGATGGAGCATTGACGTGGTGTACGCAATCGTCCGCGCAGGCGGTCGTCAGGAGAAGGTGTCGGTCGGTGACACCATCGTGATCAACCGTGTGGCAGGCGAGGCGGGCGACAGCGTCGATCTCGCTCCCGTGCTGCTGGTTGACGGTGACAAGGTCACCTCCGCACAGAACGAGCTTGCCAAGGTGAAGGTCACCGCCGAGAAGGTCGAAGACCTCCGCGGCGAGAAGATCCGGATCCTTCGCTACAAGAACAAGACGGGCTACAAGAAGCGCCAGGGCCACCGCCAGGAGCTGACCCGCCTGAAGATCACCGGAATCGCCTGAGCGATCCCCCGACCAGACAAGGATTGATCCCAGATGGCATCTAAGAAGGGCGTCAGCTCCTCCAAGAACGGGCGCGATTCCAACTCCCAGCGCCTCGGCGTCAAGCGTTTCGGCGGCCAGAACGTCGGCGCAGGCGAGATCATCGTGCGCCAGCGCGGCACCAAGATCCACCCCGGTGACGGTGTGGGTCGTGGCAATGACGACACCCTGTTCGCGCTCACCGCGGGCACCGTCGAGTTCGGTCGCAAGCGCGACCGTCGCGTGGTCAGCATCGTCGAGACGGTCTGACCGCTCGCCCCGGATCCCGGGGCACATAGCGTCCTTCGAGGGGCGGAGCCGAACGCTCCGCCCCTCGTTGCTTTTTTCTCATCATCATCGGAGAGCTCCCATGGCCACATTCGTCGACCGCGTCCAGCTTCAGGTCGCCGGGGGATCGGGCGGAAACGGTACCGCCTCGATCCGTCGCGAGAAGTTCAAGCCCCTGGCCGGCCCCGATGGCGCCAACGGCGGGCGCGGCGGTGATGTGATCCTCGAGGTCGACGGTTCGACCACCACCCTCCTGGAGTACCACCACAAGCCGCATCAGAAGGCGACCAGCGGCGGTTTCGGCAAGGGCGACATGCGCCATGGTGCCGCAGGTGAGGACCTCGTCCTCCCGGTCCCCGACGGCACCGTGGTCACCGCCGAGGACGGCACCGTCCTGATCGACATGGTGGGTATCGGCACCCGTTTCGTCGCCGCCCGTGGTGGCAGCGGCGGCCTCGGCAATGCGGCGCTGGCCACCGCTCAGCGCGTGGCGCCCGGCTTCGCCCTGCTCGGCGAGGACGGGCAGGAACGCACGCTGACGCTCGAGCTGAAGACCGTCGCTGATGTGGCGCTGGTGGGGTTCCCCAGTGCGGGCAAGTCCTCGTTGATCGCTGCGATGAGCGCCGCCCGGCCGAAGATCGCCGACTACCCCTTCACCACCCTGGTGCCGAACCTCGGTGTGGTCGAGGCGGGGGAGTACCGCTACACGATCGCCGACGTCCCGGGCCTCATTCCCGGAGCGAGCCAGGGCAAGGGCCTGGGCCTGGAGTTCCTGCGCCATATCGAGCGCTGTCATGTCATCGTGCACGTGCTGGATGCGGCCGCGCTCGAATCAGATCGTGACCCGGTCGGGGACCTTGCGACCATCGAGGACGAGCTGGCCACCTACGCGGCGGGTCTCGATGAAGAAGCCGGCAGCCGGGTGCCCCTCATGGAGCGGCCCACCGTGGTGGTGCTGAACAAGACGGATCTGCCCGATGGGGCGGATATGGCCGACATGGTCCGCACGCAGCTCGGCGAGCGTGAGGTACCGATCCTGGATATCTCCGCCGTCTCCCACAAGGGGCTCCGCGAGCTCTCCTTCGTGCTCGGCGAACTGGTCGAGCAGGCCCGGGCGAAGCTGCCGGAGCCGGAGGCCGCACCGATCGTGCTGACCCCCAAGGCGGTGGACGACAGGGGCTTCCGGGTGATCACCGAGCAGTACGACGGGCACACCGCCTTCCGTATCAAGGGCGACAAGCCCGAACGTTGGGTGCGCCAGACGGACTTCACCAATGACGAGGCCGTCGGCTTCCTCGCCGACCGGCTCGCGAAGCTCGGTGCAGAGGATCAGCTGTACGCCGCGGGCGCCGTGGCGGGCTCGACGGTGCTGATCGGTCCGGGCGATGACGCGGTCGTCTTCGATTGGGAGCCGACGATGGTCGGCGGCGCCGAGATGCTGGGCCGCCGTGGCACCGACGACCGCTTCGAGGACAACTCCCGCCCCACGCGCGAAACGAAGCGGGAGCAGCAGCGCACCCGCACCGCGGAGCGCATGCAGCGGATCTCCGCGATGGAGGACGAGCGACGAGCCGGTCACTGGACCGATCCCGCCACGGAGGACGAGGCACGGTGAGCACCGCCGAGCTGCGCCAACCGGAGCGGCTCACGTCCCGAGAGACACTCGTGACGGCCCGCCGCATCGTCGTCAAGATCGGTTCCTCGAGCCTGACTGATGAACGCGGTCGTCTCGACCACGGTCGCATCCAGCAGATCGCGGACACCGCCGCAGCCCTGGCTGGCCGTGGTACCGAGCTGGTGATCGTCTCCTCCGGCGCCATCGCCGCTGCGCTGGGCCCGCTGGGGATGTCCGAGCGCCCGGCCGCGGTCGAGCTGCAGCAGGCCGCCGCGAGCGTGGGCCAGGCACTGCTGGCGAGCGCCTGGTCCAGCGCCTTCGGTGCCCATCACCTGATCACCGGGCAGGTGCTGCTCACCGAATCCGACGTGATCCGCCCGCAGACCTACCGCAATGTGCGCAGCGCCCTCGAATCACTGCTGGACCTGGGCGCGGTGCCGATCGTCAACGAGAACGACACCACCGCCACCCACGAGATCCGCTTCGGGGACAACGATCGCCTCGCAGCATTGGTCGCGCAGCTGCTCGGCGCCGACGCGCTGATCCTGCTCACCGACGTGGATGCCCTCTACACGGCGCCGCCGCGGGAGCCCGGCGCTGAACGCATCGGTCAGGTGGACGATGTGGCACGGCTGGCGGGCGTGAGCATCGGCGCGGTGGGCTCGAAGGTGGGCACCGGGGGGATGGTCACGAAGCTCTCGGCAGCCCAGCTCGCCGCGACCACTGGAACCGCTGCTCTGATGACTTCCGCCGAGCAGTTCTCCGCAGCGCTCGAGGGCCAGGACGTAGGCACTTTCTTCCCTGCCCACCATGGCCGTCGCCGCTCCCGGCTGGTCTGGCTGCGCTTCGCGACCCGAGGGGCGGGAACGCTGCATCTGGACGAGGGCGCGGCGGAAGCGGTGCGCACCCGTCGGCGCTCGCTGCTGGCGGTCGGCATCTCGCGGGTCGAAGGCACCTTCCCCGCCGGGGTCCCGGTGGACGTCATCGCCCCGGACGGGGCGGTGATCGCCCGCGGGATCTCCTCCTTCAGCAGTGACGAGCTGCGGGTGATGGCTGGCCGCGGCACGGACGAGGCGCGGGAGCAGCTGGGGGAGAGGTTCCGCCGCCCCGCGATCCATCGCGACCAATTGGTGATGCTCTGAACGATGTGGTGAAGGGTGGGAGTGAAACGCAGCGTCTGCTGGTCGGACGGCACCTGACGGCAGGGATGCGGCGCTCGTAGACTCGACTCATGGAATCTCCTGTGACCACCGCAGTTCTTGCCGCCGCCCGCGCCGCGAAGGACGCTCAGCCGGCGCTGGCCCGCCTGCACCGCGGGGCCAAGGATCGGGTGCTGCTGGCCATGGCCGAGGCGCTGAGGGAGCGGGCTGCGGAGATCGTCGATGCGAACGCGCGGGATCTCGCCGCGGCCGACGCCTCCGGGATCGACCCCGGGCTTCGCGACCGGCTCGCTCTGGACCCCCCGCGGGTCGCGGCGATCGCCCAGCAGCTGCGAGACGCGGCGGCGCTGCCTGACCCGATCGGTGAGGTGGTGCGCGGCTCCGTGCTTCAGAACGGGCTCGAGCTGCGCGAAGTGCGGGTGCCGATGGGCGTGATCGCCATGGTCTACGAGGCGCGCCCGAACGTCACCGTCGACGCCGCGGGTCTTGCGCTCAAGGCGGGCAGCGCGGTGGTGCTGCGGGGTGGCTCGGCGGCTCTCCACTCCAACACCGCGCTGATCGCGGTGCTGCGCTCGGTGCTGGCCGCCCACGATCTCCCGGAGGATCTGATCGTGGGGATCGATGAGCATGGCCGCGAGGGCGTGGATGTGCTGATGCGCGCCCGCGGGCTGGTGGACGTGCTGATCCCGCGCGGCGGTGCCGGCCTGATCCGCAGGGTGGTGGAGAACTCGCTGGTCCCGGTGATCGAGACCGGTACCGGGAAGACCCACGTGCTGGTCGATGCCTCTGCAGACCTCGACCAGGCCGTGGAGATCGTCGTCAACGCCAAGACGCAGCGGATCGGGGTGTGCAATGCGCTCGAGACCCTGCTGGTCCACCAGGACATCGCCGAGGAGGCACTGCCCCGCCTCGCGGCGCCTCTGGCCGCCGCCGGGGTGCGTCTGCACGCCGAGGAGCGGGCGTCAGCGATCCTTGCCGCAGCGGGCGCTGAGCCCGAGGTGATCCCGGCCATCGCTGAGGACTGGGATGCGGAGTACCTGGCGCTCGAGCTCGCGGTGAAGGTGGTCGACGATCTCGACCATGCCCTCGCCCATATCCGGGCGCACTCCACCGGCCATACCGAATCCATCCTCACCCGCGACCTGCTCTCTCAGCAGCGCTTCCTGGACGAAGTGGACTCCGCCGTGGTGATGGCCAATGCCTCCACCCGCTTCTCCGACGGCGGGGAGTTCGGCTTCGGTGCCGAGATCGGCATCTCGACCCAGAAGCTCCACGCGCGCGGACCGATGGGGCTGCGGGAGATCACTGCGACCAAATGGCTGGTGGTGGGGCAGGGGCACGTACGGCCGTGACCCCACTCCCATCAAGCGCGCCAGGGCATGAGCTGGCACTGTGCTGTGGGATGATGGCCCGGTCACCCGTGGAAAGGTCTTCAAGAACATGTCTGATCAGCTCATGATCCTCGCCGAGTCCGGCATCCTCGCCAGCGAGGGGATTCCCGCCCCCGCCGTCGGCATCGGGATGTTCCTCATCCTGATGACGCTGCTGGGCTTGACCTGGCTCGTCGGCGGCGCGCATCACCGCAGCCTGGACAAGAAGAACACCCCCGGTTCTGACGACTGATCCCGTGGAGCTGCAGCGACGACGGATCGGCGTGATGGGTGGAACCTTCGATCCCATCCACCACGGCCACCTCGTCGCAGCCAGCGAGGTCCAGAGCGTCTTCGCGCTCGACGAGGTCATCTTCGTGCCCACCGGTCGGCCGTGGCAGAAGGAAGATCGTGAGATCTCCGACCCTGAGGACCGGTACCTGATGACGGTGGTGGCGACGGCGGCGAACCCGGTGTTCACCGTCTCCCGCGTCGACATCGATCGGCCCGGAGCCACGTACACGATCGACACCCTGCGGGATCTGCATCGTGAGCAGCCCACCGCCGATCTGTTCTTCATCACCGGAGCGGATGCCCTCCAGAACATCTTGACCTGGAAGGACACCGAGGAGATCTTCGAGCTCGCTCACTTCGTCGGCGTGACCAGGCCCGGTCATGAGCTCGACACCTCCGGGCTGCCGGAGGATGGCGTCACCCTGATCGAGGTCCCCGCGATGGCGATCAGCTCCACCGACTGCCGCACCCGGGTCGCAGCCGGAGCACCGGTCTGGTACCTGGTGCCTGACGGCGTCGTCCAATACATCAACAAGTACGCCCTCTACACAGGAGGTGACGGTCGATGACCGAGCCGGAGACCACTCCACGGCGAGGACGCCGCGCCCGAGAGCTGAGCCCCGAGGAGAGTGCCGCGCGAGAGGCCCGTGCCGCGATGGAGCCCGCGCAGCAGCAGAGTGCGGCGCCCGGACTCCGCGGCGCCGTCGCAGCGCCGTCCGCCGGAGCCGCTGTCCCTGCACTGCGCAAGTTCGGCCGCCGTGCCCGCATCATCGAGCTCAGCGAGGATCCCAGCCCGGCCTTTGCCGCGAATCCTGCCGCCAGCACCTCGGCGGAGAGGGGCTCCGCGAGCACCCTCACCCATGACCACGACGGGGTGGAGCTCGGCGAGCTCTCTGTCACCGATGCTCCGGAGCCGCGCCCCGCGCCGCGCTTCGACGGCAAGGTGCTCCATCGTCCGGAGCGCTCTGGCGGGCGTGCCCTGGTCTGGCTCGTCTGGGCACTCATCGCCATCGCGTTCGTCCTGCTGCTCGCCCTGATGCTGACCGGGGTCATCGGCCCCGGCGCGGCCTCCGCCTCGGAGACTGCACTGCTCGACCAGATCCCTGCCCATTTCGTCCCGGAGGACATCCCCGCGTGAGCGCCCCTGAAGAATCTCTCGACCTCGCCCGAGTAGCCGGCCAGGCTGCCGCCGACAAGCTTGCCGAGGAGGTCATCGGACTCGATGTCTCCGAGCTGGTCGTGATCACCGACGTCTTCCTCGTCTGCAGCGGGGATTCCGAGCGCCAGGTGTCCGGCATCGTCAACGGGATCGAGGAGGCGCTGCTGACGGAGCGCCGCCGCAAGCCGCTGCGCCGCGAGGGCGAACGTGATGCACGCTGGGTGCTGCTGGACTACGGCGACATCGTGGTGCATGTCCAGCATGCCGAGGACCGTGCTTTCTATGCGCTCGAGCGACTGTGGCGCGACGCCCCCGTGCTGGACCTGCAGATCGCCGAGGGCCGCCCGGAGTGAGGTCCGCTCGTACGCGTCTGATCCTGGTGCGCCACGGACAGACGGACTACAACCGCGAGGGCCGGCTGCAGGGCCAGGTCGACATCCCGTTGAACGCCACCGGTGTGCGCCAGGCGGAATCGCTTGCCGTGTCGGTCGCGAAGAGTCCTCCGGACGTCATCATCGCCTCTCCGCTCGAGCGAGCGTTGGAGACAGCCCGCATCATCTCCCGCGGCACCGGGCTCGATGTCGTCACCGACGACGCTTTCCTCGAACGAAGCTTCGGCCGCTGGGAGGGCCTGCGGGGGGAGGACATCAAGCGGCGGTGGCCCGAGGAGCACGCGGACTGGCGTGCGCACCGGCCAGTGCTCGGGCTCGAGGTCGAGGACCGGCCCGTGGTGGGGGAGCGGGTGGCGTCAGCCTGCCGTGACCTGGTGGCGCGGCATGCCGGTGGCACCGTGATGGTCGTCGCCCACGGCGCAGCGATCACGCTGGGGATCACCGCCCTGCTGGGCCTGGACACGAACGGTTTCCGGGGCCTCTCGGGGCTGGAGAACTGCCACCGCTCTGTGCTCGAACCACTGCTCGGGGATCCGGCGAACGGCCTGATGAGGTTGGCATCACACAACCTGCCTCCCGATTTCACCTGAGGTCCAGGGCGGGGTAATATCGACGAGTCGCCTGCGGGCGGCACCCGATGAGGGGCTATGGCGCAGTTGGTAGCGCGCTTCCATGGCATGGAAGAGGTCTGGGGTTCGAATCCCCATAGCTCCACTCGAGAAACCGTGAGACAGTGACTCGTCAGCAGGGCCCCGCCGAGAGGCGGGGTCCTGCTGCATTTCCGGGACTGTGCAACGACGCGCTGACCGGCGAGACCTGATTGAGACCTTCTCGTACTTCCCTCCCTGTGAACCTCCTGTACTGTGGCTCACATCCCCACTGAGAGCGCTCTCAGAAGGCTGGACTGTGAGAGCGCTCTCAGACTGTGACAGCTGGAACCGGACGAAGGAGTTCATCATGAAGATCACGCGCAGAACTGCATTGGCAGCCTCCGCGGCCACCGCCGCCACCGCAGCAGTCGTCGGCTGCAGCAACAACTCAGGCGGAGGTGGGGGCGGCGGCGAAGGCGGCGAGATCTCGCTGTCCGTCGCGACCTTCAACGAATTCGGATACGAGGACCTCTTCGCGAAGTACGAAGAGGCCAACCCCGGCGTCAAGATCACCCACAAGAAAGCCGCCACCAGCGAAGATGCTCGCGCGAACCTGATGACCGGGCTCGCTGCCGGCTCCGGCCTGGCGGACGTCGAAGGCGTCGAGGTCGGTTGGTGGACCGAGCTCGCTGAGTACGCAGACATCTTCGAGGACCTCGCTGATCCGGCGGTCGAGGGCCGCTGGCTGGAATGGAAGACCGAAGCCGCGACCATCGACGGCAAGCTGATCGGCTACGGCACCGACATCGGCCCCGAGGCGATCGCCTATCGCGGCGACCTCATCGGCAAGAGCGAGCTGCCCGCTGACCGCACCGAGCTCGCAGAGACGCTCACCGGCGATTGGCGCACCTACTTCGACGCCGGTCGGCAGTTCGTCGAGGAGACCGGCATCCCGTGGTTCGACGGCGCCGGCGGCACCTTCAACGGCATGGTCCAGCAGCTCACCCACCCCTACGAGACGGCCGACGGCACGCCCGTCCCGCTCGCGGAGAACACCGACGTCAAGGCGATCTACGACCTCCTCGTCGAGTACAAGGACATCTCCGCCGGATTCAAGCAGTGGGAGGAGGACTGGACCGCTGCGTTCCAGTCCGACGGCTTCGCCACCATGCTCTGCCCGCCGTGGATGATGGGTCCGCTGGCCGGCAACGCCGACGGTGTCGAGGGCTGGGACATCACTGATGTCTTCCCCGGCGGTGGCGGCAACTGGGGCGGCTCCTATCTCGCGGTCCCGTCGCAGGGCAAGAACGTCGAGGAAGCCAAGAAGCTCGCGATCTGGCTGACCGCTCCCGAGCAGCAGGTGCTCGCGTTCCAGGCCGTCGGCGCCTTCCCCAGCCAGGTCGACGCCCTCGCGGACGAGGGCGTGACCGGCGCGGTCAACGACTTCTTCAACAGCGCGCCCGTCGGTGAGATCTACTCCGAGCGCGCGACCGCGATCGACGTGCAGCCCTTCATGGGCCCGAACTTCTTCGTCATCAACACGGTCCTCGCCGATGCGATCACCCGTTGGGACGTGGACGGCATGGACCCCGCGGAGTCCTGGGATCTGGCACTGGCGGCCTACGACGAGCTGGGTCTCTGACTCAGACCACCCCGCTGACCGCAGGCGATGACGGCGGCTCGCTCCCGAGGGAGCCGCCGCCATCGCCTGCAGTCCTGCCGAAAGGAACCCGGTGACCACTTCGACCCGCCCGACCCCTCGGCCCGAGCAGCGCTCCGGCCCGGCCGCGCCCGCCTCGGGCGGGAGCCCTGCCCCGCACCGCCAGCGACCCGCCTGGCGCTCCGCCCTGACGCGACTGGACGTGCGGTTCACGCCGTTCCTGTTCATCAGCCCGTTCTTCGTGCTGTTCATCATCACGGGGCTGTTCCCCATCCTCTACACCGCCTGGGTGTCCCTGCACGACTGGGACCTCATCCGCGGCCAGGGCGACTTCGTGGGCCTGGCGAACTTCGAGTTCGTGCTGGGCACCGACAGCTTCTACAAGGCACTGCGCAACACCTTCTCGATCTTCATCCTGTCCTCGGTGCCGCAGGTCGTCGCCGCGATCTTCATCGCCTATGTGCTCGATGCGAACCTGCGTGCGAAGACCTTCTGGCGCATGGGTGTGCTGGTGCCGTTCGTGGTCGCCCCCGTCGCCGTCTCGCTGATCTTCGCGAAGATCTTCGCCGACGGCTCAGGGATCGTGAACGGTGCGCTGACCGCGATCAACCTGCCCGCCGTCGGCTGGCACTCGGACGCTCTCGCCTCGCACGTCGCGATCGCGACCATGGTCAACTTCCGCTGGACCGGATACAACGCCCTGATCTTCCTGGCCGCGATGCAGGCGGTCCCGCGCGAGATCTACGAGGCCGCGATCATCGACGGCACCGGACGGATGAAGCGCTTCTGGTACGTGACTGTGCCGATGCTCCGTCCCACCATCGTCTTCGTCGTGATCACCGCCACGATCGGCGGTCTGCAGATCTTCGACGAACCCCGCATGTTCGACACCGGCGGCCAGGGCGGCGCCTCCCGCCAATGGATGACTCTGACGATGTATCTCTACGAGCTCGGCTGGGGTCCACAGCTCGCCTTCGGACGTGCCTCGGCGGTCGCCTGGCTGCTCTTCCTCATCATCCTCGTCTTCGGTGTCCTCAACTTCCTCATCACCCGCCGGATCGCCAATGCCGGCGGCCCCGCCAAGAGCTCGCGGTAAGGAGCAATGACCATGCAATCGACCGCTGCCATCGAACAGTTCGCCGGAAAGGGCGCGGCCCGGGCCGCACGCCGTCGCCTCAAGGGCGGAGGAGGGGCCGACGCCCGCCCGCACTGGTGGAACTACGTCCTGCTGGGCATCGTCCTGGTGATCTCCTTCTTCCCCCTCTACTACGCGCTGCTGCTGGCCTCCTCGGACGCCGGCGCCATCGCCCGTAATCCGCTGCCCTCCCTGCTGCCCCAGGGGAACCTGCTGTCGAACCTGGGCAAGGTGATCACCTCCGACATCAACTTCTGGTCGGCGATGCTCAACTCGATCTTCGTCGCGACGGTGACCTCGCTGTCGGTCGTGTTCTTCGCGACTCTGGCCGGCTTCGCGTTCTCCAAGCTGCGCTTCCGGGGGCGGCGGGGCCTGCTGGTCTTCGTCATCGCCACGATGGCCGTGCCGGTGCAGCTCGGCGTGATCCCGCTGTTCATCATCATGGCCAAGATCGGCTGGGTGGGCGACCTCAAAGCCGTGATCATCCCCGGCCTGGTCACCGCGTTCGGCGTGTTCTGGATGACCCAGTACCTCGAGGACGCCCTGCCGTTCGAGCTCATCGAGGCGGCCCGCATGGACGGCTGCAACCTGATGCGCACCTACTGGCACGTCGCGCTGCCCGCCTCCCGCGGAGCCGGAGCGATGCTGTTCCTGTTCACCTTCGTGGGCTCGTGGACCAACTTCTTCTGGCCCTTCATCATCCTGCGCGGCGACAGCCTCACCCTTCCGGTGGCGCTGCAGCAGCTGCAGGCCTCCTACTTCAAGGATTACTCGCTGATCATGTCCGGTGTGGTGATCTCCGTGGTCCCGCTGCTGCTGCTGTTCATGATCGTCGGCAAGCAGCTGGTCGGTGGCATCATGGCTGGCGCAGTCAAAGGATGAGAAGCGGAGGGGCCATGGGAAGCCTGGAAGATCGGGGCCCGACCCTGGAGGACGTGGCCCTGCTCGCGGGGGTCTCCCGCGCCACCGTCTCGCGGGTGGTGCGCGGTGACGTCCAGGTGCGCCGGGACAAGGTCGCCAAGGTCGAGGACGCAGTGCGGGAGCTGGGCTATGTACCCAACAACGCCGCTCGCAGCCTCGCCAGCCGGCAGACCGGAGCGGTCGCCCTGATCGTTCCCGAGCACGAATCCCGCGTGTTCACCGATCCGTTCTTCGTCAGCGCGATCTCCGGAGTGACGGCCGGGCTGGAGGCGAGCGACAAGCAGCTGCTGCTGGTGCTCTCCAGCCCGGAGGATCACGCCCGTACCCGGCGATTCCTGCGCGGCGGGCATGCCGACGGCCTGCTGGTGGTCTCCCACCACGAGGGAGACCTCTCCGTCGAGGTGCTGACGGAGGCGGCGGTGCCGGTGGTGTTCATCGGCCGCCCGCCCGAGCAGCTCCGCGCCCCCTTCGTCGACCTCGACAACGTCGAGGGCGGCCGCCTGGCCGCGCGGCACCTGATCGAGCGGGGACGCCGCCGGATCGCGATGATCTGCGGTCCGCAGGACATGCCCGCGGCGGTGGATCGACGCGAGGGCTTCGAGAAGGAGCTGGCCGACGCCGGCATCGAGCCTGCATGGCTCTCCTTCGGAGACTTCACCCTCGCCTCGGGGGAACGGGAGACAGCCGCGCTGCTGGCATCGGAGACGCCTTTCGACGCGCTCTTCGCCAGCAGCGACCTGATGGCTCTCGGTGCCTTGAAGAAGCTCGAGGGGCAGGGCGTGCGGGTCCCGGAGGACGTTGCCGTGATCGGCTTCGACGACATCGCCTCCGCAGCGGACGACACCATCTCGCTGACCACCGTCGTGAACCCGGGCCGGCGCCTCGCCGAGCTCGGGGCCACGCTGCTGCTGGACCTCATCGCCGGGCGGGAGACCGATCAGTCCGTGGTGCTCCGTCCCGAACTCGCGGTCCGCTCGACCACCTGAGCGGAGGCCTTCCGTCCTCTGGCCTTGCCCTCCTCGACGATCAGTCCGTGCAGCTCGGCGAGCTCGGAGACCTCGAAGCCTGCGGTGGAGAGCGCCGGGGCGAGGGCCCGTCGGAACGCAGGATAGCTGCCGGGCACCTCCGCGCCGCGGTCGCCCAGCACGCGCCTGGCGTATTCATCGCAGAGGAATGCGGGCCGCCCGAAGCAGTACAGCGAGAGCGCGTCGGCGGTCTCCTCCCCGACACCCTCGATGCCGAGCAACTCGCTGCGCAACTGCTCGTCGCTCAGCGTCCGGGCCGTCGCGGCGTGCCCCGCCCACCAGCGGGCGAGCGACTGGACGCGACGTGGCTTCGTGCGCGGGAAGCCAGCGGGCCGGACCAGCTCCCGCACCGTCTCCTCATCGGCCGCTGCAAGCGTCGGGGCGTCCTGCAGCCCCGCCCCGCGCAGCGCCGCGATCGCGGAGGCGGCCTGCTCCCAGCGGCTGCGCTGGACCAGCACCGCGCCGAGGGCGATCTCGAAGGGCTCCTCGCCGGGCCACCACCAGCCCTGTGGGCCGTGCCGGTCGCGGAGCTCGCGGTGCAGGGCTCGCAGATCGATCATGCCCGATAGGTTGTCACAGCCGCAGACGGCACCGCGAGGCGCACGGACACCCCGGGCTCGAGCCGCTGTGCGGCGATCTCCTGCGGGGGCAGATCTGCGGAGAGGTCATCGGTGCGCACCCGCACCAAGTCTCCGCTGGGGGCGAGGGAGCGCACAGTGCGCGGGAGGCCGCCCGTCTCCACCAGCGTCACCTGGGCGGGACGGAAGGCGGCATGGACCTGGTCGCCTGGGTGGTGCGCAGCAGCTGCCGGCAGTCGGGCGCCGTCCGCGAGGACCACGGCGCGGCCGTCCCAGCGTCCGCTGACGAGGTTCAGTCCCGCGAAACGGGCGGTGAAGGCGGAGCGGGGACGGCTCAGCAGCTCCTGCGTCGGTCCCTGCTCGACCAGGCGACCATCCTCGAGCACCGCGATCCGATCCGCGAGGGTCAGCGCATCGAGCACATCATGGGTGACGATGATCGCCGTGCGCCCGGCCAGGAAGCGACGCAGCTGCTCCCGCAGCGCCGGGGCCACGTCGATGTCGAGTGCGGCCATCGGCTCGTCCAGCAGCAGCAGCCGGGGATCTGCGGCCAGAGCGCGAGCGATCGCGACCCGCTGCGCCTGTCCGCCGGAGAGCTGTGAGGGCCGATGGTCCGCGAGCTCCGGGATACCGAGCTCTGCGAGCCAGCGCTCGGCCCCCTGGCGGGCGCGGGTCCGGGGCACCCCCTGCGAGCGCAGCGCGAAGATGATGTTCCCCAGCGCGGTGAGGTGGGGGAACAGCACCGGATCCTGGGAGAGGGTGGTGACCTTGCGGGCGTGGGGTGGGACCCAGCTGCCCTCGCCGGTCAGCACCCGTCCGTCCAGCACGATCTGCCCCTTCGCGGGGTGGAGGCCACCGGAGATCAGGGACAGCACCGTGGACTTCCCGGCGCCGTTCGGGCCGATCACCGCGAGAGTTTCGCCGTCGGCGACCGTGAGTTCGAGGTCGAGCCCGCGCTCGGGGACGACGGCGTGGAGGGACAGGCTCATGCGGGCACCCTCCGACGGGCTGCCGCGATCACCAGCACCGCGATGATCATCAGCACGAAGGACAATGCCACTGCGGCCTCGGGGTCGCTCTCGCGCTGCAGATAGATCTCCAGCGGCAGCGTGCGGGTGGTGCCCTGCAGGGAGCCTGCGAAGGTGATCGTGGCGCCGAACTCGCCGAGCGCGCGCGCGAAGGAGAGCACAGTGCCGGAGAGCAGGGCCGGTGCCACGAGCGGCAGCGTCACCCGCAGCAGGACCCGAGAGGGCCTGGCACCGAGGGAGGCTGCCGCGACCTCATAGCGGGTGCCGGCGGTGCGCAGTGCACCTTCGAGGCTGATCACCAGGAAGGGCAGCGCCACGAAGGTCTGTGCGAGCACCACCGCTGTGGTGGAGAAGGCGATCTGGAGCCCCAGCACCTCGAGCTGCTGGCCCAGCAGGCCCTGTCTGCCGAAGGTGTAGAGCAGCGCGATACCGCCCACCACCGGCGGCAGCACCAACGGGATCAGCACCACCGAGCGCAGCAGCGAGAGCCCTCGAAAGTCAGCGCGAGCCAGCAGCAGTGACATCGGCACGCCCAGCAGCACGCAGAGCGCGGCGCTGATCGTCGAGGTCTGCAGGCTCAGCCGCAGCGCTGCGAGCGAGGACTCGCTGCTGATCAGCTCTCCGAAGCTGCCCCACTGCACACGCAGCGCCATCGACACCAGCGGCAGCAGCACGAACAGCCCGCCGAGCAGGGCCGGGATCAGCATCCAGCGGGGGAGGGATCTCATGGCGCGGCGAACCCGTATCCGGCCAGGATCTCCTGGCCGGTCTCACTCCGGACGAGGTCCACGAACTCCCGGCCGAGCTCCGCGCTGCCGGCGTCCTTGACCGTGGTGATCGGGTAGATGTTCACAGCGCTCGCAGCCTCGGGGAACTCGATGCTCGCCACAGCTGCTCCGGCCTTCTTCGCGTCGGTGACGTAGACCAGGCCCGCATCCGCCTCACCGCTGGTGACCTTGTTCAGGACATCGGTGACGGACTGCTCCTCGCTGACCGGCGCGAATTCCAGCCCGGCTGCCTCCTCGATGGCTTCGGTCGCCGCACCGCAGGGGACTTCGGGCGCACAGACGACGAGGTTCAGCGCGTCCCCGGTGAGGGAATCCAGGCCGGCCACGCCGGCCGGGTTGCCCGCCGGGACCGCGATCACCAGCGTGTTGGTCGTGAAGTCCGCCGGGTTGGTGCCCGAGAGTCCGGAGGCCACGAGCTTGTCCATGTTCGAGGAGTTCGCGGAGGCGAAGACGTCCGCCGGGGCGCCCTCCTGGATCTGCTGGACCAGGGTGGAGGAGCCGGCGAAGTTGAACTCCACCGCGACCTCCTCGTGCACGGACTCGAACTGGTCGCCGAGCTCTTCGAAGGGCCCCTGGAGGGAGGCGGCGGCGAAGACCTGCAGGGTGGTGGGCTGATCGGCCCCGCCGGTCGAGACGAGGGCACTCCCGCAGCCTGCGACGAGGAGGGCGATCCCTGCCGCTGTGGCGATCAGCCGGGCGCGGATCCTCATGGCGTCTCGACCACGACCTGGGTCGCTTTCACGACGGCCGTGGCCACCGTGCCGGGTTCGAGGCCCAGCTCCCGGGCGGCTTCGCTGCTCATCAGGGAGACCACGCGGAAGGGACCGCATTGCAGCTCCACCTGCGCCATCACGGTGTCCATCACGACGCTCGTCACCAGGCCCACGAAGCGGTTGCGGGCGGAGGAGGCCGTCGCGCCATGCAGCTCCGGGGACACCGCCAGCTCCCGTGCCAGGCGCGCCACCTCGGTGCCCTCGAGAACCTTCCGGCCCGCGTCATCGGAGCCTGCCGCGAGTGTCCCCTTCTCGATCCAGCGCCGGACCGTGTCCTCGCTGACCCCGAGGAAGGTCGCGGCGTCACGAACTCGCATCTGCGTCATGAAGTCGATGATACAGGCGCAGATGCGGGACTTTCGAGCCTTAAGCGGCCAGCAGCACCCCTCCGAGTGCGAGCGTCGCGACCAGCAGGGTGGACAGTGCGGCGAGAGCGAGCGGGCGGGGCCCCACCTGGAGCAGATTCCGCACTTTCACCCCGGTGCCGAGAGCGAACATCGCCGCGGCGAGCAGGGCGGTCTGCAGCAGGGCGCCCACCTCGAGGAACCCGCCGGGCAGAGGGGCGAAGGAGCGCAGGAGCACCATCGCCAGGAATCCGAGCAAGAACAGGGGCACCAGCGGCGGGCGCTTCCCGTCGGCCGCCCCTTCGCGCCGCTGCTGCAGGCTGAGCACGGCCATCACGGGGGCGAGCATCAGCACCCGGGCGAGCTTGACGATCACCGCGACCGTGAGCGCCGCGCCGCCGAGCGCGCCGCCGGCGGCGACCACCTGTGCGACCTCGTGGATCGACGCGCCCGCCCAGAGCCCGGCGGTTTCGGGCTCCAGCTGCAGCAGCGCCGCGGCGGCGGGGACCGCGGCGATCATCAGCGTGCCGCACAGCACCACCAGGGCGATCGCCGTGATCGTGCGCTGCTCGTGCTTCTCCTCGGGGTCCGTGACGCCCGCGGCGGCCGCCACCGCTGCGGCCCCACAGATCGAGAAGCCGCAGGCCACCAGGATCGTCAGCCCTTTCTCGACCCCGAGCGCCCGGCCGATCAGCACGGTTCCGAGGGTCCCGCCGGTGACCACGACCACCACCACGGCCAGCATCGGGGCGCCGAGGGCGAGCAGATCGCCGAGCGCCACCTGCAGACCCAGCAGCACGATCCCCACCCGCAGCAGCCTCTTCGCGGCGAAGGACATCCCCGGGGCGAGAGCGGCTGGCAGGGTGGTGAAATTTGCGACCAGGATCCCGACGACGATCGCGATGATCAGCGCACTCACACCCGGCAGCGCCTGTGACGTCAGGATCGACACCGCCGCCACCGCGAGGGAGACCACGATCCCGGGCCAGAGGGAGTGACGCTGGAGCGGGGGAGCGGATGTGGTGCTGAGGGACATGAGATGCACCGTCCCACCTCCGGTGAACGCCCGGTAGACAGCAGTTCGCGATCCCGGCATATGATTCTGATATGCCTGATGCCCTTCCGAACCTGCAGGCCCTCGCGCTGTTCCTCGCCGTCGTCGACGAGGGCGGGCTCGGAGCGGGTGCGCGTCGTCTGAAGATGCACCAGCCCAATGCCAGCCGCATGATCGCCCAGCTCGAGGCGCAGGCCGGGACGGCGCTGCTGGAGCGCGGCGCTCGCGGCTCCCGGCCGACCTCGGCCGGGCTGCTCTATGCGGCCCATGCCCGGGAGCTGCTCGAGGCAGCGGAGGAATTCTCCGCCTGGCTGCGCCACAGCCGAGATGGGGACGCCCGAGAGCTCCGGGTGGGCGTGAGCATGACGATCGCCGAGCACCTGATGCCGGCCTGGCTCACCGAACTGCGTCGCCTGAGCCCGCGCGTGCGCGTGGATCTGGAGGTGCTGAACTCCACCCAGGTGCTTGCAGGCGTCCACGACGGGCACCTGCAGCTGGGCTTCGTGGAGACCCCTCATCTGCCGCGCGGGGTGAACGCGAAGACGCTGCGGGAGGACGAACTGGTGGTGGTCGTCGCCCCCGAGCACCCCTGGGCCGAGCGGTCGCGGGGCATGGAGCCGCTGGACCCGGCCGAACTCGCCCGGACCCCTCTGGTGGTGCGAGAGGGCGGCTCCGGTACCCGGGACGCCTTCGAGGAGCTGCTGCCGAACGCGGCGCTGACCCCTCCGGTCCTGGAGCTCGGCAGCAATGCGGCGGTGCGGGTCGCGGTGGCCTCGGGGGCGGGGCCGGCAGTGCTGAGCATGCTCGCGGTCCGGTCCTCCCTCGAGGCCGGCCTGCTGCACCGGGTGCCGGTCGCGGGCACGCGGCTGAACCGGCTCCTGACTGCGGTGTGGAGCGGCCCGCGCCGTCTCAGCGGACCGGCCGCGGAGCTGGTCGAGGTCGCCTCGCGGCGCAGCGGGTAGGTTCGGACCATGCCGATCCTCACCAACACCGCAGAGCAGTCCGACCAGCCCCGCCGCGGCGCCGTCTGGTCCATCGCCGAATCCGAGCGGGAGCTGGACTCGAATCTGATCCGTCTGCCCGCCGGCGACAGCATCGCCGCCCATGTCGGCGCGGAGGTGGACACGCTCATCCACGTGGTGCGAGGTGACGGCATCCTCCTCACCGAGGCGGGTGAGGAGCCGCTGCGCACGGGTGATGTCGCGCTGCTGCCCCGCCGCACCCTGCGCGGCTTCCAGGCCGGTGAGGACGGTCTGGAGTACCTGACCGTCCATCGTCGGCGGCAGTCGCTGCGCATTCAGAGTGGACCGAGCGGCGCCTGAGGTCGCAGGCACCCTGAAAGAGCAGGCAGACTGGTCCCATGGCAGATTCACAGGATTCCCGCGTTGCCGTCTATCTGGACTTCGACAACATCGTCATGTCCTGGTACGACCGAGTGCATGGGAGGCAGGCGTACAGCCGTGACCGCCAGCGCATCGCCGAGGACCCCACCGAGCCCGAGATCGCCGAGCGGCTCGCGAAGGCGACGGTCGATGTCGGCGCCGTGATCGACTATGCGGCTTCGTTCGGCTCCCTCATGCTCACCCGCGCCTACGCGGACTGGTCCTCTCCGGTCAATGCGATCTACCGCAGCCAGCTGGTGGCCCGCGCCGTGGACCTCGTGCAGCTCTTCCCCGCCGCGGCCTATGCCAAGAACGGCGCAGATATCCGCCTGGCCGTGGACACGGTCGAGGACCTCTACCTGATGCCCGACCTCACCCATGTGGTGATCGTCGCCGGCGATTCCGACTACGTCCCGCTCGCGCAGCGCTGCCGCCGCCTGGGCCGCTATGTGATCGCGATGGGCGTGGCGGGCTCCACCGCGAAGTCCCTGGCTGCGGCCTGCGACGAGTTCGAGTCCTACGAGAACCTGCCGGGTGTGGAACGACCCGTCGCCTCGCAGCGGTCGCGCTCGCGACGCGGAGGCAGTCTCGCCGCCTCGCAGAGCTCTGGTGACACCACCAGCACCGCCGCTGGCACCGGCACCGCCGGCGGTGAGGGCGGCAGCCAGCGCACCCGCTCCCGGCGCTCGGCCGACGCCGATGCCAAGGCCCGCGCCGCCGAGGCCGCCGCGGAGGAGGCCGCCGACGCCGCGGAGGAGGCGGAGGATGAGGATCCCGGCGAGGATCCTCGCGAGGCGGCGACCCAGCTGCTGCAGCGTGCTCTGCAGCTCGGTGACCGCGGGGACAGCGACTGGCTGCACGCCTCCGCGGTGAAGTCCCACATGCGCCGGATGGACTCCTCCTTCAGCGAGAAGGCGATCGGTTTCAAGTCCTTCAACGACTTCCTCAAGGCCAATGCGGACATCGCTGAGCTCGAGGAGAGCGGACATGAGCGGCTGGTCCGGGCGAAGGACTGATCCGTCTGCTGCAGCGAAACCGTGACACGCGCCACGTCGCAGGGGGATACTGAAGGTCCCCGTCGAAGGAGGCACCTCCCATGAACCTGCTGCTCTGGATCCTCGCCTTCGTGCTCGCCGTGGTGTTCCTCGGGGCGGGCATCGCGAAGCTGATCGGTACGCGTGACCAGCAGATCAACCGCACGCCCTATGTCGAGGACTTCCCGCAGATCGTGATCCGTGGGATCGGCGTGCTCGAGATCCTCGGAGCCCTGGGTCTGATCATTCCGGCGCTGACCGGGTTCGCCACGGTTCTGGTCCCGCTGGCGGCAGCGGGCCTGGCGATCACGATGGTCTTCGCCGCGCTCGTGCACATCCGGCGTGGGGACGGTCCTCGCGCCGCACTGCCCTCGATCGTGCTCGCCCTCTGCTCGGTGTTCGTGGCCTGGTCGAGGTTCGGCCCCTACCCGCTATGACCTCTGCACCGTTCAGCCGTGCTGTCGACGACTGCGCGGACGCAGCAGGGCCCGCAGCGCGAGACCGACCAGCAGTGCCCAGAACGCCGCGCTGACCCCTCCCGCGGAGATGCCCGACGCTGCGATCAGCACTGTCACTCCGGCCGGCAGCTGCTCGGAGCGCTCCTCGAGGGCGGCGCGCAGGGAGACCACGAAGGTCGCGATCAGCGCCAGGCCCGCCACCGCCGGGATCACGCCCACGGGTGCCAGCGCGATCAGCTGCGCACAGGCGGCGGCGCCGAGCCCGAGCAGGACCAGCAGCACCCCCGAGGTGACGCTCGCGATCCAGCGCCGATCCCGGTCCTCCCCGGCCTCCGGACCAGCGGCCAGCGCGGCGGTGATCGCGGCCAGGTTGATCCCATGGCCTCCTGCTGGAGCCGTCGCGAGGCTCCCGAGCCCAGTCACCACCATGGTGCGCCGCCACGGCACCTCGTAGCCCAGACCCTTCATCACCGCGACCCCGGGCACGTTCTGCGAGGCCATCGTGACCAGATACAGAGGCAGGGCGATCCCCAGCACTGCGCCGAGAGTCAGCGCCGGTGCGGTGAGCTCGACCACCGGCTGCAGCGGGATCGAGGCCAGGCTCACCCCCGACCTGGCCATCTCCACTCCGATCACCACCGCGGCGGCGACGAAGGCGAGCGGGGAGGCCCAGCGCGGAGCCACCCGCTGGGCGATCACCCAGACCAGGACCACCGGCAACACCGCGAGCGGATTCGCCGCCACCCCGAGCACCGGACCGAGGCACAGCTGCAGCAGCACTCCGGCCAGCATCGCCTGTGCGATCGAAGTGGGGATGCGGGCCATCAGCCGTCCCAGCGGACGCACCAGCCCGGTGAGGACCACCAGCACACCTACCAGGAGGAAGGCGCCGATGGCGGCGGGCCAGCCGCCCTCGACTGCGCCGGTGGTGGCCAGCAGGGCCGCGCCCGGTGTCGACCACGCGATCGTGATCGGGAGCCGGGTCCACGAGGCGAGCAGGATCGAGGCCAGGCCCATCCCGATGCTCACCGCGAGCAGTCCGCTGGCCGCCTGCTGTGCTGAGGCGCCCACCCCGTGCAGCCCGGTCAGCACCACCACGAAGGAGCTGGTGAAGGCGACCAGACCGGAGACGATTCCGGCGGTGAAGGGACGGAGCATGAGCGCACCCTAGGCCGGGCGCGGGGTTGTCCGCGCGGCAGTTCGCGAGGAGGATCGAGCAATGACCCCTGATGATGTGATCCCTTGGCTCCTGGACACCGACCCCGCGCTGCGCTGGCAGGTGCAGCGCGATCTGCTCGATGCCCCGGAGGGGACCTGGCAGGCCACCCGTGCCCGCATCTCCCAGGAGGGGTTCGGTGCCGCGCTGCTCGCCCACCAGGACCCGGTCACCGGGATGTGGGCCGGCGGCGCATTCTTCCCCGCCGGCTTCTTCGAGGATCCCGCGAATCAGGACCTGCCTGGCCAGCCGTGGACCGCGACCACCTGGTCTCTCACCACCCTGCGCGAGTGGGGCATGGACGCTGCTCCGCTGCGTGCGCGGGGCACCGCCGATAGGCTCGCCGAGCATGCGCGCTGGGAGCACGACCCGACCCTGCCGTACTGGGGAGGCGAGTCGGATGTCTGCATCAATGCGATGACGCTCGCCAACGGCCTGTGGCTCGGTGCCGACGTCGAGCCGCTCGTGAGCTGGTTCCTCTCCCATCAGTTGGAGGAGGGCGGATGGAACTGCGAGTGGGAGAACGGCTCGCACCGAGCGAGCTTCCACTCCACGCTCAACGCGCTGCGGGCCCTGCTGCTCCACGAGCAGGCCACCGGCGGCACCGAGGCGACCCGCGCGGCCCGGGCAGCGGGGGAGGAGTACCTGCTCGAGCGGAACCTGACTCGGCGGCGCACGACGGGCGAGCTGGTAGGGCCCTGGGTGGACCACTTCCTGTATCCGCCGCGGCACATCTACTCCGCCCTGCGCGCCCTGGACCATCTCCGGCTCGCCGATCGGCGCGATCCGCGGATGCAGGAGGCGGCGGAGCTGGTCCAGGCTGCTCAGCAGAGCGACGGCACCTGGCTGCAGCAGCACTCGCTGCCCGGGGCGGTCTGGTTCGAGGTCGACGTGCCCGTCGGCGAGCCCTCGCCCTGGCTGACCCTGCAGGGGCTGAGGGTGCTGCGGTGGTGGAACGACGCCTGAGCAACCTGGCCTGAAGGGCTGGTCACGGTTCAGTCACGGGGGACGCCATGCCGAAGCGGTGCGTAGGTCTTGCAGTAGGACGCTGTTAAGTTGCGGGGAACCAGCGGTGCCTCACGTCACATGTGACGGCCCCATCCACGACGCCGTGGCTTCTGCGGCGCCTCCCTCACCCCCAGGAGGATCCGATGTTCGATGCTGCTTTCACCCCCAGGCGCCGTGCTGTGCTGCTGTCGATGGCCGGCGTGCCCGTGCTGCTGACCGCCTGCGCACAGACCACCGAGGACGGCGGCTCCGGCTCCGGCGGATCCGACGCAGGAGGCGGCGGCGAGCTGACCGTCGGCACCACCGACAAGGTCACCGCCCTGGATCCTGCGGCCGCCTACGACAACGGCTCCTCCACCGTGTGGACCCAGTGCTACTCCTACCTGCTGAACACCTCGATCGGCTCCGAGGACGGCCGGCCCGAGCCCGACCTCGCCGAGACCGCGGAGTTCACCAGCGACACCGTTTTCACCGTGAAGCTCCAAGAGGGCCTCACCTTCTCCAACGGCCACGAGCTGACCACCGAGGACGTCAAGCACTCCTTCGACCGCCAGCTCGCGATCGCGGACCCCAACGGTCCCTCGAGCCTGCTGGGCAATCTGGAGAAGGTCGAGGTCATCGATGACCTCACCGTCGAGTTCCACCTCAAGGAACCCAACGATCAGACCTTCCCCTATGTGCTGACCAGCCCCGTGGGGCCGATCGTCGATGCGGAGGTGTTCCCCGCCGACGCCGTGCTGCCGGACAACGAGATCGTCGCCGCCGACGCCTTCTCCGGCCCGTACAAGATCACCAGCTGGAAGATCAACGAGCTGGTCACCTTCGAAGCCTTCGCGGAGTACAAGGGCCTGTTCGGCACGCCCGCCACCTCGAGCGTGGTGATGTCCTACTACGCGGACCAGAACAACATGAAGCTGGACATCCAGGAAGGCAACATCGACTGCGTGTGGCGCTCGCTGTCCGCCACCGACATCGCCGACCTCCAGACCGATGACGGAGTCACCGTCCATGAGGGCCCCGGCGGCGAGATCCGCTACATCGTGTTCAACATGAAGACCAATCCCTACGGCGAGGCGACCGAGGATCCGGACCCCGCCAAGGCGAAGGCCGTTCGCCAGGCGGCCGCGGACCTGCTGGATCGCACCGCGATCTCTGAGACCGTCTACAACGGCACCTACACGCCGCTCTACTCGTACATCCCCGAGGGGCTGCCGGGCTCCGGCACTCAGTTCCAGGACCTCTACGGCGACGGTGCCGGCGGCCCCGACGCCGAGCGCGCCCGGAAACGGCTCGAGGATGCGGGCGTCGAGATCCCGGTGCAGCTCAGCCTCCAGTACAACCCCGACCACTACGGCGCCTCCTCCGGTGATGAATACGCCGCGGTGAAGAGCCAGCTCGAAGCCGACGGACTGTTCGCCGTCGACCTCCAGTCCACCGAATGGGTCCAGTACTCCAAGGACCGCACCACCGACGTCTACCCGGCGTACCAGCTGGGCTGGTTCCCGGACTATTCAGATGCGGACAACTACCTCTCACCGTTCTTCGCCACGGAGAACTTCCTGGTCAACCACTACTCGGACCCGAAGGTCGACGAGCTCATCTCGACCCAGCGCGGCACCCAGGACCCGGCGGAGCGCGAGGCGTTGTTCGTAGAGATCCAGGATCTCGTGGCCGAGGAGATCTCGACCCTGCCGCTGCTGCAGGGCGCGCAGATCGCGGTCTCCACCGCAGCGGTCCAGGGCGTCACCCTGGACTCCTCGTTCAAGTTCCGCATCTCGCCGATCTCGAAGTGAGCACCACCCTCGAGCCCGAGGTCGACGCAGCCCCCCGACGCCCGCGCACGCGAGGGTCGGGGGGCGGGCTCGGCCGCTACATCCTGGTCCGTTTCCTGCTCATCATCCCCACCATCTTCATCCTGATGACGATGGTGTTCTTCCTGATGAGGATCACCGGAGATCCGCTCACTGCGGCTCTCGGCGGCCGCCTCACCCCCGCTGAGCTCGCCGAGAGACGCGCGGCCGCCGGCTACGACCGGCCGCTCATCGTGCAGTACTTCGACTATCTCGGCGGAGTGCTGCGCGGAGATTTCGGCACCACCTACTCCGACAACACCCCGGTCTCCGAGGTGCTGACCACCTACGGTGCGGCCACCTTCGAGCTGGTCGTCTACGCCCTCGTGGTCGCGCTGCTGCTGGGCGTCCCGCTGGGGATGATCGCGGCCCGCACCCGGGACCGCTGGCCTGACGCGATGCTGCGGATCCTCGCGATCCTCGGCTACGCCACACCCGTGTTCTTCGTGGGGCTGCTGCTGAAGCTCGTCTTCTCGGTGGGCCTGGGCTGGCTGCCGGTGGCGGGGAGGCTGTCCACCGGCGGGCAGATCAGTATGAGCAAGATCCTGAATCCCACTCCGTTCTACCTGCTGGACGCGCTGCGGCTGGGTGACATGGAGCTGCTGGGTGACGTGGTCCGTCACGCGATCCTGCCGGCCGTGGCGCTGGGCATCCTCACCGGCGGCATCTTCCTGCGCCTGGTGCGCACCAACATGATCGGCACGCAGGACATGCAGTACATCGAATCGGCGCGCTCCCGCGGCGTGTCCGAGAGCCGGCTGACCACCCGGCATGCGCTGCGACCGGCGCTGATCCCGATCATCACCGTGATGGGCATGCAGGTCGCGCTGATGCTCGGCGGCGCGGTGCTCACCGAGACCACCTTCGAGTGGAACGGCCTGGGCTACATGCTCGCCGAGTACATGAAGGCCCGCGACTATGTGGCAGTGCAGGGCATCGTCATGCTGCTCGCCGTGATCGTCGCGGTCTCGAACTTCGTGGTCGACGTGATCGCCGCGCTCATCGACCCGCGAGTGAGATATTGAGATGAGTGAGGAACTGCGATGACGCTCTCGAATCCCGAGCCAGTCGGTGAGACCGATCCCGCCGCGACCGCACTGGCCGCTGAGGCGGGTGCCGTCGCCGCCCGACGGGACACCCCCTGGTACCTGCGCCTGCCGGTCATCAGCCACCTGCGCAGCAGCGTCGGCCTGCAGCGCGGCATGCTGCTCACCGGCACTGTGCTGGTCGGCATCCTGCTGCTCACCGCCCTGTTCGCCCCGCTTCTGGCGCCCTATGGTTTCGCGGAGACCTCGGTGGACGGCACCCGCTTCGGCACCCAGCAGCCACCCTCGGCCGCCCACCCGCTGGGCACCACTGTCACCGGTTTCGATGTGCTCTCCAGGGTGATCTACGGGACCCGCACCGCTGTCGCCGTCATGGCCTGCGCGGTAGCCGCCTCCCTGTTCATCGGGGTGGCCCTGGGTCTGCTCTCCGGCTATGTCGGAGGGTGGCTGGACCGGTTGCTGGTGATGGTGGCCGATGCGGTCTACGCCTTCCCCTCCCTGCTGCTGGCGATCGTGATGTCCATCGTGATCTCCGGCGGGCAGTCCAACGCCTGGGGCGGGATCGCGGCCGCCGCGATCTCGATCACCGTGGTGTTCATCCCGCAGTACTTCCGCGTGATCCGCGCCGAGGTGGTGCGGCTGAAGGCAGAGCCCTTCGTCGAGGCCGCGAAGGTCGTCGGCACCGGGCATCGCCGCATCATGGGCACGCACCTGCTGCGCAACGCCACTCGCACCCTGCCGCTGATCTTCACCCTGAACGCCTCCGAATCGATCCTCACGCTCGCGGCGCTGGGGTTCCTGGGCTTCGGGATCGAGCCCACCAGCGCCTCCGAGTGGGGATATGACCTCAATCGCGCGATGGCCGATGCGACCAGCGGGATCTGGTGGACCGGGATGTTCCCGGGCCTCGCGATCGCGTTGGCCGTGCTCGGCGTGACCCTCGTGGGTGAATCCATCAACGACCTCAACGACCCGCGCCTGCGCACCCGTCGCGGGCGCCGCAGGCAGCGCAGGAATGCGCAGAAGCAGGTGACGGCATGACCGCCACGCAGAACCCGGCCACACCGGACCAGGACCCCCGCCTGGCCATCCGCGATCTCGACGTCCACTTCGCGACCGACGGGGGTGACGTCCACGCGGTCGACGGGGTGAGCCTCGAGGTCGCCCCTGGGGAGATCCTCGCGATCGTCGGCGAATCCGGATCGGGGAAATCCGTGACGGCGCGCGCCGTGCTGGGACTGCTTCCCGAGACGGCGGAGTCCTCTGGGGCGGTGATCATCTCCGGCACCGATCTGGTGGGACTGTCCGGGGCGCAGCTGCGCGCGATGCGCGGCGAAGACGTCTCGATGATCTTCCAGGAGCCCTCGAGCGCTCTGAACCCGGTCTTCCCCATCTGGTGGCAGCTCGGCGAGGGGCTGCGCGCGCACCGCCCGAAGATCACCAAGAAGGAGATCCGCGCCGAAGCGATCCGCGCGCTCGAATCAGTGGGGATCCCCGACGCCGCCGAGCGGATCGACCGCTACCCCCATGAGTTCTCCGGCGGGCAGAAGCAGCGCATCATGATCGCGATGGCGCTCGCCCTGGGCGCCGAGCTGATCGTGGCGGATGAGCCCACCACTGCGCTGGACGTCACCGTGCAGGCAGAGATCCTCGGTCTGCTGCGCGACATCCGGGAGAGTCACGGCACTTCGATCATCGTGATCACCCACAACATGGGGGTGGTCGCGGATCTCGCTGACTCCGTCGCGGTGATGTACCACGGGCAGATCATCGAACGGGCCGGGGTGCGGGAGCTGTTCGCCAGCCCCCGTGAGGAGTACACCCAGAAGCTGCTCGCCGCGGTGCCGCACCTGGGACGCCATTCCGCGTGGACCGCGCTGAGCACCGAGCAGCAGCAGGAGATCGAGGCCGCTCCTCCCGTGGTAGTGGCGAAGGACCTCGTCATCGAGTACCCGGGCCGGATAGGCAAGCCCGCGTTCCGGGCGGTCAAGGGTGTGGACTTCCAGATCCGTGCCGGCGAGGTGTACGGCCTGGTGGGGGAGTCCGGGTCCGGCAAGACCACCATCGGCCGTGCGATCGCGGGCCTCGAGCGCACCACCGGCGGCAGCCTCAGCGTGCTGGGGCACGAGATGAATGGGATGCGGGAGAAGGCTTTCAAGCCACTGCGCCGACGGATCGGGTTCGTGTTCCAGGATCCGGCGACCTCCTTCAACCCGCACCTGACCATCGAGCAGTGCATCGCCGAACCGCTGATCGTGCATGAGCAGCAGCTGAGCCCCGCCGAGCGGGGAACGCGGGTGCGCTCCCTGCTCGAGGCGGTCGAGCTGCCCGGTGCCTACGCCGAGCGATACCCGCACGAGCTCTCCGGTGGCCAGCGCCAGCGCATCTCCTTGGCCCGCGCCCTGGTGCTGGAACCCGAACTGCTGATCGCCGACGAGCCGACCAGCGCGCTGGACGTCTCGGTGCAGGCGACGGTGCTGGAACTGTTCCGCGAGCTGCAGACGCGGCTGGGCTTCGCCGCCCTGTTCATCAGCCACGACCTCGCGGTGGTGGACTCCCTGGCTCATCGCATCGGGGTACTCTTCCGCGGCGACCTGGTCGAGGACGGCCACGGCCCGGACGTGCTCCAGCGACCCACCCACGAGTACACGCGCAAGCTCATCGCCTCGCTGCCGGTGCCGGACCCGATCGAGCAGGAGAAGCGACGGGAGGCCTTCGCCGAGGAATGGGGGCGCGGCACCGAGCGCTGAGGATAGTCAGGACGGGGAGAAGACGGGCTCGGCTCCGTCCAGGATCAGCTCGAGGATCGGCTCGTCGGGCTCTGCCCAGTCCCGCTCGGCGAGATGTGCGCGGGTGAGCCATTTGAGGGCGTCGTGGTCGGTGCTTGCGGTGGGCAGGGCGCCGCGGAGCCGCACCCAGTAGCAGTCCAGGTGGAGGGGGCGGTCGCCGACGACGGCCTCTCCGCGGCCGATCAGCCATCCCACCTCGACCTCGACGCCGAGCTCCTCACGCAGCTCGCGCGCCAGAGCCTGCTGCGGAGATTCTCCGGCCTCGATCTTCCCGCCGGGAAACTCCCAGAGCCCGGCGGCGTTCTTCCCCGGCGCGCGCCGCGCGGCGAGGATCCGGTCCCCATCGACGACTACCGCGCCGACCACGCGCAGGGGCGGCAGATCCTCGGTCTCATCGTCGTCGTCTTCCTCTTCCTCTTCACCTTCGGCGAGGCCGACGTCGTGGCTCCACCAGGAGTAGGCGCAGCTCTGGCACTCGCGGTCCGGGCCGAACCCCGTACAGCCCTCCCAGCGCACCCACGGAGGGGAGGAGTGGTAGGCCTCCGCCAAGGGCATCCCGATGATGCTGTGCAGCACCTGGTCGCTGCCGCAGCGGGGGCAGATGCCGCGTACCCATTCGAAGCTCATGCGAACAGTCTCCTGCAGGCGTATGACAGGCGACCTCCGCTCAGCTCCAGGTCACCGGGAGCTCAGGATCAGCCATGTCGACGTGCGGGACGCTCATCCCGCCGCCGAGCCACATCTCGCAGACCCCGGCCTGACCGTCCTTGGTGCAATCCATCTCGGTGTCGAGGGAACCGACCACCTCGCCCTCCACATAGGTGGGCTCGTCGTAGCTCGAAGTCGTCTCCATGGTGTCGATGGTCCGCTGGGTGTCCTCGGGCAGGGTGCGGCGCACGGTCCCTTCGGTGAGAGTCCAGCCATCGTCGGTGGAGGCCGGGAGGGTGTCGGTGCCGCAGCCGGCCTCGAGCGTGGTCTGGGCGAGGCAACCATCGACCGCCGTCTGCACGGCGCCACGGAATGCGGTCAGTCCCTCCTCGGTGAGCTGGGGCTCCGGCCATTCGGGGGAGACGAAGTGCTCGCCGATGATCACCGGATCGGTGGAGGAGGGCGCGAAGAGCTCGAGCGAGTAGGCGACCTCGTACCCACCGGGCAGGAGGTAGAGGCTCTGCCCGTCGGTCACCTCGACGCCGTTGAGCGTCATGCCGAGCCCGGAGAGCCCGTACGCCCCCACCGGGTTCGAGGAGGTGCTGGTCAGCTCGATGACGCCATCGTCGTCGTAGTCATGCACCGAGTACTCATCCGAGACGCTCACGCCCCCGACGGTGAAGGTGACCGGGACCGTACCGCTGATCAGGCCGCCATCGAGCTCCGGGGTGCCGACCACGACATCGGAGACGGGCGCGCGCTCGAGCGCCGTGGAGTAGGCCTCGACGGGCAGCAGGACGCCGTCGGCCTCGTCCATCGGAGGCAGCAGCTCGAGGGAGGTGACCGCGTCCCCGGCGGACAGCGCCGCGAAGTAGTCCGTGACCAGTGCCGTGGACTGCTCCTCGGGGGTGAGGTCCGCGGCGCTCGGCTCCGCGCCTCCGCCCCCGGCACCGCCCACGCCACGCACCACCAGGACGATGACCAGCACCAACGCCACCAGGAGGATCAGCAGGCAGCCTGCTCCAGCGAGGATGCCTACGAGGAGGCGACGGTGCTTCTTCCCTGACTCGGGCTGAGGCTGAGGCGCGAACGGCGCTCCGGGCATCGGTGACGGCGCGGTCGTAGTGGTTCCCCCGAAGATCATGCTGGTCAGTAGGACCGATAATACCGAGTGGCGGATGATGCCCAGGGGCGGGCAGGTCAGGAGGCGGGCAGTGCCGCGAGCACAGCCTCCCCGTATTCGGCGAGCTTCTTCGCGCCGACGCCGCTGACCGCACCGAGCTGGGCGACCGAGTCCGGGCGGGCCTCGATGATCCCCACCAGAGTGGCGTCGGAGAACACCATGTACGGTGGGATCTGCTTCTCCTTCGCCACGCTCGTGCGCCAGGCGCGCAGCGCCTCGAAGCGCTCCCGCTGCGCTGGCTCGAGACTCTCGGCCGCTCGAGAGGCCCCAGCGGCGCCGCGCGCGGAGCGGGAACGTGCGGGTCGGGCCGGCGTGCGATCCACGGCCAGTTCGACAGCGACCTCGTTGCGCAGCACCGGCCCAGCCTGGGAGCCGGGGATCAGCACCCCGTAGTCACCCTCGGCGTCCACGATGCCGCGCGCCAGGAGCTGGCGGATCGCGGTGCGCCATTCCTTCTCGCTGAGCTCGCTGCCGATGCCCCAGACGCTCAGCTCCTGGTGACGGGATTGGGTGGAGCGTTCGTTCTCCCTGCCCAGCAGCACCTCGATGACCTGCCCGGAGCCGAACTTCTGGCCCCGTTCGCGGTCCAGCCGGATCAGGGCCGAGAGCAGCTTCTGCGCCGCGACGGTGGCGTCCCAGGTCTGCGGCGGGTTCAGGCAGGTATCGCAGTTCCCGCAGTTCTCGAATTCCGCTGTCTGACCGAAGTAGCTCAGCAGCTGCACGCGGCGGCAGGAGACCGTCTCGCACAGGGCGAGCATCGCGTCCAGGTGCGCGCGGGCATTGCGCTTGAACAGCTCGCTGCTCTCCCCGGTGTCGATGAACTTGCGCTGGCTGACCACGTCTCCCAGCCCGTAGGCCATCCAGGCGGTGGAGGGCTGACCGTCACGGCCCGCGCGGCCGGTCTCCTGGTAATAGCCCTCGATGGACTTGGGCAGGTCGAGATGGGCGACGAAGCGGACGTCGGGCTTGTCGATCCCCATCCCGAAGGCGATCGTCGCCACCATGATCAGCCCGTCGGCGCGCAGGAATCGCTCCTGATGGTCCTGCCGCACCGCCGCGTCGAGACCCGCGTGATAGGGCAGAGCCGGGATACCCCGTGCGACCAGCGCCTCAGCGGTCTGCTCCACGCTCTTGCGCGACAGGCAGTACACGATGCCCGACTCGCCCTCATGCTCGGTGGTGATCAGCCGCAGCAGCTGTTCGCGGGGGGTGGCCTTGGGCTCGATGCGGTACTGGATGTTCGGGCGGTCGAAGCTCGAGACGAAGTGCTCCGCCTCCTGCATCGCCAGGCGCTCGGTGAGCTCGCGGTGGGTGGCCTCGGTGGCGGTCGCCGTCAGCGCGATCCGGGGCACCGCGGGGAACGCCTCGGCCAGCACCGACAGCCCCAGGTAGTCGGGACGGAAATCATGGCCCCACTGCGAGACGCAGTGCGCCTCGTCGATCGCGAACAGAGCCAGCCGCGCCCGTCGCAGCAGGTCCTGGGTGCGGGGGAGGACCAGTCGCTCCGGCGCCATGTACAGCAGGTCCAGCTCCCCGGCCAGCAGCTGCTGCTCGACGGCCTGCGCTTCATGGAAGTCGAGCGTGGAGTTGAGATAGGCGGCGCGGAGGCCGACGGCTTCGAGCGCCGCGACCTGGTCGCTCATCAGCGCGATCAGCGGTGAGACCACGATCCCGGTGCCCTCGCGCAGCAGCGAGGGGATCTGGTAGCACAGCGACTTGCCGCCGCCCGTGGGCATCAGCACCACGGCGTCCCCGCCGCGGGCGACTTGATCGATGATCGCGGCCTGATCGCCCCGGAAGGAGTCATAGCCGAAGACCGTCGAGAGGATCTCCAGCGCCGCATCCCCTTGTCCGGCCTCGCCCTCGCGGTGTGCGGAGAGCGGATCGGCGGCGCGCGAAGAGGTCATGCCGGCCACTGTATTCGGGCGGAGCGCGGGGCGGTGGCTGAGGTGCCGCGGCTGTGGAAAGCCGCACCTCCTGAACGCTGACCAGGCACCTGTGCGCGGTGGCCCGCTCAGGCGTCTTCTGTCCACGCCCCTGAGTCCACCGGCCTGCCGATCGCGAAGGAGACGAGCACGCCCACCAGCGACAGCAGGACCGGAAGCAGCATCGCGTCCGCCATGGCGGCGGCGAAGGGCGCGAGCAGGAAGGGCGGCAGGTCCGCGCTCGTCGAGTCGCTTCCCGAGGACATCGCCGACCCAGGATCGCCTCCGACCGCCTCGCTGAAGCGCACCGTGATGCGATCGCTCATGACGGTCGCGATCCCCGCTGCGCCCAGCACCGAACCGACCTGGCGGGTCTCGTTGTACACCCCGGATCCTGCTCCGGCCTGCGACGGAGGCAGGTTGCGGGTCGCCGTCAGCGACAGCGGCCCCCAGATCAGCGCGTTGCCGAGGCCCACCAGCAGGAAGGGCATCAGCAGCAGCACGATCGAGGCGTCGGGCGTCATGAGCAGGGAGAGCCAGAACAGACCCGCGGTGAGCGAGGCGAAGCCGCCCACGGCCATCCAACGCGGGTTGTACCGGGTCATGTTCTTGCCCACCACGGGCGCGAGGACGAGGGAGACCACCGCCATCGGCGCCGTCATCAGCGCGGCCTCGGTGGGGGACATCCCGAGCACCCGCTGGAAGTACAGGGTGAGGGGGAAGGAGAGGGTGAGCACGGTCGCACCCATCATGGCGATGGCGATGTTGGCGACGGAGAAGTTCCGATCGCGGAACAGTGACAGCGGCACCAGGGGCTCCCGCCGGTTCAGCGCCTGCCAGAGGAGGAAAGCCGCCATGCTCAGGATCCCGGCGATGATCAGGCCGGGGACGCTGATCGGCACCCGGGTGTCCCACGAGCCGATCCTGAGGGAGTCGGTGATCGACCCCCAGCCGTAGCTGGTGCCCTCCTGGATTCCGAACACCAGCAGGAACAGCCCGGCGGCGGAGAGCACCACGCCGAGCCAGTCGAAGGAGTGCGCCCGCCGCGCGAAACGGGGCACATTCCGCCAGGCCAGCAGCAGACCGAGGACGCCGACGGGCAGGTTGACGAAGAAGATCCATTCCCAGCCGGGCCCGTCCACCAGCAGGCCACCGACGATCGGCCCCACCAGGGTGGCGACCCCCGCCGTCGCACCCCACAGCGCGAGCGCCGGGCCACGGTCCTGGGGCGCGAACATCCTGGTGATCATGGACATCGTCTGCGGGGTCATCATGCCCGCGCCCAGACCCTGGACGACGCGGGCGAGGATCAGCATCTCGACGCTGCCGGACAGCCCGCACCACAGGCTCGCCGCGGTGAACACCGCCAGGCCCGCCACATACATCGACTTCATCCCGAGCCAGTCGCCGAGACGCCCGGTGATCAGCAGCGGCACCGCGTAGGCGAGCAGATACGCGCTGGTCACCCACAGCAGCGAGGCGAGGTCGGTTCCGAGGTCTGCCTGCATGCGCGGTATCGCCACGGTGACGATCGTGGTGTCGACGAGGATCATGAAGAAGCCCAGCACGATGGACCACAGGGCGGGCCACGGTCGATCCAGGCGTGGATCGCGGTCGAGAGCGGTGGGGAGCATACGAATCCTTCGACACGGTGGACGGTGCTCCGGGAGAGCGACGGGGAGAACAGAACGCCCGCAGTGAGCCTTCGCGTAGAGGCGGTGCGTTCGTCTGTCGCACCGGTGATTGATGATTCAGGCAGCTTGTTCGGAGGGCCGGTGGATCACCGGCGATCCACCCCGATCGGCCCCACCTTTTCACCCCTGGCGGACTCCCTGGTCCGCTGTCCTCAAGGAGCTTCGATGACCTCGATCCCGCCTCCGCCTCATGGCGGTTCCCCCCAGCAGCCGGGCTTCGGCCCCCAGACCCCGGGACAGGGCTCGCCCTATCCGCCTGCGCCGCAGCAGCCCGGCTACGGCGGACAGCCCGCCTTCGGCGGTCAGCCGAGCTACGGCGGTCAGCCGGCCCCTGCCGCCCCGCAGTTCGCTGCCGGCGCCTACCAGGGCGGGCCCAGCACCCAGCTCCCGGCGCAGCGGCCGCCGAAGGACTTCGTCGTGGCCTGGCTGCTGGCGCTCTTCCTGGGCTTCCTGGGCGCCGACCGCTTCTACCGCGGCTTCGTGGGACTCGGCATCCTCAAGCTCATCACCTGCGGCGGCGCCGGTCTCTGGACGCTCATCGACCTGCTCCTCATCGTGCTCACCGGTGGCAAGGACAGCACCGGCCAGCAGCTGGCCGGCTACGAGAAGAACAAGAAGATCGCATGGATCGTCACTCCGATCGTGCTGGTGATCGGTCTGATCTTCGGCGGGGCCAACCTCGCCACCAGCGGCGGCGGCGAGGCCTCGGGTGAGCGCGAGGAGGTCGTCGCGACCGCCCCGGCCGACGTGGTCGACGAGGAGGTGGTCGACGCAGCGCCTGTGAGCGAGGAGGCTCCGGTCGAGGAAGCCCCGGTCGCGGAAGCCCCCGTCGAGGAGGCTGCCGTCACGGAGGAGGCTCCGGTGACGGAGGATCCTGTCGAAGCCCCGGTCGTGGAGGAGGTGCCGGCTGCCGACGTTCCTGCTGCGCAGCAGGCGATGTCTGCTGCTGTCGCCCAGGGCCGCACCGATGCTGAGTCTGCAGAGACCGACCTGCAGGTCGCCAATGTTTTGAACGTGCGCAGCGACGCGATGTGCGAATCCGTCCCCGACGGTGCCGTGCAGAACTGGATCGGGACCGTGGTGACGGTCGACGCGAACGGCGAGGGCAAAGCCGTCGTGGTGATCTCGATCGAGGAAGACATCGAGATCGGCACCTGGAACAACGCCCTCTCCGATATCAGCGACAACACCCTCATCGAGCAGGGCACAGAGCTGTACGACTCGGCGCTGGCCCTCGCCCCCGGTGACACGGTGACGTTCTCCGGCACCCTCAAATCGGGCACCGAGGGGAATGACACCTGCTACTACGCCTCGAACCTCACCGAGGTGATGTCGATCGACTCCCCGGACTACATCATCAACTTCTCGGAGCTGACGAAGGTCGAGTGACCTCGGCGGATCCAGAACTGTGACGGGCCTCGGCGGCATGCCGGGGCCCGTCATCGCGTGATTCGTTCTATGGTGGTCCACGCCACAACCGCTGAGGGTCTCGTCACCGGCACAGAGCAGTGCCGACCGGCCCCACTTCCCCGAGGAGCACCCCTGATGTCCAGCGCGCCCGAAACTCGCAGCCCCCGAAAGGAGGGCACGGCGATCTCACGCGCCATGCGCCCTCTGAACCACGTGGTGGAGCGTTTCATCCCCTCCGCCCTGGTGTTTTCGATCGTCCTGACCTTCATCGTCGCGATCCTCGGACTGCTCCTCACCGACACCGGGCCCGCCGATCTCGTCGTCCACTGGGGAGACGGACTTGCCGGACTGCTGGCCTTCATGACCCAGATGGCGCTGATCCTGCTGCTGGGCCACATCTTGGCCAACACCGGACCGGTGCGGAAGCTGCTGGCCTTTCTCGCCTCGATCCCGAAGAGCGAGCTGACGGCCTACGTCTTCGTCTTCGTGGTGGCGGCTGCGGCGTCCCTCATCACCTGGGGGTTGGGCCTGGTGGTCGGCGGTCTGCTGGCCCGCGAGGTGGCCTACCAGGGACGCGAGCGCGGGCTCAAGCTCCACTTCCCGATGCTGGTGGCCGCGGGCTTCGGCGGCTTCGTCGTCTGGCACATGGGCTACTCGGCCTCCGGCCCGCTGACCGCCGCGACCGAGGGCTCGTTCCTCGCAGAATCGCTGGGCGGGCAGACGATCCCCATGTCCGAGACCGTCTTCTCCGGATGGAACATGATCGCCGCCGTGGTGACGATCCTCTTCGTCGCCGTCGCCCTGTTCCTGGTCGCTCCGCGCAAGGGCGACTCCATCACGGAGCTGACCATCGACGCCCGTGACGTGATGGACGACGGGCAGGAGAAGATCGTGACCCCGGCCGACCGGCTCGACGCGAGCCGCCTGGTGACCGGGCTGACCGGTCTCGCGCTGGTGGCGTACCTGGTGCTGCACTTCACCCGCGGCGGCACCCTGACCCTGGACACCGTGAACTGGTCCTTCCTGGCCCTGATCCTGCTGCTGGTGAAGAACCCCTTCGAGCTGGTCCACCTCACCAAGAACGCCGCCTCCAACGTGGGTGAGATCCTGCTGCAGTTCCCGCTCTATGCCGGGATTCTGGGGATGATGGTCGGCTCCGGGCTGGTGCAGGTCTTCTCCGATGCCTTCGTGTCGGTCTCCAACACCACCACCTTCGGCCTGTTCGCCTTCCTCGCGGCGGGCCTGGTGAACTTCTTCGTCCCCTCCGGCGGTGGGCAGTTCGCGGTGCAGGGGCCGATCATGCTCAATGCTGGCGCCGAGCTCGGCGTGGACCCGGCGATCACCATCATGGCCGTTTCCTACGGCGACCAGTGGACGAATATGATCCAGCCGTTCTGGGCGATCCCGCTGCTGGCGATCGCCGGGCTGAAGATGCGCGACATCCTCGGCTACACCACGATCGTGCTCATCGCCTCCGGACTGGTCTACGCAGGGACGCTGCTGATCGTGTCGCTCTGATGCTCAGGCGGGCGAGCTGATCCGCTCCCATACCTCGCCGCCGCCAGCGTCCCAGATCTCGCCCCCGTCGCCCACCACGACCAAGAGCGAACGTGCCCGCGACAGGCCCACGTACAGCAGCTGCGCAGCCCGCTCCGCGGAGCCGAAACCGTTCACGGCGAGCACCACCACGGGCCGTTCCAGGCCCTTGAAGTTCAGCACGTGCCCGTAGAAGACGTCCGTCGCGGCGAAGAACTCATCCCAGTACCCGTCATAGCCGTACTGCTCCACCTGCTCCTTCTGGACCGGGTGGCGGCTGCGGGTGGTGAGGAGGGCGATCTGGCCCGGCTCCCAGCCCTCGTCCATGAGCTGCTCGACCACGTCGTCGGCAGCGGGAACTGCATCCTGCGTGGCGGCCTGGACATAGCGGACCGGGGCACCGTCGTCCATCCGTGGGTTCTGCGTGAGCGGGGTCAGCGGCGCGAAGGTGCGGGCGATCGCCTTCGTGTTGCGCAGATTGTCGTCCAGCGGGAAGGGGTTCAGGGTGATCGGGGCGCGGCCCTCCCGATCGAACACGCTCTGGTGCTCGTCGGTGAAGACGAAGAGCACACCGTCCGCAGGACTCCGCAGGCACGGCTGCAGCCCGTCCCACCAGATATCGGCGAAGTCCTGCGCCTCGTCGACCACGATCGCGTCGAACAGCTCCTGCGGCTGCTGAGCGGCGGCGAGCTCCGCGAGCCGGCGGGGCAGGTGCTCCTCGTAATAGGTGGCGGGATCGCCGTCGAACTGCTCCTCGGTCTCTGCGCCCCAACGCACCGGGAGTTCGTGGAAGAGGCCGACATAGGCGGGACGCTCCTCCTCGGGCCAGGTCGCAGCGAGCAGTTGGAAGTGGCGGGCCAGCCCTCGCGAATAGCAGAGCAGGGCGGTGCGGAATCCCTCCCGGGCCAGGGTGCGGGCCTTGATCATCGCCAGATGAGTCTTGCCCGAACCGGCTCCGCCGATGATCTGCGCCCGGTGCTGGAAGCGCAGCAGCGCGATCGCCCGCTCCTGCTCGCGGGTGAGTGCATTGCCGGCGTCGGCGATCTCACGGGCCAGCAGCTGATGGTTCTCGATGGCGCGATGAGTGCGGCGCAGGACCTTGACCGCATAGCTGCACTGGGTCGGATCCAGCGGTGCGTAACCGATATGCGACTGCGCATTCAGGGCGTGCACGATCCGATCCGCCAGTCGCGGAAGGTCGGTGACGTCCAGCGTGATCTCCCGAGGAGCCTCCGGCACCTCCCATGCCGGTGGCAGCTCCGTGTAGGGGAGCATCACCAGGTGCACAGCGCGACCGATGGGTGTGGAGGAGGCGTTGTTGAGGTAGCCGATCAGGTGATGCTTCGCCGTCTGCGCCTGATCGATCGGGGACTTCTTCAGCTCACGCCGCCCACTGCGGTCTTCCTGATACCAGCGCCCCTCCTGCACGGAGATCCGGCCGCCCTTGACCTCGATCACCGCCATGCCGATTCCCGGCCACAGCACCAGCAGATCCGCTTCGATCTCCTCACCGCCGGTGGTGAGGCGCTGCCCGGCGATCATCACGGCATCGTCCGGCAGCTGATCGCGCAGGTGCTCCCACACCCTCTCCTCGGCTGTCGAGGCGAAGTCAGGCTGCGCGGGGTGGATGATCGGCATGGAGCTCCTCAAGGTCTGTCCGGCGTCGTCGCCGGTGAGGCCAGGCTATCGAGTCTGCTACGCGCGGGACCGCAGAGAGCGCACTGCAGACGTCGGAGCTCAATGCCAGAATCAAGCGCATCCGAGGCAGGGCACTCCTTCGTCGGATGACCGAAGGAGATCGGACCATGCGTGAGCTCACCCTCCAGCAGGCGCGCCGCATCGCCGTGCGAGCCGCGGGACTCGGCTCTCCCCGCCCCACCACTCTGCGCGAGGCGATCGGCGCGGTGGGGCCGATCCGCCTGGATCTCACGACGTACCTCTGCCCGAGCCCCGAGCTCGTGCTGTGGTCGCGTCTGGGCCGACGCTTCGACCCCGCAGAGCTCGACTCGTTGCGCACGCACCGCCTCCTCGTCGAGATCGCCGGCAACCTCCAGCGCGCCGAACGGTATGCGCTGCATCGTGCGCAGATGGAGGCCTGGCCCGGTGAGCCTGCAACGCCGTTCGCCGCCCAGCAGGCTCGCTGGGTCGAGGCGAACCGAGCTGCGGCGGAGGAGATCTTGCAGACTCTGCGCTCGGAGGGTCCGCTGCCGCCGAAGGAGCTGGAGGTCTCCTTTCCCGTCCCCCATCGCTCCAGCGGCTGGAACAACGACAAGAGCGTGGTGATGATGCTCGAGCGCCTCGCCGACAGAGGCCAGGTCGCCGTGTCCCATCGCGAAGGGCGCCAGCGCGTCTGGGATCTTGCCGAGCGGGTATTCCCGGAGGTGACGGCCGTACCGTTCGCGGAGGCCGAGCGCCTCCGCAACGAGGGCAGGCTCAGGGTGCAGGGCATCGCCCGGGCTTCCGGCCCCGACTGCGACCCCGGCGTCGGCACGGTGGGGGAGGAGGTGATGATCCAGGGCGTGCGCGGACGCTGGCGGGTGGACCCCGCGCCGCTGGAGGAGCCATCCTTCCGCGGACGCACCGCGCTGCTGTCGCCCTTCGATCCTTTCGTCCTGGATCGGCACCGGCTCAAGGAACTTTTCGACAGTGACTATGCGCTGGAGATGTACGTGCCCGCGGCGAAGCGCCGCTTCGGCTACTACGCACTGCCGATCCTGCACGGCGATGCGCTGATCGGCACGGCTGATCTCGAGGCCGACCACGCCCATGGAGTGCTCGAGGTCCATTCGCTGCGACCCTCGACCGACTGGGCGCCGAGCGTCACCCGCGCCGTGCACGCCGAGGTGCGATCGCTCGGCCGAATGCTGGAGCTGGAACTCGCCGATGAGCTGATGTGAGGGAGGGCTGGAAGCCTCCGCACCAAGTCCGGCTCAATCGCAGGTGTCACACACCCCGGTCGCCGGCAGTGCGTAGAAGCAGCTCGGGCAGAAGCTGAGCCGCTCCTCGCCCTTGGTCGTGGTGGCCGAGCGCGGGCGGAAGGAAGACAGTGCGAGCCCATGCCAGTCCGGCTCGGGACGGTCCTCGGGTGCGAGCCCCTTGCGGAACTCGACGTAACCCGGGTACAGGTACATCACCGAACGCCCCTCACCATCTTGCGCAGTGACGCTGCCGTTGGACGCAGTGCGGTAGAAGCTCACCGCTTCCACCCGATCGAAGTTCTCGCCGATCAGGCGGATGTCCCCGACGGACCAGTCTGGATTCCAGCCCAATGCTTCAATGCGGGTCATCCGGCGGCGGTGGGAGAGATCCGTTGTCATCTGCCCAGTAGAGCACGGCTTTCCGCAACGGTCGACGGGCACGGTGATGGCCGCGCGCCGGATATCCCCGATCCGGCGCGCAGACCGAAAAATTCTCTCACGTCGGGTCTCCCCCATTGGACACGTCGCACGATGGCTACCCTGGATCAGCGCGCCCCGTGATGTCGGCGCAGTGATCCCGTAGAAGGCGGCTCCATGACTCTCACCGACTTGCTCCATGCTCTCGACTCCGGCGAGACCGTGCCGGCGAACTCTCCCTTGCACGCCGTGATGCATGAGACCAGCCAGGAAGCGCTGCGGATCACCGGGGAGCTCAACGGCAAGTACCACGAGCCGGTGCGGGTGCGGGAGCTGCTCGCCGAGCTCACCGGGCGCGAGATCGACGAGAGCGTCACCCTCTTCCCGCCGTTCACCTCCGATTTCGGCAAGAACATCCGCCTGGGCAAGCGGGTGTTCCTCAACGCCGGCTGCCGCTTCCAGGACCAGGGCGGGATCGAGATCGGCGATGACTGCCTCATCGGCCACAACACCGTGATCGCCACCTTGAACCACGACCTCGCCCCCAGCCGCCGCGGGGACCTGCATCCCTCCCCGGTGGTGATCGGCAAGAACGTCTGGATCGGCGCGAACGTCACGATCCTGCCCGGGGTCACGATCGGCGACGATGCCGTGATCGCGGCGGCGTCGGTGGTCACCAAAGACGTTCCTGCGAGGGCGCTCATGGTCGGCTCGCCAGCGCGGATTCTCCGCACCGTCGAGGGCTGAACCGTCGACGGTTCCCACAGCCACAGCGCGTGAGCGAGCGCGAGGACCTTCACCCGGCTGCTCGAGCGGCCCCGCAGGCGCGGGTCAGCCGATCCCGAGGGACTTCGGAGAGCAGGGTGCGGCATCCACCGCGGCCTGCTGGATCCGGATCTGGCCCTCAGCGGTGATCAGCAGCGTTGCACCATGCTCGTCGGCAGTCTCCAGCAAGGACCGCGAGCCCTGCTCGGTGACGTCCTCGATCGACGCGAACCCGTAGCCCTCCACCACGGCGTTCACGCTCGTGATGCGGTCGGTCCAGCCGTCGTCGCCGTCCGGAGCCGGCAACGGGGCCTCGGGGTCCCAGGTGCCCGGCGTGAAGCGGCAGGCCCCGTTCTCGCCCGCGACCTTTCGGGTCTCCGGTGCCTGCTGCCAGGTGGCGCCGTCGTCACCGAGCGCGTCACCGAGCGCTCCCACGAGGCTCTCGTAGTGCGTGACGGCCTCGGAGGCAGGCAGAGTGGTGGTGCCGATGCCGCAGGCGGCCAGTGGCACCACCACCGCGAGCAGCGCCAGGGCCTTGCCCGTGCGGAGGGCGAGGGGACGCTGCATGGCTTCTCCTGGTGGATGGGTCCTTCTCCCCATGGCGGGTCGCGACGGGGTGATCTAGCGTTCACCGTATCCCGCACCGGTGCCGGATACGGGGCGGACACCGACCAGCTCCTCTCCTTCGCCGAGATCGTGAAAGGGGCCGGCACGCGGATCGGCGATCTCACGCAGGAGCTGCTCACCTCGGCCTCGACGCTGGAGTGGACAGGTCCGGATGCGGAGCAGTTCCGGGCCGAGCTGGAGAGCCAGATCGCCGTCGATCTCCATGCGCTGGGCGGGCGCTGCGAGGCGATCGCACGGGGGTGCGGCAGGGACGGTCTCGGCCATGTTATCTTGAAGTCAAGATAACTTAGGAGATGCTGTGAAGCTGCACCACGTTCAGGTCTCGATGCCCCGAGGCTCGGAGGCCGCTGCACGACGCTTCTACGCAGAGGCGGTCGGCCTCACCGAGGTGGACAAGCCCGCCGCGCTCGCCGGACGCGGTGGCTGCTGGTTCCGCGCCTTCGACGGCGAACAGGTGGTCGCCGAGATCCACCTCGGCATCGACCACCCCTTCATCCCGGCACGGAAGGCGCACCCGGCACTGGTGGTGGACGACCTGTCCGAGCTCGAGGCGATGGCGGCCGGCATCGAGGGGATCGGCTGCGAGGTCTCCTGGGCTGAGCGCGACACCTTCGACGGATTCCTCCGCTTCCACGCCCGGGACCCCTTCGGTAACCGCCTCGAGGTCATGACGCCGGCCTGAGCACTCAGCCGGCTCAGCGCTTGTGGTAGAGCGCCTTGTGCAGGAATCTCGGCTCGGAGGTCACCGAGATCCCGAGGTTGCGGAAGATGTCCTCGTCGACGGTGCCCAGGATCGTGGTGGTGTGCACATCGCAGCCTGCCAGGCTGCGCAGCTGGTCGATCGCCCGACGCGCGTTCTCATCGGTGGATGCCGAGACCGATAGCGCGATCAGCACCTCGTCGGTGTGCAGGCGCGGATTGCGGGAGCCCAGATGCTCCGTCTTCAGAGTCTGGATCGGTTCGATCGAGGTGGGGGAGAGCAGCTGCACGGAGTCCGCGAGGCCGGCCAGGTGCTTGAGCGCGTTCAGCAACATCGCCGCCGAGCAGCCCAGCAGGGGCGAGGTCTTGCCGGTGATGATCCTGCCGTCGGCCAGCTGGATCGCGGCGCCCGGTTCCCCGGTGCGGGCCTCGACCGCGAGCGCCGGCTCCACCACCGCCCGGTCGCTGAGCACGCAGCCCGCCTTGGACATGATCATCCCGATCCGCTGGGAGACGATGTTGTCCTCGTCATTGATCCGCTCATGCATGAGCGCCTTGTAGTAGCGGCGGATGATCTCCTGGCGCGACGCCTCCCTGCACACCTCGTCATCCACGATGCAGTCGCCGGCGAGGTTCACCCCCATATCGGTGGGTGAGGCGTAGGGAGAGTCGCCCGTCAGCCGCTCCAGCAGCGTGCGTAGCAGCGGGAACACCTCGACGTCACGGTTGTAGCTGGTGACCTGCTTGCCATAGGTCGCGAGATGGAAGGGGTCGATGAGGTTCAGATCATCAAGATCTGCCGTCGCCGATTCATAGGCGAGGTTCACCGGATGCGCGAGCGGCAGGTTCCAGATCGGGAAGGTCTCGAACTTCGCGTATCCCGAGCTGATCCCGCGCTGATGATCGTGATAGATCTGCGAGAGACAGGTGGCCAGCTTGCCGGAGCCCGGACCCGGCGCAGTCACCACGATCAGGTCCCGGGTGGTGTGGGAGTACTCGTTCGCCCCGAGGCCCTGCGGGGAGACGATCCGTTCCGTGTCCTGCGGATAGCCGGGGATCACGGTGTGCCGGGCGACGTTGAGTCCCAGACGCTGCAGCCGCTCGATGAAGGCGTGCGCGACCTGGTTGGAGTCCTCCAGCTGGGTGAGCACCACGTTCTCCACCAGGAAGCCGTGCTCGCGGAACACGTCGATGAGACGCAGAGTGTCGTCCTCATAGGTGATGCCCAGATCCGCACGGACCTTCTGGCGCTCGAGGTCTTTGGCGTTCAGGCACACCAGGATCTCCAGCTCATCCTTGAGCCGGTGCAGCATCGCGATCTTGTTGTCCGGGGTGAAGCCCGGCAGCACCCGCGCGGCGTGGTGATCATCGAAGAGCTTGCCGCCCATCTCCAGGTACAGCTTCCCGCCGATCTCCTCGCGGCGCTGCTGGATGTGGCGCGACTGCAGCCCGATGTACTTCTCGCGATCGAAGCCGATAGCGGCGGCGGACGGGGAGCTGGGACGAACATCCGGAACGGTCACCCCGGCACGCTAGCACCGTCCACCTGCGAAGGTGCGGGCGGGCGCGGATAAGGCCTCGGGATGTGGCCCCGGCGACGCGAGCAGTCCGCGGCGACAGGGGTGAATCGCCCACGTGTCGATTCGTATCGATATACGCTGGTCGATGAAGAGCCTCGAGCATCTTCGCCCGTTCGTCTCCTGCCGCTCCGCCCTTCCGAAGGACATCCATGGCCATTAGCACCAGCCCCCTGCGCGTCACCGTCTGGGGCGAGAACCGCCACGAGCAGCGCGATGCGCGCGTTCGAGAGCACTATCCCGAAGGGATGCACGCCGCGATCCGCGACGGCATCGTCGAGAATCTCGGCGATGAGGTGACCACCCGCTTCGCCCTCCTGGACGATCCTGAGCATGGGCTCAGCGAAGAGGTCCTCGCGGCGACCGACGTCCTCACCTGGTGGGGGCACATGGCCCACGACGAGGTGTCCGACGAGGTCGCCGAGCGGGTCCAGAAGCATGTGCTGGCCGGGATGGGCCTGGTGGTCCTGCATTCGGGGCACTGGTCCAAGCCGTTCGTCCGGCTGATGGGCACCACTTGCACGCTGCGCTGGCGTAACGAGGCCGACCGTGAGCTGGTATGGACCGTGAATCCCTCACATCCGATCGCCGAGGGCGTACCGCACCCGATCGTCATCCCCGAGCAGGAGATGTACGGGGAGCACTTCGACATCCCGGTGCCCGATGAGCTGGTCTTCGTCTCCTCCTTCAGCGGGGGAGAGGTGTTCCGCTCCGGCTGCACCTTCCGGCGAGGCAAGGGCAAGATCTTCTACTTCAGCCCCGGTGACCAGGACTATCCCGTCTATCAGCACCAGGCGGTCCGGCGCGTGATCGCCAACAGCGTGCAGTGGGCCCGGCCGGCGGTCGCCGACCGCGAAGTGCCCTTCCTGGACCGGTATGAGACCGAATGGTTCACCACCGGCGCCGTCGGCCAGGGCGTGGGCGACGCCGCAGCAGCAGGGAAGAGCGCATGAGCACGCACACCGCCGCAACAGCACCAACCCCCGTCCCGGTCGTCGTGATCGGCGCCGGCGGCATGGGCCGAGCGTGGATCAGCACGGTGTTGCGCAGCGACGCGGCCCGGCTGGTCGGGGTGGCTGACCTGCTCGAGGGAGCCGCGGAACGCGCGGTCTCCGAGGTGGTGCCCGAGGAGCAGCAGGCCGGGATCGTCACCGGGACCGACGCCCTCGAGGTCGCCCGGCGCTCCGGCGCGGAGGCGGTCATCGACGTGACGATCCCGGCCGCCCACCACGCCGTCACCGCGGACGCCCTGCACGCCGGATTCCCGGTGCTGGGGGAGAAGCCGTGCGCTGCGACCCTCGCCGAGGCGGTCTCGCTCGCCGGCCATGCGGAGGCCACCGGGCAGCTGTTCATGGTCTCCCAGTCCCGGCGCAACAACCCCCACCTGCACGAGGCGCGGCGCCTGGCCGACGAGCTCGGCGGTGCCGGCATCGTGGACACCCGCTTCTACAAGGCGCCCCGCTTCGGCGGCTTCCGCGACGAGATGGATCACCCGCTGATCGTGGACATGGCGATCCACGCCTTCGACGCCGGTCGGGTGCTGGTCGACGGCAATCCGCTCGCCGTCACCGCCGCCTCCTACAACCCTTCCTGGAGCTGGTACGCCGGAGACACCGCCGCCACGGTGACCATCACCTACGACAGCGGGACCGTGCACACCTTCGCCGGCTCCTGGGCCGCCCCGGGGGCCGAGACCAGCTGGAACGGCGAGTGGCGGATCAGCTGCGAGCTCGGGAGCGTGCTCTGGGACGGCGAGACCGTGCCTGCCGCCCACCGGGCCGAGAAGGAAGCCGCAGAGGTCGTCCTCGGCCGCACTCCTGCACCGGATGCCCGCTGGGAGTTGGCAGACTCCCTCGCGCGGTTCTGCGCGGCGCTGCGCGGCGGGCCGATGCCGGACTCCGAGGTGCACGGGAATGTATGGACCCAGGCGATCGTCGAAGCGGCGGTCCGCGCGGCCGACACCGGCACCCGAGTGCAGCTCGCGGACCTGCTCGAGGAGGCGCTCGCCGCCGCTCGGATCCTGGATTCCGAAGACGGGCGCAGCTCAGCTCTGCAGTCATGGAAGACTGGCAGCGCGGGGCTGAGCATCGGGTGAGCACATCCGGGGAGGGAGACCGGGCGTGGCGGTGAGGAAGACAGCGGCGAGGGCGAAAGCCCCGACGAGCCAGGACGTCGCTCGGCTCGCCGGCGTCTCCCAATCCACCGTGAGCTATGTGCTCACCGGCTCCCGCCCGATCTCCGAGGAGACCCGTGTCCGGGTCGAGGACGCGATCGCCAAGCTCGGATATCACCCCAACTCCGGCGCTCGCACCCTGCGCTCCCGGCGCAGCGGCGTGATCGGCCTGATGGTCCCCGAGACCGGGGCTGACGATGGAGTGCTGATGGTCTTCATCGCGGCGATCGCCCGCGAGGCCCGCCGACACGGCTACGACATCCTGCTGGTCACTGCGCAGGAGGGAGCGGCAGGGATTCGGCGGGTGGTCCGCACCGGGGTGTGCGAGGGCCTGATCCTGATGGAGCTGGACCGGTTCGACGAGCGCGTCGCCCCGGTGATCGACTCCGGGCTGCCCTTCGTGACGATCGGCAAGCCCGAGGAATTCCCCCAGGGCTCCGTCGTGGACCTCGACTTCGAGATGCTGGGACAGATGGTCGTGGAGCGGACCCTCGAGGAGGGCTGTGATCGGCTGCTGCTGTTCGGTGCGCCGGACCGCAGACGGTCACGCAATGACGTCTCCCGCTTCCTGGCCGGGGTCGAGGACGCCGCAGAGGAGGCGCAGCTCGAGGTGGTGCTCGACGCCGGAGCGCTCGCCGACGTACCGGACAGGGCGCTGCGGATCACGCTCCCCACGCAGCGCACCGCCCTGTTCGGCATCACCGGTGTGCGTCAGGTGCTGTTCGCGATGGCCGCCGCCGGCGCACTGGTGGACGAGACGCGACTGCTCATCGGGCTCAGCGGCGAGTATCTGGCAGATATCAGTCCGCTGCTGGCCGCGGTGCCGCAGATCGATCCTCGCCGCGTGGAGATCAGCGAGCTCGCCGTCGGAGAGCTGGTGCGACTGCTCCAGATCGACGGCGCCGGGCCCCGGATCACTCTGGTGGAGCCGCGCTGGCTCGAAGGCTGATCACGAGCTGAGCGGCATCGCACCGGAACGCCACATCAACCTCGTCACCGCCCACGCAGGCAGGGCGATGCCGAACACGGGCACCAGCCCGGGAACGGTCTGGGCCACCCAGATCGTTGCGGCGAGCAGGACTGCGGTGAACAGTGCGATCGATGGCCGGCGCAGCAGCAGCACCAGGCCCATCCGCAGCACCCGGCCGATGGGGTCGGCGAAGTGGGCGGCCAGCGGCCACACCACGGCGCTCAGCAGCACCAGCACCACCGTCAGCACCACCACCAGCCCGCTCACCAGCGGAGCGATGGATCCCAGCGCGACTCCGGTCAGCACTGCGCGGTCCAGGGCGAGCAGCAGCCATCCCAGCAGCAGCACCCCACCCAGGCGGTGGGCCCGCCAGAACTCCTTGCGCCAGGCGCCCCAGAACTCCTTCCAGAGCCGGGGCCTGGGGCGCGGACGTTCCCCGGCCTCCTCCGCGATCTGCTCGAGCCGGTCTTCCCTCAGCACGGTGCACAGCGCTGCCGTCGCCGGCAGCGCTCCGAACACCACCGCACCGGCCAGGGTGCCGAGCACCCAGAGCAGCTGCAGCAGGAACAGTCGCAGCGCCAGCTCACCGACGACCAGGTGCCAGCGCACCAGCTGAGGCATCAGCCTCGCCGGCCGCGCCGGGGCCAGGGCGCTCACCCCTTCACCGACCCGATCAGCACGCCCTTCTCGAAGTACTTCTGCAGGAACGGGTACAGGATGATGACGGGCAGCGTGGAGACGATGATGACCCCGTACTTGATCTGGTCGGCGTAGCGCTGCCCGTAGGCACCTCCCGAACCTCCCGCACCCCCGGCGCCACCGGAGAAGGCCTGGTTGGACAGGAGGATGTCCCGCAGGACGATCTGCAGAGGCTGTTTGTCGTAGTCCCGCACGAAGATCAGCCCGGTGAAGAAGTCGTTCCAGTGCTGCACCAGGTAGTACAGGCCGATCAGGGAGATCAGTGCTTTGGACAGCGGCAGCGCAATGGTGGTGAAGAAGCGGAAGTAGTCCACGCCGTCGATCATGGCGGCCTCGAAGAGCTCTTCGGGCAGTGAGTTCTCGAAGAATGCTCGCGCGATGATCAGGTTGAACACATTCAGCGCCGAGGGGAGGATGAACACCAGCCAGTTGTCCAGCAGCCCCAGATCCCGGTACAGCAGGTAGGTCGGGATCAGACCGCCGCTGAAGAACATCGTGAAGGCGAAGATCAGCATGAGCGGGCGTCGCGGCCGGAATTCACGCCGCGAGAGCGCATAGGCCGCAGGCAGCGTGACCACGAGGTTCAGCGCCGTCCCCACCACGCTGTAGATCAGAGTGTTCCGGTACCCGACCCAGATGCGGGTGTCCTCGAAGATCTGCTGATATCCGAAGAAGCTGATGTTCTTCGGCAGGAACGCGACCCTTCCCGTCGCGACAGCCGTCGGATCGCTGATGGAGGCGATCATGACGAAGTACAGCGGGTAGAGCGTCGTGAACAGGACTATTGCGCAGATCAGAGCGATGACGACGGTGAAGACCATGTCATTGCCGGTCAGGCGGCGGCCCAGCCGGCGAGGGGAGCTGCGAGGGACAGGACGGCGTGTGGTCTCAGTGGTCTCAGCGGTCTCGGTGGTCATGGGGCCCCTCACCACAGGCTCGTGTCGGAGGCGCGCTTGGAGATCTGGTTGGCGATCACCAGGAACGCGAAGTTGATGATGGTGTTGAACAGCCCGATCGCCGTGGAATAGCTGAACTGGCTGGAGAGGATGCCGATCTTGTAGGTGTAGGTCGCGATGACCTCCGAGACCGGGAGGTTCAGCGTGTTCTGCATCAGGAACACCTTCTCGAAGCCGGTGTTCAGCACACCGCCCATGTTCAGGATCAGCAGGATGATCATCGTGGGCACCAGGGCCGGGATGTCGACATTGCGGATGATCTGCAGCCGTGAGGCGCCGTCGATGCGTGCCGCCTCGTACAGCTGGGTGTTCACCCCGGCCAGCGCCGCGAGATAGATGATGCTGTTCCAGCCGGTGTGCTGCCAGATGTCCGAGAGCACGTACACGGGGACGAAGGCGCTGGTGCTGCCGAGGAAGTTGACGCCGTCCAGACCGAAGAAGGCGAGGAAGCGGGTGATCAGGCCGGAGCTGGGGGAGAGGAACACCTGCAGCATGCCCACGATCACCACGATCGAGATGAAGTGCGGCAGGTAGGTCACCGTCTGCACGATCCGGCGCAGCCGTGAGCGGAGGATCTGGTTGATCACCAGAGCCAGCGCGATCGGAGTGAGGAAGCCCAGCACCAGCGTGGCCAGGCTGATCATGACGGTGTTGCGCATGAGGTCGCCGAACAGCGGGCTCTCGAAGAACTGGATGAAGTACTTCAGCCCCACCCACTCCCCACCGGTGAGTCCCTTGGTGAAGTCGAACTCGCGGAATGCCAGCTGGATCCCGTACATCGGCACATAGGCGAACACGATGACGAACCCCAGCGCGGGCGCCAGCATCACCCACAGCTGCCAGTACCGGCCCAGGTGGCGGCGCACCTTCGACGGAGCTCTGGGGCCTCTCTCAGCGGGGACGGCATCGGAGCGCTGGGTACGAGGTCCCGCCGCCTCCGCGTCCGTGGTGGTCCCGGCGCTCACGACGTCGAGGCCATGTAGTCGTCGTAGTACTTCTGCCGGGTGGCGACGTTCTCGGCCACGCCGCTCTCCTCGATCGTGGCGACGTACGCGTCCCAGCCCTCGTCGATGCCACCGGAGGTGACCCACTCGGCGAACCGGGTCATCGCCGTGTTCATCAGCGTGGTGTCCACCAGGCTCATGGCGTTGAGGTCCTCTTTGGTCATCTTGATGAACAAGCCGGGGTAGACGTCCAGGTCGAGCTCCATGTTGTCGATCGCCGGCTGCAGCGGCACCGATTCGTCCACCGCCTCCTGGAGGTCGGTGGGGAGCTCCACCTCGATGGTGTCTCGGATCCACATCGGCCCGTTGTCCGCGAGGGTCGAGGTCCACTTCCAGGTCGACGGGTCTGTGCCGTCCTCCGCGGGCAGAACCTTGTAGGAGTTCTCACCGGTCTTCTCGATGTTCGGGCCGATATCCCCGAACAGGACCTGGATCGAGATCTCCTGGTCGTAGAAGGTGTTGATGACCTTGAGCGCGGCGTCCTGGTTCTTGGACTCGGCGGAGAGCGCGACCTGATTGCCCGGGAAGTTCTCGCCGTACTGGTCGAAGCTCCAGGTGACCGGCTCGGGCTGGCCCGCTGCGTGTTCGAGCACGCCGATCGCCTCGTACTGCTCGTAGATCTCAGGCCCGAACCTGTCCGAGCGGGTCCATCCCCAGGTGAAGCCGACGGACGCGACTCCATCGCCGGGGCCACGGGCCACCGACTGATAGGCGGAGTAGTCCTGGGTCATCACCTCGCTCGAGAGCAGCCCTGCCTCCTGGCAGCGGGCCAGGAAGGTGACCACCTCGCGGTAGCGATCGTCGGTGAGGAAGTTGCCGACCTTGCCGTCCTGCAGGTAGTAGCCCTGCCCGCCGCCTCCCGCGAGGGGGAGGCCCATGCTGCCCAGCAGCAGGATCGACTGGAAATAGCCGAAGCCGCCGGTGTCCACCGGGCTCCAGTCCATCGGGAGCACCTGCGCGCCGGTGCCGGTGGGATCGCCCTCCTTGAAGGCGACGAGCACATCGAACAGCTCGTCCCAGGTGGTGGGCATCGACAGGCCGAGCGTGTCCAACCACTGCCGGTTGATGTACTGGTGCTGGACGGTGGGCGGCCAGAACCGCTTGTATCCCGGTACCGACCAGATCTCACCGGAGGGCTGGGTGGCCAGGGCCTTCAGCTCCGGCTTCTCCTCGAGCATGGCGACCACATTGGGGAGGGCGTCCAGGGATTCTGCGAGGTTCGCGAAGAGGGAGCCGTAGGTCGCGAGATCGGTGTCGTTGATGGCCTGCGTGCCGACGATCAGATCCGGGATATCCCCGGCGGCGAGCATCGTGGACTTCTTCTGGTCCCAGTCCGCGGAGACCTCCTCCCACACGATCGGCATCCCGGCGGCCTCCTCGAGAGCTGCGGTCCAGGCCATCTCGGCCATGGGCTTGGTCAAGGCGTGCTTGACGACGAGGATCCGCAGCTCGCCCTCCTTGCTGCTGGCGTTCCCGCCGCAGGCGCTCAGAGAGAGCGTGCTGCCGACGGCGGCGGTGGCGGCGAGCCCACCGAGGACGGTCCGCCGGCGGGGGCCTCGGCGGGAAGGGATCGGGCGGTGGATCGACATCTTTGTCTCCTGAGGGGGTGGGGTGGTGAACGGCGGGGATGGATGGTCAGTGCTCGAGCGGGAGCCAGAGCCGCATGGCTCCAGGCCCGCGATTGCCCCAGCGGGAGAAGGGCGTCGTGGTGACGGTGATCCGTTCTGCCTCGGGGCGGGCCGGGGCCTCGTCGTCGGCGGAGCGGTAGAGCTCCCCTCCGTCGGGCCGGTGCAGCAGCGAGATCTCGAGACTGCCGTCCTCCTTCATGCACGCCGTCGCGTCGGTGGGCACGAGCAGGTCATCGACCTCGACCCCGCTCGGCAGATCCACCTGTTCGAGGCAGTGGACGATCGGTCCTCGCTCGAGCGCCACGCAGCCGCGGGTCGCATCGACGCGTGGGTGCGATCGCGTCCAGCGCGGAGGCATGTCCAGGGTGATCACCGTGCCGTCGACGTCCTCGAGAGCGAGCTCGAGCCGCTGGGCGGAGAGCTCCTCGGCGCGCAGGGGGCGCTCGGCCCCGTCGGCGGCAGTGACCGATCCGCTGCGCACCCAGCCCGGGATCCGCACTCCGAGGCGCGCACCTTCCGCAGCGATCAGCGGTGTCAGGCGCAGGCCGAGCACACCGGACGCGGGATAGTCGGTCTCCACATGCAGGGTGCCGGTGCCCACCTCGGCAGGGAGCGCGATGGACATGTCGGTGAGCTGGAGCAGCTCGAGGCTCGGCCCCGCCTCTCCCGAGCGCCACGCTGCGACGTAGGCCCCGAACTGGGCGATGGTGCGGGCGATGTTCGGCGGACAGCAGGCGCAGGAGTACCACTCCCGCCGTTCAGCCGGGGCGTTCTCCTCGTCGAATCGGTCCGGCCTGCGCTGGAGCGGGTTGGAGTAGAAGAAGCGGGTGCCGGTGGCGTCGAGCGACGCGGCCAGCGCGTTGTGGATCTCCCGCTCGATGATGTCGCCATGGCGGGGATCATCACCGGAGAGCATCATCCGCCAGGTCCAGTGCAGGTCTGCGATGGTCGCGCAGGTCTCTGCGTAGGCACGGTCCGAGGGCAGCTCGTAGTCGTTCCCGAAGGACTCATCGCGATGACGCGAGCCGAAGGCGCCGGAGAGGTACATCTTGCGGGTGTGGGCACGATCCCACTGCTCGTCCATGACCTCACCCAACGCGGCCTCGCCGGTCTCGAGGAAGAGATCGCTGACGCCCGCGTTCAGGTACAGCTGGCGCACCGCATGGCCGGTGGGGTCCACGGCCTCGCGCACCGGCAGATGGTCCTGGAAGTAGTGATTGCCCAGGCCGCCGCCGGGGAGGAGGTCGCGCCCGCGCTGATCGATCAGGTGCTGGGCCAGATCCAGATGACGCTGCTCGCCGGTGTGGCGGTACAGCTCGACCAGGGCGGTCTCGATCTCGGGGTGTCCCGGGATACCGTCCTCGCGGCCGGGTCCGAAGCGGCGCTCCACCAGGTCCACGAAGCGCAGCGCGAGGTCGAGCAGGTCCGTGCGATCGGCGGTGCGGGCCAGGGCGATGCCCGCCTGCAGCCAATGACCGAGCACATACAGCTCATGCGTCCAGTGCAGCTCCGCGAACTTCTTCTCCGGGTGCACGCCCTGGATCCAGGTCTGCAGGTAGCCGCTGGGTTCCTGGGTCCGGGCGATCAGCGAGATCATCTCGTCGAGCCAGGCGGTGTGCGCCGTGGTGCCGGAGCGGCCGATCTCCCAGGCGACGGCTTCGATGACCTTGTAGAGATCTGAGTCGGCGAAGACGAAGCCGCGATGCTTCGCGCCGGATTCCCCGACCAGCCGTCGGAAGTTGTCGATCACCCCGGAGGTCTCCAGCTGCTCGATGCAGTGGGGGATGGTGGCGGCGGCGTTCAGCTCCTGCCAGGCGCCGAGGCTGCCTCGGGCGTGCAGCACCACCTGGGAGAGATCCAGCGGGCGGAGCCCCGACGGGCGTGCGGCGCGGGGGAGCGCGGGCGCCATGCGGGGGGTGGAGTGCAGGGAAGGGGACGGCACAGAGAACTCCTCGTCGAGATGTGATGCAGGCCATCCTGAATTGTCGATTAAGCGTTGTCAAGAGGGGACACAACGTTGGAAGCCTCTGTCCGCTGTGTGACCTCGGGCGCGGATTTCCTGGGGCGCGGTCAGCCGCCGGTGGAGGCGCGGACGATCAGCTCCAGCGGTGCGCACTCGCGCCGCGCCGGGCCGTCCTCACCCGCCAGCCGTGCGCTCAGCATCGCGACGGCACGCTGCGCCATCTCCGGCACTCCCGGGTCCACCGAGGTCAGAGGCGGGGTGGTGAAGGCGGCCTCCTCGGTGTTGTCGAAGCCGGTGAAGGCGACGTCCTGCGGGATCCGCAGACCGGCGAGCGAGGCGGCGCGCATGGCGCCCACGGCGGCCGCATCGTTGATGCACATGACTGCGTCGAATGGAGCACCGGAGCGCAGCAGGCCGACCATGGCCTCGAGGCCGGTCTCCCTGCGGTCCCAGTCCGTGCCCTGGATGGCCAGGGCCGGGTCGATCTCGAGGCCCCGCTCGGTATGGGCATCGTGGTATCCGCGATAGCGGGGGCCCCCAAGAGAGGGCAGCCAGGGATCGGCCACGTACGCGATCCGCCGCCGGCCGAGGTCGAGCAGGTGCCGGGTCGCGGCGAGGAATCCTTCCTGCTCTCCCATCACCACTGCATCGATCCCTGGGGTGGGCACGCCTCCCACCTGCACCGTCGGCAGTACGGGTCCGGCTCCCCCCAGGAGCTCCTCGGAGAGGAAATGCGGGCACACGATCAGACCGGCGACGTCCTGCGTGGTGCGGCCCAGCACTGCGTCCCGCTCCGCCTCCGCGTCATGAGAGAGCCTCAGGGTGGTGCTCAGGCCGCGCTCCTCGAGGGCGAGGATCAGTGCCTCGGCCATCCGCGCGAAATATGGCTGGACGAGATTGGGCACCATGATCGCGATGCGTTCGGACGCACCCAGTGCCAGTCCGCGCCCCGCGGCCGACGGGACATAGCCCAGTTCTCGTGCCACGCGATGCACCGTCTCCCTGGTCATGGAGGAGACCCGGATCGTCCCATCGGTGCGCTCTGGTGCGCGCAGCACATGAGAGACGGTCGCTGCGGAGACCCCGGCGGCCGCGGCGACATCGGCGAGGGTCACCCGCATCACCGTGTCCCCCGATGCTCTGTGTGCGTCGCCCCGAGGGTGGACTCCGCGCGGATCAGGGTGGTCGGCACTACGCTGCGCTGCGGTGCACTGCTGTCCCCGCCTGTGCGCCGAGAGATCAGCTCGATCGCCCGCCGGGCGATCTCCGGCAGGTCGAGGTCGACCGTGGTCAGGGAGGGAGTGGAGAACCGTCCATCGTCGATATTGCCGTAGCCGGTCAGTGCGACTTGGAGGGGGACGTCGAGCGCCCGCTCACGCAGCAGCGAGAGCGCCCCGATCGCGAGCTCGTCGTCGGCGCAGACCAGCGCCCGAGCCCAGGGGTGCTGCTCCAGGGTCAGTGCCGCCAGCTCCCGGCCGGCTGCACGGTCGGCGATGTGGGTGGAGCGGGTGCCCGGGCGAGCTTCGGGGCGGAGCACGGGGGCGTCGGGATAGAAGTCGATCAGCTGGCCGAAGAAGGGGTCAGGCAGCTCGGCTTCGCGACCCAGCAGCACCACGTCCTGATGATGGACCCGCTGCAGGTGCCGGGTGAGGGCCTGCGCCGCGCCGGCGTCGTCGCTGTCGATCGAATCCAGGACGACGGGATCCTCGAGGCTCGACGCCGTGCACAGTCCGATGATGGGCCGACCCGGGTCGAAGGCGGGAGGCTGGCAGTCGCGGGGGAGCGGGCCGATGTGGACCACCGCGTCGAAGAGAGCGCCCCGGGAGGCGAAGGTCTGCATGATCCGCTCGGCCTGCCCCCGGGAGGGCTCGATCGAGACGCGCAGGCCCTGCCGCTCGGCCTCGATGACCAGCTCCTGAGCCAGGCGTGCTGTGGTCGGCGCTTTGAGATCCACCAGGGACAGCCCGATCAGCCCGGAGCGGCCGGTACGCAGAGAGCGCGCATGCGCATTGGGCGTCCAGCCGAGCTCGTCGATCGCGCTCTGCACGCGTTCGCGCACCGCATCGCTGATGCTCGGATGACGATTCACGACGCGGGAGACGGTCTTCGTCGACACGTCGGCCCTCGCCGCGACCTCCTTCATCGTGGGCGCCATGGTCCTCCTTGGTCGCCGTGCACATGGCGCACGAGCTCATGGCAGGATACCGCGCTGACCTCGACCCCTGGTGACACCTTCCACACCGCCCCGAACCCTAGTGAGCCTTTTGGGGAGCATAAGATGACCGCATGCCCGATCAGCAGCAGTCCTTCGACGCCCACCAGATCCTCGACGCGGTTCTCACCGGAGCCGGGGAGGCGAGTGCGGCATTGGGGACGCTGCGCCCGGAGGTGCTCGCCCAGACCCGCAGCGCCTATGACGCGCTCTACCGCGAACCCCAGGTGCTCCCAGCTCCTGTGCTGCACGCGCTCGCCGCCGTCACTGCGGACTGGCAGGGCAGCGGCGTCCTCGCGATCTGGCACCGGACCCAGGGGGCCTCCCTGGAGCTCACCGCCGCCGACCCGATCTCCAGCAATCCCGCGCTCGCCGTGCTCCGTGACCAGGTGGATCTGCTCTCGATCTCCCCGGCGCTCGCCACCCTCGCCGATCAGGAGCGGCTCGCAGCCGCCGGTCACGACTCCCGCACCGTGGTGCTGATCAGCCAGCTGGTGGCCTTCGAGAGCTACCTCCAACGGCTGGTCGCCGGTCTCGCCGCGCTGCAGGGGATCGACGTCCCGTCGGCCGACGCCCCCACCCGCATCCCGCGATCCCGCGGCCGTGCCGTCGCACATGGCGGCACCACCCCCACCGGGCGCACCCGCCCTGCGGCCTTCACCCGGGACCAGCTCGAGTGGGAGCCGTGGATCGAGGTCCCTGCCGAGGACGAGCTGACGGACGAGCAGCGAGAGTCCTTCGCGTCCAAGGCGAGCGTGAACAGCGTCTACTTCCGGATGCTCTCCCTCACTCCCGGCATCACCCGGGCTCGCAGCGAGCTCGACAATGCGATCTTCCTGCCCCGTGACGGCCTGCCCAAGGCCGAGCGCGAACTGGCTGCCGCGGTGGCCAGCAAGGTCAACGACTGCATCTACTGCGCCTCCGTGCACGCGCGCAAGGCCGCCGGCTTCTCCAAGCGAGAGGACGACGTCGACTCCCTGCTCGCCGCAACCCTCGAGCGCGACGCCGACTGGATCGCCGCACAGCTCGCCCCGCTGGCCGACGACCAGGACACACGCTGGAACGCGATCATCGACGCCGCCGCCGAGCTCTCTCGCCCCCGCCCCGCAGCGGTGCCGATCGCGCCGCTGCGCGCGCTCGGCCTGAGCGATCACGAGATCACCGACCTGTTCACCGCCGCCGGTTTCTTCGCCTGGGCGAACCGCCTCATGCTCAGCCTCGGCGACCCCTCGCTCCCCGCCTGAACCACCCTGAAGAAGGACCTATGACCACCGCATCCCCCCGCCGCGGGCTCACCCGCCGCACCGTGCTCGGCACCGCTCTCGCCGCACTTCCCGTCCTCGGCCTCGCCGCCTGCGGCGAGGTCACCGTCGAAGGACAGGCCGACACCGCTGAGCAGCTCACGATCGTCGACGACCAGGACCGCGAGGTGGTCCTGCCCGGCCCCGCGCAGACCGCCGTCGTCGTCAACAGCTACTCCAACGAGTTCGTGCGCGCCATCGGCGCCGGCGACCGCGTCATCGGCGTGGACCGGGCCTCCCTGGACCGGCTGCCCTATCTCGACCTCGCCGAGGACCAGGTGATCGCCGAAGGTCTCGACCAGCTCAACTATGAGGCCATCGCCGAGCTCCGCCCCGACGTCGTGATCCTCCCGCGCAACGCCGTCTGGCAGGAGGCGCTCGAGCAGCTCTCCGCCTTCGACATCCCCGTCGTCATCGCGACCGCCTGGGACACCGAGGTGGTCGATGCGACTCTCACCCTGCTCGGTCAGGTCTTCGGACTCGAGGACGGGGCCCAGCAGGTGCTCGACTTCCGGGCCGAGATCTCCGGCATCCTCGAGGAGAATCTGGCCGACGTGGAGCCGGTCCCGGTCTACTTCGAGACGGTCGAGCCGTACCTGACCACGCTTCCCGGCTCCGGCTTCCACGCCATGATCGAGGCGGCCGGCGGCTCCAACATCTTCGACGACGCCTCCGGGGGTGACGCCCAGGAGGAGCTGACCGTGGACCCCTCCGAGGTGGTGCTGCGCGACCCGCAGTTCGTGATGCATGAGTTCGAGCCCTCTGCCGAACCCGTCGACCGCTTCGACGCCCTGCGCGCGGATCTCGCGGGCCGACCCGGCTGGGCCGGGCTGAGCGCAGTGTCCGAGGGCCGTGTCGCGATCGCGAACGGCTGGGCGACCAGCGCGCTCGGGAAGTCGATCGGCGCGCTCTACCTCGGCAGCTGGTTGCATCCGGAGGCGATGGACGGCGTCGTACCCGAGGAGTTCCTCACCCGCTGGGTGACGGAGTTCCAGAACACCGAGCTGAGCGATCCGTCGGCCTATGTCCAGGGACCGCAGGCATGACCGCGACTCTGCAGAAGCAGCCCGCGCCCACCCCGGTGCCGGCCCCGACGTCGGCTGAACCGGCCCGGCGGCGCGAACTGCGCAAGTCCCTCGTCCTCGCCGTCGGCGCCGTGGTCTCCGCCCTGGCGCTGATCGCCTCCGTCACCATCGGCACCGCCGGGGTGGGCTTCGGCGACGTGCTGCGCTCCCTCCAGGTGAGCATCTTCGGCGGCACCATCAGCGCCGACTTCGCCCCGTCCTATGCCGTCATCACCCAGCTGCGGCTGCCGCGCGTGCTGCTCGCCTTCGCGGCGGGCGCCGCGCTGTCGGTCTCCGGTGTGCTCATGCAGGGGCTGCTGCGGAACCCACTGGTCAGCCCCTTCACCCTCGGCGTCTCCCCGGCCGCGGCCTTCGGCGCAGCGCTGGTGATCACCCTGGCCGGCACCAACCAGCTGCCCGTGTGGGCAACCATCGCCGGGGCCATGATCATGGCGCTCACGGTCTCCGCTGTGGTGCTCGGCATCGCCACCGCGCGCCGGATGGCCGTGGCCACCCTGCTGCTGCTCGGCATCGCGATGACCCAGATCTTCGAGGCGCTCACCTCAGCCCTCCAGTTCACCGCCAACGAGAACACCCTGCAGGCCATCATCCGCTGGACCTTCGGCTCCGTGAACGACGCGACCTGGTCGGACGTGCTGATCGTCGGCACCTTGACCGTGATCGCGATCCCGGTGACGCTGTTCTTCTCCCGGGACCTCAACGCGATCGCGTTCGCCGGGGACGACGCCGCCCGCAGCTTCGGCGTCAACGTCGGCCCGGTGCGGATCGGGCTCATCACGCTGGCCGTCGTGCTGGCCGCGGTGGTGGTCTCCTTCTGCGGGATCATCGGCTTCGTAGGTCTCGTCGGCCCCCACATCGCGCGCCTCGCGATCGGCGCCGACCACCGCCACCTGCTGCCCTTCGCAGCACTGTCCGGCGGGATGCTGCTGCTGGTCGCCGACGCCGTGGGCCGCACCGTCATCGCCCCGGCGGTGGTGCCCGTCGGTATCGTGGTCGCCTTCATCGGCGGCCCCGTGTTCATCTATCTCATCCTCACGCGAAGGAACAGTCTGAAGTGAGCCTCTCCGTCTCCGACCTCTCCTTCTCCTACGGCACTCGCACGATTCTCGAGGACATCACCTTCGAGGTCGCCGCCGGGGCGTTCTGCGCCCTGCTGGGACCGAACGGCTCCGGCAAGTCGACCATGGTCAAAGCTCTCGCCGGGGTCCACCGCGCCAAGCAGGGCCGCATCGCCGTGGAGGGCCGCGACATCGCGAGCCTCGGCCGCCGCGAGCTCGCCCGGATCGTCGCCTATGTGCCGCAGGCGGGGGACGCCCCCTTCGACCTCTCCGTGCGCGAGGCCGTGATGCTGGGCCGCACCCCTCACTTCGGCATCTCCCCCGGAGCCGCGGATCGTGCGAAGGTCGAGGACGCGATCGTGCGGATGGGCCTGAGCGACATCGCCGAGCAGTCGATGTCCGAGCTCTCCGGGGGACAGGCGCAGCGCGCCATGATCGCCCGCGCGCTCGCCCAGGATCCCCGCGTGCTGCTGCTCGACGAGCCGACCTCCGCCCTGGACCTGCGCTACCAGATCGAAACTCTCCAGCTGGTCCGGCAGATCACCCGCGAGGAGGGGATCAGCGCCCTGATCGCGATCCACGACCTCAACCACGCCGCCCGCTACTGCGATCAGGTGATCGTGCTGCACGGCGGACACCTGGTCGCCGACGGCACGCCGGCCCAGGCACTTCAGGGACCGATCCTGCGCTCCGTCTACGAAGTCGACGTCGAGGTGTTCGAGCGTGAGGATGCCGTCGAGGTGCGCCCGCGGGTCGATGCTGCCGGATTCACCCGCACCGGCAGCCGGCTCGACGAGCTGGAGGCAGCTGAGGCACCGCACGCGGACCAGATCCCTGCCACGGTCCGATGAGCACCGCCGCGTCTGACCACTTCGATGCGGTGATCGTCGGCGGCGGGCCGCGCGGCGTCGCGACCGTGCTGCGCACCGCAGCCCGCGTCCACGCCGCCGGCACCGGGCCTGTGCGCCTCGCCGTCATCGACGCATGGGCTGTCGGTCCTGGCGCGACCTGGCTGATCGACCAGCCCGCGCAGTACCTGAACAACACCCAGGCCGACGCCACGACCGTCTACCCCGACGACTCCACCCGGATGAGCGGCCCCGCAGCGCCCGGCCCCGACCTGGTGGACTGGGCTCGCCGCATCCGCGCCGACGGCGGCCATCCGGTGGGGGAGTGGGTGCTCGCAGAGGCCGCCGAGCTCACCGGCGCCTCCTTCCCCACGCGGCGCCTGCAGGGCGTGTACTTCCGCGACCAGCTCGATGCCGCGATCGCCACCGGCGCAGTCGAGGTCACCGAGGTGGTGGGCCTCGCCGTCGATCTCGAGCGGGAGGGCGCGGAGACCGTCGTGGTCCTCCGGGACGGGCAGCGGCTGGCCGCGCCCACCGTGGTGCTCGCCCAGGGGATGGTCCAGTCACAGCGCAGCCACGAGGTCACCGCCCTGGTCGACTTCGCCGATCGCTTCGCGCTGCGCTACGTCGAGCCCGGCATGCCCGCCGAACGTTCGTACACCGGCCTGCCCGCGGGAGAGACCGTGCTGGTACGAGGTCTGGGGGCGAACTTCTTCGACGTGATCGGGCAGCTGGCGGCCGAGTGGGGCGGAGAGTTCACCCCGGTCGACGGCGATCCCCGAGGACGCCTGCGCTACCTCCCCAGCGGTCTCGAACCGCAGCTGGTGGTCGGCTCGCGGCGCGGCGTCCCCTACCGCTCCAAGCCCGACGGCGGCCGCTCGGTGCGACCTTTTGCGCCTCGCTGGGCGCAAGAGGAGTGGTTCGCTGCCCTGGGCGGGCGCTCCGACGTCGACTTCCGGGCGGAGGTCTGGCCGGTCCTCGCCCGGGAGTTCGCCCGCGTCTACCTCGAGGCCCTCACCGAGTTCACGCCCGACGCAGTGGCCGAAGGATGGCTCCCCGGACTGGACATCGCCGAGACGCAGAACGCGGTCGATGCGGTGCTCGCGGCCGCAGTCATCGATCCTCAGTGGACCTGGACCCTTGATGAGCTGCACCGCCCCACCCATGGCGAACCGGTCGGGGCGAAGGACTGGTCGCAGCGGGTGCGGCGACTGATCACCGACGAGCTGGGCTCGATGTCCGATCCCTGGCGGCACCCGCGCGCAGCGGTCAACGGCGCCATGGGGGCGCTGCGCCGCCGTATCGGCCGCCTCACCAGGCTCGGCGCCTTCACCGGTGAGTCCCTCGCCCGGGATGTGCTGGGCTGGTTCGATGGCGATTCCCTGGCGCTCGCCTCCGGGCCTCCCGCCGAGCGGGTGCGCCTCGTGCTCGCCCTGATCGAGGCGGGGGTGGTGGAGCTGATCGGTCCCGAGATGGTGGTCGAGGCCGACGAGACCTCCGGCCTCTTCCGCGCCGCGTCTCCGGTCACCGGGCGGGTGGTCACCTCCGCCGTCCTGCTGGAGACACGGATGTCGAAGGGGAAGATCCCGCAGACCAGCGATCCGCTGCTGCGTTCCCTGCTCGACACTGGTCGTGCCCGCATTCATGCTGTGGACGGCGTGCAGACCGACAGCATGGAGGCCACCCAGGCCGAGATCTCCGACGAGGTGCTCGGAGGGCACAACCTCATCGCAGCCGACGGCACGGTGGATCAGTCCGTGATCGTCCTCGGGATCCCTGCAGCATCGACCCAGCCGGGTTCCGCGATCGGCGCCACCCCTGGGGTTCCCTCTCCGTTGCTCGCGGGGGCGGATGTCGCGGCCAAGCAGATCCTGGCGGGGGCGGAAGTGTGGGCTCGGCAGGGGAGCATCGCGTAGCCATGGGCCCGCACTGACTGAGATCGGTCACCTGGAGCGCCCCGGATGCATGGGTCGCACGGCCGTCGGCCCAGTGCCGTGCATTCGTCGCTCCGGAATGGCGGACGCATCGGGAAGACAGCCGCTTCCGCCACGGTCGATATGGGTGCACCGTTCCTCCACAGTGCGAGTTATCCACGTTCTCGGGACGGGTCTTGACAATTAGATAGTTACTTCGGCGTTCCGTTCGACGTTGTAGTCGCCGACATTGTTCGTCTAGGCGGAACATGTTTCCTGCGGGCGCCGCCGCCGCTGGCCCTCTTGGCGGGTTCCGGACGCACCACCAGGTACGTCGTGCCCCGGTGGCGGTGTTCCGCTGGTGCTCAATCATGCCTACCGGTGCCCCAGCTGCGCTTCAGTGGCGCCTAATTCACGCTTCGCTGGCACCTCAATGGCACCTCAATGGCACCTCGTCTGCCTTCCCTTTGTGCGACGGTTCCTCCCCACTCGTGGGTTATCCACAGATTCATCCCCATTTCGCACTGACCCTTCAGTAAGCGGCGGTGGGGAATTAGTATTGAGGGGTGTCGCAGAATTGATGAACAGGTTTTTGGTGTGCGGGGAGGAGGGGTTTCGGTGGGTGAGTTCGAGGAGGGTCAGTTCGCGTCCGACGACGCGGCGGGTCAGCAGCCGGCCGGGGCCCCTGCGCGTGAGGACGGTCCTGCCGAGCAAGCCGCGGCTGACAGCGATGTCTCTGCCGCGCGCTCCTCGGTCCCCGCTGTCGCCGGTGCCGTAGATTCGCCCAACGCCGTAGCGGAGCCTGGTGCGCCTGATGCTCCCGCTGAACCCGCGCCCGCGCCCGGCTCCTCTGCCGAGCCCGGTACCGCTCCGGTAGGCCTGCCGGCGTGGAGGGTGCGGGCGCGGCGGGAGTTGGATGCGGAGTACATCCTCGCTGAGGCTGTGCCGGGGAGTTTGGATGCGGGGCGGGTGATGGATCTGCATCGGACGATGCGGTTCCGGGCGAGTCTGCGGGCGCATCAGCTGCGTCAGCTCTCGACGTTCTTTCGGGAGGATCCCGAGGTGCAGGGCGTGCTCGATGACGCGGACATCACCGCGTTGAAGGTCGCCGCCGGGCTGCGGTGCACCTATCTCCAGGCCCACGCGATGGTGCGTGATGCGCATCTGGCGGTTGCGTGGATGCCGGTGACGTTCACGTATCTGCGGCGCGGGGAGCTGCCCGAGGACTGGCACCATTACCTGATCCGCCACACCCGTCGCCTGACCGAGGACCAGGCGCGGGAGGTGGATGCGCATATGGCTGCGGTCGAGATCCCGTCGGTCTCGCAGGACACGTTCGAGAAGCAGGTCCGGCTCGGTGTCGCTCTCGCGACCGCCGGGACTCTGCCTGCCCTGCCGTCGCAGTCACGGAATGTGGAGATCGTGGGGGTTGATACCGAGACGGGGACCGCGTCGCTGATGGTGACCGGTCCGATCCCGGAGATCCAGGCCCTTGCCCACCGGCTCGATATCGCCGCCCGCACCGTCCAGCAGGCTCAGCGTCACGCGCTCGAAGCCGGGGCGGAGGGGCCGTTGCCGTTCGATATTGATCGTGACCTCGCCGACCGAGGGACGGCCTTGTCGCTCCGGACGCTGAGGTATGCGATTTTGACGCATTCGGTCCTGGATATCGATCCGGTCGAGGAGACGGCACGGCCGTACAAGATCCTGGTCACCGTCCCGGCCCTGACGTTGATGGGGCATAGTGACGCGCCGGCGCTGCTGGATGGGATGACGCCCCTGCCCGCAGAGCTCGCCCGAGACCTGGCTGCGGGTGAGCCGACGTGGCAGCGGATCCTCACCGACCCGATCACCGGCGCGTACCTGCCGGTGACGGCGGAGACGTACTCACCCACCGCCCAGATGCGGTTGCAGCTGCGGCTGCGGCACCCCGTGTGTGCGGTGCCGGGCTGCACCCGGGCGACGGTGATCGCTGCGGAGGATGACCACATCATCGAATACGACCACGACCACCCGGGCCAGGGTGGGCAGACCTCGCTATGGAATCTGCACCGCCTCTGCTGGCTCCACCACAAACAGAAGACCGCTGGCATGATCGACCCCGAACGTGACCCGGCCGATGACCCCGCTGGTGGTGACGGGACCACGACCGCTGGGCCGCTCGCGACGACGTGGGATATCGGGCGGGATATCCGGCTACGCACGGTAGAGGACACGGATCTGCTGACCCCACGCCTCGCCCGGATCCTCGAACGGGATTGGCGGACCTACCAACGCGCCCACGAGGACGCGCTGCGCCTCCACGCCGAAGAGAAAGCCCGACCCCGGCAAGAACGCGCGGCAGAAGACCGCCGCGCCGCGTGGGCCAAACACCGCGGCCGCCGCATCATCCCACCCGGCCTCACCTACGACGAGACCGAACCACCCTTCTGAACCGACACGAAGGCTGAGGCCCGAGGACTCGGACCCCAGGCCTCGGACCCCAGGCCTCAGGCCTCAGGCCTCAGGCCTCAGGCCCCAGGCTCAGATATCCCGGAACGTCTCGATCCGAGCACCCAGCTTGTTCAGCCGTGCCGCGAGATCCTCGTAGCCGCGGTTGATGACGTAGACGTTCCGGAGCACCGAGGTGCCCTTCGCAGCGAGCATCGCCAGCAGTATCACCACGGCCGGGCGCAGCGCGGGCGGGCACACCAGCTCTGCACCGCTCCACCGCGTCGGGCCCTCGATGAGCACCCGGTGCGGATCCATCAGCTTCACATTCGCGCCGAGCTTGGTCAGCTCGGTGAGGTAGATCGCCCGATTCTCATACACCCAGTCATGGAGCATCGTCTGCCCCTCCGCGGTCGCCGCGATCACCGCGAAGAACGGGAGGTTGTCGATGTTCAGACCGGGGAACGGCATGGGATGGATCTTGTCGATCGGGGCCTTGAGATCCGAGGCATAGGTGGTGATGTCCACCAGACGAGTCTTGCCGTTCTCCGCCAGGTACTCCTCGGAGCGGTCGTACTGCAGGCCCATCTCCTCGAGCAGCGCCAGCTCGATCTCCATGAATTCGATCGGGACCCGGCGCACCGTGATGCTGGACCGCGTCACGATCGCTGCAGAGATGAGGCTCATCGCCTCGATCGGGTCCTCGCTCGGCGCGTAGTCCACATCGGTGGAGATCGCGGGCTTCCCCTGCACGCGCAGCGTGGTGGTGCCGATGCCCTCGATCGTCACGCCGAGCTTCTCAAGGAAGAAGCACAGGTCCTGGACCATGTAGTTCGGGCTCGCATTGCGGATGAGGGTCTCGCCGTCATAGAGCGCAGCGGCCAGGAGCGCATTCTCGGTGACGGTGTCGCCGCGCTCGGTGAGCACGATCGGGCGCCGCTTGCCGGAGACAGGAGAAGTGCTGGCCTGGTAGTGGTGATCGGTGGCCACCACCTCGAGGCCGAAGTGGCGCAGAGCCGACATGTGCGGCTCCACGGTGCGTGTGCCCAGATCGCAGCCGCCGGCGTAGGGGAGCTGGAACTTCCCGGCGCGATGCAGCAGCGGGCCCAGGAACATGATGATCGAGCGGGTGCGGCGGGCGGCGTCCGCGTCGATCGAGGAGAGGTCCAGGGTGGCCGGGACGCGCAGCTCGAGGTCGTTGTCCTCGTTGAGCCAGGTGGCCTTCACCCCGATCGAGGTGAGCACCTCGAGCAGACGGTTGACCTCTTCGATGCGCGCGACCTTGCGCAGCACGGTGGTCCCCGTGTTCAGCAGCGACGCGCACAGCAGGGCCACGCCGGCGTTCTTCGACGACTTCACGTCGATCGCGCCGGACAGGGTGGTCTCGCCCTGCACGCGCAGGTGGCTCGCGCCGGAAGCGCCGAGTCCCACCAGCTCGGAGTCGAGAGCGGATCCGATTTTCGAGATGGTCTCCAAGGTGAGGTTCTGCTGACCCTTCTCGATGCGGTTCACGGCGCTCTGGCTCGTGCCGAGCTCGGCGGCGAGCTGGGCCTGGGTGAGGCCGGAGTGCTGACGGGCGTCGCGGATCAAGGTGCCGATCCGTGCCAGGTAGTCCTCGTTCTCAGTCATCTCGTGACCGTAACTCATAGATGAGATATCTGCTGATGAGAGGGAGTGCGGCGATGCTCACGTTGCCGAATAGTGCCTGGTGAAGGTCACCTGCTGATCAGCAGTGGAAGCCGGCGTGCGCCCCCGAGGAACCTCTGAACGAGAGCCGGGTCATAGGGATGCACCCGCAACGGCATCCCCGCTTCTTCCGGGGTGCGATCTGCCTTGCGGTTGTTGCACTCTTTGCACGCGGAGACCAGATTGGTCCAGGACGACGGGCCGCCGCGAGAGACCGGGAGGATGTGGTCCACCGTGGCGAGCAGGCCCTCGCAGGGCGGGCTCTTGGACACGCGCCGACGGCAGTACGCACAGGTCCAGCGATCCCGCTCATGGATCGACCGGTAGGAGAATCCGATCGATCGCTGCCCGGCACCTTCCACCCAGGCACCGCTCAGCTCACGGGACAGCTCGAGGGCGGTGGGGATGATCCTGTCCTGGATGATCGTGAGCTCGACCGGATGCGCGACCTCTCGCCGGATCATGCCGAAGGCGTGGCGCACGCTGGTGGTGTGCAGGAGCTCGCCGACCCCGGTGTCGGGGTCGAATCCGAGGTTGTAGACCCGTACCTGTGCCATTGCGTCACCTCCGCCCATCGGCTGCTGTAGTCAGCCCGGGTAGTTCCAGTGTCTCCGATCAGTGTCCTCCCCACCATCGAATTCTTGCGGACGGTCGGGTGTCCAGGACCTGCACGGCGACCGAACAGCGCGTGCCGTGGTCCTAAGCTCTGGGGATGGGAGTCGAACAGCTCGAGCTCGTCGCGGTCGTCGGCGTGCTGCTGATCGTCGCGTCCTCCTACTTCGCCGGGAAGTTCGGAGTGGCCACTCCGATTGTGCTGGTGCTGCTCGGGCTGGGGCTCAGCTTCCTGCCCGGGATGCCGCCGATCGCTCCGGACCCGGCGCTGATCCTCGCCGGGGTGCTGCCGCCGCTGCTGTACTCCGCGGCGGTGAACATGCCAGTGGTGGACTTCCGTCGTGATCTGCGAACCATCGGCGCGCTGTCGGTGGTGCTCGTGCTGGTCTCCGCCTTCGGTACCGGTGCCCTGCTGTGGTGGATCTTCCCGGATCTGGGGATCGCTGCCGCGATCGCCGTCGGCGCCGTGATCAGCCCGCCGGATGCGGTTGCCGCGACCACGATCGGCAAGCGACTCGGGCTGCCACCTCGGTTGCTCACGATCCTGGAAGGCGAGGGGCTGGTCAACGACGCCACCGCGCTGGTGCTGCTGCGCACCGCCGTGGCCGCGACCGCCGGTGCCTTCTCCTTCTGGCAGGCGGCCGGGGACTTCGCCTACGCGGTGGTGATCGCGGTGGTGATCGGCGGTTTCGTCGGCGTGCTCGCGGTCCGGGTACGGTCCCGAATCGACCAGCCCGCCCTGACCACGGCGATCTCCTTCGTGGTGCCGTTCATCGCGTTCCTCCCTGCCGAAGCTCTGGGGGCGTCCGGAGTGCTGGCCGTGGTGGCGGCTGGCCTGGCCACGGGTGCTGGTGGCGTGCGTCGGCTGAGCGTCCAGGGGAGGACCGCCGAGCGGCTGAACTGGCTCACCATCCAGCTGCTGCTGGAGAACGGGGTGTTCCTGCTGATGGGTCTGCAGCTGCGCACGCTGGTCGCCGATGTGCGCAGCGCCGGGCTCTCCGTGACCGACTCGGTCTGGATCGGGATCGCGATGGTGCTGGCTCTGGCGGTGATCCGCACGGTCTTCGTGGTCCCGGTGGTGCTCGCCGCGCGCCGCCGCCGCTCCGGTCATCTGGAGAAGGCTCGGCGGTTCGAGGAGATCCTCGACCAGGTCTCCCAAGACGACAGGCTCCCGCAGCATCCCCGTCGGGCGCGCATCGAACGTTGGCTGCAGCGCCATCAGGCCGACGCCCGCTTCTACGCCGGCAACGGGCTGGGACTGCGCGGGGGAGCGGTGATCGCGTGGGCCGGGATGCGCGGAGTGGTCACCCTCGCCGCCGTCCAGTCTCTGCCCCTGGACTTCCCCTACCGTTCGCAGCTGGTCCTGCTCGCCTTCGTCGTGGCAGTGGTGACCCTGGTGGGTCAGGGCGGGACCCTGCCGCTGCTGATCCGGGTGCTCGGCATCCGCGGCACCGACGAGGAGCAGGCCCAGCGAGAGTTGTCGCTCCTGCTGGGGGAGCTGCGGGAGGCCTCCGCCGTGCAGGTCCTGGACAACCCGGACCTCAGACGCCGCGGCGGTGAACCCTTCGACAGCGCCGTGCTGGAGAAGTTCCGGCGACTCCACAGCCGCACGCAGGAGCCGCAGCCGGCAGGAGTCCAGGAACCGCTGAAGGCGCAGCTGCCGGAGCTCAGCCAGCTGCTGCTGGAGGTCCAGCAGGATGCGCTCAACGAGGCGCGTTCGATTGGGGCCTACGACTCCCACACCATCGCCCGGGCCCAGCGGATGCTCGACGCGGGCACCGCACGGCGGGGAACGCTGTGAGCCGCCGTTGGCACGCGACCGCTCGGGCCGTCATGCTGGAGGGATGACGGACGAGCAGCAGGCACAGCAGCGCGAGCGTGAGCTGGTGCTGTCCGAATATGGGACCTGGAGGGTCACGGCGGACGAGGACGCCCCGGCCGTCGACGAAGTCCGCACGCTGGAGACCCTCCTGCGGCTCAAAGCCGATCGACTGGACAGCTCCAACCCCGGCCACTGGACCGAGTCGCTGGTCATCGCACTGCTCACCGAGGTGGTTCCGCGCACCGTGATTCAGCCGCGCGAGCAGGTGATGGACATGGTGCCCACGCTGACGCGGTTCTTCACCTACCTGCGAGAGACCGGGCGCTGGGATTCCGAGTCGATGAGCGCCAGCGCGGCGCCCGCGGTGCTCACCGAGCTCGAGTTCGCGACCCTTGAAGCGGCCGACGACCCCACCCGCCGCTCCTTCTCCACCAACATCCTCGGGTACGGGATGCACCTTGGCATCGACCTCGAGGACGAGCGGGAGCTCGCGGCCTATATGCACTGGTACAACTCGCTGGCGGACCAGGAGCGCGTCGCCCTGAGCGAGACGGGACGGCTCGCTGACCCCGCCCGGCCTTATGACCGAGGAGCCGCGCTGCGAGCCGTGGCAGAGGAAGCGCACGACCCCGCACCCGCCGGCTGGCCCTGGTTCCTGCCCGAGCCGTCCACCTCCCGCGAGGCGCTGATGTCGCTCGACCTCGAGCAGGATCCCGAGGTCTACGCGGGCAACAGCTTCGTGCGCTGCACGGTCGCCCTGCTGGAGTTCGTCGGCCAGGGGCGGCGGATCACTGCCACCGGTGCGCTCGGGCGTGCGGACACTGGGGAGCTGCTGGCACGGTGCGGGATCGAGCAGGACGTGCGCGGGGTCCGCAGCATGTGGGACCACCCGGAGCTCGTCGGCCCCTGGGTGACGCTGCGCGACGGCGGCTGGCTCGAGGTGAGGGCCGGCCGCGTGCATCGCGAGCGGGGGCCGATCCCGTTCGTCGCTGCCGCGCAGGACCCTGCCGGGTTCGTCGAGTTCGGCCATGCGGTGCTGACCGCGCTGCTGCTGGGGAGAGATGCTCGCGAGGTCGAGGACGGCGGCTTCCGCGGGATGCCGGACACGCTGGCCGCACTGATGATCGCCTGCCGCGAGGGCGGGCTGGAGATGCGGGACCTCCGCAGCGCGGACCCGGAGGTGCTCGAGGACCGTGACGAGGTGGCACGGTGGATGGGGGTCAGGCATGACCTCGAATCACTGGTCGCGCTCGGGGCGCTCAGGGAGGATCAGGGTCGGTTCACCGGTTCGGGAGCGCTGCTGGTGGCGGTGGTGGCGCTGCTGCGGGACTGAGCTGCGCCAAGTGACTCCTTGGACACTTGTTCGGAACTTCCTAGGGTGAGGGGATGGCATCTACCCCAGAGCCCCACGCCGCCTCTCCGATCCGCCGCCTCCAGCTCGTCGCCATCACCGTGGTCGGGCTGCTCGCCGTCCTGGCTTTCGTCCTCTCCCTCGTGATCAGCGGGGATGCGGGAGCGACGCTGAACGCCGTTGCTGGGGGCCTCGGGATCCTCTGCGCAGTGATCGGCGTCAGCTTCGCCGTGGTGGGGAATCGGCGATGATCGTCCTGCTCAGCGTCGTCGGCGCGATCGCGGTGCTCTGCTTCGTCCTCTTCCTGGCCCTCGGGTTGCTCAAGGGTTGGGAGGATCCCGGCGCCCGGCTGCTGCTACGGGCAGCCGGGGCGCTGGGCATCGTGTGCGCCGTGATCGGCGTGCTGCTCCCGGTGCTGGGGAGCTGAGGCTCAGCGCACGCCGCGCATGGCGGTGCCCACGGGCTTGGCGATCAGCAGCATGAGCACACCGATCCCGATCGTGACCGCGCCCAGTGCGCCGAAGTACGCGACCTCGTTCTCGGCCGAGTAGAACGTCGCCAGTGACCCGGAGAGCGAGGTGCCCAGGGCGACCGAGAGGTTGTACAGCGCCATCATCATCACCGGATAGGAGCGCGGCGCCAGCTTGGTGGCGAGCGAGAGGCCGACGGGGGAGAGCCACAGCTCGCCGACCGTGGCGACCAGCATGATCAGCGCGATCCACATCACTGGCACCTTGACCACCGAGGCCATCGGCAGGAACAGCAGGAAGGCAGAGCCCATCAGGATGATGCCCACGCCGAACTTCCGCGGGGTGGAGGGCTGGCGCGGGCCGAGCTTCGTCCAGACAGCAGCCAGCACGGGGGCCAGCGCGATGATGAAGAACGGGTTGAAGGACTGCACCCACGAGATCGGCATCTCCCAGCCGAAGATCTCGCGGTCCAGGCGGGTGTCCGAGTACAGGGTGATCACGGTGAACTGCTGCTGGAACAGCGCGAAGAAGGCGGCCGTGCCGATGAACAGCGGGATGAACGAGACCACGCGGGAGCGCTCGTCGGCATCGAGCTTCTTCGAGGTGAGCAGCAGCGCGAAGATGACGATGGCGCCGACCACGGCGAGGCCCGAGACGACGGTGGCGAGGTTCCCGGCATTGAGCGCTCCGGTGAGGACGAGCACCAGCACGAGCGCCACGGTGCCCACAGCGATTCCGGACCAGAGCGGGTACTGCGAGCGCGGCAGCGGATCCGGGACGGCGTGGACACTCTCCGGCAGGCCCTTGCGGGTCAGCGCGTACTGGATCAGGCCTACCGCCATGCCCACGGCCGCGAGCGCGAAGCCCAGGTGGAATCCCCAGAGCTGCTGGGCGAAGCCGGTGATCAGCGGGCCCAGCAGGCCGCCGATGTTGATGCCCATGTAGTAGATCGAGAAGCCCGCGTCGCGGCGCGGATCGTCGCGGGAGTACAGCGAGCCCACCAGGGTCGCGGCGGTGGACTTCAGGCCGCCCGAGCCGATGCCCACCAGCAGCAGGCCGGCGATCAGGCCGGGGACCCCCGGCACCAACGCCAGGGCGATGTGCCCCAGCATGATCATCACGGCGCTGCCGAAGAGGGTCTTCTCCGGACCCAGCAGGCGGTCGGAGACCAGCGCGCCGAGGATCGAGAAGAGGTACACCGAGCCGCCATAGGCGCCGACGATGCCGAGGGCGACGGTCTCGTCGATCCCCAGCCCGCCCTGCGTGGCGGAGAAGTACATGTAGATCGCGAGGATGCCCTGCATCCCGTAGAAGCTGAACCGCTCCCACAGCTCGACGCTGAACAGGTTCGCGAGCGGCCCGGGCTGGCCCAGGAAGCTGCGGCCGGTGGGGTTGTGCGGATCCGCGCGCGGAGCGGTCGGATCGGCTGCTGGGCCGTCTGAAGAATTCACGGTGAGCCATTCTGTGGCATGTGGTAAAGCAATTCAACACAGAGGGCGCGAGGTGTGAGAGGTCAGTCGCCGAGTGCCGGAGAAATCCTTTGTGTCGGCGCTGGGGAGAGGTCCGGCAGTTCGCCGATCCCGAATTCGTGGGCGAGGACCCGGCGTGCGGCGTGCCAGCCGGACATCCCGTGCACTCCGGGACCCGGCGGGGTCGCCTGCGAGCACAGGTACCAACCCGTCTCCGCCAGGCGGTAGGGGTCCAGGCGTGCGGTCGGACGGGCGATCATCCCGGCCATGGTGACTCGGCCCATGGAGATGTCGCCGCCGACGAGGGCGGGGTTGTGCAGGGCCATCTGTGAGGCCGGTATTCCCTGCGAGGCGACGATCAGGTCGCGGAACCCAGGGGCGAAACGCTCGATCTGGCGGGTCACCAGCTCGGTGGGGTCGGTGGTGTCCCCGGCGGGCATGTGGGCATAGGCCCAGAGGGGGCGCAGGCCGCCGTGCATGCGGGAGGGATCTGCGACGGACGGATCGCTGACCAGCGTCATCGGCTGCTCGGGGACGCGCCCTGCCGCCACCTGCGCCTCGGCATGAGCCATCTGGGCACGAGTGCCTCCGAGATGCTGGGTCCCCGCCTCGCCGACCTCCGGATCTCGCCAGGGCACTGGGCCGGAGAGCACGAAGTCCACCTTCGCTGCGGCGTCGCCGTGAGGGAAGCGGCGCAGCGCCCGCTCGAGCGATGCGGGCAGACGGTTCGCGAGGATGTCCGCTGCGGCGCCCGCCGGGGTATCCAGCAGCACCGCACGCGCGGGGGGCACGTCGCGCCAGCTGCGCACATGGTGACCGGTGATGATCTGCCCGCCATGCGCGCGGAGATCCTCCACCAGGACATCGATGATCGACTGCGAGCCGCCGACGGGGATCGGCCAGCCGACCCCATGGCCGATCGCGCTGAGCAGCCCCGCGGTCGCCGACAGCGCGAGCGAGGGCATCGTGCCGATGGCGTGCGCGGCCACGCCGCCCAGCAGGGCACGGGCCCGCTCGGTGCGAAAGGGCAGATCCCACGCCGGCGTGCCCTGCAGGCCGATCAGGGCACCGAAGACGGGCGCGGCCAGCAGAGTCCGCGGGGTGAGCAGTGAGAGGGGGATCGAGCGCTTGTCCCCGAGGGCGAGCTCGACCACGAGGTCCTGATACCGGGCGAGGGTGCCGATGGTGGCGCGCCAGGCGGAGCCGTCGGCGCCGAGGCCGTCCGCAGTGCGTTCGGCATCGCGCCAGGCGATCGCCGCTGGCTGGTCGTCCAGAGGCTGGGCATAGGAAGCGTTCGGCGCGATCGCCCGGACCCCGCGGGCCCGCACATCGAACGCTTCGAAGAAGGGGCTCGCGAGCGCGAGGGGATGGGCGGCAGAGCAGATGTCGTGCACGATCCCGGGCGCCAGGCCGAGGTCGAGGGTGCGAGCACCGCCGCCGATCGTCGACTGAGACTCGAGCACCTGCACCGAGAGCCCGGCCCGCGCCAGGGTGACCGCGGCGGCAAGGCCGTTGGGTCCCGAACCCACCACGACTGCGTCGACCTCGGGCTGGGGCTGTGTGCTCATCTGCCCAGCCTAGAGGAGGTGCGTTCGCTCCCCTCCCCATTTACGGAAGTGCTGCGTAGCGTAATGTGGAGGATATGCAGACCACCACTGAATCGCCCGCCCTTGCCGAGACCGCCGCGGGGCGCCCTGCGCGCCGTCCTCAGACCCAGGCCGTCCTGGAGGTGCTGAGCAAGACCCGCATCTCGCCCCGCCTGCTGCGCCTCACCCTCGGGGGAGAGGGCTACGCCGCGCTGAACCGCAATGAGCACACCGATGCCTACGTCAAGTTGCTCATCGCGGATCCCGCCGCCGGCCTGCATCCCCCCTATGACATGGACGCGCTGCGGGAGCAGAGCCCCGAGCTGATGCCCGCACGCCGTACCTACACGGTGCGCCGCTGGGACGACGAGCACCAGCGCCTGGACATCGATGTGGTTCTGCACGGAGACGGGACGGACAACGGTGTCGCCGCTCGGTGGGCCGACGAGGCACAGCCGGGGGAGCGCATCGCCATGTCCGGCGCCGGCGGCGGCTACACCCCGCAGCCGGAGACCCGTCGCCATCTGATCATCGGAGACCACGCCGCTGTCCCCGCGATCGCCGCCGCCCTCGAGTCGATGGACCCCGGCGCGGTCGGCACGGTGCTGATCCAGCTGGACAGTGAAGAGGATCGCCTCACGCTCGAGCACCCCGCCGGGGTCGAGCTGCACTGGCTGATCGGTGAGCGTCAGCTGCTGGTCGACCGGGTCGCCGCGCTCGAGCTCAGCGACCACGAGGGCTTGCAGGTCTTCTGCCACGTCGAGCGAGGCATCACCAAACTGCTGCGCAGGGTGCTGGTGAAGGAAGCGAGGATCCCGCGCGAGCAGATCTCGATCTCCGCCTACTGGGCCCTGGGTCGTATCGAGGACCAGTTCCAGGCCGAGAAGCGTGAGCCGGTCGGCCGGATCGATGACTGAGGCTGGGCACGCAGCATGGATCTGATCATCGGCGCCGACGAGCTGGCCCGCCCCGCCTGGGCCTCCACGCACGACGATCTGCGCCTCTACTACGACACTGAGTGGGGCATGCCGGTGCGCGACGAGCGCGGAGTCTTCGAGCGGCTCGCGCTCGAAGGTTTTCAATCGGGGCTGAGTTGGGCCACGATCCTGCGCCGTCGGGAGGGCTTCCGGCGGGCGTTCGAGGGCTTCGACGTCGAGGCCGTCGCGAACTTCGGCCCCGAGGATGTCGAACGGCTCCTCGCGGACACCGGGATCATCCGGCACCGCGGAAAGATCGAGGCGACCCTCTCCAACGCCCGCGCGACGATCGCCCTGCGGGACGAGCGGGGGCCGGGAACCACGCTCGCGGATCTGGTGTGGTCTTACCAGCCTGCGCAGACTCCACAGCCCCGCACGCCGGCGGAGGTCCCCACCACGAGCGAGGAATCGGTGGCGCTCGCGAAGGAGCTCAAACGCCGCGGGTTCCGGTTCGTCGGCCCGACCACCATGTTCGCGCTGATGGAGGCGCTGGGGGTGGTCGACACCCACCTGCTGGGCTCCCATCGGCGGGGCAGCTCGGGGATCTGGGCAGCGGATGGCACAGCAGTGGATGGCACAGCGATCGCGGAGAGCCACACTCCGTCATAGTTCTCGCGCGCTGGCGCCGCGCCGTCCGACGATGGTCCGGTGAGCACCGGAGACCTCGAGGAGGCGTTATGAGCACGGCAGGGATACACGCGGGATGGGGTCCAGCCGCCGACGGCCACCGCGCGCTGACCCCGCCCGTCTACGCCTCGAGCGCCTACGCCCAGGCCTCCCACTCCTCGCTCAAGGCGCTGTTCGAGCGACGTGCCGAAGGCTTCGCCTACTCCCGTTCCGGGAATCCCACGACAGCAGTGCTCGAGCAGCGGATCAGCACCCTGGAACAGGGGATCGGCGCGATCGCTGTCGCCTCGGGACAGTCCGCGACCACCATCGCCCTGTGTGCCCTGGTCGCCCCCGGCGGACATGTCGTCGCCTCCTCACGGCTCTATGGCGGCACCACCGAGGTCCTCGATGACACCCTCGCCGACTTCGGTGTCACCTGCACGGTGGCAGATCCATGGGACCTTCCGGCGTGGGAGGCCGCCTTCACCGACCGCACCCGGGCGGCGATCGTGGAATCCATCGCGAATCCCGGCGCCCAGCTCGTGGACCTCGCAGCACTGACCGCGATCGCCCATTCTCACGATGTCCCCGTGGTGGTCGACTCCACGCTTGCGAGCCCGGCTCTCTACCGGCCCGGAGAGCACGGCGCCGACCTGGTGGTCCACTCCGCCACCAAGTACCTGTGCGGGCACGGCACCACCATCGCCGGGCTGATCGTGGACACCGGCCGCTTCGATCCACGGCGGCGGCCGGAGCGCTGGCAGCAGCTCACCACCCCGAATCGGCGCTTCGGCGTGACCTTCGCCGACGAGTACCGTCGCGGAGGCTCCGGGCTGCTGGCCTACGCCCGTGCCAAGTACGTCACCGACTTCGGCACCACCCTGCCTGCCGCGAGCGCCCAGCAGATCCTGGTCGGCATCGAGACCCTCGACCTGCGGATGCGGAAGGTCAGCACGGACGCCGCAGCGCTGGCTGGCCGGCTGCATGGACTGCCGGGGGTGAGCACGGTCGAGCACTCCAGCATCCCGGGTCGCCCGGATGCGCACCTCGCGCGGCGAGACTTCCCGCGGGGCACCTCCGGGGTGTTTTCCCTGGAGCTCGCAGGAGGAGAGGCAGCGGCCGCGGCCTTCTGCGATGCGCTGTCGCTGTGGACCATCGCGGTGAACCTCGGAGATGCTCGCTCGCTGGTCTGTCATCCGGGGAGCACCACCCATTCACATCTGAGCGAGATCCAGCGCGCGGCCTGCGGGGTGAGGCCGGGCACGGTGCGACTCAGCGTCGGACTCGAGGACCTCGAGGACCTGTGGGCAGATCTCGCACGGGGGCTCCAGGCGGCCCGGGTGGTGAGCACGACGGTGCCGACGGCGGCGTGACTCCGATCGCCTCGGGGAAGAATCCGCGAGCGGGTGCCGTTGTGCCGGGTATGGAGAGCTCAGCGCGCACCGTGGATGTGGTGGTGATCGGGGCTGGACAGGCGGGTCTCTCCGCCGCCTATCACCTGTTGCGCCGAGGCGGGCTTGAGGTCGTGATCCTCGACGCGGAGGCGGGCCCGGGCGGGGCCTGGCGCCACCGCTGGGACAGCCTCGCGATGGCGACGGTCAACGGGATCCGTGAGCTGCCGGGCATGCCCGTCGTCGAGGCGGCCGCGGATCAGCCCTCGAACCAGGCCGTGCCGGACTACTTCGCCGACTTCGAACGGCGCTTCGAGGTGCCGATCGAGCGCCCGGTGCGGGTGACGCTGGTGGAGGACGATCCGTCGACAGATCCCGACAGCGACGGGCCGCTCCCGCTGCTGGTGCATTCGGTCGGGGCAGACGGTGTGCGGCGGCCGCCCGTGCGCACGCGTGCCGTGTTCAATGCGACCGGCACCTGGACCCGGCCGTTCCGACCCGCCTACCCCGGGGCGACGAGCTTCCGCGGCCGCCAGCTGCACACCGCCGACTACCGCAGAGCCGAGGACTTCGCCGGCAAGCGGGTGGGGATCATCGGCGGTGGCATCAGCGCGCTGGGCCACCTGCTCGAGATCGCCGAGGTGGGGCAGACCTTCTGGTACACCCGCCGCGAGCCGGTCTTCGCCGACCGACCGTTCACCGAAGAGGTGGGACGGGAGGTCATCGCCGGAGTGACCGAGAGGGTGCGGCAGGGGCTCCCGGTGCGCAGCGTCGTCTCTGCGACCGGACTCGCCTGGACCCCGGAGCTGCGCCAGGCCCGGCGGCGAGGGGTCCTTGAGCGGCGGCCGATGTTCACGGCCCTCACCCCGGACGGGGTGCAGGAGGCGGACGGTTCCCACACGCCGCTGGACGTGCTGCTGTGGGCGACCGGGTTCCGCCACGAGCTGCGTCACCTGCGGCCGCTGTCCCTGCACAATCCTCGCGGGGGCATCACGATGGATGGCACCGCCGTCGCCCACGATCCGCGGATCCACCTGATCGGCTACGGCCCCGGCGCCTCGACCATCGGCGCCAACCGGGCCGGCCGGGCCGCCGTGTCGCGCCTGGTCAAGGACCTCGCTGCCGAGCGCCAGCACGCTTAAGGTGGGGGCTATGGACGAGATGGCACAGACTCTGCTCACCACTTTGCCCGAGACGGGGGTCGAGCGTGTGCTGTGCATCGTCGCCCACCCCGACGACATGGAGTACGGCGCCTCTGCCGCTGTCGCCGCGTGGACCGAGGCGGGGATCGAGGTCAGCTACCTCCTGCTCACCCGCGGCGAGGCCGGAATGGCCGAGGATCCGGCCATCGTCGGCCCGCTGCGCGAGCGGGAGCAGCGCCGGGCCCGCGAGATCGTCGGCGTCTCCGAGCTGCGGTATCTCGACAATCCCGACGGCATGCTCGAGGCCTCCCTCGCGCTGCGCCGGGACATCGCCCGCGTCGTGCGGCAGCTGCGGCCCGACCTGGTGCTCACCGCGAACTTCGAGGTGGAGGCCTACGGCGGGCTCAACCAGGCCGACCACCGGGTCGCCGGGCTGGCCGCGGCCGACGGCGCTCGCGATGCGGCGAACCCCTGGGTCTTCCGGGAGCTGCATGAGGTCGAGGGGCTCGCACCGTGGAGCGCCCGTGCGCTACTGGTGGCCGGGCACCCCGCGCCGACCCACGCCAAGGCCGTCGACGCCTCACAGGTGCAGGCGGCGGTGGACTCGCTACGTGCCCATGAGGCCTATCTCGCCCACGTCGAGGGCCATCCGCGCCCCGAGGAGTTCATCCCCGAGATCCTCGCCGAGGGGGGAGCGGCCTCCGGGAGCGCACATGCGGTGGTGCTGCGGGTCTTCGACCTCTGATCGCCGACCGCTGATCGTCGACCGCTGATCGTCGACCGCTCGGTCGCCCATGATTGCCGGGCACGGTGGAGGGCTCCTACGGTGGAGTCATGATGACCACGACCATGCACGAAGGATTCGCTCTCGACCAGGTCCCGGAGCTCGCCGCCCAGCTGCGTGTCGACTCGATCCGCGCTTCGACCAGCGCCGGGTCCGGCCACCCCACCTCCAGCCTCTCCGCCGCAGACCTGCTGGCCACGCTGATGTCGCGCCACCTGCGCTACGACTGGGATGCACCCGAGAACCCCGGCAACGACCACCTGATCTTCTCCAAGGGCCACGCGTCTCCGCTCCTGTACTCGGTCTACCGAGCCGCCGGGGTCGTCAGCGACCAGGAGCTGATGGAGGGCTATCGTCGCTTCGGCCAGCGGCTCGAGGGTCACCCCACCCCGGTGCTGCCCTGGGTCGATGTGGCCACCGGCTCGCTGGGGCAGGGGCTGCCCGACGGGGTCGGCATCGCACTCGCCGGCAAGCACCTCGAGCAGGCCCCGTATCGCGTCTGGGTCCTCACCGGGGACAGCGAGCTCGCCGAGGGATCCATGTGGGAGGCCCTCGCCACCGCCTCGCACTATCAGCTGACCAACCTGGTCACGATCGTGGACGTGAACCGGCTCGGCCAGCGCGGGGAGACGGCGCTGGGCTGGGACCTGGACACCTACGCCGCCCGGGTCGAGGCCTTCGGTGCCCGCGCCGTGATCATCGACGGGCACGACATCGACCAGATCGAGGGCGCGCTCGCGCAGGCCGACGGCGAATTGGACCGCCCCCTGGTGATCCTCGCCCGCACGATCAAGGGCAAGGGCATCCCCGGCGTCGAGGACGAGAGCGGCTGGCACGGCAAGCCGATGCCCGAGGAGAAGTCCGTGGAGGCGATCGCCGCGCTCGGCGGCGAGCGGTCCCTGCAGGTGCGGGGACCGATGCCGCCCGTGGTCGAGCGCGCCGAGAGGGCCGCGCGCGGCGAGGTCGAGCTGCCCGTCTTCGAGAAGGGGGAGGAGGTCGCGACCCGGAAGGCCTACGGCCCGGCGCTGGTGGCCCTCGCGGAGGTCGATCCGCGGGTGGTCGCGCTGGACGGCGAGGTCTCGAACTCCACCGGGGTCGCCGACTTCGTCGAGGCCCACCCCGAGCGCTTCTTCGAGATGTTCATCGCCGAGCAGCAGATGGTCGCCGCGGCCACCGGGCTCTCGACCCGCGGCTATCTCGCCTATGCCTCGACCTTCGCCGCCTTCCTCACCCGCGCCGCGGACTTCGTCCGCATGGCCCCGATCTCCCGGGTGGACCTGCGGCTCGTGGGCTCTCATGCAGGCGTTGAGATCGGCCCCGACGGGCCCTCCCAGATGGGGCTGGAGGACCTCGCGATGATCGCCGCCATCCAGGGCTCGACGGTGCTCTACCCCAGCGACGCGACCTCCGCCGCGGCGCTGGTGGTCGAGATGGCGGACCTCTCCGGAGTGAGCTATCTGCGCACCACCCGCGGGGCATATCCCGTGCTCTACGGCCCCGGGGAATCCTTCCCCGTCGGCGGTTCGAAGACCCTGCGCAGCTCCCCGGAGGATGCCGTCACGCTGGTCGGTGCCGGGGTGACGCTCCATGAGGCGCTGGCCGCCGCGGACATCCTCGCCGAGCAGGGGATCAAGGTGCGGGTGATCGACGTCTACTCCCTCAAGCCGATCGACGCCGAGGGCCTGCGGGAGGCCGTCGCGGCGACCGGCGGGCGCATCGTCGTGGCCGAGGACCACCACGCCGAGGGCGGTCTGGGTGCCGCAGTGCTCGCGGCGCTGGCCGCCGAGCCGATCACCGACCTGCACCTCAAGCACCTCGCGGTCGACGGGGTGCCCGGCTCCGGCACACCCGCAGAGCTGCTGGACTGGGCCGGTATCGATGCCGCGCACATCGCCGCCGCGGCGCGGACCACCCTGGAGGGACGATCTCAGCCGGAACGCGGAGTCTGAGCCGACGGGCGGGTCAGCCCTTCCGGGCGGCCCGCCCGAGCTCGAGGGAGTCCATGTCCTCCAGCTCACGATCCTTCGTCTCCGGCACCCAGAGGAACACGAAGACCAGGCTCAGCAGCGCGAAGGCCGCATAGATGCCGTAGGCGAAGGTCAGTCCGATGTTCGACAGCGCCGGGAAGGACGCCGAGACGGCCCAGTTCGCACCCCACTGCGCCGCCGCCGCGACCGCGAGCGCGGAGGCACGGATCTTGTTGGGGAAGATCTCTCCCAGCAGCACCCACACCAGCGGACCCCAGGTGGTTCCGAAGAACATCACGAAGGCGTTCGCGGAGATCAGGGCGACGGTGGACCACGGATCCGGCAGGGCGATGGTCTCGGTGCCGGCGGCGACCTCCCCGAAGGAGAAAGCGAGGGCCATCAGTCCCAGCGACACGGTCATCCCGGCCGAGCCCACCAGCAGCATCAGGCGCCTGCCCACCTTGTCCACCAGCAGGATCGCGATGATCGTCGCGACGATGTTCATCACCGAGGTGATGGTGCTGGTCAGCAGCGCCTGGGACTCATCGAAGCCGACGGACTGCCACAGCGTGGTCGAGTAGTAGAAGATGACGTTGATGCCCACCAGCTGCTGGAACAGCGACAGCAGGATGCCCAGCCAGACGATCGGCTTCAGCCCGAACCGGCCGCCGAGGAGATCCCGCAGGCTCTCCTTGCGCTCCCGCTCGAGCGTCTTGCGGATCTGCTCGATCTTGAGGTTCACGTCGAGCTCGCCGGTGAAGTCGTAGAGCACCTTCGAGGCGCGGTCCAGCTCGCCCTTGCCGATCAGGTAGCGCGGGGACTCCGGCAGGAACAGCGCCATGATCCCGTAGATCGCGGCCGGCAGCGCCTCGATCATGAACATCCATCGCCAGGCGGCGACCCCGAACCAGAACGACTCCGCCGCGCCACCGGCGGTGTTCGCGATCAGGGCGTTGGAGAGCAGGGCGACGAAGATGCCGAGCACGATCGCGAGCTGCTGCAGCGAGCCGAGCCGACCACGGAACCTCGCCGGGGCGACCTCCGCGATGTAGGCCGGTGCGATGACGCTCGCGGCACCGACGCCGAGACCGCCGACCACGCGCCAGACGATCAGGTCCCAGACCCCGAAGGCCAGCCCGGAGCCGATCGCGGAGATGAAGAACAGGGTCGCCGCGATCACCATCACCGGGATGCGGCCGTAGCGGTTCGAGAGCATGCCGGCGAACCAGGCGCCGACGGCGCAGCCGAGCAGGGCGGAGGAGACGGCGAAGCCGGTCAGGCCCGCACCGAGCGAGAACTCGTCGGAGAGGGCGTTGACGGCGCCGTTGATGACCGAGGTGTCGAAGCCGAACAGGAAGCCCCCGACGGCAGCGGCCACGCTGATCACGACGACCTTGGGATTCAGGCTCTGGGATGGTGCCGGGGCATTGCCGGAACGTGCTGCGGGCTTGGACATGATGCGTCGCCTCCCTACCGAAGGTGTGAGGTGACCCACAGTATCCCCTCGAGGCTCAGCTCTGGCGGCGCACCTCGGAGGCGTAAGCATCCAGGATCCGGAGGATCCCGGGATGCTGCCAGACTCGATGCCGGGAGCGACCGGTCGCCTCCTGGAGCACGCCTGCGTCTGTGAGCTGGGCCAGCGCGCGCTGGGCGGTCATCGCGGGCACCTCGAGAGCACGCTGGAGGTGGGCGGCGTTGACGATCGGCTGCCCGATCAGGCGAGGCAGCACGGACCACGCCAGGGCGTGGCGGCGCACCCCGGCGAGGCGTTCGCGGTCCTCCTCCAACTGTGCCGCGAGGTCGTCGACGAGCCGAGTGCCGGTTGCGGCGGCGTATCGCGCGGCCCGGGCGAACTCCTCGACGAGGGGCCGGGCGTCGCCCGCCCGGAAGGCGGTCAGCGACCCCGTGTACGCGCCGAGATCTGTCAGCAGGCCGGCGGAGACCGGCGCGGTGGTGGCCAGCAGCCCTTTGCCGCTGAGCATCGCGTGGACCAGTGCGCGGCCGGTGCGCCCGTTGCCGTCGGTGAAGGGGTGGATGGTCTCGAACTGGGCGTGGGCGATCGCGGCGTGCAGGAGGATCGGCAGGTCGTCGCGGGCGATGAAGGCCAGGAGATCCTCCAGCGCGGCGGGAACATCCTCAGGCTCCGGCGCGATATGGGCGGCGCCGAGCGGGCTCAGACCACTGCGGCCCACCCACACCAGCTGCTGCCGGAGTCGTCCGGCATCCTCCGCGCCGGCCAGCAGTTCGGCGTGCATCGCCAGGATTGCGTCGAGATCAAGCCGTGCGGCCAGGCGGAGCGCCGCCTCCATTGTGCGGACATTGGCGACCACGGCGCGGGCATTGCTGCTGCGTGATTCGTCCAGCTCGGCCAGTGCCAGCTGCCGGGCGCCCACAGTGAGGTCCTCGATCTGGGAGGACGAGGCGGATTCGGTGCGCAGCAGCACTGCACTCATGGGGCCGAGCGCAGGATTATCTGCGCCGAGGCGGGAACCGGCGTGGGCATCGAAGGCCGTCAGCGCATTCTCCGCATCGGCGACGTCGGCCGCGAGGTCCCCGGGGATGCTGAGCGTGAGGGCGGGAGCGGTGAGCACTGCGGGGATCGCTGCCTCGTAGGGCCCCGATCCGCGGGTGCGAGCGGAGCGGGAGGCCAGGCCGTCGTCGGCCACCCGCCAGAGGCCGGGACGGCGTCCGACTGGAGGGACCGTCAATGGTGCCGTCGGATCTGTGCTCATGGCCCCACTGTAGTAACACTTTGTCGAGAAAGTGTTACTACAGTGCCGATGGCGTCACGCTTTCGGCTCAGCCCTCGGCAGCTGCTTCGAGACGCTCGAGCTCCTCAGCGGCCGTGGTCGGGTCGAGCTTGGCGAAGATAGGAGTGGGCTTGACGACCTGCTGGCCGACCCCGACCGGATGGTGCGCCCACGCGGGGACATTCGTGTAATCGCCGGTGATGACCGGGTAGCCGGGCCCGCCGTCGAGATCCTCGACCTCGTCGATGCGCGGCATCGGCGCGATCTGGCGGGTGCCCCCGAGCGCCTTCTCGACCGCATTCGCGGACTGCGGCAGAAAGGGGGCCAGCATCGTGTTCAGGTCGGTGACGGCCTGGGCGAGCACGTGCAGCACGGTGAGCAGGCGAGGACGCTGCTCCTCCGCCTTCAGCTTGAACGGCTCGGTGCGGGAGACGTACGCATTCGCCTCGCCCACCAGGCGCATGATCTCGGCGATCGCGGCCCGCTGACGGTGTGCCTCGATGAGGCCGCCGACGGTGGTGAAGCCCTCGAGGATCTGATCCAGCAGCTGCCGGTCGATCTCCTCGAACTCCCCGGCCGCCGGGATCTCGCCGACGTTCTTCGCGATCATCGCGGCGGTGCGGTTGACGAGGTTGCCCCAGCCGGCGACCAGCTCGTTGTTGGTGCGGGAGACGAAATCGACCCAGGTGAAGTCCGCGTCGTGCGTCTCCGGGCCCGCCGCGGAGATGAAGTAGCGCAGCGCATCGGGCTGGTAGCGCTCGAGCACGTCGCGCACGTAGATGACGATCCCCTTGGAGGAGGAGAACTTCTTCCCCTCCATGGTGAGGAACTCGCTGGAGACCACCTCGGTGGGCAGCTTCAGCTCGCCGAACTTCCCGGGGGCGCCGCCCTTGTCGCCCTGCCCGTTCTGGGCGAGCATCTCGGCCGGCCAGATCTGGGAGTGGAAGACGATGTTGTCCTTGCCCATGAAGTAATAGGCGAGAGTCTCAGGATCGTTCCACCACTTCCGCCAGGCCTCCGGGTCACCGGACCGGCGCGCCCACTCGATCGAGGCGGAGAGATAGCCGATCACCGCGTCGAACCAGACGTAGAGGCGCTTGTTCGGCTGATCCTCCCAGCCGGGAACAGGGATGCCCCAGTCGATGTCGCGGGTCATCGCCCGGGGGCGGATGTCCTCGAGGATGTTCTGGCTGAAGCGGATTACGTTCGGGCGCCACAGCCCGGTGGCCTCGCGCTCATCGAGCCAGTGGCCCAGCTCTGCCGCCAGCGCCGGCAGATCCAGGAACCAGTGCGAGGTCTCGATGAACTCGGGGGTCTCGCCGTTGATGCGCGAGACCGGGTTGATGAGATCCGTGGGGTCCAGCTGATTGCCGCAGTTGTCGCACTGATCGCCGCGGGCGCCGCCGGCGCCGCAGATCGGGCAGGTGCCCTCGATATAGCGGTCCGGCAGGGTGCGGCCGGTCGACGGGGAGATCGCGCCGGAGGTGACCTGCTCGACCATGTATCCGTTGTCCCGCACCGTGACGAACATGTCCTGCACCACCTGATAGTGGTTGCGGGTGGTGGTGCGCGTGAACAGGTCATAGGACAGACCCAGCGCCACCAGATCCTCGACGATCATGCGGTTGTTGCGATCGGCGAGCTCGCGAGCGCTGATGCCCTCGGAGTCGGCGGCGACCAGGATCGGGGTGCCATGCTCATCGGTGCCGGAGACCATGAGCACGTCGTGGCCGGCCATCCGCATGTATCGGGAGAAGACATCGGAGGGGACGCCGAAGCCGGCGACATGACCGATATGGCGGGGACCATTGGCATACGGCCAGGCGACCGCGGACAGGACTGTGCTCATAGCAGTCGATTCTAGGGGAGTCGCGGGCGCACTCCGACGAGAGCCCGGTGCGAACCTCAGAAGAGGCCGGGGGCAGATCGGCGATCGCCGTGCCATCGAGAGCCGTTCCCCCCGATACCCTGGAGCCATGAGCAACGAAGGACTCGCCGCCGCGCAGCAGAAGATGGTCGATGAAGGGGTCGCACAGACTGCGATCGACGTCTTCTCCCACTATTACGAGCAGCTCGCACAGGGCGTCACGGGCACCATCCCCGAGGACACGATCGAGCCCTACCTCGATCCGCCGCTGCTCGAGGACGTCAAGATCGACGTCGGTCACGCCAAGCAGGTCTTCGACCAGCTCGCGATCATCAACCTCAACGGCGGCCTCGGCACCTCGATGGGCCTGGACCAGGCGAAGTCGCTGCTGCCGGTGCGGGACGGCAAGTCGTTCCTCGACATCATCGTCGAGCAGGTCCTCGCCGCGCGCCGCGGCACCGGTTCCCGCCTCCCGCTGATCTTCATGAACTCCTTCCGCACCCGCGAGGACACCCTCGAGGTGCTCGCCAAGTACCCCGACCTGCCCGTCGGCGACCTGCCCCTGGATTTCCTGCAGAACAAGGAGCCCAAGCTCCGCAAGGACGACCTCACCCCGGTGGACTGGGATGCGGATCCCTCTCTCGAGTGGTGCCCGCCCGGCCACGGCGACATCTACACCGCCCTGCAGACCTCCGGCCTGCTCCAGCAGCTGCTGGATGCCGGCTTCAAGTACGCCTCGGTCTCGAACTCGGACAACCTCGGCACTGTGCCCAGCCCCGTGATCGCGTCCTGGTTCGCCGCGACCGGCGCGCCCTATGCGGCGGAGCTGTGCCATCGCACCCCCGCCGATCGCAAGGGCGGTCACCTCGCCGTGCGGAAGTCCGATGGTCGGCTGATCCTGCGCGACACCGCACAGACCCCGGACGACGAGATGGACTTCTTCACCGACGAGCACCGCCACCCGTTCTTCCACACCAACAACCTCTGGTTCGACCTCGAGCAGATGGCAGCTGTGCTCGAGGAACGGGGCGGCATCATGGGCCTGCCCCTGATCCGCAACGAGAAGACGGTGGACCCGGCGGACAAGGCCAGCACCCCCGTCTACCAGATCGAATCCGCGATGGGCGCGGCGATCGAGGTGTTCGACGGCGCGACCGCGATCGTCGTCGGCCGCGACCGCTTCCTGCCGGTCAAGGCCACCAGCGATCTGCTGCTGGTCCGCTCAGACGCCTACGCCCTCGATGAACGGGCGGCGCTCGTGCAGCAGGTGGACACGGTGCCCGCGGTCTCGCTGCACGGCGGCGCCTACAAGCTGATCCAGGACTTCGAGCCGCGCTTCCCGCACGGGGTGCCCTCGCTCAAGGAGGCCAGCAGCCTGGACGTGCAGGGCGACTGGACCTTCGGCGCCGACGTCACCGTGGTCGGGGACGCCGTGCTCGGCGAAGAAGGCGGCGAGGTTCCCGAAGGAGCCCGCGTCGGCACCGCGACGGCGGGCTGAGGCGCGGCCAGTCCAGTTAGTTCAACGCGGGCTGTCCCGTCCAGCTCGGCCAGTCCCATCCAGCGCGGGCTGTCGGGATCCTGGCGCCCTGCTGTGCTGCGCCTCGTCGCTTTGCTGTGCCCCGTCGCGAACTACGGGCCCTGCTGCGAGATCGACGTTCGGTACAACTTTGCTGAGCGAAGATGTACCGAACGTCGATCTCGGCCAGAGCTGACGGGGCGCGCTGACGCGGCGCGCTGACGCGGCGCCGGCGGGGCGCGCTGGCGCGATGAATTGGCCCGCTCTTCTTGGGGAGGACCCGTCACGAGGTGGCGCTCACCTGCAGAGTGTGGAGCGGTGTCGGATGGACGGCGTCCGGGGCCGATGCTGTCGGCATGACCGGTAGACCACGCCCGCTCCCTCCTGCTTTTCCCTTACCCGTTTTCACGACCGCTGAAGCTCTGGCCGCGGGCGTGTCCGCATCTCGCCTCCGGGCAGCAGATATCAGATCGTTGGACCGGGGGCTCTGGGCACTGGGAGAGCGGCCGATCACCGAGGCGGACATCGTCGCCGCGCTCTGCCGGCGGGACCGAGACGCCTTCGCTGCAGGGCTCACCGCCGCGCGGCTCTGGGGCGTCCCGTTGCCTGGGGTCCTGGCTGACGAGGTGGTCTCCGCGCCGGCCACGTCACGACGGGATCACGGCAGATCGGTGCACCGACCCCGGGGCCGCACCGTGGATATCCGGATCCATCTCGCCTCCCCGGCAGCGCCACGGCGAGGGACCGCACTGGTGCGGTGGAGTCGTCTCGAGGCCACGCCGGTCTCACTGGAAAAGGGGCCGACGGTGCGGGTGACGAGCAGGATCCGCACCCTGCTCGACCTTTCCGGAGTGCTCCGTCACGAAGCACTCGTGGCGATCGGTGATCACCTGGTGCGTCACCCGCGCCAGGAGTTCGAAAGGCGCTCGAAGCCGTATGCAAGCCTCGAGGAGCTGCTCGAGGCGGCCGGTGCCTTCCACGGACGGGGCGCCCGCAGGCTCCGGGCGGCGGTGACACAGATGCGTCTGGGCAGCGATTCACCCGCCGAGACCAGGCTGCGGCTCGCGCTGGTCAAGGCGGGGCTGCCGGAGCCGTTGGCCAATGAGCGTCCAGTCGGCGGAGTCGACAGGCTCGGGACGGAGATCGATCTCGGCCAGCCAGACCTGCACTGGCCGAGATGGCGGGTCGCGGTAGAGCACGACGGGCCCACTCATCTCACTCCGGAGCAGCAGGCGAAGGACATCGCACGGGGTGAACGGCGGTCCCGGGCGGGATGGGTGGAGGTGCGCACCATGGCTGAGGATCTCCAGTACGGCTGTCGCAAAGCCGTGAACAGGGTCCGTGACGCCCTTCTTCGACAGGGGTGGACGCCGTCGGCGTGACGGCAGCGGCTCGAGAGCAGTGCTTCTTCAGCACCCCCGCAGCCCCGCAGCACCGAGGCGCCGAGGCGCCGATGCGCCGATGGAGCGGCAACGAGATCGACGTACGGTCCAAGAAGCGTGTCGCAATCTGTACCGAACGTCGATCTCGACGCGGGCTGAGGTCGGGCTGTGGTCGCGCTGTGGTCGGGTTGAGGTCGCGCTGAGGTGGGCCGGGGTCCAGTTGGGGTGGGAACCGTGGCCTGGCCCGCCGCGCCAGCTCCTGCCAGCTCCCGCCGGGTCAGCTGCGGCCGCGGGCCCAGCCCTGGCCACCGGTGAGATCCAGCGGGTGCGGGAGCGCGTTGCCGTAGCGATGATCGGTCGCGCTGATCGCCTGCTCATGCAGGAACGGGAGCAGCTCGATCCGCCCACTGGCGACCACCGCTCCGGTGAACAGCGCCACCTCGATGCGCTCCGCGATCGCCCGGCGCAGCGCCTCGTCGGGCTCACCGATCAGGCGGATGCGGGACTGGGTGAGAGCAGGGACGCGGCCGGCGAAAGCGACGGCATCCTCGACCGTGACGGTGACTGCGGCATCCACGGCCGCGGTCAGCTCCGGGTCCGCGACGGTTACCTCCACCTCGGCGCCGACGGTCGCTGCGGCATGCAGCACCCGCTCGAGCTCCTGCGGGGAGGTGCCGGACGCGGCCCGGATCAGGACCGGCAGCGGCAGGTAGCGCAGCACATTGATCTCTCCGTGCAGCTCCTGCACGTCGCGAGGAGCGAAGATGCTCGAGAAGAGCTCCCGGTCGCTGTGTCGCGCTGAGGCGAGCCAGGTCTCCGGGTCGGACAGCGCGTCGGAGGTGGCGGGGGCGTCGGCCCAGTCCATCAGGTGGACCAGATAGTTCGGCCCGCCCGCCTTCGCGGTCTGGCCGATGGCCGAGCGCTTCCAGCCGCCGAAGGGCTGCCGTTCCACGATCGCCCCGGTGATACCCCGGTTCACATAGAGGTTCCCGGCCTCGACGTGCTCGGTCCACCAGGCGACCTCGGTGGGCTCGAGCGAATGGAGCCCGGCGGTGAGCCCGTAGGCGGTGCCGTTCTGGATCCGCACCGCCTCCTCGAGGGACTCGGCGTGGATGACCCCGAGCACGGGCCCGAAGTATTCGGTGAGGTGGAAGGCGGAGCCCTCCTCGACACCGGTGCGCACGCCCGGGGAGAACAGGGTGCCGGAGTCATCCAGCTGGCGGGGTCGGGAGAGCCAGGCCTCGCCGTCCGCGAGCTCGGTCAGTCCCGAGCGCAGCTTCTCACCGGGGGCCTCGACCACGGGGCCCATCTGCGCGGTTGGGTCGGTGGGCCGGCCCACATGCAGGCTCAGCACCGCGTCGGCGAGCTGTGCGGTGAAGCGCCGCGAGGTGGTCACGGAGCCGACGGTGATCACCAGGGACGCGGCGGAGCACTTCTGGCCGGCGTGGCCGAAGGCGCTCGCTGCGACATCGCGGGCTGCCAGGTCGAGATCCGCCTGCGGGGTCACGATGATCGAGTTCTTGCCGCTGGTCTCGGCAAGGATCCGCAGCTCGGGCCGCCAGGAGGCGAACAGTGCGGCGGTGTCCGAGGCACCGGTGAGGATCAGCTGATCGATCCGAGGATCCGAGATCAGCGCGCGACCCGCCTCATCTTCCGGCACATCGACCAGGGTGAAGACGTCCTGGGGGACCCCGGCCTCGTGGAGCAGTCGACCTATCAGGGCGCCGCAGCGACGAGCCTGGGGGGCGGGCTTCATGATCACGCTGCTGCCGGTCACGAGTGCGGCGAGAGCGCCACCGGTGGGGATCGCGACGGGGAAGTTCCAGGGCGGGGTGATCAGCGTCAGCGGCCGGGGCGTGCCCTGCACGCCGTCCTGCCGGGCGAGCTGCTCGGCCTGCTCGGCGTAGTAGAGCGCGAAGTCGATCGCCTCGCTGACCTCGGGGTCTCCCTGCTCGAGGGTCTTGCCGGTCTCCGCCGCCATCACCTCGAGCAGCTCTGCGCGATGCGCAGCCAGGGTCCCCGCCACCCGGCGCAGGATCCCGGCGCGCTTCTCGACCCCCAGGCCCGCCCAGGAGGGCTGGGCAGCCAGGGCGCGGGAGATGGTCGACCGGACAGCCTCCACGGTGGTGAGCCGCGCGGCGCGGGCCTCCTCTTCGCCGATCTCCGAGCCGCGGATGCGATGGGTGAGCTGTGCGGCCCATTGCTGGTTCGCAGGGGTCGACAGATCGGTGTCGGGGGTGTTGCGGAAGGCGCCGGGCACCGCCGGCAGGCCGGGGGAGCCCAGCTGCAGCGCGCCCCGACTGCCCGCGACCTCGGCGATGCGGTCCTGGTCCCGATGGGTGGGCAGGGAGGTCTCCCGCAGCGCCCGCTCCAGAGCGCCGGCGAAACGCTGCTGCTCGCGCTCGAAGAGCTGCTCGGAGGTGTCCAGCTCGAACGCGGCGGACAGGAAGTTCTGCGAGGAGGCGTTCTCCTCGAGTCGGCGCACCAGGTAGGAGACGGCGACGTCGAAGTGGCGCGGGTGCACGATCGGCACGTACAGCCGCATCGTGCCGGTGGCCTCGCGCACCACTGCCTGCTGCCCGGGGGCCATCCCGGCCAGCATCTCGAACTCCACGCCGTGGCCCGGTCCGGCACCGATGTCTCGCTCGCGCATCAGCAGGTGCGCGAAGGCCACGTCGAAGAGATTGTGGCCGGCGATGCCCAGATGGACCGCGTCCAGGCGGCTGGGGTGCAGCGCCTCGAGCAGCATCCGCTTGTACTGCGCGTCGGTCTCCTCCTTCGACAGCAGCGGTGCCTGTTTCCAACCGTGCACCGAGGCCTCGACCTGCTCCATCGCCAGGTTCGCGCCCTTGACCAGGCGCACCTTGAGCGGAGCACCGCCGGCCGCCACCCGCCGCTCGGCGAAGCGCCGCACCCGGGCCATCGCCGAGGGCGCATCGGGCAGATAGGCCTGCAGCACGATGCCCGCGTGAAGATGCTCGAGCTCGGGACGATCCAGGAGCTTCTCGAAGACCTGCAGCGTCAGCTCGAGATCCCGGTACTCCTCCATGTCCATGTTCAGGAAGGTGGGCTGCTCCCGGCGAGCGGCGTCGAGGTAGAGGGGGAGCAGCGTCTCGACCGTGTGGTCGACCGTCTCGGCGGTGGCCCACAGCGGCAGATGGTCCACGAGCGAGGAGACCTTGATCGACACGTAGTCGACGTCCTCGCGGGCCACCAGCTCGCGGAGCCCCAGCATCCTGCGAGAGGCCTCCTGCGCGCCGAGCACGGCCTCCCCGAGCAGATTGATGTTCAGCTCCGTGCCGTCGGCGGTGAGGCGAGCGATCGAGGCCCCCAGCTGGCGGGGGCGGGCATCAAGGATGAGGTGACCGACCATGCGGCGCATCGCAGCCTGCGCGGTCGGCACCACAGCCCCCGGGGCGAGAGAGGACGCGACGCCGCCCAGCCCCAGCACTCGCCGCAGCGACGCCGGCAGGAAGGCCGGCGGGTCCTGGGCGAGGCGGCGCAGCTCCACCGCCGCGGCGCGCGGATCCTCGGGCCGGATCACGCGATCGACGAAGGCGAGGGTGAAGTCCAGCCCCTTCGGGTCTCTCAGCAGATCGGAGAGCATCTTCGCGGGCCCCGGCACCGGGCGCAGCGCAGCAGCATGCACCCAGCTGTGGACCTGCGCTGCGACCTCCTCCACAGTCACCGAGGTGGCGGGGGAGTCGTCGAGCGGGGACTGCGAGGGGGCTACGGGGGACAACGAAGTCTCCTTCTCGTTACTGATCAACGCGGCATTGCGATCCTCTGATCGTAAGTCCTCGCCGAGCCTGCGGGAGAGGCCGCGGGGACTCGGAGGTGGAGGTTCTGTGACCAAAAGGGAACCGAAGTGGGACGAGTGCTCCGCCGCTGAGGGCACGCCGCAGCGGCGGAGCACTCGCGGAGGTGCGGTGGACCGTTCGGTCAGCGAAGACCCTTCGCCGCGCGGGTCCTGTGACACGATGCGTGGCACAGACACCGGACGATGCTGGAGGCAGCGATGAAGAAGTTCATTTTCCTGGCCGGACTCGCGATCGGCTTCGTGGTCGGATCCCGCGCAGGACGCGGACCCTATGAGTCGCTCGAGCGCACCGCGCGGCAGGTGGCCGATGATCCTGAGGTGCAGCGGCGTGCCGCGCAGGCGAAGGACACCGCGACCAAGGTCGCCCAGGACACGGCAGGAACGGTCAAGGAGAAGGCCCCAGAGGTCGCCTCGAACGTCCAGGGCGCGGTGGCCGGCGCGGCAGGCAGCGCCAAGGAGCGCCTCAGCAGCGTCCGCGAGGGTGCGGGCAAGGATGAGGAGAGCTCGTCCACCAGCACCCACGCCGGTGGCGACGCTGAAGTGGGCGAGGACAAGCCGCTCAGCTCCTGAACAGCTCAGCTGTTGAACAGCGCAGCTACTGAACGCGCCGGTGTCACCCCAGGACGGTGACGCCGGCGCGTTCCTGTTCCTGCATGAAGCAGGGCCCGCACAGCGACATATAGGTCACCTCCGCGCCGTCGATCGCGACCTGTTCCCCTTCGAAGACGAAGCGGCCGTCGATCATGCGGCAGTTGAACTCGGCCTGTGAGCCGCAGCGGCACATGGTGGGCAGCTTCTCGATGTTGTCGGCGAGCTCGAAGAGCCGGCTCGCACCGGGGAACATCGCGGTGCGGAAATCGGCGCGCAGCCCGTAGCAGATCACCGAGATCCCGTCCTGCTTGGCGATCTTGAACAGATCACCGATCTGCGAGGGCTCGAGGAACTGCGCCTCATCCACCAGCACGCAGTGCAGCGGGCGCAGCCCGCGCTCGTCGGCCGTGGCGTTGACCCGGGCGCGCACGTCGTCACCGGGGGCGGCGAGCACATCGACCTGACGGCTGGCGCCGCCGCGGGCCACCACCCAGTCCTCGCCCTTGGTGTCCAGTGCCGGCTTCACGGTGAGCGTGGCCAGCCCGCGCTCGTCGTAGTTGTAGGCGGTCTTGATCAGGGTGTCGGACTTTCCGGAGTTCATCGCTCCGTACTTGAAATGCAGCTTGGCCATGCAGGTGCTCCGGGGGTTCAGGGGACGGGATCAGAAGGCATCCATGACGCTCGGCCGCGGGCCGGCCAGCAGAGCGTCCAGGAAGGTCTCGGCGGCTGGGTCAGCCACCGCGGAGAGGTCGAGGCGACGGGCATCGGCGAGGGTGCGCCCGCCCATCAGCAGCAGCGAGGCGGCATGGATGTCGAGGCGGACGGTGCCGAGGACGTCCGGCGTTGTGGGATCCGCGAGTTCGTCCACTGTGTCTGCCGCGATCGTGCCGCCGTCCGCGGAGACCAGGAAGGTGCCGGCGGCGCGGCAGGTTCCTGCGGGGACGGTGCCATCCTCGACGACCAGGCGGATGCTGCCGCTCAGCGGCTCCGGAGCGCGGCGGGCGCGCAGGGTCGCGGCAGTGTCGATCACCCGCATCATCACCAGCGGCACCGGCTGGGGGCTGGGGCGGGCCCCGGCGCCGGGGAGCGCATCGAGCACCGGGTCCTCGGTGCGGACCCGCAGCCTGGCCAGTTCTGTGACCGTGGACCACGACCCCAGCGAGCGCAGCAGCGCCAGCCGGTCGGAGCGGGTGCGGCCCATCAGCTCGTGCACCTCGAGGCCGACGCCGTGGGGGTCCTGGCTGAGCCGGGTCCAGGACAGGTAGCCGTGATCGGTGCCGGACTCGTCCTGGAGCAGCAGTGCGGACCATCCCGCAGCGGGCAGTCCCAGGGCGAACAGCGGAGGTTCTCGACGCAGCATCGCATTGTCGTCGGCGCTCAGGCGGTGGTAGAGCTCCCGCAGGCGGGGCATCGTGGCCGCGGTGACCGGCACCAGGCGCCGGTGCGGCACGGCGGGGATCCGCTGCAGGTCCAGTAGCGGCACGATCAGCGACTGTCCCCGCGCGACCACCTGGTAGCCGTACCGGTGGTAGATCGCGGGATGGGAGGGATAGAGCATCGAGACCGGGAGGCCTTCGACGTCACAGCGGGCGATGACCGCGGTGATCAGCTCGGAGAACAGTCCGTCACCGCGGTGTGCGGGATGGACGACGAGACCGGCGATGCCTCCGCTGCCCACCAGCCCACCGCCCAGCGTGATCTGGTCATGGCGGATCCGCGCGCCCGCTGCGAGGACCCCGTCCACGCCGCCCGGGAGCCCGGCGGAGTCGATGCCGATCGGAGTCTCACTAGGAGAGAACTCCCGAGGAGCAGTGGGAGACTCAGGATCGAAGGTGCCCCCGAAGGCTCCGGAGCTCATCGTCTTGTAGGGCACGAAATCCTGGGCGGTGAGATCTCGAACAGACATGCTGAAGAGTCTAGGCGCGCCCCTTGTTGCATACTGACCAGGCCCGCTCAGCCCCGAGGAGATGCCGTGAGTCCACGCCGTGACCGTCAGTCGACGGACGCTTCTTCGAGCGCTGCCCGCAAGCCCTACACGCGGCCCAGCACCGCCCAGCGCACCGCCCGCGAGAAGCTGTCCAAGCGACTGATGGCGGGCGATCCCCGGAGCGACCAGGACCCGCAGCGCCGGATCCCGGTGGGCCTGTCGACCTCCTCAGTGTTCCCCGCCGGCGTCGAGGAAGGCTTCCGGCTCGCCCACGAGATCGGGTACGACGGGATGGAGGTGATGGTCTCCTACCCCAAGGACAGCCAGGACCCGAGGCTCCTGCGCGAATACTCCGAGCGGTACGAGCTGCCGATCCTCTCCCTCCATGCCCCCACCCTGTTCCTGCTCCAGGGCCTGTGGGGTCGTGACGCCTGGGTGAAGATCGAGCGCACGATCGAGATCGCGAAGGAGCTCGAGGTGCCCACGATCGTGGCGCACCCGCCCTTCCGCTGGCAAGGGAAGTACGCGACCGGATTCGTCGAGGGCGTGGCTGCGCTCGAGGAGGAGCACGGGATCGCCATCGCAGTGGAGAACATGTACCCGTGGCGGCTCGGGGTGAGGGAGCTGCTGAACTACCTGCCCGACCATGACCCCACCGACGAGGACTACGCCCACGTCACCGTCGACCTCTCGCACGCCGCCACTGCCGGTGATGATGCGCTGGAGATGATCGAGCGGCTCGGGGACCGGCTCACCCATCTGCATCTCGCCGATGGCTCCGGCAACTCGACGAAGGATGAGCACCTCGCGCCCGGAGAGGGGAACCAGCCCTGCGCCGAGGTGCTGCGACGCCTGGCCAACCGAGGCTGGGAGGGATCGGTGCTGCTCGAGGTGACCACCAGCAACAAGCCTGAGATCCGCGAGCGCACCCTGCGACAGAGCCTCGCCTTCGCCCGTCACCACCTGGGACATCTGCTGGAGGACGGGAATGAGGGCGACGTGGGATCGGCCACCCCTTGAGGGTCTCCCCAGGCATGGGTGGGAGAATGACACGATCCGGCAACGACATTCACAGACTGACGAGGTAGCGCACGCTGATGGGGAACGGGAACACAGGGATCGTCCACAGGAACACCAGCCTGCTCGCGATCGAGATGAGCCTTCCGCAGGTCACAGTCACCTCGGATGAGATCGACGAGATGCTGGCGCCGGCACGCAAGCGCCTGCGCCTGCCCAAGGGCGTGCTGCAGCGGGTCGCCGGCGTCTATGAGCGCCGCTGGTGGCGCGACACCGAGAACGGCTGGAAGCAGGGCGTGGTGCTCGCCGCCGAGCGCGCCATGGCCAAAGCCGGGATCATGCGCGACCAGGTCGGTCTGCTGATCAACGCGTCCGTCTCCCGCCAGCACCTCGAGCCCGCGGTCTCCACCGGGATCCACCACTCCCTGGGCCTGCCCACGAGCGCGATGAACTTCGACATCACCAACGCCTGCCTCGGCTTCGTCAACGCGATGACGATGGCCTCGGCCATGATCGACTCCGGGCAGATCAAGTACGCCCTGGTCGTCGGCGCGGAGGACGTCGAGGAAGTGCAGCGCGGGACCGTCGAGCGCCTGAACTCGAAGACGTCCACCCGTGCGGACTTCAACAACCAGTTCGCCTCGCTGACCCTGGGCTCCGGCGCCGCCGCCGCCGTTCTCGGCCCGGCCGACGAGCACCCCGAAGGCCACCGCATGAAGCACACCCAGGCCCGGGCCGGGACCGAGCATCACGAGCTGTGCGTGGCGGACATGCACGACATGCGCACCGACTCCGCCGGTCTGCTCGAGAACGGCATCCAGCTCATCCTCGACACCTGGAAAGGCGCCAATGCGGCGGGGCACGACTTCAAGACCCTCGACCTCGTCATCCCGCACCAGGTCTCCACGGTGTACATCCGCAACTTCTCGAAGATCACCGGAGTGGGGATGGATCGCATCCCGATGACCCTTGGGGACTGGGGCAATGTCGCCGCAGAAGCAGTGCCGATGACGCTCGCGCACATCCAGAACGACATCCAGCGCGGACAGCGAGTGCTGCTGATGGGTGTCGGCTCAGGTCTGAACACGGCGATGATGGAGGTCGAGTGGTGAACACCACCCGCAGCACGGGGCGCCGCCGCGCTCCCTCGGAAGAGATCCCCGCAATTCCCCCGATGCCCGGAGTGGATCCCCGGCTCAGCCGCACACTCCAGGTGCGAGACCACTCCGGCGAGCAGCGTCGCTGGCACCTGCTGGACTCCGGCCCGCTGCTGGCGGAGAAGGGGATCACCCCGCGGGGCACCCTGCTGGCCGTCCACGGCAACCCCACCTACTCCTTCCTCTTCCGCTCGCTGGTGCGCGGAGACATCCCCTGGCGCCTGATCGCGGTCGACCAGCTCGAGATGGGCTGGTCCGAACGGACCGGTATGAAGCGCCGCTACCAGGACCGCATCACGGACCTGTCGCTGCTCACCGACGCGCTGTCGCTGCGCGGCCCGGTGGTGACCGTCGGCCATGACTGGGGCGGCCTGATCTCCGCCGGCTGGGCGCTGGACAACCGCCACGACGTGGTCGGGATGATCCTCACCAACACCGGCGTCCACCAGAAGCTCGAAGAGGCACTGCCCAAGGCGCTGCAGCTCGCGACCGCGCCATGGTTCCGCACCCCCTCGACGTCGGTGACCGACACCTTCCTGCGCACCACGCTCGCGCTGTCCAAGCCGTCGCTCCCGCGCGACGTCCAGGACGCCTACCTCGCCCCGTACCGCAGCCGCACGCGACGCCTCGGCATCGACCAGTTCGTCGCCGACATCCCCGCCGCCGAGGGTCACCCCTCCCGGCCCACCCTCGAGCGGGTCGCCGCCGGGATCCAGGAGCTGAACGTCCCGACCCTGTTCGCCTGGGGCCCGCGAGACATCACCTTCAACGACCGCTTCCTGCGCGACCTCATCCAGCGCGTCCCGCACGCCGATGTGCACCGCTTCGAGAAGGCCTCCCATCTGGTGTGGGAGGACGCCGACGTCGCCGGGCTGGTCGCGGACTGGCTCGAGACGAACTTCGGCACCGCGGAGGAGCCCCGCACCGAGGCCCCCGCCTGGCGCGCGGTCTCCTCCTATGCCGAGCCCGCTCCCGAGCGGCATATCGGCGCGCCCATCGCGGAGCTCGCCGGAGACCCCCGCCACGCCCACCGCCCCGCCGTGGTGGAGCTGGGCGGCGAGGACGGCGAGGCCCGGGAGATCTCCTGGTCGCTGCTGAACCGCAGGGTCGATGACATCGCCGCCGGACTGCTCGGCCATGGGGTGCGCCCCGGGGACCGGGTCAGCCTCCTGATCACGCCCGGCGCGGATCTGACCGGCGTGCTCTATGCCTGCTTCCGCATCGGCGCCGTCGCCGTGGTGGCCGACGCCGGGCTGGGCACGGCAGGCCTGACCCGGGCAGTGATCGGCTCCCATCCCGACTGGTTCATCGGCATCAAGAAGGCACTCGTCGGCGCCCGCGCGCTGGGCTGGCCCGGCCGCCGCCTCTCGGTCGAGCAGCTGCCCACCGTGGACCGGGTGGCTCTCGGCGTGGAGACCTCGATCGCCGAGCTCGCCCGCTCCGGCTCGCTGCAGCGTGAGCTCGGTGCCCCGCTCGACGCGGCCTGGCCCGCACCGGACGCGGACGCCGCGATCCTGTTCACCTCCGGCTCCACCGGCCCCGCCAAGGGCGCGGTGCTCACCCACCGTCAGCTCGGTGCGATGTTCGCCGCGGTGGGGGACACCCTGCAGCTGGCCCCCGAGCGCGGACTGGTCGCCGGTTTCGCGACGTTCGCGCTGCTGGGCCCGGCGCTCGGTGCACCCACAGTGGTTCCAGATATGGACATCACCCGTCCGGGCGAGCTGACCGCCCCGGCGCTGGCCGCGGCGATTGACGCCCTCGGCGAGCCAGCCGTGTTCACGGCTCCGGCGGCGCTGCGGAACATCATCGACACCGCTGACCAGCTCGACGAGAATGACCGCGCTGCGATGGCCCGCGCCGCGAGCTTCTTCTCCGCGGGTGCGCCGATTCCCGCGCATCTGCTGCGCGAGTTGCGCACCCTGATGCCGACGGCGCGTGCCCTCACGCCCTACGGCATGACGGAGATCCTCGCAGTGGCCGCGATCGACCTCGAGGGCATCGAGGCGGCGGGTGAGGGCGCAGGAGTCTGCGTCGGCCGTCCCGTGCCGCGGGTCGAGATCGCGATCGCCGTCATGGACGAGCTGGGACGGACCACGGGGGAGATCACCAAGGAGGCCGGCGCGACCGGTGAGATTCTGGTCCGTGGCCCGCACGTGCGGGACCGCTACCTGATGCTCTGGCGCACCACCCACACCTCGATGCGCTTCACGGGCTGGCACGCCACCGGCGATGTCGGCCACCTCGACACGGAGGGCAGGCTCTGGGTCGAAGGCCGAGCAGATCACGTGCTGGCCACGGCGGACGGCCTGTTCACCCCGGTCCAGGTCGAGGACGCCGCGGAGACGGTGCCGACCGTACGTCGCGCCGGCGCCGCTGTCGTGGGCCCACGCGGCACCCAGCAGGTGGTGGTGATCCTCGAGACCGAGGACGGCTACCGACCCGGCAAGGCAGGACGGCCCCACCCCGCAGAACCGTCCCTGCAGGAGGCTGTGCGGCGTGCGGTGCGAGAGCGCGCCGGCGTCGAGGTGGTGGCCGTGTTCACCACCCGTGCCCTGCCGACGGACATCCGCCACAACTCGAAGATCGACCGCGCTGCGCTGTCCCGCTGGTCCGAGCAGACCCTGCAGGGCGAGAAGGCAGACGCCCTGTGAGCACGCCGACGGTCCTGGTCACCGGCGCGTCCGGGATGCTGGGCGGCGCGGTCGCGACCGCCCTGCGGGACCGCGGAGCCACCGTGCGTGCCTTCCAGCGCCGCCCTGCCGGGATCGACGGCGTCGAGGACGTGCAGGGCTCGCTCACCGAGGCGGAGGACGTACGTCGCGCGGTGAGCGGCGCGGACGCGGTGATCCACCTCGCCGCGAAGGTGTCCATCTCCGGTCCGGAGAGCGAATACCGCGCGATCAACATCGAGGGCACCCGGAACGTGGTCGATGCCCTGCGCGCGCAGGGCGGGGGAGCGCTGGTGAACGTGTCCTCGCCGTCGGTCGCACACCTCGGCCGCGCGATCGTGGGCGCGGATGCCACCGTCGCCGACCCCACCACGGCGCGCGGCCCGTACGCCCGCACCAAAGCCGCCGCCGAACTGCTGGCGATGGAGGCCGACGGGGCAGACGGGCTGCTGGTCACCTCGATCCGCCCCCACATCGTGTGGGGACCGGGAGACACGCAGCTGGTGGGACGCATCGTGGACCGCGCCCGCAGCGGTCGGCTCCCGCTGCTGGACCAGGGCATGGCCCTGATCGACACCACCTACGTCACCAACGCGGCCGAAGCGATCGTCGCCGCGCATGACCGGATCCAGGACGTGCACGGGGAGAGCTTCGTGGTCTCCAACGGCGAACCCCGCACGGTGCGCGATGTGTTCGCCGGCTGGTGCGAAGCTGCCGGAGTCCCGGCCCCGACTCTCAAGGTCCCCGGCTCCGCCGCCCGCTTCGCGGGCCGCGTGATCGAGCGGATCTGGGAGAAGCGACCCGGACATGATGAACCGCCGATGACCGAGTTCCTCGCCGAGCAGATGTCCACCGCGCACTGGTTCGATCAGCGCCGCACCCGCGAGCGCTTGCAGTGGACGCCGCGGGTGAGCATGGACGAGGGCAACGAGCATCTCGCCGCCTGGTTCCGTGAGCACCCGGTCACCTGACCGCCCGCAGACCTGAAGACCTGATCCCTCACACGGAAGAGCACGGTCCTGCCATGAACGAGAACGCCACCGTAGACCCCGCGGCCGACCCGGATGATGCGGCGATGCTGGCCGAGATCGATGCGGAGCTGGCCGCGGAGCACTCCGCGAAGAGCCGTGCCGGGACGCGGCTGACAGGCCTGGTGCTGCTGATCGGCGCGCTCGTGGGCTGGATCGCCTCCCTCGAGCTGCAGGTCGGCAAGGAATTCCTGCTCGCGAACCCCGGCGGCAGCCTGTCCTGCGACGTGAACCCCTTCATCTCCTGCGGCGACGTGATGATGACCTGGCAGTCCTCGGCGCTGGGGATCCCCAACATGGCGATCGGGCTGGGCGGCTTCGCGATCATGGGCGCGATCGGCGCGCTGATGGCCACCGGCACAGTGCTGCCCACCTGGTTCCGCTGGGCCCGCCTGGGCGGGATGACCTTCGCCTTCGGCTACGTGCACTTCCTGGCGATCTCCGCGATCTTCCTGATCAAGGCGCTGTGCCCCTGGTGCATGGTGATCTGGACGGTCACAGCACCGATGTTCTTCGCGACCCTTGCCCGCACCATCGAGAGCGGCGACCTGAAGCTGCCGGCGCCGCTCGCGAACCTGCTGCGCCACTGGGTGGTGGCGACCCTGTTGTGGTACCTGCTGGTGATCGTCGTGATCGCCATCGTCTTCTGGAACCAGTGGCTGACGATGCTGGGCCTCTGAGCTCAGTGCGATCCCGCACATGACGATCCCCGCAGCCCCTGAACAAGGTCTGCGGGGATCGTTGTTGACGGGATGAGACGGGTCGTCAGAGCATCCCGAGCACGCCCGGGAGGGCGAGCGAGATCTGGGGGAGGAACACCACCAGGAACAGTCCGACGACCAGCGCGAGCAGGAAGGGACCCAGTCGAGCGATGACCGGTTCGATCTTCAGATCCGCGATCCTCGCGCCCACGAACAGCACATTGCCCACCGGCGGGGTGATCACCCCGACGCTGAAGGCGTAGACCACCATGGTGCCGAAGTGCACCGGGTCGATGCCCAGCTCGGAGACCATCGGCAGGAAGATCGGCACGAAGATCAGGATCGCCGGGGTGGGATCCATGAAAGTGCCGACTGCCAGCAGGATCAGCATGATGATGATCAGGATGACCGTCGGATCCGAGGTGAAGTTCAGGATCAGATCGGCGATCAGGTCCGGGATCCGGGCGAAAGCCATCACGAAGGACAGCGCCGAGGAGACACCCACCAGCAGCATCACGATCGAGGTGGTGCGACCCGCCTCGGTCAGGATCTTGGGCAGGTCCTTCACCGCCAGGGTGCGGTAGATCAGGCCCAGGATCAGGCAGTACACCACGGCGACAGCCGCAGACTCGGTCGCGGTGAAGAAGCCCGAGAGGGTGCCGCCGATGACGATCACGATCATCAGCAGCGAGGGGATCGCCCGCCACAGGGTCTTCAGCGCGATCGCCGGAGTCAGGGTGAGCTCGGTGGCGGAACGCGTTCCGGTGCGATTCCGCTTGTGGGTCGCGGCCACCACCAGCTTCACCGCGATGGCCCAGATGAGGCCCGGCCCGACGCCCGCCATGAACAGCGCCGCGATCGAGGTGGAAGACACCAGCGAGTACACGATGAAGGTGTTCGAGGGCGGGATCAGCATGCCGGCCGGGGCGGAGGCGACGTTGACCGCTGCGCTCCAGGGCTTGGAGTAGCCCTCCTTCTCCAGCCGAGGTCCCATCACAGAGCCGACGGCTGCTGCGGAGGCGACCGCGGCACCGGAGATGGCACCGAACATGGCGTTGGAGACGACGTTGGTGTGCACCAGGCCGCCGGGCAGCTTGCCGACCACCACACGGGCGGCATCGACCAGGCGTCCGGCGATGCCGCCCTGGTTCATGAGCCCGCCGGCGAGGATGAAGAGCGGTATCGCGATCAGGTGAAGCTGTTGATGCCGGTGAACACCTCGGAGGCGGTGTTCATCGAGGTGGTGGTGGGGTCGTTGCCCAGCAGCACGAAGATCGCGACAAGCGAGGTCACGCCGATCACGACGGCGATGGGGACGCCGAGGACGATGCCCACGACGATGCCGATCAGCAGGATGAGTCCTGCGACTGCGGTGACGTCCATGGTCAGCGCTCCTTCGGGTCGTTATCGCGCGGGGCGTCGTCGGGGCCGGGGCTCTCGTCTCCGTCGCGCGAGGACATGTGCTCGGCCTCGGCCAGCGGCGAGTCAGCGATCGCGTCCTCGAGGCCTGGGACCACCGGGACCGCTTCCTCGGTGTGCACGACAGTGCTGGTCAGCGGGCCTGCGCCGCGCACATCCTCGATGAGGTGGAGCACCGCGATCAGAGCGATGATCACGCCGGTCAGAGGTAGCACCAGGTAGGCCTGGCCGATGGTGCCGGGCAGCGCCGTGAGCTGCTGGGCCCAGGTGTTCTGCGCGGCGAGGATGCCGCCGTACACCAGGACCACGAGCGCGAAGAAGAGAATCACGCACTGGATCAGGAGGGAGGCGATCACTCGCCCGGCGCGCGGCAGACGCTCCACGACGAAGGTGACCGCGATATGTCCGCGCTCGGAGAACACCAGAGCAGCGCCGACGAGCGAGGTCCACACGAAGATGTACTTCGCGAGCTCCTCGGTCCAGGCGGCGGGGCTCTGGAGCACCTCACGGGTGAAGACCTGCCAGACGACCGCGAGAACCATGATGGTGAAGAGGATCGCCGTGGTGATCCCGAGGGACCGGTTCAGTCCCCTGGTGAGTAGTTGCACCTGCATTTCCCTTCTGCACGGCAGGAGGCCGGGCCATGTGGCCCGGCCTGCTGCGTGGAGGTGCGGCTGGTCAGCCCTGGGCTCCGCGGACCGCATCCCACAGCGCGGTCTGGGACTCGGAGGTGAGGAACTCTTCGGGCAGGGCGGCGAGGGCTTCGGCGAAGGCTTCCGCGTCGACCTCGTTGAAGGTGGCGCCACCCTCTTCGGCATCGGCGATCGCCTGCTCGGTCTGCTCGACCCAGAGGCCGGTGTGCTCCTCGACGGCGGCGGCCCAGCCCTCGTCGAAGGCGGTCCGGTCCTCCTCGGACATGGAGTTCAGGGTGTCGGTGTTGATGATCAGTTAGTCGGTGCCGACCAGGTGGCGGGTGAAGGCGAAGTACGGTGCGACCTCGAAGTGGGCCTGGGTGAAGTACGAGATCTCGTTGTTCTCCGCGGCGTCGATGACGCCGGAGTTCAGGCCGGTGTACACCTCGCCGTAGGCGAGCGGGGTGCCCGTCGCGCCGAGTGCAGCAGCCATCGCCGGGTGCAGGTCCGATTCCTGGACGCGCATCTTCTGACCATTCAGATCAGCCGGGGTGTCGATGGGCCCGACGGTGCTGTAGGAGCTGCGCTCGCCCTGGGTGAAGCCGCCGATGACGGTGATGTTCTGGGACTCCTCGAGGGAGGCGAACAGCTCACCGACGATCGAGGGATCCTGGAGGATCTGCATCTGCTTCTCGATGTTGTCGAAGGCACCGGGCATGTTCAGGGTCAGGAAGTCGGGGTTGAGGTTCTCCAGCTGGGTGCCCGAGACGATCGACATCTCCACCGAGCCGTTCGAGGCCATCTGCAGGGTCTCCTGCTGCGCACCGAGGGTCTCGTTGGGGAAGACGTCGATCCCCCAGGCACCACCGGTGGACTCATCCAGCGTCTTGCCGAAGTTGTCCAGCGCGACGTAGGAGGGGTGGGTCTCGGTCTGGTTCAGGGCCAGGCGCATCATGGTGCCGGAGCCGCCGCCAGCGTCGGAGGCGCCCGACCCGCTGCCGCCGCCGCAGGCGGTGAGGGTTGCAGCGATACCGGCGAGTCCGGTGGCTCCGAGCAGGGTTCGGCGGTTCAAGGACTGGCGGGTGAAGGGTCGGTGGGTCATGGAGATACCTCTCATCATCGAGTCGGGCAGGGCGCCGGAGAGCGAATCTTCCGAGCTGCCGACCTCGTCATCGGACTGCCCTGATCCTGTGCTCGATGTACTTCTGGCGCGTTCAGTTGCCTCGGGTTGAGTTTCCGTGTCTGGTTCGTAACTCAGGAGTGCAGGTTTGTGACCCAGATCGAGGGCAGATGGCCGTAAAGCCCGCTTCTGCGCTTTCGTGCATTCTTGCCCCCCCCTTCTGTGAGGTGAGCGACAGCGGTGACCGTTCCTCCCCAGCGCCGTGTCGTCCCCAGTGCGGCACCTGCCGTGGCCTCGGGGGACCGTGCCGCCTAAGTTCGCAGGCATGGGAGCACATGCCGGATCCGACGGGCCGACGCAGCGCCGTGCGGGGACGCATCGACGCACCGGCCAGGTGCTGATCGAGCGCCGCGACCACACTGCCCAAGAGCCGCGCCGTCGGTTCTCGCTGCCCGCCCCGTCCCCCTCGGCGCTGGTGGGGATCGCGGTGCTGGTGCTGATCGGGGCAGGTGTCATCCACCTCTCCGGCTCCGGCTCTGCGGTGCCCCTCGAGGCGGAGCCGACGGCGCTGGTGCACGCGGAGGACGGCAGCGGACCCGAGGGCGCATCATCGGCCGCGGCGCCGGCATCGCCGTCCCCTGAGGATGCACCTCCCGCAGACGGGGAAGCGCCTGCGGCCGACGGAGAATCGCCTGCGGCCGGGGCAGAGCTCGTAGTCCATGTCTCCGGGGCCGTGGCGACACCCGGGGTGGTGCGTCTGCCTGCCGGGGCCAGGGTGGACGATGCTCTGGAGGCCGCTGGCGGTCCGACCGAGGATGCCGATCTCTCGGCCGTGAATCTCGCGCGCCCGGTGGGTGATGGCGAGCAGATTCATCTGCCCGTCCCGGGGGAGGAGCCGAGAGCGGGGGACCCGGGTGCGGCGGCTCCCGGAGACGCCGAGACAGGAGAGGCTCCGGCTGCGGGGTCCTCGGGCGCATCGGGCGTGATCAACCTGAACACCGCGAGCGCCGCGGAGCTCGAGGAGCTCCCCAGCGTGGGACCCGCGATAGCCCAGCGGATCATCGAGCACAGGGAGAAGAACGGCCCCTTCCGCAGCGTCGACGGTCTGCTCGAGGTCTCCGGGATCGGTCCGTCCACCCTGGAGAAGATCCGCGACCGGGCCACCATATGACGCGCGCAGACCTGCGCCTGCTGCCCGCAGCAACCTGCATCTGGGCCCTCGCCGTGCTCGGCGTGACCGTTGGCACCGCGGCCGCCGTCGCCGGTGGCGCTGTGCTGGTGGCACTCGGGCTCACCGTGATCACGGTGACCGGCGGCACCCGCACCGCCAGCGGGATCTTCGCCCACCTGGGCGTCCTGGTGCTGGCCGGAGCGCTCCTGTTCCCGGCCCTCCAGCGCCATGGCACGACGGACGAGCTGCTCGAGGAGGCCGCCGCTCAAGGACTGATCGTGGAGCTGACCGTGGTCGCGGCTGCGGATCCAGCTGTTCCCTCCGGTGGCCCGGAATGGTCACGTGACGGGCTGCAGATGCGGGCACGGACCGTCCGCGGCCCCGCCCGCATCGGGCGAGCAGAGGCTGCGCTGCCTGCGTCCCTGCCGGTGCTGGTGCGCGCTTCCGCAGGCGCAGTGAGAGGCATGACCCAGGTGCGGGACGGCGACACCGCTCAGCTGCGCGGCACCGTCACGATCAGCGGAGCCCTGGTGATCCTGCGTGCCACTGAGGTGGGTGCGGTGCCGACGCCGGGATGGGCCGGCCGCGCGCAGTCCGCCCGCCACGCCCTGCGAGAGCTGGCACGGGAGGCGACCGCGCATCTCCCGGACGACGAGGCCGCCCTGGTGCGCGGCATGACCACCGGCGATACCCGCGGGATGAGCGAGCAGACTGAGGAGATCATGCGCCGGGCCGGGATCTCTCATCTGGTCGCGGTCTCCGGCGCGAATATCGCTCTGGTGCTCGCCGCAGTGCTGATCCCGCTGCTGCTGGCCGGGGTGCGTCGACGCCCCCGCCTGCTCGCCGGAGCGATCGTGATGGTCTGCTACGTGTGGCTGGTGGGGGATGAGCCCAGCGTCCAGCGGGCCGCGACGATGGCCGCCCCGCTGCTCGCGGCTCGCTTCGCCGGCGTGCGCGCCTCCCCGGTCGCGGCGCTCGCGCTCACCGTGGCCCTCTGGTCGGTGCTCGACCCCGTCACCGCCGCCTCCGTCGGTTTCCTGCTCTCCGCCCTGGCGACCGCCGCGATCCTGGTCGCCGCCCCACCGCTGGCCACGGCCCTGTCCGAGCTCAGCGGGGACCGGTTGGGTCGCACCGCCGCTCTGGTGCTCGCTGTGCCGCTGGCCGCACAGCTCGCCTGCACCCCTGTGCTGATTCTGCTCACCCCGGAGATCTCGCTCTGGGCGGTGCCGGTGAACATGATCGTCGGCCCGCTGGTGGGTCCGGCGACGGTGATGGGGCTGCTCGCCCTCGTGCTCGGCATCTTCTTCCCGCCCGCAGCTGCGGTGCTCTACACGGCAGCGGCCGGCGGAGCGCACCTGGTGCTGCTGATCGCACGCACCGCCGATGCCCTCCCGGGATCGCGCATCGCCGTGCCCGACGGCGCCACCGGGGTGCTGCTCGCGATCACGGTGATGGTGGTGGCCGCGATCGCCCTGGCCGCCCGCCGCATCCCGCTGGTGCGTTGGGTGATGGCAGCACTGCTGGTGGTGGTCCTCGCTCCAGGGGTCGGCCGGCTGCTGCCGCTCGGGACCGCTCCGGGGTGGAGCCTCGCGATGTGCGCGGTGGGCCAGGGGGACGCGCTGCTGCTGCGCCCTCAGACCGGTGACAGCCAGACCGGCGACGACACCGGGGACGGGCCCACCGTGCTCATCGACACCGGCCCGGAACCAGCTGCGCTGAGCGAGTGCCTGGACAGGCTGGGCGTGGAGCGGATCGACCTGCTGGTGCTCACCCACCCCCACCGCGACCACACCGGCGGTAGGGAGGCGCTGACCGGATCTCGGGCACCTGCCCGGCAGTGGGTGTGTCCTCTGCCCGCAGCCGCCCGTGATGTGGTGCCGGGCGTCCCCGTGGTCACGGCCTCCACCGGAGAGACCTGGCAGCAGCCGGGCCTGGCCCTGCGGGTGCTGTGGCCGGGCTCCGCCGAGGACGCGCTGCGCGCGAACTCCGCGGAACAGGGGTCGGGGGAGGGCGATGCGGCCAATGACTGCTCGCTCGCCCTCGAAGTGGTCTGGAGCGACGGCACCCGCCTGGTCGCGCTCGGCGATCTGGAACCTGCGGCGCAGGCGGAGCTCGCCGCGCTCGCCCCCGGTCCGGCGGAGATCGTGAAGGTGGCGCATCATGGCTCCCGCTTCCAGCACGTCCCGCTATACGAGCAGCTCGACCCCGGTCTCGCCCTGGTACCAGTGGGACAGGAGAACAGCTTCGGGCACCCCACAGAGGAGCTCCTGACGCTGATGGACCAGCTCGGTGCGCAGGTGCTGCGCACCGATGTTCATGGCACCGTGGTGCTGCCAGCGGATCAGCAGGCGCCGCCGCGCAGCGTCGGCCCGGCCCGATAGGATCGACCAGTCCGTTCCCAGCAGTCAGGAGCCCCCCGTGAGCGATGTCGAGTGGCACAGCGTCGCCCTCGCACCGATCGTGCTGATCCATGGCACCGAGACCCTGATCGCCGACCGTGCCGTCCAGCGGTTGCGGGGCCTGGCCCGCGAGGCGGATCCCACGGTCGAGGTCCATGACCTCTCTGGTGACGCGCTCGGTCCCGGCGCCCTCACCCAGGTGACCAGCCCCTCGCTGTTCGGTGAACCCCGCTTCGTGGTCGTCCCCGAGCTGCAGGCCGCACCGGATGCTCTGGTCGTCGAGCTGCTCGACTACGTCAAGACCCCGGAGCAGGACGTCACCCTGGTGCTCGTCCACCGCGGCGGCAACCGCGGCAAGAAGCTGCTGGACACGCTCAAGAAGGCCGGAGTGCCGCGGGTGGATGCGAGCCCGGTCAAACGCGCAGGAGACAAACAGACCTTCGTCGCCGCCGAGTTCGCCCGCGCCCAGCGCCGCATCCAGCCCGAAGCTCTGGTCGCACTGGTGGACGCTTTCGGCACCGACCTCGCCGAGCTCGCCGCCATCAGCCATCAGCTCATCGAGGACACCACCGCCGACCCTGGCGAACAGGCGATCCAGGTGACCCTCGCGGAGGTGCACGCGCTGACCGCCGGGCGGGTGGAGTCCACCGCTTTCGCCGTCGCCGATGCAGCGATCGCAGGCCGCGAGCAGGAAGCGCTCCAGCTGCTCCAGCAGGCCCAGCTGGCCGGCGCCGACCCGGTGCCGATCGTCGCCGCGATCGCCTCCAAGATGCGCTCCCTGGCCAAGGTCAGCGCGCCCGGCGCCAGCGCCCGCACCTTGGGCATGCCGGACTGGATGCTCCGCAACCTCTCGCGCGAGGCGAGGAACTGGAACGATCGCTCCCTGGCCCGGGCCCTGGAGGCCATCGCCCGTGCAGACCATGAGGTCAAGGGGGCGGGGCGCGATCCGCGCTGGTCCGTGCAGCGCATGGTGATGGGGATCTGCCGCGCCCGTCGCGCTGGCTGAACGAGGCGCTGAACGACGCTGAGTCCCCGCACGGCGCCACCCGGAGACGACGAGGCCCCGCACACCTTCATGGTGTGCGGGGCGTCGTCACATGCGAGAGCGGGTGAAGCTCAGGCGCTCACCGCGGCAACCAGCTTCGCGAGACCGGACTTGCGGTTCGCGGCCTGGTTCTGGTGGATGACGCCCTTGGCGACGGCCTTGTCGAGCTTGCGTGAGGCACTCTTGAGCGCCTCGCCGGCCACCTCGGCGTCGCCGGTGGAGACGGCAGCCTTCACCTTGCGGGTGTAGGTGCGGAGCTCGGACTTGACGGCGCGATTGCGAAGGCGCGACTTCTCGTTCGTCTTGTTCCGCTTGATCTGGGACTTGATGTTTGCCACGAAGACTCTTCTCTTGTGCTGCTGTGATGGATCTTCCGCGACGACCGAGGATCGGAGCCGACAGGGACGGCGGTGGGGATTCGCCTGAGACGTCGGTTCCGGGTCGCTGCCACGGGTACTCGCCCGGGTCGCACGAATCATCGCCCCTGACACGGCGGGACTATCCTGCGCACACCGAACGGTATGTCACACATACGGAGCAAGATATTACCAGAGCGGTTCCTCCCGGATGTACCCGGTGTGCGGCGTGTCTCTCCCGGTCCCGGCCGGCTCAGCGCCAGCCGTGCACCGTCCGGACCACAGCGGAGACTCGATCGTAGCGTCCGCGATCCAGCTGGCCGCCCTCCCGGCGCACCGCCTCGGGGGCGAGACGCAGCAGCCGGTCCGCCCTCACCTCGGAGCGTCGCCCCTGCTGATCCCACTCGCCGGTGCCGATGTCCACCCAGGTCGCACCGTGCTGATCTGTGGTGACCTCGCCGTCATCGGCGCGATCACGGGAGGTGAGCATGAGCGCCACCAGCACCTCGCCGGAGCCGTCGGAGCCGCCCGTGGCAGCCGCCTCCTCGGCGATGACCAGCACCGGACGATCCTTTCCCTGGGAGAGGTCCTCCTCGTACGGCACCCAGGCCCACACCACCTCGCCGGGATCCGGATGGTCGTCCGCCCGAGGGGCGTAGTCGAGCACGAGGGGCGCCGATCCGGAACGATCGGCAAGGACGGTGGCTTCGCTTCCGACGGCGCTGTCACCGCCGGCGACGGAATTCCGCGCGGCAGCTCCGCCGGGGGCGTGCCCGCCGCTGCCGGAGCGCTGCTCCTTCACCGCTCGGACCGCCGCCCGGCTCAGCGAGCGGGCTCCTCGACGGACGGCGGGGCTGCGAGCCGCGGAGCGGACGAGGGAGGTCAGTCGGGAGACCAGGGACATCAGGCTCTCGCTTCCTGGACGCAGTGCGCCGCAAAGGGGTGAGGTCGGTGTGAGAATGGTAGGCATGTCTGCCTCCCCGCTGTTCCACAGTGCGCGGACCGGTTCCGGCGGCGATGAGATGTTCGCCCCCGACGGGACGGTGCACCCCACCTATCAGGCGCTGCACGACGCCCTGTCCGGGCTCGGCCCGGAAGAGTTCCGCAGCCGGTCCGATTCCCTGGCTCGCAGCTATCTCGACCAGGGCATCACCTTCGACTATGCGGGGGAGGAGCGTCCCTTCCCGATCGACGCGATCCCGCGAGTGGTCGCCGCCGAGGAATGGACCCGGGTCTCGGCGGGGGTCGCCCAGCGGGTGCGTGCGCTCGAGCGCTTCCTCGACGACCTCTACAACGATCAGGCCGCGATCGCCGACGGGGTGATCCCGGCGGAGCTGGTCACCTCCTCCACCTATGTGGTCGAGGCGATGCGGGGCTACTCACCGCCGAACGGCGTGCGGATCCACATCTCCGGCATCGATCTGGTGCGGGACGGGGCCGGTGACTTCCGGGTGCTCGAGGACAACGTGCGCACCCCCAGCGGCGTCAGCTATGTGCTCTCGAATCGGCGCGCGATGGCCCAGGGATTCCCGGAGCTGTTCGCAGACCGGCCGGTGCGCCGGGTGGGCGAATACCCGGGCCGGCTGCTCTCAGCGCTGCAGGCCGCCGCACCGGACACCGCGGGGGAGGAGACCACCGTCGTGGTGCTCACCCCCGGCCGCTATAACAGCGCCTACTTCGAGCACTCCCTGCTGGCCCGCACCATGGGCGTGGATCTGGTCGAGGCGTCGGACCTGGTCGAACGCGGCGAGCGCATCTATATGCGCACCACTGCCGGGCTGCGCCGCGTGGATGTGATCTACAAGCGCACCGACGATGACTTCCTGGACCCCGAGGTGTTCCGGCCCGATTCCGCGCTCGGCGTCCCGGGGCTGGTGCGCGCGATCCTCGCCCGCAATGTGGTGGTCGCCAACGCTATCGGCAACGGGATCGGGGATGACAAGCTCACCTACACCTATGTGCCCGATCTGATCCGCTACTACCTCGCCGAGGAGCCGATCCTGCCCAACGTCGACACCTGGCGGCTCGAGGAGCCCGACTCCCTGGCCGAGGTGCTCGACCGGCTCGAGGAGCTGGTGGTCAAGCCCGTCGACGGTTCCGGCGGCAAGGGCATCGTGATCGGGCCCGCCGCCACCCGGGACGAGCTCGACGCGCTGCGGGAGCGGCTGCTCGCGGATCCCCGCGGCTGGATCGCCCAGCCCGTGGTCCAGCTCTCCACCATCCCCACCCTCGTCGAAGAGGGACCCGAGCCACGCCACGTGGATCTGCGCCCCTTCGCGCTGAACAGCGGCGACGACGTCTGGGTGCTGCCCGGGGGGCTCACCCGGGTGGCCCTGCCGCGCGGCGAGATGATCGTGAACTCCTCCCGCGGCGGCGGCTCCAAGGACACCTGGGTGCTCGCTCCCGAGCGGGCTGCGGCCGTGGGGCCTGCAGCGCAGGCTCAGTCGCAGTCCCAGGAGTTCGAGGTCGAAGGGATCGAAGATCCGACGGATGACAGCTACGACGAGTTCGAGGATCCGCGCGAGGAGCAGGCCGAGGAGCGGGCACCTGAGCCCGATCCGGTGACCTCCGCGATCCCGATCATCGACGTCGAGGAGGCACCGCATGATGCTCAGTAGGATCGCCGACGCGATGTTCTGGATCGGCAGGTATGTCGAACGTGCGGACCAGACGGCCCGCATCCTCGACGTGAAGCTGCAGTCGATCACCGAAGACACTCCAGAGGACTTCGCCGAGGCCTGCCGCGACGTCTACCAGATCTTCGGGGTCGAACGGACCGACGACTCCGATCACAGCGTGCAGCGGGTGCTGGACCGGCTGCTCACCGACCGTGGAAATCCCTCCTCCGTCGCGGGGGCGCTGTTCACCGCCCGCGAGAACGCCCGGGGCGTGCGCGAGGTCCTCTCGACCGAGGTGTGGGAGTCGCTGAACACCACCACACTGGGCCTGCCGCGAGGAGTGCGCCCCTCGCGCATGCATGGCGCCTTCCAGTTCGCCAAGGACCGCTGCGCGGTGGTGAACGGACTGGTCGACTCCTCGATGACCCGTGACGAGGCCTGGCTGTTCCTGCGGATCGGGCAGCTGCTGGAGCGGGTCGACATGCTGGCCCGCAATCTCCAGGACCACGATCTGGAGGACTCCTCCTCCGGGGCGACGGTGACGCTGCTGCGCTCGTGCAGCGCGCACGAAGCCTATATTCGCTCCTACCGCGGCCGGGTGCGCTCCGCACGGGCTATCGAGTTCCTGCTGCTGGACTCGATCTTCCCCCGCTCGGCGGTGCACTGCCTCGGCGAGATCGAGGAGGCGCTGGAGACCCTCGCGAAGCTGCATGGCAACAGCTTCGACCGGCTCGGCGCGGCTGAGCCCGGCCGACGGATCGTCGGCCGCGCGCTGGCGAGCCTGCGCTTCCGCTCCCTGGACGACATCGTCGAGAACTTCGACGAGGAGATGGAGCAGCTGCAGATGGTCACCGGCGCGGTCACTCGGGCGCTCGGCACGACCTACTTCCACCCGGCGCACTGAGGGATCGGAGACGGGGGCCGCTGTGGGGCCGCTCCAGCTCGCCCACCCGTTCCGCGGCTGCTGGCGAGTGCAGAACTCTCCCGCGAACCGGGTCCCCAGCCATGGCACGACCCTGTTCGCCCTGGACCATTCGATCGACCTGGTCCCCATCGGCGCGAAGGGGCGGACCGCGCCGTTCCGGATCGGGAGCCTGCTGCACCCTGAGCCGCCCGAGTCGTTCCCCGGCTTCGGACGGGAGGTGCTGAGCCCGCTCGACGGAGTGGTCCACCGGGTCCACGACGGGGAGCAGGATCACGCGGCGCGGCGCGGGCTGCCCTCGGTCGGCTACGCGCTCACACAGGGACGTCGCGCTGCGGAAGGGTGGCGGAGCCTCGCCGGGAATCACGTGATCCTGCGTGCTGAGCACGAGGGCGCCGAGATGTACGTGGCGCTGTGTCATCTGCGTCGCGGGAGCATCGTCGTGCGTCCGGGACAGGAGGTGCGCGTCAGCGACCTCCTCGCCGGCTGCGGCAACTCGGGCAACAGCACCGAGCCGCACCTGCACCTGCAGGCGATGAACGCCGCGGACCCGTCGATCGCCCGGGCGGCGCCCTTCACCTTCCCCGGCGGCCTGCCCCGCAATGGCCAGATCGTGGATGCCGGATGAGACGCCCCCTGTGACCTCTGTCCGGGAGCACCGCGGGATCAGGATCGGGAGCGTTCCCCATGAGACGATGGGCCGATGCCCGGGCGCAGGTGCGCACGGGCCACGAACCGATGAGAGGACGTAGACCGGTGACCCCGAGCATCGCTGCCGCCGAGGCGCGGGACATCCTTCCCGCCTCGACCCCCCAGGAGCGGCTCCGCAACTTCTGCATCATCGCGCACATCGACCACGGCAAGTCCACGTTGGCCGACCGCATGCTGCAGATCACCGGGATCGTCGACTCTCGCGCCATGCGCGCCCAGTACCTCGACCGCATGGACATCGAGCGCGAGCGCGGCATCACCGTCAAGAGCCAGGCCGTGCGCATGCCCTGGCAGGTCGACGGCGTGAACTATGCCCTGAACATGATCGACACCCCCGGGCACGTGGACTTCACCTACGAGGTCTCCCGCTCGCTGGCGGCGTGCGAAGGCGCGATCCTGCTGGTCGACGCCGCCCAGGGCATCGAGGCGCAGACCCTCGCGAACCTGTACCTCGCGATGGAGAACGACCTCACCATCATCCCCGTGCTGAACAAGATCGACCTGCCCGGCGCGGATCCCGAGAAGTACGCCGCCGAGATCGGACAGCTCGTCGGGGTCGACCCCGACGACGTGCTGCGCGTCTCCGGCAAGACCGGGTTCGGTGTCGAGGAGCTCCTGGACCATGTGGTGCGAACCCTCCCGTCGCCCCAGGGGGACCCCGAGGCGCCCTGCCGCGCGATGATCTTCGACTCCGTCTACGACACCTACCGCGGCGTCGTCACCTACATCCGGGTGATCGACGGCAGCCTCAAGTCCCGCGACCGCATCGACATGATGTCCACCGGTGCCCACCACGAGCTGCTCGAGATCGGCGTGAGCTCCCCGGAGCCGCACCCCACCCAGGGCATCGGTCCCGGTGAGGTCGGCTACCTGATCACCGGTGTGAAGGACGTGCGTCAGTCGAAGGTCGGCGACACCATCACCACCTCCATCCGCGGCGCGACCCAGGCCCTCGAGGGCTACTCGGACCCCAAGCCGATGGTGTATTCCGGGCTGTTCCCGATCGACGGCTCCGACTACCCGGTGCTGCGCGATGCGCTCGACAAGCTCAAGCTCAACGATGCCGCTCTGCTCTATGAGCCGGAGACCTCCACCGCGCTCGGCTTCGGGTTCCGCGTCGGCTTCCTGGGCCTGCTGCACCTGGAGATCATCCGGGAGCGGCTCGAGCGCGAGTTCAACCTCGACATGATCGCCACCGCCCCCTCGGTCGTCTACCAGGTGAAGATGGAGGACGGCACCGAGGTCGAGGTGCTGAACCCCTCCGACTTCCCGGTGGGCAAGGTCAAGGAGATCACCGAACCGATCACCAAGGCCACGATCCTGGTGCCGAGCGAGTTCATCGGTGCCGTGATGGAGCTGTGCCAGTCCAAGCGCGGTGTCCTCGGTGGCATGGACTACCTCAGCGAGGACCGGGTCGAGCTGCGCTACACGCTGCCGCTCGCGGAGATCGTCTTCGACTTCTTCGACCAGCTGAAGTCCAAGACCCGCGGTTATGCGTCGCTGGACTACGACATCTCCGGCTCTCAGGCCGCGGACCTGGTGAAGGTTGACATGCTGCTGCAGGCAGAGCCGGTGGACGCATTCAGCGCGATAGTGCACCGCGACAAGGCCTACAACTACGGCGTCGAGATGGCCGGGAAGCTCAAGAAGCTCATCCCGCGCCAGCAGTTCGAGGTGCCGATCCAAGCTGCCATCGGCTCCCGCATCATCGCCCGCGAGACCATCCGCGCCATGCGCAAGGACGTGCTGTCCAAGTGCTACGGCGGCGACATCTCCCGTAAGCGCAAACTGCTGGAGAAGCAGAAGGAGGGCAAGAAGCGCATGAAGAACATCGGCTCCGTCGAGGTCCCGCAGGAAGCCTTCATCGCCGCGCTCTCCTCCGACGAGGGCGATATGCCCAAGGACAGCAAGAAGAAGTGAGCATGGAGACCGGACGCATCGCGGCAGTCTGCACCGTCGCCCAGCTGTTCCCGGTCGCGGCGAGCGGCCTGATGAGCGGCATCGACAAACAACCCGCCGACGGGCCGGTGCGGCTGCTCACCCATGGGGTGCTCGGCGATGTCCAGGGAGACCGCGAGCACCACGGCGGCATCTTCAAAGCGGTCTACGCCTTCGCCCGCGAGACCCGCGAGGAGCATGCCGCGGCCCGAGAGCTCGAGCTGCCCGATGGGTCCTTCGGCGAGAACCTCGTGACCACCGGCCAGGACACCGACGAGACGGTGATCGGTGAGCGCTGGCGGATCGGCAGCGCCGAACTCGAAGCCACCTGCCCGCGCAATCCTTGCGGCACCTTCTCCGCCTGGATCGGGGACCGCCGCTGGGGCCGCCACTTCACCGCCGCAGGTCGCTGCGGTGCGTACTTCCGGGTGCTGGTGGAGGGGGAGACCTCGGCCGGTGACGAGATCGAGGTGCTCCACTGCCCGCCGCACGGGGTCACCATCGGTGATGCTTTCCGCGGACTGGACGCAGAGCAGTCCCGTGCGCTGCTGGACTGGGCGCTCGAGACGGAGACCGTGCTGTACGACACGCTCGCGGACAGCGCCCAGAACGCGCTGCGGCGCGCTGGTCAGGACACCGAGTTCCCGGAACGGCTGCGCTCCACCGGTCGCGGACTGGGACTGGGGATGGGACTGTGAGCGCCGTGGGCACGTCGGGCCGTGACCTGTCAGTCTACATCCACGTCCCCTTCTGCGCCGTGCGTTGCGGATACTGCGACTTCAACACCTACACCGCGACCGAGCTCGGCGGCGGCGGCTCCCAGGCGGAGTATGCGCAGAACGCGATGCGGGAGATGGATCTGACCCTCGCCGCGGACCGCGCCGAGGGCTATGACTACGAGCAGGTCTCGACCGTCTTCTTCGGAGGCGGCACCCCGACCCTGCTGCCCGCCGACGATCTGGTCGGGATGCTCGAGCACCTGCGCACCCTGATCCCCTTGGCAGCGGACGCCGAGATCACCACCGAGGCGAACCCGGATTCCGTCACCCGCGCCTCCCTGTCCCGCCTCGCCGCCGGGGGCATCACCCGCGTCTCGATCGGCATGCAGTCGGCGGTGCCCTCGGTGCTCGCCACCCTGGACCGCACCCACGACCCCGAGAAGGTGCCGCAGGCCGTGGCCTGGGCGAAGGAAGTGGGGCTCGACGTCAGCCTCGACCTCATCTACGGCACCCCGGGGGAGACCATCGCCGACGTCGACACCTCGGTGAAAGCGGCACTGGCCTGCGGGGTCGACCACATGTCGGCCTACTCCCTGATCATCGAGGGCAATACGGCGATGGCCCGTCAGCTGCGCCGCGGCGAGCTCGAGGCCCCGGATCCCGACGACATGGCCGACAAATACGAGCTGGTCGACGACCTCGCCCGCGCTGACGGCCTGTCCTGGTACGAGGTCTCCAACTGGGCCCGCACCCCGCAGCAGCGCTCCCGCCACAACCTCGCCTACTGGCGCGGCACCGACTGGTGGGGAATCGGCCCCGGCGCGCACCGTCACCGCGACGGACTGCGCTCCTGGAACGTCAAGCACCCCAGCCGCTACGCCCGGATGCTCGCGGAGGGCGAGATCCCGGTGGCGGATTCCGAGGAGGTTGCTGCGGAGGACCGGCTGGTCGAGCGGATCATGCTCGAGCTGCGGATCGTCGACGGGCTCGCCGTGGACGTGGTCCCGGAGGAGCGCCGGGAGATGCTGGCGGTGCACCGTGATCGCGGGCACCTTGACGCTGATGCCCTCGCCGCCGGCCGGGCGGTCCTGACCCGTCAGGGGCGCCTGCTGGCCGATGCCGTCATCCGGGACCTGGTGCCCTGAGGCTCCGATGGAGCTGGGTCTGAAGGCAGAGCAAGAGCCCCTGAGATCGGCATCCCAGGGGCTCTCATGCTCACGGCGCAGCGGGCGCCGGGCGGGTCACTTCACCAGGCGGATGTTGAACGGGTAGGCCCAGTACTCGCCCTGGTTGGCCTTGACCGCACCGATGATCGAGAACACCAGCTGCAGCAGGGCCGGCAGTCCGACCAGCGGGTACAAGACGCTGCCGAAGCCGAAGGTGAACACGGTGATGATCGTGATGACGATGCCCAGGATGATCTGGGCGATGAGCACGGCGATCGCTCCGTTCAGGGCCTCCGCGGCGTGGAAGCGCACGAAGCGATCACGGTCCTTGTAGATCACGAAGATGATCAGCGGGCCGACCCAGCCGAGGAAGCCCCAGCTGACCACGTGCCCGAGGACGACCGCGAGCTGCGAGAACATTCCCCACATGCGGGAGTCGGAGCGGCTGAGCAGCTGACCGGAGAGCGGCCCTTCATAGACGCCCTTCGTGCCGGGTGCCGGCTGGTCCGCCTGCTCTGCGCCTGCCGGCCCGCCGGGGGCGCCATAGGGAGCACCACCCGGTGCCTGGTAGGCGCTGTGGCCGGCGGGAGCGGGAGCCGGTCCTGCGAGGTGGGGAGCCTGCGTTCCGGGCTCACCGGCACTCGGGGGCGACGGCACGCGGGAGGTGTCGTGGCCGTAGGCGAAGGGATCGTGCGGATGCTGGGCGGGATCCGAGGTGGGAGCGGCTTGCTCGGCGGAGGGGCCGGGCTCGGTGCCGAACGGATCGTGCGGATGCGGAGTCTGGCTCATGGTTCCTTCTTCGGGACGGGCCGGTTCTCTGGCCGGCGACGGGCTGATGCATCCAGCCTATAGAGCGGGGCCAGCGTCGTCGGCGTGGCGGGCCGCCGCATCGAGTGGGGGCTATCCCCCGGTCGGGAGCGGCCGATCCTCAGAGTGGTCCACGGTCACGAAGTCGATGAGCTCCTCGATGCGGCCCGAGAGCGTGGGCTCGATGTCGGCGTAGGAACGGACCGTCGACAGGATGCGCTTCCAGCCCAGCCCGATGTCGGACTTGTCGCCGTGCGGCCAGCCGAGCGCCGCGAGGGAGCCGACCTTGATGTCGGTGCCCTTGGGGATATGCGGCCAGGCGGTCAGGCCCACCCGGGCAGGCTTGACCGCCTGCCAGACGTCCACATACGGGTGGCCGACCACCGTGACGTTGCCGCGGGCGCCGGGCAGCGCCATCACCTCGGCGGCGATGCGGGACTCCTTCGAACCCTTCACGAGATGGTCCACGAGGATCCCGAGCCTGCGCCCGGGGGAGGGTCCGAACTCACGCACGCGCTCGGCGAGATTGTCAGCGCCCTCGAGCTGCTCGACGACGATGCCCTCGATGCGGAGGTCGTGACCCCAGACCTTCTGCACCAGCTCGGCGTCATGGGTGCCCTCGACCCAGATCCGGGAGGCCCGGGCAGTGCGCGCCTTGGCGCCTGCGACGTACACGGAGCCGGACGCCGAGCGGGCACGGGCTGGCGCTGCAGTCTTTGCAATGGAGCGGATGAGCACCACGGGCTGTCCGTCGATCATGAACCCGGCACCCAGCGGGAAGGTGCGTCGCACCCCGCGGCCGTCCTCCAGCTCGACGATCAGCTCCCCGGCGATCTTCTCCACCCGTGTCACCGCGCCGGTGAACCCGGTGGAGGCATCTTCGGCGACCAGGCCTCGCTGCGCGGGGACCTCACGGGCCACGGGACGGCGACGATGATGGGAGGGCGGACCGGAGGAGAGCACATCACGGCCGTACCGGTCGGGGAAGTCAGCAGGCACGCGCGACACCGTACACCCGTGGCGAACACCTCCCCGCGCAGCGCGCCGAGACGCGTAGCATTGGCACCTGGCATGAGAGAGTGCCAATCGAGACAGCAACGACGGAAGCATGCAGCGCAGGAGGTGAGCGAGACGGACCCCCGCAAGCTCCAGATCCTCGGCGCGATCGTCGAGGACTACGTCTCCACTCGCGAACCCGTCGGCTCCAAGTCGCTTTTGGAGCGTCATGAGCTGGGGGTCTCGGCCGCGACGGTGCGCAATGACATGTCCCTGCTCGAGGAGGAAGGGCTGATCCATCAGCCCCACACCTCTGCCGGTCGTGTCCCCACCGACAAGGGCTATCGCACCTTCGTCGACCATGTGGCGACCATCAAGCCGCTCTCCGCCCCTGAGCGGCGGGCGATCCGGACGCTGCTCGAGGACTCGGGCGACGTCGAGGAGCTCCTCGCCCGCACCGTCCGGGTGCTGGCGCAGCTCACCCAGCAGGTCGCGATGGTGCAGTACCCGGCTCGTCGGCAGGCGCGCATCCGGCACGTCGAGCTGGTGAAAGTCGCCGATTCCCTGCTGCTGGTGGTGCTGATCACCGAGTCCGGGCGGGTGGATCAGCGCACCGTGCCGATCAGCGCCGGCAAGCCCGCCGAGCATTATGCGATGCTGCGCGATCAGCTGAACCGCGTGGTCGCCGGCCGTGAGGTCACCGACCTGGCCGCGCCGCTGGCCGAGTACCTCGAGGCGCTCACGCCGCCGGATCGCCCCGCCGCGGCGGAGGTGTCTGAGGCTCTCGCCGCGCTCGCGGCGACCCGGGCCGAGGGCCGGATCATGATGGCCGGCACCTCGAACCTCGCGCGCTCGGCGGAGGACTTCGCACGGGACGTCGAGCCGCTGCTGGACGTGCTCGAGGAGCAGCTGGTGCTGCTGCGGCTGTTCACCGAGATGCATGCCTCACCGGGTGCCGTCGAGGTGCGCATCGGCACCGAGCTCCAGGATCGGGCGCTGCATCAGGCCGCGGTCGTCGGCGCCGGCTACGGCGTCGGCTCGCATGTCGCGATCCTGGGACCCAGCCGGATGGATTACGTCACCGGCATCTCCACCGTCCAGGCCATTGCCCGTTACGTCTCCCGCTTTCTCGAATAGTCTCGGGCGGGCTCGACGGACCACCGTCCGCCCGCCTCCCATGCCTCTCGACGCCCCGTGCCCGCCGCCCGCGGCACAGACTCTCCGGTAAGGACTCCACTGCAGTGAACGACGATTACTACGACCTCCTCGGCGTCTCCCGGGAGGCATCGACCGATGAGATCAAGAAGGCGTACCGCAAGCTCGCCCGCACGCTCCACCCGGATGTGAACCCGGACCCGGAGGCGGCGGAGAAGTTCAAGCGCGTCTCCCAGGCCTACGAGACCCTTTCCCATGCGGATAAGCGACGCCAGTACGACATGGGCGGCGGCCCGGGCATGGGCGGCTTCCCCGGCGGCGGTGGCGGGGGTGGCTTCGACTTCAACGACATCTTCGACATGTTCGCCGGCGCCTCCGGCATGCGCGGCCGCAGCCAGGGCCCCGTGCCCCGCCAGCGCCGCGGCGGCGATGTGCTGCGCCGCGTGAAGATCGATCTGCGTGACGTGGTCTTCGGCACCGAGGAGCAGGTCTCCTTCCGCACCGCGGTGCTGTGCGAGCGCTGCACCGGCTCCTGCTGCGAGCCCGGCACCAGCCCCACCCGTTGCACCGCCTGCAACGGCTCCGGTCACGTCCAGCGCGTCGCCCAGTCGCTGCTGGGCCAGATGGTCACCATGGCACCCTGCCCCACCTGCGAGGGTCACGGCGATGTCATCGAGAGCCCCTGCACCAGCTGCGCCGGCCACGGCCGCACCGCTTCCGAGCGCTCCGTCACCGTGCGGATCCCCTCCGGTGTCGAGAACGGCACCCGGATCCAGCTGCGCGGCGAGGGAGAGACCGGCGAGGCGGGAGGACCGTCCGGCGATCTCTTCGTCGAGCTGTCTGTCTCCGAGCACGAGATGTTCGAGCGCTCGGGCGACGATCTGGTGACGACGATCGCGGTGCCCATGACCACCGCCGCGCTCGGCGCGACCATCCCGTTGGAGACCTTCGATGGCTCCCAGGACCTCGATGTGCGTCCGGGCTCGCAGCCCGGTGAGGAGATCGTCCTGAAGGGGCTGGGCGTCACCCCCCTGCGCCGCGAGCGCCGCGGTGACATCCGGGTCGTGCTCGACGTGGATGTCCCCACCTCGCTCAGCGACGAGGAGCGGGACCTCCTCCAGCAGCTCGCCGCGCTGCGCGGAGACGAGACGACGCGCCGCAGCAAGGGCCACGGCCCGTTCGCGAAGCTCCGCGAGCGCCTGCGCGAGTTCTGAGACCGACGAGACCCCTCCGACGAACGAGAGCGCTGAGGCCATGCCCACCACACCGCCCGGCTTCCTGATCCTCGACGACGCCCTCGTGACGGCACGCGGGGGAGACGCGCTGATGCTCGCTGGTGAGGAAGGGCGTCACGCCGCGAAGGTCGCCCGGATCGGCGTGGGGGAGCAGCTGCTGCTCACCGACGCCTCCGGCCGGCAGGTGCTGGCCGAGGTGACGGGCGCCCAGAAGGAATCGCTCGCGCTGCGGCTGCTCGACGACCCCGCGGCGGCGGTGCAGCGCCTGCCCCGGCTGACCCTGGTGCAGGCCCTGGCCACCGGTGGTCGGGATGAGCAGGCGATCGAATCTGCGACCGAGCTCGGAGTCGATCGGGTCGTGCCCTGGAGCGCACGGCGCTCGGTCTCCGTCTGGCGCGGCGAGAAGCTGCGCAAGGGCCGCGCGAAGTGGGAGGCCACGGTGCGCGCGGCGGTCAAGCAGTGCCGACGGGCCGGGATTCCCGCGGTGGATGCGCCCGTGACCACTGCGCAGCTGGTCGCGGAGCTCGAAGGGAGCGCCGGGCGAGACACCCTGGTGCTGGTTCTGCACGAGCAGGAGTCCGCGGGCCTGATGAGCCTCGCCCCGCAGCTGCAGGCGGCGAGCGAGTCCGGCCTCGAGGAGATCCTCATCATCGTCGGCCCCGAGGGCGGCATCGATCCGGGCGAGCTCGACGCGCTGCGCGCGGCAGGCGCTCGCTCGGTGCTGCTGGGGCCCGAGGTGCTGCGCTCCTCCACCGCCGGACCGGCGTCGATCGCGGTGCTCAGCGCGCTGGTGGGTCGCTGGGGCTGAACGCGCCGCGAATCCGGGGACGACGACGCGGCCCTGTCGGTGAGGTGCTCACCGGCAGGGCCGCGCTCGGCTGTCCGGCTGAGTCAGCCGACGTTCGCGGGCACGCGCTGGGAGAGCGCGGTGAGCTGCTGGCCGAGCGCCGCAGTCTTCTCCTCGGCGACGAACAGCTCGCCCTCGACGGAGAGGTCCTCACGGAAGCCCAGACCGATGGAGCCGACCACGTCGGCGCCCAGGCGGGTCATCAGGGTCTCCAGCAGGGGCAGCACCTCGCCGGCGGAGCCCCAGCCGTAGCCGACCAGAAGGGTGGGCAGCTCGCTCCACTCCTCGTAGAGGAAGTCGATCGCGTTCTTCAGGGCCCCGGGGTAGGAGCCGTTGTACTGCGGGGTGAGGATCACCAGGGCGTCGAGGGCCTCGATCCGTGCACCCCAGGAGATGGAGTGGTCCGTCTCCTTGGGCAGTCCCTGCTTGGGGCTGCTGGTGCCATCGAAGGCGGGCAGTGCGACCTCGCGGAGGTCGATCAGGTCCACGTCGACGCCGGCGGGGACGGCGTCGCGGATCCAGCGGGCGACGTGGTCTCCCACGCGATTCGGGCGGGCACTGGCGAGGATGATTCCAAGTTTTGTCATGATGATTTAAACTTCTCATACGTCAGAGGGGTTTCTCAACCGGGGGTGGTGCTCCTCGCTCCCGTAGACTCCCCAGCATGGGAAACAGCCTCACCGAGCACGTCACACAGCGTCATGATCCTGCCTGCATCTTCTGCAGGATCGTGGCTGGCGAGATCCCCTCCGAGCGGGTCCACGAGGACGATCAGGTGATCGCTTTCAAGGATCTGCATCCGCAGGCCCCCGTGCATGTGCTGGTGGTGCCTCGTGAGCACCGGCGCGATGTGACCGAGCTCGCCCAGGATCCGGCGCTGCTCGCCCACACGGCACAGGTCGCCGCGCAGGTGGCAGCAGAACACGGCGATGGTGACTTCCGACTGATCTTCAACACCGGCGCGAGCGCCGGCCAGTCCGTCTTCCACGTGCATGCGCACGTGCTGGCGGGCGGAAAGCTCGCAGAAGGAGAACTGTGACAGACGCCTTCGACCCAGCGCCCGGCCACGCTCCCGAGGTACGTGAGCGGACGCTGACGATCCCTGACCACCTCAGCCCCTTCCAGGTGCTCGGGGAGAACGACCAGGCCCTGGCGGCCCTCGAGGACGCAATCCCCGACACCGACGTGCACGTGCGGGGCCACCAGGTGACCCTGCGCGGCACGCAGGAGGCGCTGCGTCGCGGCGAGCAGATCATCCGCTCGATCATCGAGCTGGCCGGCACCGGGCAGGCCATCACCGCCGAGGCGGTGCAGCGCGCCGCGAACCTCTACGGCGATCAGCGGGCCGGCGGGAAGAATCTCGAGCGGGTCCTCTCCCGCACGATCCTCTCCTCTCGCGGCCGCACCATCCGTCCCAAGACGATGGGCCAGAACGACTACATCGAGGCGATCGAATCCTCGACCATCACCTTCGGGATCGGCCCCGCCGGCACCGGCAAGACCTATCTCGCCGTGGCGATGGCGGTGCAGAAGCTGCTGAGCAAGCAGGTGGAGCGCATCATCCTCACCCGTCCCGCGGTCGAGGCGGGGGAGCGGCTCGGCTTCCTGCCCGGGAGCCTGAACGAGAAGATCGACCCCTACCTGCGGCCGCTCTACGACGCCCTGCACGACATGCTCGACCCCGAGTCGATCCCGCGCCTGATGAGCGCCGGCACCATCGAGGTCGCCCCGCTGGCCTATATGCGCGGCCGCACCCTGAACGACGCCTTCATCATCCTCGACGAGGCTCAGAACACCACCCCCGAGCAGATGAAGATGTTCCTGACCCGGCTCGGCTTCAACTCCACCATGGTGATCACCGGCGACGTGACCCAGGTCGACCTCCCGGGCGGTCAGAAGAGCGGCCTGCGGGTCGTCGAAGAGGTGCTCTCGGGCATCGAGGACATCTCCTTCTGCCGCCTCTCCTCCCGGGATGTGGTGCGCCACAGCCTGGTCAGCGAGATCGTCGACGCCTACGGGCGCTGGGAGATCCAACCCGGGGGTCCACGCGACCCTCGCCACCGCACGAACAAAGGGAACAGAGCATGACCATCGAGATCCGCAACGAGACCACGGCGGTCGTGGACGAGCGCGAGTTCGTCGAGCTCTCCCGCTTCGTGTTCGAGGCGATGCACCTGCATCCGGCCACCGAGATGTCGATCCTGTTCGTCGACGAGGACGCGATGGAGAAGCTCCACGTACAGTGGCTGGACCTGCCCGGCCCGACCGACGTGATGAGCTTCCCGATGGACGAGCTCATCCCCGGCACCCCCGAGCACCCGGCCCCGGAAGGGCTGCTGGGGGACGTGGTGCTGTGCCCGACTGTTGCCACCAAGCAGGCAGCCGAAGCCGGTCACAGCGCTGTCGAGGAGATGCTGCTGCTGACCGTGCACTCGATCCTGCACCTGCTGGGCTACGACCATATGGAGGAGGACGAGCGCACCGTGATGTTCGACCTCCAGCGCAAGCTGCTGCTCACCTTCCTCGCCTCACGGACCGCTCGCTGAGCGCCCCACCCATGACTCTTCCGCAACCCTGGAACGGGCAGGCTCCGTGCTGACCCTCGCCCTGCTCGTCCTGATCCCGCTGATCGTGGTCTCCGGGGTGGTGGCCGCCATGCTCACGGCCGTCGACGCGGCGCAGCTGTCCGTCTCCCGCAGTGTGCTGGACAAGGCACTGGCCTCCCGCCCCGAGTCCGTGCGGACACGGGTGCTCGCCCACCAGGAGGACACCGCCCGCACCCTGGCCTCGGTGTCTCTGGGCCGGATGCTCGCCGAGACCGTGATGGTCGCCTCCGTGGCCGGGGTGACCGTGGCAGTCCGCGATCACCTGGGGCATATGGGCCTGATGCTGCCGGGGATCGCGACCGTGATCGTGGCCGGGCTGCTGGTGCTGATCGTGCTCGCGATCTCGCCGCGGACCATCGGCCGCAGCCGCCCCGAATCCGTGCTGATCTCCAACCGCTGGCTGGTCACGCTGGTGCGGGGGCTGCTGTGGGTTCCCGCCGGGGCGCTCACGAGCGTCGGCTCCTCGCTCGCGGCCCGTTCGGGCGGGCAGGAGAAGCCCGAGGACGGCGCCGAGAAGGCGCGCAAGAAGGTGGACCGTGCGCTCGAGGACGAGCACGTGCGAGACGGCGAACGGGACATGATCCAGGGCGTCTTCGACCTGCGCGAGACCATGGTGCGCGAGCTGATGGTCCCGCGCCCTGACATGGTCACCCTCAGTGCGGACGCGAGCGCCGAGACAGCGATGCGACTGTTCGTCCGCTCCGGCTACTCCCGCATCCCCGTGATCGGTGACAGCGTAGATGATCTGCGCGGGATGCTGTACGTCAAGGACGTGATGAGGGCGATCCACTCGCCCTGGGATGCGAGTCCCGAACGGCCGGTGCACGAGATCATGCGCGCGGCGCGCTTCGCCCCGGAATTCGTCGCGGCCGACGAGGTGCTCACGCAGATGCAGACCAGCCATGTGCACATCACCGTGCTGGTCGACGAGTACGGGGGAGTGGCGGGCGTCGTGACCATCGAGGACATCCTCGAGGAGATCGTGGGCGAGATCGCCGACGAACACGATCGCGCGGAGCCGGAGATCCAGGACCTCGGCGAGGGCCGCTACCGAGTCCCCGCCCGTGCCGGACTCTCGGAGGTCGGAGATCTGTTCGACCTCGAGCTCGACGACGACGACATCGACAGCGTGGGCGGCCTGCTGGGCAAGATGACCGGGCGGGTTCCGATCCCCGGCTCCCAGGCCATCGCGCTCGGGCTCGAGCTCGAGGGGGAGAGGACCGCTGGCCGACGCAAGCGGCTCTCCACCGTGCTGGTGCGACGAGCCCCGCTGGACGAAGACCACGAAGACACCGACCAGGAGGACGACAATGACCGCTGACCAGGATCCCAGCCCCGATATCGCCGAGGGCTCCGCTGCGGATCCTGCCGCGGAGGCTGGCGCAGTGCCCGCCGCTGAGCCCACACACCGCTCAGGGTTCGTCGCCCTGGTGGGCCGCCCCAACGTCGGCAAGTCCACGCTGACCAACGCCCTGGTGGGCGAGAAGGTGGCGATCACCTCCAGCAAGCCGCAGACCACCCGCCGCGCCATCCGCGGCATCGTCACCCGCGAGGATGCCCAGATCATCCTGGTCGACACCCCCGGCGTGCACCGCCCCCGCACCCTCCTGGGCGAGCGGCTGAACGACCTGGTGCGAGAGACCCTCTCCGAGGTGGACGTGGTGGGCTTCTGCCTGCCCGCTGACCAGAAGATCGGCCCTGGCGACCGCTTCATCTGCGAGGACCTGGTCGAGCTGCGCACCGGCCGCCGAGGCCCGCGCGTGGTCGCGATCGTCACCAAGACCGACCTGGTGACCCGGGACCGCCTGGCCGAGCACCTCATGGCCGTGGACCAGATGATGGACTTCGACGAGATCGTGCCGATCTCCGCCGTCAAGGGCGAGCAGATCGATGTGCTGCTCGAGGTGGTCACGCGGCAGCTGCCCGAGGGGCCGCAGCTTTACCCGGATGACCAGCTCACCGAGGAGTCGCGTGACGACCGTATCTCCGAGCTGATCCGCGAGGCCGCTCTCGAGGGCGTGCGCGATGAGCTGCCGCACTCGATCGCGGTGGTCATCGAGGAGGTCGTCGAGGTGGACCCCGACGGCGACGCCTTCACCCCTGTGGAAGAAGGCACCGGACGTCTCGTCGTCCGCGCCTCCCTGTTCGTCGAGCGCGACAGCCAGAAGGGCATCATCATCGGCAAGGGAGGCTCGCGACTGAAGGAGGTCGGGTCCCAGGCCCGCGCTGAGATCAATCGGCTGGTGGGTCGCAAGGTGCACCTGGACCTGCGGATCAAGGTCGCCAAGGAGTGGCAGCGCGATCCCAAGCAGCTGGGCCGCCTCGGGTTCTGAGCAGATGAGCAGGCCCGCGGCAGGGACCCAGCACCGGTGCCTGCCGCGGGCTGCTGTCGCGCATGCTTGCCACGTGCGCCGGTTACTGCGAGGTATCCCCTCTGAGCTGTCGCTCAGCGGAGCGCCCGGCGACAGCTGAGAGGGGATGGGTGCTCTCCAGTCTTGATACGTCGCATTCGAGGTGCTCAAAGGTGTTCGGGGCGCTCAAAGGTGAGCGCTCCGTGGGGAGCGTGGCGTCCAGCTGAGCTCAGTCCGGTGTTCGCATGCTGAGAGGGCCCGAGCCGTCCGGCCGACGGTGCTAACGTGGCGCTCATGCGTGGATCGCTGCTTCTGCTTCGCCGCCGCGACGGGTCCTGAACCGCCGGGAACCCGCCGCGGCTGACGTGCTGTCCGGCGACCGGTACCCCAGCGAGAAGGACCTCCAGATGACTGACTCCACGATCACCCGCCCTGTTGCCGCAGAGGGCGACCCCTCGGCGCCCGTCGTCGGCACCACCGGCGACGCCCCCCAACAGCCCTCGGGCATGCCGATCCACAAGTACCTGCCCTTCCATGAGCAGATCCAGGTCGAGCTGCCGGACCGCACCTGGCCGACCCGCCGCATCAGCCGCGCCCCGCGCTGGTGCGCGGTGGATCTGCGCGATGGCAATCAGGCCCTCATCGACCCGATGAACGCCGAGCGCAAGCTGCGGATGTTCGAGCTCCTGGTGCAGATGGGCTACAAGGAGATCGAGGTCGGATTCCCGTCGGCCTCCAAGACCGACTTCGATTTCGTGCGCGCCCTCATCGAAGAGGACCGCATCCCGGAAGACGTCTCCATCCAGGTCCTCACCCAGTCCCGCGAGCACCTGATCGAGCGCACCTACCAGTCGATCGCCGGGGCCAAGCGCGCGGTGGTCCACCTCTACAACTCCACCTCCGTGGTCCAGCGCGACGTGGTCTTCCGCGCCGACGAGGATGCGGTGCTGGACATCGCCGTGCAGGGCGCGCTGCTGTGCAAGAAGTACGAGGAGACCGTTCCGGACACCCAGGTCACCTACCAGTACTCCCCGGAGTCCTACACCGGCACCGAGCTCGAGTACGCGCTGCGCGTGTGCAACGCGGTGATCGAGGTCTTCAAGCCCACGCCCCAGAACAAGATGATCGTCAACCTGCCGGCGACGGTGGAGATGGCGACCCCGAACGTCTACGCCGACTCGATCGAGTGGATGCACCGGAACCTGGACCGTCGCGACTCGCTGGTGCTCTCGTTGCACCCGCACAACGACCGCGGCACCGGCGTCGCCGCCGCCGAGCTGGGCTACCTGGCCGGCGCGGACCGCATCGAAGGCTGCCTCTTCGGCAATGGCGAGCGCACCGGCAACGTGGACCTGGTGACCCTGGGCCTGAACCTGTTCAGCCAGGGCATCGACCCGCAGATCGACTTCTCCGACCTCGGCGAGGTGCGCCGCACCGTCGAGCACTGCAACCAGATGCCGGTGCCCGAGCGCAGCCCCTACGGCGGCGACCTCGTGTTCACCGCCTTCTCCGGCTCCCACCAGGACGCCATCAAGAAGGGCCTGGAGCGGATGCAGGGCGACGCCGAGAAGTCCGGCAAGGACGTCGATGATCTGGTGTGGCGGGTCCCGTACCTGCCCATCGACCCGATGGACGTGGGCCGCTCCTACGAAGCGGTGATCCGGGTGAACTCGCAGTCCGGCAAGGGCGGGATGGCCTACCTGCTGCGCACCGAGCACGGCCTGGACCTGCCGCGCCGCCTGCAGATCGAGTTCTCCGGCATCGTCCAGCAGCGCACCGACTCCGATGGCGGCGAGGTCAGCCCCGAGCAGCTCTGGGACGTCTTCACCGACGAGTACCTGCCCTCGCATGAACAGTCTCGTCAGTGGGGCCACTACGGTTTCCGCGACGTGCACCAGGAGTCCACCGGCGAAGGCTCGGACCGCATCACCGCCACGCTCGTGGTCGATGGTGAGGAGCACCAGGTGACCGGGATCGGCAACGGCCCGCTGGACGGCTTCGTCAAGGCGCTCGCGGAGCGGAAGATCGACGTGCGGATCCTCGACTACGCCGAGCACGCCCTCACCGAGGGTGACGATTCCCTGGCCGCGTCCTATATCGAGTGCGAGATCGGTGACCGGATCTTCTGGGGCGTCGGCATCGACGGGTCGATCACCCGCGCCTCCCTCGAGGCGATCACCTCGGCGCTGAACCGGGCCTACCGCGCCCGGGCGTGAGGGATGAGGGCGGCGCGGCTCACTGGGGCCGTGCCGCTCACTCGGGCCGCGCCGCCGCCTCGTCCTCGTAGGCAGCCAGCTCCGCTTCGGTGAGCATCGGCATCTCGCCGGTGACCGTCGCATGGGTGGGTGTGGGGAGGTCCCAGCCGGCTGCCTCGTCGGCGGGCTGCGGCTGATCCTGTGGGGTGCTGCGCGCGGTGAGGGTGACCCCGGCGCTCGCGGCGACCACCAGCACGGCGGCGGCGATCCGCAGCGGCGTCGCGTCCTGACCGATCAGCAGCATGCCCGCGAGCAGGGCGACCACCGGCTCGAGGCTCAGCATGATCCCGAAGATGTGCCGGGGCAGGCGCCGCAGTGCGGCGAGCTCGAGCGTGTACGGCAGCACCGAGGCGAGCAGCGCGGTGCCCGCAGCGAGGCCGAGCAGGCGCAGGTCCATCACTCCCGCCACCGCGCCCTCGGCGCCGAGCGGCAGGATCGCGAGGGCGCCGACCGCCATGGCGACGGCGAGGCCGTCCTGGCCGGGGACCAGCTGCCCCACCTTGGCGCTGGAGAGCACATACAGGCCCCAGAACACGGCGGCGATCAGGGCGAACACTACTCCGAGCAGGTCCAGGGATGCCGCGCCGGTGAAGGACTCCACCCCGAACAGCCCCACGCCACCGAGGGCCAGCAGCACCCACAGCAGGTCGGTGCGGCGGGTGGAGAGCACCGCGGCGACGGTCAGCGGGCCGAGAAACTCGATCGCCACCGCCGTGCCCAGCGGGATCCGCTCGATCGAGGCGTAGAAGGCGCCGTTCATCGCACCGATCACCACACCGAAGATGATCACCGCGATCCACTGCTGCCGGGTGAAGCGGTGCACCTTCGGGCGCACGATCACGAGCAGCACGATCGCCGCGATGCCCAGGCGCAGCGCGGTGGTGCCCCAGGAGCCGATCGCAGGGAACAGCTGGGTCGCCAGCGCCGCCCCGAACTGCAGCGAGAAGCAGGACCCGAGGATGAACAGCACCGGCGTCAGCGGAACCCCACGGGAGGGGCCCGACGGGGTCGGTGCGGCGGTGTTCGAGGGGATCGGAGCGGGGGCGGGCGAGGTTCTCACACGTCCACTGTGCACACTCCTATCCCGCCAGGTCCAGCGAATGTTTCCGACCTGTATCGTGAAGCAGAACTTCACGAACGGAGGGGTGTCCATGCTGAACCTGCACCGGCTGTTCCTGCTGCACGAACTGCGCAGGCTGGAGACCATGACGGCAGTCGCGAACGCCCATTCGATGTCCCCGTCGGCGGTGTCCCAGCAGCTCTCCCACCTGGAGCGGGAGACGAAGACCACCCTCTTCCAGCAGGTGGGCCGACGGGTGGTGCTCACCGATGCAGGGGTGCAGCTGGCCCGCCGCGCGGAGGAGATGCTGGGCCTGCTGGAGACGGCGGAGGCCGAGCTCGCCCTCGCCCAGGGCGAGGCCAGTGGTCTGCTGCGCGCCGCGTCCTTCCAGACGCCGATGATCGCGCTCGCCCCGGCGGCCGTGAGCGTGCTCGCCCAGCAGCACCCGCAGCTCCAGCTCGAGATGTCCCAGCAGGAGGTGGAAGCCGCCTATGAAGGACTGCTCGCGCACCGCTTCGACGTGATCCTCGGCGAGGACTATCCCGGTGGTCAGCGGGTGGTGCGCCGAGGCACCGACCGTGAGGCACTGCTGCGCGATCCGCTGCTGCTGGTGCTTCCGGATGCTGGACCGTGGGCTGACGCGCAGACTCTCGGAGATCTGGCAGATGCGCCGTGGGCGCTGGACCCTTCGGGAAGTCGCACCGGGATCTGGGCACGGACCTTTCTGCGCCAGGCCGGCCTCGAGCCACGAGTCAGCTTCACCACCTCGGACCCGCTGCTGCAGGTGCACCTGGTGCGCACCGGGCATGCGGTGGCGTTCGTCCCCGGGATCATCGCCTCCGAGCATCTCGGCGGCACCCGGGTGGTGCGGCTGCCAGGGGATCCCCACCGGTCCCTCTACACCGCGGCCCGGGCGGGAGCGGCCGGACACCCCTCGCTGCTCGCCTTCCGCGCCGCTCTGCTCGAGGCGGCCGGGACGCTCTCCAGCCTCGAGGGGCTGGAGCATTTCCGGCACTGACTGCGCTCGACGGGGGCGCGATCGTGCATCTCCTCCGCGTGGCGGATAGAGCCGAGCCGGGGACAGGGTAGAACGTTCTCATGACGACCACTCAGGACAACGGCACCGAGGCCGCCCCAGCACCCAGGTGGCATGCCGCGGTGCTGCTGCTGATTCTGTTAGCCGTGGTGGTCGCGGGCTTCGCCTTCCGCGGCGTGACGGCGCCGCGCGATGCTGGCGCGCCGGAGGACGCCTTCAGCGCCGAGCGCGCCGCCGCAGCCGTCGCGCCCGTGGTCGCCGCACCGCGCCCGCTAGGCTCGACCGAGAATGACGACGCCCATGAGGAGCTCGCTGGACAGCTGAGCGCACTCGGCTTCGAGATCGAGTCCCAGGAGGGGATCGGGACGCGCGTCCAGGAGGACGAAGCCTCAGCAGGGTACGTCCGCAATCTCATCGCCACCCGCCCCGGCACCGATCCCACCGGCACCGTCGTGCTCGCCACCCACATCGACTCCGTCCCCGGCGCCCCCGGTGCGGCCGACGCCGGGGTGGGCCTCGCGGTGATCCTCGAGACCGCCCGAGCGCTGAGTCCGGAGGCGCTGCGCAACGATCTGGTGATCCTGCTGGTCGACGGCGAGGAGCGAGGCCTCCTGGGCTCCGACGCGTACCTGGCCGGCCCCGGCAAGGAGCTGCTGGCACCGGTGGTGGTGATGAACCATGAGGCGCGCGGCATCTCCGGTCGGCCGCTGGTCACCCGCGCGAACGGACCGATGCACGCCGTGATCGGCGCGACGCCGAGCCCCGAGTTCGAATCCTTCACCGATGCCCTGTTCGGCATCATCCCGAACTACACCGACTTCAGCTCCTATCGCGACGCCGGCTGGTGGGGGATGGATATGGCGATCATCGACGAGTCGTGGGCGTACCACTCCGCGCAGGACGATGCCGCGCACCTCGACACCGGCACCCTTCAGCATTACGGCGAGCTCACCCTGGCCCTGACCCAAGACCTCGGCGAACGGGATCTCTCCGCGCTCCAGGACCGAGCGGACGAGCATCCGGTGCAGACCACCGCACCTTGGGGCGTGGTGCAGGTGCCGCCACTGATGTTGACTGTGCTCGGCCTGCTCGCGCCGCTGGCTGTGCTCGCCACGCTGCTGGTGCGACGGCGCCGCAGCGAGGTGACCCTCCGCGGCGCTGCGATGGGGGCGGTGGTGGGGCTGCTGGTCCTGGTCGGTGGGGTGCTTGCCGCGTTCCAGCTGTGGTCCTCGACAGCGGCAGCCACTCCCGAGATGCTCTCCCAGACCATGGGTGAACCCGTGCGGGCAGAGCTCTTCCTGCTCGCCGAGCTGATGATCGCCGCCGCGGTGGTGAGCGCAGGCTGGGTGAACGCCCGGCTGCTGATCTCGCGCACCGCCGTTCTGCTCGGCGCTGCGCTCGTGGTGATGACGCTGCTCGCGGTGCTCGGGGTCTACTCGCCCGCGCTCGGCAGCTCGATGATCCTGCCCGCCGCCATCGCCGCGCTCGGCATTCTGCTCGCCGCGCTGCTGCCGCCGCTGCCAGGCCTGATGGTGCGGGTGCTCGCCGTGCTGCCGACAGGCTGGATGCTCGGCACCCAGCTCTCGGCGCTGGCCGAGTTCGGGATCGCCTCGGCCGCCGGGGGACTGGCGGGTACGGCGTTGATCGGGCTCGGCGCTGCCTGCCCGCTGCTGCTGGGCAGCTCCCTCCGTCGTTCGGGCGACAGACCTGCGGACCAACCTTCCCGTCGCGCCGCTGATCGCCGAGGCCGTGCGCCTGTCGATCCTCGTGCCCGCCCGGCACGTCGCCCTCATCGGCTCCTCATTCCGGTGCTCCCCGCTGTGCTCGCGACCGGGCTCGCGATCGGTGGGTCCGCATGGACCCTCGCGGCACCGGAGCCGACGCAGGAGCAGGTCATCGCTCACGTCGACGGCGGCACCGGGGAGACCACCTGGGAGGTCTCGGGCAGCACTGAATGGGGTCGATCTCTGGATGGGACCTCGGCAGCTTCCGACATCGCCGTGCCGACCGTGAGCGTCCAGGGCGCCTCAGCGGGGCCGCAGGAGATATCGATCGATGCCCCGAGAGAGGCATCTGCGCTCACCCTTGAGACGAGCGGCGGACTGCTCACCGACATCACCGTGGACGGCGTCCCGGTGGATTCCGCCGACGGGCTCGAGCAGCTCATGATCCATGGCGTCCGGGCCGGGCAGACGGTGCACGTCACCGCGACTGTGCCTCCCGATGCTCAGCTGACCCTGCTCGAGACGAGCTATGACCCGACGCTCGCTGCCGGCTGGGTCGCCCCCGACGACGGGGTCTCCCTCATGCAGCCGCGCATGGAGGTCAGCGTCGCCGTCCCTCGCTGAACGGAGGTGAGGAGCGCAGGTGCGAGGCCGGTCAGGTGAGCGGGCTGCTTGTGCTGCCACCCCTTCCCGCGATATCTTGATTTCAAGATACTTTTGTGGGGAGGACGGTATGGCACACACCTGGAATCCGGAGCAGTACCTGAGATTCGGAGACGAGCGGGCACGTCCCTTCCTCGAGCTCACCGCCCGGATCAGTGCTGCGAACCCGCAGCGGGTGGTGGATTTGGGTGCCGGGCCAGGCACCCAGACCGCGCTGCTGGCCGAGCGCTGGCCTGATGCAGAGGTGCTGGCCGTGGACTCGAGCCCGGAGATGATCGCCCGCGCGAGGGCTGTTCCCGGCATCCTCGCCGAGCAGGGGGATCTGCGCACATGGGAGGCCGACGGCGAGATCGATGTGCTGGTCACCAATGCCGCTCTGCAGTGGATCCCGGGCCACCTCGAGCTCCTGCCCCGCCTGGTGGAGATGCTCGCCCCAGACGGGTGGTTCGCGATGCAGGTGCCCGGCAACTTCGAGGAGCCCAGTCATGCCCTCCGCCGCGAGCTCGCCGCGAACGAGCCCTATGCCGGCCACCTGCAGGGCATTGCCGCTCCCGCCTCCCACGACGCCGCGACCTATCTCGGCGCCCTGCAGCAGCTCGGGCTCGACGTCGACGCCTGGGAGACCACCTACCTGCACGTGTTGCACGGCCCGGACCCGGTGTTCGAGTGGGTCAGCGGCACCGGGGCGCGGCCCACGCTGCAGGCCCTGCCCACACCGCTCCGCGAGCAGTTCGCCACCGAGTTCCGCAGGCGGCTGCGCGAGGCCTATCCGGACACCGGCCACGGCGTCGTGCTCCCGTTCCGGCGGATCTTCGCCGTCGGCCAGCGCCTGGCCTGACGGCTGTCAGCCTGCGACGGCTTTCAGCCGAGCGGCACGGCAGCGAGCAGCTCGTCATGAGGGCCGCCGGAACGACCCCGTCCCAGCCGTGACTCGAGCAGCTCGAGCTCGCTCGCCTCCCACGCCCGTCCGTACCTGCTCGAGCGCGGAGTCCAGATGATCGGGCGCGGCCGCGGAGGGACGGAGCGCCACGAAGAGGCGCTTCAGGCCACCGGCGGGAAGCTCTTCTGTGCGGCGGCAGCGATCTTGTTCAGCTGCGAGCGGTCGGCGAGCGCGCCGAGCACAGCGCCCAGGCCAGGGATCGCCTTGCCGAACAGTCGCGCGGAGCGCAGCCCGAAGCGGCGCAGCAGGCGGCCGCCGATCGCACCGGCGAGCTCCGACTGCGGGGTCGTCGGCAGACGCTTCGCGAGGCCCCGCGTGGCGACTCCGGCGATCGGTCCGAGCCCGACGTTCTTCAGCATGTCCCCGGACTCCTCGCCGAGCAGGGCTGCGAGCACCCGCACCCGGACCTCCTCGTCCTCGAGGTCATAGCCGCGCACTGCCGCGATCGCCCCCACCATGCGGGTGGCCTGGACATAGAACTCGACCACATTGGTGGGCAGCAGGATCGGCAGGGTGATGAATCCTCCGAGCCCGGTGGCGAAACCACCTGCGGTCACGCCCCAGCGATGGCGGCGCACGAGACGGCGCACCGCGACCTGCGGGCGGCGCTTGCCGCGCCCGCGCTGGGCGTGGCGAGCGATGTCAGCGGCAGAGGAGTAGGCAAGCTTCCCGTCCAGGCCGATGTCGCGGATCAGCGTCACCACCCGCTCGAGGGCTCCACCCGAGGGAGCCTGATCGCCCCGCCGCGCCTCCTTCATCGCTTCGCGGGCAGTGCTCTTGGCCGACTTGTCATGGCGCAGCATCGAGAAGATTCCCATGGCGCCTCCTTCCTCGTCGTGCACCGCACACAAGGCGGCGCGGCGGTCGATGGTGCCCATCATGCCGTGTCGCAGGGCAGGGACCCGCGCACCCGACCGCTCGGTGGGCCGGATGGCTGTACGGCGGGCGGCGGAGGAGTGAGCGACCTCCTGCTCGACACCGGGCCCGCCTGCGATGCCCGGTGCCGCCCGCGCCGTAGGCTCGAAGGACCATGCAGCAGAAGCTCTACCGCGACGATGCGATCGTCCTGCGCACCCATCCTCTGGGTGAGGCCGATCGCATCATCACGCTGCTCACCCGGCGGCACGGGAAGGTGCGCGCGGTCGCCAAGGGCGTGCGTCGCACCGGCAGCCGCTTCGGCGCCCGGCTGGAGCCGTTCAACCTCGTCGACATCCAGCTCCACGCCGGCAAGTCCTTGCACACGGTGACCCAGGTGGTCACCATCGACGCCTTCGCCGTGGGGATCAGCGCTGACTACGGCCGCTTCACCGCGGCCAGTGCGATGCTCGAGACCACCGACCGGCTCACCGACGAGATGGTCGACCCTCACCAGCGCGGCTTCCTGATGCTCGTCGGAGCCCTGCGAGCGATGGGGGAGGGCAAGCTCGCACCGCCGCTCGTGCTGGACTCCTTCCTGCTGCGCACTCTCGCCGTCTCGGGATGGGCGCCGGAGTTGAAGGTCTGCGCCTCCTGCGGTGCAGAGGGCCCCCACCACGCCTACGACATCCGTGCCGGTGGCCTGGTCTGCACGCCCTGCCGTCGGGCGGGAGCGATCGCGGTGCGTCAGGCCACGATCGAGCAGCTGATCTTCCTGCTCGCCGGAGACTGGGAGAATGTGCTGCAGAGCGAGGAATCCGTCATGCAGGAGGCGGGCCGTCTGATCACCGACACGGTGACCTGGCATCTCGAGCGCTCCGTACGCTCCCTGCACTACGTCGAGCGCTGAGCGGGCACTCGACCCACCCTGCTTGCTGCGATCGATCCAGGAGGACCACATGCCCGGTGCCGCCCATCACGGGTACCAGGAGCCGTACGAGCATCCCAGCGGTGCGAGGCCCCCGCAGCTGCCCACCCCCACCATCCCCGCCCATGTGGCCGTGGTCATGGACGGCAACGGGCGCTGGGCGAACCAGCAGGGCCTGCCCCGCACCGCGGGACATGAAGCCGGGGAAGCCGCGCTGCTGGACGTGGTCGCCGGCGCGCTGCAGATCGGCGTGACGCACCTGTCCGCCTATGCCTTCTCCACCGAGAACTGGAAGCGCTCCCCGGAGGAGGTCCGCTTCCTGATGGGCTTCTCCCGTTCGGTGCTGCGTCGCCAGCGCGACACCCTGAACTCGTGGGGGGTGCGCATCATCTGGATCGGTCGTGAGCAGCGGCTGTGGGGGAGCGTGATCAGAGAGCTGCGCGAGGCGGAGCAGCTCACTCGCGGGAACACCCGGATGACGCTGTACATGTGCGTGAACTACGGCGGGCGGGCCGAGATCATCGACGCGGTCCGGGAGATCGCCGAGGAGGCCAGAGCCGGGCGTCTCAGCCCCAAGGGCGTCACCGTCAAGAACTTCGCACGCCACCTGGATGATCCTGAGATGCCCGACGTGGACCTCTTCCTGCGCACCAGCGGCGAGCAGCGCACCTCGAACTTCCTGCTCTGGCAGGCCGCCTACGCGGAGCTGGTGTTCGTGCCCGAGCTGTGGCCGGATGTCGATCGCCGGGTGCTGTGGCGAGCGATCACGGAGTATGCACGGCGCGATCGCCGCTACGGAGGCGCGGTCGACGTACCGGAGCGGGAGGTCGCACCGGGCTGAGCGAGGCCAAGTCAGCCGGAGAGGCTCAGCGGTGGGCGTCGTGGGTGGCGGGTGAGACCTCAGCGGGCTCGTCCGCGGTGACTGCTGCGCTCACGCCGCCGGTGCGGCGACGGTGACGCAGCAGCACGGCCACCAGCACGACGACCAGTGCGAGCACTGCGACGGCACCCCAGGGGGAGACCAGGAACAGCTCGAACCAGGCGGCGAATGCCACCAGGCCCACGGTCGCGTAGATGAAGGCCCAGGCGAGCCCTCCGACCGCGAGGGCGGGGAGGTACCGCTTCGCCGGCATCCCGGTGAGACCAGCCGCCGCGTTGGCGGCGGTCTGGAAGCCGACCGTCAGGAAGCTCAGCGCCACCACGGGAGCTCCCCAGCGGTTGACCAGCGCTGTGGCTCGGGTGACGCCCGGGGAGTCGAGGAAGGCCGCGATGCGGCCGCGGTCCGCAGCCTTGCGGGCACCGCGTCCCAGCAGATAGGTGGCGCCGGCACGGCACCAGATCACCACATACAGGAATGCGACTGCAGGCAGCAGCGGCAGGTTCCCGACCCACTCCATCATCGTGCCCGGCCCTCATCCTCATCATCGTCGTCATCCAGGTCCTCATCGAGGTCCTCCTCGGAGTCCTCGTCGGGCTCTCCGGTCTGCCCTGCGTGGTCCGCGCACAGCCCGAAGACCTCCAGGGTGTGGTCCACGTCGGTGAAGCCGTGCTCGTGGGCGATCGCGGTCATCGCGTTCTCGAGCTTCGGGGCGAGGAACTCAACGGTGCGGCCGCACTCCCGGCACACCAGGTGGTGATGATGCCCCGTGTCCTCGCACTGGCGGTACTGCGACTCGCCGTCCGCCGCGACCAGCACGTCGAGCCGTCCGGACCGGGAGAGGGCTTGGAGGTTGCGGTAGACAGTGGCCAGGCCCACGGTCTCGCCGTCGGCCTTCATCTGCTCATGAATCTGCTGGGCGCTGCGGAAATCGTCCTGCCGCGAGAGCGTCTCGAGGATCGCGGTTCGCTGGCGGGTGTTCCGTTGCATTCCACCATTATCGCCCACGGTCATCGGGACATTCCATCAGTGGTGGGGCGTTGCACGTGCAGGGGCGGGCATGGTGCTGGACCGGAAGGGTCCGGGGCCGCCCACCGTCGGCAGCTCGCGTGCCGGGCGCAGCGCGCGGTACACCAGACCCAGGGCGTAGACGGCGATCGTCAGCAGCACGATCACACCGCCCGGCGGCAGATCCACGTACACCGTGATCAGAAGCCCGCCGAGGGCGCACAGCACCGCGATGACCATGGCGGTGCGCATGGTGCGGGTGAAGCCGACCACGAAGTGCTGCGCCGCAGCGACGGGCACGATCATCAGCGCCGAGACCATCAGCGCGCCCACGATCCGCATCGACAGGGTGACGGTCAGCGCCGCCATCACGGCGACGAGGATGTTGACCACGCGCACCGGCAGGCCGGAGGCCCGAGCGAACTCCTCGTCCGCGGTGACCGCAGAGAGCAGCCCTGAGAGGCCCACCCCGATCACCAGCACCACGGCGGCGAGCACGAAGGAGATCACGGCATCGGGCGCGGTCACGGTGGAGAGGGAGCCGAAGAGGTAGCCCATGAGGTTCTGGGAGGTGCCGCCGGCGAGCTGGATGATGACCACGCCGCCGGCGATGCCCCCGTAGAACAGGATCGCGAGCGCCACATCGCGGCTGGTGTGGCTGACCTCCCGCACGTACTCGATCAGCAGCGCCCCGATCACCGACGCGGCCAGCGCCCCGGGGATCGCCAGCAGGTCCGCGGGCGTGGCGGAGATCCAGGCGCCGACCAGCCAGCCGACGGCTACACCGGTCAGGGCCACATGGCCGAGCCCGTCACCGAGCAGGGACAGCTGCTTCTGGACCAGATAGGTGCCCACCACCGGTGCGGTGAGCCCGATGAGCACAGCGATGATCAGCGGGTAGCGCAGCAGGTCGGAGGTGAGGATGTCGATCGGCGTGATCATAGGGGGTTCATCTCCTGGCCGAGGCACTGGTCGAGCGGGGCGGCATCCTCTGGATGGCCATGGCCGGGATGGAGGCGAGGGCGCTCCTCGACGGGACCGTCATGCACCACCTGGCCGTGATCGAGCACCACGGCGCGATGGATGTCACCGGTCAGCGGACCGGTCTCGTGCAGGACCACCAGGATCGAGGTGCCGGCGGCGGACAGCTCGCGGAAGAGCTGGGAGATGAGGTCCTGGGTGGGCAGGTCGACACCGGAGAACGGCTCATCGAGCACCAGCAGCTCGGGGCTGCGCACCAGGGCGCGGGCGATCATCACGCGGCGTCGCTGCCCGCCGGACATCCTGGTGAGGGGACGGCCGGCCAGATCGGACATCCCGACCTGTTCGAGCGCGTTCGCGATCCGGGAGTCACGGCGGCTGGGCCACCAGGACCGGGCCCCCAGCAGGCCGCTCGCGACGGTTTCCTGAGCGGTGGCGGGGATGGAACCCCCCACGGCGGAATCCTGCGGCACATAGCCGAGACGATCATGGGCGATGCTGCGCTGCACGGGCTCGCCGAACAGCCGTGCGGAGCCGGACTCCAACGGCAGGATCCCCACCGCGGTCCGCAGCAGGGTCGATTTCCCGGAGCCGTTGGCGCCGAGCAGCGCCACCAGCTCACCGGGGACGATGCGGAGGTCGACGTCATGGAGCACCCGCTGGCCACCGAGGGACACAGAGGCCCCCTCCACCTCGATGACGGGGGGCAGACCATCAAGCGGTGCGGGGCGGCCGCTCACGTCCAGCTCGCGACGAGCTTGGTGCAGTTCTCTCGCATCACCTGAGGATAATCGGATTCCTCGCTCAGGTGGGTCGCGAGGTTGTCGAGCTCCTCGCTGTCGATGCCGAGGTTCTGGGCGAGGGTCTGGGCGACCTTGGGCGAGGCGGAGGTCTCGAAGAAGATCGTCGAGACACCCTCCTCCTTCACGACCTGCTCGAGCGCGAGGAGGCGCTGCGGGGAGGGCTCGGTCTCCGGGTCCACGCCGGTGATGCCGATCTGGTGCAGCCCGTAGCGCTCAGCCAGGTAGATGTAGGCGGCATGGCTGGTGATGAACGGCTTCTCGCCCTCGACCGCGCTGAAGGACTCGGTGAGCTCGGCATCGAGCTCCTCGAGCTCAGTCCGCAGCGTCCCGGCGGCGTCGGTGAAGGACTGCGCGTTCTGTGGAGAGAGCTCGCCCAGGCGGGTCGCGAGGGCGTCCGCGAGATCCGCCATGCGAACGGGGTCGTGCCAGAAGTGGGGGTCGTTCGGGCCGTGGTCGTGGCCCTCATGATCCTCACCCTCGCCACCGCCGTCGGAGGCGTGGTCGCCGTCGGCATGCTCGGCGTGCTCCTCCTCGGTCTCCCCGGCGTGGTCCTCGTGGGAGTCGCCGCCGCCGGCCGGCAGCAAGGTGATCGCAGAGGAGACGTCGAGCACGTTATCCCCGCCGTGAGAGGCGACGGCATCGTCGAGCGCGGCCTGGAAGCCGGGGATCTGCAGCACCAGACCCGCCTGCTCGATGGTCATGACCTGCTGCACGGAGAGCTCCAGGCCATGGGCGTCGACGCCCGGCGAGGAGAGGTCCTCGAGGGTGACGTGCTCCCCGCCGACCCTGGTGACCAGGTAGGAGAGGGGATATGCCGACGTCACGACCGACAGCTTCCCGTCGGCGCCGCTGCTCTCGCCCCCGCATGCCGTGAGGAGGGCGGCGCCGAGGCCGAGGCCGGTGGCGGCGAACAGGGAGCGTCGAGTGAGGCGGGAGCGAAGCGACATGACAATCATTCTCACCAGTGAAAAGGCGGTGCGCAAGTCGACGCCCCGCTCAGAACCGCTGGCGTGGGGACCCTCACAGCGCGGGAGGTGACTATGCTGGGGCGGTTCCGACCCACCCCGTCACCAGGAGTATCCCCGTGGCCAAGGCCCCCGCCAGCACGCTGGACAACGTCATCGCACTCGCCAAGAAGCGCGGCTTCGTCTTCCCGGCCGGTGAGATCTACGGCGGTACCCGCTCCGCATGGGACTACGGACCGCTCGGCGTGGAGCTCAAGGAGAACATCAAGAAGCAGTGGTGGCGCACCTTCGTGCAGTCCCGCGGCGACATGGTGGGCCTGGACTCTTCGATCATCCTGCCCAAGCGCGTGTGGGAGGCCTCCGGCCACGTCGCGACCTTCACTGACCCGCTGGTGGAGTGCAAGAGCTGCCACAACCGCTTCCGCGAGGATCACCTCCTGGAGGGCTTCGAGGAGAAGAAGGGTCGCGCGCCCGAGGGCGGCCTGGCCGAGGTGCCCTGCCCCAACTGCGGCACCCGCGGCGAGTACACCGACCCCCAGCAGTTCTCCGGTCTGATCAAGACCTTCCTCGGCCCGGTCGACACCGAGGCCGGCCTGACGTACCTCCGCCCCGAAACCGCCCAGGGCATCTTCGTGAACTTCCTCAACGTGGTCACCGCGACCCGCCAGAAGCCGCCTTTCGGCATCGGCCAGGTGGGCAAGTCCTTCCGCAACGAGATCACCCCCGGCAACTTCATCTTCCGCACCCGCGAGTTCGAGCAGATGGAGATCGAGTTCTTCACCCCGCCCGCCGAGGCGGATCACTACTTCAAGGAATGGGTCGAGGCCTGCTGGGACTGGTTCATCGATCTCGGCATCGACGCGGACAACCTGCGCCGCTTCGACGTGCCCGAGGATGAGCGTGCGCACTACAGCACCGGCACCATCGACTTCGAGTACCGCTTCGGCTTCCAGGGCAGCGAGTGGGGCGAGCTCATGGGCGTCGCGAACCGCACCGATTTCGACCTCAACAGCCACACCGAGGGCTCCGGCACGAAGATGCAGTACTTCGACCAGGCGAACAACGAGCGCTACACCCCGTACGTCATCGAGCCCTCCTTCGGCCTGACCCGATCGATGATGGCGTTCCTGGTGGATGCCTACACCGAGGACGAGGCCCCCAACGCCAAGGGCGGGGTCGACAAGCGCACCGTGCTGAAGCTCGATCCGCGCCTCGCCCCGGTCAAGGTCGCGGTGCTGCCGCTGTCCAAGAGCGAGGACCTGGTCCCGCGGGCCACCCAGCTCGCCGACCAGCTGCGCAAGCACTGGAACGTCGAGATGGACGTCACCCAGGCCATCGGTCGCCGCTACCGTCGCCAGGACGAGATCGGCACCCCGTTCTGCATCACGGTGGACTTCGAGACCGCCGAGGACCAGTCCGTGACCATCCGCGAGCGCGACACCATGGCGCAGGAGCGCGTGGCGCTGGACCAGGTCGAGTCCTACCTCGCCACGCGCCTGCTCGGAGCCTGAACGGCCTGGACGCCGGGTGAGCCGCCTCCTCCGATAGCCGCGGAGGCAGGCTGCTCGAGAAGCGCGATCACACGCCTCGGCAAGGACGGGCACGCGCCTCGAGAGATACCCCCTCGACGCCGGGCGAACAGTGACAGAGTGAGCGCATGGATGATGAGCCCGGCTCCGGCATCGAGCTCTCCCGGGCGTACTGGGAGCAGGTGGTGCGGCCGCTGCTCGCGCAGCACCGGCCGGGTCTCGAGGTCGCCGCGGCCCGGCTCGGCTCCGGGTCCGACGTCCTCGGCTATGACGATGCGCAGTCGAGGGACCACGACTGGGGCCTGCGGCTGACGCTCCTGGTCGAGGACGGTCACGCTCCCGCTGTCGATGCGCTGCTGGAGCGCGAGCTGCCTGAGCACTGGCGAGGCCTGCCCACCAGGTTCGAGACCACCTGGGAGCCCGTGATCCGGCAGCGGGTCGAGGTGGCATCCGCCGCCGATTTCGCCAGTTCACGGGTCGGCATCGATGCGGACCTGCTCGTCGGACCGGCGGGGCTCGGGCTCGAGGACTGGCTTTCGCTCACCGGGCAGGCCGCGCTCGAGGTGACCTCGGGCCCCGTCTTCCACGACGGTCCCGGTGTGCTCAGCACGCTTCGCGAGCGGCTGACCTGGTACCCCCGCGATGTATGGCTGTATGTGCTGGCCGCGGACTGGCACCGGCTCGGTCAGGAATTTCCTGACGTGGGCCGGGCCGGACTGCGCGGCGACGAGGACGGTTCCGCGGTGATCGCGGCCCGGCACGTGCGCACGATGCTGCACCTTGCACATCTTCTGCATCGGCGCTGGCCTCCCTACGGCAAATGGCTGGCGCACTCCGCCGCGATGCTGCCCGGAGGCGGAGCGCTGCGCAGCGCCCTGCATGAGGTGCTGCGGGCGCGGGACTGGCGTGCCCGCCAGACCGCCCTCGCGGATGCAGCGGAACTCCTCGCTGCCGTGCAGGGCGCTCGAGGGCTCCCGACGCTCGACCCCGCGACCGAGGGCTTCTTCGAGCGTCCGCATCTGGGAGTGCGGGACCTGTCGACTCTGCTGCTCGAGCAGGTGGAGGATCCGCAGGTCCGGGCACTCCCCGCCGGGGTGGGCACGGCCGAGCAGATCAGCGACAACGTCACGGTGCTGGTCGATTCCCGGGCCCGACGGCGGCTGGTGGGCGGATGAGCGACGGCCCGGAGGCCCCGGCCTTGTGACCAGGCGCCGAAGGACGAAGACCGGGCATCGAGGTGTGATGAGGGCCGGCAATGCTCAGCGGATCGCAGCCAGCAGCTGGGGGACCACATCCTGTCCGAAGGTCTGCAGCACGCGCTGCTGATCTGCGGCGGGAACACCGAAGGGCAGCACGAGCACGATCTCGTCGGCCGCCTGCACCACCGCGTCCGCGATCAGCGCCTGTGCGACGATCGCGGGATCATCCAGCACGATCCGGCTGTACACCGCGGGGTGTCCGCCGATCTCCGCGCCGTGATGCTCCCCGGTGACGGCAGGATCTGCCGCCCGCTCCCGCGGAAGCAGCGAGACATAGCGCTCGAGCTCCGACTCGCTCCGGACCGGGATCATCTGGCGACTGACCATCACGTGCCCCTCACCGAAGCCGGCGTCGCGTGAGGCCTCCCGGTAGGCGGTCAGCGCCTCCAGCTGGAGCTGCTCGAAGGACCGCCCCGACTCGTCGTCGGGAGCCATCGTGGCCAGCTGCAGCCCCAGGCCCATCGTGCCGGCCAGAGCCGCCCGGTGCGGACTCGCCGCACCATAGGCGAGCCGTGCCCGCACCGACGGAACCTGCGGCTGAACCTTCAGCGGTCTCCCGCGGTCGACGCCCTCGACGTGCGTGTCGGCGCCGGCCACGATCTCGCCGTCCAGCAGCGAGACCAGATCGTGCAGGATCCGATCCACGTGGTCAGGGCGCGCATCGCGGAGGGCGCCGAAGGCACGGGCGTAGATCGCGTCATTCGCCGAATAGCCGGAGCTGACCCCGGGCCGCAGCCGGCCTCCGGTGAGCAGATCTGCAGTGGCCAGATCCTCGGCCAGCCGGCCCGCGTTCTCGAAGCGCAGCGGGATCACGGCCGTGCCGAGCTCGATCCGGTGGGTGTGCTGGCCGAGCGCTGCGAGGAACAGCAGGGGAGCGGCCAGGGCGGCCTGGAGGTGGCGCACGCGGACATAGCCGACGTCATAGCCGAGCTCCTCTGCGGCGATGAAGAGGTCGATCCCCTCGGCGAGACCGCCGCTGACGGCGCCGCGGCTCGCGCCGTCACCGGGAGTGTGCTCGACCTGGGAGACGAATCCGATCCGGGGCGCGGCCCGGACCCCTGCGGCTGATGCGGACATCTCGCGCCTCCTTCTCATGACTGCCTCGACCCGGTGACTGCCTCGACGGCGCCGGGGGAGGGAAGGGCGCTGCGCCGCTGCCTTCATTCTCCTGCACGGCGCGGAATCTGACCGGGACCTACCGCCCGCACCCCTCCTCCCCAGCACGACTCGATGCACATCACCCCTGTCACCCCTCCCGAGCGACCGGGTCAGGTGGGACAATCGAGATGATGACCACCCTCAATGCCCCGTCCCGCGTGAGCCACCACGCCGTCGACCGGCCCACCGCTCCCGCGACCGCCGCTCCTGAGCGCCGTCGCGCTCTGACGATCGGACCGCACACGATCGACACCCCCGTGGTGCTCGCACCGATGGCGGGGATCACGAATATGGCGTTCCGTCTGCTGTGCCGCGAGTTCGGCGCCCTGCACAGCGACGACGACGGCGGCCTGTTCGTCGGCGAGATGGTCACCACGCGTGCGCTGGTCGAGGGCCACAAGGAGTCCTGGCGCCTGGTGACGATGGGCGAGCGGGAGACTCCCCGCTCCGTGCAGCTGTACGGCGTGGACCCCGCGACCGTGCGCCGCGCCGTGGAGATGATCCGCGAGCGCGACCTCGCCGACCACATCGATCTGAACTTCGGCTGCCCCGTCCCCAAGGTCACCCGTCGCGGCGGTGGTGGCGTGCTGCCCTGGAAGACGGAGCTGTTCACCCGGATCGTGACCGCTGCGGTCGAGGCCGCGGGCCCCGAGGTGCCGGTCACCGTCAAGACCCGCATCGGCATCGATGACGAGCACCAGACCTTCCGCGACGCCGGACTGATCGCCCAGGAGGTCGGCGCCGCCGCGATCGCGCTGCACGGCCGCACCGTCGTCCAGCACTACTCGGGCACCGCACGCTGGGAGGCGATCACCGAGCTCAAGGAGCTGATCACCGACATCCCGGTGCTCGGCAACGGCGACATCTGGTCCGCCGAAGACGCGATCCGGATGATGGACCAGACGGGCTGCGACGGCGTGGTGGTGGGCCGCGGCTGCCAGGGACGGCCCTGGCTGTTCGCGGATCTCGCCGCGGGCTTCGCCGGCAAGCCCGACCGGGTCCAGCCCACGCTCGGCGAGGTCGCCGCGATCCTGCGCCGCCACGCGGAGCTGCTGATCGAGTTCTACGAGGACGAAGGCCGGGCCCTGCGAGACCTGCGCAAGCACGTCGCCTGGTACTTCAAGGGCTACCCCGTCGGCGGCGAGATGCGCCACCGGCTGGCGACCATGGAATCCCTCGCCGACCTCGACGCCAAGATCGCCGAACTGGATCTGACCAGCCCGTACCCCGGTGCCGCTGTCGAAGGTCCGCGAGGCCGGGCGGGCACACCGAAGAAGGCCCATGTCCCCGACGGCTGGATGACCTCCCGTGAGCTCAGCACCGAGCACGCCGCCCGCCTCCACGAGGCCGAGCTCGACACCTCGGGAGGATGAGCGCATGACCACCCTGCCTCCGGCCGGCTATTCGGCGCCCGACCTCGAACGCTGGGTTCCTGAGCCCCCGAAGTCACAGGCCCGCACGCCCTTCCAGCGAGACCGCGCGCGCGTGCTGCATTCTTCGGCGCTGCGTCGACTCGGTGCCAAGACCCAGGTGCTCGGCGCCGGGTCGAACGACTTCGTGCGCACCCGCCTCACCCATTCGCTCGAAGTCGCCCAGGTGGGCCGTGATATCGGGGCGGAGCTCGGCTGCGATCCCGATATCGTCGACGCCGCCTGCCTCTCCCACGACCTCGGTCACCCGCCGTTCGGGCACAACGGTGAGAAGGTCCTCGACGAGCTTGCCGCAGACTTCGGCGGCTTCGAGGGCAACGCCCAGACCCTCCGCCTGCTCACCCGGCTGGAGCCGAAGGTCGTGGGGGAGGATCGCCCTTATGGCCTGAACCTCACCCGGGCCAGCGTCGACGCGGCGATCAAATACCCGTGGACCCGCGGCCAGGGCCCCGACCCGAGCTCCGTGAAGTTCGGTGCCTACGCCGACGACCTCGACGTCTACACCTGGGCCCGCGAGGGAGCTGTGGCCGGCAGGCAGTGCTTCGAGGCGCAGGTGATGGACCTCGCCGATGACGTCGCCTATTCGGTGCACGACATCGAGGACGCCATCACCGGCCTGAGCCTGGATCTCAAGCGGCTGCACGATCCGATGGAGCGGGCTGCGGCGCTCTACGTGGTCCAGGACTGGTATATGCCCGGAGAGTCCCTCGACGCTCTCGATGAAGCGCTGACACGGCTCGAAGCAGAACCCTCCTGGATGCCCACCTTCGACGGATCGATGCGCTCGGCCGCCGCATTGAAGGACATGACCAGCCAGCTGATCGGCCGCTTCACCCGCTCCGCGATCACCGCCACCCGTGCCGCCCACGGCCAGGACGCCATGTCGCGATACGCCGGGGAGATGGTGGTGCCGGACCAGACCCATCTCGAGATCGCCGTGCTCAAGGGCCTGGCCGCGGCGTACGTGATGTCCTCCGCCTCGCAGCAGCCGGTGTACGAAGCGCAGGAGGAGATCATTCGCGATCTGTACTCGCGGCTTTGGAACACCGGGACCCAGCACCTCAGCCCCCTGTTCGCCGAGCTCTGGCAGAGCGCCACGGACGACGACGTGCGGCGCCGGGTGGTCGTGGACCAGATCGCGTCCTACACCGACGTCACCGCCCGCCGACTCCATGCAGAGCTCTTCGACCGTGACCTCACCCACATCACCGCTGCGGACACCCCGCTGCCCGGCCTCGGATCGGAGCTCTGAGCGGGTGGCCCAGGGACTGATCCGTCGCGCCGACGTGGAGCTGGTGCGGGAACGCTCCCGCCTGGACGAGGTCGTCGCCGAGCACGTCACGCTGCGCACCGGCGGGATCGGCTCGATGAAGGGCCTGTGCCCGTTCCACGACGAGAAGACTCCCTCGTTCAACATCCGCCCGCAGCTGGGTCACTGGCACTGCTTCGGCTGCGGCGAGGGCGGGGACGTGATCTCGTTCGTCCAGAAGATCAGCCACCTCAGCTTCGTCGAAGCGGTCGAGATGCTCGCCGGCCGCTATGGCGTCCAGCTGCACTACGAGGACAGCGGCGGCGGCAGCGCCGACCGACCCGATTTCGGGACCCGACGCCGGCTGCTGGATGCGCACGCCATCGCCGAGGAGTACTTCCGCGAACAGCTCTCCACGCCGTCGGCCGAGGTGGGTCGCAGGTTCCTCACCGAACGCGGCTTCGACCAGGAGGCCGCCGCCACCTTCGGGGTGGGCTTCGCCCCCGAGGGCTGGGACTCGCTCACCGGAGTGCTGCGCTCCCGCGGCTTCACCGAGCCGGAGCTCGTCGCGAGCGGCCTGGTCTCCGAGGGCCAGCGCGGCGTCTACGACCGCTTCCGCGGCCGCCTGGTGTGGCCGATCCGCGACATCACCGGCAACACCATCGGCTTCGGCGCCCGGAAACTGCTGGAGTCCGATAAGGGCCCCAAGTACCTCAACACCCCCGAGACCGCGATCTACCACAAGTCCAATGTGCTCTACGGCCTGGACATCGCCCGCAAGGAGATCTCCTCCCAGCACCAGGTGGTGGTGGTCGAGGGATACACCGACGTGATGGCCGCCCACCTCGCGGGGGTCAAGACCGCCGTCGCCTCCTGCGGCACCGCCTTCGGCTCCGAGCACGTGAAGATCGTGCGCCGGGTCATGGGGGACTCCAACGCCTCCGCCGGGCTGCGCCTGAACACGGACGGCCGCGGCCTGGCAGGCGAGGTCATCTTCACCTTCGACGGCGACGCCGCCGGCCAGAAGGCGGCGCTGCGCGCCTTCGAGGAGGACCAGCGCTTCGTGGCCCAGACCTACGTCGCGGTCGAGGCCGGGGGCATGGACCCCTGCGAGCTGAGGATCCAGCAAGGCGATCAGGCGGTGCGGGACCTCATCGCGAAGCGTCGGCCCCTGTTCGAGTTCGCGATCCGCTCAGCGATCGCCCAGGTGGACCTCGACACCGTCGAAGGTCAGGTCACCGCGCTGCGGATGGCTGCGCCGGTGGTGGCTCAGATCCGGGATCGCGCGATGCGTCCCGAGTATGCTCGGAGGCTCTCCGGGTGGCTGGGCATGGAGGAGCGCACGGTGCTGCGCGCCGTGCATGACGCGGCCCGCAGCGAAGGACGCGGTGGTCACCGGGCCGAGGAACCGGCACCGATGACCGAACGGCCTGGAGATCACGGCGGGGTCGACGGCGCGGGGCACGCCCTGCCGGCCGCGCGCCTGGCGGATGCGGTCAACCCCCGCGACCCCGTGGGGCAGGTCGAGACGCAGTCGCTCGCGGTCATGCTCCAGGCACCGCAGCTGCTGGACGCCGAGAAGGTGGCCTCGCTCCCGGATGACTCCTTCCACGTGCCCACCCTGCAGGGGGTGTGGGACGTGATGCTCGCCGCCGGCACCCTCCTCGATGCCGTCACGGGAGAGCTGCACGCTGCCCGGTACCTCGAGCAGGTCCTCGAGATCGCCGGCGAGACCATCCGGCCGATGATCGTCGAGATCGCGAACCTCGACCTGCCGGCCCGGGACGAGGAGGACCTCCGCAAGCTCGCCGGGTCCCTGCTGGACCGCCTCACCGAACTGTCGATCACCCGTGAGTACTCGGTGCTCAAACAGCGACTCCAGCGCACCGACCCCGGGGATGGCGAGCGGCATCAGGAGATCATGGCGCGCCTGGCGCAGGTACAGGTCAAGCGCCGTGCGCTGCGCGCAGGAGATGACTGAGCGAGCTCCGCTCCCGCCGAAGTCCGGCGCTCAGAGCAGCGTCCCGGCGCGCGTCACCAGCCGGGACCGGGAACTGCTCAGCGCGTCCAGCAGGCGCCCGGTCAGAGTGCCGTGCGAGCCAGGTCGGTGAACCGTCTCCAGGAACTCGATGCCGATCACGGTGTCCTGCAGCTCCCCGAGTACATCCTGCACCTGCTGCGCTACCTCCAGATGCTCCTGGGCGGCCGGCTCCACCGGGGCGAGCAGCTCGGCCGCGTAGCGCCAGCGCTTGGCGGCTTTCCGCGCCGAGTGGAGGGCGATGGATTGGCCTTCTGAGGTGGAGAGCCGGCGCCTGACCGTGTCCCGGGCGCGGCGCAACGTGTCCTCCGTCGTGCCCTCCAGCTCCGTGCTGGCAAGGGCAGGCGGAGCGACCGTCCACAGTTCGAGCTGGCGGACGGCCCGCGTCCAGCGCTCGTGCTCGGCATGAGCGCGGAGGTCCTGGATCGCCTCCTCGCGTGCGGAGGTGAGCGCCACGGCCAGTGCATGCTGCTCGCTGGACGGCGCGTCGGCCGCGTCAGGGCTGAGCAGCTCAGCCAGGTGCAGCAGCAGCTCGGCGAGCACGTCGGCGTCCCTCACAGCGCCGAACCCGAGAGCCACCCACTGCAGGTCCGCGTCGTCATCGAGGAGGTCAGGGAAGGACTGCGGGAACGTGCGCGTGGTCGCCCGGAGCCGGCGAAGCGAGGTGCGGGTGTCATGGACCACCTCGACCGACGGCGCAGCGTCGAACTGCCGCACGCCCTCAAGCGCCCGCATCGCATGCAGGCGGACATATGTGGCCAGGGGGTCGCGGTCGCTGTCCTCCGCCTCGCTGTCCATCGTCGGCCTCCTCGAGGCGGACCGTCACGGTCATGCCTATGGCGAGCCTACGGGCTCGTCTGTCGCCGCCGAGCGCGGGGTGTGTGCGGCAGTCGGGCTGACCGTACGCACCGCCGCGAACTGGCCGCACCTGGTGAGCAGGTGCGGCCAGTCGCACCGCCGGTGATCGCTGGTTCACTCCGGGAGGCCTGGTGCGTCAGCTGCTCCGTGGAGCAGCGGCGGCCGCTGCCGCCAGCGCGCTGATGATCAGGAAGGTCGACTGGGAGACGCCGAGTCCTGCTGCCTGCGCACTGTGGTGTCCGGACTCGTATCCACGCGCGCGCTGGATGACCGCCGAGGTCCAGGGGATGTCGGGGTCCAGCTGGTGGAGCTGTGCGCTCGCGGAGAGCAGCGCGATCAGCGCTGCCGTCCTTGCATCGGCCGCCGCTTCGTCCACCAGCACCGCTCGGACGTGAGAGAGCAGTTCCTCCCGACGGGAGCTTCCCAGCTCGATCCTGTTCCGGGGCACGAAGCCCAGGAACGTGGTGCGAGTCTGGTGCAGATGCCCCTTCAGGAGCAGCGTCTCCATCACCTGGCTTCGCAGGTTCGGCCCGACAGCCGCGATCACGGTCTGGGGGTAGCGGGATCTCCTGGCCAGATACTCCCATGCCGGGCGGAGCAGGACCTCCTCGGGTGGTGGGGTCGCGCGGGAGGTGATCCGGTCTGTGCCATCAGTGGTCGTTTGCACCAGGTCGCGCAGCGCGAGCTCGGTGAGAGATGCTCCTCCCAGGATGTAGAACAGGGTGTTCTCCCCGGCGATGCTTCCGGACGATGGCTGGAAGAGCAGGAGCAGGATGTCTTCGACAAGCGTGGAGTCGGTGCTGCCGCCGCGGGGTCCTGCAGACGTCGACGGGGCTGAATGGTGATCGTGATTCTTCATGGGTCCTCCTGCTGGCTGTGTGCGCCTGTGTGCGTGCCTCTGCGTGGCGTGTCTGGTGAAGCGGGCTCAGCGCCGGGGCTCCCACCGGAAGAATCGCTGAGCGAGTGCGATCCCGAGGGCGATCCAGGCGATGGTCGGCGGCAGCAGGAGCAGGTTGTCGACCAGTCCGGTGCCCCCGTTCCAGGCATTGATGGTCAGCTCGGTCGCGGCGCCTCCGGGCAGCAGCCGCTTGAGCATGGCGAGCTCCTCGGTGCCGGTCAGCCCGATCCAGAAGGCCACCGCGGAGGTGCCCATGGTGAGCGGGAGGGTGGTGATCTGAGCATGCTCCGGGGAGGTGGTGATTCCCGCCGTGGCCAGAGCCAAGCCCACCATCATCGCCACCAGGGAGAGGGCGGAGAGGATCAGCAGCGGGATGCTCGCGGGAACCTCTGTGAGGACCGCCAGCACGGTGAGCACCGCGGCGACCTGGACGAACCCGATGAGGGCGGGCGGGCCGAGGATGCCGGCCAGGGCGGCGGCGTCGCTGACCGCCGTGGAGCGCAGACGCTTCAGGAACAGGGTCTGGCGACGGGCGGCCAGCGTGGAGACCGCTGTGGTGTACAGGCCCATGCTGATCAGGATCATCATGAAGACCCCGGCGAGGAGTCCCATGCCGGCGGGGAACTGGCTGAAGAGATCACGCTGGGTGATGAGCAGCATGCTCATGCCCACCGGGATCACGGTCGCGCTGAAGAAGACGAGTCGGTTGCGGAGGATCTGCTGGAATTCGCTGCGGGCGATGGTGAACATCTGTTTGTCCTTGGGGTGTGGTGCGGACGGCGGGTCAGTGACGGGAGACGGCGCGGAAGACGTCATCGAGGCGGGTGGGTCCCGCGTCGAGGTCGTGCAGCATCGTGTTGCTCGCATGCGCCCAGGTGAGCAGGACGTGAAGGTCCTGCTGGAGGTTCTCGGTGTGTACCAGCTGCCTGCCCTGGCCAGCGGGGGAGCTCTGCAACGGCAGCTGGGGGACCAGCGCCTCCTCGAGGGCGAAGCTGATGGTCCCGGGAAGGGTGCGGGTCAGCTCGCTCACGGTGCCCTGCCTCTGCAGGGTGCCCTCGTGCATCAGCCCGATCCTGTCGGCCCGCTGCTGGGCCTCCTCCAGATAGTGCGTGGTGAGCACGATGGTCGCCCCGTCCTCACGCAGCCGATCCACGGACTCCCAGAGGTCGTCGCGAGACTGGATGTCGAGCCCGGTGGTGGGCTCGTCGAGGAAGATCAGCTCCGGCGATCCGTAGACGGCGGTCGCGAAGTCCAGTCGGCGCTTCTCACCCCCGGAGAGGGAGGAGACACGGGTATCTGCCTTCGCGGTCAGCCCGACCAGGTCCAGCAACCGGCTGGGCTGGTCCTGACGGCCAGAGAGCCCTCCGATCAAGGTCAGGGTCTCGATCACGCTGAGATCAGCGGCGAAGCCACTCTCCTGAAGCATGATGCCGGTGCGGTGGCGCACGGCCCGACGGTCCAGCGGATCCTCACCCAGGATCCTGACCTTCCCGGAGGTCGAAGGTCGATGACCCTCGATGACCTCCAGGGTGGAGGTCTTGCCCGCGCCATTGGTGCCGAGCAGAGCGTAGAGCTCGCCGCGCCGGACCGAGAACGTGAGGTCCTTGACCGCGTGGAAGTCGCCGTAGCTGATGTTGAGTTGTTCGACGTCGATGACTGTGGGTGTGTTCATGCCGCTATTCCACGCTCGTGGGCGCTGCCGCGGCAGTCCCGCACTGTCACCGACGAGCATGACTTCTCGTCACTTCCGGTGGGAGCGGGGATCCGAGATGATGGGCGGACCAGTGCACCTGTCGGACCCCAGGAACGGAGGCAGAGCCGTTGTCCTCGACCTCCATCGCCGCACGGCGACGCCTCCACCGCGCCACGGTGCTCACCACGGTGGTGGCCATCGCCCCGGTGACGCTGGCGATCGTCGCCGTCACCTCGGGCAGCTGGCAGGAGGCGCTCGTGCTCAGCCTGGGAGTGCTGGTCACCTTCCTGGTGCTGCTGGAGTTCGAGCCCACCCGGTATCCGCGCTCCACGGCGCTCGCCGTGGTCTTCTCCTACGCGATCTGGATTCTCAGCGCAGTGCTGGCTATCAACCCGGTGGCGTTCTTCGGCGCCGCGATCCTCAGCGGGGTGCTGATCCCCCACCTGCGCAGGCGGCATCTGATCTGGATCGTCGCCATGGGGGTGCTGATCGCCGCGATCGGCGGCCTGTACTTCCTGAGCGAGCCGATCACCTGGGTCGACGTGGTGCGCTTCGTGGTGATGCCGGGTGGGCTGAGCGCTTTCGTGGGTGCGGTGATGCTCCTGATCCAGGGCTACTGGGGGATCATCGACGATCTGGAGATCGCGCAGGAGGCGGAGGCGGAGTTGGGGATCCTGCATGAGCGGATGCGCTTCGCCAGCGAGCTCCATGACATCCAGGGGCACACCCTGCACGTGGTGAACCTGAAGGTGGCACTCGCCGAGGAGCTCGTCCGTCGAGACCCCGCACGCGCGATCACCGAGCTCCGCGAGGTGTACGCGCACGTGGAGGAGACCATCAAGGAGACGAAGAACCTCGCCTACGCCCAGCGCACGCTGAACCTCCGGGCCGAGCTGGAGAACGCCCGGAACCTCCTGGACGCCGCGGGTATCACGGTGCGGATCACCCGACGCGGGGAGACTCGCCCCGGGATCGGGGAGCTGCTGAGCCAGGTGCTGCGCGAATCGACGACGAACATCCTGCGCCATGCCCAGGCCAGCCGCGCCTCGATCACACTCACCGACAGCGGGATCGAGGTCGTCAACGATGGCGCGGCCGACGGGGGACTGCCGGCCCTGCGCGGCCTGGAGACCCTTCGTGCCCGGGTCGCCAGCGAGGGCGGCGTGCTCACTGCGACGCAAGGGGAGGGCGAGTTCCGCACCGCAGTGCACTTCCCTGCCCCGGCGCCGGTGGAGCCCACCGGACGGAGACACTCATGATCCGGATCGTGCTCGCGGACGACGAGGCCCTGCTGCGCTCTGCCCTGGCGTCCCTGCTGCCCTTGAAGGCGGACATCGAGGTGGTGGGTGAGGCGGCAGATGGCGCTGCCGCCATCGACGTAGTCATGGAGCATGAACCCGATGTGCTGGTCATCGATCTCGAGATGCCGGGAATGGATGGTCTCGACGCGGTGGAGGTCATCCGGCGGCGCCGGCCCGAGCAGGTGATCCTCATGCTCACCCGGCACGCCCGCCCCGGGGTGCTCCGCCGTGCCCTGAAGCTGGGGGTGAGCGGATTCGTGAGCAAAGCGGCCCATCCCGCCCTGATCGCCGAGGTGATCGAGACCCTGCACGCCGGCAGACGCTGGATCGACCCCGAGATCTCTGCGTTGGCGGTGCTGGATGATTCCCCGCTCACCGATCGGGAGCTCGACGTGCTGCGCGAGACTCTCGAAGGCAGCTCGGTGGCCGAGATCGCCGCCCGCCTCCACCTCGCAGAGGGCACCGTCCGCAACTATCTCTCCAACGCCATGCACAAGACGCAGACCCGCAACCGGCGCGAGGCCGCACGGTATGCGCGAGCACGGGAGTGGCTGTGAACGGCGCAAGAGCGGGCCGAGCGCCGCGACCCAGTGGCACCACCACCTGCTTGAGAGACGTGCCCGAGGCCCCGGCCTCACCTCCCCTCTTGATCAGCGAGTGAGTGCGACGAGTCCCGCCTCCCGCGTGCCCGCCAACGGCGCGCTCACAGCAGTGGCCCCAGCGGGGCGGCTCCGTGCAGGGAAGGAGAGGTGCGAGGTCATCATGGGGGCCAGCCTGGAAGGTCAGCGACGTCGGAGCTGTGCTGATCCTGCTCCGGGATCTTGTGCGAGGACCCCGGCCTGCAACGCTGGTGGCTTCAGATGACGGGCCATGACGGCAGATTTCATGGGGCTTGGTGCCGACCACAGGCACTTCTATCGTCGACGTCATGACCACTACAGCCAGCATCCAGTCCGTCGTCCCCGAGATCACCGCCGAGGATCGCGCCGCCCGCCTCGCGAACGCAGGAAGCGCGTGGGCCGGTCGCATCGATGCCAAGCGCTCCAACGCCCACCTGAACTATGCGGTCGACGGTGCTGGCGTGGGGTCCGTGGCGACGACGGTGCGCGCCGGCAAGCATTCCTTCATCGTCGACGAGCCCGCAGCGCTGGCCGGAGACGACGCCGGAACCAGCCCGGTCGAGTACGCGCTCGGCGCGCTGGTCGGCTGCCAGGTCGTCGTCTACCGCCTCTACGCGCAGCAGCTCGGGATTGACTTCGACGACATCGTCATCAGGGCCGAAGCCGATCTGGACGCGGCGCGGCTGTTCGGTGCCGACGAGACCGTGCGCGCAGGATTCTCCGAGGTACGGCTCGACATCGAGCTCTCAGGGCCGGAGACGGACGAGCGTTACCACGAGCTGCGCGAGGCCGTCGATGCGCATTGCCCGGTACTCGACATCTTCCAGAACCCGACCCCGGTCAAGACCACCGTCACCCGCGCCTGAGAACTGCTGAGTCGGTCCAGGATTCCCAAGGGGTGCGGCGGGCAGGGTGAGCGCCTCACGTACTTGGTGGTCTTCCAGGTCCCGCATGGTGCGCGATGGGAAGCGCTCACGCTGATTTCTTCCCTGACCTGCTCGTGGAGCCGGACTTCTTGGAGGAGCTCGACTTCTTTGTCGCTGTCTTCTTCGTCGCGGTGTTCTTCGAGCCTGAAGACTTCTTCTTCGAGCCGGTTGTCTTCTTTCCAGAGTGGGATCGCGTGGCATCCGGCTTCTCGGTCGACGAACCTGCCCCTCGACGCTTCTGCACGCTGCGCTCCAGGGCATCCATCAGGCTGATGACCTTTCCGCCCCCGTCGCCACCCTCGGCATCATCGCTCGAGCCGGCCTTGCCGAACGTCGCATCGGTATCGATGGAGTCGCCTTCGTCGAGCTTGGCCTCGACCAGCTCGCGCAGCTGCTCCTGGTATTCGTCGGAGAACAGCTCCGGCTCGAAGTTCCCGCTGAACTGCTCGACCAGCGAGGCAGACATCTTCAGCTCTTTGCTGCTGATCTTCGTCTTCGACGGCGCAAAGTCGACATCCTTGAGGTCCGTCGGCCAGCGGAGCGTCTGCAGGGCGAGCAGGTCCCCGTGAATCCGCAGCACGCCGAGCCTGGTCTTCGTGCGCAATGTGAAGTTGACGATCGCGGTGCGTTCGGTGTCCTCGAGCGTTCGGCGCAGCAGGACGTACGCCTTCGAGGACCGTCCCACGGGCTCGAGGAAATACGAGGTTCCCAGCAGGATCGGATCGACCTGCTCATCGGGCACGAACTGCACGACGTCGATCTCGTTGTTGTCCTCGGCTGGAAGAGCGTCGAGCTCCTCATCGGTGAGGACCACGGTCTTGTCGCCATCGTCGTAGGCCTTGTCGATGTGCTCGAAGTCGATCTCGCGCCCGCACACCTCGCAGATCCGCTGGTACTTGATGCGTCCCTGGTCGTCGTCGTGGACCTGGTGGAAGGAGATGTCGTGCGACCGGGTCGCCCCGTAGAGCTTCACCGGGACGTTGACGAGCCCGAACGTGATCTCACCACTCCATATCGCGCGCATGCCCCATGACATCACGGCCACCGCATCCTGGCCAGGTCCGATCGGTCGGTCGCGAAGGAGCGGGCTCCGTGACGCAGCGAATGTTCGGGGGCACCATGGACCCATGGCTACCAGGGAGCAGAACGTCAGGATCGACGGCCGCACGCTGAAGGTCTCGAACCTCGAGAAGGTCTACTACCCCTCGACGGGCACCACCAAGGGCGAGGTGCTGGACTACTACCGGCGCATCGCACCGGTGATGATCCCGCAGGCGACGCGGAGACCCGCGACCCGCAAACGCTGGGTCGACGGGGTGGGAACAGCAGAGCACCCCGGCAAGGCCTTCTTCCGCAAGGACCTCGAGGACCATGCGCCGAACTGGGTGCCGCGCGCCGACATCGAGCACAGCGATGGCACCTCTGCATACCCGCTGATCGACGAGCCCGCTGTGCTGGTGTGGCTCGCCCAGCTGGCCTCCCTCGAGATCCACACACCGCAATGGCGATTCGACGAGGATCTGACTCCATCAAATCCTGACCGCCTGGTCCTGGACCTTGATCCGGGGAGCGGCGCCGGCCTCGCGGACTGTGCCCGCGTCGCCTGCTGGTGCCGCGAGATCCTCGAGGACATGGGCTTGGAGTCCTCTCCGGTCACCTCGGGCTCCCAAGGGATCCATCTCTACGCACCCTTGGATGGCACCGCCTCGGCAGAGGAGATCGCGCAGGTCGCTCACGAGCTCGCAAGAGCACTTGCAGTGGACCATCCTGATCACGTCGTCAGCGACATGAAGAAGTCTCTGCGCGCTGGCAAGGTGTTCGTGGACTGGTCGCAGAACAATGGACACAAGACCACCGTGTGCCCCTACTCCTTGCGAGGCCGGCTGCGCCCCACCGTCGCAGCTCCCCGCACGTGGGAGGAGATCGCTGACCCCGATCTCGACCAGCTCGAGCTCGAGGAGGTGCTGCAGCGGGTCGAGGACGGCAACGATCCGATCGCGGCCCTGGGCGCCCACGTGGGCAAGAGCACTGGACAGGGAGCTTCAACCGACAACGGTTCGCCTACAAAGCAGGCGCGGGACCGGCTGGAGCTCTACCGCTCCAAACGAGATGCCACGAAGACTCCCGAACCACTCCCGGAGGCGCGACTGGGCCCCCCTGCCGCCCAGGACGCGCTCGATGCGGATCAACCGATGTTCGTGATCCAGGAGCATCACGCCTCCAGCCTGCACTGGGACTTCCGCCTCGAGCACGACGGGGTGCTGGTCTCCTGGGCCGTCCCCAAGGGGCCCCCGCTCGACGTGAAAGTGAACCGCCTTGCCGTGCAGACCGAGGACCATCCGCTCGAATACGGCACCTTCGAGGGCACCATCCCCAAGGACGAGTACGGCGGAGGCGACGTCACCCTCTGGGACACCGGCACGATCAAGATCGAGAAGTGGCGAGAGGGCAAGGAGGTCATCGTGGTCTGTCATGGCCGCGCGGACGGCGGCCTCGGCGGGACCCCACGCCGCTTCGCGTTCCTCCACACCGGCGGCATGGGCGGGAAGAAGAGTTCCGCGGCGGCGAAGGAGAAGGCCGACGCCAACTGGCTGCTGCACCTCATGAAGGAGCAGCCGGAATCTGAGGGGCAGGTGCCCACGGCCGAGGAGCGGCGCTCGTCCCGGAGCGAGTCTTCCCGCTCGTCGTCCACCGCCAGGTCTGCGTCCCGCTCCGCGTCCACTGGGATGGGGGAGCCGATCGCTCCGATGCTCGCCACCGTCGGCAGCCGGGACGACATCCGTGACCAGGACGACTGGGCCTTCGAGATGAAATGGGATGGAGTGCGCGTCATCGCCACCGTCACTCCGGACGATATTCGCCTGACCAGCCGCGGCGGCAAGGAACTGACCGCCACCTTCCCCGAGCTCGCCGAGCTGCGGGACGTGATCGAGCCCGAGATCCTCGCCGCAGGCGAAACCGTCCTCGACGGAGAGATCGTCGCTCTCGACTCACGTGACCGGCCCTCGTTCTCCCGACTCCAGCAGCGGCTCGGTCTCACGCGTGAACGCGATGTCGACCGAGCCAGACAGGATGTCGAGGTGCACGTGATGCTCTTCGACCTGCTCATGCGCGGCGGCGATTCCCTGCTCCGCCGCCCGTACCGCGAACGGCGCGACGCTCTGTTCGCTGCGGTGGACGCAACCGAGCGCATCCAGCTGCCGCACGCAGACCACGGAGACGTCGACCACGCGATCGAGCTCTCGCAGGAGCTCCACCTCGAAGGGGTCATGGCGAAGACGGAGACGGGCGTCTACCGGCCAGGAAGACGCAGTCGCACCTGGATCAAGATCAAGAACGTCCGGCATCAGGAGGTGGTCGTTATCGGATGGCGACATGGCAAGGGCGGTCGCTCCGGGGGTATCGGTTCCCTGCTGCTCGCGGTCCCGGACTCGAAGGGCGTCTTGCGCTATGCCGGCCGCGTCGGCACCGGGTTCAGCGACCGCGACCTCGAGCAGATCGCGAGAACGCTCTCCTCTCGCCCCCGGAAGACTCCGCCGGTGGACGACGTTCCCTCCGCGGATCGCCGGGATGCGGAATGGGTGCGTGCGGATCTTGTGGGGGAGGTGCAATTCACCGAGCGCACCGAGGACGGTCGGCTGCGCCACCCCGTCTGGCGCGGATGGCGACGTGACAAGTCGGCTGAAAAGGTGCGTTGGGAGACCTGAGCCGAACGAACGATCCTGGCCAGCCTCTGCGGCTCAAGCACTTCAGACAGTGGCGCTCTGTTGCGGCGAGGGCTCTCGCGCGACATGCGAGAGATCATTCCTCGCTCTAAACTCGCTCCTCCCCGTTCCGGAATGTACCGAAGCGGGTAAACCTGCTGGTCAAGTAGCCCAGGCGGGGCTTGAACCCGCGACCGACGGATTATGAGTCCGCTGCTCTGACCGGCTGAGCTACTGGGCCATCCGCTCCGTGCGGAGCGCACCCGAATCTACCGCACCAGGCCCGCCCGTACGGACTCCCTCGCCCGCCTTCTCATCTCGAAGAGAAAGTCGTTACCTTCGTCATAGTGGCCGGTGAGAGGGCAGAACGGAGATGCGCGCACCGGGCAGATCCTGCTACTGTTGCTCAGGTCGATCCCGCATAGCTCAACGGCAGAGCACTCGACTGTTAATCGAGCGGTTCTTGGTTCGAATCCAAGTGCGGGAGCCCACTGCAGGAGCACAGCCCCGGAGATTTCCGGGGCTGTCTCATTTTCTGATGGTTCTCGTGAAGGAGAAGGACGATGTCCACCGTCCCCGATGATCGTTTCGAGCTTCCGGAGAACTTCGGTCCCGGCAGCGTCTGGGCAGACCGCTCCGGGGAGCGCACCCTGATGGGTCGCAACCAGCGCGGTGTCGAGATCCCGATCGGCCACGGCGAAGGTGAGATCAACCCCGGTGAGCTGCTCAAGCTCGCGCTGATCGGCTGCGCCGGGATGAGCTCGGACGTGAACCTCGCCCGCCGCCTGGGGGAGGGCTTCGATATGCGCCTGTGGGCTCACGGGACCTCCGACAAGGCCGAGAACCGCTACCTGAGCATCGCCGAAGAGGTGCAGCTCCCGCTCGAGGGACTCACCGAGAGCGAGATCTCGACCGTGGTGAAGGTGTTCGGCCGTGCGGTCGCCGCTGGCTGCACAGTCGAACGGACCGTGGTCCCCGGCGTGGAGGTCACCCACCGCGTGCTCGGCGCCGAACAGAGCGAGCAGGAGCCGAAAGCATGACGATCCGCCCCATCCGTATCGTCGGCGACCCCGTGCTGCGCACCGCCTGCGATCCGATCACGAAGATCACCGACGGCACCCGCACCCTGGTGCGCGATCTGCTGGACACCGTGGATGACAAGGGCCGCGCTGGTGTCGCCGCCAACCAGATCGGTGTGAACCTGCGCGCCTTCTCCTGGCACCTGGTGGAGAAGCAGGAGCTCGGATACATCCTGAACCCTGTCATCGTCGAGCTCTCCGAGGAGCTGCAGCACGATGACGAGGGCTGCCTCTCGGTGCCCGGGCTGTTCTACCCGCGCACCCGCTCCGCCTATGCGCGGTGCGTCGGGACGAACCTCGAGGGCGAGGAGATCGAGTTCGCGGGAGAGGGGCTCATCGCGCGCCTGATCCAGCACGAGGTCGGACATCTCGACGGCGCGCTCTACATCGACGGTCTCGAGCGGTCGGTCAAGAAGCGCGCATTGCGCCAGATCAGGGAGACCCTCTAAGCTCTACCTCGACACACCTGTGTTCTCAGATCCATCCGCGGTACCGATTCGTTGGGGAAGACGCATCGGAGACCGGAAGGAACGAGATGACTCAGGGCGTTCTGTATATTCACTCCGCGCCGCGGGCCCTCACGCCGCATATCGAATGGGCCGCCAGCGGAGTTCTTGGCATGCCCACTCGCATTCGCTGGGAGGAGCAGCCGGTGAGCCGCGGGCTGCAACGTGCGGAGCTGACCTGGCGAGGACGCGAGGACACGGGAGCACAGCTGGTCAGCGCACTGCGCGGTATGAACGAGGTGCGCTTCGAGGTCACTCAGGAGGCCACCGCCGCGATGGATGGCGCGCGCTGGAGCTGCACCCCCGAGCTGGGGATCCATCATGCGGCCACCGATCACGCGGGGAACATCGTCCTCACCGAGGACCATGTGCGCGGCTGCATGGAGCGGGCGGGAACTGACCCGCATGCCCTCCGCCATGAGCTCGACATCGCGCTCGGCGCCCCCTGGGACGAAGACCTCGAGATCTACCGTCACGCCGGCGAGGGTGTGCCGATGAGGTGGCTGCACCGCGTGAGCTGAGCGCCCCGGCCCGCACGCTTTCCGGGCAACTCATGAAACGAGATCGACGTTCGGTACAGGATCCGGTGGGGAATCTGTTCCGAACGTCGATCTCGGCAGGGCCGGCAGGGCACGGCGTCACGTCACGCGGTGCCCTGCGGCCGTACGGCGGCGGCTCAGGCGCTGGTGAACACCACAGCGATGTCGTGGCCGCCGAAGCCGAAGGCGTTGTTCAGCACGGCGATGTCGCCACCCGGCAGGTCCGCGGGAGTGTCCCGGACGATCTGCATCGGGGTGTCGGGGTCGAGGTTCTCGATGTTGATCGTCGGTGGTGCGAGACGGTGGTGCGAGGCGAGGACCGAGAAGACGGACTCGAGCGCCCCGGCGCCGCCCAGCAGGTGACCGGTCATCGACTTGGTCGAGCTGACCACGATCTGGTCCGTGATCCCGCCGAGCGCGGTGGAGACGGAGTTGAGCTCACCGATGTCCCCGAGCGGGGTAGAGGTGCCGTGGGCGTTGAGGTGCACGATGTCCTGTGCCGCGACGTCCGCATCCTCGACTGCTTCGCGAATGGCGCTCGCCTGGCCCTCAGGAGAGGGGGCCGAGATGTGATGAGCATCTGCGGCCATGCCGCGCCCGGAGGCGTAGGCGTACACGCGGGCACCGCGGGCGGCGGCGTGCTCCTCGCTCTCGAGCACGAGAATGGCTGCGCCTTCCCCGAGGACGAAGCCGTCGCGGTCCACGTCGTAGGGACGGGAGGCGGTCTGCGGATCGTCGACGCGGTTCGAGAGGGCACGGATGTTTGCGAAGGCGGCGATGGTCATCGGGTGGATCGATGCCTCGGTGCCGCCGACGACGACCACATCGGCCCGGCCGTCGCGGATCATGCCCATCCCCAGGGCCACGGCCTCTGAACCGGAGGCGCAGGCGGAGACGGGGGTGTGGGCGCCGGCGCGGGCGCCGAGCTCCATCGAGATGTTCGCGGCCGAGGAGTTCGCCATCAGCATCGGGACGGTGAAGGGGTTGACCCGGCGGGCGCCGCGCTCACGCACCACGTCCCACTGATCGAGGGTGGTCCAGATCCCGCCGATGCCGGTGCCGACAACGACTCCGAGCCGCTCAGGGGCGACCTCGGGGGTGCCGGCGTCGGCCCAGGCCTCGCGTGCGGCGACCATCGCGTACTGGCCCGAGGGATCCAGCTTCTTGGCCTCGGGCCGAGTGAGGGAGTCGAGCGCGCCGGGAACGATCTGGCAGGCGAAGTCCACGGACAGCCCGTAGCGCTCCTTCCAGTCGTTGTCGAAGGTGCGCGCGGTGGAGGTCCCGGCGAGGGCTGCCTCCCAGGTGGAGGTCACGTCACCGCCGAGCGGGTTGACGGTGCCGAGGCCGGTCACGGCGACACGGGAACGGGGAGCGGGCATACGGACCTCCGGGTCGGGGCGGCAGACGAAACGGCGACGCCCGGGACGGGATATCGTCCCGGGCGTCTGGCGGGGCTCAGTTCTGGGCGCCCGCGATGTACTTGACGGCGTCGCCGACGGTGGCGAGGTTCTTGACCTCTTCGTCGGGGATGCGGACGTCGAACTTCTCTTCGGCGTTGACCACGATGGTCATCATCGAGATGGAGTCGATGTCGAGGTCGTCGGTGAAGGACTTCTCAGCCTTGACGTCCTCGGTGGCGACACCGGTCTCCTCGTTGACGATCTCGGCGAGGCCCGCGAGGATCTCGTTCTCGGTGTGTGCCATGGGTGCTCCTTCAGGTGTACGGATGTGTGGCGGTCACAGACTACCCGTGCTACCGCGGGGTAACTGGCTAGCGGGGATCGTGTCCCCCGTGAGGCGTGATGCGGGTGACAGTGCGCCCGCGTCGAATCAGGGCAGGATCACGACCTGGCCCGCGTAGGCGAGGCCGGCACCGAAGCCGAACTGCACCAGCACGTCCCCGCTCTTGGCGGCGCCCTCCTCGATCAGCCGGTGCGTGGCCAGCGGAATCGAGGCGGCGGAGGTGTTCCCGGTCTCGGCGATATCCCGGCCGATCACCACCGACTCGGGCAGCTTCAGCTGCTTGGCGAGCTCGTCGATGATCCGCATGTTCGCCTGGTGGGGAACGAACACATCGATGTCCTCGATGCCGATCCCGGACTTGTCGAGCATCTCGCGGATCTTCTCGGCGGTGTGCCAGACGGCCCAGCGGAACACGGTGCGGCCATCCTGCTCGAGGGTGGGCCAGGGGCCGTCGCCGTCGCGGAAGTTCACGAGCGAGTTCGTCATCCGGATGGTGTTCCAGTTGTCGCCATCGCTGCCCCACACGGTGGGGCCGATCTTCGGGGTGTCGCTGGGGCCGACGATCGCGGCGCCCGCGCCGTCACCCAGCAGGAAGGAGATCGAGCGGTCGGTGGGGTCCACGAAGTCGGAGAGCTTCTCCGCACCGATCACCAGGACGTTGCGTGCGGCTCCCGAGCGGATCAGCGAATCGGCCTGACCGATCCCGTAGGCGAAGCCCGCGCAGGCAGCCGAGATGTCATAGGCGATGACGTCGGGACGGCCCAGCTCTCCGGCCAGCAGTGTCGCCAGCGACGGGGTCGGGTACGGGAAGGAGATGGTGGAGACGATGATCGCATCGAGCGTCTCCAGCTCGATGCCGGACTTCTCCAGGGCTTCCTTCGCCGCGGTCAGCGAGAGGTCCTTGACGCCGACGTCTTTGCTGGCGCGCATGCGGGTGATGATGCCGGTGCGCTGCCGAATCCACTCATCGGAGGAGTCGATCGGTCCGACCAGATCATCGTTGGGCACGACGACATCGCCGCGGGCCGCACCATAGGCGAGGACCTGCGAGCCGGGGACGGTCTGCTGAGGGGTGAGGGCGACGGCCATGTCAGTTCTCCTGGTCCGTGGAAGCGGTGCCGGCGTGCTCGCGCACCAGGGCGCGGGCCGACTCGAGATCGTCGGGGGTGTTGAGGTTCGCCAGCGCAATCCCCTTCAGCTCGCGCTTGGCGAGCCCGGTGAGGGTTCCGGCGGGGGCGACCTCGATCAGCGCGGTCACGCCGCGCTCGCGCAGCGCAGCCATGCAGGCCTCCCAGTCGACGGGGGAGGCGACCTGATTGACGATCAGCTCCAGGTAGCGCGCACCGGTGGTGATGACCTCGCCGCCGGCGTTGGAGATCAGCGGGACCGCCGGGTCCGATGGGTGCACGCCAGGTGCGAAGGCCGCCAGCTCCTCGCGGGCCCCGGCCATGTACGGGGTATGGAAGGCGCCAGCGACCTGCAGAGGGATCACCCGGGCCTTCGTGGGGCCGTCCTCGGCCAGGGCGGTGATCTGGTCGCTCGCCCCGGCGGCGACCACCTGCGCGGCGGAGTTGATGTTCGCGGCGTGCAGTCCGTGGCGCTCGATCGTGGCGAGGACGTCCTCGCGGGTGCCGCCGACGACGGCGGCCATGGAGGTGGGCTCCGCGGCTGCGGCCTTCGCCATCGCCTGGGAACGGACGGCGACCAGACGCATCGCGTCCTCGTTGCTCAGCACCCCGCCCAGTGCAGCAGCCGTGAGCTCCCCGACGCTGTGGCCGGCGAAGGCGTCAGCGGAGGCGAGTCCCTGCTCCTGGTACAGAGAGGAGGCGGCGATGATGCCGGCCGCTACCAGCAGCGGCTGAGCCACCGCGGTGTCCCTGATGGTGTCCGCGTCGGACTCGGTGCCATGACGGAGCAGATCGATGCCTGCGGGCTCGGAGAGCGCGGAGAGCGCTTCGGGGACGCCGGGGAGCTCGAGCCATGGGCTCAGGAACCCGGGCTTCTGGGCCCCTTGTCCGGGACAGACGATCGCGAGCACTGGTACCTCCAGGGAGAGAAGGGGACGGCCCGCTCGGAGGACGAGGCGGGCCGACAGGGGAGAGTCCGTCGGGCCCTCTGTCACCAGGACAGACGGCCCGACGGGGTGATCAGGACTCGCCGCCGAACGAGCCGGACTGGCCGGCGTTCACGTTCGTCAGGTCGTACTTGTCGATGGCCTGGCGCACCACCGAGGGGTCCACCTTGCCCTCCTTGGCGAGCAGCTGCAGGGCCTTGACGACCATGGAGTGCGCGTCGATCTTCAGGTGGCGGCGGGCGGCCGGACGGGTGTCCGAGAAGCCCCAGCCGTCGGCGCCGAGCACGCCGTAGCGGCCCGGGATCCACTCGCGGATCATGTCCGGGACCATGAAGTCGTAGTCGGAGGTCGCGATGAACGGACCCTCGACGCCTTCGAGCCGCTGGGAGATCCACGGCGTGCGCTGATCCTCGGGGTGCAGGAGGTTGTGCTTCTCGGCCTCCTGAGCCTCCTTGCGCATCTCGGTCCACGAGGTGACCGACCAGACGTTCGCCTTCACGCCCCAGTCCTCGGAGAGGAGCTCGCGGGCGTGCAGCGCCCACGGAACACCGACGCCGGAGGCGAGCAGCTGTGCCTCGGGGCCCTCACCCTCGGGCTTCGCCTGGTTCAGGTACATGCCCTTGAGCAGCCCCTCGACGTCCAGGCCCTCGGGCTCCTTGGGCTGCACCATCGGCTCGTTGTAGACCGTGATGTAGTAGAAGACCTCCGCGATACGGTCGTCCACGCCGTACATGCGCTGCAGACCGTCGCGGATGATGTGGCCGAGCTCGTACCCGTAGGTCGGGTCGTAGATGACCGCACCGGGATTGGTCGAGGCGAGGATCGGCGAATGGCCGTCCATGTGCTGCAGGCCCTCGCCGGCGAGCGTCGTCTTGCCGGCGGTCGCACCGATCACGAAGCCCTTGGCCATCTGGTCCCCGGCGGCCCAGAAGAAGTCGCCGGTGCGCTGGAACCCGAACATCGAGTAGAAGATGTAGAACGGGATCATCGGGAAGTCATGCGTGGCGTACGAGGTGCCCGCCGCGGTGAAGGCCGCGGTCGAGCTGATCTCGTTGATGCCCATGTGCTTGATCTGGCCGGAGGTCGACTCCTTGTAGGCCAGCAGCAGGTCGCGGTCCACCGACAGGTAGTTCTGACCGTCGGGGTTGTAGATCTTCGCCGTCGGGAACAGCGAATCCATCCCGAAGGTGCGGGCCTCGTCGGGAACGATCGGAACCCAGCGCTTGCCGGTCTCCTTGTCCCGCATGAGGTCCTTCAGCAGACGCACGAGCGCCATCGTCGAGGCGATCTCCTGCTTGCCGGAGCCGCGCTTGACGACCTCGTAGGCCTTGTCGCCGGGCAGCTCGAGAGGCTTGTGCTCGGTGCGGCGCGAGGGGACCGGGCCGCCGAGTGCCGCGCGGTGCTCCTTGAGGTACTTCATCACCGGTGAGTCGGCTTCCGGCAGGTAGAACGGTGCGTCGTAGACGCTGTCTGCAGACTCGAGCTGCTCATCGCTGATCGGAATCCGCAGCGTGTCGCGGAGGGCCTTGAGATCCTCGGGGGTGAACTTCTTCATCTGGTGGGTCGCATTGCGGCCCGCGAAGTTCTTGCCCAGGCGGTAACCCTTGACGGTGTGGGCCAGGATCACAGTGGGCTTGCCGTTGCTCTCCATGGACTGCTTGAACGCGGCGTAGATCTTCTTCGCGTCGTGGCCGCCACGGCTGAGCTTCCACCAGATGTCCTCGTCGGACATATCCTCGACGAGCGCCTTGGTCCGCGGATCGCGGCCGAAGAAGTTGTCACGGATGAACCCGCCGGACTCGGCGCGGTAGGTCTGGTAGTCGCCATCGGGGGTGGCGTTCATCAGGTCGATGAGCGCGCCGTCGGTGGACTCCTCGAGCAGCGGATCCCAGCCCGCGCCCCAGATCACCTTGATGACGTTCCAGCCGGCACCGCGGAACTGGCTCTCCAGCTCCTGGATGATCTTGCCGTTGCCGCGGACCGGGCCGTCCAGACGCTGCAGGTTGCAGTTCACCACGAAGGTGAGGTTGTCCAGGTGCTCCTTGGCGGCGATGTGCAGCGCGCCGCGGGACTCGACCTCATCCATCTCGCCGTCGCCGAGGAACGCCCAGGTGTGCTGATCGCTGGTGTCCTTCAGACCTCGGTTCTTGAGGTACTTGTCGAAGGAGGCCTGCTCGATCGCAGCGACCGGGCCGATGCCCATCGAGACGGTCGGGAACTCCCAGAAGTCCTGCATCGCCCGCGGGTGCGGGTAAGAGGGCATCCCGTGCTCGCTCGAGAACTCCTGGCGGAAGCCGTCGAGCTGGTCCTGAGAGAGGCGGCCCATCATGTAGGCGCGCGAGTAGATGCCGGGGGAGGCATGTCCCTGGAAGAAGACGTGGTCGCCGCCGCCGGGGTGGTTCCGGCCGCGGAAGAAGTGGTTGAAGCCCACCTCGTACATCGTCGCAATCGAGGCGTAGCTCGAGAGGTGTCCGCCGACGCCGATTCCGGGGGCCTGCGCGCGGTGCACCACCATCGCCGCGTTCCAGCGGTTGATGTTGCGCAGCTCCTTCTCGAGCTCGAGATCACCGGGATACTCCGGCTGCTGCTCGACCGAGATGGTGTTCACATAGTCCGTGGTGAGGGACTCCGGAAGGTGGATGTCCTCCTCGCGGGCGTGCTGGATGACGCTCTGGACGATCTCGGAGGCGCGCTCGGCACCGCGGTGCTCGACGAGACCGTCGAACGAATCCAACCACTCCCGGGTCTCTTCCGGATCGGGATCCTGGGCGTGGCTCGGCAGGTTGATGCCGATGGGACGAGGAGTCTCGTGCGAAGTCACACTGTCCTTCTCTCTACGGGAGGGGGCGGACCGGCCGGGGGAGCGGGAATCGCCGCTGGGCCCTGCTCCGTCGGCCTCGGTGCGTGCAAGCCTACCTTCGCCGGGAGGGCGCGGGACCTTCACACTCGCCCCATATCTGTGACACGTCGGACATCGGATTCTTCGGTGCCGTGGTCCGGGACCCTCGTCCCGGAATGCATGTGAGGTGCGCGTGACATAGAATCAGGCCCGCGCAGCACGGCCTCGGGCCCTGCAGGCCCCCGTCGCTGCCGAGTTCGCTATACCCCCGCTCTTAAGGAGTCCTTTCTTGTCACCGTCGGCAGACGCCACTTCGTCCAGCTCCCTCGCCGAGGTGCTGAGCTTCACCAATGGTCAGATCGTGCAGGAGATCGGCTACGACGATGATGTCGATCTTGACCTGCGCGATGCGATCGAGGACCTCATCGGCGACGAGCTGGAGGACGAGGACACTCAGGAGATCGTGGACGCCGTCGTGCTGTGGTGGCGCGATGGCGACGGTGACCTCACCGACGCCATGGTCGACACCCTGCGCAACATCGAGCCCGGTGCGCCGGTGTGGATGCTGGTCCCCAAGGCAGGTCGTCCCGGTCACGTGATGCCGGGAGACATTCAGGAGAGCGCGAGCATCGCCGGACTGCGGGTGATGAGCTCGGTCAGCCTCGCGCCGGACTGGAACGGCACCCGCCTGGCCAGCCGCGTCAACTGAGCCGCGCTGACGCTCCCGCGGGAGCGTCACGGCACCCCTCACAAGGGGTGCCACGGGGGTTCGCCCCCGCCCGGGTCGTTAGCTCAGATGGTTAGAGCGCCTGGTTTACACCCAGGAGGTCGGGGGTTCGAGCCCCTCACGACCCACCGGATCACTTCCCGCAGCCCTCACCGGGTCACGGTGTACAGCAGCACCAGCGCCACCGGCACTGCGACGATCAGGCAGCCCCAGATCACGCCGGTCTGGCGCTCTTTCGCCTTCTCCTCGGAAGTCTTCTCCGGCGCTTCGGGCCGTCCGTTCTTCTCCCATTCCTCGCGGGCGCGCTGGCGCCGCACCAGCAGCCGTCCGATGATGACGACGACCGAGGTCAGGATTGCCACGGCCATGGCGAGCAGGATGAGATTTTCGATGGCGGTGCCTCCGGAGGGTCGCAGGGATGGCGGGCTGTGCACAGGGTCTCACGACCCGGCCCGCTCACCTGGGCGCTTCCTATACTGGCAGGGCAGCCATGACCGGCGTGCTCCGCAGCTCGCGGAGCCTCGGCCGGAGCCCCGTTGAAGGAGGAGCCGCGCAGGTGAGTGCACCCAGCAGAGAGTTCGACGTCGACGCGATTCGCGCAGACTTCCCCATCCTCACCCGGATGCTCGATCCGGACACGCCCATGATCTACCTCGACGGCGGTGCCACCTCGCAGCGCCCCCGCCAGGTGATCGACGCTGAGGTCGCGTATCTCCTGAATGACAATGCCGCGGTGAAGCGCGGCGCCCACCGGATGGCGGGCCTGGCGACCGACGCCTACGAAGGCGCCCGCGAACGCATCGCCGACTTCCTCGGCGCACCGTCGCCTGACGAGGTGGTGTTCACCAAGAACGCCACCGAGGCGCTGAACCTGGTCGCGTACTCCCTCGGCAACGGTGACGCGTCCACCCCGGCCCGGCTGCGGGTGCGCGAGGGGGACGAGATCCTGGTGACGGAGATGGAGCACCACGCGAACCTGGTGCCCTGGCAGGAGCTCGCCCGACGCACCGGCGCGACCCTGCGCTGGATCCCGGTCACGGACGACTTCACCCTCGACCTCACGGGTCTCGATTCGCTGGTCACCGAGCGCACCAAGGTCATCGCCTTCACCCACCAGTCCAACGTGCTGGGCACCGTGAACCCGGTCGCGACGCTGGTCGAGGCCGCGCGGGCTGTCGGGGCACTCACCGTGCTCGATGCTGCGCAGTCCGCCCCGCACATGCCCTTCGACGTTGCCGCGCTCGGGGTGGACTTCGTGGCCCTGTCCGGGCACAAGATGCTGGGCCCCAGCGGGATCGGTGTGCTGTGGGGACGGTACGAGCTGCTGGCAGCGATGCCGCCCTTCCTCACCGGCGGCTCGATGATCGAGCTGGTCCACATGGACCATTCCACCTTCGCGGAGCCGCCCGCCCGCTTCGAGGCAGGCACCCCGCCGATCTCGCAGGCCGTGGGACTCGCAGCAGCCTGCGACTACCTCGACGCGCTCGGAATGGAGCGCATCGCCGCCCATGAGCAGGCCCTCACCCAGCAGGCGCTGACCGGCCTCGCCGCGATCGACGGGGTACGGATCATCGGCCCGGCAGCATCTCCGTCGCGCACCGGGGCAGTCGCTTTCGACGTTGCTGGCCGTCACCCGCATGACGTCGGCCAGGTGCTCGACTCCCTCGGTCTCGAGGTGCGCGTGGGCCACCACTGCGCGTGGCCGCTGCATCGCCGCTACGGGGTGCACGGCACCACCCGGGCGAGCTTCTCCGTCCACACCACCGCCGCCGAGGTCGACGCCTTGGTCGCCGGCGTCGCCCACACCATCGACTTCTTCGGATCCTTCTCATGAGCAATCAGCTGTCCTCCCTGTACACCGAGCTCGTGATCGAGCACGACAAGCGCCCCCTGCATGCCGGGCTGCGTGAACCGTTCAACACCGAGGTCCATCACGTGAACCCCACCTGTGGGGACGAGATCACGCTTCGCCTGCAGCTCGCCGAGGGCGGTGAACGAATCGAGGACATCTCCTATGACGCCGTCGGCTGCGCGATGAGCCGTGCCGCCGCCTCGATGATGGCGGACCTCCTGATCGGTCGCACCCTCGACGAGGTCGCCCCCGCGCAGGACCACATGGAAGCGGCGATGCGCTCCCGCGGCCGGCTCGACGGCGATGAGGACCTCATCGGCGACAGCATCGCCTTGCTCGGCGCGGCGAAGTTCCCGGCCCGCGTGAAGTGCGTGCTGATGCCATGGAAGGCCTATCAGGCCGCGCTGGTCGAAGCACAGACCCTGGGAGCGTGAGCGCTATGGCAGAACTGCTGAACGTCAGCTCCGTGATCGGCGCCCTCGAGGACGCCTACCCCCTCTCCTGGGCGGAGCCCTGGGATCGGGTGGGCCTGGTCCTGGGGGAGCGGCACGCCGCGGTGCAGCGTGTGCTGCTCGCGGTGGATCCGACGGTCGCGGTCGCGCGCGAGGCAGTGGATCGCGGTGCAGAGCTGCTGGTCACCCACCATCCGCTGCTGCTGCGCGGGGCCAGCTTCCTCCCGGCCGACGACGGCAAGGGTGCCGTGGTCACCCACCTGCTGCGCCATGGCACCGCCCTGTGGTGCGGGCACACGAACGTGGACCGGTCCACCCGCGGCACCGTCGGAGCCTGGATCTCACAGCTCGGTCTCGAGGATGCCACCCCGCTGATCCCGGGGGAGGTGCCCGCCGCGGCGGCCCACGGCTCCCACCGCTTCGGTCTCGGCGCGGTGGGCACCCTTCCTGTGCCGACGACGGTGGGGGAGCTGAGCTTGGCGATCGCTGGATTCGTCCCTGCCACCGCCCGGGGGATCCTCCATACCGGGGACGCAGACCGGCCGGTGCGCCGTGTGGCAGTCTGCCCGGGGGCAGGAGACTCGTTCCTCGAGGCCGCCGCCGGCGCCGAGGTCGACGTCTACATCACCTCGGACCTGCGCCATCATCCGGCGCTCGAGCATCTCGAAGTGTCTGCCGATCACGCGGCGGTGCCGGCGCTGATCGATGTCCCTCATGCTGCGAGCGAGGCGCTCTGGCTCCCGCTGGCACAGGAGCTGCTCGCCGAGGCGCTGCCTGGCCTCGAGGTGCTGATCAGCGAGCACACCTCGGATCCCTGGGGCGGCCGCGCCGGCTGAATGAGCGCGCCGACAGGAGGTGGGTTCAGCCCACCCTGTCCACGATGACCAACCGGTCGCCGTCGAGCTCGACCTGCAGCTGCGTCCCGAATGCGCTGCGGACGACGTCGACGACCTCATCGGCCGAGGTCGGTGTGCGCTCCGCCTCCAGCAGCGCCCCGGTCACGAGTCCGCGATACCGCTTGGCGTCATGGGAGATCACCTTTCGTACCCCGGCGCGCTCCTGGACCGGAGACACCTCGAGCACCCGCACACCCTCGCCGCTGCGCATCGTCATCATCGAGCGGTACGAGCCGGAGCGGCAATCGATGACCAGCGGAGAGCCGCTCTCGGCCTGCTCGCTGCGCAGCTCGGCGATGAGGGGCTTCAGCCGCGGCGCCCACCAGGACCCCGCCTTGCCGAGGCGGGACAGGGTAGAGCCGGCGGAGAGCCGGTAGGCGGGGATCCGGTCCGTGCTGGCGTCGACGAGCCCGAACAATGCGCTCTGGACCAGCACTCGGCGATCCTCGGCGGGGGAATGGTCCTCCCGGAGCTGGTCGTACAGCACGCCGGAGTAGACGGACAGGGCCGAGGCGGCCGGCTCGGACTCGATCCGCGCCATACGGTCCAGCAGCTCGGGGGAGGAGGCAGGAACACCGAGCTTCACAGCACCGTCGGACGCGGCGGCGGTGCGCTGCGCAGCTCGCAGGACGGTGCTGCGCGCCGCGGTCAGCTGCGGCAGGCCGAGCGTCGCGAGCTCCAGGGGAGCGGCGCCGTCCTCGGCGGGACGGGTCTTGGCCTCCGAGGGCGGCAGCAGGATCAGCACGAGTCCATTCTGGGCCGACGGCAGGGCATGGGCAGGTCAGGGGCCAGGAGATGTTCCGCACGTCGGCTGGACTGCTCGGCGTTGGAGCGCAGGGTGAGTGCCGCTCCACGTAGACTGCCCCCGGACCAGTCGGCCGGGCAGCCGCGTTCTCGAGGCTTCGGCTTCGAGGCCGAGGAAAGTCCGGGCTCCATCCGGAACGGTGGTGGGTAACGCCCACCCGGAGTGATCCGCGGGACAGTGCCACAGAAAGCAGACCGCCACCGCACCCCTCGGGGAGCGGCGGTAAGGGTGAAAGGGTGGTGTAAGAGACCACCGCGGCCTCGGTGACGAGGTCGGCACGGTAAACCCCACCGGGAGCAAGGTCAGACAGGGGATGTTCGAGGGCACCGGCCCGAGTCCCTGGGTAGACCGCTGGAGGTCGTCGGCAACGGCGATCGTAGAGGGATGGCTGCCGATTACAGAACCCGGCTTATAGGTCGGCTGGTCCGCCCTTCGGGGCAATCCGTCGCGACGCCTGCGCTGCAAGGCAGTGCGCCGTGACGCAAGGCGCCGCGACCCCGAGGGGACGCGGCGCAGGCCTCGCGCAACAGGACGCGGGCAGTAGACAGCGCGCAGCAGGCGGCGGACTACTTCGCCGCCTCGCGCTTTGCCTTCTCCTTCTTCGCAGCCTTCTTCGCTGACTTCTCATCGTTCTTCGCCGACGTCTCGCCGGACTTCTTCGCGCCCTTGTGCAACGACTTCTGCTCGCGACGGGCGAGGGCTGCGGCGCCGACGATCCCGGCCTCGTTGCGCAGCTCCGCCGGCACGATCTCGGTCTTCAGATCCAGCAGCGGCAGGAACTTCTGATGCTTCTTGGACACTCCACCGCCCACGATGATCCGGGTGGGGCTGAACAGGAACTCGACGTGCGAGAAGTACTCCTGGAGCCGGCCGCCCCAGGTCTCCCAGTCGAGGTCCTCCTTCTCGCGGATGGAGCTGGCCATGTACTTCTCGGCGGAGTCTCCGTGCAGCAGCAGGTGGCCGAGCTCGGTGTTGGGCACGAGCCGTCCATCGACGAAGGTCGCGCTGCCCACTCCGGTGCCGAGCGTGATCACCAGGACCACGCCGGAGGTGTCCTGGCCGGCGCCGAACTTCATCTCGGCGATCCCGGCGGCGTCGGCGTCGTTGACCACGAACACGTCGTGGCCGGTGCGCTCGGTGAGCAGCGCATCGACGTCGGTCCCGATCCAGGACTTGTCCACATTCGCGGCGGTCTGGGCCACTCCGGCCTGGATCACGGCAGGGAAGGTGACGCCCACCGGCATGTCATCGTCGATGTCGAAGGAGGCGATCAGCTCCGCGACCGTGTTCGCGACGGCGTCGGGCGTGGAGGGCTGCGGGGTGGCGATCCGCACCCGCTCCGCGAGCAGCTCGCCGGTGGCCAGGTCCACCGGGGCCCCCTTGATGCCGCTGCCGCCGATATCGATCCCGAAGGCCTTCTTGCTCATCGTGTCTCCTGGTTGCCGTAGGCGGGGCATGTTGGATCCCCGCTGATCAGTGCGCCGCACGTGGCGGTGCTCACAGCGATCCAGAATACCCGGCGCACGGGTGTCGCCGGCGCGGGGTCCGCGCCGGCTCAGACGACGGTCAGCAGCTCGGGACCGTCGGCGTTGATGACCATCGTGTGCTCGAACTGCGCGGTGAAGGAGCGGTCCTTGGTCACCACGGTCCACCCGTCGTCCCACTGCTCCCACGCCTGCGAGCCGATCGTCACCATCGGCTCGATCGTGAAGGTCATGCCCTCCTCGATGACATCGTCGAACATCGGGGCGGAATCGTAGTGGGGGATGATCAGCCCGTTGTGGAAGCCCTCGGCGACACCATGGCCGGTGTAGTCCTGCACCGACTCGTAGCCGTGGCGGGCCACGAACTTCTCGATCACGCGGCCGATCACGTTCACCTCGCGCCCGGGCTTGGCGACCTTGATGCCGCGCATCATCGTCTCGTGCGCGACGGTGATCAGATCCTGCGCGCGGGGATGGATCTCGCCCACCGCGAAGGTGGCGTTGCAGTCCCCGTGCACGCCGTGGATGAAGGCGGTGACGTCCACGTTGAGGATGTCCCCGGCCTCCATCACGGTCGAATCCGGGATGCCGTGGCAGATGATCTCGTTCAGGCTCGTGCAGCAGGACTTCTCGAAGCCCAGGTAGCCCAGCGTCGAGGGATAGGCGCCGTTCTCGATCAGCACCTGATGGACGATCTCGTCGATGCGGTCCGTGGTCACTCCTGGCTGGGCGGCCTCGCCGGCGGCCTGGAGGGCGAGGGCAGCGATGCGCGAGGCCTCACGCACCCGCTCGATGATCTCAGGGGTCTGCACGCGGGGGCCGCTGTCCGAGACGGCCTCGTCCTTGTCGACGTACTCGGGGCGCTCGATCTTCACCGGCACGCCGCGCCGGGGGCCGATGGTGCCGGGCACCAGCAGTGCGCGGCCTTCTGGACGGGTCCATTCCTGCTCTACAGTCATGCCCACCAGTCTGTCACCTACGGAGAAGGAGCCCGACGTGAGCGAGGGCACGCAGTTCTATTACAACCTCAGCACCGGCAGCGTGGAGGAGGGGCGGCAGTCCTCCGGCGCGGAGCTGATGGGACCGTACGCGACCCGGCAGGAGGCCGAGCGGGCGCTGCAGACCGCGGCCGCCCGCAATGAGAAGTGGGAAGACGCCGACGAGGACTGGGAGGACTACGGCACTCCGCCGGCGAAGCCCGATACCGCGCACTGAGCTTCCCGGTACTCCCGCCGGAGTGCTTCCTGGGTTACTCGAAGGAGTGCTCGGGGCCCGGGTAGCTGCGTTCCCGCACCTCGGTGCGGTACTGCTGCGCGGCCTGCTGGAGGTCTCCGCGCAGATCCGCGAACGCCTTGACGAACTTCCCCTGGAAGCCGGAGAGCCCGGCCATGTCCTGCCAGACCAGCACCTGACCATCGCAGTCCGGCCCGGCCCCGATCCCGATGGTGGGCACGGAGACCGCCTCGGTGACGCGTGCGGCAACCGCCGCAGGGACCAGCTCGAGCACGATCGCGGAGGCTCCGGCCTCCTGGAGGGCGAGGGCGTCGGCGAGGAGCTTCTCGGCGCCGGCCTCGTCACGGCCCTGGACCCGGTGACCCGAGAGCGAGTTCACCGACTGCGGGGTGAATCCGAGGTGCCCGCAGACCGGGATCCCGGCATCGACCAGCGCCCGAACCTGCGCAGTGACCTCGGCGCCGCCCTCGAGCTTGACCACCTCTGCGCCGGCGCGGATCAGCTCGACGCTGTGGCGCAGCGCGTCAGCCGGGCCGCTCTCATAGGTCCCGAAGGCAAGATCGGCCATCACCAGAGGGCGATGCACGCTGCGCGCCACCGCAGCGGTGAAGGTGAGCATGTCCTGATGAGTGGTCGACGTGGTGGAGGAATGCCCCAGCACCGTGCTGCCCACGGAATCCCCGACCAGCAGCACCTCGATCCCGGCCGCCTCGAAGACCTGAGCGGCGAACTGGTCATAGGCGGTGAGCATCGCGAAGGGCTGACCCTGCGACTTGGCGAGCTGCAGATGACGCAGACGGATCTTCGCCGGACCGGCGGGGGACTCAGTGCTCACGAGGTGCTCCTGGGCAGTGAACGGGTGGGGAACTGCGCTCCAGCCTATCGCCGTCAGAGCTGCCCCCCACGACTTCGCGTCGCCGCCGACCGTCGGCCTGTTCCCATGGACTGCCCAGGAATGTGTCACCCTGGTGCCGACCCACGCATCGGTCGGTCAGAGGGAGAAGGCGACGTGAGATCGAGGACGCACGGCATCGGCCGCCGCATCGCCGCAGGCTCCGGGGCGCTCGCGCTCGCGCTGGGTGCCGCGGCCTGCACCGGCGGCGACCAGGAACCACCTCAGTCGCCGTCGACCAGCACTTCGCCCCAGGACGCCCCAGGCCAGGAGACGACCGAGCAGGGCGCCGCCGCACCGAGCGACGGCGGCGGTGAGGAGACCGGCAGTCCCTTCAGCGACGAACAGCTCGAGTCCGCATCCCAGCGCTTCGTCGAGGGCCTGCAGCTGCTGGACGACCAGGACTGGGATTCTGCCTGCCGCCTCGTGCTGGACCCCACCACCCACGCCGCTCCCGAGGGCGCACGGCTCCAGGACTGCGTCGACGGGGTGGAGCGCGCGCTCGCCTCCTACTCCGAGCTGCTGGTGCCGGGCCGCTTCGACGTGATAGACGCCTCGATGGTCCGGGCCTCCGACAACGGCGACGGGACCGTCTCGCTCAGCCTGCTCGAGGAGCCGGTCGACATCCCTATGGTGCAGGGTGATGACCAGGAATGGTATTTCTCCATCCCCTTCTGAGCATGACCCGCCGCAGGGCTGGGTGCCCTCGCCATCATCGCCGGAGCCGCGGCATGCGGTGGGAGCGGAGAGACCGAGACCGAAGACCCTGCGGTCGCGGAGGAGTAGCCGGCCGAGGAGGCAGACCCCGCCGAAGAGGCCGATCCCGCAGAGTCCGAGGAAGAAGGCGGCGACGCGAGCGCGAATGAGGGCGCGGCTGCAGAGGAGGGCGACGACGCCGCTGCGGGCGAGGGCGACGATGCTGCCGCCGGCGAGGCGCTCTCCGAGGAGGACCTCACTGCAGCAGGCGACCGCTTCTTCGAGTTCCTGCAGGCCGCCGCCGGTGGCGACGGAGAGACCGCATGCTCGCTCATCACCAACCCGATGAACGACCAGCCTTTCGAGGGCAGCGAGCTCGACGCGTGCGTCACGAGCTTCACGGAGTCCTCGGGCGAGATGGGAGTCGACCCTGCGACCGCAGACATGATGGAACGCTCCATGATCGAGGCGGTCGACAACGGTGATGGCACCGCCAGCATCAGCATGATGGGCACGGATATGGGGCTCTCCCTGCTCAAGGGCGATGACGGCCAGTGGTACGTCGACGGAGCAGCAGCCATGCCGCAGGCCGGCTGAGTGCTCCAGCCGTGAGATCAACGCCCCGGCATCCAGCATTCGGATGCCGGGGCGTTGCGTCGTCGGCAGGCGCAGAGCCTGAGGCACACTGGTCACATGGGACATCTTCACGATGACGTCATCCGCACCGTCGACGATCAGGACGTGCGCTTCATCCGGTTGTGGTTCTGCGATATCGCGGGGACGCTGAAGTCCATCGCGATCTCCCCGTCGGATCTCGAGACCGCATTCACCGAGGGCATCGGGATCGACGGCTCGACCATCGAGGGCCTCACCCGCAGCTACGAATCGGACATGATCCTGCGTCCCGATCCGGGCACCTTCGAGCTGCTGGCCTGGCGCGGGGAGACCAACGCGACTGGCCGCATGATGTGCGATGTGCTCACCCCCGACGGTGAACCGGCCGCCTCGGATCCGCGGCGGGTGCTGCGCCAGGCCCTCGCCCGCGCCGAGGAGAAGGGCCTGGAGTTCTACACCCACCCGGAGATCGAGTTCTACCTCTTCGAGGAGCCCTACGCGCAGGGCGAGGCGCTGCGGCCGATCGACAACGCCGGCTACTTCGACCACGTCCACCGCGGTCAGGGCCAGGATTTCCGGCGCACCGCCATCCAGCACCTGGAGGCGATGAACATCCAGGTCGAGTTCTCCCATCACGAGAACGGGCCCGGCCAGAACGAGATCGACCTGCGCTACGCCGACGCGCTGACCACCGCCGACAACATCGTCACCCTCCGCACCGTGGTCAAGGAGGTCGCGCTGTCGATGGGCCAGGTCGCCACCTTCATGCCCAAGCCGATGATCGACCAGCCTGGCTCCGGCATGCACACCCACCTCTCGCTCTTCCAGGGCGGGAAGAACGCCTTCCACGAGCCGGGCGCCGAGTATGGACTCTCGCGCACCGGGCGGCACTTCATCGCCGGGCTGTTGCGCCATGCCCCGGAGTACAGCGCCGTGACGAACCAGTGGGTGAACTCCTACAAGCGGCTGTGGGGTGCGCAGGAGGCACCGAGCTACGTGTGCTGGGGGCACAACAACCGCTCCGCCCTGGTGCGGGTGCCCTTCCACAAGCCCACCAAGGGCACCAGCTCGCGCGTGGAGTTCCGGGGTCTGGACTCCTCGGCCAACCCCTACCTCGCCTTCTCGGTGCTGCTGGCCGCCGGCATGGCCGGCATCGAGGGGGAGTACGAGCTGCCCGAAGGGGCAGAGGACGCGGTCTGGGATCTCTCCGAGCGTGAACGTCGGGCCATGGGCATCGACCCGCTGCCCTCCGACCTCTTCCGTGCCCTGGAGGTCTTCGAGAGCTCCGAGCTGATGGCGAGCACCCTCGGCGAGCAGGTCTTCGAGTTCTTCCTGCGGGACAAGCGCCAGGAATGGCAGCGGTACCGCGAGCAGGTGACCGACTACGAGCTGCGCTCCACCTTCAGCCGCGTCTGAGCAGGGGGCGACTGGTAAGGAGAACACGTGAGCAGCGAACCGTCGACCTCTACCGGGGCCCTGGCACGTCTCGGCTTCAGCAGCACCGATCGGGTGCGCCGTTTCCTCGCCGAACCGGCGCTGGCCGGCCTCGGCAGCGACGCCGCCCGCGCACTGGGCCGCACCGCCGACGGCGACGACGCGGTGCTGGGGCTGCTGCGCCTGGCCGAAGCCGCCGAGGAGGCGGGCCAGCGGGCACTGATGAAGGAGTTCCTCGGCGGGATCGGGACGACCGGCACCCCCGGGCACCGCCTGATCACGCTGCTGGGCACCTCCGTCGCCCTCGGTGACTTCCTGGCCCGCCATCCGGAGCACCTGACCCTGCTGCGCGAAGGCGATGACGAGCTCTCGATGACCAGCTCCGAGGTGCGGCGCACGCTGCTCGAGGCCGTCGGCGCGGATCCCGAGGCCGACGTTCCAGTCGCTGGGGACAGCGGCCGGGAGGTGCGAGACGCCCTGCGCATCGCCTACCACGGCCGGCTCGCGCAGATCGCCGCCGCGGACGTCTGCGCTGCGGACCCGACGGCGCTGCAGCCCCGGGTCTCGGTCGCGATCAGCGACCTCGCCGATGCGGCGCTCGAGGCCGGTGCGGCGATCGCTCGCGCCACCACGGAGGGTCACGAGAAGGTGCGCTGGGCGGTGATCGCCCTCGGCAAGACCGGTGCCCGCGAGCTCAACTACCTCTCCGACGTCGACGTCATGCACGTCGTCGCCCCCGTCGCGCACAACGCCGAGGAGGGTGCAGAGGCGGACGCAGTGGGGGAAGAAGTTGCCATCACGATCGGTTCCGCCCTGGCCCGCGAGCTCGCCCGCGCCTGCTCCGAACGCACGGGGGAGGGCTCGCTATGGCAGGTCGATGCGAACCTCCGCCCCGAAGGGAAGGACGGACCTCTCGTACGCACCATCCCCTCCTACCGCCGCTACTACACCGAGTGGGCGAAGTCCTGGGAGTTCCAGGCGCTGCTGAAGGCCCGTGCCGCCGCCGGGGACCACGAGCTCGGCCGCGAGTTCGAGGCCATGGTGGAGCCCTGGGTGTGGCAGGCCTCCACCCGGGACGGATTCGTCGAGGATGCCCGGGCGATGCGTCGCCGAGTAGTCGCACACATCCCGCGGGCGGAGGTCGATCGGAACCTCAAGCTCGGTCCAGGCGGGCTGCGGGACGTGGAATTCACCGTGCAGCTGCTGCAGATGGTGCATGGACGCGCCGACGAGGTGCTCCAGGGCCGCTCCACCCTCGACTCCCTCGCCCGCCTCGGTGAGGGCGGGTACATCTCGCGCAACCATGTCGCCGAGATGGACGAGGCCTACCGCTTCCTGCGCTGCATCGAGCACCGCCTGCAGCTGCACCGCATGCGCCGCACCCAGGTGCTGCCCACCGCAGCCTCCGATCTGCGCCGTCTCGCCCGCAGCGTGGGGCTGTCCACCGACGAGTTCCATCAGCGCTACCAGCGCACCCGGCGCCGGGTGCGGCAGCTGCACGAGGAGATCTTCTACCGGCCGCTGCTGCTGACCGCCTCGCAGCTCAGCGATGGGCAGATCCGACTCAGCGAGAAGGACGCCGCCGCGCGCCTGGCGGCGATCGGCTACCGCGACCCCTCGCGGGCACTCGGCCACATCTCGGCGCTCACCGAGGGCATCTCCCGACGCGCCAAGATCCAGCGGCAGCTGCTGCCCGCCATGCTGGAATGGTTCGCCGACGGCGTCGATCCGGACCTCGGCCTGCTGGGCTTCCGCCGGCTCTCGGACACGATCGGCTCCGCCCACTGGTACCTCGGCCTGCTGCGGGACTCCGGGCTCGCCGCCAAACGCCTCACCCGGGTGCTCTCCTCCGGCCGGTTCGTCGGCGAGCAGCTCGAGCAGATCCCCGAGGGAGTGCGCTGGCTCGCCCGCGACGAGCAGCTCCGCCCCCTTGCCCGCGACGTCCTGGGACGGGAGTTCCTTGCCGTCATCTCCCGGGTCGACGATGCGGACGTCGCCCGCGACGTGCTGCGCCGCACCCGCAGCCGGGAGCTGCTGCGCATCGCCCTGGCCCATCTCACGGGCGTGGCGAGCCCGCGCGAGGTGGCCCGGGCCCTCACCGACCTCGCCGAGGCGGTGCTCGAGGCGGGGATGCTGGTCGCCCTGCACGTCGTGGCCCGAGACCGGGAGGTGGTGGGAGAGGAGGGCGAGACCCTCGACAGCGAGCCGGAGGTGGATGTCGAGACCGCACTGCGCCTGCGGGAGAAGCGCTCTGCTCCCGCCCGCGCGCTGAAGATCGAGATGGCGATCATCGCGCTGGGCAGCTTCGGCGCCCGCGAGATGGGCTACTCCTCGGACGCCGACGTCCAGTTCCTCGTGATCGACCGCGGATCCGGCAAGGCAGCGGTCGAGATCGCCGTCGCCGTCGCCACCCAGACCCAGAAGATCCTCAACGCCCCCACTGCCCGCTCGGATATGCGCGTGAGCGCGGACCTCCGACCCGAGGGGAAGCTGGGCCCGCTCGCCCGCAGCCAGGATTCCTGGAGCGACTACTACCGCCGGGATGCGGCGACCTGGGAGAAGCAGGCCCTGCTGCGGGCGCGGCCCGTCGTCGCCTCCGAGGCGGTCGCCGAGCAGCTGAGCGCGGAGATGGACCGCCACCGCTATCCCCAGGGAGGGCTGACGGAATCCTCCCGGCGGGAGATCACGCGGATGAAGGCACGGGTGGAGTCCGAGCGGCTGCCTCGCAACACCGACCCGTCCCTCCACGTGAAGCTCGGTCGCGGTGGGATGACGGATGTGGAATGGACTGCCCAGATCCTCGCACTCGAGCACGGCCACGAGATCGAGGGCCTGCGCACCCCTCGCACCCTGGACCAGCTCAGGGCTGCTGCGGACGCAGAGCTGCTGTCCACCCGCGAAGCCCAGGAGCTCGCCGAGGCCTGGACCCTGGCCTGGCAGATCCGGCGCGGGCTGTTCCTGTGGAAGGGACGCGAGGGAGATGTGCTGCCCACCGACCGCTACGACCTGCGGGCCCTGGCGCTGCTGATCGATGGCGAGGACGGTTCCGCCGTGGAGCTCGAAGAGCGCTACTTCCGGCTGACCCGCCGTGCCCGGGTCATCGCCGAACGCCTGATCTTCGGTGAGGAAGAAGGAGCCTGAGCAACACCCGTGTGATCCGGGGGAGCGGAACGGCGCGTCCTCACGCCGGCTGAGCCCGCCCGGCCGGGCGGCGGCGTACGGTGGTCGTCGTCCACCCTCTCCGTCGCTCCGGCGATGCCAGCCCACCTCCCGAGGACTCATGACCACGCCCTCTCTCAGCGCCGACACCCCGCGCGGCCGCATGTACCGTCTCGAGCCCGACGGCCCGCTGATGTACCCCTCGATCACGACCGTCGCCGGCGCACGGGCGAAGGATTTCCTCCAGGGCTGGTACGCGACGATGGCCTCCAAACGGGCACTGGACATGTACGCCTGGCTGGATCGGAACCCGCAGCGGGCCTCCGCCGAGATCTCCCGGGTGACCCGTGACCGCTGGGGCACACAGAAGCGCATCGCCGCCGCCGCCCCGGAGTACACCCGCACCGCCGCAGACTTCGGCACCCTGGTGCATACCGCCTGCGAGGACTGGGGCACCAGCGGCACCCGTCCGGACTCCGCGCACATCGAAGGGCTCATCGACGCGATGCGCACCGCCCAGGGGAGCTTCGCCGACGAGAAGGATCCCCACGCCCTGATCGCCCGCGCCGAGGTGCGCCTGGACGGCTACGGACGCTTCCTGGAGGACTATCAGCCGGAGTTCCTCGCGATCGAGCAGACGGTCGTGAACCACACCGTGGGCTACGCCGGCACCACCGATGCGATCGTGAAGATTGGCAACACCGTGCTCAGCGCAGACATCAAGACCTCGAAGAAGGTGCGCGGGGACTACGCCCTGCAGGGCGTGGCCGTGTGCCGCGCCGAGCTGCTGCTGGATGACGACGGCACCACCCGCGAGATGCCGGAGCTGACCGGCGCGTTCGTCATCCATCTGCCCGAGGCCGGCGGCTATCAGGCGGTACCGCTGAAGACGGGGGATGCGGAGTTCGAGGTGTTCCGCTCGCTCCGTGCGGCCTGGTCCTTCGAGCCCGACGAGTGCGCGCTCCCGCCGGCCTCCGGCCCCAAGGACCTGCTGCTCTCGCTGCTGCGCAGCAAGGGCGGGATCGACAGCCTGGGCTGAGCGCCCCCTTTCGGACTACTCCGAACCTCCCCTTGCCACGCATTGAACACGCGTATAGCCTACTGAACATCAGTTCAACCGTGCTGTGTATCGTGTCGAGGGAGCGTCGATGGAGTTCACCCCATCCGCCGAGGAACGCATCCTCCGCGCCGCCCTGCAGCGCTTCGCCGTGGACGGGCTGAGTGCGCCGCTGCGAGCTGTGGCCCAGGACGCCGGGGTCAGCGCCGGCCTGATCATCCATCACTACGGCTCTCGCGAACATCTCCTCGAGGTCTGCGACCGACGGGCTCTTGAGGTCACCCATGAGACCAAGCTCGAGACCTTCACCGGCGGCTCCGGCGTGATGCTCGCCCAGCTCGCCGAGGTCGAGCGCTACGCCCCGGTGATCGGCTATGTGTTGCGCCGGCTGCAGGCCGGCGGACCCCTGGCTCAGCAGCTGGTCACGGACTTCGTCCGCGACGCCGCCGACTACTTGGAGCAGGGCGTTCAGGCCGGATTGGTCAGTCCCAGCCGTGACCCCGAGGCGCGCGCCCGGGTGCTCACGGAGATGGCGCTCGGGGCCCTGCTGCTCCAGCTGCCTGCCCAGCGCGATCATCTCGATCTCGCCGACCTCCCCACCTGGATCCGCAGCTACACCGACGCCCTGCTCCTCCCCATGCTCGAGCTCTTCACCACGCCGCTGCTGCAGGACAGCACTCTGCTGGATGCCTATCGCGGCGCGGCAGCAAGCGGCGAGCAGGCACCGACGACGACCGAAGGGACCACCTCATGACCACCGCACCCGCCACCAGCCCCGAGCCCGCAGCCTCCGAGCCGGCCACGGCAGCATCGGCTCCCGCCGATGCGGCGATCGTGGTCCGCGGCCTGACCAAGACCTTCGGCTCCACCCGCGCGCTGGACGACTTCGACCTCACTGTGCCGCGCGGCCAGGTGACCGGCTTCCTCGGTCCCAACGGCGCCGGGAAGTCCACCACCATCCGCGTGCTGCTGGGACTGCTGAGAGCCAGCTCGGGCACCGCCGAGGTGCTCGGGATGGACCCGTGGTCCCATGCCGTGCAGATCCACCACCGCCTCGCCTATGTGCCGGGGGATACGAACCTCTGGCCGAACCTCACCGGGGGAGAGGCGATCGATGTGCTCACCCGCGGTGAGCAGGGCGCCGCCCACCGGCGCCGCCGGGGAGAGCTCGTCGAGCGCTTCGAACTCGATCCCACCAAACGCTCCCGTACCTACTCCAAGGGCAACCGGCAGAAAGTCTCACTGGTCGCGGCGCTGTCGCGGGACGTGGATCTCTACATCATGGACGAGCCCACCTCGGGACTGGATCCCCTGATGGAGGCGATCTTCACCGATGAGGTCGCGCGTCTGCGGGCCGACGGCCGCACCGTGCTGCTCTCCAGCCACATCCTCGCCGAGGTCGAGAAGCTCTGCGACACGGTGACGATCATCCGCGCCGGCAAGGACGTCGAATCCGGGACCCTCGCCCAGCTGCGGCACCTGACCCGCTCGACCGTCGCCGCCACCTCGAATGCGGATCCCGCCCCGCTCACCACCATGGACGGTGTGCACGACCTGACGATCGACGGAGAGCGGCTCCGTTTCGACGTCGACGACGCAGCGCTCCACGACGTGCTGCCGGTGCTGACCCGCCTGGGAGTCACCGGGCTGACGATCACCCCGCCCTCCCTCGAGGATCTCTTCCTGCGCCACTACGGCGATGACCTTGCGGGAGAGGCCGCTGGAGTGGAGGAATCATGAACGCCACCACCCACGCCCCTGCCGTCCATACTCACCGGGCGAACCCGGCAAAGGCTTCGCCGCTCACGGGCCTGGGGGCCCTGGTCCGGCTCTACGGACGGATCTCGCGCCGCACGATCATCGTCTGGACGCTCGCGATGCTCGTGCTCGTTCCCGCCTCGGTATACGCGATGAAAGAGGCGTACCCCGACCAGGGAGCGCTCGATGCGAGAGCGATGCTGCTGGACAATCCCTCGGCCGTGATGATGACCGGGCCCTACTTCGCCACCGGGCAGTACACCTTCTGGGCGATGGTCGCCAATGAGCTGTTCCTCTACATCCTGATCCCCGCCGCGATCATGAGCGTGCTGCTCACCGTGCGCCATACCCGCGGCGAGGAGGAGGCCGGCCGCCTGGAGATGACTCGGGCGCTGCCCACGGGACGGCTCGCACCCGCTGCCGCGGCACTGATCATCGTCACGCTCGCGAACCTCGCCCTCGGTGCGGCGATCACTCTCGGCACCCTCTGGGTGGGCGGAGAGCTCCCAGGGTCACTCGCGCTCGGCCTCGGAACCGCACTGACGGCCATGGTCTTCGCTGCGATCACCGCCGTGGTCGCCCAGCTGACCGAGCATGCCGGCACTGCCTCCGGGATGGCGCTGGGACTGTTGGCTCTGGCCTTCATGGTGCGCGGCATCGGGGACGTGATCGACCGACAGGGCTCCTGGCTCTCCTGGTTCTCACCACTCGCCTGGGCCCAGCAGACCCGTGTGTTCGTGGACCTGCGCTGGTGGCCGCTGCTGGTCTCCCTCGCCGCGGTGGTCGTCCTGCTGGTGCTCGCCGGGGCCCTGTCCCGGCGCCGGGATGTGGGAGCCGGGCTGCGCGCCGCCTCTGCGGGGCCGCGCCGCGCCTCGCCCGCGCTGCTGGCTCCTGGCGGTCTCGCTCGGCGCCTGGTGACCGGGTCGATGCTCGCCTGGGGCATCGGACTGTTCCTGTTCGCCCTCGCCTTCGGCTCGCTGGCCTCCTCGCTCACGGACCTCGTCGAGCAGATGCCGACGATCCAGGAATTCGCCCCGATCTCCGTGGACGACCTCACCGGCTCGTTCTCCGCCTTCGTGCTGATGATGCTCGCCATCGGGCCGGTCGCCCTGATCGTCTCCGGGGTGCTCCGGATGCGCACCGAGGAGATCGCCGGACGACTGGCCGGGGTGCTGGTGGCCGGCACCTCACGCGTGCACCTGGCGGCGACGTGGTCCCTGGTGGTGCTGCTCGAGGTCGCCCTCATGCAGGTGCTGCTCGGGCTCGGGGTAGGGATCGGTGTGTGGGCAGCCACCGATGACGCCTCATGGATCGGGGAGATGACTCTCGCCGCCCTCGCGTACCTGCCCGCGATCGCGCTCTTCGGCGCCTTCGCACTGGCCACCTACGGACTGCATCTGCGCGCCACAGGGCTCGCGTGGCTGCTCGTCATCTTCACTGCCCTGGTCACCTTCCTCGGCGACATGCTGGGGCTGCCGGACTGGGTGAAGGACCTCTCCCCGCTGAACCACGTCCCGCTGCTGCCATCGGTGGAATTCGAGGGGTTGCCGCTGCTGGTGATGGGCGGGCTGGCTGCCGTGCTCGGGGTGGCCGGGCTGCTGGCCCTGCGACGACGGGATCTCGCGGCGGGCTAGCGACGGCTGCGTCCAGGGAGGAGACTTCCAGCACGCAGGCAGGACTGCGCGGAGAGAGTGCCCCGCGGGATGAACGCCCCGCGGCCGACGAAAGGCGGGCCCGATGTCGAAGTACCTGATCTCCTTCCCCAGCAGTGCGATGACCGTGCGAGGACCGGAGCTGGAGGCGGTCGCGGACGCCTCCCACGCTGTGGTGCGTGAGGCGAAGACGGCCGGCGTGTGGGTATTCGGTGGCGGGATCGACGAGAGCGTGCCGCCGGTGATGGTCGACGGCACCGGCACCGTGCTCGAGAGCACCTACGCCGAGACCCGCCATATCGAGGGCGGCTACGCCGTGCTCGACCTCGCCACTCGCGAGGAGGCGCTGGACTGGGCTCGCCGGCTCGCCGTGGCCTGCCGCTGCGCCCAAGAGGTACGGGTGTTCGGGGACGATCCGGAGAGCTGAGGTCCGAGGGTCGGACCGGGCACATTCCGCGCCCGGCACCGACGGTGGGTCAGTGCCGGCGGTGATTCAGAGCCGGCGGTGACTCAAGGCCGAGCGTGGATCAGAACGGGCCTATCCGCACCACGGCGCCGGCGAGGTCCGTGTCCCAGGCGATCTGGCAGGTCAGCCGGGAGGTGGGCTCGCGCTCCGAGTCGTTCAGGCTGTCCAGCACGTCGGCCTCGTCCTCATCGATCTCGCCCGCGGTCACGAAGGAGACCTGGTCGAGGAAGGAGTGGCAGGTGGAACAGGACGCATTGCCACCACAGATCGCGAGGATCGGGAAGCTGTTGCGGACCAGGCACTCCATGAGGGACTCGTCGTCCTCCCAATCGACGCCGGGGGTTTCGACGCCTTCGCGGTCGATGACGGTGATCTCGATACTGCTCATGCCCCTATTTCACCTCATCCGGGCCGTTGAGGCCAGTCGGGTCCAGGAGAGCATGCGCACGCCGCGGTGAGCATCGAGGAGACCGCCGCGGATCCGCCGTGGCCGGAGGACTCAGCGCTGTCGTGCGAGCAGCCGCTGAACGCGGGGCTTCACCTCGCTGGCCAGCAGGGTGAGTGACTCCAAGAAGTGCTCCTGGGCGAGTCCGCCGATGTCCATCTGGAGGAAGTGGCGGGTGTGGCCCATGAATCCGTGCAGGTGCACGATCCGCTCGGCGACCTCGTCCGGATCGCCGACGTAGTAGGCGCCGGGAGCCTCGGCCTGGACCAGGTAGGTGTTCCGGTCGGGCTCGGGCCAGCCGCGCAGCCGACCCATCTCCACATTCAGGTTGTACCAGCCCTGATACATCCGCTCGAGTGCCTCGTCCTTGGTGGGGGCGACCAGTCCGAGTGCGGCGACGGACACCTTGATGTCAGCCCCGGCGTGGCCCGCCGCGGCAGCGGAGCGCCGGTACAGCTCGGCCAGCGGAGCGAAGCGTTCGGGCGCGCCGCCGATGATCCCGTAGGAGATCGGCAGTCCGAGCTGTCCGGCGCGGGCCGAGGAGCCGGGGTTGCCGCCGGTGGCGAGCCAGATCGGGAGCTTCCCGGAGGCGGGCCGCGGTACGACCGCGAGGCCCGGGATGTCTGGTCGTCGCTCACCCTTCCAGGTGACGATCCCCTCGCGGCTGTTGTTCAGGGTCATCAGCAGGTCGAGCTTGTTCGCGTAGAGCTCGTCGTAGTCGTTCAGGTCGTGGCCGAACAGGGGGAAGGTCTCCACGGAGGAGCCGCGACCGGCGGTGATCTCGATGCGCCCGCCGCCAGAGATCGCGTCGGCGATCGCGAACTGCTGGAAGATGCGCACAGGGTCGTCGGTGCCGATGATGCTGGCCGCGCTGCCCAGGATGATCTGTGAGGTGGCCGCGGCGGCAGCCGCGATCACGGTGCCGGGGGAGGAGGCGGGCATGCTCATCGTGTGGTGCTCGCCGACGCCGAAGTAGTCCAGGCCTGCGGCATCGGCGTGCAGGATCGCCTCATGCAGATTGCGGGTCGCGGTCGCAGTGTCTTTCTGCTGGTTGGTGCTGTCGAAAGGGGTGTCGCCGAAGCTGTAGGCGCCGATTTCCATGGTCTCTCCAGGTGTCAGGAGCGAGTGGCCGGGCTGCACCTCTGCACCGCCGCACACCGCAACATATAGGTTGCTGAGCAGACTATATGACTGACAGATGATCTGGTGGAGCGATCATCGACAGGTATCATCGACGGCATGAACGACACCAGCACACCGGCAGAGAGCGGTGCATCTGTCGCCCCGCCGGGAGAGCTGGGATGGCAGCTGGGCATGGTGCTCCGCGGCTACCAGACGCTCCTCGAGGAGGCCGTTGAAGGGATGCCCTCCGGCGTGCGCGGCTTCCAGGTGCTCTCGACCGTCGCGCATCGAGATCCACCCAATCAGCAGGCGCTCGGCACGCATCTGGTCATCGACCGGACGGTGCTGACCTACTTGCTCGACGATCTGGTCGACGCCGGAGTCGTCGAACGCGTCCCGGCGCCCACGGACCGCAGGGCACGCAAGATCGTTCCCACCAGCCAGGGCCGCGCCGTGCTGGCCCGATACGAAGAGCGGGTCACCGCGGCCGAGAAGCAACTGCTGGTGGCGCTCGATGACTCAGAATCCGACGATCTGATCGCCCTCGTCGGCCGCCTCGCCATGGAGATCCACCGCTCCCAGCCCGGCTCCAGCCCCTGCGAGGCGATGGACCACCTGCCCTGAACGGCGCGGGAGAATCTGTCAGCGCTCACGGAAGCTCAAGAAAAGGCCCCCGATCTGCAGTGATGCACATCGGGGGCCTCTTTCGAGGGAGCTGAAACTCAGATGTCGTAGTACAGCTCGAACTCGTGCGGGTGCGGGCGGTAGCGGAACGGATCGATCTCCGTGGTGCGCTTGAGCTCGATCCAGGTCGAGATGAGGTCCGCCGGGAAGACGTCACCCTCGGTGAGGTAGTCGTGATCGAGCTCGAGAGCATCCAGGGCTTCGCCGAGGGACTCGGGCAGCTGCTTGATCTGCTTGTGCTCCTCGGGGGGCAGCTCGTACAGATCCTTGTCGATCGGCTCGGGCGGCTCGATGCGGTTGCGGATGCCGTCGATGCCGGCCATCAGCTGCGCCGCGAAGGCCAGGTACGGGTTGGCCGAGGGGTCCGGTGCACGGAACTCGACACGCTTCGCCTTCGCCGAGGCGCCGGTGACCGGGATGCGGATCGCGGCGGAGCGGTTGCGGGCCGAATAGACCATGTTCACCGGGGCCTCGTAGCCGGGCACCAGGCGCTTGAAGGAGTTCACCGTGGGGTTGGTGAAAGCCGTCAGCGAGGGGGAGTGCTCGATGATCCCGCCGATGTACCAGCGCGCGAGGTCTGAGAGACCGCCGTAGCCGCGCTCGTCGTAGAACAGCGGCTCGCCGTCCTTCCACAGCGACTGGTGGGTGTGCATCCCGGAGCCGTTGTCACCGAACAGGGGTTTGGGCATGAAGGTCGCCGTCTTGCCGGCGTCCCACACGCAGTTCTTCACGACGTACTTGAACTTCATGACGTCATCCGCCGCCTGCAGCAGAGTGTTGAAGCGGTAGTTGATCTCCTGCTGGCCCGCGGTGCCGACCTCGTGGTGAGCACGCTCGACCTGCAGACCGGTCTCCTCCAGCACAGCGCAGATCTCGTCGCGCAGATCCGCCATCTGGTCGTTCGGCGGGACCGGGAAGTAGCCGCCCTTCAGGCGCGTCTTGTAGCCCTGGTTGCCGCCGAACTCGGACTCGTCGCGGTCGGTGTTCCACACCGCCTCATCGGAATCGATGCTGTAGAAGCCGGAATTGACCGTGGTCTTGAAACGCACGTCATCAAAGATGTAGAACTCGGCCTCCGCGGCGAACAGCGCGGTGTCTGCGATGCCGGTCGACTTCAGGTACTCCTCGGCCTTCGACGCCACGGTGCGCGGATCGCGGGAGTACGGCTCATCCGTGAACGGATCCACGATCGAGAAGTTGATGATGAGGGTCTTGCGATCGCGGAACGGATCGAGATACGCGGTCTCCAGATCCGGGACGAGCTTCATGTCCGACTCGTGGATCGCCTGGAACCCGCGGATTGACGAGCCGTCGAAGAGCTGGCCGGTCGCGATGGCCTCCTCGTCGAAGGTGCTCGCCGGGATGTTGAAGTGCTGCATGACGCCGGGAAGATCGCAGAACCGGATGTCGATGAACTCGACACCCTCTTCCTCGATGTACTTCACGACCTCGCTGGGATTGTTGAACACATGCCCTCCATCCGCGCTCTGGGCGCGTGTTGTGCTGTCTGACCCCGATGGGCGTCACCTGGTGAGCTCGTACGATCCGCAAGGGACCCGAGCTCGGGTGAGCCCAATCCTAATGCTGTGGCGCGCAGCACTCCGGGAAATGCCACTCCCAGACCGGCGCACTATGGTCATGCTCGTGATCGAACGCAAGGACCTCGGTGCCTGGCTCGAAGGCGCCCCCCACGAGACCGGCTACGTCAAGGGCTCCTCCATCGGGCTGCCCGCTGAGGGACCCGGTTCCGTCGCGCCGTTCTGGCGCCGGCCGCTCTCGATGGTGATCGACTGGGGACTGTGCATGCTGGCCTCGGCGCTCGTGTTCGACGGTGATGCGCTGGCGAACCTGGTGCTCTTCGTGGTGATGAACGTGCTGTTCCTGACGCTTTTCGGAGCGACCGTGGGGCAGTTCGTGCTGAAGCTGCGAGTGCGACCCGTGCGCGGGCGCAGCCCGATGCTGCTGCGGTCCATCGTGCGCACGGTGATGATCCTGCTGCTGCTTCCGGCGGTGGTCTGGAACAAGGATGCGCAGCCCTTGCATGACGTGGCCGCGGGCACGGCTGTCATCACCGTCTGAGCCTCTGGATCCACCCCTCGTGGCGTCGCAGCGGCGCCGCATGCGCCCTTCTCCGCCTCGTGCACCTCGCCCATCTTGCACTGCTGACCTGCGACGATGTCGATTGTCACGAAACGGTCACGGAGGTCACGAAACGGTGACGGCCCTGGTTCTCGCGCGCAGGCACGCCGGACGGCCTCGGGCTCTGCGGGCACCCGCGCCGAGCGGGCACGAGGAAGCCCCCGCCTGAACGATGTGCAGACGGGGGCTTCTCCAGCGGCGAACGGGGCTCAGCGGCCCTTCATCGCCTTGCGGTTCGGGCGGGCGCGCATCGGGTCGACGCCCTTGGGGATCGACTGCCGCAACGACCGACGCAGAGCGTTCAGCCGCTTCGTCACCTGGGCGGCCTCGTCCTTCGTGAGCTGCTTCTTCATCCGCTGCATATGGCTGGGCAGCTTGTGCAGCGGGACCTCGCCGTCTCCGTCGCCGACCACGATCTGATGGACCGGGACGTTGTCGTGCTGGAGCACGCGGCGGATGCTGCGACGCTCCTTCTCGAGCAGCTTCATCGAGGTCGAGGTGGAGTCCTCCGCGACCACCGCGATGCCTGCCCGACCGGAGGCGCGGAAGAGCATCTTCTGGCTGCGAGGGTCGATCTGGACCGGCTCCTCGTCGACGTTCCAGCCGCGGCGGATCGACTGCATCGCCGCGAGCGCCGCACCGGGCTGACCCTTGATGCGCCCGAAGGCGGCACGCTCGGCCTTGCGGGCCAGGATCATCATCGCGATCAGCACACCGATCGCCAGACCCATGAAGATGCCGTACCAGGGGCTGTTCAGCACCAGCCAGCTCACCAGGACGCCGAGGGCGATCGCAGCGAGGATCGCGCCGAGCATCCACGGCAAGGTGGTGCGGTCGGTCTCCTGGGTGTACTTGTACACCTCGATGATCTGCTTGATCCGACCCTGCTTCTTGGAGCCGTCGGCGTTCAGCTTCTGTTTCTTCTTCGAGCCCTTCTCGGGCTTGGTCTCGGACGTGCGAGCCATAGGGGGTGGGTCCTCTCGGGGCCGGGCGGGCGTCAGCTCGCGGCGGCCTGCTGGCTGCGGGCGACGACGCTCGCAGCTTCCTGACGGGCGGGCTGGTTCGAATCGAGATGGCGAAGGTTCTCAGGGATCTCGCGGCCGAGCTTCCGCATCGACTGCGCCCAGAGCTTGCCGGCGCGGTAGGAGGATCGGACCATCGGCCCGGCCATCACTGCGAGGAAGCCCATCTCCTCGGCGGCCACGGACAGCGCGACGAACTGTTGGGGCTTGACCCAGCGGTCGATCGGATGGTGCAGCTTGGAGGGGCGCATGTACTGGGTGATGGTGATGATGTCGCAGCCGGCGTCGCGCAGGCGCTGCAACGATTCCAGGATCTCCTCATCGGTCTCACCCATGCCGAGGATGAGGTTGGACTTGGTGATCATGCCGGCGTCCTTGCCCATCGAGATCACGTCGAGCGAGCGTTCGTACCGGAAGGCGGGGCGGATCTGCTTGAAGATCCGCGGGACCGTCTCGAGGTTATGGGCGAACACCTCGGGTTTCGCTTGGAAGACCTGCTTCAGATGCTGGCCATTGCCCTTGATGTCATCGATCAGCAGCTCGACCCCGGTGCCCGGGTTCATCGCATGGATCTGCTCGCAGGTGCGGGCGAACAGGCCGGCTGCGCCATCCTCGAGATCATCACGAGCCACGCCCGTGATGGTCGAGTAGCGCAGGCCCATCTCCTTGACCGACTGGGCCACCTTGAAGGGCTCCATCGGATCGACGGCCATCGGCTTGCCGGTGGCGATATTGCAGAAGTCGCAGCGCCGCGTGCAGGTGTCACCGCCGATGAGGAAGGTCGCCTCGCGATCCTCCCAGCACTCGAAGATGTTCGGACAGCCAGCTTCCTCACAGACTGTATGGAGACCCTGGCCATGCACGCGCTTCTTCATCGCCGTGTACTCCGGGCCCATCACGGCCCGGGTCTTGATCCATTCCGGTTTGCGCTCGATCGGAACTTCGGCATTGCGTGCCTCGATGCGCAGCAAGCGCCGGCCTTCGGGGGCTGATGTCACCCTGATGCCTCCTCATCTCGACGTTTCATGGAGTCTATCGACCTGGCCAGGCCCCAGGGACACTCAGCCCACGCGGGGCGAAGTGCGGTGCGCCACGAGCTCGGTCATCGCCGTCGCGGCGATCTCCACCACATCAGCGACGGCGATCCGGCGACCGGCCTCGTGGCTGAGGCTGGTGACCCCGGCATCATCGATGCCGCAGGGGATCACGTTCGCCGCCCAGGAGAGATCATTCGCGCAGTTCAGAGCGAATCCGTGCATGGTGGCACGCTTCGAGACCCGCATGCCGATCGCGCACACCTTCCGCGCTTCCTCCCCCTCGGGTGCGACCCAGACGCCGCTGCGACCCTCGACGGGGACGGTCGCGACGCCGACGGCAGTGCAGACGTCGATCAGAGTCCGCTCGAGGTCACGCACGAAACCGACCACATCGATCGGGATCGGCAGCTTCACCAGCGGGTAGCCGACCAGCTGCTGGGGCCCGTGCCACGTGATCTTCCCGCCGCGGTCGATGTCCACGACCTCCGCGCCATCGCGGGGCCGCTCATGATCCTGGGTGAGCTTGCCGGCGGTGTACACCGCCTGATGCTCGAGCAGCAGCAGGGTATCGGGCCGCTCCCCGGAGACGACCTCGGCATGCAGCTGGCGCTGCAGTGCCCAGGCGGCGCGGTACTCGACCGGGCCCGGGGGCAGGCCGAACTCCTCATGGCGGTCTCCCTCAGGGAGGGGTTCGCTGAAACCGAGGCGGATCACATCGAGCATTGGCATAGGCTACTCCGCCCCTCACCTGCGCGTTGTGGATGAATCGCGGGGAGCCCTCTCGGATGCGGTTCACTGCTGTCATGGACGAGATCGACGAGGAGAGCTTCCGCCGCGGACCGGGTGGGTTCAATCCCGGCGCGGCCTCAGCTCGGGGAGGAACAGGGCGGCGGGAGACGCGCCGAGGGACGGACGGGACAGGGCTCCGGGTGGAGGTCGAAGGACTGGATCCCGATTCTCGCCGCCGCATCCGCGAGGAGCTCCAGCTGCTGGCAGCGCTCGAGGTCGCGGGAATTTCGGCGGCCCCCGGCGTGCTCGAGATCGAGGAGGACGGATACCTGCGGGAGGCCGCACCGCCCCTGCATCATCGTTCTGGCCGGCGGGCCGCCGAGGGCGGTGCCCCGCCCACGGGTGAACGTCTGGCCCTGGCCCGTGCCCGGGACGATCTCGATGACCTGATCGAAGCCCTCCACCAGCGGGGCTGGGTGCTGGGAGCAGAGCCGGGGCTGGGGCTCGGCGTTCGCGCCGACGGGAGCGTGGTCGCCCTCGACCTGGATGGGCTGCAGCGCGGAGAGACGCTCTCCGCACGGCAGGGAGACCGCCGCTGGGTCGATTCGGTGCTCGAGGACCAGGAACGCACCCTCCGCCGGCGCATCGATCAGGTCGCCCCCTCCTGGCCCGTGCGGGAAAGTTCTCTGCGTGAACCCGAACCTGCCGCCGAGGAGCGCGAGCGAGCAGCCCCGGCGGAGGCAGAGCAGGAGCCGGAGGTCGGAGGGGTGGAGCCTGCGGAAGGCCATCGGGAGGAGAAGCAGGCAGGGCCTGCGCTGCCCTCACCGCGCAGGATCCGGCGCCGGAAGGAGGCAGAGCGAGCAACGGAGCACGCGCACGAACACCCCGCTCTGCTCCCCTCTGCAGTACCGGCCGGTGTTTGGAGCCGGGGACTCTCAGCGATCCGTCAGGTCCTGGGCCAGCCACCGCTGAGGCGGGTTGCTGTAGGGAGCGCTCTGGTCGTCCTGCTGCTGGGGTCTACCGCCGCAGTAGGTGCCTGGTGGGCCAGCGAGCGTCCCGCGCAGGCGCCCGACCATGAACAGCCGCTGGCCCAGACCTCAGCCTCCTCCCGCGAGGTGCCCCAGATCGAGGACCCCTGGGTGCTCGTCGCGGACGTCGCCGGCGCCCGGCATGCCTACGTGACCGGAGTGTCCGAGCAACCGGCAGCAGTTCCGGGCAGCGAGGCGTTCACGGCCGACGAACAGACCCGCCTCGCCTACCGGTCCTATCAGGTGCATGGCGGTGGGCCGGTGGTCCATGAGGCGGAGCTGCTCGAAGGACCGGATGGGGAAGACACAGCAGTGCTGCGCGCGGTGACCTCGACCACCGAGCATCAGCTGGAGGACCAGGCCGGCACACTCACTGACATCCCCGCCACCGTGCCGCAGGAAGTCCGGCTCACCCTCCGCTGGGACGGTGAGCGATGGCTGATCGAGACGGCGGATGTGGTGACGCCGGCGGCGGACGGCGACGGAGCGAGCTGAACGGCCACGGACAGCGACGGAGCGAGCTGAACGGCCACGGACAGCGAAAGGCCCCGACATCAGCGAACAGATGTCGGGGCCCCTCGCCGTTCAGCGCACGAGCTGCCTCACGCCGAAGCGGCGGAGGATCTCATGTGCTCAGCGGCTCACAATCCCAGTTCCGCCTCGAAGGCGCCCTCTTCGAGGCGCTTCTTCATGAAGGTGAGGAAGCGGGCGGCGTCGCCGCCGTCGACCATGCGGTGGTCGTAGGAGAGGAACAGGTACATCATCGAGCGGATGGCGATGGAGTCATCGCCCTCGGCGTTCTGCACGACCGCCGGACGCTTGGTGATGGTGCCGGTGCCCAGGATGCCGACCTGCGGTGCGGGGACGATGGGGGTATCCCACAGCGCACCGCCGGAGCCGGTGTTGGTGATGGTGAACGTAGCACCGGCGAGATCATCCGGAACCAGCTTGTTGCCCTTGGCGCGGCCACCCAGATCACCGATCTGACGAGCCAGGCCCGCCAGGTTCAGATCACCGGCGTTGCGGATCACGGGAACCACGAGACCGCGCTCGGTGTCCGCAGCCATGCCGATGTTCTCGGAGCCGTGGTAGATGATCTTGTCGCCATCGATGGTGGAGTTCAGCTGCGGGTAGGTCTTCAGACCCTCCACCGCTGCCAACATCAGGAACGGGAGGAAGGTGAGCTTCGCACCCTCACGAGCGGCGAAGTCCTCCTTGGCCTGGGCGCGCAGCTTCGCGACACGGGTCAGGTCGACCTCGACCGCGGTGGTCAGCTGGGCCATCCCATGCAGCGACTCCGTCATCCGCTGGCCGATGACCTTGCGGATGCGCGGCATCTTCTCCTCGGTGCCACGCTTCGAGGAGATCTCGACCTTGGGTGCTGCCTTGGCGGCTGCGGGCGCTGCGGCGGCAGCAGGTGCCGACGCGGCGGACTTCTGCGCGTCGATCGCCTGCTGGACATCCTGCTTGCGGATGCGCCCGCCCAGGCCGGAGCCCTTGACGCCGGACAGGTCGACGCCGGCCTCGGCCGCCATCTTCCGCACCAGCGGGGTGACATAGCCGGAGGACTCCGCACCGGAGACGGCATCGGAGGCCTTCGGGGCGGCAGCGGCAGGAGCTTGGGCCTTCGGTGCCTCTGCCTTGGGAGCCTCGGCCGGCTTCTCTGCAGCCTTGGGAGCCTCAGCCTTGGGGGCCTCGGCAGGCTTCTCCTCAGCCTTCGGCGCCTCGGGCTTCTTCTCCTCGGCCTTCGGTGCCGGGGCGGAGGGCTCCTCTGCGGGGGCGGAGGCCGCATCCCCCGAGCCGACCACGGCCAGCACGGCGCCGACCTCGGCGTCCTCGTCCTCCTGGACCTTGATCTCGAGCAGGGTGCCCGCCACGGGGGAGGGGATCTCGGTGTCGACCTTGTCGGTCGAGACCTCCAGCAGCGGCTCGTCGATCTCGACGGTGTCGCCGACCTCCTTGAGCCAACGGGTGACGGTGCCCTCGGTGACGGACTCGCCGAGCGCGGGCATCGTCACCTCCTCACCGGAGGCGGCGCCGCCGGAGGTGCCGGAATCGGCATCGCCGGAGGCCTCGGCAGGCTTCTCGGACTCGCCGGCCGGAGCCTCCTCGTCGGTGGAGGGTGCGACGGTCTCGTCGGAGGCGAGATCCTCGGTTTCGGCGGGTGCCTCCTCCGCGGACTCAGCTGCAGCGCCGGAGTCGTCGGACCCCGCGCTCTCGGAGCCGGAGCCGTCGCCGATGACGACGAGATCGGTGCCGACCTCGGCGTCCTCGTCCTCCTCGACCAGGATCTTCTCGATGGTGCCCGCGACGGGCGAGGGGATCTCGGTGTCGACCTTGTCGGTCGAGACCTCCAGCAGCGGCTCGTCGACCTCGACGGTGTCGCCCACGGCCTTGAGCCAGCGGGTGACGGTGCCCTCGGTGACAGATTCGCCGAGAGCCGGCATCTTCACGGTTTCAGACATGGGGGTTTCTCCTCCTGGAAGATTCAGGCGTGGGCGTGCAGCGGCTTGCCGGCGAGGGCGAGCGCAGCTTCACCCATGGCCTCGTGCTGCGAGGGGTGGCCGTGGATGAGGGAGGCGACATCCTCGGGGTAGGCCTCCCAGTTGACGATGAGCAGCGCCTCGCCCATCAGCTCGGAAGTGCGCGAGCCGATCATGTGGACGCCGATGATGGGCCCATCCTTCTCGCGGACGAGCTTGATGAAGCCGGTGGTGCCGAGGATCTGGGACTTGCCGTTGCCACCGAGGTTGTACTCGTAGGCCTCGACCTTGTCCTCGCCCAGCTGCTCCTTGGCCTGCTTCTCGGAGAGGCCCACGGAGCCGAGCTCGGGCTCGCAGTAGGTGATCCGCTCGATGCCGGACTCGATGATCGGTGCGGGGTTCAGGCCACCGATCCGCTCGGCCACGAAGATGCCCTGGGCGAAGCCGCGGTGGGCGAGCTGCAGGCCAGGCACGATGTCTCCCACGGCGTAGACGCCGGGGACGTTGGTCTCCAAGGTCTCCTTGTTCGCGAGCACGAAGCCGCGATCCATCTCGATACCCTGCTCCTCGTAGCCCATGCCGGAGGTGCTCGGGCCACGGCCCACAGCAACCAGCAGGTAGTCGCCCTCGAAGACCTTGCCGTCGGCGAGGGTGACCTTCACGCCGGACTCGGTCTGCTCGGCCTTCTCGGTGAAGATGCCCAGGGAGAACTTGATGCCGCGCTTCTTGTAAGCGCGCTCGAGCGCCTTGGACAGTGCTTCGTCCTCGTTGGCGACCAGGTGGGGGAGGCCCTCGATAATCGTCACGGACTCTGCGCCGAGCGACTTCCAGATCGAAGCGAACTCGACGCCGATCACGCCGCCGCCCAGGATGATGGGGTTCTTCGGGATCTCGGGCAGCTGCAGGGCGGCCTCAGAGTCCAGGAAGCGGCCCCCGAGATCGATACCCGGAAGGGACTTCGAGTACGAGCCGGAGGCCAGGATGATGTTCTTGCCGGTCAGAGTGCGGGTGCCGGACTCGGTCTCGACCGAGACGGTGTTCGGGCCCGTGAGGGTGCCGAAGCCTTCGACGTAGTCGACCTTGCGCGACTTCACCAGGCCCTGGAGGCCCTTGTGGAGCCGACCGATGATCTTGTCCTTGAACCCGAGCACCTTGGTGGCGTCGATGCCGTTCAGGGTGAGGTCGACGCCGGCGTCGGCCGCCTCGGACGGGGCGTCGGCGAGCTCGCCGACGTGCAGCAGCGCCTTGGTCGGGACGCAGCCTCGGTGCAGGCAGGTGCCACCGAGCTTGTCCTTCTCCACCAGCGCGATCTTCTGGCCGAGCTGGGCTCCGCGCAGCGCGGCCGCATAGCCGCCGCTGCCACCTCCCAGGATCACGACGTCGAACTGGTCAGTGGTTGTCTCCGCCACCTGTGTGCTCCTCGGTGTATACGTCTCTCCGCGACCCGCCCGGACCTGGATGGCCGACGGCGCCGCCTGCGTGTCCCATGCTAGGCCACGAGGCGGCGCCGGGCAGACTGCTTCGCGTGATCTCTCAGTGCTGCGGTGCGGTGCACATCACGCTGCGGGGCGGGAAGCGACGTCCGCGAGGAGCTGCAGCACGGTGCGGGTGCTCATTCCGGTGGCGCCCTTGCCCATGTAGCCCTGGGGAGAGGAGGCGTAGCCCGGGCCGGCGATGTCCAGGTGCGCCCACTCGGTGTCACCCACGAACTCGGCCAGGAAGATGCCGGCGGAGAGCGCACCGCCCGGTCGGTCTCCGATATTGCGGAGATCGGCGACGCGCCCGTTGAGGTCGGCGCGCAGCTCGCGGGGGAAGGGGAGGGGCCAGAACGGCTCGCCCGTGGCCTCAGAGGCGGCCATCACCAGATCGCGGCCCGCGGAGGTTCCCATCACGCCTGCGGTGCGCTTGCCCAGCGCCACCACTGCCGCACCGGTGAGGGTGGCGACGTCGACCACGAGGTCCGGCTTGTCGGCGACGGCGTCGACCAGGGCGTCGGCCATCACCATTCGCCCCTCGGCATCGGTGTTGAGGACCTCGACGGTCTTCCCGTTGCGCATGGTGACCACGTCACCGGGGCGCTGCGCCCCGCCGCCGGGCATGTTCTCGGCCAGGGCGAGGTAGGTGGTGACCTTGACCTGGAGGTCGAGGCGGGCTGCCCCGATGGCTGCTGCGAGCACGGTGGCCGCACCGGTCATATCGGAGGTCATGTCGTCCATGCCGGCGGCGGGCTTGAGCGAGATGCCGCCGGTGTCGAAGGTGATCCCCTTGCCCACCAGGGCCACCGAGCTGGTGGCGCCTGCGGGGGCGTACTCCAGGCGGACGAGACGGGGCGGACGGGTCGAGCCCTGCCCGACGCCGACGATGCCGCCGTAGCCGCCCTCGGCGAGCTGCTTCTCGTCCAGCACCGTCACCGTGATCGGCAGCTCGGCGACGAGCTCCTCGGCGCGACGGGCGAACTCGGCGGGGTGGAGCAGGTTCGGGGGAGTGTTGACGAGGTCGCGCACGATGGCGAGGATCTCGGCGAGCACGCCGGACCGGTTGACCGCGGTCTGGGCGGCGTCGGCGTCTCCCTCGGCGGCCAGGGTGAGTGACGCGAGGGCGGCCTTCGGTGCGCCGGAACCGGTACCGGTCTTGTAGGTGACGAAGGTGTAGGCGCCGAGGGCGGCACCCTCCAGAGCAGCGGCGCGCTGCTCCGTGGTGGCGGTGGGCACGGCGATCGCGGCGTGCTCCACCCCGGCGAGCGAACGGGTGGCCGCGCCGAACGCGAGCCGGAGGTCTTCGTCCTCGACCTTGGCGAGATCCTCGTCACCGACGCCGACCAGGAGCAGTGAGCCCGCAGAGGCCAGCCCGTAGGAGGGGATCCGGTGGAGATCGCCGCGCGCGGCGGACGCGTCGAGACCGGCGATGGCCTCGGAGATCTCCGGTGCGCCGGGCACGGTCGAGGGGGCGCCGTCGGCGCCCGCGAGGAGCGGGAGGATGAGGACGTCCGCAGTGACGTCGCGCAGAGATGCATCGGTGATGGTGATGGTGGGCATGGCTCTATCGTAGGGGCGGGCCGGACGCGATGTCGGCCTCCCACGGAGGAGGGCGGAGAAGAAGATGACGGTGCTGAGCATCGTGGTCGTGGTGCTGGGCGGGCTGACCGCCCTGCTCGGGATCTACTACGCAGCGCGCGACCTGAGCGCGGATCTGGTGCTGCTGGGCGCCTGCGCGCTGGCAGCTGCGGCCTGGGCCGTGCTGGGAGTCGCGCTGGGACTGAAAGACCTCGCCGGCGGGAATCCGCCGGAGCGGGTCACTCTCTACGGCTACCTCGCCACGGCGCTGCTGATGACCATCGGAGGGGGCTGGGTAGGACTGTTCGAACGCAGCCGCTGGGGGAGTCTCGTCATCGCGATCTGCGCGGCGGTCTCCATCGTGCTGCTGATGCGGCTCGAACAGATCTGGCCGGGAGGATTCGCATGAACGTGAAGGACAGGAAGAACGTGACCCACCGCAGCAGTCCCCGCCCCTCGCGCCTGGACCGTCCCCGCAGCGCCGGGCGCGGCTTCGAGATCGTGCTGATCGCGGTGTACGGGATCTTCGCGCTGTCGGCGACCGCACGCAGCCTGGTGCAGGTGCTGCGGGACTTCTCCTTCGCCCCCGTCGCGTACGGCCTCTCCCTGCTCGCCGCCGTGACCTACATCGCCGTCACCATCGCCCTGGTGCGTCGCGGACGAGGCTCACCGGTGGCCCGGATGCTGTGCGTCGCGGAGCTGGCGGGCGTGGTCATCGTCGGCTCCCTCACGCTGCTCGATCCGGCGCTGTTCCCGGATGGCACGGTCTGGGGTGTCTACGGCAAGGACTACGGCTTCGTGCCGCTGCTGCTGCCCGTGATCGCACTGATCTACATGTCGCGAGCACGGGGCTCGGGACCTGCGGACTGAGAGCAGCGCCCCGGAACGCGTACGGTATCCCCCGTGACCTATGACGACACCCCTCGACGTGGGCCCTATGACGTGCTCTTCCGGCACGTGCTGAGCCGGCTCGATCCGGAACAGGCGCATCGGTTCACGGTGCGGGCCCTTGACTGTGCACATCGCCTGCCGGGCGGCCCACAGCTGCTGCGCACCCTGTTCGGCGGCGCAGACCCGATGCAGGACACCGGACCCACCCGCCGGGTGCTCGGCGCTGAGCACCGCAGCCCGCTGGGCCTCGCCGCGGGCTTCGACAAGGACGGCGAAGTGTCGCTGGCCCTGCTCGACCTCGGCTTCGGCCATGTCGAGGTGGGCACCGTCACCGCCAAGGCGCAGCCCGGGAACCCTCGGCCGCGTTCCTTCCGGCTGATCGATGACCGGGCCCTGATCAATCGCATGGGGTTCAACAACCACGGAGCCCAGGCCCTGGCCCACCGCCTGGCCAGAGCACGCCGCACCGAGCGCGGTCAGCGCGCCGTGATCGGCGTGAACATCGGCAAGTCCAAGGTGACAGCCCTGGAGGACGCCGCCGAGGACTACCGCTTCTCCGCCCGCCTGCTCGCCCCCTATGCGAGCTATCTGGCCATCAACGTCTCCAGCCCGAACACCCCCGGGCTACGGGATCTGCAGAGCGTCGAGATGCTCCGCCCGATACTCGAAGCAGTCGCGGAAGAGGCCGCAGCCGTGCAGATCCGGCTGCGGCGGGACGTGCCGGTGCTGGTGAAGATCGCCCCTGACCTCCATGACGGGGACGTGCGTGCCGTCGCCCAGCTCGCCGCCGAGGTGGGGCTGGCCGGTGTGATCGCGACCAACACCACCATCGCCCGCCCGGACTCGCTCGTGACACCGCGCCCGAGGGTCGAGCAGATCGGTGCGGGCGGTCTCTCCGGGCCGATGCTCACCGAGCGCTCGCTGCAGGTGCTGCAGCTGCTGCGCACCACCCTGCCGCAGGACGCCGTGATCATCAGCTGCGGCGGCGTGACCACTGCGCAGGATGTGCGTGACCGGCTCGACGCCGGCGCAGACCTGGTCCAGGGGTACACCGCGATGATCTACGAAGGCCCCTCGTGGCCCGGACGCCTCGCGCGGGAACTCGGTCCACATTGGTGAGCTCCTGCGCACCGGCCGTTGAGCTCCGGCGCACCCGCGTCGGCACCTCGGCCTAAGCTGGGGGGATGGACGAGGACCTCTTCTCGCTGAGCGGCGATGCACCGGCGCCGCGCACCCTCTCGGATCGCAACCGCGACCATCGCGCTCCGCTCGCGGTGCGGATGCGACCACGCTCCCTCGAGGAAGTCGTGGGCCAGCACAGCGCGCTCGAGCCCGGCAGCCCGCTGCGGCGCCTGGTCGGGGCCGACGATTCCCGCACCGCGCCCAGCTCTCTGATCCTGTGGGGTCCGCCCGGCACCGGCAAGACCACCCTCGCCTACGTCGTCGCGCAGTCCGGGGACCGCGAGTTCGTCGAGGTCTCGGCTGTCCTCGCCGGAGTCAAGGACATCCGCGAGGTCGTGGACCAGGCCCGCTCCCGGCTGCGCACCATCGGACGCGAGACGGTGCTCTTCGTCGATGAGGTGCACCGCTTCTCCAAATCCCAGCAGGACGCGCTGCTGCCGAGCGTCGAGAACCGCTGGGTCACGCTGATCGCCGCGACCACCGAGAACCCGTATTTCTCGGTGATCTCGCCGTTGCTGTCCCGCTCGATCGTGCTCACCCTGGAGTCGCTCGGGAAGGAGGACCTCGACGCACTCGTCGACCGAGCGCTCGAGGACGAGCGCGGCCTGTCCGGTTCCGTGACCTTGACCGACGAGGCGCGCGAGGCGCTGCTGCGGCTCGGCGGCGGTGATGCCCGCAAGATCCTCACCTCCCTCGAGGCGGCCGCGGCGGCGGCGCTGATGAAGGAATCGCGGGAGATCGACGCCACGACGCTCGCCCAGGCCGTCAACCGGGCCGCCGTGCGCTACGACCGGGCCGGTGACCAGCACTATGACGTCACCAGCGCCTTCATCAAATCGATGCGTGGCAGTGATGTCGACGCGGCCCTCCACTATCTGGCACGGATGATCGAGGCGGGGGAGGACCCCCGCTTCATCGCACGCCGGGTGGTGATCGCCGCGGGCGAAGAGGTCGGCATGGCCGATCCGAGCGCCCTCCAGGTCGCCGTCGCCGCTATGCAGGCTGTGCAGATGCTCGGCATGCCCGAAGGGCGGATCCCGCTGGCCCAGGCCGTGGTCCACATCGCCACCGCGCCCAAATCCAATGCCTCCTATCAGGCGCTCGATGCCGCGATCGCCGACGTGAGGGCCGGAAAGGGCCAGGGCATCCCCGCGCACCTGCGCGACGCGCACTACTCCGGGGCGAAGAAGCTCGGGCACGGCGTGGAGTACCAGTACGCGCATGACGCCCCGCACGGGGTGGTGGCACAGCAGTACGCCCCCGACGACCTGGTGGGTGTGGACTACTACCACCCCAAGGGACATGGGAACGAGGAGCGCACCAGAGGCCGCGTCGAGGCGCTGCGACGGATCCTGCGCTCGTGACCGTGAGGCCCCGCCGAGGGTGTTCCTGGCGAGCGCGTCCTCGCAGTTCCGGCGCCTGACCGGTGCTCGCGTGAGGCACTCCACAGGAAGCAAGGCGTGACCAGCGTCGTCGGTCGTGGACCTGGGGCCTTTGCTGCGGTAATGTGGGTCGCTGAATCCGCGGCTGCAAGACTGGATTCAACACACGCGAACAAGAGGTATACCTCGTGACCAACGTCACCCGTGCGCGCCGCCAGGCGCGCCTCTCTCGAGCCCTTGGGCTCCCGCTCACCCCGAAGTCTGTCAAGTACTTCGAGAAGCGCCCGTACCCCCCGGGCGAGCACGGTCGTGCTCGCCGCCGCACCGAGTCGGACTACGCCGTGCGACTCAAGGAGAAGCAGCGTCTGCGCGCGCAGTACGGCATCCGCGAGAAGCAGATGCACCGCGCCTACCTGGACGCCAAGAAGGAGCCCGGTCTGACGGGTGAGAGCATGGTCGAGCTGCTGGAGATGCGCCTGGATGCGCTCGTCCTTCGCTCCGGCTTCGCCCGCACCACCCTCCAGGCCCGCCAGGCAGTGGTGCACCGCCACATCCTGGTCGACGGCAAGCTGGTGGACCGTCCCTCGTACCGCGTCTCCCCGGGCCAGACCATTCAGGTCAAGCCCAAGTCGCAGGCGATGGAGTCGTTCCAGATCGCAGCCGAGGGCGGCAACTCCGACGTCCTGGCCAAGACCCCCTCGTACCTCACGGTCGAGCTTCCCGAGCTGAAGGCCCAGCTCGTCGCCCGCCCCAAGCGCGTTGAGGTCCCCGTGACCTGTGAGGTCCAGATGGTCGTGGAGTACTACGCTCGCTGACCTTTCTTCACCGCGGCGCGACAGGCCCCGGCGGGTGTACTCCGGTACCCTGACCGGGGCCTTCGTGTCCGTCGATGCACTTCGCCCGCCGAGCGGGCCCACCCCGGCTGTTCCAGGAAGGACACCTCACGACCATGCGCACCTCCGAGATCCGTCATCGCTGGCTCGATTTCTTCGCGAAGAAGAACCACGAGATCGTGCCCAGCAGCTCGCTGGTGTCCTCCGACCCGTCGATCCTGTTCACGATCGCCGGCATGGTCCCCTTCATCCCCTACATCGTGGGGACGGAGAAGGCGCCGTACCCCCGCGCGGCGAGCGTCCAGAAGTGCATTCGCACCAATGACATCGAGAACGTCGGCCGCACCACCCGCCACGGAACGTTCTTCCAGATGGCCGGAAACTTCTCCTTCGGCGACTACTTCAAGACCGGAGCGATCGACCTCTCCTGGGAGCTGCTGACCACGTCCCAGGAGGACGGCGGCTTCGGTTTCGACCCCGAGCGCCTCTGGTTCACCCTGTGGGAGCAGGACGAGGAGTCCTACCGTCACGTCACGGAGGTCGTGGGCCTGGACCCGCAGCGCGTCGTGCGCCTGCCGCGGGAAGAGATCTTCTGGGACACCGGCCAGCCCGGGCCCGCTGGCCCGTGCGGCGAATGGCACTACGACCGCGGTGCGGAATACGGACCCGATGCCGTCACCGGCACCGTCCCCGAATGGCCCGGGGATGAGAAGGGCGAGGACCGCTACATCGAGATCTGGAACCTGGTCTTCGACCAGTACCTGCGCGGCGAGGGCAAGGGCAAGGACTACCCCCTCCTCGGCGAGCTGGACCAGAAGTCGATCGACACCGGTCTCGGCGTCGAGCGGGTCGCCTACCTGCTCCAGGGCAAGCAGAACATGTACGAGATCGACGAGATCTTCCCGGTCATCGAGAAGGCCCAGGAGCTCTCGGGCCGTGCCTACGGCGCGGACGGCGACGATGACGTCCACCTGCGCATCATCGGCGATCATGTGCGCAGCGCGCTGATGCTGGTGTCCGACGGGGTGCGCCCGGGCAATGAAGGGCGCGGCTACGTGCTGCGCCGCCTGATCCGGCGCGCCGTGCGCTCGATGCGGCTGCTGGGATACTCACAGCCCTCGATGATCGCGCTGCTGCCGATCTCGAAGGCCCTCATGGTCGAGTCCTATCCCGAGCTCGAGGCGGACTTCGCGCGCATCAGCGAGATCGTCTACGCCGAAGAAGAAGCGTTCCGTCGCACCCTGGAGACTGGTACCTCCATCTTCGAGCAGCTCGCGGGCGAGGTGAAGAAGGGCGGCGGCCGAGTCATGGCCGGCGATGACGCCTTCCGCCTCCATGACACCTACGGCTTCCCCATCGACCTCACCATGGAGATGGCGCAGGAAGTCGGACTCCAGGTCGACGCCGACGCCTTCCGCGGAGCGATGCAGGAGCAGCGCGAACGCGCGCGGGCCGACGCCGCCGCGAAGAAGTCCGGACACACCGACACCGCGATCTACAACCGACTGCTCACCGAGCGCGGCGGCGAGGTGACCTTCCTGGGATACACCGAGGACACCGTCGCCACCACGGTCGAGTCGGTGCTGGTGGACGGGAAGCTGGTCACGGCTGTCGAGGCTCCGGCCCAGGTCGAGGTCGTCCTCGCCTCCACCCCCTTCTATGCCGAGTCCGGCGGCCAGCTCGCCGATCAGGGCCGCATCGCCCTGACCGGCGGCGGTCTGATCGAGGTCGACGACGTGCAGAAGCCCGTGCGCGGACTGATCGTCCATCGCGGACGCCTGGTCGAGGGCACCGTGGCGCAGGGCGCCTCGGCGATCGCGACGATCGACGGCGAGCGACGCGGCGCGATCGCGCGCGCCCACACCGCCACCCACATGGTCCATGAGTCCCTCCGTGAAGAGCTCGGTCACCACGCCACCCAGGCCGGCTCCGAGAACTCCCCGGGTCGGATGCGCTTCGACTTCCGCTACGGGCAGGCCGTCCCGAAGTCGGTGCTCGAGCAGATCGAGGGTCGCGTCAACACGCTGCTGCAGGACGAGCTGACCGTCACCGACCAGCAGATGTCCCTGGACGAGGCCAAGGCGCTCGGCGCGCAGGCGCTGTTCGGCGAGAAGTACGGCGAGGTCGTGCGAGTGGTCTCCATCGGTGGTGACTGGTCGCGTGAGCTGTGCGGCGGCACCCACGTCTCCAGCACCGGCGCGATCGGCACCGTGCAGCTGATGGGTGAGGCGTCCATCGGCAGCGGGGTGCGACGCGTCGACGCGCTGGTGGGACTCTCCGCCTACCGCCACCAGGCCAAGGAGCATGCACTGGTCTCCCAGCTCTCCGAACTGCTGAAGGTCGGCGCCGCGGACGAGCTGCCCGAGCGGGTGCGCTCGCTGACCCAGCGGATGAAGGACATGGAGAAGCAGCTCGCGGCGCTGCGCGGACAGCAGCTGCAGGCCGAAGCTGGAAGGCTCGTCGACTCCACGATCGAGGTCGCCGGGGTCCGAGTGCTGACGCATGACACCGGCGAAGGCGTTGCCGCAGGAGACCTGCGCACCCTCGCCCTCGATCTTCGCGCCCGGCTCGGCGAGGATTCGCCGGTCACCGTCGCGGTCGCCGGCCACGAGAACGGCAAGGCGGCCCTCGTGATCGCCACCAACGCCGCCGCGCGGGAACGCGGTCTTGCCGCGGGTGCGCTGCTCCGCACCGCCTCCGAGGCGATGGGTGGTCGAGGTGGCGGCAAGCCGGACATGGCGCAGGGCGGCGGCGGCGAACCCGCTCAGGTGCCTGCGGCACTGGCCGCGGTGCACTCGGCGATCGAAGCGATTCAGAAGGCATGAGCCAGGGCGCCGGTGAGGAGCCGCAGCAGCCGCCGTCGTTGCCCCGTGGGGTACGGCTCGGAGTCGATGTCGGGGACGTGCGGGTAGGCCTGGCCCGCAGTGACCTCGATGGGATGATCGCGACCCCGGTCGAGACCCTTGCCCGCGACACGGCGGTGGCGCGGGTCCTGGCCGAAGCCGAAGAGCTCGATGCTCATGTCATCATGGTGGGGCTTCCACGGTCGTTGAACGGCACCGAAGGCGTCGCAGCGCAGAAGGCGCGCACGTTCGCCGTGGAGCTCGCTGCAGGCTCACCGGACATCGAAGTCAGGCTCATCGATGAACGGCTGACGACCGTCTCGGCGCACAAGGCGCTGCACAGCTCCGGCCGGAAGAGTCGGAAGCACCGTCAGGTGGTCGACCAGGTGGCCGCCGTGATGATCCTCCAGCAGGCGCTGGATATCGAACGGTCCACTGCAGCGCGCACCGGCGAGTGGGTGCAGCCCACCGTCACCCCGCCATCGACCGAGGAGGACACCCGGTGAACAACGAGGAGCTCTCCTTCGACGACCTGGCGGATTCTCACGGCGAAGAGCCCGCAGCGGCAGGACCAGGTGCGGCGCATGGTCGTCGCAGGGGTCCCCAGCGGCCGCGTCGCCGTGGCGGATTCCTCCGCGGCGTGCTGCCGGTGCTGCTGGTCCTGCTGGTGGTGGGCGGCCTCATCGTCGGCGGGGTCCAGGGATATCGCTGGGTCACGTCCAACGTCAACGTCGAGCAGGAGGCCGCGGACTATCCCGGCCCCGGCAGCGGCGAGGCAGTGGTGGAGGTGGCCGAAGGCGACACCGGCACCGACATCGCCGGGACGCTCGTGGAGATGGGCGTGATCAAGAGCACCGGTCCGTTCGTCACCGTCTTCTCCAACACCCCCGAGGCCGCCCGCATCGAGCCCGGCATCTACCGGCTCAAGCAGGAGATGACCTCCTCGGACGCGCTGCAGGCACTGCTGGACCCCTCGAACCTCGCGGGCCAACGCGTGATCATCCCCGAAGGGAAGCGGCTCACCCAGATCTGGGAGCAGCTGGCCGCGGAGACCGACATCCCGGTGGAGGAGTTCACCGCGGCGGCCGAGGACTACACCCGCTACGGGATCCCCGAGAACACCGCGAAATCCCTCGAAGGCTACCTCTGGCCCGGTCGCTACGACATCAACGAGGACGCCACCGCCGAGGACGTCATCCAGATGATGTGGGACCGGATGGAGAACGAGCTGACCGCTCGCGACATCCCCCAGGAGCAGTGGCATGAGTCGCTGACCATCGCCTCCCTCGCGGAGATGGAGGTGCGCAACCCTGAGGACTACGGCAAGGTCGTGCGGACCATCGAGAACCGACTCGAAGGCGCGGGCGAGGCCAAGGGGTCGCCGATGAAGCTCCAGTTCGACTCCACCGTTCACTACGTGACCGGGAAGTCCGCCAGCGTCGGGACCACCGATGCCGAGCGCGCCACGGATAGCCCTTACAACACATACAAGTACGAGGGGCTGCCGCCCGGACCGATCGCGGCACCCGGGTCCAACGCCCTGGATGCGGTGGACGCGCCTCCCGAAGGAGCCTGGCTCTACTTCGTCAGCGTGAACACCGATACCGGGGAGACGAAGTTCGCGGACACCTGGGCCGAGCACGAGAAGAACGTCAAGGAATGGCAGGACTGGTCAGAGGCGAAGGGATGAGCCCGCGCCGTTTCGCCGTCGTCGGCTCTCCGGTAGAGCACTCCCTCTCGCCGATCCTGCATCTCACCGCCTATGAGGCGCTCGGCATGACGGACGCCGTCTATGAACGCCATCAGGTGCGTTCGGGAGAGCTCGCGGCATTCCTCCGTGACGGGCCCGGGCGGGGTCTGCAGGGTCTCAGCGTCACCATGCCGGGCAAGCCCGAGGCCTACGCGCTGGGCACCGAGGCCGACGAGACATCGCGCCAGCTCGGCATCTCCAACACCCTGCTCCGCACGGGACAGGGATGGCGTGCAGAGAACCATGACGTCCACGGCATCGTCGCCGCGCTGCGGGACCACGGCGCCGACCGCCCGCTCACCGGCGCTGTGCTCGGCTCCGGTGCCACGGCGCTGAGCGCCCTCGCCGCACTTGCCGAGCTCGGGGTGCACAGGGTGCTTCTCTCCGCTCGCAGCCCGCAGAAGCTCGCTCCGCTGGAAGAGCTCGCCGCGAGCCGTGGGATGAGCACGCAGCAGGTCCCCTGGGCAGAGCACCATGAGGTGCTCACGGCCGAGGTCGTGGTCAGTGCATTGGCGATCGACGGTGCCCAGGCGGTCGCCGAGCAGTGGCGCGCCCGGCCCGGGCTCGCAGTGCCCGAGGTGCTGCTGGATGTGCTCTATGACCCCTGGCCGGCGCCGATCGCCGAGGTGATCCAGCGAGCCGGAGGCGAGGTCGCGGACGGACTCGAGATGCTCGCGCACCAGGCTGACATGCAGGTCCGCTCCATGCTGGGGGTGCCTGCCGCGCCGGTGTCCGAGATGCTCGCCGCGGCGCGCACGGAGCTGGCCCGGCGCTGACGCGGCCCGAAAGCCTCAGCCCTGCCCTCCTGGCGCGCGAAATTCCCTGCGCGGCCTCAGCAGGCCCCGCGGCCTCCGCGGGTGCCGTCAACCGGTAGGTAAAGGCTCTTGTCGTCGCGGGTAAAGCAACGGTAAAGTCGGTGGGGAGGCAGTGGGCCGCCAGGCCCGGGAGTCGAGCGCGAGGGAAGTGACCCATGGAGCTGGAGCGCGAAGCGGGCGAATGGATCGAGGGCGCAGCCCAGATCGCCCCAGGGCTGTCGAACGGTGATCGCCGTGAGGTTCTCGCGGAGCCGCTCCGTGACCGCATCGACGCCGAGTCGTCGGTCGCGATGCTGAGGCTCTGCACGGCGCTCGCGGCCCGAGCCCGGGTGGAGCTGCTCACCCCGAGGCGCCGCGCTGCCACAGAGGAGCTCTCCGCGCTGCTGGGCGCCATGGGGGAGTGGCCCCCGGAGCTGCTGGATGCTCCAGATCCGACGATGACCGTGCTCTGCGCCGCCGCCCTCCAGGACCTCGCCGCACGACTTCCAGACTCCGGCGGGGTGCTGTCGGTGCGGGTCGAGGCGGCCCTGGCTCTGCTGCACGGCCTGATGGCGGAAGGCCGCATCGCCGCTCCGGCGTGATTGTCTTCACGTTCCCCCTGGCAGTGCCGCTTTCGGGTGCGAACCATCCTCGACTGCGTGCTAATCTGCTCTAGTCGCTACGGCGATCACCTGTCCGGGTGGCGGAATTGGTAGACGCGCTAGCTTGAGGTGCTAGTGCCCTTTATCGGGCGTGGGGGTTCAAGTCCCCCTCCGGACACTCAGGAAGAGCCCTGCTCCACAATGTGGAGCGGGGCTCTTCGCATTCCCGATTCCCCGGCGGCGGGAGCTCCGCGCGGCTACGATGCGAGCGACATCCGCCGAGGTGAGGACCTGTCGTGCCAGCATCGCCTGAGGCCCCGCCACCCACCTCCCTGGCGCAGGCGGAGCGCACCCCGCCGTGGCGGTACGCACTGGGCATGTTCGGCACCTCCATCCCGATCACCATGATCAAGAGCTCGATCGTGCTCTTCTACGTGGACATCCTGGGAATGGACGTGCGGGCCTACGCGATCGTGATGATCATCTACGCGGTGATCGACGCGATCGACAACCCGGTCCTCGGCTATCTCTCGGATCGCACCCGCACCCGTTTCGGCCGCCGTCGGCCCTGGTTGCTGATCGGCGCACCACTGCTGGCCGCATCGATGATCGCCCTGTTCAGCCCGCCCTCACACCTCGACGGAATCTCGCTGGTGCTCTGGTTCGCGGTCTTCGCGATCCTCTGCGAGCTGTTCGATTCCCTGCTGAACGCGAACTACGGTGCATTGCTGCCCGAGCTCTTCCCGACCGAGCGGCGGCGCGGCCTCGCCAACGCGCTGCGGCAGGGTTTCCAGCTGATCGCGATGATCATCTCCCTCGCGCTCACCCCGGTGCTGACCACCTCGATCCTGGGGACCGAGGAGACCACCGGCGGTTTCCAGCTCACCGCGCTGCTCTATGGCCTGCTCGCCGTGGCAGTCATCTCCGTGATGGCGCTCGGGGTGAAAGAGAACCCCGATCATGCTCGCCAGCAGCGACCGCGGCTGCTCCCCGGCGTTCTCGAGATCCTGAGGAGCCCGCTGTTCTGGGCGGTGGGGCTGACCAGCGCCTGCTACGGCATCGCCCTCGCCATACTGCTCTCCGGCGTGCAGCTCTACGTCCGCTACACCCTCGCGCTGCCCGTCGCCTACGCCTTCGTGCTGCAGGGGATCGTCATCCTGGTGGCGGCAGGCGGGCTCCCGCTCTGGCTGCGTCTGATCGCCCGGATCGGTGCCCTGCGCGCCTGGCGGGTCGCGTTCCTGGTGCTGGGGGCCTCCTTCGGGCTGCTGTACTTCGCCGGCTCGCTGCCGACCGCGCTCGGTGCAGGCGCCGTGCTGGGCCTGGGATGGTCCGGCATGATGGCGACCAACGACCTGGTCATCGCCAGAGTGCTGGACCTCGACGCCGCCCGGCATGGGGTCCACCGAGAGGGACTGTTCCTCTCTGCCTTCGGAGCATTCGGCAGGCTCAACGGTGCAGTCACCGGTGTGACTCTGGCCTCGCTCGGGCTCCTGTTCGGGTATTACTCCGGTGAGACCCCAGGATCCCAGCCGGGACAGGCCTTCCGGGTGTACCTGTGCCTGTACCCGCTGCTGCTCTGCGCGGTCGGCGCCATCGCCTCGCGCTTCATCCACGTCCCGGAGCCGGGCCCCGACTCGGCAGCACCGCTGGGATCCGCCTCGCGGCGTCAGGATCGCCCCGGGCGCACCTCATGACGCGGCGCCTGGTGATCACGGCGGATGATCTGGGTCGTGATGCGGCGGGGACCGAGATGATCCACGCCCTGCGTGCGGAGGGGGCGATCACCCGGTGCACGCTGATGCCGGTCTCCGCAGAGTCGGAGCGGGCCGCTGCCAGGTTTCGTCGCAGCGGGTTCGCCGTGCAGCTTCATCTCACGCTCAACAGTGACGAGATGTCCTCCCAGTGGCGGCCGCTCAGCGCGGGCAGGACGCTCCGCGATGAGCGCGGGACCCTGCTCGTCGATGCCTGGCGGGTGGAGCGCCTGCTCGACCTCGGTCAGGCTCGCGCAGAGCTGGATGCACAGCTGGCCTGGATGTACGAGGCCGGTCTGACCCCGCGCTCGGCGGACTCCCACGCGGGAGTGCTCTATGGCCTGCGTGGGGGAGAGACGCTGCTTCCGCTGGCCCTGGAGTGGTGCGCCGAGCACCGGCTCGGCTTCCGGTTTCCTCGCGATCCCCAGCTGTACCTGGGAGCAGATCTGCGCACGGAGACGCAGATGCGCCATCGACAGGCGGTCGAGCTCGCCGACTCGCTCGGCGTGCGGCTCCCGGCAGCGATCCTCACCACTCGGCGCACCGTCACCACCTCCGGCGGCTATGAGGCCCTGCGCAGCGAGCTGATCCACGGGCTGCGCCGCCTCCCCGCAGGCACCAGCGAGCTCTTCCTGCACCCGTCGGCGGGCGGGCCGGGGGTCCCACCCCTCCGCGTCTGGGAGGCGCGGCTGCTGCGCGACCCGCACTGGCTGGAAGCCCTGCGCACCGAGCACATCGAACTGGTGGAGGAGTGGTGAGCGGGCAGCGGATCGTCCACCGTCTCGTGCTTGGGCGCGAGCACCAGCAGGCCACGCCACTGCTCACGGTCCCCTTCGAGGTGCCGGCGGGCGCGACGAGCCTGGAGGTGCGCCTGGTCCATGACCGGAAGGCGGCCACGATCGATCTCGGGCTCGAAGGTCCCGCCGGCTGGCGCGGCTGGTCCGGAGGGGCGCGCGAGAGCTTCGTGATCCAGCCTGGGGACGCCACCCCCGGATATCTGCCCGGTGCTCCAGAGCCGGGCCGCTGGGACGTCCAGCTCGGCCTGTACCGGATGCCCGAGCGTCCACTGCCCGTCTCGGTCGAGATCCATCTTCCCTCCCGCTCCCCGCTCCCGCCTGAGCTGCTCGCCCGCCCCCACCGCTCCAGACTCCGGGCGAGCGCTCGCGGGCTGCCGGCGGCGCCGGGCCTGGTCTGGCTGGCCGGGGACTTCCACAGCCATTCCACGCACTCCGATGGCGAGCAGTCCCTCGACGAGCTGGCCGGGCTCGCGGCCGGTCACGGGCTCGACTTCCTCGCCGTCACCGAGCACAACACGGTCTCCCATCTCCCGCACCTCGCCGGTGTCGGGGCCCGCCACGGGATCTCGCTGCTCCCCGGCCAGGAGGTCACCACACCCCAGGGCCACGCCAATGCCTTCGGCGAGATCCCCTGGGTCGACTTCCGGCGCGAACCCTCCCACTGGCGCACCGACGTGGCACGCCAGGGCGGACTGCTCAGCATCAACCACCCGCTGGTCGAGGACACCTCCTGGGGGCACCTGCTGGACCCGCTGCCGCCTGCTCTGGAGCTCTGGCACGTCAGCTGGTTCCTCCACCGCACGGACACCGCACCCTGGGCGCTCATGGCGCAGTGGCCGCAGCAGACCGTCCTGCTGGGCGGCAGCGACTACCACCATCCTCGGCACGGCTATCTCCCCGGCACCCCCACCACCTGGGTGGCGGCGGAGGAGAACTCTCCCCGCGCCATCCTCGAGGCGGCACGGGCCGGGCGCACCGCACTGACCATGCTGCCCACGCAGGATGCCCCGGCACTGGTGCGGCGGGAGGACGAACTGATCGCTCTCGACGCCGACGGGACCGTGCTGAAGGACCTCGAGGGCCGGTCCCAGCTCCTGCATGGTCGCCGCGTGGTGATCCCCGCCACCGGCCACGGGCCCTACCGGCTCGAGACCCCCGCCGGTGAGCTGCTTGCGATCTCGCCGTGAGCGGTGGCGGGGAAGGCACCGCGGCGTGGAAGAATCTGCAGCATGGTCCACGTCTTCCTCCACGAACCGGCGATCGCCGGGAACACCGGCAATGCGATCCGGCTGTCCGCCGTCACCGGCGCGCACCTGCACCTGATCGAGCCGCTCGGCTTCGATCTGGAGGACGCGAAGCTGCGCCGGGCCGGACTCGACTATCACGACCTCGCCGATGTCAGCATCCATCCCGGCATCGAGCAGGCCTTCACCGCGGTCCCCGGCGCACGGGTCTTCGCCTTCACCTCGAGCACCGACGTGAGCTTCGAGAGCATCGAGTACACCAGGGAGGACGTGCTCCTGTTCGGGACCGAGCCGACCGGCCTGCCCGAAGAGGTCATGGCGCATCCGCGCATCACCTCCCGGGTGCGGATCCCGATGCTCCCTGCCCGGCGCTCGCTGAACCTGGCCAACGCGGTCTCGATCGCGGTCTACGAGGCCTGGCGACAGCTCGGCTACGACGGAGCCGGAGCATGAGCCGTCGCCCTGCCCCCGGCTCCGCAGCTGCCGCAGCACCCGCCGTCCGAGGAGGCAGCTCGCGCCTGCCGTCCCGGCTGGACCGGCGCAACGCCCTGTTCCAGCAGTGGCAGGCGCTGCTGACCAACCGCACCAAACGTTCCCGTGCAGGCGAGATGATCATCCAGGGCGTGCGTCCGATCTCGCAGGCGATCGCCCATGGCATCGAGATCCGGGCGCTGCTGACCGACGGGCGGGAGCAGCCCTCGCAGTGGGCACGGGAGCTGCTGCACAGCAGCCCGGCACCCGTCGTGGTGCTCGCCCCGGAGCTGATGGCCGAACTGGGGGAGCGCGAGGAAGGCACCCCGGAGCTGTTGGCGATCGCCACGCTTCCCGCCGATGACCTGGAGCGGCTGCTCCCCGAGCGCGACGACGTGCTGGTCGTCTTCGATCGCCCTTCGGGTCCGGGCAACATCGGCTCGCTGGCCCGTTCCGTGGACGCGCTCGGCGGGACGGGGCTGCTGATCACCGGGCACTCCGCCGATGCCTGGGACCCGGCTGCGATCCGTGCCAGCACCGGCAGTCTGTTCTCGATGCCGGTGCTGCGCCTGCCCTCCCATCGCGAGGTGATGGCGTGGATCGAGGAGCGTCGGAGCCAGGGGGAGCCCTGGACCGTGGTCGGACTCGACGAGGCCGGCGGTCACCAGCTGGCAGACACAGATCTCACCGGGCCCACGCTGCTGGTGGTCGGGAACGAGACGATCGGGATGAGCGCCGGCTGGCGCGAGGCCTGCGATGTGGTCGCCGAGATTCCGATGACCGGCAGCGCTTCCTCCCTGAACGCCTCCGTCGCGGGATCGATCGCGCTGTATGAGTCTCGGCGTCAGCGCCGCGCCGCAGTCGCCGGCTGAGGTCACGCACGTGCTGTCGGACTAAGTGCCGCCCCGGCCCGCGAAGTCAGCCCATGCCGAGCGCAGCACGCACCAGCGGCGCGCCCAGCAGCCCCAGGAAGGGCCCGGCCAGCAGCACAGGACCCAGCGCGAAACGCACCCCGGCACGGCGGGTCACCCCGAGCACCAGCATCCCGATCACGCCTCCCACCACTGCGATCCCGAGCAGTGCCGCGATCAGCACCTCGCCGCCGAGGGCGGCGGACATCAGGACCACCACCGGAAACGTCTTGGCATCTCCCATCCCCAGCAGCGGCGGAGCCAGCAGGGCCACCACGATCGCGCCGAGCCCCAGCACCAGCGCGAGGAGTGCGGCGGTGCTCATGCCCGGACGCAGCGCGGGCACCGCCAGGGCGAGCAACGCCAGCGCCAGGCCGACCGCGCCGGTCAGCAGGGCGACCCAGTGATTCGGCAGCCGCTGCTCCCGGCCATCGACCCAGGCCAGCACGAGCGCAGGCGGCAGGTAGACGACCAGCAGCACAGCGCACAGCAGCAGGAGGCTCAGGGACACCAGGCCATTGCACCAGATCCGTGGGGGCTCTGCTGCTCGCTCCCGCCGATTGTGGACAGAGGACCTGCTCCAGCCCACACCGCTCGGGCCGACACCGCTCGCGTCATCAACCCCCAGACCGCCGCTGGCCAGACCTTCCCTGCTAGAGCGTCGACTCCACCCGGATGATCCGTCGGCGCATCCACACCTTCTGCCCGCCTCCGATGTACAGCCGGGTGCGGGCGTGCTCCCACCGGCCGTACTCCGCCTGCTCGGTCAGCTCGGCGCGCACCTGGCCGAAGGAGGTGCCCCGCGGCACGGTGATGATCTGGAATTCGTAGTCCGCTGCGCGGCGTCCGCGCTCGACGGGCAGGTCTCGCCATCCGCGCGGATCGCTCACGCGCTGGACGCCGGCGACGAGAGGTGTGCGGGGTCGGATCAACGGTTTTCCTCCTGTGGTCGATGACCTGCAACAGTAGCGCTCGGGGGAGCTGCAGGGACTGCGGCGGATTCGTGACCAATGTGTGCACGCTTCCACTGTTCATTCTGCTGTTCGAGGATGTACGGTCCAACCATGAACACGGATCCTCGCTCCGCTCTTGCTGCGCTGATCGCTGCCCTTGAACGTCACTATGAAGCCGCCGCCGGCTCGCGGGGTGATGATGATCCCGCGCTGGAATCCGCCACCGAGCGGCTCGCCAACGCCTTCGACACCTACGACGACGCGCTCTTCGACGCGTACGACGTCGCGACTCCTCTGATCGTCTTCGACGATGATGATGACGACGAGGACGACGATGACGACTTCGACGATCTCGACGACTTCGAAGACGACGAGGACGACGAGGACGACGACTATGAGGATGACGACGGAGAGGACGAAGAGGACGCTCCGCGCTGAGCGCTGAGCTCCTCGAGGACACGTCTCAGAACCTCTACGCAGTCTTCACCACTGCTCCGCTGCGCGGCGCCGGGCTCACCGCCCGGCGCCGCGTACTCTGTCCGGGGTCCGGTGCTGCTGCGAGGCGGCACCGGAGATCCGCTGAATCCATCGAGGAGTGTCCATGTCGTTCATCGAGGCGGTGGTCCTGGGCCTGGTCCAGGCATTGACCGAGTTCCTCCCCGTCTCCTCGAGCGCCCATGTGCGCGTGGTCGGGGAGCTGATGAACCCCGGCGAGGATCCGGGCGCCGCGTTCACCGCGATCATCCAGCTGGGCACCGAGGCTGCCGTGCTCATCTACTTCTGGAACGACATCACCCGCATCATCGGCAAGTGGTTCAAGGCACTCGCGGGCAAGATCCCGCACTCGGACCCCGATGTGCGCATGGGCTGGCTGGTCATCCTCGGCTCCATCCCGATCGGGGTGCTGGGCCTGCTCTTCGAGTCGCAGATCGACCACAGCCTGCGCAACCTCTACATCACCGCGACGATGCTGATCGTCTTCGGCGTGCTGCTGGGGATCGCGGACCGCATCGCCCCGCAGCGCAAGGAGCTCAAGGAGCTCACCCTTCGCGACGGCATCCTCTTCGGCTTGGCCCAGGCCCTCGCCCTGATCCCGGGGGTCTCCCGCTCCGGCGGCACCATCACCGCCGGTCTGCTGATGGGCTACACCCGTCAGGCCGCGGCCCGCTACGCCTTCCTGCTCGCGATCCCCGCCGTCTTCGCCTCCGGCCTTTACAAGGCGGCCAAGGAGGTCCCGGTGCTGCTGACGGCCGACGGTCGGGCTGCGGCCGCCGCGGCTGGGGAGCCGTCGCTGGTGGCGATCGTGGTCGCGACCGTGGTGGCCTTCGCCGTGGGCTATGCGGTGATCGTCTGGTTCATGCGTCTGATCGAGAACCGCTCGTATCTGATCTTCGTCGTCTACCGGATCGTCGCCGGGCTGGTGCTGCTGGGACTGCTCGGCACGGGGCTGGTCGACCCGCTGGGCGGGTCCTGAACCACCCGACGCCGACGGATCGTATGATCGATTGGTGCAATCCTGGACTTCTCCCTCACTCGACCCGCTTCCTGCCTCCGGCAGGCCGTTACGCCTGTTCGACTCGCGCATCGGCAGGGTCGCGCCGATCACCCCGCTGACCCCCGGACGGGCCCGGCTCTACGTCTGCGGAATCACGCCCTATGACTCCACTCACCTCGGCCATGCCTCGACCTATCACGCCGCAGATCTGATGCGCCGCGCCCTGCACGATTCCGGGCTCGAGGTGGAGATGGCGCAGAACATCACCGACGTCGACGATCCGTTGCTGGAGCGGGCGGACCGGGATGGAGTGGACTGGCAGGAGCTTGCCGCGTCCCAGGTCGAGCTGTTCACCGGAGACATGGCCGCGCTGCGGATCCTTGCCCCGGAGACCTTCCGCTCGGTGAGCGAGGCGATGGACGGAATCATCGCGATGGTGCTCACACTGCACGCGCGCGGCCGCGCCTATCCGGTGGACGCGAGCGATGCCGAGGGGCCGGATTGGTACCTCGACCTCGCGATGGACGGCGCACTGGGCGACGTCTCAGGCTGGTCCGAGCAGCAGATGCTCGACGTGTTCGCCGACCGCGGAGGCGACCCTGAGCGGGAAGGCAAGCGCGGTCCTTTCGATCCGCTGCTCTGGCGTGCTGAGCGTCCGGGCGAACCTGCCTGGGAGGCAGGCGTCCTCGGTCGCGGCCGTCCCGGCTGGCATGTCGAGTGCGTCTGCATCGCGCAGGACGCGCTGGATCTGCCCTTCGACATCCAGGCCGGGGGCAGCGACCTGATCTTCCCCCACCACGACCTCAGCGCCGCCCACTCGGTCGCCCTCGGCCGTCCGTTCGCCACCACCTACGCGCACAGCGGGATGGTCGGCTATGAGGGCGAGAAGATGAGCAAGTCGCTCGGAAACCTAGTCTTCGTGCACCGCCTGGTGCGCGACGGCGTGGATCCGATGGCGATCCGGCTGGTGCTGATGGCGCATCACTACCGCTCCGACTGGGAATGGTCAGCGCAGGAGCTCGAGCTGTCTGCCTCGCGCCTCGCGAGCTATCGCACCGCGGCCCTGCGCGGAGGGCACTATCCGGGGACAGTCGAGGCGCTGCGCGCCGCGCTGCGCGATGACCTCGACACCGCGAGCGCGCTCGACGCCCTGGACAGCTGGGCCGAAGGAAGGATCTCTGCGCGCTCCGACGACCTGGCCGCCGGGCCCGGAGATGTTGCGGCCGCGGTGGACGCCCTGTTCGGGATCACGCTGCAGGCCTGAACGGCCTCGCGCTGGGCTGAGTGCGCTGGGCTGGTCTGAGCGCGCTGAGCAGGGCTGAGCGGTTCGGAAACCGGCTCAGCCCTGCTCGCGCCGACGCCGCAGGAACTGCTCGAACTCCTCAGCGATGGCCTCGCCGCTGGCCTCCGGCAGACCGGCGGCATCCTGGGCACGCTCCAGCCTGGCCACGTAGTCCGCCACATCCTCATCGGTGCGGGCGAGCTCATCCACGCCCCGCTCCCAGGCCTCGGCATCCTCGACCAGCTCATCCAGCGGGATCGTGGCGTCGACCACCTTCTGCACCTCGCGCATCAGCCCCAGCACCGCCTTGGGGGAGGAGTTCTGGGAGACGTAGTGGGGGACCTGCACCCACGCGCTGGTGGTGCGGAGCCCGGCGGCCGCGGTCCGGCGAGCGAGGACCGTGGGAACGCCGATCGGTCCCGAGTAGTGCTCGGCACCCTCAGCCGCCTGGGCGGGAAGCGTCTCGACCTCGGCGGTGACCGGCAGCGGACGGCTGTGCGGGGAATCCGCGAGCAGCGCGCCGAGCGACACCACCGCGGTGACATCCAGGGTCTGGAGCTGCTCGAGCACCTCGTCGCAGAACCGCTTCCAGTGCAGGGAAGGTTCCGGCCCGATGACCGTGACCAGCTCGGGACCGTTCGGTGGCGTCACCAGTCGCAGCTGGGTATCCGGCCAGTCGATGACCCGCAACCCGCTCTCGTCCGTGCGGATCTCGGGACGATTGACCTGGAAGTCGATGAACTCCTCCGCATCGACCGCGCCGACGGGCCGTGAGGGCCAGACCTCGAGCAGATGCTCGATCACCCCGGTGGCGGCTTCGCCGGCATCGTTCCATCCGCTGAAAGCCGTGATGGCGATTCGACTCATCCCTCCATCATAGGCACCGCAGGACTCCGAGCTGGGGCGCAGGGTGAGCGGATATCCTCAGCCTGCCCAGAGGGAGCCGCCACCCCGGTGGCGGAGGAGATGGATCATGAGAAGCCCCACGCTGCGCCTCGGCGCGCTGCCACCGATCAAGGTGAGCCCCGGGACTCTCATCACCGTGCTGCTGCTGGCCGTCCTGATGTATCCGGCTCTGAGCCGGGGCAGTGCGGACACGGGTCTCGTGGTGCTTCTGGCCATCGGGATCGGGCTGTTCATGATCGTCTCGGTGCTCGCGCATGAAGCCGCGCATGCCGTGACCGCGCGCGCTTTCGGTGCCACCGTCGATCACATCGCCCTGACCCTCTGGGGAGGGCACACGCAGTATCGCGCCCGGCAGATGTCGTCGCTCGGCTCGGTGCTCGTCTCTCTCTCCGGCCCGGCGGCGAACGGCGTGCTGGCCGCGCTGATGGCCGCCGCGACGCAGGTCGCGGGCGAGGGCACCTCGCTCTCGGTCTTCTTCTCCGTCAGCGCCTGGCTGAACCTCGTCCTCGCCCTGTTCAACCTGCTGCCGGGGCTGCCCATGGACGGCGGGAGGGCGCTCGAGTCGCTGCTGGCCGCCGTGCTGAAGAAGCCCGTCCTCGCCACGCAGATCACCGCCTGGCTGGGCCGGGCCATCGCCGTCGCGGTGGTGGCCTACCCCCTGGTGCAGATCATGCGCACGGGAGGGGCCGGGAGCCTCTCCCTGCTCACCCTGGTGTGGGCGATGCTGATCGCGGGGATGCTCTGGCAGGGCGCCACCCGTGCCTTGCAGGAAGCGACCCTGCAGAGCCGCATCCACACCCTCGCCGCCGCCTCGCTCGCCGTCCCCCTCCGGATCGTCCCCGCGCACACTCCGCTCTCCGCGCTCGGCACGCCTGATCAGTTCGGCCAGGTGCTGCTCCTCGACCGTGACGCCAGCCTCCCGGGCGGTATCGGTCGGGGATACCGGATCGACTCCGAGGCCGCCGCAGCGGTCCCTCCCGAGCACCGGGCGTCCACGCCGGCAAGCGCCGTGGCCGGCTCCGTGGGTCCCCTCGGCAGCCTTCCTCTCGCTCTGCAGGGCGACGCGCTGATCGAGGCGATGCTGGCCCACCCGGCCCCCGCCTACCTGGTCCTGGCCGAGGACGGCGCCGTCCACGGGGTGCTCCTGAGCGCGGAGGTCAACGCAGTCCTGCGCCAGCGGTGAGCATCACGGCACTCCTGCGCCAGCAGTGAACAGCACCGCGCCCCTGCGCCGGCGGTGAACATCACGGCCAGGGCGCGCGCGCGAGCCATATGCTGGAACCCATGACTGAACAGCCGCAGCCCGCCGCCCAGCCCGGGGCGCAGGAGCCCGCCCCCCGGGCCCCGCAGCGCGGCCTGGACCGCACCGGACCCTTCGCCCTGGGAGACAAGGTGCAGCTCGCGGATTCGAAGAACCGCCTGCACACCATCACCCTCAAGCCCGGTGGAGAGTTCCACTCCCACCGCGGCGTGCTCCACCACGACCAGCTGATCGGCGCGGAGGACGGCACGGTCGTGGAGAACACCCACGGCATCCGGTACCAGGCGCTGCGGCCGCTGTACGCCGACTACATGCTCGCGATGCCGCGCGGTGCCGCGATCATCTATCCCAAGGATTCCGCCCAGATCCTGATGTGGGGCGACATCTTCCCCGGTGCCCGGGTGCTCGAGGCCGGCGTCGGCTCCGGCGGCCTGACCACGGCGCTGCTGCGTGCCGTGGGCGCTGAGGGCTCCGTGCACTCGATCGAGCGCCGTGAGGACTTCGCCGAGGTCGCCCGCGAGAACGTGGAGACGTTCTTCGGCGGCCCGCACCCGGCCTGGCAGCTGTCGATCGGCGACTTCCAGGACGTCGCCCCGACTCTCGCGCCCGACGAGCCCGCCGTGGACCGCGTGGTGCTGGACATGCTCGCCCCCTGGGAGTGCGTGGACTCGGCGGCGGAGGTGCTCGTCTCCGGCGGAGTCTTCCTCTGCTACGTCGCCACCGTCACACAGCTCTCCCGCACCGCCGAAGCCCTGCGTGCCCACGGCGAGTTCACCGAGCCCTATGCCTGGGAGTCCTTCGTGCGGCCCTGGCATCTCGAAGGCCTGGCCGTGCGCCCGGAGCACCGGATGAACGCCCACACCGGATTCCTGCTCACCGCCCGCCGCACCGCGCATGGCCAGCCGGCGCTGACCCGCGTCACCCGACCGGCGCCCGGATCCCGGCTGGAAGAGGAGCTGAACCACCCCGATAACGAGGGCTTCGGCGGCTCCGACGGCGAGTGGGGACCGCAGGACGTGGGAGAGCGCGGGGTGGCACCCCGCAAGCTCAAGCGGGCCCTGCGCGATATCCGACAGGGCCGCGATCGCTGATCCCGCCTGGAAAGGGGACGATGACGATGAAGACGTACGCCGAGATGACCGCTGAGCTCGAGCAGCTCGCGACCCATAACGAGCGCCTGGTCGGCGGGCTCCGCGCCGCCCGGGAGCAGATCGTCCAGCTCAAGAGCGATCTGGAGCGCGTCGGTGATCCGCCGAACTCCTACGCCACCTTCCTGCGCCGCAGCGAGGGGAGCACCATCGACGTGCTGCACAACGGCCGCCGGCTGCGGGTCGCGACCGCGGCGAGCCTCGACCTGGAGGCTCTGCGCCCGGGCACCGAGCTGCGGCTGAACGAAGCTCTCGCCGCCGTCGACGCGGTGCCCGCGAGCGATGCCGGCAATGTGGTGCCGGTCGTGGAGTCCCTGGCCGATTCCCGCATCCTCGTCGCCGTCGCCCCCGATGACACCCGGGTGCTGCGCCGCGCCGGCACCCTCACCGACGAACAGCTGCACCCCGGCGACCACGTGCTGGTGGATCTGAAGAGCCAGCTGGTGCTCGAGCGCATCGACCGCGCGGAGATCACGGACCTGGTGCTGGAGCAGGTGCCGGAGGTGTCCTTCGAGCAGATCGGCGGGCTGGGCGAGCAGATCGAGGCGATCCGCGACGCCGTCGAGCTGCCCTTCCTCCAGCAGGATCTCTACCGCACCTACGGACTGCGGCCCCCGCAGGGCGTGCTGCTCTACGGCCCGCCCGGCTGCGGCAAGACGATGATCGCCAAAGCAGTCGCTCACGAGCTCGTGCTGCGCAGCGCCGAAGTGCGCGGGGTGAGCGTGAAAGAGGCGCTGGAGAACTCCGCCTTCCTCAACGTGAAGGGCCCGGAGCTGCTGAACAAGTACGTCGGCGAGACGGAGCGCTCGATCCGCCTGGTCTTCGAGCGGGCCCGCGAGAAGGCCGCCGCAGACCACCCGGTCATCATCTTCTTCGATGAGATGGAGGCGCTGTTCCGCACTCGCGGCACCGGCATGTCCAGTGACGTGGAGACCACGATCGTGCCGCAGCTGCTCGCCGAGATCGACGGCGTCGAGGGCCTGGACAACGTGATCGTCATCGGTGCCTCGAACCGCGAGGACATGATCGACCCCGCGATCCTGCGCCCCGGCCGCCTGGACGTCAAGATCCGGGTGCGCCGCCCCGGAGCGCGGGCAGGCCGCGAGATCCTCGGCCTCTACCTCGACGAGTCGGTGCCCCTGCGCGAGGACCGCGAGACGCTGCTGGACCTCGCGATGCACGAGATCTACGACGACAGCCCGGCCTCCGCCTTCGTCCGGGTCGAATACTCCGACGGCGGTGAGGACACGCTCCATTTCCGCGACTTCGTCTCCGGCGCGACCCTGCGCAACATCGTGGACCGCGCGAAGAAGCTCGCCGTGAAGGACCAGCTCGCCACTGGGCAGATCGGCGTCGGCGCGCAGCACCTGCAGGACGCGATCACCGCGGAGTTCGTGGAGAACGAGGACATGCCCTCCGCCGCGCACCCCGAGGACTGGGCCCGGGTCTCGGGCCTTCCCGGCAGCGGCCGCCGCCGCGTCGAGGCGATCATCCCGCTGCAGGGACGCACCCACGCCGCCGCTGCAGCCGCCGCGACCAGGGAGGAGATCCCCTCATGAGCGAGACCGCCGGTCAGCAGCCCCCGGTCGCCCTGACCACCGAGCGGGTGATGGGCATCGAGACCGAGTTCGGGGTGACCCACGCCGATCTCGAGGACCGCACCCGCGCCGGCGCCGGCAGCTCGATCCTGCTCTCCCACCTCGTGGTCGGCGCCTATGCCCTGCTCGACCCCCAGGAGGGTGAGCGCGGACGTCGAGTGCGCTGGGACTACGGAGACGAGACCCCGCTGCGAGATGCCCGCGGCTTCGAGCTCCAGCGTGCCGCAGCCCACCCCTCCCAGCTCACCGATGAGGTGCGTGATGCCCACGTGCCCAGCGTTGAGCTGGACATCCCGCTCAGCGGGCCCGAGGTCGCCCCGGAGGGGGACGACACCGAGGTGCTCACCTGGGCGACCCAGCGCTCGATCGGGAACGCGGTGCTCAGCAACGGCGCCCGCTGGTATGTGGACCATGCCCATCCCGAATACGCCGCCCCCGAGGTGCTGCGCGCCCGGGAGGCCGTGGTCGCCGACCGGGCCGGTGAAGAGATCGCGCGCCGTGCCATGGCGCTGCTGGCCGCGGCCGACGGCGTCCCCGAGGTCGCGCTCTACAAGAACAACACCGACGGGAAGGGCGCCTCCTACGGCACCCATGAGAACTTCCTGGTGGACCGTGCGGTCCCCTTCGAGCGCGTGGTCGCCGCGATGCTCCCGTTCCTGGCGACGCGCCAGGTGATGGTCGGCGCAGGACGAGTGGGACGCGGCACTCGCGGAGAGCGTCCTGGCTACCAGCTCTCCTCCCGAGCCGACTTCATGGAGGCGGAGGTGGGGCTCGAGACCACCCTGAACCGGCCCATCGTCAACACCCGCGACGAACCGCACTCCGACCCCAGCCGGTTCCGGCGCCTGCATGTGATCATCGGTGATGCGAACCTGCTCGAGGAGTCCACCTTCCTCAAGCTCGGCTCCACCTCCCTGGTGCTCGCCGCGCTCGAGGCGGAACACCGCACCGGCACCGCGATCCTGCCGGACCTCCGCCTGGCCGACCCCGTGGCGGCGGTGCGCACCATCAGCCATGACCCGTCGCTGACCGCCACCGTGCCGATGGCCGATGGCAGGGAGCTCACCGCGCTGCAGATCCAGCGTGCCCACCTGGACGCCCTCGTCGCGGTCGCCGACCGGGCCGATGAGGAGACGGCGACGTTGCTGCGCTCGTGGGGTGAGATCCTCGACCTGCTCGAGCAGGATCCGATGCTCGCCGCCGAGCGTGTGGAATGGGTCGCCAAGCTCCAGCTGCTGGAGCGCTATCGGGCCCGGCACGGCCTGGAGTGGGACGATGCGCGACTGTTCATGATCGACCTGCAGTACTCCGATCTGCGCCCGGGCCGGGGACTGTTCGGCAAGCTCCGCGCCGCCGGTGCGGTGCCCGCACTGGTGAGCCAGGACGAGGTCGACGCCGCGATGACCACCGCGCCCACCAGCACCCGCGCGCACCTGCGCGGCGGACTGATCACCGCCCACCGCGGCAATGTGCCCTCCGCCGGCTGGGACGCGATCACCCTGGCCGGCCCCGAGGGCGGCCACCGGCTGCGCCTGGCCGATCCGCACCTGGGCTCCGCCGCCTGGTGCGCGCTGCACGGCATCGACCCCACCGACGACACCACGACGATCCTCGACGCCCTGCGCCGAGCCGTCACCGACTGAACCGACCACGAAGGAGCACCCATGTCCCAGCAGTCCCTGAACGCCCCCGGCAACGGCCCCGAGGAATCCGGCGACGGCGCCGAGAACGTCACCGGCGGCCAGGTCTTCGCCTCCGCCCAGGCGGCCGACGACCTGCTCGACGAGATCGATTCGGTGCTCGAGTCCAACGCCGAGACCTTCGTCCGCTCCTTCGTCCAGAAGGGCGGCCAGTGACCCGATGAAGCGCCGAGTCGGAGGTCTGGAGACCGAGTTCGGACTGGTGTGCGTGCGGGCCGACGGCTCCCGGGCACTCGAGCCCGAGGCCGCCGCGCGCGAGCTGTTCCGCCCGGTGGTGGCGATGGGTCGTTCCTCGAACGTATTCCTCAGCAACGCCGCACGCCTCTACCTGGACGTCGGCTCGCACCCGGAGTACGCCACCGCAGAATGCGACGACTGGTGGGAGCTGGTCGCCCAGGATCGCGCCGGCGAGCGGATCTTCGCCGACCTCACCGCCCAGGCCAACGAGCGCCTGGCCGCTGAGGGGCAGGACGCCCGCATCCACCTGCTGAAGAACAACGTGGACTCCGCAGGCAACGCCTTCGGCTCCCACGAGAACTTCCTGGTGGACCGCCGCGGCGAGTTCACCCGTCTGCCCCGCTACCTGCTGCCCTTCCTGGTCACCCGCCAGATCATCACCGGCGCCGGGGGAGTGGTGCGCCCGCAGCCGCCGGCCGGCGCCGCACCTGCCGCTGCCGGGACCGCACCGGAGCCGGCGCAGTTCGTCTTCTCGCGCCGCAGCGACCACATGTGGGAGGCCGTCTCCTCGGCCACCACCCGCACCCGGCCCATCATCAACACCCGCGATGAGCCCCACGGCGACCCCACCCGGTTCCGGCGCCTGCATGTCATCGTCGGTGATTCCACGATGAGCGAGGTCTCCACCCACCTCCGCTTCGCCACCACCGACCTGGTGCTGCGGGCGATCGAGACCGGGCGCGCGCTGCCCGAGCTCAGCCTCCACGACGACATCACCGCCATCCGATCCGTTGCCCGGGATCTCAGCGGCTGCGCCCCGATCCCGCTCGCCCACGGCGGCACCACCACCGCGATCGAGGTGCAGCAGCGCTGGCTCGACCACGTCACGCCGCTGGCCGACGAGAGCGAGCAGCAGGTGCTCGAGACCTGGCAGAAGGGGATCGACGCCGTCCGCACCGGGGACCGCAGCTGGGCCGCCACACACCTGGACTGGGCGATCAAGGAGCGACTGTTCCAGCAGGTCACGGAACGTCGCGGGATCGACCTCGGGGACCCCGCCATCGAACGGCTGGATCTCGCTTATCACGACATCGACCCGGCCCAGGGGATCTTCCCCACCCTGCAGCGCCGGGGCCTGGCCCCGTCATCCCTGCCCGAGGAACGGATCGAGGCGGCCAGGACCACCGCCCCCACCACCACCCGCGCGCACCTGCGCGGCCAGGTGGTCACCACCGCCACGCAGCACGGCGTGGACCATGTGGTGGATTGGACCACGATGCGGCTCACGCGCCCGGGCTCGATGCCGGTGCAGGTCCTGGACCCCTTCGCCACCGAGCTGCCCGCGGTCGACGAGCTGCTCGCACAGATCCGGGAGCTGGGCACCAGCACCGGCGCCGATTCGGCTCCCTTCGCCTGAGCGCTGGACCACACCCCAGCTCGCTGTCATCCCCCTGCCCGTACCCTGGTGCCTGCCCCCGCCTGCGGGGCCGCCGATCCGAAAGGCCCTGACTTGATCCGCCGCCGTACGTTGCTCACCACCGCCCTCGCCGCGACCGCCGCCATCGGCCTCGCCGCCTGCACCGACGAGGGCTCCACCGGTCCATCCGACGGTGGCGGCTCCGACGGCGGCGGCGACGTCCTGGCCGGAGTCACCGTGAGCGATGACCTGGGCGCTGAGCCCACCGTCGAATTCACCGCCCCGCTCGAGATCACCGCCGCCGACGCGAAGATCATCACCCCCGGAGACGGCGCCCTGATCGCCGAGGGGGACACGGCCATCTGGCGCAGCCACTTCGTCGACGCCAGCACCGGGGAGACGCTCTCGTCCTGGTGGCAGGGCGCGCCCGCCGGGGGCATGCAGGTCACCCCCGACGGTGCGGGAGAGGTCGCCTTCTCGTTCCTCACCACCGTCCCCGTCGGCTCCCGCTTCGTGATGGCCGGCTGGCAGCAGGGGAGGGACGGCCAGGCCTACTCGCTGCTCCAGGTCGCCGACGTCGACCGCGTCGTCTCCCCGCTGCGCGCCGAGGGCGAGCCCGGAGACCCCTCCGGCAGCTTCCCCACCGTCACCCTCGCCGAGAACGGGGCTCCCACGCTGGACGCCCCGCCCGAGGGTGAGCCGCCCGCACAGACCACCCGCGAAGAGCTCATCGTCGGCACCGCGGACACCACCCGCGCCGGTGACTACCTCACCATGCACTACACCGGCTGGAAGTGGTCCGACGGCTCCCAGTTCGACTCCTCCTGGGACCGCGGGGCTCCTTTCGCCTTCGCGCAGGGCCAGGGTCAGGTGATCCAGGGCTGGGACGAGAACCTCCTGGACCTGAAGGTCGGCTCGCAGGTGATGCTGGTGATCCCCGCCGCCGAGGCCTACGGCGACCAGGGCGAGCTCGCCGGTGAGACCCTGATCTTCGTGGTCGACATCCTCGACGCCGCCCACACCAACGCTTGACCTGCGCGCTCGTCCCGACCATTCTGACCGTTCCTGACCATTCATCACCACAGGAGGAATCCGCATGACCGATCGCACCAAGCCCGAGGTCGAGTTCCCCGAGGGCGACGCCCCCACCGAGCTGATCAGCACCGACGAGATCGTCGGTGACGGCGAGGAGGCAGGCCGCGGCGACGTCGTGGATGTGCACTACGTGGGCGTCTCCCACTCCACCGGCGAGCAGTTCGACGCCTCCTGGGACCGCGGCGAGCCGCTGCGCTTCCAGCTCGGCGTGGGACAGGTCATCTCCGGCTGGGACCAGGGCGTCCAGGGCATGAAGGTCGGCGGCCGCCGCCGTCTCGACATCCCCGCGTCCCTCGGCTACGGCGCCCAGGGCGCCCCGCCGGTGATCGCTCCGAACGAGTCGCTCATCTTCGTCTGCGACCTGGTCGCGGTGCACAAGCGCTGAGCAGCACCGCCGAAGGAGCGGCGGGGGAGCACGCAGGAGGGCAGGAGTCCCTCTTCGCGGCCCCCGCCGTTCCTGTTCCCGATCACTCCCCGCCGGCCGCCGCGCCGAGCCACCCGGGCCGCCCTGCCGCCGCCCGGGCCTCCGGCCTGCGCACCACGGCCGGATTCGAGGTGGTCGAGGAGCTCCCGGTGGCGAGCGTGCGCCTGGTCGGGGTGCTGCCCCACCTGGATCGGCCCTTCGAATACGCGGTCACTCCCGCGACCGCCGCCGCCGGGCCGGGGATGCGGGTGCGGGTGCGGTTCTCCGGCAAGGACACCGAGGGGATCGTGCTCGGCCGGCACGCCGCACCGACCACCGATCGGGCGCTGGCCCCGCTGCACCGCCTGGTCTCCGAGGACGTCGTGGTCCCGCCCGCGCTGATGCGCGTGTGCGAGGAGGTCGCCGAACGCTCCGCCGGGACCGTCGGCGATGTGCTGCGCCTGGCCCTGCCGCCGCGCCACGCCCGCGCCGAGAAGGCCGATCGTGCTGTGGAGGTGAAGGAGCGCGAGGCCGCATCGCTCGCGGAGGCGGAGCCCGGGGGCGCAGAGCCCGACACGTCTGACGCTGACGAGTCCGGCGTGCCTGAGGCTGTCGAGCTCGACGCTGGAGAGTCTGCGCCGGCTGTGCCTGAGGTCGGGGCCGAGCAGCCAGCCCACCCCCGACCCGGCGATCGCTACCCGGGACTGGCTGCGCTGATCACCCGGGCTGGGATTTCGGAGGGCCCCGTGCCCCGCGCGAGCATCACCCTCGATGCCGCCGACAGCTGGACCGAGGTCGCCGCCGATGCGATCGGCGATCTGGCCGCGGGGAAGGGAGCGCTCGCGATCGCCCCCGACCAGCGCGACGTCGCCCGGCTTTCCCGGGTGCTCACCGAGCGCGGCATCGACCACGAGATCCTCGCCGGCACCGAAGGACCGGAGAAGCGCTACCGCACCTTCCGGCGCATTCTGAGGGGCTCCACCAGGGTGGTGCTCGGCAATCGCTCGGCGGCGTTCGCCCCGGTCCAGGATCTCGCCCTGGTGATCTGCTGGGACGAGGCGGATGACCTGCTCGAGGAACCGCGCGCTCCCTACCCTCACACCCGCACCGTCCTCCAGTGCCGCTCCGCCGAAGAACGCTGCGCGCTGCTGTTCCTGTCTGCGAGCGACTCCGTCACGCTCCGCGCGCTCAGCGACCTCGGCTATCTTGCGCGCCTCGAGCCGCTGCCCGCATCGGGCACCGCCGTCCGCCCGCGGATCGTCGCGATGGATGAGTACCTGCGCGAGCGTGAAGGAGCCTCCGGCCGCTCCCGTCTCCCGCAGGAGGCGATGCGCGTGATCCGGCGTGGCCTGGAGAGAGGCTCGGTGCTGGTCCAGGTGCCGCGCTCCGGCTATTCACCGGCGATCGCCTGCACCTTCTGCCGCACCCGCGCCCAATGCCCGCACTGCTCGGCGCCGCTGTCGCAGAACGGTCGCGGCGGGCCCCTGCACTGCCGGGTCTGCGGCCGGCGGGAGGACGGCTACCGCTGCCCCGAATGCGATCGCACCGAGGTGCGCGCGATGGTCATCGGCTCGACCCGCACCGCCGAGGAGCTGCACCGTGCCTTCCCCGAGGCCACCTTGAAGGTCGCCGGCGGCGCTCATGGAGCGCTCGAGGACGACGCGGTCCCGGACCGGGCGATCATCGTCGCCACCCCCGGCGCCGAGCCCGCCCCGCGCACCCGCTACGCCGCCTGCCTGCTGCTGGATGCGGACGCGCTGCTGGGCCGCGCCGCCTTCGATGCGGATGTCGAGGCGGTGCGGCGCTGGCGTGGCGCGATCTCCTTGGTGGCCAGTGCCGACGAGGGGGGAGAGGTGCTGATCGTCGGCACCTCCACCCTCCCCGCGATCCGCGACCTGGTCGCCCACCGCTCCTCGTTCTTCCTGGACCGGGTGCTCGCGGACCGTCAGGAGCTGGACCTGCCCCCGTTCCGACGGGTCGCCGAGATCGTGGGCGACAGGGAAGCCTGCCGAGCATTCTTGGAGAGCGTCGAGCTCCCCGACGCCACCGACGTCTTCGGTCCGGTCGACCTCGAGGGGCCCGACGCCGCTGACCGCGCTCGCGCTGTGGTGCGTATCGAACCGGCTCGTTCCCGAGAGCTCGCCGCCGCCCTGCGCGCCGGTGTCGCCGCCCGCAGCGCCCGCAAGGCGCGGGGCTCGCTGCGCGTGCGACTGGATCCGCCCGACGTGTTCTGAGCATTCCTCCCTGGCGGAGAACACGTTTACCGTAAGGTGATCGACGTCACTGCACCGCTGCGACGGAAGGAACACCGATGACCTCCGCCCCCGATCAGGCCTCGACCACCACCGCAGAGGAGGACCGGCCGGACCTCTCAGAGGGCGAACGCGCCCCCGCCAGCAGCCCCCGCACGCTGCGGGTGCGCCTGCTCGGACTGGTGCTCGGGCTCGTCGTCGCTGTGCTCATCTACGTCATGATGCCCGCCGACGTCCCCCATGCCGCGAAGCTCACGGCCGCCACGGCAGTGCTGATGGCGACGTGGTGGATGACCGAGGCGCTGCCGATCCCCGCCACCGCCCTGGTGCCGCTGATCGTGTTCCCGGTGCTGAACAGCGAAGTCGGCGTCGACGACATCGGCGCGTCCTACGGCAACAACATCATCTTCCTGTTCATGGGCGGATTCATGCTGGCGCTGGGCATGCAGCGCTGGAACCTGCACAAGCGAATCGCCCTCGCGATCGTCGGGGCGATCGGCACCAGCCCCTCGCTGCTGATCCTCGGCTTCATGGTCGCCACCGGATTCATCTCCATGTGGGTCTCCAATACTGCGACGGCGGTGATGATGCTGCCGATCGGCCTGTCGGTGCTGATGCTCGTGAACAAGCTGCGGCTCGAGGACGCCGTCGCGAAGGGGGAGGAGCCCGGCGAGGGTGTGGACCCTGATCCCGAGGGTGGCGCGCGGGACGGCGCCGTCACCCCAGTCACCTCGAAGTTCGGCACCGCATTGATGCTCGGCATCGCCTACGCCGCCTCGATCGGCTCCCTCGCGACCATCATCGGCACCCCGCCCAACGCGCTGCTCGCCGCGCACATGAGCCAGGACTTCGGGGTCACGATCGGCTTCGGTCGCTGGATGCTGGTGGGCGCACCGCTCGCGATCGTGTTCATGATCATCGCTTGGCTGCTGCTGACGAAGGTGCTCTACAAGCCCGAGATCACCGAGATTCCCGGCGGCAAGGAGTTGATCCGCGAGGAGCGCAGCAAGCTCGGCCGGATCTCCTCCGGAGAGACTCGGGTGGCAGTGATCTTCGTGCTCGCCGCAGTGTCCTGGGTGTTCATACCCTTGATCTCCGACGCGCTCGGGCGGGAGGACCCGTGGATCTCCGATGCCGGCATCGCCATGGTGGTGGGGCTGCTGCTGTTCCTGCTGCCGGCCGGGGCCGCCAAGGGCGTACGACTGATGGACTGGGAATCTGCGGTGAAGCTCCCCTGGGGTGTGCTGCTGCTGTTCGGTGGCGGCCTCGCCCTCTCCGCGCAGTTCAGCTCCTCGGGCCTGACCGCATGGATCGGTGAGGTCACCGAAGGCGTCGGCGGCCTGCCCGTCGTGCTGATCGTGGCGATCGTCGCCGCCGGCGTCCTCTTCCTCACCGAGCTGACCTCGAACACCGCCACCGCCGCGACCTTCCTGCCGGTCGCGACGGCCGTCGCCGTGGGGATCGGGATCGACCCGATGCTGCTCGCGGTCCCGGTCGCGATCGCGGCCACCTGCGCCTTCATGCTCCCGGTCGCGACCCCTCCGAATGCGATCGCCTACGGCTCCGGCTATGTGACGATCCCGCAGATGGCCAAGGCCGGAGTGGGGCTGAACCTGATCGGGATCGTACTGGTCACCGCTACCACGATGAGTCTGGCGGTATGGGTGTTCGGTCTCGTCTACTGACGTCCTCGTTGCAGAGATCACCCGCGACCAGACCCCCGCGGCGCCACCGTAGACTCGACGCATCATGCGACTGCTCTTCGCCGGCACCCCCGAGGCCGCCCTTCCCTCCCTGCGCACTCTGCTCGACTCCCACCACGAGATCGTCGGCGTGCTCACCCGGCCTGACGCGCCCGCGGGGCGCGGGCGCAAGCTCACGCCGTCACCGGTGAAGACCCTCGCCCTCGAGGCGGGCATCCCGGTGCTGGACCCGACCACGCTGCGGGACGAGACGGTGCAGCAGCAGATCCGAGAGCTCGCTCCGGATGCGGCGCCGGTGGTCGCCTACGGGAGCCTGATCCCGCAGGCCGCGCTCGACATCCCCCGCCACGGCTGGGTGAACCTCCACTTCTCGCTGCTGCCCGCCTGGCGCGGCGCAGCGCCCGCACAGCGGGCGGTCCTGTCCGGGCGCCGCGAGACCGGCATGAGCGTGTTCCGCCTCGAGAAGGGGCTGGACACCGGGGACCTGATCGCCACGGCACCCACCCTGATCGGCGAGTTCGAGACCTCCGGCGAGCTGCTGGAGCGGATGGCGATCGACGGCGCCCCGGTGCTGCTGGACGCGCTGAACGCGCTCGAGGATGGCACCGCCGTGTTCACGCAGCAGGAGCATTCCCTCGCCACCCACGCTGCGAAGCTCACCACAGCCGAAGCGATGATCGACTGGAGGCTCCCCGCGGAGCAGGTCGAAGCCCATATCCGCGGGATGAGCCCGCAGCCGGGGGCGTGGACGCTGCTGGATGGCGCCCGCACGAAGATCCTCGGCGTCGAGCAGGCCCCGGAACCGAGCTCGGAGCAGACTCCGCTGGCGCCCGGACAGATCATGGCGACCAAGCGTCAGATGCTCGTGGGCACCGGCACCGAGTCGGTCGCCCTCGCCACCCTCGCCCCGGCCGGGAAAAGGCCGATGCGCGCCGCGGACTGGGCCCGTGGTGCGAACCTCGCCCCCGAAGCCCGATTCACCAGCCAGCCGCAGGACGGAGCCAGCGCATGAACCAGGACCGACGCAGCAACCAGGACCGCGGCCGACGCGACGAGACCCCCCAGCGCGACCATCAGGGCCGCTCCCGTTCGGGATCGCGCGGGCAGGGAGGCCCTCGGCGCGGCTACTCCGAGTCCCGTCCTGCCGAGCGCACACGCCGCTCCACGCCCTCCCGGCAGGTCGCCTTCGAGGGACTGCGGATGGTGCGCGAGGAGGACTCCTATGCGAACCTGGTGCTGCCGAAGCTGCTGCGCAGCCACCAGGTCTCCGGCCGTGACGCCGCCTTCACCACCGAGCTGTTCTACGGCTCGCTGCGTGCCCAGGGCCGGCTCGATGCGATCATCGCCGCCTGCGTGGATCGCCCGCTGGAGAAGATCGACCCCCCGCTGCTGGACGTCCTGCGACTGGGCGCGTACCAGCTGCTGGACATGTCCGTCGCCCGGCACGCCGCGACCTCCGAGACCGTGGCGCTGGCCCGCTCGGTGGTGGGCGCCGGAGCCGCCGGATTCGCCAACGCCGTACTGCGCCGAGTGGGGGAGAAGGACCGCGAGCAGTGGCTGCTCGAGGTCGCCCCCGACCGTGACCAGGACCCGACCGGCTACCTCGCCGTGGTGTACTCCCACCCGCGCTGGGTGGTGCGTGCCCTGAGTGACGCGCTGGCTGGCCACGGCCGCTCCCGTGACGAGATCGAGGATCTGCTGGCCGCCCAGAATGCTGCCCCGGCGGTCTCCCTCGTGATGCGACCGGGCCTGACCGACCTCGACGAGCTGATCGACCACGGCGCGAGCCAGGGCCGGCTGAGCATCTTCGCGGCGTCCTGGCCCTCCGGGGATCCCGGTGGCATGGACCCGGTCAAGGAGGGACGCGTCGCGGTGCAGGACGAGGGCAGCCAGCTCGCAGCCCTCGCCCTCGCGCTCGGCGCGGATGACCTGGTCCTCGCCGAGGACCACCACTGGCTGGACCTCTGTGCAGGCCCCGGCGGGAAGGCCGCCCTGATGGGCGGGCTGACCGTCGGCCACGATGCGGACCTGCTGGCGGTCGAGCTGCAGCAGCATCGCACCGAGCTCGTCGATCGCGCCGTGGCGACCCTGCAGGATGCTGGCTGCGAGATCACCACCCGCACCGCCGACGGCACCACCATCGGCGAGGAGCTGCCCGGCCGCTTCTCCCGCGTCCTCGCCGACGTCCCCTGCTCCGGACTCGGCGCACTGCGCCGCCGCCCTGAGGCTCGCTGGCGTCGCACGCCCGCTGACATCGGTCAGCTCGGTGGGATCCAGCGCGGTCTGCTCAGCTCTGCCCTGGACGCCGTTGCCCCCGGGGGAGTGGTGGCCTATGTGACCTGCTCCCCGCACCTTGCCGAGACCCGGTTGATCGTCGCCGACGTGCTCAAGCGCCGCGACGACATCGAGCAGCTCGATGCGCGCGACCCGGTGCGCGCCGGGATGCTCCCCGCGGCTCAGCAGGACGTCGAGCTGGGCGAGGGCCCCGCGGTCCAGCTGTGGCCCCACATCCACGGCACCGATGCGATGTATATCCACCTGCTGCGCAAGCAGCCCGCCCCCACCGAGGAAGGACACCCGACGGCATGATCACCCCGTACTCGACCGACGGCCACTACATCCACCCCAGCATCCTCAACGCCGACTTCATGAGCATCGGCAGCGAGCTGGACAAGATCTCCAGCGCTGACAGCGTCCACGTCGACGTGATGGACAACCACTTCGTCCCGAACCTGACCTTCGGCCCCTCCATGGTCGAGCAGATCGTCCGGCGCAGCACCATCCCGATCGATGCGCACCTGATGATCGCTGACGCCGACACCGAGGCACCCGCCTACGCCGAAGCCGGCGCCGCATCGGTCACCTTCCACCTGGAGGCCGCCCGCGCCCCGGTCAAGCTCGCCCGCGACCTGCGCAAGAAGAACGTCCAGGTGGGTGTCGGCCTCCGGCCCGCCTCCGCGGTCGAGCCGCTCCTGGACATCATCGGCGAGTTCGACATGCTGCTGATCATGACCGTCGAGCCCGGTTTCGGCGGCCAGAGCTTCCTGGAGACGATGCTCCCCAAGATCCGTCGGGCGCGTGCAGCGATCAGCGAGTCCAACCTCGAGGTGTCGATCCAGGTCGACGGTGGGGTCAGCCGCGAGACCATCGAACGCTGCGCCGAGGCCGGTGCGAACGTCTTCGTCGCGGGCTCGGCGATCTATCGCGCTCAGGATGCGGCCGAGGAGATCTCCGCCCTGCGCGAACTCGCTCGGGGCCACGCCGCGCACTGATCAGCAGGAACCTCTTCTGCGGCGGCTCCCGGGGCTGTCACCTGCGTTCATGCATCGCCCGGTGACGGCGCCGACGGTCTACGATGGTCCAGTCACGACCAGTGACGTGCTCCGGGGTCGGTGAAATTCCGAGCCGGCGGTGACAGTCCGCGACCCGCTTCGGCGGTGGAGCCGGTGAAATTCCGGCACCGACAGTACAGCCTGGATGAGAGGCGCACGTCCTGCATGTCGCCGGGCGCCCTCAGCGCTCCCCGGCGCCATGCCGGAACCTTTTTCCCCCGGAGCCACTGCATCCGACGGTGAAAGGACCGACATGGATTTTCTGCAGTGGCTCTTCGACGCGCGAATCGATTTCGCGGGCGGACAGTTCCTTCTTCTGCGCGAGGTGCTCGGCAACGTCTTCGGTCTGCTCAGCGCTCTGGGCGGCATGCGGCGAAAGGTTTGGGCCTGGCCCATCGGCATCGTCGGCAATGTGCTGCTGCTGACGGTGTTCATGGGCTCGGTGTTCGGCAACCCGAACTCCGTGGACCTGCTCGGCCAGGCCGGCCGGCAGGTGATGTTCATCGCCACCAGCGTCTACGGCTGGCAGCGGTGGCGGCAGGCCAAGCACGACGGCGGCACCGCCGTGGAGCCTGAGTGGGCCTCCTGGGGGACGCGTGTGCTGCTGCTGGTCGCCCTGGTGGGCGGGACCGCCGCGCTGACTCCGCTGTTCCGGGTGCTGGGCTCCTACGAGCCGGTCTGGGCCGACGCCTGGATCTTCATGGGCAGCCTGCTGGCGACCTTCGGCATGGCCAAGGGCTGGGTCGAGTTCTGGCTGATCTGGGTCGCGGTCGACATCGTCGGTGTCCCGCTGCTGCTCGACGCCGGGTACTACGCGAGCGCTTTCATGTATGTCTTCTACGGTGCCTTCACCCTGATCGGGTTCTTCGTCTGGTGGGGCGTGCGCAGCCGGCGCCAGGTCGAGGAGACCCGGGTGACGGTGGAGACCGCGCATCTGGATCCCACCGTGCGCCGGGAGTGAGGCGGCTTCCAGCAGGTGGTCCTCTGAACGGGCCACCTGCGGGACCGCGTATCCTGTCGATGTGAAGGATTTCGAGGCGCTGTTCGCCGAACTGACTGAGAAGGCCCAGACCCGACCTGAGGGGTCGGGCACCGTCCGCGAACTCGATGGCGGAGTCCATCAGATCGGGAAGAAGATCGTCGAAGAGGCCGCCGAGGTGTGGATGGCCTGCGAGTACGAGTCCGACGAGGATGCCGCCATGGAGATCAGCCAGCTGCTCTATCACGTGCAGGTGATGATGATCGCCAAGGGCATCTCGCTCGAGGACGTGTACCGACAGCTCTGACCGGTCTCGGTCTGCGCTCGGGGCTGGCCCCCGGTCTCCGCATCGAACCGGCCTGCCGCGATCTCCCCCGTGAGCGGGCCCCTCATTCCTGTCCCTCCCGTCTCCCACCCCCACTCGTGGCCGCTCCGGCGGCCGAGGAGGATCCGTGCTCCGCATCGCCGTCCCCAACAAGGGCGCCCTGTCCGAACCCGCCGCCGACCTACTCCAGGAGGCCGGCTACCGGCGCCGCGGCACGGCCAAGGAGCTCGTCGTGGTCGACGAGGAGAACGGCGTCGAGCTGTTCCACCTGCGCCCCCGCGACATCGCGGTGTACGTGGGCTCCGGCACCGTCGACGTCGGCATCACCGGCCAGGACATGCTGCTGGACTCCCGCACCCCGGCCGACGAGATCCTCCCGCTGGGCTTCGCCCGCTCGACATTCCGCTTCGCAGCACCCGCGGGGACCCGCCACGATGTCACCGAGTTGCAGGGTGCCCGCATCGCCACCAGCTACGAGAACCTCGTCGAGGACTACCTCGCCGAACGCGGCGTCACCGCCGAGGTCGTGCACCTCGACGGGGCAGTGGAGTCCTCGATCCGGCTCGGCGTCGCCGACGTGATCGCCGACGTGGTCGAGACCGGCAGCACGCTGCGCCAGGCAGGGCTCGAGCCCTTCGGCGAAGCGATCATGACCAGCGAGGCGGTGCTCTTCTCCCGCCCCGGATTGGAGCTCGACGAGATCGGCACCCACGCCCTCGAGGTCCTCGCGCGGCGCATCCGCGGCGTGCTGGTGGCCCGCGAATACGTGATGCTCGACTACGACATCCCCTCAGCGCTGCTCGAGCGCGCCGTCGAGATCACCCCGGGGCTGCAGTCCCCGACGGTCTCGCCGCTCCACGGCGGCGAGTGGTCCGCGGTGCGGGCCATGGTGGACACCCGCTCCGCCCACCGCATGATGGATGACCTCTACGACGCCGGCGCCCGCGCGATCCTGGTCACCGCGATCCAGGCCTGCCGCATCTGATCTGCTGACTCTCAGAGAGCGATGAGCACCCCCGCAGCGGACCCGCAGCCGGGGGAGGCCCGCGCCTCGATCGTGCTGCGGCCCCGCGCGGTACGGGTGGCCGCCTACCTCAGCGCAGTCATCGTCATGGCGGGGATGATCGCGGGCGCGGTGCTGATCACGAGCTTCCAGTGGGGCGGTCGGCTCGGTCTGGTCGCCGTCGGCGTGCTGGTCTTCCTCTTCTGCCATCTCGAGGCCTCGGTCATGGTCACTGCGCGACCCGAGGCGCTGGTGGTGCGGAATCTGATGAGCACACGCACCCTGGAATGGGCCGAGGTGATCGGAATCAGCTTCCCGATGGGCGATCCCTGGGCGCATCTGGACCTGGCCGACGGTTCGACCCTCGCCCTGCAGGCGATTCAGCGCTACGACGGTGACCGTGCGATCGCCGCCGCGCATCTGCTGCGGAGGCTGGTGCAGGAGCGGGGCGAGGCTGTCGGAGACTGAGCCCGCTTCGCCGCACGGGGCCGCAGCCCGCAGGCGGTGACGCTCGGTGCGCGGGTGCTGCGGTCAGTCCCGCGGTGCGAGGGATGCAGCGCAGCGTCCCGCGAGCGCCGCGTACTGGAAGGCGGAGGGGTCCTCGGCCAGGGTGCGGCCCATCGTGGTCATCCGCACCGGCATCTCCTCGAGCGCATCGCGCAGCCCCTTGGCATCGACCTCGATGAGCTGATGGCGCACCCCCCGCTTCTCCGCAGGCTTGAGGATCGTCGTCTTCACCTGTTTACGGACTGACTCATGAAAAGCATTGTAACGACTGTCGTTGCGGGGGAGCACAGGCAGGTGCACCGGAGCGAGCAGGGCTCGACCGAAGGTGGTCGAGGAGTGATGAGACAGACCGCGATGCCGCTTCCGCTCATCAGCCCCGGAAACCCGCAGCGTCGCCACCGGGCGGCCGCCGAGGACTGCGGCCGCGTGGACCACCTCGGCCGCCTGCAACCCGGAGAAGCCCCAGCCGGTGCCGGTGCCCAGGTTGCCGGGACCCTGGATCACGATCGCGACGTCGGCGCCGACCACGTGCTTCGCACCGAGCAGTGCCGAATGCACGGTCACCGCCTCGAGATCCCCGCCGAAGGACTGCCCGGCGCTGATCACGGAGGCCAGCAGATCAGCCTCCCGCAGCCGCGCGGCGATCCGGGAGTACGCGGCAGGCAGCGCGGCGGCGTCGGTATGCACGTAAGCGATCTTCGCAGTGCGCCGCTCGGCACGGATGCCCGCGATGATCGCGGGCAGCGAGGAGTGGAGATCGGCGACCACGACCGGCATTCCCGCGATGTCCTTCGCGGCGCGCACCGTCTCGTAGTGCTCCCCTTCGGGATCATCGAGCGCATCCACCATCGTCTGCATCGGGGTGTAGCGAGCCTTGACCATGTGCCCGCTGCTCTCCGTCGCCTCGGGCAGCACGTCCAGGCGGGCCACCACCATGGCGTCCCCGCCGGTGCCCAGCTCGCGGCGCAGCGCATTGGTGTTCAGCAGCACCCGCTCGCCCGGCCGGGGCGTGCCGGTCAGCTCTCGATAGGCGATGGCGGTGACCGTCCCCGCATCGTCATCGAGCTCGATCTCGAGCCGATCCACACCGTGCCAGGAGCTCAGCGCGTCCTTCACGGTTCCCCGTTCCCATCGCAGCATGAGCACAGCCTAGAGCCGTCGCGGGGAAGCGGCCCCTTCAGCCTGCTCGGCCGGATAGTCTGACCGGGTGGCTTCGAAGAATGTGGAGAGACTCCTCAACGTCATCATGACCATCGGCTCCCGGCGCCGGATCGATCGCGCCAAGCTCTTCTCCGTCATCCCCGATTATGCGAATGCGGTCTCCGACCAGGCCGCGGAGCGGATGTTCGAGCGGGACAAGGCAGCGATCCTCGAGCTCGGCCTGCCTCTGGCGACCGAGCGCGATCTGCTCGACGAGAACACGGTGTACTACCGGATCGAGACGGCGCGCTCCGGAGCGGTGCTGGATCTCACCACCGAGGAGTACACGGTGCTGCTCGCGGCGAGCCGTGCCTGGGACGCGGCGGCGGCCGGAGGAGCGGCCCGCCGGGTGCGCTCCAAGCTGCTGAGCCTCGGCCATGACGCGGACCCCGATCTGCTGCGACGCACCCCGCGCGGCGCGGTGGAATCCCTGCCCGTGCTCTCGCCGCTGCTGGATGCGGTGGTGGGCGGCAGGACCGTCCGGTTCACCTATCGCGCCACTCACGGCGCACCGTCGGAGCGTCGGGTCGAGCCCTGGGTGGTCGGGGTGCACGAAGGGCACTGGTACGTCTATGGCTGGGACCTGGATCGTGCGGCGCCGCGCCTCTTCCGCGCCTCCCGCATCGAGTCCTTCCCAGCGGATATCGCTGCGGCCCAGCAGCCTCGGCCTGAGGACACGGATCTCTCGGGCGTGCTCGAGCGGATGCTCGACAGCGACGAGCGGGACTCCGCCGTGCTGCGCGCGGTGCCCTACAAGGCGCTGTCGCTGCGCGACCGGGCGGGAGCAGCGCTCGACGCTGAACTCCTCACCCTGCCGAGCCTCCCGCGTCCTGCTGCGCGGCGCCTGCTGCTGGGAGACATCCGCTGGGTCCAGCTGCTCGAGCCGACCGCATGGCGGGAGGAGCTCGCCCAGGTGCTGAGCTCGATCGCTGACCTGCACGCCCAGGAGCCTCAGCTTTCGGGACTGGAAGCGGCGACCGGTCGCCCGACGCCCAGGATCAGGCTCACCCCTCAGAGCGGTGACCATCTCTCGCGGCTGATCTCCGCGGCCTCCTATGTGCTCAGCCGTGGCGAAGCCGATCTGGCGGAGCTCGCCGAGGCCCTCGCCATCACCGAGAAGCAGCTGGTGACAGATCTGCAGGTGCTGTTCGTCTGCGGCGATATGGGGGATGGCTGGGAAGATCTCATCGAGGCGGAATGGGAGCACGGCACGGTACGGGTGCGCAACGCCGAGCCCCTGCGGCGTGCACTGAGCCTCAGCGCGGTCGAGATCACCGCGCTGCTGGCGGGCCTCGCGGCCCTCGAGCCCGTCGCCGGCCAGGCCGAGCGGACCGTGGCCTCGGCGCGCGCCAAACTGCTGGCCGGCGCGACAGGGGACCCCGCCGCGTCCGTGCCGGTGCCCACCCGCTCAGACCTGGCTGACGCGATCTCCGCCGATGAGATGGCCGCCCGCACCGCGGACCGTGCGGAGTCGGTCCTGGCCGCAGTGCACGTTGCGCTGCGCGCCGACCCTGGGACAGAGAGCGGCGCAGACAGCGGGCAGCTCGTCATCCGCTACTCCTCCTCGGACCGGCCGGGCACCAGCGTGCGCCGGATCCGGCCGCTGCGCATCGAGAGCGATGGAGTGCGCTCCTACCTGCTCGCGGACTGCGAGCTCGCTGGCGCTGAGCGCCGATTCCGCCTGGACCGGGTGGTCGAGATCCTGCCCCCCGACACCGAGATGGGGCGCGCCGAGGCAGGGGAGCAGCCGGCCCTGGCCGGACGCGTCGAGGGGGAGGTCTGGCTGCGGCTCGCCCCCGCCGGTCAGTGGATCGCCGAATCGTTCGGCGCCGCCGAGATGCGCGACGGCGGTGACGGTGAGGCCTTCGCCCGGCTGGACGCGCCACTGCTGGCACCACTGGTGGATGCGGTGCTGGAATCTGCCGGCGCGGCCGAGGTGCTCGCGCCACGTGACCTCAGAGACACGATCGTGACCGTTGCGCGCGACGGCGCGGTACGTCACACCTCGTAGAAGCCGTTACTCTGGGACGACCCGCCGTGCGGTGGGCCGAGCCGCCACCGTGGCGACCCGTCCGGCGCCCAGTCCGCTGTGGGATGATAGGTGCGCCCGCGCTATCTCGTGGCGCTGTTGAAAGGGACTTCCATGAACTTCTTCCGCAACCCCTGGGCGATCGTTCTGCTGATCGTGCTGGTGATCCTTCTGTTCGGAGCGAACAAGCTCCCGGGTCTGGCCCGAAACATGGGCAAGTCGATGCGCATCTTCAAGAGCGAGGTCGAGGAGCTCCGCGGCGAGGAGAAGCCCTCCGACGACGAGGACGAGGATGACCGCCCCGTCCGCGCTTCCCGCCCCCGTGAGGATCGTGACCGGGCACCCCGCGACGACCGCGACCGTGCACCCCGTGATGACCGCGAGTACAACCCCCGCGATGACGCGGATCGCGATCGCGAGCCGATCCGCGCCCGCGATGACGACGATTCCTACCGTCGCGACTGAGCATCTCGGCGCAGAACGCGCCGTCGACAGCGGGTCCGGGCGGGAGACCGTCCGGGCCCGGAGCGCTGGGAGGAAGCAGATCCGTGGCGAGTGATACGCAGGGACGCGGGCAGACCGAATCGGAGCCCGCGGAGAAGTCAGGGGAGAAGTCACGCAGGGACCCCGAGGGGCGGATGTCGCTCGGCGAGCATCTCGTCGAGCTGCGCAACAGGTTGGTGATCAGTGCGATCACCGTGCTGCTGCTCTCCATCCTGGGCTGGTTCCTGTTCCCGTGGGTCTTCGACGCCGTCAAGGCGCCGATCGAGGCCGCCAGCGAGGACTCCGACCTCCAGTCCCTGATCAACTTCCAGGGCGTGGGCCAGGGCCTGAATGTCAAGCTGCAGATGGCCGCGTACATCGGCCTGATCCTGTCCTCACCGATGCTCATCGCGCAGATCTGGCTGTTCGTGATGCCTGGGCTGCACAAGAACGAGCGCAAGTACGCGATCGGGTTCTTCGGCTCCGCGATCCCGCTGTTCTTCATCGGCTGCGTGGCCGGCTATTGGGCCGTGAGCCAGCTGGTGCCGGTGCTGATGAGCTTCACGCCCACCGAGGGCTCGGTCTCGCAGATCATTCCGTACGACCAGTATCTCGCCCTGCTGATCAAGACGATGCTCGCCTTCGGCGTCGCCTTCGTGATGCCGGTGGTGATGGTGCTGCTGAACTTCATGGGGCTGGTCAGCGGCAAGGCGATGCTCAAGGCGTGGCGCTGGATCATCTTCCTGAGCTTCGCGTTCACCGCCGTCATGGTTCCCACCCCGGAGCCGATCACCCTGATCGCGATGTCCGCAGCGATCGCCAGCCTCTTCTTCGGGGCGATCGTGATCTCGCTGATCCATGATCGTCGCAAGGGACGAGCCTCGGGCGACGAGGATCTCGATGACGACCAGGCCAGCAGCATCGACGACGAGGTGGAGAAGGTCGACGGACCGTCCCGCCTCGATGCCGCCGACGAGGACGGGCGGTGAGCAGACTCCGTGTGGGTCTGCTCGCCAATCCCACCGCCGCGCAGGGAGCCGCGCATCGAGTCGGCCGCCAGGTCGGTCACCTGCTGCGGCTGGCCGGGATCTCCGTGGTCGACCTCTCGGCCCCCTCCGCTCACCTCGCGCGAGCCCGCGCCGAGGAGGTCCGCGACTCGCTGACCGCGCTGGTGGTGGTGGGCGGGGATGGCACCGTCTCACTCGGCGCCGAGATCGTGGCCGGCTCTCCGGTGCGGCTCGGGATCGTCCCGGCCGGCAGCGGGAATGACTTCGCACGCGCCCTCGGCCTGTCGATCAACGACCCGGAGGAGTCCACCAGGGCACTCCTGCATGCCCTGTCCCGCCCGGTGGTGACGATCGACGCGATCGAGATCATCGCCGCCGGTGAACATGCGCTGCCGCACCGTTCGCTCGCTCTGGGCAATGTCAATCTCGGCTTCGATGCCCTGGTCAACGCTCGTGCCAACAGTTCGCGGGCCCGACACACCATCCGCTATGCGGCCGCGCTGATGCGCGAGCTGCCTGCCTTCACCCCCCTGCCATATTGGATGGAGATCGACGGCGGTGAGCGGATCGAGCTGGATGCGACGATCCTGACGCTCTGCAGCTCGGGCATCTTCGGCGGCGGGATGCGGATCGCCCCCGGGTCGCGGATCGATGACGGCATGCTCGAGCTGGTCACCGTCGCCGGGATCGGCCGCAGCCAGCTGCTGCGTTTCTTCCCCCGTGTCTACCAGGGCACCCACACGGCTTTGGACGCCGTGAAGATCCAGCCCGTGCGCGAGGTGACCTTCGGCCTGCGCCATGGCCGATCGCTGCGCGCCTACGCCGACGGCGAACCCCGCTCGCTGCTGCCCTTGACGGCTCGAGTGCTGCCCGGAGCGGTACGGCTGCTCGCCGAGCTGCCGGGCACCACGGAAGCCGTCGACAGCAACGACGACGGCAGCAGCGAAGCCGACAGCAACGAAGGAGCTCAGTGACCTCTCCCTCTCCCTCCGAGCGCTACGCCCAGTGGAAGCTGGAACAGCAGCAGGAACAGTCCTCCCGAGAGCTCACCGCCTTCACCGCCCGCTACCCCTTCGAGCTCGATGAATTCCAGCTGGCCGGCGGGCGGGCACTCGAGAGCGGCTCCTCGGTCCTGGTCGCCGCCCCCACCGGCGCCGGGAAGACCGTGGTCGGAGAGTTCGCGGTGCATCTCGCTCAGGCCCGCGGCCACAAGGTCTTCTACACCGCACCGATCAAGGCGCTGTCCAACCAGAAGTTCGGTGAACTGGTGGACTGGCTGGGCACTGAACGCGTGGGCCTGCTGACCGGCGACACGTCGATCCGCCCCGATGCCGACGTGGTCGTGATGACCACCGAGGTGCTGCGCAACATGCTCTACGCCGACTCCGACCTCCTGCAGGGACTGGGATTCGTGGTGATGGATGAGGTGCACTATCTCGCTGATCGCCTGCGCGGACCGGTGTGGGAAGAGGTCATCATCCACCTCGACCGCTCGGTGCAGCTGGTCTCGCTCTCGGCGACGGTCTCCAATGCCGAGGAGTTCGGCGCCTGGCTGCAGGAGGTGCGGGGGAGCACCGAGATCATCGTCTCCGAGACGCGCCCGGTGCCGCTGTGGCAGCACGTGATCGCCGGGGACGAGCTCCTGGACCTCTTCGTCGACGCCGATGGCGAAGCTGTGGTGTCCCAGGGACCCGGCGCCCGCAGCGACCGCCAGGTGAACCCCGAGATCGAACGCATCACCTCGTTCTCGCTGCCGATCGACGAGCGCACCGGAGGCGCCCGCGGCAAGGACTACCGAGGAAGGAAGGGCACTGGCGGCCGCCACCGCCCCCGCGGCTCCGGCCAGCATCGCCCTCCCCACAAGCGCAGAGGGCGCGGCCCCAGCGCCTATGACGGCAGCGGCTACAGCGGCAGCGGCAGCGGCAGCCGAGACGGACGGAACGACGGCGGTCGACACGACGGCAGGAGCAGCGGAAGCGGCCAGCACGGCGCCGACAGCCGCCGCCACGATGGGCGCGAGGGCACGCACAGCAGGAACCAGGGGGCTCACGGGCCCGGGATGCCCCAGCGCACGATGCGGCGCCCCGAGGTCGTAGAGCTGCTGGAGCAGGCAGCGCTGCTGCCCGCGATCATGTTCATCTTCTCCCGCGCCGGCTGCGAGGGTGCGGTGCAGCAGTGCGCGCGAGCTCGTCTGCACCTCACGGACGACCAGGAGCGGCGCGAGATCCGAGCGGTGCTCGACGAGCAGCTGGCCGGAATCGGAGTCGAGGATGAAGAGGTCCTCGGCATCGCTTCCTTCCGCCGCGCGGTGCTCGACGGCTTCGCCGCCCACCACGCAGGGATGCTGCCGCTGCTGAAGACGGTGGTCGAGTTGCTCTTCGCACGGGGCCTGATCAAAGTCGTCTTCGCCACCGAGACCCTCGCCCTGGGCATCAACATGCCTGCCCGCTCGGTGGTGCTCGAGAAGCTCGTGAAGTTCAACGGAGTCGATCATGCGGACCTCACGCCGGGGGAGTTCACGCAGCTCACCGGGCGCGCAGGGCGGCGTGGCATCGACACCGAGGGCCATGCGGTGGTCGTGGCAGGCCCGCGGTTCGACGCTCCCGCCGTGGCCTCTCTCGCCTCGAAGCGCACCTATCCCTTGCGCTCGGCCTTCCGACCCACCCCGAATATGGCCGTGAACCTGCTGGAGCGATTCGATCTGGCCCGGGCACGGGAGACCCTCGAGACCAGCTTCGCGCAGTTCCAAGCCGATCGCTCCGTGGTCGGGCTCGCCCGGCGTGCCCGTGAACTCGAGGACACCATCGCGTCCTATCAGGAGGCGGTGACCTGCGACCGCGGAGATCTGCTCGAGTACGCCGAGCTCCAGGAAGCCGTCTCCCAGCGCGAGAAGGCCCTCGCCCAGGCCCGCGCCGCCGCGGACCGGGACCGTGCCCGCTCGGTCCTCGGGGATCTCCGCCGCGGTGACGTGATCACGATGCCCGGCGGTAAGCGCCGCGGGTACGCGGTGGTGCTGGGCGTGGACCGGGCCGTGCTCGGCGGTCCTCAGGTGGACCTGCTGGATACCGAGGGTCGACGTCGCAGCCTGCGCCCCGGAGACGTCCCCACGCCGCCGGCCGTGATCGACACCCTGCGCCTCCCGCCCCAGGACGCCCTGGGCAGCGGCAAGGTGCGCAAGGACACCGCGGCCGCGCTGCGGCAGCGACTGGCCGGACAGGACGAAGGCGCCGGCGGTGAACGTCGACGGCGCGTGGCGCGCACACCGTCGGCCGCCGCCACCGATGAGCAGCTGCTCGCCCTGCGCGAACAGCTGAGCGCCCATCCCTGCGCGGAATGCTCGGACCTGGAGTCGCATCTGCGCTGGGTGGGACGGTGGCGCAAGAGCCGTGCGGAGCTCGAGGGAGTGCAGCGCAAGATCCGCGGACGCACCAGCTCTCTGGCCCGTCAGTTCGACCTCCTCAGCGGCCTGCTCATCGAGCTCGGCTATCTCGAACGGGTCAGCAGCTCCTCCACGGACTTCGTCCTGGATGCCTCCGAGGGTGCTGCGTCAGCAGACGAAGCACCAGCGGAGCTGCGACCGACAGCGAGCGGCCTGCGCTTGCGCCGGCTGTTCAGCGACCGGGACCTCCTGATCGCCGAGTGCCTTGAGCACGGGGCCTGGTCGGGGCTCTCCGCCGCTGGGCTGGCCGCCGTGGTCTCCGCTGCGGTGCATGAGTCTCGCCGGGACGATCGCGCCCCGGAACTGATCCCCGAGCCTGCGGTGGGTGACGCGCTGGAGGCTTCCGCCCGCGTCGCTGCACGTCTGCAAGCGGCGGAGAGCCGTTTCGGCATCACGCCCACCAGCGCCCCTGACCCGGCGATCTCCGCCATCGTGTACCGCTGGGCAGAGGGCCTGCACCTGGCCGCGGCACTGGAGGGGAACGATCTGCCGCCCGGGGACTTCGTGCGGCACTGCCGTCAGGTGATCGATATGCTCGATCAGCTCACCGCAGATCCCGAGCTCGGACAGCTCGCGCGGGAGGCGATCAGGGCTGTGCGGCGTGGTCTGGTGGCGCAGGAGATCGACCGATGAGCGTATTCCCAGGCGGACGCGAGAAGCTTGACCCTGTGAGTCAGAGCGACCTTCTTCAGACCCCCGCGGCCGGGCAGCCCGCCGCCCCGATGCTCTACACCGGGATCGTGCTGTACAGCGCCAGCGACCCGGAGGCCTCCGCGATGCTGGTCGCTGACGGTCTCATCGCCTGGACCGGACCGGAGAACACCGCGCAGGTGCTCCACGGCGATGTTCAGCAGGTCGACGCGACCGGCTGCCTGATCACCCCGGGCTTCGTGGACGCCGCCGCGACAGCCGACGGCTCCGCCCCCGACCCCTCGGGCGATGCCGCCGCCATCGCGCTCGGCATCGTGCTGCGACTGCCCGGTCCCACCGGCTCCCGGGAGGGCGTGCGCGTCGTCGCCCCGGTGAGCGAGAGCGCCGACTATCTGGACCTGCTGGCTGATGGCACCCCGCTCGCCTTCGCCTCCGCGGGGGAGGCCGCCGCGGCCAATCCCTGGGACTGGGTGCGCGGCGCCGCCCGCACCAGCCCCGCCGATCAGCGCATCAGCGACCGGGCCGCTTTCCTTGCCGCCACGCGCGGCGGGCAGCGAGTGGCGGGGAACCGTCATCCCGGATCCCTGCAGACGGGCATCCCGGCGACGTTCGTGGTGTGGGAGCCGTGGGATCTCACGGTCCGCTCGCATGCCGAGCGGGTGGACAGCTGGTCCACCGACCCGCGTTCCCGCACCCCGCTGCTGCCCGACCTGGACCAGGGGACCCCGCGTGCCCTGCGCACCGTGGTGGACGGCAGGATCCTCCACGACCAGCTCGAGCAGGACGGCGGATGACGGCGACCACCCGAGCAAGAACGTCACGCGAGCGCAGCCGTCGGTCCCACGACGAGTTCACCCCCACACCCTGGCCGGTTGCGCTGCTGTGCGGTGGTCTCGGTGGCCTCTGCGCATTGCTGGCCTTCCCGCCCTATGGCATGTGGATGCTGCTGCCGGTGGGAATCGCACTGCTCGGGGCGGGACTGCTGGTGCGCTCCGCCGGACTCGCCGTGCTCGTCTCGCTGGCCTGGGGGCTGGCGTTCTTCGTCCCGCTGACGCATTGGGCGAGCACCTACGCCGGCGAGATGCCCTGGATCGCGCTGGGTGTCTTCGAAGCGCTCTACATCGTGCTGTTCGGGCTGCTTGCACGCACCGTGATGGTGCGCCGGGGACTGTGCGTCTCCAGCTCGCTGATCGTCGCAGCGCTCTGGGTGGGGGTGGAGACCCTGCGCAGCACCGCGCCATGGGGAGGTCTGTCCTGGGGAGCCAGCGCCTTCGCGCTGGCCGACTCGCCGCTGCTGAACCTCGGGCCCTGGATCGGGATGGCCGGGCTCTCGCTGGTGACCGCACTGCTCGGCCAGCTGCTGCTGTTCGGTGCCCTTGCCCTGCTGGGAAGGCGCCGCCGCGGCCTGATCGGCTTCTCCGGTGTGTGGCCGTGGGCGATCGCGGTGACCCTCGTGCTGGTCACCGTGGTGGTCCCGTATCCGCACAATCGCGCACCCGTGGATCGACCCGCCATGACGATCGCCGCCGTCCAGGGCTCGATGGACGAGATCGACCCGATCTCCTTCACCATGCCGGACGACGTCTTCGAGAACCATCTGGCCGTGACCCGCGAGACGATCGAGCGGACCGCAGAGGACGGCACCCAGCTGGATCTGATCGTCTGGCCCGAGGACTCCACCGGCTGGGATCCGCGCCAGGACCCGGTGCTGGCCGCCCAGCTGACCTCTGCGGCTGAGGATGCCGGTGCGCCGATCCTGATCGGCACCCAGGCCCGGGTGGGGGAGACCGAGCGGCTGAACCAGTCGGTGCTGTTCACCCCCGAGGAGACCACGCCGTACCAGTACTCCAAGCGGCATCCGGTGCCTTTCGGGGAGTACATCCCGATGCGCGGGCTGTTCAGCAAGCTCACCGACAAGGTCGATCTGGTGTCCTTGGACATGATCCCGGGGGAGGAGGTCGGGGTGATGGATCTGGCCGCCATCGATCAGGGCGAGGGGAAGGTGGGGATCCTGATCTGCTTCGAGATCGCCTATGAGTCCCTCGTCCACGATGTCGTCGATGAGGGCGCCGAGGTGATCGTGGTGCAGTCCAACAACGCACTGTTCGGCGACTCCCACGAAGCCATCCAGCAGCTCGCCCAGGCGAAGGTGATGGCCGTGATGTCCGGCCGCAGCGTCGTCCACATCTCCACCGTCGGCCAATCAGCGATCTTCAGCCCGGAAGGACGCCAGATCGACTACGTCGGCCACTGGGAAGAGGGCGCGCTGCTGGCCGATGTCCCCCTCCGTACCGGCATCACCCCCGCGGTCGCGGCAGGTCCCTGGATCTCCATCACGATCTCGGCACTCGGACTGCTGGGACTGCTGTCCGCACTGACGACCGACCGTCGGGCCCTCGCCCGCACCGCCTCCACCCGTGGCGCCCCGACCCGCACCGCACCTTCCCGCACCACCGCCCGTACCCGTCGAGGACAGTGACCATGCATCCCTCCAACGCCCCGCTGCCGCCGACCCTCATCGTCATCCCCACCTTCAACGAGCGGGAGGCGCTGCCGGGCACCCTGGCACGGTTGCGCGCCGCCGTCCCTGCGGCGGATGTGCTGGTCGTCGACGACTCCTCTCCGGACGGCACTGGCGCATGGGCCGAGCAGATGGCGGCGCAGGACCCTGCGGTGCATGTGCTGCACCGCGCTGGTAAGCAAGGGCTGGGGCCCGCCTATCTCGCCGGATTCGCCTGGGGCCTCGAACGTGGCTACCAGCAGCTGGGAGAGATGGATGCTGACGCCTCGCACCGCCCAGAGCAGCTGCCCGGGCTGCTGGAGGCGGTGCGCCGCGGCGCGGACCTCGCGATCGGTTCGCGGTGGATCCCGGGCGGGGCGGTGCACGACTGGCCCCTGCGCCGACAGGTGCTCTCCCAGGGCGCGAACATCTACGTCCGGGTGCTGATGGGACTCGGAGTCTCCGATGCGACTGCGGGCTTCCGGGTGTTCCGTGCGGAGCTGCTCGCGCGGGTGATCGCGGAGGACGTCGCCTCCCAGGGCTACTGCTTCCAGGTGGACATGACCCGCCGCGTCCGTGACCTGGGCGCGGTGATCGTCGAGGTGCCGATCGACTTCGACGAACGCACAGAGGGGGCCAGCAAGATGTCCTCAGGAATCGTCCGGGAGGCGCTGGTGAAGGTGACTCTCTGGGGACTGTCACGTCGTGCCCAGGCGCTTCGCAAGGCCCTGGGCTAGTCTGAACGGGTTCGTCAGCGCAGGAACCGCAGGAGGGAAGCCGTCATGGCCGCACAGCAGCGCAGCAGCTCGGGGGCTTCCGCACGCCCGTCCACCACAGACGGAGCACGGACGTCCTCCCGCTCCGGCTCCACAGCACGCACCGACTCGACCTCACGCTGGGGGACACTGGTTCCGCTGGGGATTGTGGTGCTGGGGCTCGTGGAGCTCGCGATCCTGGTGCTGATCGGCATCAACACCAGCCTCTGGTGGGCTGTGCTCGCCATCGCTGTGGGCTGGGTCATCGGCATCGCGCTGCTGGTCGCCGCCGGCCAGCAGTCCTTCGTGCGGCTGCGCTCCCTGATGCGGGCCGTGCGGGGCCGCGGAGACGTGCAGGAGCATCTGTCACGCCCGGCCTTCACGCTGCTCTCCGCCTTGTTCTTCTTCTTCCCGGGGATCCTCACCGATCTCATCGGCGTCGTCCTGCTGCTCACCCCGGTGCAGCGCCGCTCCGTCAAGGCCATGGGCCTGAGCAGCGGCTCCGAGGGGGCGCGCAAGGTGCTCTACCGTCGCTCCGGCACCGGCGTCATCGATGGCGAGATCATCCTCGACAGCCGCTCGACGGGCAGCACCCGGAACGACGGCGGCACGCCGCCCACCCTCACCCAGGACCCCGACCCCACACACCCCCGGAACTGACTCACCTTCGCGGCCCCAGGGACTGAACCACCCACGCGACCCCGGGGACCGGACCTGTCAGAGGCGTCGATCCCCTCTCACCTGTCGTGTCGAGTCATGCGTGACGACAGTTCACAGGGGATGGGGCCACAAAGTCCTCCCCACCCACCAGCACTGGTTCCCTCGAGGAATGTCCCCTCGAGCAACCCGCACACCAGGATTGCTGCTTACCAGCATCGCGCCCTGGATGACGCAAGAAAACGGGGGCACCCACCAGTCGGTGGGTGCCCCCGCTTCATGCGTGCTCCCTGACAGGAGCGCGTGCTGCTCGGAGAATTCTCAGAGGTTGCGACGCTGGTGGAGCTTGCCGGCGCGCAGCAGCGCGAGGCGCTGGTCGAGGAGAACCTGGAGGTCCTCTTCGCTGCGACGCTCGAGCAGCATGTCCCAGTGGGTGCGCACGGGCTTGCCGGGCTTCACCTCGGGTCGCTCATGGTCACGCAGCAGTGCGGAGGCTCCGCAACGGCACTCCCACACGGCGGGGACGTCGGCCTCGACCGAGAAGGGGAGGACGATGGTGTGGCCGTTGGGGCAGTCGTAGACGGACTCCTGGCGCGGTGCTGCGAGGACGCCCTCGTCGGTTTCCATGGAGAGGGAGCCCAATCGGGTGCCTCGAAGGCTGCGGCTGCTCATGCGGTTCTCGCTTCCTGCAGGGGATGGCGTCCGGACGGTGTGCCGTCCGGTGAGGTATGTGGGGTGGTGGCACTCGAAGGTGTCAACGCGCACGGTGCCGGTTCTGTTCCCAGACCCGGAGGGGCCTTGCTTCTCAGGTGCTGCGAGAAGAACTCGTGAGCAGCTCGGAGAGCAGATCGACCCGATTGGTGATTATACCATCCACCCCCATGTTCAGGAGCTCCTGCATGGCCGGGGCACCATCGATGGTCCAGACGTGCACCTCGCACCCGGCTCTGTGCGCTGCCGCAACATTCGCCGGGGTGACCACTGGGATCCCCTGGTAGACGGGAGGGACCTGCAACGCACCGTAAGGAGCGAGGAGCCGACGGATGACCGGCGCGGGCGCCTCCACGGCACGGGCGGCGAGGAAGCTGGCGATCACGCCGCGCGAAGGGCTGCGCACCGGCAGTGTGCCGGTGGCCGCCTGGATCGTGGCGACGGTCTTGCGGACCACCTCGCCGTCGAAGCCGGCCACACAGACCCGGTCAGCGCTGCGGGTACGGGCGATCGCAGCGACCGCGGGACCGATCGCCGCAGCATCCTTGATGTCCACATTGATCGGGACGTCACCGAAAGTGCCGAGCACGTCCTCGAGCATCGCCAGCGGCTCATCACCGGCGAGCCGCACTGCACCGGCCTCCGGCGCGCTGAGCTGATCGATCCGCCGCTCGTCCCCGGCGACCCTGATCAGATCCTCGTCGTGGACGGCCAGCGCCAGCCCGTCACGGGTGGCGCGGGTGTCCGTCTCGAGCATGTCGGCGCCGGCCGCGAGAGCGTCCTCGAAGGCGCGCATGGTGTTCTCTGCCCCGTCGAGGGCGAAGCCTCGATGGGCGATCTTCCGTGGCCGGGGTCCCGGCAGGAACCTGGACCTCGGGTTGCTGCGGCGCTCAGGGCGCCTGCTGATCGATGAGGGCATCTTCTTCCTCTTCGTCCTGGCCTCGGCGTCGGGCGTGGATCGCACGTCGGGGGCGGTGTTCGGTGGATCGACGGGAAGGGCGTGGCAGGGCAGCGGTGGTGCTGCTTCCCTGTTCCGCCTCCTCATCGTGGTCATGTGGGGGTCGTGGTGCTGCCGACGCGTCCTCGGGCTGCTCAGCCCCGGAGGCCAGCTCCCGCTCCTCGTCCTCCGCCAGCTCGCGGAAGAGCTGACGAGTGCGGTAGATCAGGGCGGCAGGGAAGAACAGTGCGAAGATCCACCACTGGAAGGCATAGGACAGGTGCGGACCGAGGGACGTGTCGGGGGAAGGGAGCGACGCGGGCCGTTCTGCGGCCGGGTCCTCGGCAGCCAGCTCGCCGAAGGCTCCGGTGACCAGGCCCTGATCCGGCAGTCCCATCAGCCCGGCCGACTGCGGGGGATTGACCGAGTGGGTCTGCCCCGGGGGCGGCTCACGGTCCAGGACCGGCTCGGCGGTCCGCAGGCGCGCGGTGATCGTGAGCTCGCCGTCGGGGACCGGTGCGATCTGAGCGGGGGCGGAGGAGTCGGGCTCCTGCGGCACCCAGCCGCGTACCACCAGCAGGGTCGTGCCGTCATCTGCCTGGAACGGCACCAGCTGCCAGTACCCCACCACACCGGAGAGCTGGCGGTTGCGCACGTACAGCACGCACTCGCTGTCCGTGCAGTAGCTGCCGTGCAGGGTGACCGGGGTCCAGACGTCCGTGGCGCTCAACGGTGCCTTCGGGTCCTGGATCACCTGGTCGAGCGCTACCGGGGCGGCCTCATAGTTGGCGTGCACCACGGCCGCCTCATCACGGCGGTTCTCGTAGCGTCCGAACTGCCAGAAGCCCAGCATCACGCAGATCGCCGCAAGGAGCAGCACTGCCACCAGCCCCAGCAACGTCTCGCGGCTGAAGAGGATGCGTCGACGGGCACTGCTCCCGGTCATACGGCGACCGGTGCCACAGCACCCGTCCCAGTCACCGGGACGGCACCCTGCAGATGCCCTGCGGCCTCCGCCATCAACCCGGGCAGATCCTCGATCGCGAAGTCGACCAGCAGCACGAACATCACTGCGGTGAGCGCGGCGAGGACGATGCCCAGCGCGGTGATCGTGATCGTCATGCCGAGCCGCAGTCGCGGTCGCTCCTTGCGGGGCTTCGGCGGAGGAAAGCCGTAGTCCTCGGACTGCAGATGGTTCTCCGCCCACATTCCGGGATTCAGCACAGCGACGGGGTACTGCTCCACCCGCGACCGCGGGCGGGCACCACTGGCAGGAACATCCTCCGAGTCCTGCAACGGTGCTCCGCCGTTGCCTGCGGGCTGGTCCTTCAGCCAGAGCCTCCAACCCGCCGGTACCGGTCCCCAGGAGTGCTGGGGTCGGAAGTCCGCCGGCGGGATCCATCCGTCATGCGGAGGCTCCGGCCAGTGGGGCGGCGGGTTGAAGCGCTGGCGCTGGGTCACGCAGGAACGTCCCAGGAGTACTGATCGGAGCGAGAGTCGAAGACCATCTTGTTACCGCCGGCACGCTTCACATCGAAGAGGAGCTTGAGCGTGTACTCCTCTCCTGCCTGATGGTCGGTCGGCCCGTCAGTTCCGGAGCTCTTGAGGCCGAAGCTCGCGGTGGCAGGCTCCACGGCGCCGCCGTAGGGGGTCTGGACCTCGAACCGGAACGGGTTCATGGACAGTTCGCCCTCCGTCACGGTCAGCTTGGCGGTGAGCACGAGGTACTCGCCCTGCTGCGCGTCCTCGACGGCACCTCCGTAGCTCTTCTCGAGTTCGCTGCCGGGCACGTAGACCATGTGGACGGCCAAGGTGCCTGTGCCATCAGGCCCGACGACGTCGATCGGCTCGGCCGACGGATCGATCGTGGCGAGATCGGTCGGAATCGGGATCTCTTCCTCGGTGGTCTCCTCTTCCGTGGCCTCTTCCTCGGTGGTCGCCTCCTCCGTGGGCTCCTCCTCGGTGGTCTCGTCCGTCGTCGGATCCCCTCCCTGCGCGGTGGTGGGATCGCCGCCACCGGTCTCGTTGCCGCCCGAGCGGGTGAACAGGAAGATCCCGCCGACAGCGATCAGCGCGAGCACCAGCACGATCACGACCAGGCAGCCGACCCACCAGAAGCGCTGGATGATGCCCTTCTTCGGGGGCTCCCCGGCGCCTGTCGACGCGGTCCAGCCCGACCCGGTGTCGATGCCCGGGGAGTTCTGGCTGTAGCCCGGTGCGGGATAGTCCGAGGCAGAGCCCTGCCCCGGGTAGTCGGGCGCGGAGCCCTGGCCGTAGCCCTGTGCGGGGGAGGCCTGGCCGTAGCCCTGCGCGGGGGCGCCCTGGCCGTAGCCCTGCGCGGGGGCGGCCTGGCCGTAGCCCTGTGCAGGCGAGCCCTGGCCGTAGGCGGGGGCGGAGGAGCCGTCGCCATAACCCTGGGAGGGTGATGCCTGCCCGTAGCCCTGGGAAGGCGATGCCTGACCATAGCTGGGAGCAGCCGCGTCCTGGCCGTAGCCCTGGCCGGCGGGCTGCTGGCCGTAGCCCTGACTGGGGGAGGCCTGACCGTGAGCCTGACCGGAAGGATCCTGCTGGCCGGAGGCAGCTGCTGCGCCGGCAACCCCGCCGGCAGCAGCGGCGCCGGCTGCCATGCCGTAGCCGGCCCCCTGGGTGCCGTCAGCGTTCTGGCCGCCGTCATCGGTGGCGACTGGTGCTGCTGATTCGTACGGCGCCTGCTGGGCGAGGTCGGCTTCGAAGTCCGGGCCCGCGTATTCGGCGGTCTCGGACGATCCTTCCGCCTGCGCAGCCTGGGAGCTGCTGTCCTCGGGCGTGATGTCCTCGCGCCGTCCGGAGTCTGCGACGTGCGTGGCGTCGTCGTGGACGCCCGCGTCGGGCTCCGTGCTCATGGCGGGCGTTGCCGTGACGGCGGGCTCTGCCGCATGGCGACCGGTCGACTCCGCCGGAACAGAGGCATCCTGCCCGTCGCTCAGAGGTGCGGACGCACCCTCAGCGGACGGGCCAGTGTTATGCGCGGCGGGCGCTTGCCCGTAGGGGTTCACTGCACCGTACTGCCCGGTGGGCGCCTGCTGATCGCTCGCTGCCTGCTCCGCGGAAGCCGCCGGCTCCGCAGCCGAAACCTGTTCCGCGGCGGGGGCCTGCGCTGCGGCGGGGGCCTGCGCTGCGGCGGGAGCCTGCGTGCTCGAAGCAGCCTGTTCGCCGGTGGAGACCAGGCGGGTGGCGTCGTCAGCGTCCTCTGCAGGAGCCGAAGGTGCCTGCTCATCGATCGATGCAGCATGAGCGGCATGGGCGCTGACAGGAGCTTCCGGCTGTTCAGGTGCCTGCTCCGGCTGCGGTGCCGGTGCCTGCTCGGACGCGGTCCAGAAGTTCCAGCCGTCGGGAGCGGGGCCCCACGCGGGGTCCGGCTGCCAGCCGGGTGGCGGGCTCCAGTTGGCATCGTCGATCGGCCAGTTCGGCGGAGGATTGAAGCGATATGCCATCGGGCAGCACCTTCCGGGGCGATGTTCGTGGACGGGTACCCCCCATGGATCCCGACACTCTCTCGCCCCGTATCGTAGAGCACTAGCCCATGCCGAGGCGTTCTGCCTCACCGCATGACATCGTCCTTCATGAGGGCATTCCGCCCCGTCCACCTCTCTCCCAGGAGTCTGAATGTCCGACGCCACCATCGAGCCGCGCAGTGTCCTCATCACCGGAGGGAACCGGGGGATCGGACGCGCGATCGCCGAGGAGTTCCTTCGTCGGGGGGACAAGGTCGCTGTGACCAGCAGGTCCGGACAGGGTGGCCCGGACGGCGCGCTGACCGTCGCCGCCGACGTCACCGACGGGGAGAGCCTGGATGCTGCGATCAAGACGGTCGAGGAGGCCCATGGCCCGATCGAGGTGCTGGTCGCGAATGCCGGGATCACCGATGACCAGCTGCTGCTGCGGATGAGTGATGATTCCTTCGAATCCGTGATCGACACCAACCTCTCCGGTGCATTCCGCACCGTCAAGCGAGTCATCAAATCGATGATGCGCAAGAAGAAGGGCCGCATCGTGCTGATCAGCTCGGTGGTGGGCCTGTACGGCTCGCCCGGGCAGGTCAACTACGCCGCCTCGAAGTCGGGCCTGATCGGCATCGCCCGCGCGCTCACTCGTGAGCTCGGCTCTCGTGGGATCACCGCGAACGTGGTGGCGCCCGGGTACATCGACACCGAGATGACGCAGGCGCTCACCGAGGACCTCCAGGCCGCCTATCGCAAGGCGATCCCGGCCGGCCGCTTCGCGGATCCCTCGGAAGTGGCGAAAGCTGTCACCTTCCTGGCGAGTGATGACGCGGCATACATCTCGGGGGCAGTGATCCCCGTCGATGGCGGCCTCGGCATGGGACACTGACCCAGAACCTGCACCACCGAACCCCTAAGGCGTGAACGCACCTCCATGTCATCTTCCGACCCCGACAGTCGTCTGCTGCTCCTGATGCGTCATGGCAAGGCGGAGAGCGGGTCCGGCCAGCCGGACCACGCCCGTGCCCTCGCCGAGAAGGGTGAGGCCCAGGCGCGCCTCGTGGGGGAGTACCTCGCCGCGCAGAGCGTGCGGGTCTCCCGAGTGCTGGTCTCCGACGCGCTGCGCACGACCCAGACCTGGGAGGCGACGGCCTCGATGATGCCCGGCTTCGACGGCGAGGTCTCGTTCCATGAGGACATCTACACGGGCGGAGCCGCCGAGCTCCTCGCCCTGGTGCACGGCGTCGAGTCCCGACACTCGGTGGTGCTGGTCATCGGCCATGAACCGACCATCTCGACCCTCAGTGCGGTGCTGGCCGACGATGACTCCGACGCCGGAGCGGTCGCCCAGGCCCGGATCGGCATGCCGACAGGTGGCCTGGCGGTGCTCTCGAGCGGGGTGGATGGCTGGGACGAGCTGCAGGAGGAGTCGGCGACTCTGCACACCATCGTCCGCCCCTGAGCTGACCGATCTAGAGAAGGTGGACCCCCGCCGCCCGGGCCGTGAGGCCGGGCGACGGGGGTCTGTCATCCGCAGAGGGTCAGCGGTCGGTGCTCGCCCCCGCAGCGCTCTCGAGATGCGGCCAGGCGTCGAGCAGCGACTCTCCGTCGATCTCCACGTCGGCGATCTCCCGGAGCGCCGGCTTGGCTCGGAACGCGATTCCGGTACCGGCCGCGATCAGCATCTCCCGGTCGTTCGCCCCATCGCCCATAGCGATGATCCGGGCGGTGGGCACCTGATGCTGCGCCGCGAACTCCTCGAGGGCGCGGCGCTTGGCGGGGCCATCGATGATCGGTCCTGAGACACGCCCGGTGAAGCGGCCACCTGCGATCTCGAAGCGGTTGGCGCGCACGTGATCGATGCCGATCTCCGAGGCCAGCTCGTCGATCACCTCGTGGAAACCACCGGAGACCAGCGCGGTCACCCAGCCGGCAGACTTCGCACGACGCACCAGCTCGAGGGCGCCCGGGGTGGGTACCAGCACTGCCCGGACCTCGCCGAGCACGGCCTCGTCCAGTCCTTCGAGCAGCGCGACCCGGGCGCGCAGGGACTGTGCGAAGTCGAGCTCACCGCGCATCGCGGCGGTGGTGATCTCCTCGACCTGGTCCCGTACTCCGGCGTGCTCCGCGACGAGCTCGATCACTTCCTGGGTGAGGAAGGTCGAGTCGACGTCGGAGATCAGCAGTCCGGTCGCCGTGCGGGCGGAGGGGGCGGTCGCCTCCGCTGCCGTCACGGGGTGATGACCGTGCCCTTGCCGAGCACCGTGATGCCCGACTCCGTGACCACCCAGCCGCGCGCACGATCCTTCGCGGCATCCAGTCCGATCTGTGTGCGTGGGGGCACCACGACCCCCTTGTCGATGATGGCGCGGTGGATCTGGCAATGGCGACCCACGATCACGTCATCCATCAGCACCGAGTCCGAGACGTTCGACCACGAGTTCACGCGCACGCCCGGCGAAAGGACCGAGCTGGAGACCTGTGCACCGGAGACGACGACTCCGGGGGAGATCACCGAATCCACGGCGGAGCCGACGCGACCCGGCCCGGCATGGACGAACTTCGCGGGCGGCGCATTGCGGTGGCCGGTGTAGGTGGGCCACTTGTCGTTGTAGAGGTTGAAGACGGGATGGATCGAGATCAGATCCATGTGCGCGTCGTAGAACGCATCCAGCGTGCCGACGTCCCGCCAGTAGTCGCGGTCCCGGTCGGTGGAGCCGGGCACGTCATTGCGGATGAAGTCGTACACCGCCGCATCGTTCTTCGCGACGAAGGAGGGGACGATATCCCCGCCCATGTCGTGCTTCGAGTTCTCGTCCTCGGCATCCCGGGTGACCGACTCGACCAGCGCGTCGGCGTTGAAGATGTAGTTGCCCATCGAGGCGAGGATCGAGCCGGGATCATCGGCCAGCCCCTCGGTCTCGCTCGGCTTCTCGACGAAAGCTCTGATGGTGGTGGGATCCGAAGAATCGGTCTCGATCACACCGAACTGATCGGACATCTCGATCGGCTGCCGGATCGCTGCGACGGTGCAGGACTTCCCGGACTCGATGTGGGCATCCAGCATCTGCGAGAAGTCCATGCGGTAGATGTTGTCGGCGCCGACCACCACCACGTAGTCGGGCTTCTCATCGTGGATGAGGTTCAGGGACTGGGCGATCGCGTCGGCGCTGCCGCGGAACCAGTGCTTGCCCATGCGCTGCTGCGCGGGGACCGGTGCGACGTAGTTCCCCAGCAGGGAGCTCATCCGCCAGGTCTGGGCGATGTGCTTGTCGAGGGAGTGGGACTTGTACTGCGTGAGCACCACGACGCGCAGATAGCCGGAGTTGGCGATGTTCGAGAGGGCGAAATCGATGAGGCGGTAGATGCCGCCGAACGGCACCGCGGGCTTAGCCCGATCAAGGGTCAGCGGCATCAGCCGCTTCCCCTCGCCGCCGGCGAGGACGATGGCGAGAACCTTTTTGGACGACATGGTGCGAGGATAGTCCAGAAGTGGCACCCATCACGCCGGTCTTCGTCCCTCGGACCAAAGAGCATCTGAGGCGCAGTCCGACGTCAGACCCTGCCCATGAGAATCCGATCCAGCCCATGAGAAGGAGCCTGACATGCGTGTCGATCTGCTTACCAAGGAGTACCCGCCTGAGGTCTACGGCGGCGCCGGCGTCCACGTCGCTGAGCTGACCAAAGTGCTCCGCCCCCACATCGATGTCCGGGTGCGGGCCTTCGGCGCGCAGAGAGACGAGGAGGGGACCACCTCCTACTCCACCCCTGCGGAGCTCGAAGGGGCCAACGCTGCGCTCTCGACACTGGGCACCGACCTGCTGATCGCCGCGGACTGCGCGGGCGCGGACCTCCTGCACTCCCACACCTGGTACGCGAACTTCGCCGGCCACATGGGCTCTTTGCTGCATGGCATCCCGCATGTGCTCTCCGCCCATTCCCTCGAGCCCCTGCGGCCGTGGAAGGCCGAGCAGCTCGGCGGAGGCTACGCGGTGAGCTCCTTCGCGGAGCGCACAGCATATGAGGGTGCCGCTGGCGTCATCGCGGTCTCGGCGGGGATGCGCGAGGACATCTTGCGGTCCTACCCGACGGTCGACCCCGCCAAGGTCCACGTGGTCCACAACGGCATCGACATCGAGTCCTGGGCCCCGAATCCGGAGACCTCCGCGCTGACCAGCCGGGGCATCGACCCGGAGGCGCCGACGATCGTGTTCGTCGGCCGCATCACCCGTCAGAAGGGCCTGCCGTACTTCCTGCGGGCCGTACGCGATCTGCCCGCTGACTACCAGGTGGTGCTCTGCGCCGGCGCCCCGGACACCCCGGAGATTGCCGAGGAGGTCAGCGGTCTCGTCGCCGAGCTCTCCAAGGAGCGCGGCAACGTGCACCTGATCACCGAGATGCTGCCCCGGCACGAGCTCACCCAGATCCTCACCCACGCCACCACCTTCGCGTGCCCGAGCATCTACGAGCCGCTCGGAATCGTGAACCTCGAGGCGATGGCCTGCGGGATCCCGGTGGTGGCTTCCGCCACCGGCGGCATCCCTGAGGTCGTCGTCGACGGAGAGACCGGGTATCTGGTCCAGCTCGACCAGGTGACCGACGGCACCGGCACTCCGGTGGATCCCGAGAAGTTCATCGCGGACACCCGTGATGCGCTGGTGAAGATGGTCTCGGACCCCGTGCGGGCGAAGCAGATGGGCGAGGCCTCACGGCGCCGGGCCGCCGAGCACTTCTCCTGGACCTCGATCGCCGAGCGCACTCTGGAGGTCTACCGGACGGTGATCGCGCAGAGCTCCTGAGCTACTGGGCTCCAGAGCTCCCGCGCATCGGGTGAGCATCGGGGCGGCGAGCGGGTTCAGCCGGTCTGCTCGGCGAGGATCCGCTCGACCGCCTCGATGAGGGCGCCGCGAGCCACCTCATGCAGCTCGTCGAGCAGTCCGCGCCGGGCCAGCGCCTCGGCGAGGTGCACGGTGTGACCGTGCCCCTCGTCGATCTCGGCGCGGGTGAGCAGCAGGGTGCGGGCGGCGAGCACCAGCAGATGCGCCGCGGAGCTGTCGAGGTGGCGGGGCAGCGCGGTGGAGATCCAGCCGGGCGGGATCCGGGCGGGTTCCACCGGCTCGTCCGGCACCAGATCCAGTTCGACGCTCCCGGTCGCGGCCCGGCGCAGGGCTTCCAGCAGCTCCTGCCGCGCGCTGCCGGAGGTGGCGGCAGGCGGCACCTGAGCACCGACCGGTGCGGCTGCGCGCGCCCAGGAGACGGCACTGGCCGGGCGTCCCTCATGCTCGACGGAGGAGAGGACGGGGACCAGCGTGTGATCGGCGATGCCCGCGGCGGTGACCACGATCGCCTGTTCCACCTCGAGCGCGAGCGAGATCACGGAGGGCGGGCCGACGAGACCTGCCAGCCGGCCGGGGACGGGCAGCACCAGCCGCAGCTGCGCGAGCGGCAGTCGTCGCAGCCCGGTCATCCAGCTGAAGAGATCCTCTCCCTCCCCGCTGGGCCCGCTGCGCCCCACTCCGTAGCTCATCTGCGCCGCGTCGTCGGGCCCCATGTCGCCCCGCAGATAGGCGGAGACCCACAGCATCAGCACCGCTGCGCGGGGCAGCGCGACCAGGTCCTTGCCCGCAGCGGCCTCGCTCATGCCGGAGTCCCGTCGGAGCTCTTCGACCCTTCGGCCCCGAGGGCAGCGTCGGTCGCCCGGGCAGGATCGGCGGCGACGAAGACGGCGCGGCGCTTCGCCGGGTCGACCGACTCGAGCCGGACCCGCACCACCTCGCCGGCTTCGGCATCCATCGGCACCCAGGCCGTGATCGGCGGGTCCGTCAGCTGCACCTCGACGCGGGTGGGCGCGCCACCGTTCCCGTTCCCGTTGCTACCACTGCTGCCGTTGCCGCCACCGTCGCCGTTCCCGTTGCTGGACTCGGTCGCCTCCCGACGCTCCAGGACGGTCGCGTCGAACTCCTCGCCCTCCCAGGCGGCGAGCGCGGCGGTCTCCACCAGGTCGATCGCTGTGCGCTCCAGGTTGCCGGCGCGCGCACCGGCCGCGCGCATCGCGTCGGGGATCTGGGCCATCGCCGCCAGCAGCTCCGGTGAAGGGGTGCGGCCGGAGACGTGGTCGTCGCAGACCAGCAGCACGAACCGATCCACCAGGCGACGCAGCGGCGCGGTGGTGTGCGCGTAGGGGGCGGCGATCGCAGACTGCTCCGGGTCTGCGGGGACCTCGGCAGCGCTCGCGAACGCTGCATAGCCAGCGCCCCGGAACAGGGAGGTGGCCAGATTCAGCAGCGCCAGATGCGTCGGCTCATGCCAGTCCAACGAGCGCAGGAACTCCCCATAGCTCTGCTCGGTGCTCCAGGGGATCCCGAGCACGTCGCTCTGACGGCGGAAGCGGTCCACCGCCTGCTGCTCTGCCGGCGGCATGGTGCGCAGGATGCCGGCGCCGTGTTCGAGCATCAGCGAGGCCGCCGCCATCCCCGTCATCAGGGAGATCTGCGCGTTGTCATCCTCGATCGGATTGGGGCGGCGCCAGCTGAGCTGCACCACCTCACCCTCGGCGACGATCTCCTGCTCGGGCACGTTCAGGCTCGCACCGCCGCGCTGGGCCTCCAGCTGGGTGCGCAGCGCACCGATCTCCTGGAGCAGGAGCATCATCGGCCGCCCCTCGCCGCGATCGAGCTCCTCCTGCACCTGGTCGTAGGCGAGCTTCTGCACGGAGCGGATCAGCGCGCGCTCGAGGCCGATGCTGTGCACCTCGCCCGCGCCGTCGAGGTCGAGCACCCAGACGAATGCCGGGGTGTCCTGATCGGGCAGCAGGGAGGCGGCGCCCTCGGAGAGCAGCTCGGGGTGCAGGGGGATCCGCCGGTCCGGCAGGTAGAGCGTCTCGCCGCGCTCGCGCGCCGCATGATCCAGCAGGCCGTCGAGCTCGACGAACCAGGGCACATCCGCGATCGCGTACAGCACCCGGTACCCGTTCTCTGTGCGCTCGAGGTGCATCGCCTGGTCGAGGTCGGTGGAGCTGGCGGGATCAAGGGTCACGAACGGGACCTCGGTGCGGTCCACGCGGTCCGTGGCAGAAAGATCCTGCGCAGCGGCGCGTTCCGCCTCGGCGAGCACCTCGGGGGAGAACTGGAGCGGGAAGTCGCCCTCCTGGTCCGCGAGCAGGGCATCGATGCCCTCGCGGATCACGTCAGCGGCGATGGACCCTCGGGGGGCGTGCAGGGAGACGGGCCGATGCGACACGAGCACCTCCTGGAGCGGCGATTCGGGCTCGGTCAGTCTAGGGGTGGGACCTCGGCTTCACGGCCGGGTCGACCGGTTCAGGGCCTTTCAACCGATAGGCTGGGAGCCATGTCCGTCGCAGCAGCTTCCTTGAACGATGTCACCGTCCGCCGCAGCGGGGCGCCGATACTCGATGGGGTCTCCCTCGAGGTGAAGGAGGGGGAGCGCTGGGCGGTCCTCGGCCCCAACGGCGCCGGGAAGTCGACGCTCGTGCGTCTGCTCTCCGCCCGCATGCATCCCACCAGCGGAAGCGTCGAGATCTTCGGCGAGCGGCTCGGCAGGGTCGACGTCTTCGAGCTGCGACCACTGATCGGTCTGGCCAGCCAGGAGCTGGCCGACACCATCCCGGCCGACGAGACCGCGGAGAACGTCGTGGTCACCGCCGGATACGGAGTGGTGGGCCGCTGGCGCGAGGAATACGAGCAGCTGGACCTCGACCGGGCCCGCACCCTGCTGGCCGCCTTCGGCGTGGGCGATCACAGCACCCGGATGTTCGGCACCCTCTCCACCGGCGAGCGCAAGCGCGTCCTCGCCGCCCGGGCGCTGATGACCGATCCCGAGCTGCTGCTGCTGGATGAGCCCGCAGCGGGCCTGGACCTCGGCGGCCGCGAGTCCCTCGTGCGCACCCTGGGCCGGCTCGCGAAGGACCCCGCGACTCCGGTGACCGTGCTGGTGACCCACCACGTCGAAGAGATCCCGCCCGGCTATACCCATGTCGCACTGCTGCGTGAGGGCGCCGTGGTCGCCGCAGGGCCCATCGGCGAGACCCTCACCTCCCAGAACCTCACCCGCACGTTCGGCCTGCCGCTGATCGTCGAGCAGCGCGGCGAGCGGTACACCGCCCGCTCGCTCTCCCTGAACTGACCGGCTGGTGGAGCACCCTCAGCTGCAGCAGGTCACCGACCTCGCCGATCCGGCGCTGGACGACTACCTGCGCATGACCGACGTCCGCCTGCGCTCCCGCGTCGAGGTGGAGCGTGGCCTGTTCATGGCCGAGAGCTACGAGGTGATCTCCCGGGCGATCGAGGCCGGGATGGCGCCGCGCTCCTTCCTCATGAACGAGAAGTGGCTCGCGAAGTTCGCTCCGCTCTATGAGCAGTTCCCTGACGTGCCCGTCTACGCCGGGGAGGAATCGCTGGTCGAGCAGCTCACCGGCTTCAACCTGCACCGCGGGGCGCTCGCGTCGATGCAGCGGCCCGAGCTCCCCTCCGTCGAGGAGCTGCTGCGCACCGCCCGCACCGTCGCGGTGATCGAGGACATCGTGGACCACACGAACGTCGGCGCCATGTTCCGCTCCGCCGCCGCGCTCGGGGTCGACGCGGTGCTGGTGACCCCGCAGTGCGCGGACCCGCTGTACCGCCGCTCGATCCGAGTCTCGATGGGCACGGTGTTCCAGGTGCCGTGGACGCGCCTGGAGGCCTGGCCGCGCGAGGGCGTGGACCTGCTGCACGAAGCTGGCTTCGACGTTCTTGCACTGGCCCTCACCGACGGGGCCGTCGCACTCGAGCACGTGGACCTGGGGCCGGAGCGCAAGGTCGCCTTCGTGCTCGGCGCAGAGGGTCACGGGCTGAAGCCCGCCACACTGGCCGCGGTCGATGCACATGTGGTGATCCCGATGGCCGGGGGAGTGGACTCCCTGAACGTCGCCGCGGCCAGCGCCGTCGTGTTCTGGCAGCGCCGCGCCGCGCTCATCGCGTCCGGCGCGCCAGCAGGCTGATCGCATTGGGCAGGCGGCCGTCCCAGGCCGCTGCCCGAGCGCCGTCCTCCGGCATCCAGAACGGGTCAGGATGCTCCGCCAGATGCAGCAGCTCGAACCCCGCCCCGAGCACCGTCATCACGAGCTGCGCAAGGGTGCACGTCCCGGCATCAGCCCTCGTCCGTCTCGCGTTCCTCGTGCAGCAGGGAACCCAGGTAGCGGGCGATGTGCCGGGCGGCGGGGAATTCCAGAGATGCCTCGACCTCAGGGTTGTAATTGGTGTTGGTATTGATGTCGTAGGTGACGGTACGGCCGTCGACCGTCGTCATGTACTCGATCCCGGCGATCTCGATGCCCAGCTCGGTCAGCAGCGCTTGGTACCGGCGGATCAGTGGCGTGCTTGCTGTCACCTCGGGGCGGATCCGGAACATCGGCTCCGCCGCCTCGTCCTGGCCGGGAACGGCGCAGGCCTCAGCGGGGCACAGCTCGAAGCCCCCACCGGAGGTGTCCACCCGCACGGCATAGACGAACTCCCCACCGACGAACTCCGCACGGGTGATGGCGGGCTCGTCGGCGATCAGCAGCTCCTGCAGCAAGGTGATCCCGTCCGCGGCGTCCTCGAATTCGTTGCTGTGCACGTAGTCGGCGAAAGCGGAATGGTCGTCGAAGCGACGCACCCCGAGACCCTTGCCGCCCTGATTGTGCTTGGTCAGGAACGGAGCCCGGAAGCCTTCGGCCGCGTCGATCAACCTGTCGCGCCCGAAGACTGCGAGGGTGCGTGGCACGTCGAAACCGGCGCGACGCAGCTGGGCGTGCTGAATGACCTTGGAGACCTCGAGGTCCGCGACATGCTGGCCGTTGACCACCCGGCGGCCCCAGGAGGCGGCCCAGGCGGTGATCGAGCGGGCGGCATCCTTGGCGAGCGGGGCGTTGCGGGTGTGCGAGGAGGCGCTGAGGCGCGACCAGATCACTCCGCGGGGCGGTTCGGAGTCCAGGTCGAGGTGCCCCTCCCCGAGGGGCCATTCGACCAGCGGCACCCCCTCGGCCTCGAAGGCCCGGCGGAACGGTGGCAGCCACTCGGGATTGTCGTGCAGCACGTGCACGGCGTACTGAACCGGAGACTGGTCCGGCGTGGTGGCGGCGGGGGTGTCCGATGCCAGATGCACGGCGGGCACGACGGCGATGGGAGAGGCGGACATCATCAGCTCCTATGGGGGTATAAACCAGCTCTTTAGACCACCCCTCCTGGTACCTCCGGGATAGTGGCGTACGCGGATCAACTGCAGCGGGCCGGCGTCCTGGCGGAGCACCCTCCCCACACGGACGACGGCGTCGCGATCAGCCAGTCGAGATCCTCCGCCCCGCACCCCTCTCCTCGACGACCCGGCGCGCCCAGGCCTCGAAGGCACCCTGTCGATCCACCAGCGTGCCGTCGAGGTCCAGCAGCACCCGCAGGCGGGGCATCAGAGCGTGATCTGCAGCTTCACATCCGTCGGGCGTCCTTCGAGGAAGCGCTCGAAGGCCTGCACGGAGTCCTCGAAGGCGAAGGTCTCCGAGACGAAACGGGAGAGGTCCACGGCGTCGGTGGCGGCGAGGTCGATCGCCTTCTGGTAGACGTTCGCGTACCGGAAGACCGTCTCCAGGGAGATGCCGCGGCTCTGCACGGTGGCGATGTCGAAGGGCACCGGATCCACCGGCATGCCCACCAGCACGATGCGGCCGCCCGGGGCGGGCAGCTCCCAGAGCTTCTTGTAGGCGGGGGCGGCGCCGGTGGCCTCGAAGACCACCTGCGGGCCCCAGCCGCCGGTCTCGGCGCGCACCCGCTCGCCCAGGTCCTCCTTGGTGGCGTCGACCGTGACGATGCCCTCGAGTCCGTCGAGCAGGGCGAGCTTCTCGGGCAGCACGTCGGAGATGAAGACCTGGCTGGCTCCGCCGGCGCGGGCGGCGATCGCGGTCATGATCCCGATGGTGCCGGCGCCGACGACAGCGGCGACGTCGCCGGGCTTGATCCCGGCCTTCGTCGCGGCGTACATGCCCACGGAGAACGGTTCGATGAGCGCACCCTCGGCGAAGCTGAGGCTGTCGGGAAGCTGGAACGTGAACGCTGCGGAGTGGATCACCTCGTCGACGAGGCAGCCGTGCACGGGCGGGGTGGCCCAGAACTGCACGCCGGGATCCACGTTGTAGTTGCCTTCGCGCACTGCACGGGAGCTGGGGTCGGGCACGCCGGGCTCCATCGCGACCCGGTCACCGGGGGAGAGGTGGGTGACGCCCTCGCCGACCTCGACGACGGTGCCGGCGCCCTCGTGTCCCAGGATCATCGGGGCTTCGACCACGAAGGGGCCGATCTTGCCGTCAGTCCAGTAGTGCACGTCAGAGGCGCAGATACCGACGGTGTGCATCTTGATCCGGACCTGCCCCGGACCGGGAGCACCGACGGGCTCGACCTCCTCGATCGACATCCGGTTCTTCTCGTGCAGCATCAGTGCGCGCATGCGGAGGCTCCTTCGCTCAGGCGGGACGGGCTGTTCATTGCCCTGGAGGAAACTCTGCCATACCCCCGCCTGCAGGACTTTGCCTGTTCGCGGCAGCGCCGTGGTGTGCCGTTCCGTGGTCGTTCACCGTCCCCTCGTAGGCTTGAGCTTCATACCCCCTGGGGTATAAAATCGTCGCACCCGACCCCAGGAGCTTTCTGTGCAGCTGAACCTTGATGAGCTCACCCCCACCGTCCATCGCCTCAAGCGCGCCGAGGGGCAGCTCGCTGCTGTCGTGCGGATGCTCGAGGAGGGGCGGGATTGCAAGGACGTCGTCACGCAACTCGCGGCCGTGTCCAAGGCGCTGGACCGGGCCGGATTCGCGATCATCGCCAGCGGTCTCGAGCAGTGCTTGAAGAACCCCGAGGAGAGCTTGGACAAGAAGGACATGGAGAAGATGTTCCTGTCCCTCGCCTGACCTCCGGCCGACGCGGTCAATGCCGCCCGGCCACCACATTCACCCACCTATGCACCACCGTCCATTCCAGAACCGCAGGAGGAATCATGCTTCTCGAGCGCATCTACGATGAGGATCTCGCCCAGGCCAGCTACCTGATCGGCTGTCAGGCCAGCGGGGAGGCGCTCGTCGTCGATCCTCGGCGCGATGTCCAGCAGTACCTGGACCTCGCCGCCCGCCATGGCCTGCGGATCGTCGCCGTCACCGAGACGCATGTGCACGCCGACTTCCTCTCCGGCACCCGCGAGCTGGTCGCGGCGACCGGCGCGACCGGCTACGTCTCCGGCGAGGGTGACGAGGACTGGACCTACCGCTTCGATGCGGAGGTCCTGCATGATCTGGACACCCTCACGCTCGGCAACGTCACCATCACCGCCCGGCACACGCCCGGCCACACCCCGGAGCATCTGTCCTTCCTGGTCACCGACGGTGCCGTCACGGACGAGCCCGGCTACTACCTCACCGGGGACTTCGTCTTCTCCGGCGACGTGGGCCGGCCGGACCTGCTGGACGAGGCCGCCGGATTCCAGGACACCCGCTTCGCCGGCGCGAAGCAGCTGTTCGCCTCGCTGAAGGACTCCTTCCTCACCATCCCCGACCACGTGCAGGTCTTCCCCGGCCACGGCGCCGGTTCCGCCTGCGGCAAGGCCCTCGGCGCGCTGCCCTCGACCACCGTCGGCTACGAGCGCAGGTTCGCCTGGTGGGCGCCCTATCTCGCCAGCGACGACGAGCAGGGCTTCGTCGACGAGCTGCTCGACGGCCAGCCCGACGCGCACGCGTATTTCGCCCGCATGAAGCGCCAGAACGTCCAGGGCCCGGCCCTGCTCGGCGAGCGGCCGCCGCTCACGGAGCTCTCGACCGCACAGGTCGCGCACAGCCTGGACGACGGCACCATGGTCTTCGTCGACGTCCGCCCGCAGGGTGAATTCCACCGCGGCACGGTCGACCGTGCACTGACCGTCCCCAGCGCCGCCAAGGCAGCGAGCTTCGGGGCCTGGGCCTATGACCCTGACGCCGAGGACACGCCGCTGGTGCTGCTCGCACCCGACGCCGAGGCAGCTGAAGAGATCCGCGACCACCTGGTGCGCGTGGGCATCGACCGCGTCGCCGGGTACACCTCGACGCTCGAGGGCCTGCCGCACACCGTCCCGGAAACGATCGCGCCGGCGGACTTGGAAGGCTTCCTGTCCCAGCACGAGGGCGCCCATCTGCTTGATGTGCGCAACCGCACCGAGCACGCCGACGGCCACCTCCCCGGATCACAGCAGCTCAACGCAGGCAAGGTCCTCTTCCACCAGGACGCTCTGCCCGCCCCAGAGGCCGGCCCGCTGGTGACCTACTGCCAGTCGGGCGTGCGTAACGCCGTGGCGGCGGCCGCGCTGCGCCGGGCCGGCTTCGAGGTGGTCGAGCTCGAGGGCAGCTACGCGGGTTGGGCCTCCTGGGCGGCTCAGAACGCCCCTGATCAGCTCGTCTCCTGAAGAGTAGATCCCTCACCAGATTCTTGGAAAGGACTCGCCATGTGTCGAGCCGTCACCTGCCGCACCTGCGGCAAGACCACCTGGGCCGGATGCGGCCAGCACATCGATCAAGTCATGGCCGGGGTGGCCGCCGCCGACCGCTGCCGCGGGCATGAGGATGCCCCCGCCGCCGCGGGGTCCGGGCGCGCCGGTCAGTCCAGCGGATTCTTCGCTCGACTGTTCGGTCGCTGAGCCTCGGGAGACGCGGGGCGGGTCACGCAGTGATCGTGTCGAGGGCGTCCTGTGGTCCGGCGCCTCTGCTCACAGCGCAGATGAGAAGCGCCAGCAGGATCGTCGCCCCGGCGAGCAGCCACCATCCCCATCCACCGTTCAGGGCGATCGCGGCGCCGAGAAGTGCGGGCGCCACGGAGGACATCAGCCCGTTGCTGATCCCATAGAAGGCGCCGTACTGACCCTGCTGCTGCGCAGGCGCCAGCCGGAACAGCAGCTCCATCGTCCCGGCGCTGTACAGCACCTCTCCCGCCGTGTGTGCTGCGAGGAAGACGATCAGCACGAGCACCAGCACGCCCGGTGAGGACGACCAGCCGGAGAGGAAGAACAGGTAGGAGAGCGCGAGGCGGAGGGCGCCGACGACCAGCCGCCTGCTCGCCGCTGCGACACTCTCGATTCCCGCGCTCGCTGGCACCTGGAAGGTGGCGGTGAACAGGGCGTTCAGCGCGACCAGAAGGCCGACGACCCAGATCAGCTCCGGATGATGGATCACCGCCCACAGGGGGAGTGCGAAGGACAGTACGTGCAAGTAGATCCCGATCGCACCGTTGGCGAGCGAGAACACGGCGAATCGCCGATCGGGGAGCACCGGGCGCGGTCGCCCTGGAGCCCCGGGCGGGGCAGGCGGAACCGTGATGCCCAGCAGCAGCATGGCGGCGATGACGAAGGTGAGAGCATTGCCGAGGATCGCGATCCGGAACGCCGCCAGCTCGCCGCTGGCCAGGACCAGCCCGGCCAGCAGGGCACCGGCAGAGACGCCGAGGGTGAGCAGGGACCTGAGCGAGGCTCGGGCGAGCGCCGGATTCTCGTGTGCGAGGCGCCGGATCAGAGTGGTGTTCGAGGACATGCACAGCCCCTGCCCGAGGCTGATCAGGCACAGCGCGACTACGAAGCTCGCCTCATCCCAGACCGCCAGCAAGAGGGCGGTGGAAAGAGCGGAGAGCGCGAGCCCGGCCAGAAGCACCGGCTTCGGGCTCGAGGCATCGGAGAACCTCCCGCTGACCAGATCACCCCCGATCGCGAGCACGGTGGCGAGCACCAGGGCGACGGAGACGACGCCGACCGAGAAGCCGAGGTGCTGGGTGTAGAAGAGGATGCTGATCGTCGCGAAGAGCCCATTGCCCAGCGCATTGACTCCAGTCAGCAGTGCGAGCGTGCGCATCGCGCGCGAGGCCCTCAGCGTCGCGGCCGCGGTGACGTAAGGGGCGATGAGCATTGCCCTGAGAGAAGGGAGGCTTCGATCGTGGACATTTCTCATGCGCCGAGAATAGTGCTGCACGCATCGAATATGCGAATTTCTTTTCTGACGAGATTGCGCGCTGACCTGTGTTACCGTCCGGACGTTTCCGTCCAGGGTGGAATCACTCCTTGCGGCGCAAGAGGGATTCTGTCGAGATTCCTAGACGGCGCCTATTTGGTGCGTAGATTGGTCATTCCTGAAATCCTGCAGGACCGCCGCAGAGCCCACCCTCGCCTCGAGCCATTCGTCGACAGTGACCTGTGACCACCGTGCATGGCGTGACGATTCCTCCACAGTGGTGGCTTATCCACAGAACCCAGCGGCACCTTTCCTCCCCACCACCTACTTATCCACAATATCCACAGATTCGACCCGGGGGCTTGTGCTGACATCGGATGTTGATAAAATAATGAGATGACGATGTGTTGATTTGTCGGCCGTTCACGGGTCTTCCCCTGGTGAGCATTCCGCAGTGGATCCCGAGGGGGAGGTGTGTGCGATGGGTGATCTCTATGAGAGCGCGAATGTGCCGTTCGATGAGAGCGGGGCTGACGGGACTCCCGCACGGCCGGCCCCCACTCCGGCCGCCCCCGTCCTCCCGGAGCATCTGCGGCCCGTCCACGCGGCCTCGATCGAGGAGAGCCACCGGCTGGCCGCACGGTTCACCGCACTCGCGCCGTCGTTCCACGACACCGAGTGCGAGGGCTACGACGAAGACGTCGCAGAAGCCGAGCTCCTCTCCGTCGCTCTGGCTCTGCGCTGCACCCGGACCGTCGCGGGCCGCATCGTTCACGACTCCCACATCGCAGTCACCCAGCTCCCGCGCACGCTGATCCGTCTGGGAAGTGGGGAGTATCCCGCGGCCTGGTTCGATCGCATCCTGCGCCGCACCCGCCATCTCACCCCACGCCAGATGGGGCAGGTGGACAGCGCCACTTCGCTCTGGTCCGCCACCCTCACCACCGAGCAGTTCCATCAGCGGCTCTCCCGGTTGCTCAGCCGGCTGGAATCCCAGCAGGAGACCCCGGCGCACCTCACTCCCGAGGGTCGGCGCCGGGTGGAACTGCTGCCCACCCGGGACGACGGGATCGGATGCCTGAGAGTGATCGGCCCCGCCCCGGAGATCCTTGCCCTCGCTCAGCGGCTCGATGCCGCCGCTCGCGCCGTCCAAGCCGCTCAGCGCCACGCCCTGGAAGCGGGGGAGGCCCCGCCGGTGGACCCGCGCGGGACGGTCGCCGAGACGGCGATGACCGCTTCCCTCGCCCTGATCCAGTACGACCTGCTGGGCGGCGCCGCCTTCGATACCGACGGGGTCCAGGTGTCGAAGCCCCGTTTCCGCCTCAACGTCACCGTGCCCGTCATGACCATGCTCGGCGGCTCTCAGGAGCCCGGCCTGCTGGAGGGGACGATCCCGATCCCCGCGGCGATGGCTCGCGAGCTGGCCGGTCAGAGCGACACCTGGTACCGGGTGCTCACCGATCCGTGCAGCGGAGCATTCCTACCGCTGCCTGCGGAGGTCTACACGCCGACCCGTGCCATGCTCGAACATCTGCGGCTGCGCAACACCACCTGTGCTGTTCCCGGATGCACGCGCCCTACCTCCTGGGCCTCCGAGGCGGACCACATCGAGGAGTACAACCACGGAGATCCGGAGCGCGGCGGCCTCACCGAGATCGAGAACCTGCATCTCCTGTGCTGGCAGCATCACCGCGCGAAGACCGCGGGGCTGATCGACCCGACCCGATTACCGTGCACCCCCGGCCTGCCGGGACGGACCGCCTGGTCGATCCAGGATCGAGTGCACGTGATCGTCCGCGACAACGAGGATCTCGCGAGCCCCTATATGACGCGTGAGCTCATGGACTCCTGGACACGTCACCAGGCAGGGCTCGATGCGAAGCGCCGAGCGCTCGAGCGGCTGAAGAACCCGCCGCTCCCGCCGTACTGACCGGGCTCTACATCATACTTTCGGCAAGAACGAAGATATTTGGGTCTGCGGTGCGACATTCGATCAATTCGCTGCCGTCAGCTTGCACGGATATCGACCGACAGGCCGTCAACTCGGGGACCGCGGAGACGTCGTGCACTTCTGCCAGCTGTTCCGTGATGCCGTGGGCCGTGAGTAGAGCAATGTGGTCGGTGCCGCTCGCCTGATCAGGAAGGATCCAGGGTGGAGAGTCGGCGGTGCCATAGACGTACACCGCAGATCCATCTCCATGGAATCCATCCTTGTCTTCGATCGCGTCAATGAGCTCGGCGCCCCCAGCTGGGAGTACATTCCAGTTCTCTTCGAGAGCCCACTCCGCATCGAAGGTGTCGGTCGCAACAGTGAATGTATGGACCGCAAGGAAGTAAAGACCTATCGGCAGTCCAATGATCAACGCGACGGCAAAAATGGCAAGCAGTACCTGGAATCTGTCGACCGTCTTCTCCACGGTTCCCCCTTGTGCCAGGATTTTCCGATCTGGCGAACGCTACTGCAGCGAGGCGTGAATGGGAGGGAGTGATGACGGGGGTTCTGTGAAGAGGCGGGGGAAGGGGGCAATTCCGGGTGTGGACAACCCGCTGACCGCAAAGATCGAGCGGCCATCGCCTCACAGGACGTACTCGAAGAGGTGGAACTGGCTGAGATCGGTGCCCTCGTAGCGCACCGTGTGGCATCCCAGGTCGTGGAATCCGCAGCGAGCGTAGAGCCGCCGCGCCGGAATGTTCTCGACGTAGGTGTCCAGCCTGACCGTGCGGAGCTTCCAGTCCCGGGCGAGCTGGAGCGAGGACTCGACCAGATGGCGGGCGACCCCTCGGCCGAGAAAAGCGGGAACGACGCCCAGAGCATGCACCACCAGCACCTCGTCCGGCGTCGCATCGATGGCCCAGGTCGCGTCGGCGTACTGCTCCGCCGCGTCGTAGTTCAGCACGGCGACCCCGGCGATCGTCTCCGGCTGCGTGTCCGTCCTGTCGGCGCCAGCGCGGGTGATGGCGAGGTAGAGCTCTCCTGCCTCGATCCAGGCCGCGACCTCGTCCGGGGTCGGATGGTTCTCGGTGTGCCAGTGCGGGAAGTCGACGGTCGCCGCGAGGTGATCGATGATCGCCCGATAGGCCGCCTGCGCGGCAGGGACGTCGTGCCGCTCCGCGCGTCGGAGGCTCAGATCCATGCGGGGAAGTCCTTCTGAAGGTCGGTCGGGAAGCGTGGCGGAGCGTCAGCGGACGAGCCGGACCTCGGCGAGGTCGAGCGTCTCGTCGACGTGACGGGCACCATCAGGAGTGAAGCCGTTGCGCTCATAGAACCGGCGCGCGCGGGGGTTCTCCGCGGCGACCCAGAGCTGGGCGGGGACGTCCGCAGGGAGCACCGCCTCGAGCAGGGCCTGGCCGGCCCCGCTGCCGTGATGCGCGGAGAGCACATAGAGCGAATACAGCTCCCGGTCGCGCACCGGCGCATGAGGGCCGATCTGTCGTCCCGTATGCGCGATGGCGAGGCCGATGATCTGACCAGCGGATTCCGCGACGGTCACGGCAACTCCGCCGTCGAGCCATCGCTGCCAGGTCGCAGCGCGCTGCTCAAGAGTGTCGGTCTCCCAGTGCGACGCCGGAAGCAGCTCGGAGTAGGTCTCAACCCACGAGGCGTGATGCACTGCCGCGCAGCCATGGGCATCCTCTGTCGTGGCGGGACGGAGAGTGAAGATCCGGCCTGGATCGTCCTGCCAGCGCACCCACGCAGCAGCCGTTCCGGGCCACGGGGCGGCGGTCGGCACGAACCCTTCCCGCTCGTAGAAGCGGCCGGCATCCGAGTTCTCCGAGACGTACTCGGTGAGCAGACCGCGGCGCCGTGCCCGGGCACGATCCTTCGCGGCGGAGATCAGCTCGTGCCCGATTCCTGAGCGCTGCTGCGAGGGCAGGACGTAGAGCTTCCACAGGACCAGGTCGTCACCGAGCTCCGCGACCTCAGCCATGCCCACGACCCCCTGCGCGGTCTCGGCAACGTCGATGCCTCCGGCCTCGATGGCGGTACGGAGGGCATCGGCGCTCCAATAGCTATCCAACGCGTCGAGGACATAGCGGGCACCCTTGAGCGGCCCGTAGGTAGGAGGCCATGTCGAGAAGCCGATGAAGCGCACGGCGTCGAGATCCTCAACGACGGCCCGACGGATTGTGATGCTCATGACCGGCATGTATACCAGCCCTGGTGCTGATCGACCCAGTCCCCACCTCCTGCCTCCTGTGGCTCGGAGCCGCCCCGCCGCCGTCTGTCACACCCCTCCCAGAGGCTTCGCATGTACGTTCGAAGTCACGACCTGGACGCCTTGAGCACTACCCCTTCTGGGCGTACAGTTCGAACCCCTGTTCGAACATGTGTGTGAGCGGAATGGCGAGAGGCGGAAGGAGGAATCACGATGGGCACAGCCCTCCAGGTAGAAGATCGCGAGCAGCGCCTGTCTCGGGCTCGGGCCGCGTTGGGTGCGGCTGAGCGCTCTGCCGCGCGCTGGGGCGGGAGGATCGATCGGACCGCTCTGCAGTCGTCGGCGCCCTCCGTGTCAGACCCCGGCGCGGGACCTGTCGCAGGACCAGGCGCAGAGTCCGCCGATGACGGCCTCGGCGCCCGCCTGCCGGTCCCCGGACCGCTCGCCACGCTGTTCCCGCGCGGCAGTCTGCGCGCCGGCAGCTCCGTGGCGATCCAGGGCGCCGCGACCACCTCGCTGCTGCTGTCCCTCGCGGTCGCTGCGGCGGGGGAGGACTCCTGGTGCGCGATCGCCGGCATGTCCGACCTGGGCCTGCGCTCCGCTCTGGACGCCGGCCTGGATCCTTGCCGCCTCGCGCTCGCCCCGGCCGACGGGGACCAGCGCCCCCAGGTGCTCTCCGCCCTGGCCGACGGCGTGGGCGTGCTGGTGCTGGGGCCTGACCTGGACCTCGCCCCCGGGCTCTGGCGCAGCCTGCTGAACCGGGCCCGCACCGCCGACACCCTGGTCCTCGCCGCCACCCCGCCCGGCCGCGCCGACCTCACCCTCCGCGCCGTCACCCAGGGCTGGGCAGGGCTCGGGACCGGCTCGGGCCGGCTGCGCAGGCGCCGCCTCGAGATCACCGCCGATGGGCGCGGGATCGCCGGGCACCGCACCACCGAGGTGCTGCTGCCCCAGGTGCGAGGCATGATCGCCGACGCCCCGCAGGTTCGAGAGGTCCGAGAGCCGATGCGCCTGCTGCGACCGGTGCGGAGGGCCAGCTGATGAGCGCGACGGATACGCCTGCCAAGCTCCCCACCTCGGGATCGCCCGCCGCGACCCGCACCGTCGCTGTCACCGTCCCGGACTGGCCGCTGCTGGCGGCGCTGGACCGCCACCAGCGCCGCAGCGAGAACGAGGTAGAGGCTGCGGAAGCGGCAGGGAAAGAGACAGTGGCGGGGCAGACCCCGCCGTCGCTCGACCTCGCCACCGCCCCGGTGATCCTGCTGGACCAGCACCGCGTCACCCACGCCGGGGCCGCAGCCCAGGCGGCCGGAGTCATGCCCGGCATGAAGCGTCGCGCCGCCCGCGCCGCCTGCCCCGAGGCGCTCGTGCTGGAGGCCGACAGGGAGCACGAATCCGCCCTGTTCGAGCTGGTCGCCGCCGCGGTGGACACGATCGCCGCCGGGGTCGACGTGCTGCGTCCCGGGGTGCTGCTGATGTCCGCCCGCGGCCCCGCCCGCCACCGGGGCGGCGAAGGGCCCCTCGCGGAGCAGATCCTCGACGCGGTCGCCGAGCTCACCGGATGGGACTGCACCGTCGGGATCGCCGACGGCCCGTTCGCTGCGCTGCTCGCCTCCCCGCGGGGGCGGATCGTGCGCGAGGGTCGCAGTGCCGACTATCTCGCCCCGCATCCGATCCAGGCCCTCGGCAGCGCGCCCGTCGGCCCCGGCTGGGGACATCGCGGTCAGCCCTCGGCCACCCGCCCGGAACGCAGGCTGGACCTCGCCGAGACCGTCGACCTGCTGCAGCGGCTCGGCATCACCACTCTTGGGGATCTCGCCGCGCTCCCGTCGGCCGCCGTCGCCGACCGCTTCGGGCCCGACGTCGCGACCCTGCACCTGCTGGCCCGCGGCGAGGAGCCCACCCCGCCCGCGGCGCATCATCCCACCCAGCCGATCCTCGCCGAGACCACGCTGGAGACCCCGCTGGTGCGCACCGACCAGGCGGCCTTCATCGCCCGCCCGCTGGCCGAGCAGCTGCACGCGATGCTGGTCGCGAACGGCCTGGTGTGCACCCGGCTGCGGATCGTGGCCCGCACCGAGGGCGGAGAGGAGATGGAGCGCACCTGGCGGCACGACGGGGCGCTGACCGTCGCCGATGTCGTGGACCGCATCCGATGGCAGTGCGACGGCTGGATCACCCGCGCCCGGCTGGGCGGCCCCGCGACCGGCGCGATCACCCGGATCGGCCTGCATCCGCTGCAGCTCGCCCCGGCCGGGGAGAACGCTCCCGCCCTGTGGGGCAGCGCCGGGGAAGCGGCCCAGCGAGCCTCCCGCGCCCTCGCCCGCGCCCAGGGCCTGGCGGGGGAGGACGCGGTGCAGGTCCCCGCCCTCGCCGGCGGGCGGCTGCTCGCCGAGGAGGTGACGCTGGTGCCCTGGCGCAGCGAGAAGCCCACCCGCCGCGACGGCCCCTGGCCGGGCTCCTTGCCACGCCCGGTGCCCGCCACCGTGTTCCGCCAACCGCCCTCGGTGCGCCTCGAGGACGCCTCGGGTCGACCCGTCGTGGTCACCGCCCGCGGACTGCTGAGCGCCCCACCTGCCCAGCTGCTGGTCACCGCGCCCGGTGCCCCGGCCCTGCAGCGGGCGGGGCTGCGCGCCGGCTCCGGCTATCCGGTGCTCGGCCACGGTGCCCCCACCGTGATCGACGAGCGCTGGTGGGCGCAGGACGGCCATCGCGCCGCCCGCCTGCAGCTGGTGGTTCGCGGCGCAAGCGCCGAGGAGACCGCCGTGCTGGCGCTGTCCCGCACGGGGGAGTGGATGCTGGAGGGGTTGTATGACTAGGGAGAATCGCTGATGGCCCGCTGGTTCCTGGGCCCGCCCGCGTGGAAGGACCTCGAGGCGGTCCTCTCGGACCGTCCGGCGGAGCTGGTCTCCCCGCCGGTCGTCATCGAGCACACCGGGAAGGTCTCCGATGACGCGTATCGGCCCGCGCGCACCGTCGACTACGCGGAGCTGCATGCCCACTCCCACTTCAGCTTCCTCGACGGCGCATCGAGCCCCGCAGACATGGCCGCGCAGGCCGCCCGGCTCGGGCTCGGCGCGCTCACCCTGGTCGACCATGACGGGCTGCCCGGTGCGGTGCGCTTCGCCAAAGCCGCCGCGGAGGCGGGGATCGCCACCGTCTTCGGGGCCGAGCTGACCCTGGGCCTCGAACCCGGGGCGGAGGCCGCGAGCGCCACCCCGGTCATCTCCGCGCCCCGCACCGGTGTCCCGGACCCGGAGGGCGAGCACCTGCTGGTGCTGGTGCGCGACACGGACGGCTACCGGCAGCTCTCCGCCGCGATCGCCCACGCCCACCTCGACAGCGGGCAGAAGGCCGCCCCCCGCTACCGGCTCGCGGAGCTGTCCCGGCTCGCCCACGAGGGGCACTGGCAGATCCTCACCGGCTGCCGCAAAGGCTCCGTGACCCGCGCCGCGGCCCCGCATCTGGAGAGCGGCGACCTCGAGGCGGCAGCCCACGCCGCGGCCGACGCGATCACGCGCCTGGTGGAGCTGTTCGGCCCCGGCAACGTCGCCGTCGAGCTGATCGCCGGCGGCGGGGGAGAGGCCGACGAGCTGCACGATGCCCTCGCCCAGGGTGCACGCCTGGTGCGTGAGAGCCACGGGCTGGATGAGGTCTCCCTGCCGCTGGTCGCGACCACCAACGCCCACTACGCCCGCCCGGCGGACAAACGCCTGGCGGACACCCACGCCGCCCTCCGCGCCGGGGTGCCGCTCGCCCAGGCCGATCCCTACCTCTCCTCCCGCCCGGCGCACCTGCGCAGCGGTGAGGAGATGGCCCAGCTGCTGCCCCGCTATCCCGGGGCGATCGCGCAGGCCGCGCGGCTGGGCCGGGACTGCGCCCTGGACCTGCGGCTGCTGGCCCCGGACCTGCCGCCCTTCCCGGTGCCGTCGGGGCATGACGAGGCCAGCTGGCTGGTGGAGCTGGTGGAGATCGAGGGGCAGGAGCGCTACGGCCCCCGGCCGACGGCGGAGCGTCCCGAGCAGATCCCGGGGGCGTGGGCGCAGATCGACCATGAGCTGAAGGTCATCATCGACCTGCACTTCCCCGGCTACTTCCTGATCGTCCACGAGATCGTGGACTTCTGCGCCGGGGAGGGGATCCTCGCCCAGGGGCGCGGCTCTGCCGCCAACAGCGCGGTCTGCTACGCGCTGGGGATCACCGCGGTCGAACCCGTCGGCCACCACCTGCTGTTCGAACGCTTCCTGGCGCCGGAGCGGGACGGCCCGCCGGACATCGACATCGACATCGCCTCCGATCGCCGGGAGGAGGTGATCCAGCACGTCTACGACCGCTACGGCCGGGAGAACGCCGCGCAGGTCGCCAACGTCATCACCTACCGGGCCCGGCTCGCGGTGCGGGACGCCGCCCGGGCGCTCGGCTACGACCCCGGCGCGCAGGACGCCTTCGCCAAGCGGATCGAGCGCTCCTTCTCCTCGCTGGCCGATGCCGACATCCCCGCCGACGTCATCGAGCTCGCCCACCAGCTGCGCGACGCCCCGCGGCACCTGGGCATCCACTCCGGCGGGATGGTGCTCGCGGACCGGCCGGTGATCGAGGTGTGCCCGGTGCAGTGGGCCGCGATGGAGAACCGCTCCGTGCTGCAGTGGGACAAGGAGGACTGCGCCGACGCGGGCCTGGTCAAGTTCGACCTGCTGGGCCTGGGGATGCTCACCGCGCTGGATCATGCGCTGCAGATCGTCGCCGAGCACCACGGCCAGCATTTCGAGCTGCGCACCCTGCCCCAGGAGGACGAGGCGGTCTACGACATGCTGTGCGAGGGGGACAGCGTGGGAGTGTTCCAGGTGGAGTCCCGCGCCCAGATCTCCACCCTGCCGCGGCTGAAGCCGCGGGTGTTCTATGACCTGGTGGTGGAGGTCGCGCTGATCCGGCCCGGCCCCATCCAGGGCGGCTCCGTGCACCCCTATATCCGGCGCCGGAACAAGGAGGAGGAGGTCACCTTCCTCCACCCGCGGCTGGAGAAGTCCCTGGGCCGCACGCTCGGAATCCCGCTGTTCCAGGAGCAGCTGATGCAGATGGTGGTCGACGTCGCGGACTTCAGCCCCGCCCAGGCCGATCAGCTGCGCCGGGCGATGGGCTCCAAACGCTCCACCCAGAAGATGCTCGAGCTCTCCGACGCACTGTTCGAGGGGATGGCGAAGCACGGCATCGTGGGGGAGGAGGCCGACGGAGTCCACCGCAAGCTGCTCGCCTTCGCGAACTACGGCTTCCCCGAGTCCCACGCCTACTCCTTCGCCTATCTCGTCTACGCGAGCTCGTACCTGAAGTGCCACTACCCGGCCGCGTTCACCGCGGCGCTGCTGCGCTCCCAGCCGATGGGCTTCTACTCCCCGCAGTCGCTGGTCGCGGACGCCCGCCGCCACGGCGTGCTCACCCGAGGGCCCGATGTGCTGCGAAGCCGCGCCCGCACGGATCTGGAGACCGACGAGGAGCACCACAGCTACCGGGTGGATCCGCCGCGGGAGCAGGTCCAGGGAGAGAGCGCAGCGGCCGGTCCGGCGATCCGGCTGGGCCTGGATCAGGTGCGCGGGATCAGCACCGAGACTGCGGAGGCGATCACGGGGGAGCGGGAACGCGGCGGGGCCTTCGTCTCGGTCCCGGATCTGGCCCGCCGGGTGCGGCTGACCGCCCGGCAGCTCGAAGCGCTGGCCACCGCCGGGGCGCTGGACGCGCTGGCGAGCTCGCGCCGGCAGGCGCTGTGGGCCGCGGGCGCCGCCGCCCAGGAGTCCCCGGGCACCCTGCCGCATCTCGCCATCGGTGCGCAGGCACCGATGCTGCCGGGGATGAGCGATGCCGAGCTCGCCACCGCCGACGCCTGGGCCACCGGCATCACCCTGGATGATCACCCGATGGCGCTGCTGCGGGAGGAGCTGACGGCCGACGGGGTGCTGTCGATCGCCGGCCTGGGCGAGGTGGAGGACTCCACCCGGATCCGGGTCGCCGGGGTGATCACCCACCGCCAGCGCCCCGCCACCGCCGGGAACGTCACCTTCCTCAGCCTCGAGGACGAGACCGGGATCCTCAACGTGGTCTGCTCCCAGGGGTTCTGGGTGCGGCACCGGGCCGTGCTGCGCACCGCCCGCGCGATCACGCTGCGCGGCATCGTGGAGAACCGCACCGGCGCGGTGAACCTCGTCGCCGACGACGTGGCGCCCCTGGACCTGGCCGCGGCGGGCAGGTCCAGGGACTTCCAGTGAGCAGGGACTTCCAGTGACAGCCCTCGTCAGGCCGCCGCCGGGACCGCCCTGCCGCCCACCCGCACGGAGCGGCGGGCGAAGCGGGCCCGGCGCGAGGCCACCAGGGTCAGCAGCAATGAGACCGCCGCCCAGGCGAGGATCGCGAGCAGCGTGCTCGAGGTGCTCACCAGCGACCCGCCGAGCGCCGCATGGACCAGGCCCTGGGTGACGATCGACAGCGGCATCAGCGAGCCGATCGACTGCAGCAGCTCCGGCGCGGTCTGCACCGGCACGATCCCCACCAGCGTCACCACCTGCAGCACCATCAGCACGATCGAGGAGATCCGGCCGATGCGGTCGCCCAGCAGCGTCAGCAGCATCTGGTGCAGCGCCGCGAACATGACCGCCCCGGCGAAGGCCACCAGGCCCACCGACAGCGGGGACACCGGGGAGATGCCGATGGCGGTGAGGACCGCGAGCACCGCGATGGTCTGCACCACCGCGATCAGCAGTGCCGGTGCCAGCGAACGCAGCACCACCCGCCGCATCGGCAGCGCCCGGTCCAGCAGGCTGCGCCGCAGAGCGGGCAGCAGCAGGAAGGTGCCGAAGGCGCCCAGCCACAGGGCGAGCGCAGTGACGAAGGGGAAGGTGGCGGTATCCGCCCCGTTCGCCTCGTTCTGCCGCTCCACCTCGGTGCCGACGGGAGCGGCGGCCATCTCACCCATCCGGGTGCGCTCGGTCTCGGAGTAGGACGGCACCGCGTCGGCGCCCTCTCGCAGACCGCCGGCCAGCTCCTCGGTGCCTTCGGCGAGACCGGTGGTGCCCTCGGCCAGCTCCTCGGTGCCCTCGGCGAGCTCCCCGGTGCCGTCCGCCAGTTCCTGATTGCCCTGCGCCAGCTGCTGCGCTCCGGTGCCGAGGGCGGTCGCACCCTCGGCCAGCTGATCGGTGCCCTCGGCGAGGGTCCCGGCGCCGTCGGCGCTGGCGCGAGCGCCGGTGGCGAGCTGTGAGGCGCCCTCGGCGAGCTGGTCGACGCCGTCGGCGTACTGGACCAGTCCGTCATGCAGGCCGCTGACTCCGCTGACCAGTTCGCCCGAGCCGTCGGCACTGGTACGCGCGCCGGTGGCGAGCTGCTGGGCGGAGGCGGTGAGGCCGGGGTTCTGGGCGGTGCCGTCCCCGTCGAACGCACTCCCGATGCCCTGGGCGTAGGTCAGCACACCCTCGGTGCCCTGGACCAGGCCCGGCTGCTCCTCCGTGCCGTTGATGCCGTCGGCGATCTGCTGGACGGGGTCCACAGCGGCCGTCGCGCCATCGCCCACGCCCTGCGCGGTGGCGGTCAGGCCGGGGTTCTCGGCGGTGCCGTCGCCGCTGACGATGGTGTCGAGGCCGCCGGCGGCCTCGCCCACTCCGGTGACATAGCCGGTCATGCCGCCCGCCTGCTGGCACAGGCCCTGGGCCTCAGGGTCATCGGGATAGCGCTCGGCGAGGGTGCACGCGGACTCCTGCAGGGAGCCGGACAGCGCAGTCATGCCCGGATTCTCGGCGGTGCCGTCACCGTCCACGAGCCCGGTGAGTCCACCGGCGACCTCTCCTGCGGAGTCGGCGTAGGCGACCACGCCCTGGGCTCCCTGGGCGAGGCCGGGCTGCTCGGGGGTGCCGGCGAGTCCGTCGGCCGCCTGCTGGGCGCCCTCGCCGAGCTGCGCGGTGCCCTCCGCGACACCCTGCGCGGTGGGGACCAGGCCGGGGTTCTCGGCGGTGCCGTCGCCCGAGATCGCGGTGCCGGTCTGGGAGACTCCGCCTGCGAACTGCTCGAGGCCGGTGGCGAGCTGGTCCGCGCCCGCCTCGAGTCCCGGGTTCTCGGCGGTGCCATCGCCCTCCACGCCAGCGGCGAGCAGGGAGGCACCATCGAGCAGGCCCGGCTGGCCGTCGGTGCCGTTCATGCCGTTCTGCAGTCCGAGGACACCGTTGGAGAGCTCCTCGCTGCCGGTGGCCAGCTCATCGAGTCCATCGGCGAGCGTGCGTGTCCCGTCGGCCGCCTGCCAGGTGCCGTCGGCGAAGGTCCATACTCCGCCGGAGAACTCGTGTGCGCCCTCGGCCGCCTTCTCGCTGCCGTCGGCGAGGGTGCGGGTGCCCTCGGCGAGCTCCTGGGTGCCGTCGTCCAGACCGTTCGTGCCCTCGGAGAGCTCTTCCGCACCGTCGGCCGCGTCGCCGAAGCCCCTGCCGAGGTCGTTGAAGCCGAGGTAGAGGCCGTCGAGATACTGCCGCGCCATCTGCCCGCCCATGGTGGAGGCGGAGGCCTCGGCGACCGCCGTGCCCACCAGGGCATTGATCTGGCCGCTGGCATCGTTGGTCGTGACCTCGAGGATCGCCTGGGTGGCCTCGGGGGTGCCGATCGTCGCCAGATCCTGGGAGAAGTTCTTCGGGATCACGACCACGGCCGAGTAGGTGCCGTCCTGCAGGCCCTGCTCAGCGTCTTCCTGCGTGGTGAGCTGCCAGTCGAAGCCGGTGGTGTCCGGGGTGTCCTGCCCCTCGACGGTGCCGGGCTGGGTCAGCGCGCCGGTCAGCAGCCGGCCGAAGGGGACGGTCTGGACCTCGCCGTCGGCGTCCTGGATCTCGGCGCCCGCATCGAGGTTCACGACCGCGGCCGGCACCGTGTCCAGGCGGTCCACCCGCCCGCTGAGCGCCCACATGCCCAGCGCCGCCACCAGCAGCGGCAGCACCAGGACGACGATCAGGGTGCGGGGATGCGTCAGGCGGTTCATGCGAGGGCTCCTTCGGGAGAGGAAGCGGTGTCCGGGGACGATGCGGTGTCCGGGGACGATGCGGTGTCCAGGGACGATGCGGTGGAGCGTTGGACGGACAGGGCGAGCAGCCGGCGGGGGTCACGCAGACTCCCCAGCAGATGGCGTTCGGCGTCGACGGGGTGATCGGTGCGAGAGCCGACGATCACCGTGGCGCCCTTCTCCAGCAGCGCATCGAGGCGCTCGATGAGGGTGTCGTCGCTGACGCTCGCGGCATGGGCGAGGTCCTCGATCTGCTCGATGACGATCACCGCTCGGGCGATGCCGTGGCTGTCGATCTCGGCCAGCCGGGACGCGACCGGTGCGCCGGCGCCGATCCAGTGGGTACGGCCCTGGATCGCCGCGAGGTCATCGGGGGCCAGGCGGTCGTGGACGGCGAGGATGCCGGAGGTGGGGGTGTGGCGACCTGCGGCGAGCGCGAGGAAGGTCGCGCGGGCGGCATCGTCGGGAGCACGCACCACCAGCAGGGTGCCCGGGGCGGTGGAGCCGGTGAGCGGCCCCACGGTGCCGGAGGCACCGAGCAGCGGGGCGACGACCTGATCCAGACGCAGCGCGTGCTCGCCGTGCTCCTCGGTCCAGCGGCGATGCTCGAGCACCGCAGCGAGCCCCTCACCCTCCACATCGACGGTGGGCAGCGCCCGGGACAGCCAGCCGGGCAGCCACCAGGCGTGCTTGCCCAGCAGCGCGAGCACCGCGGGCACGAAGGTCATCCGCACCACGAAGGCGTCGACCAGCACACCCACGGCGAGCGCGACGGCGATCGGCTGCAGCATGAACCAGCCGGAGGTCACGAAGCCGGCGAACACGGCGACCATGATCAGCGCCGCGGCGGTGACCACCGGGGCGTTGGCGGTGAAGCCGCGTTCGATCGCGCCGCGGGCGTCGCCGGTGTGCACGAACTCCTCGCGCATGCGGGAGACCAGGAACACCTCGTAGTCCATGGCCAGGCCGAACAGCACCCCCATCACCATGATCGGCATGAAGGAGACGACAGGGCCGTTGACGTGCACGAAGAGCGGTTCGTTGAACCAGCCGTACTCGAACACCATCGAGGTCACGCCGAAGGCCGCGGCGACCGAGAACAGGTAGCCGACGGAGGCTTTGAGGGGCACCCAGATCGAGCGGAACACCATGCCCAGCAGGATCAGGGAGAGGCCGACGACGAACAGGGCGAAGGGCAGCAGAGCGTCGGAGAGCTTGTCGGTGACGTCGATGCCCACGGCGGTCGCGCCGGTGACGGTGACGTCGGAGATCGACAGCTCGTCCTCCCAGCCGTCGGCGCTGCCGCGCAGCTCGGCGACCAGGTCCTTGGTGGACTGGTCGGTGGGCCCGCCTTCGGGGACCACGATCACCACGGCCATGTCGGCGCCCTGGTTGGGGGTCGCCATCTGGATCTCCTTGACGTGGTCGAGGGAGGCGATGTCGCTCTCGAGCTCGTCGACCACACCGAGGGGATCGGTGGTGTTGATGATGTCGGCGGTGACCAGCAGGGGACCGTTGTAGCCGGGGCCGAACTCCTCGGCGACCAGGTCGTAGGTGTCGCGGGCGGAGGTGCCCTGCGGCTCGGTGCCGAGATCCGGCAGCGCCAGCTCGAGGTCCTTGATCGGGATCGCGAGGGCGCCGACGCCGATGATCACCACCAGGATCGTGAGCGCGGGCACCTTGGTCACCAGGCGCACCCAGGTGCGGCTGAGGCTGCGGCGGGGGCGGGCTACGGGGTCCGGGGCCGGCAGCGTGCCTCCATGCTCGGCCATCATCCGGCGGATCTTCCGAGGACGCAGCCGTTCGCCGAGGATCCCCATCATCGCCGGGAGCATGGTCAGCGCGACGACCACGGACAGGGCGACGGTCGCCGCTGCGGCGACACCCATCACCGTGAGGAAGGGGATGCCGGTGATGAACAGACCCACCAGCGCGATGATCACGGTCATGCCGGCGAAGATCACGGCACTTCCCGAGGTGGCCAGCGACTTGCCGATCGACTCGTGGACGTCGTCGCCCTGGCTGAGCTGGTCACGGTGGCGCGAGAGGATGAACAGGGCGTAGTCGATGCCGACGGCGAGCCCGAGCATCGCGCCGAGCGCGGTGGTCACCGAGGGGATCTCGACCCCGGCCGAGAGCGCGACCAGGGCGAGCATCGAGACGCCGACGCCGACGATCGCGGTGATGATCGGGATCACTGCAGGGATCAGGGAGCGGAAGACGATCGCGAGGATCAGCAGTGCGACGAGCACGCCGATCACCTCTCCGGCGCCGAAGGGGATCTCCGCGCTCTGGAGCACCTGCCCGCCGATATGGGTCTGGAGCGAGGGGGTCTGCGCCTCATCCACCAGCTGCGTGATCTCGGCGATGGAATCTGCCGGGTACTCCCCGTCGTACGGCGCCATCTGGAACTGCGCGATGATCGCCGAATCGTCGTCGGTGCGGGTGCCGGGGGAGAGGTCGTCGAAGGGGGAGGGGGCGGCCGCGACGCCATCGACATCGGCGATCTCTCCCATCAGCGCTTCGATCTCGTCCTGATGCTCATCGACCGGGACGCCGTCCGGGGTCACGAGCACCACCTGGCCGGCGGTGCCGCCCAGCTCCGGGAACCGCTGAGCGAGTGCATCGATGCCGCGCTGGCCCTCGGTGCCGGGGATCTCGATGTCGGTGGCGAAGGTGCCGCCGAGACCCACGGCGAGGCCACCCACGATGAGCAGCAGCGCGATCCAGGCACCGACGATCTTCCAGCGCAGGGAGGCCATCAGACGACCGAGGCGGTACAGGGACGAGGACACGCGACCTCCAGGACGGGCACGAGGAGAGGGAGACGTCGGATCGCTCCACTGGAGACGCCCACGCATTCGATACACGAACGTATCGGTGCGATACTATCGGCTGGCCTTCACCGACATCAACGCCCCTGAGCATCGATGGAGTGAGAGTCATCCCACCCGCCTGACCTACCGCATCCCCTGAGGAGCCATGAGCGATCTGTTCGAGCCGCTGCCCGAATCGGCCGGCACTCGGCGCCGCGAGAACACCCGCGCCAAACTCGTGCGGGCTTCGCTCGAGGTCTTCGTCGAGAAGGGCGTCGATGGCGCGACAGTCGATGATCTCGCCAAGGCAGCCGGGTTCACACGGGGAGCCTTCTACTCGAACTTCTCCACCAAGGAGGAGGTCTTCACCGGACTGTTCGACGAGGTGACCGCAGAGCTCATCGGCATCGCGCACAGCGCGGTGGAGGCCGCGGTCATGCAGGGCGTGCCTCACGGAGCTGGGACGGTCCCCGATCTCGACGACGCCGGCGTGATGCTCGCAGTGTTCGAGGGGATCCGGCCCTTCGGTCGCCAGTGGTATCTGCTCTACTCCGATGCGATCGCGCGCTCTCTGCGTGACGAGCAGATGCGGGTCGCCCTCGCTGTGCAGCTCGAACGGCTGCGGGATGAGATCGGGACCATGCTCACGGTGCGGCTGGAAGCTTCCGAGGCCCGCGCCCTGCTGGCGCCGGAAGATCTTGCTCAGCTGCTGATCGGCATCTTCATCGACCTCATGCTGCGTGAGCACCTGGAGCAGCGGGACGTCACCGAGCTCGCCGCCACCACCATTCTGGGCACGCTGCAGGCCTTCATAGCGCCGCGCGCGGACTGAGCGCCGCGCGCGGGCGAGACACCCTTTTCACAGGGATCTGCCCGATTCGCCGTGACACGCCGGTTTCAGCTGGTGCGAGTTCCGTGAGCGAGCGGTTCCGCGTACGGTGACAGCGGTGTGACGGTCGTCGCACCGACCTTTCCTGCTTCCCCAAGCTTCCCCGCTTCCCCAGGAGACGCCATGTCGTCCTATCGACCCCGCCATCTCACCTCTCCGCCCGTGCCCACCGAGCCCGTCGGCACCTCGCGCCGATCTGTTCTGCGCGGGGGAGTCCTCGGCGCCGCCGCCCTCAGCACCGGAGCGGCCGCGCTGGCGGCCCCGGCAGCGAATGCGGCAGGCATCTACGGCCAGGACGTCTCCGGCTGGCAGGGGGAGGTCGACTGGGCCGCGCAGGCCGAGCTCGGCTCCCGCTTCGCCTATGTGAAAGCGACCGAGGGACGCAGCTACCGCAGTCCGGCCTTCAACCACCAGTACACCGGCGCCGGAAACGCAGGACTCGTGCGCGGCGGCTATCACTTCGCACGCCCCGACTCTGGAGGCCCGGAGGAGCAGGCGGACTTCTTCCTCAACAACGGCGGCGGCTGGAGCGGAGACGGCATCACCCTGCCGGGCATGGTCGACTTCGAGGCCTATCACGGCCTGCCCCGTGACTACGGGCTCTCCCCGCAGGAGATGCGCGAGTGGATCGCGGGCTTCTCGAACCACTACCGCGAGCAGACGGGACGCCGCCCGGCGCTGTACACGAACCTGCACTGGTGGAACGACGTGGTGGGGGACTGGACCCCGAAGAACTCGCCGCTGTTCCTCGCCTCCTACAGTTCCTCGCGCCCGAGCACTCTCCCGGGCCGCTGGTGGGGTTGGGAGATGTGGCAGTACTCGGACTCCGGCCCCTTCGCCGGAGACTCGAATCTCTGGCATGGCAGCGAGGAGCAGTTCGGGCGCTTCGTGGGCGAGTACGACTACGGCGCCGACGGCATCTGAGCCGACGGCAACTGAGCCGACGGCAACTGAGCGATACGTCGCACCGGCCGGGCCGGGCCCTGACCTCATGGTCCAGGCCCGGCCCGCTGTGTAACCTGCCCCGGTGAACACTGAACAGCACCCCACACCCACCGCCCCCCAGCCTGGAAGCCCGGCCGGCGCCGTCTACGCCGACCGGGGCAGCTCTCACTTCGACATACTCCTCGCCGCCATGGTCACCGTGGTCGTGCTCTCAGGGATCGGTGCTGCCAAAGGCGTCAGCTTCGGACACTTCCCCGGCACCGGCTTCGAGATCATCACCGATGGTGGCTTCTTCCTCTTCCCGCTCGCCTATGTGCTCGGCGACATCATCACCGAGCTGTACGGCGCCCGCAGTGCCCGCCGCGCGATCATCACGTCCTTCGCCGTGAGCATCCTGGCCTCGATCAGCTATCAGGTGATCATCGCGCTACCTCCCTTCCCCGACGAATACGGTCTGGCCAAGCAGGCAGCCCTCGAGCTCGCCCTCGGTCCGGTCTGGATCGTGGTCCTCGCCGGACTCGCAGGCTTCCTCGCCGGGCAGAGCCTGAACTCCTTCGTGGTCACCCGCATGAAGCAGCGGATGGGGGAGCGAGGCCTGATCGCCCGGCTGTTCACCTCCAGCGGCCTCGGCGAGCTGGTGGACACGATAATCTTCTGCTCGATCGCCTCGGTGGCCATCGGCATCACCACGGTCGAGCAGTGGGCCGAGTACACGATTCTGGGCTTCGTCTACAAGGTCGCGGTCCAGTACGCGATGATCCCGGTGACCTCCGCCGTGATCCGCTGGATGAAGCGCACCGACAGGAGCTACCAGCGCCAGCTGGCCGAGCTGCGGGAGCCCGCCGCCTGACCGGGGCTGTACGCAGAGCAAGCGCTTGCATAGGATGGGCGGATCGAGCCGGGCGGGATCCCTGTGATCCTCCTGGCTCGACGTCTGCCCGCCTGAAAGGAACACCCCGTGGCTTCCGCCGCTGACGACATCCCCCGCGAGGACGCTCGCGAAGAGCCGACCACCTCCACCGGCTCCCTCCCCACCCAGACCGGTTCCCTTCCGACGATCACCGGGGCGATCCCCACCATCACCGGCGCGATCCCCGTCCTCGAGGACACGGCCGACCACGACCTCGCCCAGCTCCCCAGCGAGGAGGAGCTCAGCCGCACCCGCAGCAAGGTCACCGCGATAGTGATCGTGGTCCTCACCACGCTCAGCGCCATCGGTCCCCTCGCGACCGATATGTACATCCCCGCCTTCCCGGACGTCGCAGACGAGCTCTCGACCACCGCCTCCCGGATGCAGCTGACCATCACCGCCTTCTTCCTCGGCACCGCGACCGGTCAGGTGGTGGCCGGACCGCTCTCGGACCGGATGGGCCGACGCATTCCGCTGCTGATCGGCATCATCCTGTGCCTGGTCGCCTCGATCGGCTGCGCCTATGCGGACACCGTCGAGCTCCTGCTGGTGCTGCGGGTGCTGCAGGGGATCGGTGGCGGCTTCGGCATGGTGCTCGGCCGCGCCGTGCTGATCGACATGACCGACGGGCCCGAGCTGTTCCGCATCATGAACATCATGCAGGGCGTGGGCGGCGTCGCTCCGATCGTCGCGCCGCTGCTGGGCGGCCTCATCCTCGTCGTCGGCCAGTGGCGCGAGATCTTCCTGGTCATCGCCGCCATGTCGCTGATCTCGCTGATCGGGGTGATCTTCCTGATCCCGGAGTCGCTCCCGGTCTCCCGCCGCCATTCGGGTGGTTTCCGCACGTTCCTGAGGAATGTCCGGACTCTGCTCCGTCGGCGGATCTTCGTCGCCTACATGCTGGTCAACGCGTTCTCGGCCTTCGCGCTGATGGCCTACGTATCGGCGTCGTCCTTCGTGGTGCAGGAGATGCTCGGCTTCACCTCGACCGAATATTCGGTGAGCTTCGCGATCAACTCGATGGGGATGATGGCGCTCTCGCTGCTCTCGGCTCGGCTCACCCGCACCATCCATCCGCGCAAGCTCATCAGGGTGGGCCTGATCGTCGTCTCGCTGGCCAGTTTCGCGCTGCTGATCGGAAGCCTGTTCCTGGATACCCCGGCATGGATCGTGCTGCCGGCGTTCTTCTTCACCGTCGCACCCCAGGGCATGATCTTCGGCAACGGCGGTGCGCTCGCCTCGGACCAGGCACGTGAGTTCGCGGGCACCGGCTCGGCGATGCTGGGCCTCGGCTTCTCGTTCTCGGCCTCCATCGCTGCGCCGCTGGTGGGCATCGCGGGAACGCATTCCTCGCTCCCGATGGCGATCGTCATGGTCGTGGGATGCATGATCTCGGGGACCTTCTTCGTGCTCGCAGGCCGGGGGAGCGGCGCCACCGGCCAGCTTCCGGGAACGGTCTGAGACTGCTTCCAGAGGAATGATGGCCCGATGATCCTGCCGGAGGTGCGCGACCCGCGGATGGTGACGATCCGTCGCGGCGGCACGCTGCGCGACGAGGACCATCAGCTGCTGGCGCTCTGGGCGGCTGACTGCGCAGAGCACGTGCTGGAGCTGTTCGAGGCCGAGTGCGCCAAGAACTCCCGCCCTCGGCAGGCGATCAGCGCGGCGCGGGCCTGGGCGAGGGGCGAGCTCCCGATGATGGGGGCCAGAGCCCTCGGCGGTCACGCGATGGGTGCGGCCCGGCCGCTGCGGGGAGCAGCCCGGTGCGCGGCCTACGCCGCCGGTCAGGCCGCCTGCGTCGGCCATGTCGCCGAACACGATCTCGGGGCGGCTGCATATGCGCTCAAGGCAGTGCGCGCCGCACGAGGGGACGCCGCACTGCGGGCCGAACGGGACTGGCAACGAGACCAGCTGCCTGCAGAGATCCGGGAGCTGGTGCTCGAGGACCAGGGGAGTCGCGACGCGATCTGCTGGTCCGTCTTCTCGCTGTGAGCCGGATCTGCCGCTCTCAGGCCTCGCTATGCGCGAGCTTGGCGAGGTCCCTCAGGGCGTAGCGCAGGTGCTCGACCTCCTCGGTGAGCACCACCCGCAGACAGCGGCGCACGACATACTCACCCTCGGGATAGCCGGGCCCGGGAGTGCTGCTGCATACCCGGTTCAGCTCCTCCTCCGTGAGGTGCTCGAGCAGATGCTCCAGGTCGTTCCGACGCGCTGTGCGCACCTCGAGGACCTGTGGAAGGTCCGGTTCCGCCGCGAGGTCCAGGCCGAGCTCGTCGACGATCTCCTGCGGGGTGCCTGCTGCCGGAAGGCCCCACGGATGATGCGGCACGGGCTCGGCATACATGGCGGTCCCGATCCAGGCGTCTGCTGCGAAGCGGAGGTGCCGCAGCGTCTGGACGAGCGACCATTCGCCGTCCACCGAGGCGTGCGCGCGGGTGGGCGGAGCCTCCCGCAGCGCGCAGAACAGCTCGTCCCACCGGGCCTGCACGATCTGCCAGGCCGCGCGGAAATCCTCCGGGCTGACGGCCTCGCGCGTTTCGCGGCGGCCGGGATGGCGTGCATCGAGCACATCCCGCACATACGCAGTGACGTCGACGTCGTCGACCAGGACCTTCTCCAGGGCACCGCTGACGCTCACCGTGGCGCCGATGCTGTCCAGGATCCGCAGCCCGTCGACCTGGCTGTCGCGGATCTCGAGCTCCCGCAGGTCACCGCCGGTGATCCGGGCGCCGCGCAGCACGGCGCCGTCGAGAAGCTTGCCGGGGGAGTCGCCGTCGTCCATGCGGAGCAGTCTGCGGCATACGACCGACGGACGAAAGGCTCTCGACAAGGCCGGGTGGTACGCCGTGACCTGGAGTGATGACGCAAACCTGCAGGTCAGACGCATATTGCAGGGGAGTGGTAGTGGAGAGGTATCTAGGGCGTGACGTAGAGGTTCACCGCGACTGGTTATTCACAATGTTTATCATCCGTATTGCTGGACTCAGCGATTGGCGGTTGTTTCCGGCATTCGCCTCGTTGCGATGCGGTCGGGTGCAGCGACCACCTCAGCTCGGGCGTCGGTGCGTCCGACGGCATGTGCCAACAGCTCCAGGGGTCTTTTTTGCGTGGCGATTGGCGACTCGTCTGCGGAGAGACGACTACTCGATGGCTCAACGGCATGCCGTCGTCGATGCACAGCCGCTTCGGGATGTCGGGGCCTGGCGCGAATCGAGGCCGAGTCGCGCCCGACTGGCCCTCTCGGCGCCACGCCGATAATGTACGTTATGTAAAGTGGTAATGAGGGTACGCGTGGAGAGCGGTCCCCTGGATCTCTCCGTCACCCTCTGACCCTGCCCCGTTCGGCTCACGCGGGCTCCACGGTCGTGCTCATGACGCAGTTCTTCAGACCCTTGGGGCGGTCGTAGGTGAAGCCGAGCCGCTCATAGAGACGGCGGGTGCCGTTGTATAAGAAGGACGACGACATCTTCTTGGTCTGGTGCGTCAGGTCGTGCGGATAGCTCTCGACTGTCCCACCGCCGGCCGCTGCGATGTGCTTCAGTGCGCCGTTGATCGCCAGTTCGGTCACTCCCTGGCGTCGGTGGCGCTTGTCGACGAAGACACAGGTGATCCGAAAGTCCGGTGTTCTCGTGCTGGTGGCGTCGTACTGCTTGCGGTGATGGATGGTCGGCAGCTCCTCCGGGGTGCCGTACTCGGCCCAGGCGATGGCCTCGTCTCTGTCCATGACCAGCGCCGCGTGCGCTGTCCCCTGCTCGACATGGGCCTTCTTCAGCAGGCGATTGCCCCCGAAGCTCTGGCCACGCTCTTCGCAGTCTGGATGGAAGTACAGGCACCAGCAGCCGCCGAAGATCCCGTTGTGCCGCTCCACCAGAGCTGCGAACGCGGGCCAGGTGGCGGCGTTCAGCGGCTCGATGCGGTACGACGAGACTGCGGGTGCCTCAGTCATCGGTGCTCGTCGCCGACGCCGGGGCGCAGACGACTCCCCTGTTGCCGTCCTGGTCGGCGATCACCACCAGCGAAGGTGCCTCACTGTCATCGACAACCGTCCCACCGGCGGCCACAGCAGCGGCAATCCGCTGTTTCGACACCTCCGGGGTCACGTACACCTCGAGGTGGAATCGCTGTCCGCCGGGCTGCTGCGCGTCGCCGAACCAGAGATTCGGGACTCGTCCCGTGGCGTCCCGCACCTCGTCGCTCGGCGTACCGCGGCCCTGGGCGTCTGGATCCCCCGTCAGCAGCGCCGCCCATACCGGGGCGACGTCCGCGGACTGCGATGTGTCCAGTCCCAGCTCGACGTGGCTGACCGCGTCGAGATCGCCGGTCAGTCCGTGGCGAGCGGCGATCTCGGTGATCCGAGCCGCCAGATCCAGGTCCTTCTGCGTGACCCACTGGAGGACGTGCTCGGTCTCCCCCTCCCGATAGATCGCGTCGTCGCTGACCAGCTTCAGATCGACGAATCCCGCGCCCATCGACACGGTCGGCTGGTGACCGAGCGCGGCACCTGCCTCACCGATGTCGACAAGGAACCGCCCACCTGCGGCGAAGTCATCGATCAGGTACCGGGCGTGCAGGCCCTGGGCGAGCTGGCACCATTGCGTGAGTCGAGCTGCGGCGATCTGCGTCCCTCCGAGCATGTCCATGCGCTTGAGAGTAGACCCGCCACCAACCAGTCACCAGCCCCCTCTCAGAAGGCGGCAACGACTCCCTGGCCATCAGCCCACGTCGCGAGCAGGCGCACGGTGCCGTCCAGATCGCCGACGGTGCGCGCGATGGTGAACGGAGCACCGTCCAGCAGCTCATCGCCTGTCGGCGGCTGTTCGCCCTCATCGACCTCGAGGCTGAGCGTCACGCTCTGCGGCAGGGTCTCGCTCAGCGTGCCGTCCTCGTCATGGATCTCGAACACCGCCTGCTGCTGCTCACCGCAGATCGCGCGGCGGAAGCAGTCCAGTGCGGTCTCGTCGGCCAAGCCGTCGTACACGAAGCGCTCACCGAGCACCGAGTGCTGCATGGTGGCCAGCAGATGCTCATCGGCGCCGTCGACCCGGGTGGGTCGGTAGGTGAGCGGCAGGTGGTAGGTCGTCTCCCCCACGCGCACCAGATGGCACTCCACGCCGACCTCCCCCTCGGGGTCATCGAAGCGGTAGGCACCGAGGAGCTCGAGCTCGCCAGCCTCGCCCCAGGAGCGCTGGGACAGGAAATCGTGGAGGATCTCGGTCTTGTTGGGGCTGAGCTCGGCCCGGTAGATGATCGCCATGGCTCCACGGTAGTGCCCCGCTCCCCCGCGACACGCAGGAGAGCTCCCTCCTCCGAGGATCATCGAGACCTCATCGACACTTCATAGACTCCCCGTATGACGACCAGTTCGCCTGAAACGCACCACTTCCGCCCCTTGACGCTCCATAAGGTGGCGCTGTGGCTGATCGCCGTCGCCGTCGTGATCGTCGTGATCGCCCTGGTGTTCCTGCTCGCGCATCAGCGCACCACCGGAGTGCTCTCGCAGAACCTGCACACCGTGTTCTGGTATTTCGACGTGGGCCGCGAATACAACATGGCCACCTGGTACAACTCCGGGCTGTGGCTGCTGATGGGGGCGCTGTCCGCAGCGATCGCGGTCGCCCGCTCGACGCATCGCCGCTCCTGGTGGCTGCTCACCGCGGTCGCCCTGTTCGCCTCGGTGGATGAGTACCTCGAAGTGCATGAGCGCCTGGACCTCCCGGCGGACCGCCTGTTCGAGCGCCTGCCCTTCGACCTCGGCTTCTCGTGGGTGCTGCTCGGAGCACCGATCGCCCTGGTGATCGGACTGCTGCTGCTCCGACTGGTCCTCGCGCTGCCGGCGCGGGCCCGCAACGGGCTGATCCTCGGCGGGGCGCTGTTCCTGCTCGGCGCGATCGGGGTCGAGAGCGTGAACGGGATGATCCTCGCGGGCAACGATCACATCGTGGACAACGCCTTCATCTACGGCACGATGGTCGAGGAGCTGCTGGAGATGAGCGGTGTCGCCGTCGCCTTCGCCTCCCTGCTCAGCCTCTTCCAGCATGACGCCCGCAACGGAACGCTGCGCCTGGACCCGACGGTGCTGCCGCCGCTCAGGCTGCAGGAGCGAGCGTCAGCTCCCCGCTGATCCGACGCCCCGGAGAGCGCGGGTGCTCCCCCGCATCACCAGTCTCGTCACTCGAGCAGCGCTCCGAGGGCGTGCAGCGACGACACCCGTTCGGCGTCCCCGGCGTCCAGCTCGATGCCGACGGTCTCCAGCAGCACCCCGCGCACCCCGGCGGTACGGGCGGCGGCGACGTCGGCAGGCCGGTCCCCCACCGCGAGGCAGTCCGTGGGCGCGAGCGCGTGCCGCTCGAGGAGAGCGAGCACCATCGCCGGATCGGGCTTGCGCGCGAAGCCGTCGGGGGCGCAGACCAGGTCGTCGATCGGCAGCTCGAGCGCCTCGATGAGCGCAGCGGCGCTCCCCCGCTCGCGATGGGTGGCGACCAGGTTCAGGCCGCCGGTCTCGTGCACGGCCGCGAGCACTTCCCACGCTCCCTCCCTCACCGGCGGGGGATGCTCCTGCCAGTGCAGCTTCGTCGCCTCATAGGCGGTGCGCAGCCGGCGCTCGGCGACCTGATGACGGGCGGCGAGGGTGCTGATCGCATGAGAGCTCGAGATCCGCGTCAGCTGCGCGACCTCACCCAGCAGCTCCGCTCCCGGCTGCGGATCGAGCGCCGAGGCGAGGGCGCGGTCCACATCGGGATAGGTATCCACCAGAGTGCCGCCGAGGTCCCAGATCACTGCTCGCATCCCACCAGTCTGTCAGGAAGCGGACCGATTCGTCCCTAGCGCGGAGCTGGGTGTTCACTGAACGGGTGTCCCTGCTCGATCAGCTGCTCCAGCTCTCCGCCCTCACGCTCGTGCTGCTGATCGGCGCCGCCTTCGTGGCGGGCTGGGTGGATGCGGTGGTCGGCGGGGGCGGGCTGATCCAGCTGCCCGCACTGCTGACGGCTCTGCCGGCCGACGCCTCCACCGGAGCGGTGCTGGGCACGAACAAGGTCGCCTCCGCGGCGGGCACGGCCATCTCCTCCTGGACGTACGTCCGACGGATCATGCCTGTTGCCGCGACCGCAGTGCCCCTGGTGCTGTGCGCACTCGCCGGGAGCGCCCTCGGCGCGGGCCTCGCCTCCTACCTGCCGCGACCCTGGCTCTCCCCCATCGTGCTGGTCGCACTGCTCGCCGTGGGCACCTACACACTGCTGCGACCCGCGATGGGGCTCGTGCACGAACCCCGGCACAGCGGCCGTGCCCATATCCTGCGCTCAGGTGGGATCGGCGGCGCCGTGGGCGTGTACGACGGGGTCCTGGGCCCCGGCACCGGGACCTTCTTCATCATCGCGATGGTCGCGCTGCTGGGATACGGCTTCCTCGAGGCGAGTGTCCACGCGAAGCTCGCGAACCTCACCACCAACCTCGGCGCACTGCTGGTCTTCGGGCTGCAGGGTGAGGTGTGGTGGATCCTCGGCGCAGTGATGGCGCTCGCGAACCTGGCCGGCGGCTACCTGGGGGCGCGACTCGCCCTCAAGCTCGGATCGAAGTTCGTGCGGGTGGTATTCCTGGTGGTCACCGGCGCACTCGCGATACGCCTGGCGATCGACTCGGTGGCGCTGCTCACGTGATCTGTCCGCTCAGGATGGAATAGCTCCGCCCTGGACCTCGTTGCAGGAGATGTCACCCCGCGCCGCTACTTCGCGGCCCGTCGCCCTGGAGGTCATGATGGATCCGACGACTCTGTTCACCTACGAGCGTCACGTCGACTCGCGCGCCCTGCGCGGCCGGACCCTGCTCGTCACCCTCGGCGCCTACAGCGATGCGGGCGATGCCCAGCAGCTGGTCGACGATCAGCTGCTCAACACTCTCTCCAGCCGCGTCGTGGGCCGGCTCGATATGGACCAGGTGTTCGACTACGCGGGCCGCCGCCCCGAGGTGACCCTCCAGCTGGACCACTTCACCGAGTATCAGAAGCCGGAGATCCTCCTGCATGAAGTGACCGCGCTCGACGGCGAGACCTTCTTCCTGCTCACTGGACCGGAGCCGTCCTTCCAATGGGAGCGCGTCGCTGGCGCGCTGCGGATCGTGGTCGAGCAGCTCGGCATCGAGCGGACCCTGCTCCTGCAAGGGTTCCCGGCGCCGGTCCCCCACACCCGTGAGCTGCCGGTGACCCGTTTCGCCGGCGATCCGGACTCCATCACCGTGCGTCGCACCATGCCGGGCAGCTTCCGGTTGCGCGCCCCCTTCACCGCGTTGCTGACGATGCGGCTTGCCGAAGGCGGTCATGAGGTGGTCGGGCTGACGGTGCACGTGCCCCAGTACCTGCACGAGATGACCTACCCGGATGCGGCGATCGCCCTGCTCGGCGCGATCACTGAGGAGCAGGGACCGGAGCTTCCCCTGGGCTCGCTCGAGTCCCAGGCGGTGCCGGTGCGCGAGGCGGTGGCGGCTCAGATCGACGCCCAGCCCCAGCTGCAGGAGATGGTCGAAGGTCTCGAGAAGCGGTTCGATCGCATGATCACCTCCGGTGCCAGCGCGGAGGTCCCCACCGCGGAGGCGATCGCCGCCGAGGTGGAGGAGTACCTCGCGAGCTTCGAGGCGGAGGGTGAGGACGGCAAGAACACCTCGGACCCCGACGGTCCGGAGTCTCCCAGCGGGTCCAGACCGTCCAGTGATCCCGAGACGCCGAGCGATCCGGAGACGCCGACCGGACCGGACTCATCGGACGGTCCTGCGAGCACGCACTCCCCGGACGCCTGAGCGGCGGGACTCGGAGCAGGTCCCGCCAGCGCAGCCCCTCTCAGCGCAGGGGGAGCTGCTCCCCCGGCGTCTCGCGCGGCAGCTCCGGATCGACCACCGCGGTGATCTGGATGCCGGTGAGGGTCACGTTCCCGGCCAGGGTGGTCATGAACGCGGTGTCGGCGGCGTCCTGCCCGGTCGCGATCCGCACCATCGAGGCGCGGGGTGCCAGATGCGTCGCATCGACCACCAGCCATTCGTCCTCGACCAGTGCCTCGACCACCAGGTGGAAGTCCATCGGGCTGAGCCCCGGCGCGTAGACGGACGAGCACCGGGCAGGGATCCCGCTCGCGCGCAGCAGCGTCGCGGTGAGATGGGCGTAATCGCGGCACACTCCCTGACGTGCCAGATACGTCGACCGGGCGGAATCGGTGATGGTGCTCGAGCCGGGCACATAGTCCAGATGGTCGTGGACCCAGTCGACCACCGCTTGCACGGCGACTGCTCCGGTGGCCTCGCCGACGATCTCCGCCGCGATGCGATCGAACTCGTCGACTTCGCAGTAGCGCGAGGGACGCAGATGCAGCACGGCATCCGCGTCGTCGCTGGGCGGCACGGAAGCCGCACCCACCCCGGTCGCCTCGTAGACGATCTCCACTGCCCCCTCGGGAAGGCCGTGCAGCAGATGCAATCGGCTGCCGAAGCGGTCACGGGTCTCGGTGACGGCGTGCTCGACCCCGTCGGCAAGAACCTGCAGCGACTCCTCCGCCACGGGGGCGTCGGAGACCGCCACCAGCAGCGCGATATCGGTCCCGGCGGCCACCTCGGCCCTCATCCACGCGCGCACATGTCTTTTCACCTCTCCAGTGTCCAGCATCTGAGAGCCGAGGGCATCCGCCGCCGCCCGACTTTGCCGCCGCGTGATCTCCGACATAGAGTTGTGACCCAGCCGTCACCCTCGATCTGCCCAGTCGTTCAGATCCGGTTCTAGGAGCAGCAGTGCAGATCTCCGTCCAGCTCTACAGCGTGCGTGAGGCATTCACCGCCGACCCTGCCGACACCCTCCGCAGACTTGCCGAGATCGGATTCACCACGGTCGAGCCCTATGGGCTGATGGAGCATGCGGACGCACTGCGGGAGCTGCTCCCGCAGTATGGGCTGACCGCTCCTTCTGCCCACGTCTCGTTGCTCGGCGCCGAGGATCCCGCCGAGGTCTTCGCGACCGCCGCCGCGCTCGGCGTGCGGACGGTGATCGAACCGCACTGGAACCGTGAGCACTGGACGCACGAGGACGACATCAGAGCCACCGCGGAGCGTCTGGGAGAGCTCGCCGGGATCGCCTCCCAGAACGGGGTGCGCGTCGGCTATCACAATCATGACTTCGAGGCCCGCCCGACGTTCGAGGGACGCTGCGGTCTGGAGGTCCTGGCCGATCATCTCGACCCGCGAGTGGTGCTCGAGCTGGATACCTTCTGGTCCGCCGTCGGCGGGACCGACCCGGCCGCACTGTTGGAACGGCTCGGCCAGCGCATCCAGCTCGTCCATCTCAAGGACGGTCCGCTCCACGGCGAGGTGCGCGATCAGCTCAGCCTCGGTGAGGGCGAGATGGACGTTCCCTCGATCCTCGCAGCCGCCCCGTGGCTCACGCTCGGGGTGATCGAGTTCGACGGCCACGACGGGGACATCTTCGAGGCCGTCTCCCGTTCGTACGCCGTGCTGACCCACTATCTGCGCGAGGTGCAGGCATGAGCCGCGCCCCCGCACCCTCCCCGATTCACCACCCCTGAGAAGGAGCATCATCCACATGTCCCATCCGCACACCCTGTTCACCGGCCAGTGGGCCGACCTCACCCTCGACGAGGTCGCCGAGCTCGCGGCCGGCTGGGGATACGACGGTCTCGAGATCTCCGTCTCCGGCGAGCATCTGGACGCCTCGCGCTGGGATGACGAGGAGTACGTCGCCGAACGACTGGGGGTCCTGGAGAAGCACGGTCTGAAGTGCTGGGCGATCTCCAACCACTTCAAGGGTCAGGCGATCTGTGATGACCCGATCGACTTCCGCCACCAGGGGATCGTCGGCGCGGATGTCTGGGGCGACGGGGACCCCGAGGGAGTGCGCCAGCGCGCTGCCGAAGACATGAAGAACACCGCCCGGCTCGCGCAGAAGCTCGGGGTGAAGACCGTCATCGGCTTCACCGGCTCGAAGATCTGGAAGTACGTGGCGATGTTCCCGCCCGTCTCCCAGGACGTCATCGATGAGGGCTATCAGGATTTCGCCGACCGCTGGAACCCGATCCTGGATGTCTTCGACGAGTGCGGGGTGCGTTTCGCCCACGAGGTCCACCCCTCGGAGATCGCCTACGACTACTGGACCACCCAGCGCACCCTCGAGGCGATCGGCCATCGCGAGGCCTTCGGCCTGAACTGGGATCCCTCGCACTTCATGTGGCAGGAGATCGACCCGGTCTCCTTCATCACCGACTTCGCCGACCGGATCTACCACGTCGACTGCAAGGACGTCCGGGTCCGCACCACCGGGCGGAACACGCGCCTGGGCTCGCATCTGCCCTGGGGCGATCCGCGCCGCGGCTGGGACTTCGTCTCCTTCGGCCGGGGAGATGTACCCTGGGATGCCGCATTCCGTGCGCTCCGCTCGATCGGTTACGACGGACCGCTCTCGATCGAGTGGGAGGACGCCGGGATGGACCGCCTCCACGGCGCGAAGGAGGCCATCGAGCTGCTCCGCAACCTGGACTACCCGACCTCCGAGTTCTCCTTCGACGCCGCCTTCTCCCAGGACAGCTGAGATGGCCAGCAGCGGAAGGAGCCACGGGACCGAGCGCGAGGGGTTCGCTGGGACCTTCCTCGCCCTCGGTCCCACGGCGCCGACGATCCTCCCCGGCTGGGATGCCGCGGCGCTCCTGGAGCACCTGCACCTGCGGGAGCGGGCTCCCCAGCTGATGCTCGCGCACCGCTTGCCGGGCCCGCTGGCCGACCGCGCCCGGGCAGCGCTCGAGCGCTACCGCATGACTCCCTGGGAGCAGCGGGTGGCGGACTTCCGTACCGCACCCGGTCCCCTCTCCCTCATCGGCAGGCTCGATGCGCTGAGCGGTCAGGCGGAGCTGCTGATCCATCACGAGGACCTGCGCCGCGCGCAGGACGGCTGGGAGCCCCGTCGTATTCCTGCCGCGCAGGCCGAGGATGCGTGGCGCGCTGTCGGCCTGATGGCACCGCTCGCGATGTCGGTGCGCGCCGATGTCACCCTGGTCTCCCCGCTCGGCGGCAGGCGTCTTCGCGCCCGCCGCTCGGCGGGGAGCCTGCGGGTGCACGGCGAGCCGCTCGAGCTGCTGCTCTGGGTGAGCGGTCGCGATCAGGTGGCCCGGGTTCAGGTCCACGGGGAGCCGGCCGCGCTGCGCGCGCTGCAGGAGGGCCGACGGGGTCTGTGAGCTCGGGCCTCAGCCTCGCTCGAGCAGGAACAGCCGCGGATGGTGGCCCTTCTGGAAGAACCGGTGCTCGCCCACGGGGCGCCAGCCTGCGGGCGCAGTCTCCAGCACCTGCTGCATCCTGGTGATCTCGTGGGTGAGCACCCCCAGCCGCGCCTGCGGGGCAGCGAGCTCAGCGGCTCTGCCCAGCAGCGCGGCCAGCAGCTCCTCGTTCGTCTCGTGATCGCCATGCAGGGTGCCCCAGGGCGGGTTGGTCACCAGCCGGGTGAAACCTGGCTCGAGGTCCACGTCCAGCACGTCCCCGACCAGCCAGTCCACCTTGCCCTTGCGGCGGGCGACTCGCTGGTGCTCGCGGGCGGCATCGATCGCGTCCGCGTTCAGATCCACGCCCACCGCACGCGCCGGCGCGACGTCGTGCAGCTGCTCCACGAGGAACGTACCGGAGCCGCACGTCATGTCCAGCAGAGAATCTTCGGCACCCACCTGGAGCTGATCGAGCACGGTCGCGGCGATGGTCGCGTTCACCGCCCCGGGGTAGTCCACCGTGCGCCACGCCCGGGTGGAGAGCGGTCGCGGAGTGGTGCGCAGCAGCAGCTGCCAGGTCCCGGACGGGGCCCCGCGCCGCACCCGCACCACCAGGTCGCCATCTGAGGCGAACGGCACCTCGGCAAGTTCGGCGAGCGCGGACGCCAGCCGCCGCATGTCGGGCGTATCGGAGCCGGCGGCCTCGAGACGCAGGCCGTGGAAACGTATCCGCGGTCGCTGTCGGCGCACGTCCTCGAGCAGTTCGCCGAAGCGCTGCTGCACCGAGGTCTCGAGCAGCTCGCGCGGCCGACGGGCAGGAACCGTCAGGCTCGTGGAGGCTGCGACCACGCGTCGCAGCCCGCGCACTGCGTCGAGGTCCGAGGTGCTGAGCACCAGCTCGGTCGGTCCGACCAGCCGTGCGAATCCGAGCGTGCTGGCCTCCTGCAGCGCGCTGGCACCGCAGCCGTCGAGCACCTCGAGTACGAGCTCGTGGGTGATCTGTCCCATCGATTCCCCCTGATCAGCAGTTCTTAGAATGATTCAGGCAGGCTACCGCCCGTCGTGGCGTCTGCGCGCAGGTGCGGTCGGTAGACTGCGGAGCGTGTTCATCGTGAGTGTGTGTTCCTTGAAGGGCGGCGTCGGCAAGACGTCGGTGACCCTGGGCCTGGCCTCTGCCGCCCTGCATCAGGGGGTGAACACCCTCGTCGTCGATCTCGACCCTCAAGGCGACTCGACGCTCGGCCTGCTCGGCGAACCAGCCAGCACGCTGGACATCGCCGAGGTGCTGTCCTCCCCGCGCACCGAGACCATCGACCGGGCCATCATCGAGACGCCCTGGGCTGCTGGCGCAAGCTCCCACCTGGACATCATTCCGGGCTCGAGCCGCTCTGCGATCCTGGACTCCCCCGCACTGTCTCCCAAAGAGGTGCGCCGCCTCCATCAAGCCCTGGACAAGCGCTCCCACCAGTACGACATCGTGCTGATCGACTGCCCGCCCTCGCTCAACGGCCTCACGCAGATGGCGCTGGCGGCGTCCGATCGCTCCCTGGTGGTCGCGGAGCCCGGATTCTTCGCGGTGACCGCTGCGGACCGGGCATTGAAGCTCGCCACGGAGATGCACGACGGCGGCACCGCACCGCGGCTGCAGCCGCTGGGCCTGGTGGTGAACCGCTACCGCCCGCGCTCGGTCGAGCATCAGTACCGGCTCGCGGAGCTGCGTGAGCTCTTCGGCGACGCTGTGCTCGAACCGGTCATCGAGGAGCGCGTGGGGCTGCAGCAGGCGCAGGGCGGCGCCGTGCCGCTGCATCGCTACGAAGGTGCCTCCGGCAAGCGCCTCACCGAGGACTTCGACGCGCTGCTCGCCACGGTGATGGATTCGCGCCAGAACTCCTGAGCCGCAGCAGCTCCTGAGGCGCAGCAGTCGCGGCAGGGCTTGGCTCCCAGCGCATGCTGGATGCCCGCAGGTCCAGCGCAACCTGCTCCACGCAGCAGACCAGCACAGCAGAACGGCGAGCCCCTTCCCAGGGCTCGCCGTTTCGCTGTGCGTCTGTGGTGGAGGCTGGCTCAGCCTGCCTGACGGGAGCGGCGGCGTGCTGCCAGCTCATCCTGCAGCGCGAGCGCGGCATCGTCAGCAGGGTTGACACCCGGCAGGCTCAGCAGGTCGTTCTCCACCTCGCGCCAGACTCGGCCCACGGCGATGCCGAAGACACCCTGGCCACCCTGGACCAGGTCGAAGATGTCCTCGGCGGAGGTGCACTCGTAGACGGAGGCGCCATCGCTCATCAGCGTGATGCCGGCGAGATCGTCGATCCCGCGCTCACGCAGCGCGCTGACGGCGACGCGGATCTGCTGGAGGGAGACACCGGTGTCGAGCAGTCGCTTGACGACCTTCAGCACCAGGATGTCGCGGAAGCCGTAGAGGCGCTGGCTGCCGGAGCCGTGAGCGGCGCGGACGCCCGGCTCCACAAGGCCGGTGCGGGCCCAGTAGTCGAGCTGGCGGTAGGTGATGCCTGCGGCCTTGCACGCGGCCGGACCGCGATAACCGAGCTCGCCCGGAGCGTCCACGATGTCGTCGAAGAGCACGCCCTGAGCAGGCTCTGCGGGGACGGTGGACTGTTCAGTGCGATCATCGCCAGTGGCGTTCACGGGTACCTCCGGGTTCAGGCTCTCCGAGGGGGAAGGTGAGAGCACCTGCTCAGAGTAGCGCGAAGTCCCCGTCGGTCGACAGCAACGCGCCGCCCGAAGGTCACGGAGAGGTGACGACCCCTTCCTGGTCAGCGCTCCCGAAGTGCTGTCCGAAGCACCGCACCGTGCACGGTGATCATCGATTCGCCCAGGTCACGGGCAAAATTCTCGGCCTCTCCGCGTGCAGCTGAGTCGCCGGCGCGGGAACGTGGGCTCGCGACCGAGCGGATCATGTGCGCCTGTCTCTCCGCCGCGGTGCGCAGCATCACCAGATGGCGCGGATGCAGACCCTGCTCGGCGAGGTCCCGCGCTGCCCGGACGAGCTCCAGCTCGGTGGAGCCGTAGAAGAGGGCGCTGTCGCCGAGCAGCCCGTACTGCTCGAGCTCCGCAAGGAAGGCCTCATCGACCGTCGCCTCCCGGGCGAGCCCCCGCCTGTCCAGGCGAACTGCCTGGAGCGACGCGGTGGGGCCGGGATGCGAAGCGATCGACGTCACCTCGGAGTGGACCCCGTGTTCGAGCAGGTGCTCCTTGATGACTTTGAGCGGCCAGAAGCGGTCCCGTTGAGCACGCAGCACGAAGCGGAGGCGATCCACGTCCTCGCGGCTGTACTTGCGATAGCCAGCGCCGCTGCGCTCCGGGGAGATCAGACCCTCGGACTCCAGATAGTGCAGTTTCGAGTGCGCGAGGTCCGGGAACTCATCGCGCAGCATCTCGAGCACCTGCCCGATGCTGAGGCGTGCCGCTGCGGAGGAGCTCGGCCTGCGCGCGGCGGAGGCCGGCATCAGGTCAGGCCGTCCCGTGGAACAGGTGGTAGGTCAATCGGTACTTGCCGATCTGGACTTCTTGGCCGGCCTGCAGACGAGCCTCATCGACTCGGTCCTTGCCCACGTAGGTTCCGTTGAGCGAGCCGAGATCCCGGACCAGGAAGCCGTCACCATCGCGCACGAAGGCGGCATGCTTCCGCGAGACCGTCACGTCGTCGAGGAAGATCTCGCTCTTGGGATGGCGTCCCGCGACGGTGGTCTCGGAGTCGAGCAGGAAGCGGGCGCCGAGATTCGGGCCCTTCTGCACGATCAGCAAGGCACTGCGCGGGGGCAGGTTCTCGATGGCCCGGCGATCCTGGGACGAGAGACCGGGCTCGGTCTCCTCCAGGGGATCGTTGGGCGAGATCGCACTCAGCTTTGATGTGTGATCGAGATTCTCGTCGTTCCACTCGGTGTTCCCTGACACCGCGCACCCCTTCCTGGCCTGCAACGGATCCTGCACTATGAGCACGCGGGATTCGGCTCCACCATCCTCGCACGCGAATCGGCCCGCGGGGAACTTTCCAGGCGTGGTGACGTCAAGAATTGACGATCATTTGACCACCTGCGTGTGTTCGGGGTCCTTCAGTGCGACGGTGGCCTCCACCCGGACGGCGTCATCGGCGGCCGCCGCGAGCGTGCCGCCGTCTCCGGCGACCGAATCCGCGGCCCCGCCCGGGATGCGCAGCGCCGGCTCCATCACGGAGGGATCTCCAATGGCTCGGATCTCATAGGGTGCCTCGATCCTCGTTCCATCCACCTGGAGGGCTCCCGTCGGGGTCGTGGTGATGGAGCTCGAGGCGATCACCCTCACCTCCTCGATCTGGATCACCTCCGCGCCGGCATTGCGCAGCTCCTGGATCACCCCCAGGAGTGTGGATGCGCGCAGCTCGCCGTTCGGGTCGGCGATCGAGACCACCACTCCCCGCCCCTGGGCCGGTGCGGTCCCGGCGAGGATCTCCAGGTCCTCGAGGCGCTCCTCGGCCGCGTTCTGCGCGGCGACGTCGTCCTCCTGACCGGAGCGCAGGGCCTCGAGGGTGCGATCGAGCTCCGCGTTCTCGACCTCGAGATCCGCGGCGTGCCGCCCCGACTCGTCCAGCAACCGCACCAGTTCCTGCTGGCTCGCGCCCTCGAGGGAGTCATCGCCCTGGCGCACCTGAGCAGCGATCGATAGCCCCAGCAGCAGGCACAGCAGCCCCACGATGAGCTGGGACAGATTCGCCTGCGGGCGGAGGGTGTCGCGCAGGCGTCGCCAGACCAGTTTCTGCTGCGCCGGGGAATCGGGCGTGCGGGTGCCGTCGCTCATGATCGGAACAGCAGGCGCCTGATCGCTGCCGCGTTCGAGAAGATGCGGATCCCGAGCACCACGATCACAGCGGTGGAGAGCTGCGAGCCGACTCCGAGCTGATCTCCGAGGAAGACGAGGAACGAGGCGATCAGCACGTTGAACAGGAACGAGGTGATGAAGACATGGGAGTCGAAGGCGCCATCGAGGCTCGCCCGCAGGCCGCCGGCGAGGGTGTCCAGTGCCGCCACCACGGCGATCGGGAGATACGGCTGGAGCACAGCGGGGACGTCGGGTTGGACGACGATGCCGAGCACGATGCCCAGCACCAGTCCGAGAATGGCGATCATGGGGTCTCCTCCTCGACGCCGTTGCCGGCGGTCGAATGCTGGGTCGAGCTGGGGGTCGGCGGAGTGTCCGGGGCCTCGTGCGTCTCATCATCGAGCACCGAGGCTTCCCGGAGGGTGCCCACTGCGCGCGCAGGCACGGTGAGCTCGTCCCCATCCTCCCAGGACATGCGAATGCCGTATCGGGTCGAGATATCGGTGAGGTAGTCCCCGGTCTCTTCTTCGAGCACGCCGGTGCGCAGCTGCTCTGTGTCTCCGAGCGCGGTGATCCTGTACGGCGGGGACAGGGGACGGAAGTCGACCAGGACGGCGGAGCCCGCAGTCCGGATCGCGGTGGTGGCGGTGAGTCGCTGGCCGTTGAGGGAGATGGCCTCCGCCCCCGCAGCCCACAGCCCGTTCACGGCGATCTGCAGGTCCCCGTCGGTCACCCGGTTCACCGTGCCGGCGCCGCCACCTGGGCTCGACGGCAGCGGAGCGGAGTCCTGGAGCTCCAGGACGGTTCCGGATCCGCTGAGCGACACCCCTCCCCCGGCCTGCTCGTAGGCGGCCAGCCGTGCCGAAGCGCCGGCGTCGGAGCCATCGAGGATGACGCCCTGGGCATCTGCGATCTGTCCCTCGAGCTCGGACTGGTGCCGCTCCAGCTGTTCGGCCTCGGCGCGTGTCTCGAGCACCTCCTGCTCGAGCAGTGCGCGGGGGTTGCCCTCTGCACTGGACTCGTGCCGCAGATCGAGCACCGAGACGGCGACCACGAAGCCCAGCGCCAACGCCAGCAGCAGGGTCACTCCACGCATGAGCCGGTTGTCGGGAGGGGCGGCCTCGGCGGCCGGATGCTCGTCCTTCCGCAGGGTGTCCACGCTGTACGGGTCCGCGGTGAGCGCGCGCAGCAGCGAGGTCGGCGAGTACGGGGTCTCGCCGTGCGGGGTCTCGTGCTCGCGTTCGCGCATGTCAGCAGTCTAGGAGCGGCGACCGGGCGGAGTCGTCAGACCCGCGGAACGTCCAGCTGCTCGCCCAGCAGGGTCGAGAAGTCTGTGCGGCCGGAATCCAGGGTCTCGGGTGCACTCGCCTGGACCAGGTGCCTGCTCACGGTGGCGAGGAAGGGACCCTGTTGCACCTGTGCGTGGAGGTGTTCGAGGGCATCTCGGTGCCGATCGGCGTCCAGGTCCTCCGGCGCATCCCAGAGGAATCGGCGCAGAGAGCGCAGGAGCGTCGGCACGTCGTCGAACTCGTAGCTGCCGTGGAAGGTGTCGGAGCGGTCTATGCGCAGGCCCGCTCTGGAGAGGGCATGCATCGTGCTCTCGAGCGTCGCCTCGGACTGGGCATCGTCCATGCTGAACAGCTCACGGATCTCCTGACCGTCATCGACGCCCACCTGCTCGGTGAGGAAGGTGCCGCCGGGTCGGAGCACCCGGGCGATGTCTGCTGCGGCGAAGGACTCGTGGCGGCTCAGCACCAGGTCGAAGCTGGCGTCGGCGAAGGGCAGGCGCGATCCCGCCACGGCCGAGTCATGCTCATGGACGTCGATGCCCAGCGGCGCGAGGCGTTTCCGCGCCACCGGCAGATGGGGTGCCCAGCCCTCGGTGGCAGAGGTGTGCTCCGGAAGCACGTCCACGAGGGCAGCCAGCGCCTCTCCCCTGCCGGTGCCCAGAACCAGCACGCGATCCGCCATCGGGGCGAGGTTCTCCACCAGGGTGCGCCACCGCCACGGCGGCTCCTCCTCGCGATAGCCGGTGAGGGCAGAGAAGTCTTCTTCCGTCGGCTGCTGCGCGAGGGCCTCTCGCCAGCGCTGCAGCTCCTGCTCGTCGGTCGTCATCGATCCTCCTGCGCGTCGGGCCGGGCGGATGGCGTTCACTGCGCCCACTATCGCATCCGGCTCCTCCTGGGCGGCTGCGGCACAGGTGCCGCAGGTCACGCACCTCTCGATTGGCTCCTGGGGTCCTGCTAGGGGTACTGTGTTCCTCGGTCCTCCGGTGACGGAAGATCATGCAAGATCTCGGGCTGTGGCGCAGCTTGGTAGCGCACTTGACTGGGGGTCAAGGGGTCGCAGGTTCAAATCCTGTCAGCCCGACCGAGAGCAGGACGGCCAGGAATCTCTGGTGGCCTGCACAGTAGGACCGAGATGCCCTCTCCCGACACACGTCGGGAGGGGGCATTTTGCTGTGCCGGCGCAAGGATGCCGAGGCGCCAGCAGGTCCGGGCGTCAGCTCGACTGGGTGTAGGTGATGGTTCCGTCCTCGGCTCTGGTCACGGCGCCCTCGTACACGGCAGGCAGAGAGAAGACCTCCTCGCCGACAGTGACGGAGAAGGCCAGCGTGTAGTGCACGGTGCCCTCGGCGATGGTGTACCCGCGGGGATCCGGCTCCTGGAACCACTCGGCCGTGGACGGTTCGACGAGCGAGCCGCCGTACTCCCGCAGCGCGGGCGGGCAGGATGGACCCGTCAGCTCCTCCTCGGTGCACGCGGTGGTGAGCCGGGTGATCTCCTCCTCCACAGCAGTCGTCACCGAGGCCTCGGGATAGGCATTCACCGAGATATACGAGGTGGTCACGCCGACGTTCTCCGGGACCTCGGAGTCGGCCGGCGTCTCCTCGACTGGATAGGCGAGCGTGAAGTCGCTGGTCCCGTCCCCCTCCAGCCACGTGACGCCGGTGGGGTCCGTATAGGAGATGTCATAGAGTCCCGGCAGCAGCATCAGGTCGTATCCCTCCTGGCTCATCGAGTACTCGAGGGTGTCGTTGACTGTGATCCTTCCGGGCGAGGAGAGGAAGATCAGCCCATAGCGCCCGGCACCGCTCCAGGAGACCGTGCGTTCACCGTCCGTGGTGGTCACGGTGAAGGTTGCCGTCACCGGACTGTCCGGATCATCGAGCACATACTCGACCGTGGCCGTGACGGCGTAGCTGTCGTCGCCCGTGGCGTCGATGATCCGGGCATCGGTGGGTCGTGCGGCGGATGCCATGTAGAAGTCGTCGTCGACGAACTCGGCGGGGAAGTCGATGCTCGTGAGCGCTGCCGCCTCGGCAGGCTGGCCCGACTCGAGATGGTCGAAGAACTCCTCCAGCACCGTGACGCCCTGCTCGGTGGGCCCGTCGCTGCTGATCTCCGTGGACGGGGAGCAGCCGGCCAGCACGACGCCACCGAGAACAGTCAGGGCGAGCAGCGAGGCCACGCGAGTCGGTCCAGTGCTGATGTGTCCTCGTCGCGTGTGTCCCTGATGCATGTGTCCCCGTTGGCCGTCGTCATGCGCCGGAGTGCTGCCCAGACGCCATTCCGAGTCTATCCGCGCCGTCGAGCCGTCGCTTCGAGCAGGGCGAGTGGTTCCGGGTCCGGGATCAGCCCTTCACCGGCCCTATCCAGATCTGCTGCGCGTTGGTGAACTCGCGGATGCCGTGCGGGCCCAGCTCGCGGCCGTAGCCCGAGCGCTTGATCCCGCCGGAGGGCAGCCGCGGATCCGACTTCACGATCCCGTTGACCGAGACCTGCCCCGCCTCGATACGACGGGCCATAGCGACCCCGCGCTCGGTCTCGGTCCAGATCGCGGCACCGAGGCCGTAGGGGGTGTCGTTCGCGAGGGCCAGGGCGTGTTCCGCATCTTCCGCTGCCATCACCACGGCGAGCGGTCCGAAGGTCTCCTCGGTGCAGGCCGTCATCCCCGGCTCGACCCCGGTCAGCAGTGTGACGGGATAGAAGAAGCCCTGCCCCTCCGGCATCTCTCCGCCGAGGACCAGTGCGGCGCCGGCCTCCACGCTCGTGGTGACCTGCCGGTGCAGGTTCTCCCGCAGCTCCTTCCGGGCGATCGGCCCCACTTTGGTCTCTTCGTCACGGGGGTCGCCGACCACCAGGTCCCGCAGCTGGGCGGTCAGCAGCTCGACGAACTCGTCGTGCACCGAGCGCTCCACGATCACCCGCTTCGCGGCGATGCAGGATTGGCCGGCGTTGATGATCCGTGAGAGCGCCGAGACCTCCGCGGCCTTCGCGAGGTCCGCGTCGGCCAGCACGATGCAGGGATCAGAGCCGCCGAGCTCGAGCACGGCGGGCTTGATCTCGCTCGCGGCGATCGAGGCGACCTTTGCCCCGGCCCGGTCCGAGCCGGTGAAGGAGACCGCCTGGACGCGAGGATCGCGGATCGCCTGCTCGACATCCTCGGTGGCGGCCAGCAGGGTCTGGAAGACCCCGTCGGGGGCGCCGGCGGCCCGGAACACCTCTTCGAGCGCGGCGGCGCAGCCCGGCACATGGGGGTCGTGCTTCATGATGGCGGTGTTCCCGGCCATCAGCGCCGGGGCGCAGAAGCGGAAGGCGACCCAGAACGGGGCATTCCACGGCAGGATCCCGAGCACCGGGCCGAGCGGCAGGTACTGCACATAGGACGAGGTCGCATCGGACTCCAGATGCTCCTCGGCCAGGTACTCGGGCCCGAACTCGGCGTAATGCTCGGCGGCCCACGCCGACTTCGCGACCTCGCCGCGGGCCTCCCCGATCGGCTTGCCCATCTCCTCGGTCATCAGCGGGGCGAGCTCCTCGGTGTGCTCGCGCAGATAGGTCGCGACGTTGCGCAGCACCTCTGCACGCTCGGCGAGGGTGGTGTCCTTCCACGAGGTGTAAGCAGCCTGGGCGCGATCGATGATCGCGGTGATCTCCGCCGGGGTCGCGGCAGGCATCTCTCGTACGACGCGTCCGGTGGTGGGATCGATGGCGGTCAGCATGGTCATAGGGTGCTGCTCCTCTCAGAAGCGCGGCGTGAGAACAGCGCCGGTGGGGAACGACCGGGCGGAGCTCTCATGGACGGTGAAGTCCTCGGGCAGGGTGAAGAACGACTCGCAGCCGTCCTTCGTGATGTGGACGGTGTCCGAGATGCCGACGGTCTTGTTCCCGTCCACGCCCCACATCCACGGCAGCAGGTGGAAGGTCATGCCCTCCTCGAGCTGTCGCTCATCACCCTCCAGCAGGGAGACGATGTATCCCTCGTCCCAGGAGGGTGGGAAGGCGATCCCGATCGAGTAGCCGGCGCGCGTGACCAGCTGAGCGCCCACATCGTTGCTCTCGATGCGGGTACGGGTCAGCTCGGCGATCTCCGAGACGGTGACTCCGGGTTTCATCAGGGCTCGCAGCTCCGCGAGCGTCTGCTTCATCAGCTCCTGTGCGGAGTGCATCGAGTCCGAGAGGGCCCCGTTGACCGCGGTGCGCATCATCGCCGTGTGGTAGCGGCGATAGCACCCGCCGACCTCGAGGAAGACATGCTCCCCGGGGCGGATCATGCGTCCCTCCCAGGTGGAATGGCCGATCATCGAGCGCGGGCCGGAAGCGACGTAGGGGGCGACCGCCGGGAACTCCCCGCCGGCCCGGAACATCGCCGAGGTGATCGCGGCGGCCACATCATTCTCGGTGGCACCGGCCATCGCCGCACCGAGTCCGGCGGCCATCCCCGCCTCCCCGGCATAGGCGGCTAGCTGCATCACCTCGATCTCCGCCGGAGACTTGCGGATCCGCCCCTCCTCCACGATCCCGAAGCAGTCCACCAGCCCCTCTCCGAAGGCGTCGTGGAAGCGGTCCTGCTGATAGGCGGGGAAGTAGTAGCTGTTGCGCTCGTAACCCACGGTGGACTCGCCGAGCCGCAGATCCCGCAGGGTGCTGACCAGCTCGAGGATCGCGTCGCCGTCATCGGGGTAGGGGCGGGAGTGCTCCACCCAGGTCCGGGCGATCACGTTGGACTCCTCGAGCGCACGGGTGATCATCACCGGATCGGCGCTCAGCGGCACGATCAGGGCCTGGAAGTAGGAATACCCGGTGGTCTGATAGTCGGTGAGGTACATCAGGTTCTCGGGGTCGGTGATGATCACCGCGTCCAGCTCCCGCTCTGCCATCCGCCCTCTCAGCGCTCCGAGCCGTCGTACGTACTCCTCGGGGGCGAAGGTCATATCTGACCGGCGGATCATCAGCGCGCCTTCGCCGCGGCGTCGATGGCCTGCTCAAGGAGGTCCAGACCCTCCGCGAGGTCAGACTCGGGGATGGTCAGCGGCGGGATCAGCTTGATCACCCGTCCCCCGCTGCCGCACGGGCCGATCAGCAGCCCGCGCTCGAAGCACTCCGTCTGGACCTGCTTGGCGAAGGCTCCGTCTCCGGTATCCAGGGCCTGCATCATGCCCTTGCCGCGCACCTCCCATTCCTGGTCGGGGTGGGCGGCGGCGATCGCCTCGAGCTTCTGGCGCATCTGCTCGCCCTTGGCGAGCACATCGGCCAGGAACGTCTCGTCTGTGAAGTAGTCCAGTGCCACCGTCCCGGCGACGAAGGAGAGCCCCTGGCCGCGGAAGGTGCCGGTGTGGGCTCCGGGTGACCAGTTGTCGTCGACCGCAGGCTTGTTGAGGTTCATCGCGATCGGGGTGCCGAAGCCGCCGAGCCCCTTGGCGAGGGTGATGATGTCCGGGTCCAGGTCCATCCCGTCGAAGGAGAAGTAGCCTCCGGTGCGGCCCACCCCGGCCTGGATGTCGTCGATGATGAACAGCGCCCCGACCTCGCGGGCGAGGTCCTGGATCTCGTGCAGCCATTCTCTGCTGGCCAGGTTCACGCCGCCCTCGGCCTGGACCGGCTCGATGAGGAAGGCTGCGGGAGGTGTGACCCCGCTCGAGGGGTCGCGCAGGGCGGCGGCGTAATCGGAGACGCCGGTACGACCACCGGGCGCGGTCTCGAAGGGCAGTCGCACGACGTCGGTGAGCGGAACGCCGGCCCACTGCCGGAAGGCTTCATTGGCGGTCGCGGCGAGCGAGCCGAGCGTCATGCCGTGGAAGCCGTGGCTGAAGGCGACGATCTCCCGTCGACCGGTGGTGAGGCGGGCCAGCTTGAGCGCTGCCTCCACCGCATTGGACCCCGTGGGTCCCATGAACTGCATGCGGTGGTCCATCCCCCGCGGGGCGAGGACCACCTCGTGGAACCGGGCGATGAAGTCACGCTTGGTGGTCGTGTAGGTATCCAGGCTGTGGGCCACTCCGTCGGCCTGGAGGAACGCGATCATCGCCTCCTTCATCTTCGGGTTGTTGTGCCCGAAGTTCAGGACCCCGGCCCCGGCGAAGAAGTCGATATAGCTGGTGCCGTCCTCGTCGACCTGGCGGGCGTTGGAAGCGGAGGCGAACACCGTCGGATATGCGCGGCAGTACCCGCGGATCTCGGACTCGTGCTGCTCGAAGATGGTGGTGTCCATGAGGGACCTCCCGTCGCGGTGCAGGGTGACATCGCTGTTCACGCCCGGCCGCATAGCGAAGATCACCCCGTCTGGCAAGTGGGTGCCGGTGTGCTGACCCTCACCCGGGGGCGCTCACCCCGTCAAGCCACCGGTCCCGGGGGTGCACTCCCGACTCTCCCCGCGCAGGTCACTGACCCGACCGGTCGGTAGGTCGTTGCGTCATCATCCAACCTCAGTGCTGGTCGTCGTCAGTTTCCGTGTCGGACCAGTCCGCGTTCCCCAGCGAGATCTCGCGTGCCATGTCGTCCAGGAATCCGCTCACGATCTCGCGCTCGGCGCTGGTCAGACGCCGCGCAGCGTGGACCCTGCGCGCCTGCATGGAACCCACGGTGCGGATCGCGGTAGCTCTCGTCGCGGGATCGATGCCGATCACCAGTGCCCGCCGATCCGAGGGGTGGGGGGTGCGACGGATATGCCCCGCACGCTCGAGACGGTCCAGCAGCTTCGTGGTCGAGGCGCTAGAGATCTGGAGCTCCTGGGAGATGGCGCCGGGGGTCACGACGACGCCGGTGTTCTCGCAGACGATCAGGAAGTGGAGTGCCCGCATGTCCGTCTCGCCCAGCTGCATATAGCGCAGCGACGCTTCCGAGAGCTCCCGCTCCGCGACCCGCAGGCGCGAGAGCGCTGCCATCAGCGCGTCGATCTGAGAGATATCTGCACTGGTCAGGCCGGTGCGATCGATCAGCTCCTGGTGCGGATCGCTCCCCTCGAGGGAGAACAGCGAAGTGGGCGGGGTGGGCTCCGGCGATGGGCCCTTGTCGAGGGAAGGCGATGTCATGACACTCATCCTAAGAGGAGCGACTTACCGCTCATGTATCTAGCCAAGCTAGCAATTTGTGCAACACTGACCTCAGCTCACCACGACCACCGAAAGAACACCATGTCCGCTCCGGTCAACTCCCCCCGCTCCTCACCCCCTTCCCGCCGCCGCACCGGTGCCGGGATCCCACGCGCGCTGCGCATACTGCTGCCTGCACTGCTGATCCTGGGATGGCTGGTCGCCGCCGGAATCGGCGGACCGTATTTCGGGCGCGTCGACGAGGTCTCCTCCAACGACCGCACCGCCTATCTGCCCGAGACCGCTGATGCCACGCAGGTCTCCCTCGTCTCCTCCGACTTCCTCGGTGCGGACTCGCTGCCCGCGATCGTGGTCATCACCTCCGATGCCGAGATCGACGATCAGATGTCAGCCGAGCTCGAGAAGGCCGGCTCCGACCTGGCCCAGATGGAGGGGATCACCGGCGAGATCTCACCGGTGATCGTCGCGGAGGACGGCCTCGCCGCCCAAATCTTCGTGCCCCTCGACCCGGACGCGGATATCGCCGAGCTGACCTCTGAGATCGAGACGACGCTGGCCGCTGATCTACCCGAAGGCCTCACCCCGTATGTGACCGGCCCCGCGGGATTCAGCGCCGATCTCGGTGCCGCCTTCGCGGGCATCGATGGGCTGCTGCTGGCCGTGGCGCTCGCGGCAGTGTTCGTCATCCTCATCGTCGTCTATCGTTCGGTGATCCTGCCCGTGGTCGTCCTCGCCACGAGCATCTTCGCACTGTGCGCTGCTCTGCTGACGATCTGGTACCTCGCTGCCGCAGACATCCTGCTGCTGTCCGGACAGACCCAGGGCATCCTGTTCATCCTCGTGATCGGCGCCGCCACCGACTACTCCCTGCTGTACGTGGCGCGCTATCGCGACGAGCTGCGCCACACCCGCCTTCGCGGGGCAGCGACGATCAAGGCTCTGCGGGGCACCATCGAACCGGTGCTGGCCTCAGGCGGCACCGTCATCGCCGGCCTTCTCTGCCTGCTGCTGTCGGATCTGAAGTCGAACAGCACGCTCGGCCCGGTGGCGGCCATCGGAATCCTCTTCGCCATGGCCGCAGCGCTGACCTTCCTCCCCGCGGCGCTGTACGCCATGGGCCGGGCGGCGTTCTGGCCGCGCCGGCCCCGATTCGAGCCCGACGCTCCCGATGCCGGGGCTGACCCGGCCGCCCACGGGATCTGGGGCCGGATCGCGCTCGCCGTCCGACGCCGCCCCCGGCCCCTCTGGGTCATCACCGCCCTGGTCCTCGCCGTCGGATGCCTCGGTGTCACCCAGCTGCACGCCGACGGGGTCCCGCAATCCGACCTGGTGCTGACAGAATCCTCCGCTCGCGAGGGACAGATCGCGCTGGGAGAGCACTTCCCCGGCGGATCAGGGACTCCCGCCCAGATCCTCGTCGACCGCTCCGCCCTCCAGGACGTCACCGACATCCTGCTGGCAGCCGGCGGGATCGACTCGGTGACGGTCACCGCCGAGGACTCCCCCAGCGGCTCTGCTCCCGTCACCGAAGCAGGCATCCAGCCCCTGGGGCCGCCCGGCACGCCGTCCCTGGAACCCACCGTCATCGATGGAGACATCCTGCTCCAGGCGACCCTCGCCGACGCACCCGACTCCGCCGCAGCCGAGGAGACGGTGCGGGAGCTGCGCGCCGAGTTCGCCGCTCAGGACGTCACAGCGCTGGTCGGAGGGCCCACCGCCATCGCGATCGACACCAATGACGCGTCGGCTCATGACCGGGCGCTGATCATCCCGATCGTGCTCGTCGTGATCCTGCTGATCCTGATGCTCCTGCTCCGCTCGATCCTCGCCCCGATCCTCCTGGTCGCCACCACGGTGCTGTCCTTCGGCACGGCGATGGGCGTGGCGGCCCTGGTGTTCAACCACCTGTTCGACTTCCCCGGCGCCGATCCGGCGGTCCCGCTGTACGGATTCGTCTTCCTGGTCGCTCTGGGCATCGACTACAACATCTTCTTGATGACCCGGGTCCGGGAGGAGTCCCTGCAGCACGGGACCCGGGACGGCGTGGTGCGTGGCCTTGCCGTGACCGGCGGGGTCATCACCTCGGCCGGCATGGTGCTCGCGGCGACGTTCGCGGCGCTCGGCGTGATCCCGATCCTGTTCCTCGCCCAGCTGGCGTTCATCGTGGCCTTCGGGGTGCTGCTGGACACCTTCGTGGTGCGCACCCTGCTGGTCCCGGCCCTCGCCCTCGATCTGGGCAAGGTCATCTGGTGGCCTTCGAAGCTGTGGAGGTCCGGTCGGGCGTGATGAAGCCCGCAGGATCTGAGGCCCGGTGCCTCAGAACCTGCCCGGCTTCCTAGACTGGCCGCATGAGCAGTGCGATCACTTCCACCCAGACCACGCCTGAGTCCGCTACGGCACCGAACGAGTTCGTCCTCACCGTGGTGTGCGCGGACGCTCCCGGCATCGTGCATGCGGTGACCGGTGCGATCGTGGAGATCGGTGGGAACATCACCGAGAGCCGCCAGTTCGAGAGCGGCACCACCCACCGGTTCTATCTGCGGCTCCAGGTGGTGACCGACGCGTCGCTCGAGCAGCTCGAGGCCGCGCTGGCCCCGGCGGTCGAGCGGTTCGGGCTCGAGCACCGCGTCGACGTGGTGGGGCGTCCCCTGCGCACGCTGGTCCTCGGTTCGACCGCGAAGCACTGCGTGAACGATCTGCTGTTCCAGGTCGACTCAGGGAGCCTGCCGATCGAGATCTCGCTGATCCTCGCGAACCATCCCACCCTCGAGGGGCTGGCGGGCTTCTACGGGGTGCCCTTCGAACACCTGCCCACGAAGGGCGACGGCGCGAAGGCGGCGTTCGAGGACAGAGTGCGCGCGGCGATCGATGAGCACGACATCGAACTGGTGGTGCTGGCCCGCTACATGCAGATCCTCTCCCCCGAGCTGTGCGCTGAACTCGCCGGTCGCTGCATCAACATCCACCACTCGTTCCTGCCCGGCTTCAAGGGCGCGAACCCCTACCGCCAGGCCTACGCGCGAGGGGTGAAGCAGATCGGCGCGACCGCACACTTCGTCACCAGCGACCTCGATGAGGGACCGATCATCGAGCAGGACGTGATCCGGGTCGATCACACCCGCTCCCCGCAGGAACTGATGTCCATCGGGCAGGACGCCGAGGTGAGGACCCTCCGTCAGGCCGTCACCTGGTTCGCGCAGTCGCGGGTGCTGCTGGATGGGCCTCGCACGGTCATCTTCCGCTGAGTTCGGGCTCGGACGAGTCCGAGCTCAGAAGACCGGCCGGCCACCAGTCACCCCGAGCACCGTGCCGGAGACATAGCTGGCCTCTGCGGGGCTGGCCAGGAAGACGAATGCTCCCGCCACCTCCGCCGGCTGCCCGGCCCGGCCGAGCGGCGTGTTGGCCCCGAACTCGACGTAGTCGTCGCTGACCCGCGTGGCGACGTTCAGCGGGGTCCAGATCGGGCCGGGGGCCACGGCGTTCACCCGGATTCCGCGCGGTCCGAGGTCCGAGGCCAGGTTGACGGTCACGTTGTTGATCGCGGATTTCGTGGCCGCGTAGTCCATCAGCGGGACCGAGGGATCGTAGCTCTGGATCGAGGAGCAGTTGATGATGCTCGCCCCCTCCCCCAGATGCGGCGCCGCCTCCTGGGTGATCCAGAACAGCGCTTCCAGGTTCGTGGTCAGAGTGCGGTGCAGCCGCTCGGAGCTGATGCCCTCAAGCCCCTGGGGCTCGGCTCGGCCCCATTGGAAGGCCGCATTGTTGACCAGGATGTCGAGGCGGCCGTGCTCCTGGACGGTGCGGGTCACGAGCGATCGGGCCAGCTGCTCATCGCGGATATCTCCGGGCAGCAGCAGGGCGCGCCGTCCGGCCTGCTCGATCCAGTGCCGGGTCTGCTCGGCGTCCTCCTGCTCCTCGGGCAGGTACGAGATCGCCACGTCGGCGCCTTCGCGTGCGTACGCGATCGCGACGGCCCGCCCGATCCCGGAGTCACCCCCGGTGATCAGCGCGGACAGTCCGCGCAGTCGTCCGTGGCCCACATAGCTGCGCTCGCCGTGATCAGGGGTCGGCTGCATCGGCGCGGTGAGGCCGGGCGGCTCCTGGTTCTGCGCGGGAAATGAGGGCTCGCCATCGCGGGTCGACAGAGCACGGGCGCTTTCGGCGACCTCGGAGAGGAGTGGCTGGGAGGCTTCGTCGGTCATGGCAGCTCCTTCGACGGGGACAGCTGGTCTGGGGCCACGCTAGTTCCCTACGGCGCCGAGGTCACGAACCCGGGTGACCGACCGGACGGGTTCAGGGAACTCGCGGGCGGGGCCGAGCCCTGCCCACTGCCTGCGCCTGCTCGGCATCGGCGTAACGCATCCCGGGCGGGACCTGCGCGAGCTCGAACCACGAGGCAGCTCGCGGCAGCAGCCGCACATCCTGCCAGGGGACGTCGAATGCGGGGTCGCGCCACAGGGTCAGCCCGATCTCCTCACGTCGCCCGGCGGCGATCAGCGTGAGCCGGCGCAGGCGCGAGAGCGGATGGGGATCCGGCCGTGCCGAAGCGGGGATCGCCACCACGCCACCGAGATCGAGCGGCCAGACGGTCTCGCCCCAGTACAGGCTCGCGTGTTCCGCGGCGCCGCTGATCACGGCAGGGGGCCGCAGATCGGCGGCAGACACCGGGACGGGGGCGAGCGGGGCGCCGCGTTCCAGCACCTCCTGCTGGACCCAGGCGCCGGGCAGCAGGGCCTTCTCCCCCACCGAGACGTCGACCAGGATCGACTCGGCGAAGGGCTGCAGCGGGACGCTGAGCGCTCCTGTCCGGGCCATGTCACGACGAGGCGCCGCTATGACTCTCACCACGGCGGTGTCGTCGGGCCGATCGCTCAGCGTGATCCTCACCCGGGTGCCGGGCAGCGGGTCGAGACGCCTCATCGGCGGAACCGAGCCTCGGGCCGCTCCTGAAGCGCCCACCGGAGCTGCTCGGTGAAGCGGGCGTTCATCGGCGGTGCTGAGTCGATCGGGAACCAGCGCGCTTCCGTGTTCTCGCCATCAGCGGGATACGGCTCCTGGTCTCTCTCTGCTTCGCACAGGAAGCACAGGTCCAGATATTGCGCCTGGTCTCCGTGGGGGTAGGTGATGGGCGGCAGGGCGCGCACATCGATCAGCTGCAGTGCAGTGCACTGGATGCCGGCCTCTTCGGTGACCTCACGCACCGCGGCACGGGCAGGCTCCTCGCCGGGATCGATGATCCCGGTGACAGGGGTCCAGGCACCGTCATCCTCGCGGCGCACGGCGAGCAGGGAGGTGCGTTCCCGATCGAGCACCATGGCGGTCACGCCGGGCATCCACAGCAGCTCGTGCCCTATGCGTTCGCGCAGGGACAGGACGAAGTCCGGGGTGGCGATGGCAGCTCCTCCTAGAATTCTGGCGGGGTCAGCCGCCCATCAGGAACGGGAGGGTGGCCGCCCCCAGCATGAGCACCACGACCACCACGTAGATGACGATGAACAGGATGATCAGCACGAGCATCACCCAGAAGAGGATCCAGCCGACCTTGTTCATCTTCTGGGCGGAGTACGGATCGCTGTCCATCTGCACCAGGGCGATGATCCCGAAGATCGCCGGGATCGTTCCTCCGCAGAGGAAGCCGACCACGATGAGGATGATTGCGCTGGTCTGGAGCTTGCTGCGCTCCGGCAGCGGACCTTGGGGGTGATAGCTCATGGTTCGCAATTCCTTATCGCTCAGGTCGGGGAGAGTGGCGGGTCAGGCGTGCAGCAGGCTCAGTCCTTCAGCGGGCGCCCATGGGCATCGCGTTCGAAGGTCGGGGACTTGGCGAGCACCATGATGCCCTCGATGAGCCCCCACCAGGCCCCGATGCCGCACGTCAGCACAGTGACCGCGATCTGGATGATGCCGATCGTGGTGTATCCGAGCAGGAACCGGTGAACGCCGAAGCCGCCGAGGAAGATTCCCAGCAGACCGACCACCAGGCGGCTCTGCGGCTCTCCCTGAGGCGCCGCTCCACCGGCCACGCCGGGAGCCTGACCTCCGCTGGCCTGGCCGTAGCCGGCTCCGCCCGGTGCGAACGGGCCCGACGCGGAACCGCCCTGCGAGTACGGATCTGAGGCAGACGCCCCGGAGCCGGGCGCGGGCGACCAGCCCTGCTGCGGCTGGCCGTAGGGATCGGAGGCGGAGGCCGCCGACGGCTGGTGCTGCTGCGCAAAGGGATCCTGCCCGGCGGCAGGCTGCTGGCCATACGGGTCCGAGGCCGACGGCACCGAGGGCTGAGCGAACGGATCGTTCCCTGCCGCTGGCTGCTGACCGTAGGGGTCCTGCTGGCCGTACTGCTGCGCTGCCGGGGACTGCTCACCGAAGGCATCCTGCTGAGCGGCGGGCTGCTCCGCGGGCGGCTGCGCCCACGGATCCTGCTGCGGCTGGGCATAGGGATCCTGCTGCGGCTGCGCCCACGGATCCTGCTGCGGCTGGGCGTAGGGATCCTGGGCTCCCTGCTGCGCGTCGAAGTCGTTCCCCTGGGTGTTCCAGGAGCCGTTGTCACCGGGATTGCTCATGCCGGACACGATACGTGGTGCGGCCGGAGTCTCGCACCTCGGCCGCACCCCGCCGTCAGCATTCGCGCCGGCTTCAGCGCTTGCGCTTCTCGCGGATCCGCACCCCGAGCACGATCGGGGAGCCCGTGAATTCGAAGTCCTCTCGCAGACGACGCTCGATGAACCGGCGATAGCCGTGCTCGAGGAAGCCGCTGGCGAAGATGACGAAGCGGGGCGGCCTGGTGCGGGCCTGCGTCGCGAACAGGATGCGGGACTGCTTGCCGCTGCGTACCGGATGGGGATGCGCGGCCACCAGCTGGCCCAGGAAGGCATTGAGCCTGCCGGTCGGGATGCGCTGGTCCCAGGACTCCAGAGCTGCTTCCAGGGCCGGGACGAGTCGGTCGGCGTGACGGCCCGTCTCGGCGGAGATGTTGACCCGCGGCGCCCAGGCGACGTGTGCGAGATCTCGCTCGATCTCCCGCTCCAGCGTCTTGTGCCGCTCCTCGTCCAGCAGGTCCCACTTGTTGAAAGCGAGCACCAGAGCACGACCTGATTCCAGGACCATGTCGATGATCTTCAGGTCCTGAGCGGAGATGGGCTCCGAGGCCTCGAGCAGCACCACCGCCACCTCGGCCCGATCCAGGGCGGAGCGGGTGCGCAGCGAGGCGTAGTAGTCGGCGCCCTGCGACTGGAGCACCCGGCGGCGGATGCCCGCGGTATCCACGAAGGTCCAGTCCTTGCCGCCGAGAGTGATCTTCTCGTCCACCGGGTCCCGGGTGGTGCCGGCGACGTCATCGACCACCACCCGCTGCTCCTTGGCCAGTCGATTCAGCAACGAGGACTTGCCCACATTCGGTCGACCCACCAGGGCCACCCGGCGCGGACCGCGGTCGGCGGGAGTTCCCCGGCCTTCCTCAGGCATCGCAGCGAGCACGGCGTCCAGCAGGTCACCGGATCCGCGACCGTGCAGGGCGGACACCGCATGCGGCTCCCCCAGGCCCAGGTTCCACAGCCCGGCGGCCTCGATCTCGCCGCGCTGGTCATCGACCTTGTTGGCCACCAGGACGAGCGGCACCTTGGCCTTGCGCAGCACCTTGAGGAGCTGCTCATCGGTGGTGGTCACACCCACATTCGCATCGACGATGAACATGACGACGTCGGCGAGGGAGACGGCGACCTCGGCCTGCTCGGCGACCCGGTAGGCGATGCCCTGGACGCGGTCCTCCCAGCCTCCGGTGTCGACCAGCCAGAAGTCCTTGCCCGACCATTCGGCCTCATAGAAGACACGGTCGCGGGTCACCCCGGGGCGGTCCTCGACGATGGCCTCGCGGCGGCCGAGAATACGGTTGACCAAGGTGGACTTGCCGACGTTGGGGCGGCCCACGACCGCCACCACCGGCAGGTTCCGCTGGATCTCGGGGAGCAGCTCTTCGGACTCGTCCCCCGTCAGCAGGGCCAGGTCCTCGTCGTCGAGCTCGTAGTCGGTCAGGCCCGCCCGCAATGCGTTCTCGATATCCGCATCCGTGGGGCCGTCGGTCGCGGCGCGCTGCGTCGAGGAGCTCTCCCGGACGGCCGCCTCGGCACGTACCGGCTCGGGCTTGCCGTGCTCGGCCTCCTCCTGCGCCGTCTCGGCCGCAGCGACGAGCATCAGCACCCGTTCGACCACGTCGGGGATGTCCAGGCCCGTGGTGTCCAGGGTCTCCACCCCGTCGGCAGCGGTGAGGAACTCCGAGACCGTGGAATCGTCCCGGTCGCGGCGCAGCACCTGATCGGCCATCCGAGCTCGGGTGTCCTCGTTGTCCTCGAGGTCGAGTTCGGCGGCGCGGCGGCGCATCCGCTCCTCGTCGGAGGCGATCAGCAGCACCCGCACCTGGGCATCGGGCGCGACCACGGTCGTGATGTCGCGGCCCTCGGCGACGCAGAATCCGCGTTCGTCGGCAGTGGCGTAGAGCAGCTCGCGCTGACGCTGCTGCAGGATCGCGCGCACCAGGGTGTTGGTGGCGACATCGCTGACCCGCTGGGAGATCCGCTCGGTACGGATCTCGGCGGTGATGTCGATTCCCCGCACCGTGACGGTCGCGCCCTCGGGATCGGTGCCGAGCTCGAGCTCGAGCTCCTCCGCGGCCCGGGCGACGGCCTCACGGTCGGCGAGGTCGATGTCGCGGTCCAGGCAGTCCCAGGCCACGGCGCGGTACATCGCGCCGGTGTCGAGGATGCCGCCCTCGAGCGCATCGGCGACATAGCGGGAAACCGTGGACTTGCCGGAACCGGCCGGTCCGTCGATCGCGATGGCAATGCCCCGGACGGGGCCGGTGCTCGCGAGGGAGGAGGGGTCGTGCGGCGCGCTGGTGTGCATCCGGCAAGGATACGGGGCGTTCAGGACTCCGCGACGGTCCAACCGCGTACGGAGAGCTCCCGCGTGAGCAGCTCCTCACGGGAGGAGTCCACGGCGAGGTGGCCGAGGCCCACCTGACGCCCATAGTTGTGCTCGAGGTGGAAGTCCTCGAGGTTGACTCCGATCTCCCCCATCTCGGTGAACAGCCGGCCGAGCTCGCCGGGACGGTCCGGCACCAGCACCGTCACGGTGGAGAAGGCGTCGGAGGCTCCGCCGTGCTTGCCGGGGATGCGTCGCACCCCGCGGTTCCCGTCGGAGATGAGTTCGGCGAGAGCGCGCCGCGAGCCGACAGCCGGGTCGGGGTCACCGGCCATCGTGGCGAGCGCCGCCAGTATTCCGTCCAGCCGGCCGCGCACCCCGTCGAGCACGTCGCTGATCGCCTCGGCGTTGGCGCCGAGGATCTCGACCCACATCCGCGGATCGGAATCGGCGATGCGGGTGGTGTCGCGCAGGCCCTGTCCGGACAGACCCAGTGCCGTCTCTCCCGGCTCCAGCAGCGTGGTCGCCAGCAGGCTGGAGAGCACCTGGGGCACGTGCGAGACGTGCGCGACAGCGGTGTCATGCTCGTCAGCTCCCATCACCACGGGCACCGCGCCGATCGCGGTGGCGATGCCCTGGAGCAGGCTGATCGCGTCCGGGCGGGTGCTGGGGTGGGGAACGACCACGAAGGGGCGTCCGCGGAACAGATCACCGCGGGCGGAGATCACCCCGGCGACTTCCCGACCCGCCATCGGATGGGCTCCGATGTATCGGGTGAGCTGCTCGGCGTCGACCGCCTGGGAGATCCCTTGCAGGACGATCCCCTTGACGCTCGCGACATCTGTGACCAGCGCCTCCGGCCAGGTGCGCAGAGCCTGGACGACCAGCTGGGCCGTCGCATCGGGCGGAGCCGCGACGACCACCAGCTGCGGGGGCGGTTCGGCGGGGTCGGGGAGGTGTCCCACTCCCAGCTCGACCGCGAGCGCCATGGTGCCCGGGGAGACGTCCTCGACCTGCACGCTCGCGCCCGCCCCGCCGAGCGCCATGCCCAGTGAGCCGCCGATCAGGCCGGTGCCGATGATGCGTATCGGAGAGGGCACCAGCGACATCACAGACCGCGGCGTCGCGGGCTCTGCGGTCACAGCCCCACCTCGGCCATCAGCGTGCCCAGCTCACGGCCCGTCAGCTCCCGGGTGCCGCCCGAGTCGAGATCGCCGAGCAGCACCGGACCGATCCGGGTACGGATCAGCGCGGTGAGCTCGAACCCCTGAGCAGCGAACATGCGCCGCACGATGCGGTTGCGTCCTTCATGCAGGGTCACCTCGACCACCGCTTCGTGGCCGTCCTGGGCGAGCACCCGGGCCCGGTCGGCTCGGGCCGGGCCGTCCTCCAGCTCGACTCCCTCGCGCAGAGCCTTGACCAGGCCGCGGGGCGCGCCGCCGGGCGCTTCGAACCGGCACACATAGGTCTTCTCGACCTCGAAGCTGGGGTGCGTGAGGCGGTGGGCGAGCTCGCCGTCATTGGTGAGCAGCAGCAGCCCCTCGGTCTCGTAGTCCAGGCGGCCCACATGGTAGAGCCGCTGGGAGTGGGCGGCGGTGAACTCGGTGAGGTCACGCCGCCCCTCCGGATCGCTCATCGCGGAGACCACGAGGCGAGGCTTGTTCAGCACCAGCGTCAGCTTGGTCTCATCGAGCTGGAGCCGGCGTCCGTCGACATGGACGACCTGGGTGGTGGGATCGATCCGCACCCCCTGCTCCTGCACGATGATCCCGTCGATCCGCACCCGGCCGCTGGAGATCAGCGTCTCGCAGGCCCGACGGGAGCCGAACCCGGCGCGCGCCAGCACCTTCTGCAGCCGTTCCCCGTCCTCGCGATGGGGTTCGGGCGCGAGGCCGTCCGGGTCCTTGGCCGGCGCCACCGGGGAGCCTGCCTCGTCGCGCAGCTTGACCCGCTTCGGCGGGGTGAATGCGCTGCGGCGACGCTGCGGCTGGCTGCTCGAGCCACCTGCGCCGCCGGAGCGCTGCCCGCCGCGCCGATCAGCGGCCATCAGGCTGCCGAACCGCGGGAGATGAGTTCCTTGGCGAGCTGGCGGTAGGCGTCAGCGCCCTTGGTGGAGGAGGCGAAGGACGTGATCGGCTCGCCTGCCACAGAGGCATCGGGGAACTTCACCGTGCGGTTGATCGTGGTGTGGAAGACCTTGTCCGGGAAGGCCCCGACCACGCTCTGGCACACCTCGCGCGCATGGAGGGTGCGGGGGTCGAACATGGTGATCAGGATGCCGTCGAGCTCGAGGCGGGGGTTGATCCGGTCCTGGACCTTCTCGATCGTCTCCACCAGCATCGCCACGCCGCGCAGGGCGAAGTACTCCGCTTCGAGCGGGATGATCACCCCGTGGCTCGCCGCGAGGGCGTTCACGGTCAGCAGGCCCAGCGAGGGCTGGCAGTCGATGATGATGACGTCGTACTCATCCGCCACCGGGCGCAGCACGCGGGCCAGTGCCATCTCGCGGGCGACCTCGTTGACCAGGGTGACCTCGGCGGCGGAGAGGTCGATGTTGGCCGGGAGCACATCGAGGTTCTCGGTCGCGGTCTCCTGGATCACGTCGTGCACGTCATGGCCGCGTTCCATCAGCAGGTTGTAGACGGTGACATCGAGGTCGTAGTGGTTCACCCCGGACCCGGCGCTCAGCGCGCCCTGCGGGTCCAGATCCACCAGCAGCACCTTGCGCCCGAGCTCGGCCAGCGCCGCGCCGAGGTTGATCACGCTGGTGGTCTTGCCCACCCCACCCTTCTGATTCACCATCGAGATGATGCGTGCCGGCCCGTGGGAGTCGAGCGGGGCCGGCTCCGGGAGCTCCGGCATCGGTCGGCCGGTCGGGCCGAGACCGATATCCAGCTGCTGGGGGGAGGTCGGGCTCACGTCGGTGTCCTGTCGTCGGCGTCGTGGTCTGGTGGTGCGGAATGATCCGTGACCGGGCCGGAGCTGATCCGTCCCTGTGGTCCGGGGAACGACGGCGTCACCATGCCGTCTGCGTCCCGCATAGGTCGTCCCCGAAGGATCAGGCCCGGCAGGGACGTCGCGCCGGACAAGTCTAAGCCCCTCACCGAGCCCGGGGGTGGGCGCCGGCATGGGTCTCGCGCAAGGTGTCGACGGTGACCTGGGTGTACAGCTGCGTGGTGGTGACCGAGGCATGGCCCAGCAGCTCCTGCACGCTGCGTACATCGGCGCCGCCGTGCAACAGATGAGTGGCGTACGAATGGCGCAGGGTGTGAGGGCTGATCGGCTCCGGGAGATCGGAGAGCTCCGCCTCTTCCGCAGCGCTCCGCACCACCTGCCAGGCAGCCTGGCGGGTGAGCCGGGTGCCGCGGGAGCCCAGGAACACCGCGGGGGTGCCGCTCCCCCGCGCAGCGAGCGTGGGACGGCCACGCGTCAGGTAGGCCTCGAGTGCCGCGAGCGCGAATCTCCCCACCGGGAGCACCCGGTGCTTATCTCCCTTGCCGCGCAGCACGGCTGCTCGTTCCTGGGGGTCGATGTCATCGATGTCCAGTCCGGTCGCCTCCGAGATCCGGGCACCCAGGCCGTAGAGGACCTCGAGGAGCGCCCGGTCGCGCAATGCCCGTTCGGTGGCGTCCCGACCGGTCCCCGGCCGGCCGGAGGCTTCGATCAGCGTCTCGACCTGCTCGATGGTGAGCGGGTGAGGCAGCCGTTTCGGCAGCGTCGGCGACGGGACCAGCCGTGCGGGATCGCCGGTGGTCGAGACCCGTTCGGCATCGAGGAAGGAGTGCAGTCCTCTGACCGCGGCCAAGGAGCGGGCAGAGGACGCGGCGGAGAGAGCGCTGCCGCCGTCGGCGCCGGTGCGCACCGCCTGCAGCCACGCTCCCAGCTGCTGCGGATCCACGGCGGTGGGATCCACCTCCCGCCGGGCCAGCTCGGCCAGGTAGCGGGTGAGATCGCGACGGTAGGCCGACAGGGTGTGGGTGGAGAGTCCGCGCTCGATGCGCAGGTGGCTCAGGTACTGCTCGAGGATCCGACGGTCAGCGGGACGCAGGCTCTGCTCCGTGCCGGGCACCGGTGGCTCCTCTGCAGGGCCCGCACCGCCGGGGGTCACAGGGTGACGAAGGGATCGATCGCGAGGGCGACGAAGAGCACAGTGAGGTAGGTGATCGAGCCGTGGAAGACGGTCATCGGGCCCAGTGCCTTGCCGGTGAGCCCGCGGCGTACGCGCAGTGCGTAGCGGATCACCAGGTAGCCGAACCACAGGCCGGAGGCGACGGCGGCGACGCCGTAGACCCAGCCGGTCGATCCCAGCGGGATGATCGCGAGGCTCGAGGCGATCATCAGGGTGGTGTGCATGATCATCTGGCGGGCCACGGTCGCCTTCGAGGCGACCACCGGGAGCATGGGAACGCCGGCGTTGGCATAGTCCGCCGAGAACTTCTCGGCCAGCGGCCAGTAGTGCGGCGGGGTCCAGAAGAAGACGACCAGGAACAGCAGTACCGCGGTCCAGGAGACGGTCCCGGTCACCGCGGACCAGCCGATCAGCACCGGCATGCATCCGGCGACCCCGCCCCAGACGATGTTCTGGCTGGTGCGTCGCTTGAGGATCATCGTGTAGAAGACGACGTACAGCAGGATCGCGCCCACTGCGAGGGCCGCGGAGGCCCAGTTCACCAGCAGTCCCAGCCAGAGCGCGGACACGACCGAGATCGTGATGCCGAAGATCAGGGCGTCGCGCGGGGACACCGCCCCGGAGGGGATCGGTCGATTGCGGGTGCGCTTCATCTTCGCGTCGATGTCGCGTTCGAGGTACATGTTCAGCGCGTTCGCGCCGCCAGCGGCGAGATAGCCGCCGATCATGGTGTTCACGATCAGCCACACCGAGGGGAACCCGCCTGCAGCGAGGAACATCGTGGGGATCGTGGTGATCAGCAGCAGTTCGATGATGCGCGGCTTGGTCAGCGCCACATAGCTGAGGATCACGGAGCGCACGGACTGCGGGGCCCGTCCACCGCCCCTGCGTGCGTCCTGGACTGAAGCTCCCTGGGTGGCGGTCACCGCCCACCGTCCTTCCTCTGAGCGCGGCACGGCAGCCGCGTGAACCACGCCAGTCTAGGCCGTGCCCTCGGAGGACGTCATCAGGGCACGAGGTGAGAACCAGCACCGTGCTGCTCTTTCGTCCGCCCGGGCCGGACTGCCCAGGCGGCCCGGGGAAAGGTCGGTGGCCGCGAAACGGCAACACGCTGAACAGTCCGGCACCACAGATCGCGCGCGACTAAGCTAGACGCTGTCGCCTCGCGCCTGGAACCCGCACGTCACACGACGTGTCATCGGGACCGCCCGTCGAGGCCTGTCGATCCACGCGGCCGAGCGGCCGCACACCGGCGAAAGGAAGCACCCGATCATGACGGAGAACTTCAAGGCCCCCGAGGGCTGGACCGAACTGGACAAGCGAGCGGTCGACACCGCGCGCGTCCTCGCCGCCGATGCGGTGGAGAAGGTCGGCAACGGCCACCCGGGCACCGCTGTGAGCCTCGCTCCGGCCGCCTACCTGCTCTACCAGGACGTGATGCGCCACGATCCCAAGGATCCGACGTGGCTCGGCCGCGACCGCTTCGTACTCTCGGCCGGTCACTCCAGCCTCACCCAGTACATCCAGCTGTTCCTCGCCGGCTTCGGCCTCGAGAAGAAGGACCTCGAGGAGTTACGCACCTGGGGCTCGAAGACCCCCGGCCACCCGGAGAACTTCGTCACCGACGGTGTGGAGATGACCACCGGTCCGCTGGGCCAGGGCATCTCCTCGGCTGTCGGCTTCGCCATGGCGCAGCGGCGCGAGCGCGGCCTGCTCGATCCCGAGGCCGCAGAAGGGACCAGCCCCTTCGACCACTTCACCTACGTGATCGCCTCCGACGGCGACCTCCAGGAGGGTGTCAGCAGCGAGGCCAGCTCGATCGCCGGCACCCAGCAGCTCGGCAACCTGATCGTCCTCTGGGACGATAACGAGATCTCCATCGAGGGCAACACCTCGATCGCCTTCACCGAGGACACCGCTGCACGCTACGAGGCCTACGGCTGGGACGTGCGCACCGTGGACTGGACCCAGGGCGGCAGCGAGTACCTCGAGGACGTCGCGGCGCTGAAGGCCGAGATCCTCGAGGCGCAGAAGGTCACCGACAAGCCGACCTTCATCCGCCTGCGCACCGTGATCGGCTGGCCGATCCCCGAGCTTGCCGGCAGCTTCACCGTGCATGGCGCGAAGCTCGGCGCTGAGGGTGTCGCGGGCCTGAAGAAGGTCGTGGGCCTGGACCCGGAGCAGACGTTCCAGGTCGACGAGGATGTGCTGGCGCACACCCGCGCCCTCTCCGAGCGTGCGGCCTCCGCGAAGGCAGAGTGGGACAAGGGATACCAGGCCTGGCGCTCCGCGAACACGGAGAAGGCCGCTCTGCTGGACCGGCTCCAGGCCCGTGAGCTGCCGGAGGGCTTCGCCGAGGCGTTCCCGAGCTTCGAGGCCGACGCCAAGGGCCTGGCCACCCGCGCCGCCTCCGGCAAGGTCCTCAATGCTCTTGCACCCGTGATGCCTGAGCTGTGGGGCGGTTCCGCCGACCTCGCCGGCTCGAACAACACCACCATGAAGGGCGAGCCGTCCTTCCTCCCCGAGGAGCTCAGCTCCGCCGAGTTCGCCGGTGACAAGTACGGCCGCACGCTGCACTTCGGCATCCGCGAGCACGGGATGGGCGCGATCCTCTCCGGAATCTCGCTGCACGGGCTCACCCGCCCGTACGGCGGCACCTTCTTCCAGTTCTCCGATTACATGCGCGGCGCGGTGCGCCTCGCCTCGCTGATGAAGGTCCCCGCGACCTACGTCTGGACCCACGACTCCATCGGTCTGGGCGAGGACGGCCCCACCCACCAGCCGGTCGAGCACCTGGCCGCGTACCGCGCGATCCCGAACCTGTCGATCGTGCGCCCCGCGGATGCCAATGAGACCGCGCAGGCCTGGAAGGCGCTGCTCGAGCGCGATCACGGCCCTGTCGGCCTGATCCTCTCCCGCCAGGCCATGCCGACCTTCGACCGCAGCGAGTATGCGGGCGCGGAGAACCTCGCCAAGGGCGGCTACATCATGAAGGAGGCCTCGGCGGAGCCGCAGGTGATCCTCATCGGCACCGGTTCCGAGCTGCAGTACGCCGCCGAGGCGCAGAAGCAGCTCGAGGCCGCGGGCATCCCCGCTCGTCTGGTCTCGATGCCGTCCGTCGAGTGGTTCGACGAGCAGGACGAGGCGTACAGGGAGTCTGTGCTCCCCGCATCGGTCACCGCACGCGTGAGCGTCGAGGCCGGCATCGCGATGCCGTGGTACCGCTTCCTGGGCACCCATGGGCGTGCGGTCTCGCTCGAGCACTACGGGGCATCCGCTGACGCGGGCACCCTCTTCAAGGAGTTCGGCTTCACCGCCGAGGCCGTGGTCGCGGCTGCGAAGGACTCCCTCGCAGCAGCCGGGGCCTGACACCCCCGCGGGGCGGGACCTCCGGGTCCCGCCCCGCCGCTTCACCCCTCTCCTCCGCCTCCTCCGCTCGCTGCGCCGTCGTCCGCGGACGCAGAGGTTCCCTTCCTCACCTCGGGGAAGGATTCGGCCCTTGAGACCGTTGCATCGGGCGACAGCAGTTCGACACAGGGCGCTCGACGCCCGGAAGGAACGACATGGCTCAGAACACGAACACCCAGGCCCTCTCCGACGCCGGAGTCTCCATCTGGCTCGACGATCTCTCGCGTCAGCGGATGTCCTCCGGCAACCTCCAGGAGCTCATCGACAGCCGCAACATCGTCGGCGTGACCACCAACCCGTCGATCTTCCAGGCCGCGATCTCCGGCCGTTCGGAGTACGACGCAGACATCGCCCGTCTCGCGGCGGAGGGCAAGGACGTCGACGCCATCGTCGAGGTGCTCACCACTGATGATGTGCGCAACGCCGCTGATCTCTTCGCCGACGTCTACGCCTCCTCGCACGGCTTCGACGGCCGCGTGAGCATCGAGGTCGATCCGCGCCTCGCCCACGAGACCGAGAAGACGATCGAGCAGGCCAAGCACCTCTTCACGGTCGTCGACCGCGAGAACGTCATGATCAAGATCCCCGCCACCGAGGCGGGCCTGCCGGCCATCACCGCAGTGATCGCCGAGGGGATCAGCGTCAACGTCACCCTGATCTTCTCCGTCGAGCGCTACGAGGCAGTGATCGAGGCGTACCTCGCCGGCCTCGAGCAGGCCGCAGCAGCGGGCAAGGATCTCGCGAAGATCCACTCGGTCGCCTCCTTCTTCGTCTCCCGCGTGGACGCGGAGATCGACGGGCGCCTCGAGGCACTGGGCACCGAGGAGGCGACTGCTCTGCGCGGTCAGGCCGGCGTCGCGAACGCGCAGGCCGCCTTCGGCACCTACCTCGAAGCCTTCGGTTCCGAGCGCTTCACCGCCCTGCAGGGCGCGAACGTCCAGCGGGCGCTGTGGGCGTCGACCGGGGTGAAGAACCCCGACTACGCCGACACCCTGTATGTCGACAACCTGGTGGGGGCCCCGTCCGTCAACACCATGCCGGAGAAGACCCTCGAGGCCGCTGCGGACCACTCGGAGCTGAAGGCTCCGCTGTCCGCCGAGTCCGCCGTTGCGGGCGTCGCGACGCTCGAGCGGGTCGCCGGTGCCGGAGTCGACCTGGCCGAGGTCTTCGCGCTGCTCGAGAGCGAAGGCGTCGAGAAGTTCGAGAAGGCCTGGAACGAGCTCCTGGCCACGGTGTCCGCCTCCATCGAGTCCGCGCGCGCCTGACTCTCCGAGGAGCACGGACCCGCCGATCGGGCGGGACGTGCTCCTCTGCTCCGTGTCCTAGAAAGGACGAACGTGACCGACTCCTCCACCCTCCCCGCAGGGGCTGACGCGCCGAACCCGCTGCGCGATCCCCGCGACCGCCGGCTCCCCCTCATCGCCGGACCGAGCTCCATGGTGATGTTCGGCGTCACCGGCGACCTCGCCCGCAAGAAGCTGCTGCCCGCCATCTATGACCTCACCCATCGTGGCCTGCTGCCGCCCAGCTTCGGACTCGTCGGCTTCGGCCGTCGCGAATGGTCCGATGACGACTTCGCCGACTACGTCCGCAAGAGCGTCTCCGAGCACTCCCGGACCGGTTTCGATGAGAGCGTCTTCGAGCAGCTGCGCGGCGGACTCCGCTTCGTCACCGGCACCTTCGATGACTCCGCGGCCTTCGAGAAGCTCACCGAGGTCGTCGGCGAGCTCGATCGCACCCGTGGCACCGGCGGCAACCATGCCTTCTACCTCTCGATCCCGCCCGACGCGTTCCCGCAGGTCTGCGGCCAGCTCGCGGACTCCGGACTGAACACCCCCCGCGACGGATCCTGGCGCCGGGTCGTCATCGAGAAGCCCTTCGGCCATGACCTCGCCTCCGCCCGCGAGCTCAACGACGTGGTGGAGAAGGCGTTCCGTCCCGAGGACGTCTTCCGCATCGACCACTACCTGGGCAAGGAGACGGTCCAGAACATCATGGCGCTGCGCTTCGCGAACCAGATGTTCGAACCGATCTGGAACTCGAACTACGTGGACCATGTGCAGATCACGATGGCCGAGGACATCGGCATCGGATCCCGGGCCGGGTACTACGACGGCATCGGCACGGCTCGCGACGTCATCCAGAACCACCTGCTGCAGCTGCTCGCGCTGACCGCGATGGAGGAGCCGGTCACCTTCCGCGCCTCGGACCTGCGTGCCGAGAAGGAGAAGGTCCTCGCCGCGGTGGAGCTGCCGGAGGATCTGGCGGCGCACACCGCCCGCGGCCAGTACGTCGGCGGCTGGCAGGGAGGCGAGCAGGTGCTGCCCTATCTCGAGGAAGACGGCATCCCCGCCGATTCCACCACCGAGACCTTCGCGGCGATGCGTCTGGACATCGCCACCCGTCGCTGGGCAGGAGTGCCCTTCTACCTGCGTGCAGGCAAACGACTGGGCCGCCGCGTCACCGAGATCGCGGTCGTCTTCAAACGTGCTCCGTTCCTGCCGTTCCGTTCCACGGACACGGCAGATCTGGGCCAGAATGCGATCGTCATCAGGGTCCAGCCGGACGAGGGCGTCACCATGCGCTTCGGTTCGAAGGTCCCCGGCACCCAGATGGAGGTGCGGGACGTGTCCATGGACTTCGCCTATGGCATGAACTTCACCGAGGAGTCGCCGGAGGCGTACGAACGACTGATCCTGGACATGCTGCTCGGCGATCCGCCGCTGTTCCCGCGGCAGAAGGAGGTCGAGCTCTCCTGGAGGATCCTCGACCCCATCACCGAGTTCTGGGCCGAGAACCTCGACCCGGCCCCGTACCGCCCCGGCACCTGGGGCCCCGATACTGCGCACGAGATGCTCGCCCTCGACGGGCGTACCTGGAGGCGACCGTGATCACCACCCTGACCGACACCACCGCGTCGGCGATCAACAAGCAGATGATCGAGATGCGGGAGACCTTCGGTGCGAACACCATCGGCCGTGTCCTGACCCTCATCATCGTCGCCACCGGCGACGTCGAGGAGCCGCTCGAAGCGGCGATCGCTGCCAGCCATGAGCATCCCGCCCGGGTGATCGTGGTCGATGCGGAGCCGGAGGCCGAGAAGTCCGGCCTGGACGCGGAGATCCGTGTAGGTCGCGACGCCGGCGCCGGCGAGATCGTGATCCTGCGCGCCCGCGGGGATGTCCAGTGGTCGCTGGACACCCTCGTCATGGCACTGCTGCTGCCCGACGCACCGATCGTCACCTGGTGGCCGGAGAACGCTCCGTCCTCTCCGGTGCACGACGTGCTCGGCTCGATGTCTCAGCGCCGCATCACCGACTCCGCCGGGTGCCAGGACCCGCTGGGCACCCTCAAGCGGCTGCGTCGCGGCTACGCGAGCGGCGATTCCGACTTCGCCTGGGCTCGGCTGACCCGCTGGCGCGGGCTGGTCGCGAGCGCCTTCGAGGTCCCACCGATCTCCACCCCGACCAAGGTGGAGGTCTCCGGCACGGTCGACAATCCTTCGGTGGTGCTGATGGCCGGCTGGCTCGAGCACGCTCTCGGGGTGGAGACGGAGGTGCTGCCCCCCAACGGTGAAGGCGTCGACTACGCCGGGGTCCACAGCGTCCGTCTGGTCCGCGAGGACGGCACCATCGACCTCACCCGGGTCGATGATGCCTCGATCGTGATGAAGCTCCCCGGTGACGACACCGGGCAGCACGTCACGATGCCGCGCCGCACTCTCGCCGAGCTCATCACCGAGGAGCTGCGCCGGCTGGATCCCGACGAGGTCTACGGCGAGGTGCTCGCCGCCACATACAGCAGCATCGATGACACTGCCACCTTCGCCGGGGGCAAGCCCGATCCCGTCGACCAGGTGCTCTCCGACGCCGACGCGGTGGCAGCCGCTGCCGCAGCGCAGACTGCCCAGCAGCTCGCGGCGGCGCTCGAGCAGCGCCCGTATGCGCATCTGGTGCTCACCGGTGGGACCGTCGGCACCAAGACCGCCGCGGCGCTGCCCGCCGCGCTGCGCACCGCAGGGGTCGACGCGAGCCGGCTTCACCTGTGGTGGGGTGATGAGCGATTCGTGGGTCCGGACTCCGAGGAGCGCAATGAGGTGGGAGTGCGTGAGTCACTGCTCGCACCGCTCCAGGCCGAGGCCGGTCTCCCCGCCCGCAACATCCATGTGATGCCCTCCCCCGCCGATGGCATGTCGCTGGACGATGCCGCTGCCTGGTACGGGCAGCAGCTGGACCAGATGGGCGGCGATCAGCCGTTCCGCACCCGCGGCCGGGCGTTCTTCGACGTGGTGCTGCTGGGGATGGGTCCCGACGGACACATCGCCTCGCTGTTCCCCGAGCATCCGGATCAGCGACAGGTGGCAGCGAGCGCGATCGGGGTCACCGACTCGCCGAAGCCGCCCGCGGAGCGGATCTCACTGACCTGGCCGGTGCTGAACTCCTCTCGTCACGTGGCGCTGCTGGTCGCTGGCGGGGAGAAGGCCGAAGCGGCACGCGACGGACATCAGGACATCAACCCCTGGCAGGTTCCCGCCTCCGCCGTGCGCGGCCTGGAGACGACGACCTGGTTCCTCGACGCCGCCGCTTCCGGGCAGCTGCCCGGATGAGCGGTCCCAGAGGACGCTGAGAACGCGAGAAGGGCCGGTCACCGTGATGGTGACCGGCCCTTCTCAGCAGATTCAGGGTGCAGATCCAAGAGCCTCTGCAGGATCGGCGGACCCCGCAGAATCAGAGGATCAGAGCAGCTTCTCCACGATGCCGAGGCCCACAGCGCACAGACCCCAGCTCACCGCGACACCGACGGTGAGGCGGTTGAGGTTGCGCTCAGCCACCCCGGAGGCGCTCGCGTTGGAGGAGACGCCGCCGCCGAACATGTCGGAGAGTCCTCCACCACGTCCCTTGTGCAGCAGCACGAACATGATCGTGAGCAGACCGAGGACGGCCAGCATGATCTGAAGGATGAGCTTCAGCAGGGGCAGATCCACGAGTACGGGCACCTTCCACGGGGTAAGACGGACTGATCCAGCATACGGCACGGGCCGGACCCGAGGAGGGTCCGGCCCGCGTGGCAAGCCTCTCGGCTGCCGAGGGTGTTGCTCAGGCTGAACTGAACTCGCTGTGCTCCTGCTGCTCGCAAGTTCGCAGCACGTCGCTCAGACTGAGATCAGCCCTGGTAGCCGGCGATCTTGGCGAACTCTTCGGCCTTCAGCGACGCGCCGCCGACGAGGGCGCCGTCGACGTCGGCCTTGCCCATGAGCTCGACCACGTTGGACGACTTCACGCTGCCTCCATAGAGGACGCGGACCGCGTCGGCCACGACATCGCCGTGCTGCTCGCGCAGAGACTCACGGATCGCCTGGCAGACCTCCTGCGCGTCATCTGCGCTGGCGACCTCGCCGGTGCCGATCGCCCAGACGGGCTCATAGGCGATGACGATCTTCTTCGCCTGCTCGGCGGTCAGGCCCTCGATGCCGCCCGTGAGCTGCGCGAGGGTGAACGGCACATGATTGCCTGCCTTGCGCTCCTCGAGCGGCTCGCCGACGCACAGGATCGGCGTGAGCCCGGCGGCGAAGGCGGCACGGACCTTCGCGCTGGTGACCTGCTCGTCCTCACCGTGGTACTGGCGACGCTCGGAGTGGCCGACAGCCACATAGGTGCAGCCCAGGGTCTTCAGCATCTGTCCGGAGACCTCGCCGGTGTAGGCGCCGGACTCATGCTCGGAGATGTCCTGTGCGCCATAGGCGATCGGCAGCTTGCCGGCATCCACAGCGACCTGCACGGTGCGCAGGTCCACGAAGGGAGGGAGCACGACGGTCTCGACAAGAGAGGTGTCGAGGGGCTTGAGCTGCTCGCCCAGCTCCTCGACCAGGGCGAGGCCCTGCTTCCAGTCCAGGTTCATCTTCCAGTTGCCCGCCATCAGCGGGGTACGGGTGGTCACTTGGAGTCCTCCTCGAGGATTGAGATGCCCGGCAGGGACTTGCCCTCGATGAGTTCGAGGCTCGCGCCGCCGCCGGTGGAGATGTGCGAGTAGAGGGATTCGTCGAATCCGAGAATACGGACCGCAGCAGCGGAGTCGCCACCGCCGACCACGGTGTAACCGGGAGCCTTCGAGAGCGTATCGGCGACGCTCGAGGTGCCCTGGGCGAAGCTCTCGAACTCGAAGACGCCCATCGGGCCGTTCCAGAACACCGTTGCGGCGTCGGCGATCTTCTCGCCGAACAGCTTCGCCGTCTTCGGACCGATGTCCATGCCCTCCTGCTCCGCGGGGATCTCGGAGGACGGGACCACGGTCGCGGGAGCGTCGGCGGAGAACTCGGGCGCCACGACGGTGTCGACCGGCAGGACCAGCTCGACACCGTTCTTCTCAGCGCGCTCCATGTACTCGCGGACCACGTCCAGCTTGGACTCGTCGAGCAGCGACTTTCCGACCTCGTAGCCCTGCGCCTTCTGGAAGGTGTAGGCCATGCCGCCGCCGATCAGGATGCGGTCGGCCTTGCCCAGCAGGCTGTCGATGACCCCGAGCTTGTCGGCGATCTTCGCGCCGCCGAGCACCACCACGAAGGGCCGCTCCGGGGAGTCGGTGACCTTGCGCAGGGATTCGACCTCGCGCAGCACCAGCTCGCCGGCCGCCGAGGGCAGCAGGGTGGCGAGCTCGTAGACGGAGGCCTGTTTGCGGTGGACGACGCCGAAGCCGTCCGAGACGAAGGCGTCGCCGAGTGCGGCGAGCTCCTGGGCGAAGGCGAGCCGCTCGGACTCGTCCTTCGCGGTCTCCCCGGCGTTGAAGCGGAGGTTCTCGAGCACAGCCACCTGGCCGTCCTCGAGGCCGGCGACGACCTCCTGGGCGGAGGCGCCGACGGTGTCGGTCGCGAAGGCGACGTCCTGGCCGAGCAGCTCTCCGAGCCGGCCGACGACGGGACGCAGCGAGTACTTGTCCTCAGGAGCGCCCTTGGGGCGTCCCAGGTGGGAGATGACCGCAACCCGGGCACCCGCCTCGACGAGGCGGCTGAGGGTGGGCAGAGCGGCGCGGATGCGGCCGTCGTCGGTGATCGTGGTGCCGTCCAGAGGGACGTTGAGATCGGCGCGGACGAGCACTCGCTTGCCGCGCAGCTCTCCGAGCGAATCGATGGTCTTCAGCACGATGGTGGTTCCTTCGGTTCGAGGCCGGGCGGCGCCGGAGCGCCGAGACAGCCGTGGGACGAGCGGAGCCCGCCGGATGCCGACCCCTCGGGGTGGCGACCGGCGGGCTCCGGAGATGTCCTGGTCGTCCTCGGACGACGCGGGAATCAGAGGGAAATCAGAGCGACTTGCCCACGAGCTGCGAGAGCTCGACGAGGCGGTTCGAGAAGCCCCACTCGTTGTCGTACCAGGAGAAGATCTTCACCAGGTTGCCGTTCACCTTGGTGAGCTGGCTGTCGAAGATCGAGGAGTGCGGATCGCCCTCGATGTCCTTGGAGACGATCGGGTCCTCGGTGTAGCGCAGGATGCCCTTGAGGGGACCCTCTGCAGCCTTCTTGATGGCGGCGTTGACCTCTTCAGCGGTGACCTCGCGCGAAGCCTCGAAGGTGAGGTCGGTGATCGAGCCGGTGGGAACCGGGACGCGCAGGGAGTAGCCGTCGAGCTTGCCCTTGAGCTCCGGGAGCACCAGAGCTACGGCCTTGGCCGCACCGGTGGTGGTCGGGATGATGTTCAGCGCGGCCGCGCGTGCACGACGCGGGTCCGAGTGGGGGCCATCCTGCAGCACCTGGTCAGAGGTGTAGGCGTGGATGGTCGTCATCAGGCCCTTGACGATGCCGAACTCGTCGTTCAGCACCTTGGCCACGGGAGCGAGGCTGTTGGTGGTGCAGGACGCGTTGGAGACGATGTGGTGCTTCGAGGGGTCGTAGTCACCCTCGTTGACACCGATCACGAAGGTGGCATCCTCGTTCTTCGCCGGAGCGGAGATGATGACCTTCTTGGCGCCGGCCTCGAGGTGAGCCTTGGCCTTCTCGGCGTCGGTGAAGATGCCGGTGGACTCGATGACGACGTCCGCGCCGATCTCGCCCCACGGGATGTTCTTGGGATCGCGCTCGGCGAACGCCTTGAAGGTGTTCTCGCCGACGGTGATCGAATCCTCGTCGAAGGAGACCTCGTAGGGAAGCACGCCACCGATCGAGTCGTACTTGATGAGATTCGCGAGCGTGGCGTTGTTGGTGAGGTCGTTCACACCGACGATCTGGATGTCGGCCTTCTGCTCGAGTGCGGCGCGCAGGAAGTTACGGCCGATGCGGCCGAATCCGTTGATTCCAACCTTGATGGTCAAGGGTTCCTCCTAGATTCGCAGATGTCTGCGAAATTCCGGTACTGACATGGCGCGCACGCCCTTGTACGCTCGGACGGCGCCGGAGTGACCGACGACCATGACGATCTTATCAACGTCCTGGGTCTGGTGACGGCGGTAACCGCTCCTCGTCCACTCCGTGGTCAGTTCCAGGCATGCCGAGGTCTTCCGCACGCTTGTCCGCGGTGGCGAGCAGGCGCCGGATCCGACCGGCCACGGCGTCCTTCGTGAGGGGCGGATCTGCCAGTCGTCCGAGCTCCTCGAGACTCGCCTGCCGGTGCTCGAGCCGCAGCTGTCCCGCCGCCTGCAGGTGCTCGGGGACCTCGTCGCCGAGGATCTCCAGCGCTCGCTGCACCCGCTGCCCCGCCGCAACTGCCGCGCGGGCGGAGCGCCGGAGGTTCGCGTCATCGAAGTTCGCCAGCCGATGGGCGGTCGCCTTCACCTCGCGCTTGCTGCGGCGTTCCTCCCAGCTCTTGACGGTCTCGTGCGCCCCCATGCGGGTCAGCAGCATCGAGATCGCATCACCATCTCGCAGCACCACCCGATCAGTCCCGCGCACCTCGCGTGCTTTCGAGGCGACGCCCAGCCGGCGGGCGGACCCGACCATCGCGAGCGCCACCTCGGGGCCCGGGCAGGACAGCTCGAGCGCCGAGGACCGTCCGGGCTCGGTGAGCATCCCCCGGGCGAGGAAGGCGCCGCGCCAGGCGGCCTCCGCATCGACCGTCGCCCCGCCGACGACGAAGGGTGGCATTCCCCGCACCGGCCGGCCGCGGGCATCGAGCAGGCCGGTCTGCCGTGCGAGCATCCCGCCCTCGCGTTCGACCCGCACGATGTAGCGGGTCGTCCGGCGGATGCCGGAGGGGGCGAGGACGGCGAACTCGGCACGGTGCCCATACATGTCGGAGATGATGCCGTGCAGGCGGCGGGCGACGGCCGCCGAATCCAGCTCCGCCTCGACCACCACCTTCCCGGCGATCAGGTGCAGTCCGCCGGCGAAGCGGAGCATCGCTGCTGCTTCGGCCTTGCGGGCGGAGGGTCGACTCACCTCGAGGTGGCTCAGCTCCTCCTTTGCCTCACCCGTCAGAGCCATGCAAGTCCTCCTCGATGGTGGGGGGCTGATCCCCCGTGATGCGGTGCTCGGTGCCCTCATGCTCGGGCTCGACATCGCCGTAGGCGTCGTCGAAGAGATCACGGTACGCGGCGGCGAGCCGCACCGGGTCGTGATGGGGTGTCCCGTCGCCCACGCTCACCTGGCGCAGCAGGGTGCGGATGCCGCGGGCCTGCGCCGCCTCGGAGAGCTCCAGGGCGTCGTCCAGCGTGGTGGGGTCGGCCAGCAGCGCGTCGAAGCGGGTGCCCTGTGCCCGTTCGAGCAGCACATCGAGCATGTCCAGGCTGGTCATGCCCTCTGCCTCCTGCGCTCCCACCGAGAGGTTGGTGGTGATGCAGCGTCGGGCGGGGCTGGTGCGGATCGCCTCTGCGATCTCGGGGATCATCAGGTGCGGGAGCACCGAGGTGTACCAGGAGCCGGGTCCGACGATGATCCAGTCAGCGCGGCCCAGCGCCTCGATCACGTCCTGGGGAACCCGCGGCCGTTCCGGGATCAGCCGGATGTCCTCGACCCTGCCCTCCGCGGTGGCGACCTGCCACTGCCCGGAGACTGTGCGCAGCGTGCCGTCCGCGCCGCGCACCTGGGCTTCGATGTCGAGGGGATCCAGCGCCATCGGCAGCACCCGCCCGCGGGCGCCGAGCAGCTCGGCCATCTGGTCCAGCGCCTCGACCGGATCCTCGAGGATCTGCCAGAGCGCGACGATCAGGAGGTTGCCCAGCGCGTGCCCATCGAGCTCGCCATCGGTCGAGAAGCGATGCTGGATCACGTCACCCCAGATCGATCCCCAGTCGGAGTCCTCGCACAGCGCTGCGAGCGCCATGCGGAGGTCCCCCGGGGGCAGCACGGGCATCTCGGTGCGGATCCGCCCGGAGGAGCCGCCGTTGTCGGCGACGGTCACCACGGCGGTGATGTCATCAGCCAGCAGCCGCAGGGCGCGCAGGTTGGCGGCGAGACCGTGTCCGCCGCCGAGGGCGACCACCCGCAGCGGTCGCTGTGGGTCACCGCGCCGGCCGCGCCGTGCGCTGGCCGAACGATCCGCGCCCCGCAGCCGGTATCCCCGGGAGCGCGGTGCGATGCTCATTCGCGCCCCAGATCGCGGTGGCGGATCCGTACGGCATGGCCGCGGCGACGCAGCTCCTCGCCGATCTTCTCCGACACGGCGACGGAGCGGTGCTTGCCACCGGTGCAACCGATCGAGAGGGTGGTGAAGTGCTTGTTCTCGGCGCTGTAGCCGCGCAGCACGGGCTGGATCATCTCGAGATAGCGGTCCACGAACTCCCGCGCATTGGCGTCCTGCAGGACGAAATCCGCGACCTCGGGGTCGGTGCCTCGCTTCGGCCGGAGCTCCGGGACCCAGTAGGGGTTGGGGATGAACCGGACATCGCTGACGTGGTCCGCCTCGAGCGGGATCCCGTACTTGAACCCGAAGGAGAGCATCGTCACGGTGAGCTGCTGCTCCTCGCTGGTGCCGAAGACCGTGCGCATCTTCATCGTCAGCTGGTGCACGTTCAGTGGGGACGTGTCCACGACGAGATCCGCCATGCGCCGGAGCGGTGCGAGCATCTCGCGCTCCCGGCGGATCCCCTCCAGCACGCCTTCGTCACCCTGCAGGGGGTGGGGGCGGCGCACCGAGTCGAAACGACGCACCAGCGTCGACTCATCGGCGGTGAGGAACAGCAGACGCAGTCGCAGATCTGCCTTGCGCAGCTCGGCGACCACATCGGCGAGCTCGCTGAAGAAGGGGCCGGAACGGGGATCGACCACCACGGCGAAGCGATTCTCGCGGCCCACGGCTGAGGCGCGCAGCTCGTAGAGGGTCCCGATCAGCTGCGGGACGATGTTGTAGACGACATACCAGCCCATGTCCTCCAGGGCATGGGCTGCGGTCTCTCTCCCGGCGCCGGCGAGGCCGGTGATGATGACGACGTCACCCCGGGTATCGGTGGTCGGGGTCAGTACGGGCTCCTCGGTCACGAGCGCTCCTTCCGTGGTCGGGTACAGGGGTAGGCGCTGGGGTCAGCGGTCGAGGATCTCGCCGGTCGCCATGTCCACCGTGACCCCGAGCTCGCCATCCTCGAGGACTGCCTGCGCCTGGTCCTCCTGGTCGGATCGTAGCGCGAGCGCGATCTGCGCGGCCAACGCGGGCCCGATCCCGTCGACCTGAGCCAGATCCTCTTCGCTCGCCGCACGAATCGCAGAGACGGTCACGAAGCGATCCAGGAGAGCTCGCCGCCTGGCGGGACCGAGACCGGCGATGCCGTCGAGCGCGCTGGCCTGCATGGCGCGGCCGCGCTTGGAGCGGTGGTAGGTGATCGCGAAGCGGTGCGCCTCATCACGCAGGCGCTGGACCAGGAAGAGCGCCTCGCTGGTGCGCGGCAGGATCACGGGATAGTCGTCCCCCGGCAGCCAGATCTCCTCGAGCCGCTTGGCGATGCCGGCCAGCGCGATGTCGGTGATGCCGAGGTCGTCGAACGCGCGCTGGGCGGCGGCGACCTGCGGCGGGCCGCCGTCGACCAGGATCAGCGAGGGCGGGTAGGCGAAGCGCCGGTACCTGCCCTGCTCCTCCTCGGCCGGCTCCGGCGGGTCGAGGTGGTGCTTCAGCCGGCGGGAGATGACGTCGTACATCGAGGCCGTGTCGTCGCGGGCGGCTTCGCCGCTCACGGCGTAGCGGCGGTACTCGCTCTTCTTGGGCAGGCCGTCCTCGAAGACCACCTGGGAGCCGACCACGTTGGTGCCGTGGGAGTGGGAGATGTCGAAGCACTCGATCCGCAGCGGCGGTTCGGAGAGGTCGAGCGCCTCGCCCAGGTCCTCGAGCGCCTTGGTGCGGGCGGTGAGGTCGCCGGTGCGCTTCAGCCGGTGCAGGCGCAGCGCCTCGGTCGCGTTCTCGCCGACGGTCAGCAGCAGGTCCTTCTTCTCGCCGCGCTGCGGGACTCGCAGGTCCACCCGCGGCCCCATCATCTCCAGCACCTGCTCGCGGTTCCGGGGCAGGATCGGGACCAGCACCTCCTTGGGTGCGGGGCTCTCGGCGTAGAGGGTGGTGAGCGCGCGCTCGATGAGGTCGGGGCCGGTGGACTCGTCGAGGATCTCCGCGGTCCAGCCGCGCTGGCCGCGAATACGGCCGCCGCGCACGTGGAATACCTGCACGGAAGCTTCGAGCTCGTCCTGGGCGAGGCCCACGAGGTCCGCATCGGTGGCGTCGGAGAGCACCACCGAGTTCTTCTCCATGACCTTGTTCAGGGCTTTGAGGTCGTCCCGGAGGCTCGCAGCGGTCTCGTAGTCCATCGCCGCGGCGGCGCCCTTCATCTGCTGCTCGATGCGGCGGGTGTACTTCGAGGTGTTGCCTGCCATGAAGTCCGCGAACTGCTCGGCGAGGCGGCGGTGCTCGTCCTCGGTGATGTCCCCGACGCAGGGCGCGGCGCACTTGCCGATGAAGCCGAGCAGGCAGGGCCGACCGGCGCGCTCGGCGCGGCGGTACACCCCGGCGGTGCAGGAGCGGATCGGGAACACCCGCAGCATCAGGTCCAGGGTTTCCCGGATCGCGCCCACCTGCGGGTAGGGCCCGAAGGTGCGGTCCCCTTTCGCGCGGGGCCGACGGGTGATGTGCACCCGGGGCACCTTCTCCCCCATCGTGATCACCAGGTAGGGGTAGGACTTGTCGTCGCGGAACTTGACGTTGAACCGCGGGTCGAACTCCTTGATCCAGGTGTATTCGAGGGTGAGCGCCTCCACCTCCGTGCCCACCACGGTCCACTCGACGCTCGCGGCGGTGGTGACCATCCGCCGGGTGCGCTCGTGGAGGACGGCGAGGTCCTGGAAGTAGTTGACCAGGCGCTGACGGAGGTTCTTGGCCTTGCCGACGTAGATGACCCGGCCGTGCTCATCCCGGAAGCGGTACACCCCGGGCCGGGTGGGGATGGTCCCGGTGGCGGGACGATAGGTCGCCGGATCTGCCACTACGGAGTCACCGCTCTCACCGCTCCGTGCTTCGTGAGGTGCGGCCTGCGCGCCCGCTCGTGAGCAGCGGTGCGAGGAAGTGCCCGGTGTAGGAGCCCGGAGTCTCCGCCACCTGCTCCGGGGTGCCGGTGGCGACGATGCGCCCGCCGCCCGAGCCGCCCTCGGGCCCGAGGTCGATGACGTGATCGGCGGTCTTGATGACATCGAGGTTGTGCTCGATGACCAGCACCGTGTTGCCCTTGTCGACCAGCCCGTTCAGCACCTCGAGCAGCTTGCGGACATCCTCGAAGTGCAGGCCCGTGGTGGGTTCGTCGAGCACATAGATGGTCCGTCCGTTGGACCGCTTGTGCAGCTCGGAGGAGAGCTTCACCCGCTGCGCCTCGCCGCCCGAGAGGGTGGTCGCGGACTGGCCGAGCTTGACATAGCCGAGCCCCACATCGACGAGGGTCTGCATCTGGCGACGGATCGCGGGGACCGCGTCGAAGAACTCGAGCGATTCGGCGATGGACAGGTCCAGCACCTCGGCGACGTTCTTGTCCTTGAACTTCACCTCGAGGGTCTCGCGGTTGTACCGCTGGCCCTTGCAGACCTCGCACTGGACGTAGACGTCCGGCAGGAAGTTCATCTCGATCTTCAGCGTGCCGTCACCGGAGCAGGCCTCGCAGCGACCGCCCTTGACGTTGAAGGAGAAGCGCCCGGCGGTGTAGCCGCGGATCTTCGCCTCGTTGGTCTGTGCGAACAGGGTGCGCACCCGGTCCCAGACCCCGGTGTAGGTGGCGGGGTTCGAGCGGGGGGTGCGGCCGATCGGCGACTGGTCCACGTGCACCACCTTGTCGAGGTGCTCGAGGCCGGTGACCCGCTTGTGACGGCCGGGGACGATCCGGGCCCGGTTCAGCTCTTTGGCGAGCACCGAGTACAGGATGTCGTTGACCAGTGAGGACTTCCCGGAACCGGAGACACCGGTGATCGCGGTGAGCACGCCGAGGGGGAAGGAGGCGTCCTGCCCGGCGAGGTTGTTCGCGCGCGGGGCGATGACCTTGAGCATCCGCTCCTTGTCGATCGCCCGGCGGGCCTCCGGCAGCGGGATCTCGAGCGCTCCGGAGAGGTAGCGGCCGGTGAGGCTGGTCTCGTGCTGCTTGAGCCCTTCGACCTCGCCGGAGTAGACGACCTCGCCGCCGTGCTCGCCGGCCAGCGGGCCGATGTCCACCACCCAGTCCGCGGCGTTGAGAGTGTCTTCGTCGTGCTCGACCACGATCAGGGTGTTTCCGAGGTCACGGAGTCTTTCGAGGGTGACGATGAGGCGTTCATTGTCCCGCTGGTGCAGGCCGATCGAGGGTTCGTCGAGCACGTAGAGCACGCCCACCAGGCCGGAGCCGATCTGGGTGGCGAGGCGGATCCGCTGCGCCTCACCGCCGGAGAGGGTGCCGGCGGCGCGGGCGAGGGAGAGGTAGTCCAGGCCCACGTCGAGCAGGAAGCCGAGCCGGGAGCGGATCTCGCGCAGCACTTCGTCGGCGATCTGCGCTTCTCGCACTCCGAGCTCGAGGCTGTCGTGGAACTCGTAGGCATCGCGGATCGACATCTCGGTGACCTCGGCGATGGAGCGCCCGCCGACGGTCACGGCGAGGACCTCGGGACGCAGCCGCGTGCCCTTGCAGGTGGGGCACGGGACCTCGCGCATGAACTGCTCGTAGCGGTCCTTCGCCCAGTTCGACTCGGTGTCGGTATGACGCCGCTCGAGGAAGTGCATCACCCCTTCGAAGCCGGTCGAATAGGTGCGTTCGCGGCCGAAGCGGTTGCGGTACTTCACGTGGACCTTGTGGTCCTTGCCGTGCAGCAGTGCCTCCTGAGCCCGCTCGGGCAGGGCTCGCCAGGGGGTGTCCATGGAGAAGCTGAGCTCCTCGGCGAGACCGGCCATCACTTCGAGGTGACGGTCGGTGGTGCCCATCGCCCAGGGAGCGATCGCGCCCTCGGCGAGGGTGAGGTCCTCATCGGGGATGACCAGCTCGGGGTCGACCTCGAGCCGCTGGCCGAGCCCCGTGCACTCGGGGCAGGCGCCGTAGGGGGCGTTGAAGGAGAAGGTGCGCGGTTCGATGTCGTCGATCGCGAGGGGGTGGTCGTTGGGGCAGGCGCGCTTCTCGGAGAAGCGGCGGATCCGGTCCGGATCCTTCTCGTCCAGGTCCACGAAGTCGACCGACAGGATCCCTTCGGCGAGCCGCAGCGCGGTCTCGACGGAGTCGGTGAGGCGACGCCGGGAGTCCGGCTTCGCGGAGAGGCGGTCCACGACCACCTCGATGGTGTGCTTGAACTTCTTGTCGAGGGTGATCTCCTCGTCGAGCCGGCGGTTCTTCCCGTCGATCCGGGCGCGGGCGAAGCCCTGCGAGCGCAGGGAGCTGAGCAGGTCCACGTGCTCACCCTTGCGGCCCTGCACCACCGGGGCCAGCAGTTGGAAGCGCGTGCCGGCCTCCTCGCCGAGCAGGGTGTCCACGATCTGTTCCGCAGAGGAGGAGCTGACCAGCTCGCCGCAGACGGGGCAGTGCTGCTCGCCGGTGCGGGAGAACAGCAGCCGCAGGTAGTCGTAGATCTCGGTGATCGTGCCCACGGTCGAGCGGGGGTTGCGGTTGGTCGACTTCTGATCGATCGACACCGCTGGGGAGAGCCCCTCGATGAGGTCGACGGAGGGCTTGTCCATCTGGCCCAGGAACTGCCGGGCATAGGCGGAGAGCGACTCCACATAGCGGCGCTGTCCTTCGGCGAAGATGGTGTCGAAGGCCAGGGAGCTCTTGCCCGACCCAGACAGGCCGGAGAACACCACCAGCTTGTTGCGGGGGATGTCGATGTCGATGTTCTTGAGGTTGTGCTCGCGCGCACCACGAACGACCAGAGATTCAGTCACCGGGCCATCTTAGGGGCGAACACCCACCTTCGAACAGTTGTTCGGAGGAGAGGTGGACGACATACTGGTCCCATGGCTGATCATGAGTACACAGGACACGTCGAACCTGGAGGCGAGCCGATGGTGCGCGACCTCCGCCACCTGCAGATCCGCAAGCTCTCCGTGGGCCCGATGAACAACAACGCCTATCTGCTGACCTGTCGGTCGAGCGGAGCGCAGCTGCTGATCGACGCCGCTGCGGAGCCCGACGCGCTGCGCCGCATGGTCGCCGCTGGTGGGTCGCACAACGAGCTGGACCTCATCGTCACCACGCATTCTCATCACGACCATGTGGGAGCCCTCGCGACGATGATGACGGCCACCGGTGCTCGCACCGCCGCCGGTGAAGCGGATGCCAAGGAGATCACCGAGCGGATCGATCTCCCCCTCGCCCACGGCGACGTGCTGACGTTCGGTGAGCAGCAGGTCGAGATCATCCATCTGCGCGGCCATACCCCCGGCTCTGTCGCGGTGCTGCTGCGCGCCGGAGACGAGGGCGATCACCTCTTCACCGGGGACTCGCTGTTCCCGGGCGGGGTGGGCAACACCGATCAGGATCCGCAGCGCTTCACGCAGCTCCTGGACGACGTCGAGCAGCGGATCTTCGACCGCCTCGGGGATGAGACCTGGGTGTACCCCGGGCACGGTGACGACACCACCCTCGGCGCGGAGCGCCCGTCGCTGCCGGAGTGGCGCGAGCGGGGCTGGTGACTTCCTCTCCGCCTCCAGCGTCCGTTCCCCTGCCGCCCGCCACGTCTGCATGGTGCGTCCTCGGCCGCGGTGACGGCGATCGCGCCCGACTGATCGCGCTGGATGGCGAGGGCAGGACGCTCGGGACGGAAGAGGTGGCGACCGACGGGCTCGCTGCGCTCGTCGCCCGCTACGAGGCGCAGCACGCTCCGCGCTGGGTCTGGAGCGATGCGGCGGCCTGGTATCCGCGGCTGCTCGCAGCCGGGGTTACGCTCCAGCGCTGCCACGACCTGCGGCTGATCCACCGGATCCTCTGCCATTCGGAGCTCGTCCAGGACGCGCAGGCGCTGCGTGCTGCGACGGGTTGGGACACCCCGCTGGATCCCCACGAGCCGATTCGCGACCTGGGTGCCACTCTCTTTGAGCTCGATGTCGCATCCGCGCGCTCCGGCGCCGTCCCTTCGGATGCAGAGGAGACGCTGGCCGAGTTCGACCGTCAGCGCGTCGCGATCGACGGGGCGCAGGATCCGGGACGGCTTCGTCTGCTGGTCGCCGCGGAATCGGCCGGGGCCTTGATCGCCGCGGAGCTGCAGGCCGCCGGGATCCCCTGGGACGTGGCGCATCACGATCAGATCCTCACCGAGGCCCTGGGACCTCGTCCCTCCCCCGGCACGCCTCCCGCACGGATGGTGGAGACCGGCGCCCAGGTGCGTGCCGCTCTCGATGACCCGCTGGTGCCGATCGACTCCCCGCCGAGGCTGCTGCGGGCCCTGCACCGGGCCGGGATCGACGTGCCCTCCACCTCGCAATGGGAGCTGCAGCAGCACGAGCATCCGGCCATCGAGCCGCTGCTGCGATACAAGAAGATGTCCCGCCTGCTCACCGCCAACGGCTGGACGTGGCTGGACGAGTGGGTGCATGAGGGGCGCTATCGCCCGGTCTATGTGCCGGGCGGCGTGGTCACCGGACGGTGGGCCTCGAGCGGCGGCGGAGCGCTGCAGATCCCGCGGCAGCTGCGGCCGGCGCTGCGCGCCGATCCGGGCTGGCGCCTGGTCAGCGCTGACGTCTCCCAGCTGGAGCCGCGGGTGCTCGCCGCGATGTCCGGGGACCAGGCGATGATCACTGCGGGCGCGGGGAAGGATCTCTACTCCGGGATCGTCGAGGCCGGCATCGTGCAGACCCGTCAGGAGGCGAAGATCGGAGTGCTCGGGGCGCTCTACGGCGGCACCACCGGCGACAGCGGACGGGTGGTGCCGCGGCTGCGCCGGAACTTCCCCGCCGCGATGGCGCTGGTGGACGGCGCGGCCGCGACCGGGGAGCGCGGCGGGACCGTGACCACCTGGCTGGGCCGCTCCTCCCCCGCCGTCGACGATGCCTGGACCCAGTCGCAGCGCGCCGCGAACCAGCCCGACGCCGGGCCCGGTCAGCAGGAGGCGGCGAGGCGCTCGGCCCGGGACCGCGGCAGGTTCACCCGGAACTTCGTGGTGCAGGGCACCGCGGCAGAATGGGCGCTGTCCTGGATGGCGGCGCTGCGACTGCAGCTCGCACGCTTCGAGGCAGTGCCGGATGCGGAAGCGGCCACGCCGTCGGGGCCGGTGTTCTCTCGGCGCGCCCACCTGGCGTTCTTCCTCCACGACGAGGTGATCGTCCACGCCCCGGCAGAGCAGGCCGAGGCCGCCGCTGCAGCGATCACCCAGTCGGCCGATGCGGCGGGTCGGCTGCTGTTCCCCGGCAGTCCGATCGACTTCCCGCTGGACCTCACGATCACCGAGCGCTCGGCGGAGAAGTGACCCCGCGCTCACCGAGCGCGTTCACCGCCAGCATGAGCGCCCCGGAGGCGAGTCCCATCATCACGCGGGGAGCGGGCACGCCCCGTCGGCGCAGCTGGTTCTCGATCCCGCGGTCCAGGCAGATGCTCGCCGCCCCAACTCCAGCCACCACGCCGCCGCAGGCGAGGGACAGGGCGTACTTGGAGGCGGTCGACATGCTCGGCCCGCGAGACGGTTCGCCGGTGCTCCTGCCGGCATCTCGGGCCGGGGAAGAGCGGGAGGCATGGTGCCGGAACGCGAGCAGCATGACGGCGGACGTGAAGGCTGCGGGGAGCACGATGTAGCCGGTCTGCACCTGGCGTGGCAGGCGGTGGAGCGGGATCATCCCGACGCCGATCGTCACGGCGGTGCTGGCGGCGTCGGTCAGAATCCGAGAATCTGAGGGCTTGGACATGGACACACTCCTCGATCTTATGCAGGGGGCGCGACGCGTTCGACCCGGGAGGGAAGCTCGAGCCGTCGACGTGGTGACGACGCTACCGGGGGACGCCGCCCTCCCCCGCCGACGATCGTCGGCGCGGTGGATGACCTTCGACGGGGCAGGCGCAGGAGCACCCTCCATGCGGGAGAATGGGTGGATGCGTCTGTGGTCACTGCACCCCCGCCACCTCGATCGCCAGGGCCTGACCGGCTGCTGGCGAGAATCGCTGCTGGCCCAAGCGGTGCTCGCCGGGCGGACGCGGGGATACCGCGCGCATCCGCAGCTGGAGCGGTTCCGGGCACACGCCGAGCCGATCGCCGCCGTCGGCGCCTATCTTGCAGCCATCGCGCAGGAAGCGACCGAGCGAGGGTATCGCTTCGATCTCACGCGCATCGATCTCCCACCGGACGCGGGTGTGCAGCCGGCCCCCATTCCGGTGACGGGCGGCCAGCTCGCACTCGAGTGGAGGCATCTGCTCGCGAAGCTCGAGCGCCGAAGCCCCGAGCGGTGGGAGCAGGCACGTCAGATCCATGAGCCCGAAGTGCATCCGCTGTTCGAGGTCATACCGGGACCGGTCGAGTCATGGGAGCGTGAGCCCGGACCTCGCGAGAGCTGACTGTGGGCGAGCAGATCTCCCCCGGAGTCCTGCTCAGCCCGTGCCCCAGGGCTCGTTCCCGCTCACGGGGGTCGACATGGAATCAGAAGGATTCTTCGGATCTGCCCAGATCTGCGGTGACGCACCCCGGCGAGAACCTCGCATGCTTCAAATTCGGAAGCATCCTTCCGATAGGGCGCTCGGCATGAGACAGTGGCACCATCAGGCACCCGTTCGGAAGGATTCCTCCGGTATGGCACGCACCGATGAGCTCGCCACAGAGATCGGCAGGTCGATCCGTCGCGCCCGGAAGGATGCCGGCCTCACTCAGCAGCAGCTGGGCGAGCTGGCGGGACTCTCCGATCGCACGATCCGAGAGATCGAGATCGGCTCCGGGAGTCCAGGCCTGAGATCCGTGCTCACCGTGCTCGCGGTGCTCGGCCTGAGCGTGAATGTCGCGCCATGAGCGCTCTCCCGGATCTGACGACCCTGCGTTTCGTGACGCGGGCGGACGTGCACAAGGCCGGCGTCCTCGCCGGGTTCCTCGAGCGTGCGCCGTCCGGTGAGGTGACGTTCCGCTATCGCGAGGGGTACACCGGAGAGCCTGTCGCCACGACCCTGCCGATCACGGATCGCCCTGTGATCCGACCGGGCGGCGGGCTGCCCCCGTACTTCGCCGGCCTGCTTCCGGAAGGGCACCGCCTGACCGTGCTGCAGCGCGAGACGAAGACATCGGCCGACGATGAGCTGACCGTCCTGCTCGCCGTCGGTGCGGATGCTCCTGGTGATGTGCAGGTGGTTCCTGCCGATCAGCCGGCCGTGGAGCCGGTCCCCCTCGCCGACGATGATCCCGCGCGCCTGGACTTCCGGCAGCTCACCGATATGCCGGACCGTCATGCGCTCCCCGGAGTGCAGGCCAAAGCCTCGGCCACGATGCTCACCGCCCCGCTGGCCACGACCCGCGAGCGAGCTCTGCTGAAGATCGACCCGCCGCAGTATCCCCACCTGGTGGCCAATGAGACGTTGCATCTGGGAGCGGCGCGCGGGCTGAAGATCGCCGTCGCCCAGCACCGGTTGGTGCGGGACGTGAATGACGTCCCCGGCCTGCTGGTCACGCGATTCGATCGGGTGCACACGGAGGACGGCGGGGTCGAGCGCCTGGCCATGGAGGATGCGAGCCAGGTGCTGGACATGCTGCCGGCGGCGAAGTACACGGTGACCAGCGAGCAGGTGGTGCAGGCTCTTGCCCGACGCGCGGCCGCCCCGATGATCGCTGCACGCAACCTCTACCTGCAGTTCCTCTTCGCCTGGCTCACCGGGAACGGTGATCTGCATGCCAAGAACGTGTCGATCCTGCGTGACCGGGGTGGGCGCTGGCAGGTGGCGCCGATCTACGACGTCCCCTGCACTGCGGTGTACCGGGACTTCACGATGGCGCTGCCTGTCGACGGACGCACCTCCACGATCCGCCGGCGGCACTGGTCGGCCTTCGCCGATGCGATCGGACTGCCGCCAGCAGCGGCACGCAGCGCGATGACGCTCGCACTGCGAGCCGCCCGGGGCGTGGACCTGGGGACGCTGCCGTTCGAGGGGTCCTCGCTGAACGGTGCGCTGCGAGAGCTCGGCCGGCGCCGATCGGAGCTCGAGCCGTGAGGCGCGCTCTCGCGAGGAGCCGGCTCAGCTCGAGCGCTGCACCGCCCGCAGCTCCTTCTTGAGCTCCTGCACCTCGTCGCGCAGACGCCCGGCGACCTCGAACTGGAGGTTCTCCGCAGCCTGGTGCATCTGTGCGGTCATCTCGTCGATCATCCCGGTCAGCTCGCCGACGGGATCGTCCCCGAGGTCCACGCTGCGGCCCTTGACCGCATCCACCGCGTTCGCACGGGCCCGGTCGCGGGCCACCCGGTCCTTGCCGGAGCGGTAGTCGGTGGACATCAGGGTGTCGGTGTCGATGTCCTCGCGGGCGAGCATGTCCGTGACATCGGCGATCCGCTTCCGCAGCGGAGTCGGGTCGATGCCGTTCTCGAGGTTGTAGGCGACCTGCTTCTCGCGGCGCCGGTTGGTCTCCTCGATCGCGGCCTCCATCGAATCGGTGATCCGATCGGCATACATGTGCACCTGACCGGAGACGTTTCGTGCGGCGCGGCCGATGGTCTGGATCAGTGAGGTGCGCGAGCGCAGGAAGCCTTCCTTGTCCGCGTCGAGGATCGCCACCAGCGACACCTCTGGCAGGTCCAGGCCCTCACGCAGCAGGTTGATGCCCACCAGCACGTCGAACTCCCCCATCCGCAGGGAGCGCAGCAGCTCGATCCGCCGCAGCGTGTCGACATCGGAGTGCAGGTACTGGACCCGCACCCCGTTCTCGAGCAGGAAGTCGGTGAGATCCTCGGCCATGCGCTTGGTGAGCGTGGTGACCAGCACCCGTTCGTCGCGCTGGACCCGCTTCTCGATCTCCTCGCGCAGGTCGTCGATCTGCCCCTTGACGGGCTTGACGATGACCTCGGGGTCCACCAGGCCCGTCGGCCGGATGATCTGCTCGACCACGCCGTCGGACCGGTCGAGCTCGTAGGCGGCGGGAGTCGCCGAGAGGTAGACCGTCTGCCCGGTGCGCTTGGTGAACTCGGAGAAGGTGAGCGGACGGTTGTCGAGCGCCGAGGGCAGGCGGAACCCGAAGTCGACCAGGGTGCGCTTGCGGGAGCGGTCCCCCTCGTACATCGCGCCGATCTGCGGGACGGTCGCATGCGACTCGTCGATCACCAGCAGGAAGTCCTCGGGGAAGTAGTCCATCAGGGTGTTCGGGGCGGTCCCGGGTGCGCGGCCGTCGAGGTGGCGGGAGTAGTTCTCCACCCCGTTGGTGGAACCCATCTGGCGCAGCATCTCGAGGTCGTGGGTGGTGCGCATCCGCAGCCGCTGCGCCTCGAGCAGCTTGTTCTGATGCTCGAGCTCCTCGAGCCGCTCGGCGAGCTCGATCTCGATGGTCCCGATCGCGCGGGAGAGCCGTTCGGGGCCGGCGACGTAGTGGGAGGCAGGGAAGATGTGGATGTGATCCTCCTTGCGGATCACCTCCCCCGTCATCGGGTGCAGCGTGTAGATCGCGTCGATCTCGTCGCCGAAGAACTCGATCCGGATCGCGAGCTCCTCGTACATCGGGATGATCTCCACGGTGTCGCCGCGCACCCGGAAGGTGCCGCGCTCGAAGGCCACGTCGTTGCGGTCGTACTGCATGTCCACGAAGCGGGTCAGCAGCTCGTCGCGATCCAGGTCCTGGCCGACCTTCAGCTGCACCATCCGGTCCACGTACTCCTGCGGCGTGCCCAGGCCGTAGATGCAGGAGACGGAGGAGACGACGACCACGTCGCGGCGGGTCAGCAGGGAGTTGGTGGCGCTGTGGCGCAGTCGCTCCACCTCGGCGTTGATCGAGGAGTCCTTCTCGATGTAGGTGTCCGACTGCGGGACGTACGCCTCGGGCTGGTAGTAGTCGTAGTACGAGACGAAATATTCCACGGCGTTGTGCGGCAGCAGCTCGCGGAATTCGCTCGCGAGCTGGGCGGCGAGGGTCTTGTTGTGGGCCATGATCAGGGTGGGCCGCTGCACCTGCTCGATCAGCCAGGCTGTCGTCGCGGACTTGCCGGTGCCGGTGGCGCCCAGCAGCACCACGTCCTGTTCGCCGTCGTTGATGCGGCGGGTGAGGTCGGCGATCGCGGTCGGCTGATCGCCCGAGGGCGAGTACTCGGAGACGACTTCGAAGGGATGCTCGGAGCGGACCAGATCGGTGACGGGACGCATCCCCCGAGCCTACGACTCGCGGCCCACAGACGACATGGCCGCCCGGCGGCGTCAGCGCAGGGCGGAATCCTCCCGCTCGACCAGGACGGTCTGGAGGGCGTGCAGGGCACGGGCGGAGAGGGTCTCCCGGTCTGCGGTGTTCAGCACCAGACGATCGGCTGCACGGATCCGTTCGAGGTCGCTGACCTGCGCGGCCATGACCGACTCGACATACGCGCGGTCCTTGCCGCGATCGCGCATCACCCGAGAGATGCGGTCCTCCCGGCGGGCGAGCACCACCACGACCGCGCGGTAGTCCGCCTCGTGGTGCTTCTCGAGCAGCAGAGGGCTGTCATGGATCACGAGCCGCTCCCCCGCCCGCGCCGCGTCCTGCTCCTCTCGGGCCACCGCCGCATCGACGCGGGACAGGACGATGCGCTCCAGATCCGCCCGTGCGTCGGCGTCCGCGAACACCAGTCGCGCCATGGCCGCCCGGTCGATCGTGCCGCCGTCAGAGCGGAACTCCTCGCCGAAGCGGGCGATGGCCTTCTCGACCCCGTCGCCGGGCACGTCCAGCACGGCGCGGGAATGGGCATCGAGGTCGATCACGCGGTGCCCGGCCGCGCGCCAGATCTCGGCGACGGTGGACTTGCCGGAGCCGATGCCTCCGGTGAGGCCCAGGCGCAGCGGGGTGGTGAGCGTGGTCATGGCCCGATCGTACGGTCTGCCGCTCCTGTCCGGCGCGTACTACCGTCGATCCTGTGGACCCTCTCGAACTGCTCGTGACCAACGACTTGCTGCGCACCCTGGACCTGGTGGGGGTCTTCGTGATGGGCGTGGCCGCCGGGTCACTGGCCTCCCGGCTGAACTTCGATGCGGTGGGCTTCGCGATCATCGGTATCGCCGCCGGGCTCGGGGGCGGCATCGTGCGCGACCTGATCCTCGACTTCGGCGTCCCCGCCGCCTTCTCCGGGCCCTGGTATCTGACCTGCGCCCTGTCAGGGGCGGCCTTCTCCTTCTTCATCTCCACCGATGGGCCCTGGTGGCGTCGCATGGTGACGGTGCTGGACATCGCCGCGATGGGTCTCTGGGCGGCGACCGGTACTGCCAAATCGCTGGGCTACGGGCTCGACGTGCTCCCCGCCATCCTGCTGGGGGTCATGAGCGCGGTGGGCGGAGGGGTGATCCGCGATGTACTGGTGGGACGGATCCCGGCGATATTCGGCGGGGGCCCGCTGTATGCCACCGGAGCGCTGGTCACCGCGGTGCTGACCTGGGGCGTCCTCGCGCTCGGGCTGCCCTCGGGAACCGTCCTGGTGGCGGTGACGATCGGGTCGCTGCTCGCCGGGGTCGCCGCCTGGCGCCGCTGGACGTTGCCCGGGCACAGCGAATGGCAGGTGACGATGTCCGCCTCCCAGCTCAAGCAGCTGGTGCGTCGCACGCGCAGGAATGAGCGGGAACGGGTGGCGCTCGAGACCGGGACGATCCCGGTGGTCGACGCGGGCACCGATGATCTGGCCGAGGACTCCTTCGCGGAAGACCTCGACGCCGGCGACTATGAGGACCGCATCTTTCCCAGCACCGAGTCCGCACTCACCGTGGACGCCGAGGAGCTGCCAGGGACGGTCGAGAACGAGCACCGCACGCGGAAGGTCGACGAGCCGACGGATGCCGGTCCGATGGGTGAAGGCCCGTCGGATCCCGAGCGGTTCTGACGCACGCCGCGCAGCGGGCCTCCGCTCCGCTGAGGAGTGCTGCTCAGGGGCGCAGCAGCTCGAGCATCCGTGCCACATCCTCGGCGGCGAGCTGTCCGGGGGCGGAGCCGGCTCCGACGGTGGCGAACGTCGCTGCGCTGCCGAACGTCTCGGCCGCGGCGCGGCTGCTCGCACCGAGCGATCCCATGCTGATCGCGATGTGCGGACCGGAGAGGTCTTCGGCGATGGTGAGGCTCGCCGAGAGCAGGGTGAGGACATCGCGAGAGCTGCGCGGGGTGACGGCGAGCTTCGGGATGTCGACCCCGAGCCGGCGCTGGGAGCGCAGGATCTCGACCATCGTCTCCTCCGCAGGCGTCGAGTCCATGTCGTGGAACGAACCGACCACCACGGTGCCGTGACGGTGCGCGGCGGCGATCACCCGCGCGACCATCGCCGGGTCGCGGGACGTCTCGATATCCACCAGGTCGACGGCGGCCTGGGTGCCCGCACGGCGGCCGCTGATCAGGTTCTCCAGCAGGATCCCCAGGTTCTGGTCCGAGATCGTCCTGGCACCGCCCTCGGCGGCGGTGCGGAAGGTCACCAGCAGCGCCTTGTCCGGTCCCAGCTGTCCCCGCAGCCGGGGCAGGGCGGCGAGCACCGCATCGAGGTGATCGGTGACGTCCTCGAGATCAGGTCGGAAACGGTCCAGGCGCCACTCCATGACCCGTGCTCGGGTGCCCACGGCAGCCGCGGCCTGCTCCAGCAGCGACTCCTCGTCCGGTTCGACCAGGGGCACGATGATCTCCGGTCGCGCCCGACCCAGCTCGATGCCGCGCACGGTGGCGGTGCGGCGACGGACGTCGGTCTCCGGAGCGGAGCCCGCGGTGGTGGATTCTTCCGGGGGTGTGGTCTCGTGGGTCATCTCGGTCCTCACTCCTCAGTGATGGCGGCGTAGGCGGACAGCAGCAGCGCCGGGTCAGGTCCTTCGATCCGGGAGACTGCTCCGATGCGGTCGAGCACCACGAAGCGCAGCAGCCCGGCGCGCGTCTTCTTGTCCCGCTTCATGGCGTCCTCGAGCTTCGGCCACTGGCGGTCACGATAGGTCGTGGGCAGCCCCAGGGAGAGGAGGATCGCGCGATGGCGATCGACGTCCGCCTCGGAGAGCTTGCCTGCAAGGTGGGAGAGCTCGGCTGCGAACATCATGCCCACGCTCACCGCGGCGCCGTGACGCCACAGGTAGCGCTCGTTGCGCTCGATGGCGTGGGCGAGGGTGTGACCATAGTTGAGGATCTCGCGGTTGCCCTGCTCGGTGAGATCCTCGGAGACCACCTCGGCCTTCACCCGGATCTTGCGCTCGACGAGCTCGCGGAAGGCATCGCTGGTGACATCGAGCGCCGCGCTGGGGTCCTCCTCGATGATCTCGAGGATGCGCGCGTCGGCGATGAAGCCGCCCTTGACGACCTCCGCCATGCCGGCCGCGACGTCATTCGCCCCCAGCCCGGCGAGCACGTCGAGATCGGCGAGCACCGCGATCGGCGGGTGGAAGGCGCCGACGAGGTTCTTGCCCTCGGAGGTGTTGATGCCCGTCTTCCCGCCCACGGCGGCATCCACCATCGCGGCGACGGTGGTGGGGACCTGGAGCACGTCGATCCCCCGCAGCCAGGACGCGGCGACGAAACCCGCCAGGTCGGTGGCGGCGCCGCCGCCCAGCCCGATCACCAGGTCGCTGCGGCCGATCTCGGCCTGCCCGCACACGCCCCACAGGAATCCGGCGACCTGAGCGGTCTTCGCCTCCTCGCCGTCGGGGATCTCGGCGGCGAAGGCCTTGCGACCCGTCTCCGCGATGGACTCGCGGATCTGCTCAGCCACCAGGTTCAGGCTGGGCTGATGGATGATCACCACTCGGCGGGCACGCTCGGGCAGCAGAGCGGGCAGCTCGGCCAGCAGGCCGCGGCCGACGTGCACGTCGTAGCCGCCGGTCGGGGTGGTCACCGGGATGACGGTGGTGCTCATGCGGTCTCCTTCTCGGGATCGGCCGGCAGGGGCAGCTGCAGGCTCCGGATGATGGTGCGGGCCACGCGCGCGGGGCTGCCGTGGCCGGAATCGATGCGGTGCGCCGCCACCTCGCGGTAGCGCTCGCCCCGTTCCTCAGCGAGCTCGCGCCAGCGCGCCATGGGGTCACGGCCCTCGAGCATCGGGCGGCCTGCGCCATAGGAGAGGCGCCGGGCGGCGATGCGCTCCTCCACCTCGAGCAGCACGACGGGCAGGCCCCGCAGCAGCTCAGCGGACGTGGGATGCATGGGCGCGCCGCCCCCGAGGGACAGCACCCCGTCGCAGTCGGTGAGGGCGCGGGCGAGGGTCTGGGACTCGAGCTCGCGGAAGGCAGGCTCGCCCTCCTCCGCGAAGAGGGTGGGGATGCTGCGGCCCGTGGCCTCGACGATCAGCGCGTCCAGATCGGCGAAGTCGACGCGCAGCCGTGCGGCGAGGGCGCGTCCCACACTGGTCTTGCCCGCCGCCATCGGGCCGATGAGGATGACGAGCGGGCCCGTCACGAGGCAGGGTCCGGGCGGCGGTCGGTCAGTGCCGACTGCAGAGCGTTCGTCCCCTCCAGGTGGGTACGGATCTCGGCGACGGAGTCTCCGCCGGTCTTCTCCAGCAGCGCGTCCGCCAGGGCGAGCGCCACCATCGCCTCGGCGATCACCGCGGCGGGGGCCACGGCGCAGGTATCGGAGCGCTGGTGGTTGGCGGTGGTCTGCTCGCCCGTGGAGACGTCCACCGTGCGCAGCGCGCGGGGAACGGTGGAGATGGGCTTCAGGGCGCCGCGCACGCGGATCACCTGGCCGTTGGTCATGCCGCCTTCGAGGCCGCCGGCGCGATTGGTCACGCGCGGGAAGGTCCCCGCAGCGCCAGGGTCGGATGCCCCACCGGTCGCGAGGATCTCGTCATGCGCCTCGGAGCCGCGACGACCGGCGGTGGCGAACCCGTCACCGATCTCGACCCCCTTCATCGCCTGGATCGACATGATCGCCTGGGCGAGCTTGCCGTCCAGGCGGCGATCCCACTGGGTATGGGAGCCGAGGCCGACGGGCACTCCATAGGCCAGCACCTCCACCACTCCGCCGAGCGTGTCGCCGTCGGCCTTGGCCGCATCGACCTCTGCGATCATCGCGGCAGAGGAGCTGCGGTCGAAGCAGCGCAGCGGATCGGCATCCAGCAGGGCGTCGTCATCGGGAGTGGGCAGCGCCGCGCCGTCGGGCACGCGCACGCTCCCCACCTGCAGGGTGTGGGATACGAGCCGGATCCCGGCGGCCTGTTCGAGCAGCGCAGCGGCGACCCGGCCCGCCACCACCCGGGCAGCGGTCTCGCGCGCACTCGCACGTTCGAGAATCGGCCGGGCTTCGTCGAAGCCGTACTTCAGCATCCCGGAGAGGTCGGCGTGACCGGGGCGCGGCCGCGAGAGCGGCCGATTGCGGGCGATCTCGCGCTCGTCCCCGGTGCCGGCATCGACCACGAGGTCCTCACGGGCCACGGGATCGGCACTCATCACCTTCTCCCACTTCGGCCACTCCGAGTTCGCGACCTCGATCGCGAGCGGAGAACCGAGGGTGAGTCCGTGCCGCAGGCCGCCATGGATGGTGAGCACGTCCTGCTCGAACTTCTGGCGGCTGCCGCGACCGTGTCCGAGCCGACGACGCGCGAGCGCGTCCTTCAGATCGTCACTGGTCAGCTCGATACCGGCGGGGACGCCGTCGAGCAGGGAGATCAGAGAGGGGCCGTGGGATTCCCCGGCCGTGAGCCAGCGCAACATGGCGTTCATTCTGTCATGTCGGGCTGAAGCCCCGGACCGGTGTCCGGCTCAGTCCTCGCCGAGCTCGACAGACTCGAACGGGGTGAGCTTCCCGACCAGCGGGACCACGTCGGCGATGCCGTCGAGCACCGCGGTGGGCCGGTACGGGTACCGGATGATCTCGTCCTCCTGAGTGGATCCCGAGAGCACCAGCAGCGAACGCATCCCCGCCTCGAGGCCGGACTTCACATCCGTGTCCATCCGGTCACCGATCATGATCGAGGTCTCCGAATGGGCGCCGATCCGATTCAGCGCGGTGCGCATCATCAGCGGGTTGGGCTTGCCGACGTAGTACGGCTGGATCCCAGTGGCGGCGGTGATCATCGCCGCCACCGATCCGGTGGCCGGCAGCGGTCCCTCGGCGCTGGGTCCGGTCACGTCGGGGTTCGTGGCGATGAACTTCGCACCCAGGGTGATCAGGCGGACCGCGCGGGTGATCGCCTCGAAGGAGTAGGTGCGAGTCTCCCCCAGCACCACGAAGTCGACATCGGAATCGGCGAGGATGAAGCCTTCCTCATGCATCGCGCTGGTGAGCCCGGCTTCGCCGATCACATAGGCGGCTGCGCCCGGCTGCTGCTCCGCGAGGAAGCGGGCGGTGGCCAGGGCGCTGGTCCAGATCGATGCTTCGGGGATGTCGATGCCGCTGCGGGAGAGCCTCGCCCGCAGATCCCGCGGGGTGAAGATCGAGTTGTTGGTCAGCACCAGGAAGGGGCGGCCGTACTGCTGCAGTGCAGCGATGAAGTCCGCTGCTCCAGGCAGCGCGGCATCTTCGTGGACGAGCACACCGTCCATATCGGTGAGCCAGGAATGGATCGGGTGGGCTTCGAGCGCGGTGGTCATGGCATCAGTCTGCCGTACAGGCGGTACCGGACGCGAAGGCGCCAGGAGCTGTGGCCCGGGACCGCGCGGTGCACGACACACGACGACGGGCGCCACCCGAAGGTGACGCCCGTCGTGCTATCCATCGCTGATCAAGAGATCAGCAAGGGATCAGTTGCCGGTGAGCTTGGCGCGCAGGGCGGCCAGAGCCTCGTCGGAAGCGAGCGTGCCCTCATCCGAGGAGCTCGACTGGTAGGAGGACTGCGACGCGGGCGCCGAGGACTCCGTGGAGGAGGAAGACGACGACGACGAGGTGGTCGCGGCGGCCGGAGCGTTCGCGGACTCCTCGTCAGCCTTGATCGCCTCGACGACCTGAGCCTTGTGTGCGGTCCAGCGCTCGTACGCAGCGGCGTACTGGCCTTCCCACACCTCGCGCTGAGCGTCGTAGCCGTCGAGCCACTCGTTGGTCTCCGGATCGAAGCCCTCGGGGTACTTGTACTCGCCGTTGGCGTCGTACTCCGCCGCCATGCCGTAGAGCGCGGGGTCGAAGGTCGAATCGTCGCCCTCGGGGTCGACGCCCTCGTTGGCCTGCTTGAGCGACAGCGAGATGCGGCGACGCTCGAGGTCGATGTCGATGACCTTGACGAAGACGTCCTGGTCGACGGTGACGACCTGCTCGGGCAGATCCACGTGGCGCTGAGCCAGCTCGGAGATGTGCACGAGGCCCTCGATGCCGTCCTCGACGCGCACGAACGCACCGAAGGGAACCAGCTTGGTGACCTTGCCCGGCACGACCTCGCCGATGGCGTGGGTGCGTGCGAAGAGCTGCCACGGGTCCTCCTGGGTCGCCTTCAGCGACAGGGAGACGCGCTCGCGGTCCATGTCGACATCCAGGACCTCGACCTTGACCTTCTGGCCGACCTCGACAACCTCGGAGGGGTGATCGATGTGCTTCCAGGACAGCTCGGAGACGTGCACCAGGCCGTCGACGCCGCCGAGATCGACGAAGGCGCCGAAGTTGACGATGGAGGACACAGCGCCCTCGCGGACCTGGCCCTTCTGGAGGGTCTGGAGGAAGTCCGAGCGGACCGCGGACTGGGTCTCCTCGAGGTATGCACGGCGCGACAGGACCACGTTGTTGCGGTTCTTGTCGAGCTCGATGATCTTCGCCTCGATCTCCTGGCCGACGTAGGGCTGCAGGTCGCGGACGCGACGCATCTCCACGAGGGAGGCGGGGAGGAAGCCGCGCAGGCCGATGTCGACGATGAGGCCGCCCTTGACGACCTCGATGACGCGGCCGGTGACGACGCCCTCGTCTTCCTTGATCTGCTCGATCGTGCCCCAGGCGCGCTCGTACTGTGCGCGCTTCTTGGACAGGATCAGACGGCCTTCCTTGTCCTCCTTCTGGAGAACCAGGGCCTCGATCTCGTCGCCGACCTGGACGACCTCGCCGGGGTCGACGTCGTGCTTGATGGACAGCTCGCGCGAGGGGATGACGCCCTCGGTCTTGTAGCCGATGTCCAGGAGGACCTCGTCGTGATCGACCTTCACCACAGTGCCTTCGACGATGTCGCCATCGTTGAAGTACTTGATGGTGGCATCGATGGCAGCCATGAGCGCGTCGGCATCACCGATGTCATTGATGGCGATCTGGGGGGTCGTGGTGTCGGTCATGTAGGTAAGGACTCCGTCGGGACAGGAAATGAGTAGGGTCGATGGACGTGCTGATCCCCGCGAGGGGAACAGTCGGTGCCCGAGAGGCGCGGACGGGAGGGGCATGCAGATGCCTCGCCCGCACGCCATGTGGCGCACAGACCTTCGAAAGCCTAACAGTCCCCGCAGAGTTCCGCGAGATCCGGTGCCGTCAGCGCTCGGCGAGCCGCTGTGATCTCCATCCCGGAATCGCCGGGCCGGCTCCGTCGGCGCCCCTCAGGCACTGTCGGTGCGGGCCAGCAGGCGCGCCTCCGGCCCCGCAGGCCCGGGTCAGTGCGCCGCCTCGCGCCAGGTGCGGCCGATGCCGATTCCCACCTCGAGCGGCACCGACAGCTGGTAGGCGGAGTCCATGCCGTACTCGACGATCTCCCGCACCCGGTCGAGCTCGCCGGTCGCGACCTCGATCACCAGTTCGTCATGCACCTGGAGCAGCATCCGGGACGTCAGCTCCGCCTCGCGCATCCGTCGCTCGACGGCAAGCATCGCGAGCTTGATGATGTCTGCGGCGCTGCCCTGGATCGGCGAGTTCAGCGCCACCCGCTCGGCGTTCTCGCGACGCTGACGATTGTCCGAGGTGAGGTCGGGGAGATAGCGGCGGCGGCCCAGGATGGTCTCGGTGTAGCCGGTGGTGCGGGCCGTCTCCACGCTGTCCTGGAGGTAGTCGCGCACCCCGCCGAACCGTTCGAAGTAGCCGTCGCGCAAGGCTGCCGCCTCGGGCCGGGAGATCCGGAGCTGGCGGGACAGGCCGAAGGCCGAGAGGCCGTAGGCCAGGCCGTAGCTGACCGCTTTCGTCTTCGAGCGCATCGCCGGGTCCACTGCATCGGGGCTCACCCCGAACACCCGGGAGGCGACGAAGTTGTGGAGGTCCTCTCCGGAGTTGAACGCCTCGATCAGACCTTCGTCCTCGGACAGGTGCGCCATGATCCGCATCTCGATCTGGGAGTAGTCCGCCGTCAGCAGCGTCTCGAAGCCGTCGCCCGGCACGAAGACGTCGCGGATGCGCTGCCCTTCGGCGGTGCGCACGGGGATGTTCTGGAGATTCGGCTCGGTGGAGGCGAGGCGTCCGGTCGCCGCGGCGGTCTGCTGGAAGGTGGTGTGCACGCGCGAGCCGCTGTCCACGACCTTGTCCAGGCCCACCAGGTAGCCGGTCAGCTTGCTCATCTCGCGGAAGCGCAGCAACCACGACAGGAAGCGATGCCCGGCGGACTCCGGGTCCAGGGACTCGGAGAGATCGGTGAGCGATTCGGCGTCCGTCGAGTGACCTGAGGAGATCTTCCGGGTAGTGGGCAGCGAGAGCGTCTCGAACAGCACCACCTGCAGCTGCTTGGGCGAGGCGAGGTTGACCTCCTCCCCCACGATCTCGCCGGCCTCGCGCTTGGCCTGGGCGACGAAGCCCTCGAACTCCTGCCGCAGGGAGGCGACCTCAGCGATATCGAGGGCGATGCCCCGTTCATGCATGGTCTCCAGCACCGTCTGCAAGGGGCGCTCGAGCTCGTCCAGGATGCTCAGAGCCCAGGGCTCCTGCTCGAGGCTCGCGCTGAGCGTCGCCGCCGCTGGGTGGAGCGCGGCCGCAGCGTTCGCGAGGCGGGCGCCCGCGCGGGCGACGTGCTCTGCGCGGACCTCGGGGGTCTCCTTCGAGAGGGTCGAGGGGGCGGGCTTGCGGGGGCGAGGCTCGAAGCTCGCACCCGCGAACTCGGCGCCGAGCGCTTCCGCGTCGTAGGTGCGAGCGCCGGGCCGCAGCACGAACGATTCCAACGAGAGGTCGCGCAGCTGTGCCTGGGGGCGGTAGCCGTGCTCGGCCAGCCAGGAGCGGACCGCCGGAGCATCGGCGACCAGGATCTCCGTGGCCTGATCGAGAGTCGAGGCGAGCAGGGCGGAGGTCTCCGAGTCCAGCGCTTCCAGCGGCACCGCACCGCGGGCCTCCGCTGTGGCCAGTCCCAGCAGGGCACCGCCCCGGACGTCCTCGGCCATGTCGAGGGAGAGCACGTCGCTGCCGGTGTCGAGCAGCTCCTGCAGCCCCGTGACGTCCTCGATCGTGAGGACCTCCACGGCCTCCTGCTCCTCCTCGGCCGCTGCCTCAGCCACCGTCTCGCCGAGCAGCGCCGCCGGCAGGTCTCGGCGGATCGTGTCACCGAAGGCCAAGTCGTCGAACACTGCGATCGTGCGAGTGCGGTCCCCGCCCCCGAGGGCGTAATGCGCGGGATCCTCGGGCAGGTCCAGGGTGGTGAAGGCAGCGTTCATCAAGCGGTTCCGCTCCACAGCCTCCAGATTGTCGCGCAACGACTGCCCCGCCTTGCCCTTGATCTCGCCGGCGTGGGCGATCACGCCGGGCAGGTCGCCGTACTGCACGATCCACTTCGCGGCCGTCTTCGGGCCGACGCCCGGGACGCCGGGGAGGTTGTCCGCCGACTCGCCCACCAGCGCCGCGAGATCCGAGTAGCGCTCCGGCGGGACGCCGTACTTCTCCTCCACGGCCGCCGGGGTCATCCGGCGCATCTCGGTGACGCCCTTGATCGGCTGCAGCAGGGTGACCTTCTCGCCGACCAGCTGGATCGCGTCGCGGTCGCTGGTGACGATCAGCGCCTCGTCTCCCGCTGCCTCGGCACGGGTGGCGAGGGTGGCGATGATGTCGTCGGCCTCATAGTCCTCGTAGGTGAGCCAGCGCACCCCCAAGGCGTCCAGCACCTGCTGGATCAGGCCGATCTGGCCGTGGAAGGCCTCAGGGGTCGCGTCCCGGCCGCCCTTGTACTGGTCGTAGATGCGGTCACGGAAGGTGCCGCCGGGCAAGTCGAAGGCGACCGCGAGGTGCGTCGGCCGTTCGGAGGCGACCACGTTGATGATCATGCGGGTGAAGCCGTACACGGCATTGGTGGCCTGGCCCCGGCCGTCACTGAAACCATCCGCCGGCAGGGCGAAGAAGGCGCGGAACGCCATCGCATGCCCGTCGATGAGGAGGATGCGCTGGTCGTCGGTGTCACTCGCATTCATGAGGAGCAGTCTCCCATGTCGTGCCGACACCCGCTCCCCCGGCGGGCTGTGGCACGCTCGTGCCATGACCGACAGCAGCCGTCCTGACCACACCGTCGCCCCGCCGCTCAGCCCGGAGCTGCGCGCGCACTTCGCCCCGCTGCTGCGCGGCACCCTGGTGGAGCGATGCGGCATGGAGCTGCTGACGCTCGATGCTGCGGGCGGGACCATCACGATGCCGGTGGAGGGAAATCTGCAGCCGGCCAGGCTGCTGCATGGCGGGGCGACGATCGCCCTGGCAGAGACCATCGCGTCCTTCTGCGCGATCCTGCAGGCCCGCGCGGCCCACGGCGAGAAGGCGCAGGCGGTGGGCACCTCCGTCTCCGCGCTGCATCATCGCTCGGCGCGGCAGGGCACGGTGACCGGGACCTGCCGCGCACTCCACCTCGGGCGCCAGGTGGCCAACTATCTGGTCGAAGTGCATGACGAGCAGGGGACGCTGCTGAGCACGATCACCGTCGCCACTCAGCTGCTCCCTCCGCGCTGAGCGAAGGGTGCGCCGCGGCCAGGAAGCTCCCTACTCGGGGGCCTCGAAGTTCTTCGCGGTGCCGCGCTGCAGCACATTGGCCTCGGACCAGGTGTACTCGCGGAGCTCTCCGAGCCGGGCGTCGGACTCAGGGCCCAGCTCGAGCTTGCCCATCCGCCCGGAGTACGCCACGGTCGCCCTCTCCTCCGCCTCCAGCGCCGTCCTCATCACCTGCCGGCACGCACCGTAATCGGTGCAGGCCTCCGTCCCCGTCAGGATCGCAGGGAGCGCCGCGGTCAGCGCCGGCCCTTCGACCGAGAGCGCATGCTGAGCCGCCAGGCAGACCATCGTGAACGCGTCGTAACCATGCTGCGAGTAGGCATACCCGAAGCGCAGGAAATCGGCATTGATGTTGAGCATCATGTTCTCGTGCTCGATCGTGAGCTCGGCGCCGGGTTCATAGCTGGTCGCCGAGGTCAGAGAGTCCGGAGAGAGCTCCTTCGCCACCTGTTCCCGCGAATAGTCGACCGTCGCCGCTGGCGCGAGCCGCTTGGGGAACTCGACGGTCGGTCGCTGCCCCTCATCGAGGGTCGCGTCATAGAGCGCCGAGAGGAAGGGCGCGGCTTCCGCGCCGCCGTTGAAGATCAGCAGGGCCGGCGGAGCATCGGTCACCGCCTTCACCCGGGCAGCGATGTCGCCGAAGTTCCCCACCTCGTAGAACTGCTGAGAGAGCACCTTTCCGCTGCGCGGGGCGAGGAGATGCTCGAGTTCGTAGAGCAGACTCCGGCCCTGCAGAGTGTCCTCCGAGAGATAGGCGATGGTCCCCGCCGGCCCGGCCTTCTCTGCCGTGCTGCCGAGCGCGATCTCGGCATACTGCGCCGCCATCGTGAGGTCCGTCGGCGAGAGCCGAACGAGCAGGTTCGCGGTCTCCACTTCCGGCTGGCGCAGATCGCGGCCGGAGGTGAAGACATCGACCACCGCCATCCCCGCGTCGACCAGCGCTGGCATCGCGGCGATCAGCGACTCCTCATCGATCGAGGTGATCACGCAGGTGACACCGGAATCGGCCATGCCTTGGATGACCGCGGAGAGATCCTCCCCGGGTTCCTGCATGACGTACCGCTCAGAGAGCTCGACGTCATATCCGAACAGCCCGTCCCAGCGGGCGTTCACATCGATCCGGGCCATGTTGAGCGAGACCGCGATCGCTTCCTCGAAGGACGCCATCCGGCCGTAGTTCGCCCCGATCTGGCCGATCACCAGCGGGGTCTCGGGCTCCGAGAGAGCTTCAGCAGTGGGTGGCGGAGTGGTCTTGCGCGCACCTCGCCCTCCGCGAAGACCGCCTTCACCGCAGGCCGTCAGCGCACCGGTCCCGAGCACCCCTGCTCCGAGCCCGCGCACCAGCGTGCGTCGTGAGATCGCCATCGGCCCGCTTGTCCCCTCTCGTCCCGGCCCACCCGGCCCGGTGGCGTCAGTCCTTGCTCTGGCCACCCAGCTGATCGATCACGGCATCCGCGACCTCGCGCATCGTCAGGCGACGATCCATCGACGTCTTCTGAATCCAGCGGAAAGCCTCGGGCTCGGACAGGCCCATGTTGGTCTGCAGCAGGCCCTTGGCGCGGTCCACGCGCTTACGAGTCTCGAAGCGCTCCCCGAGGTCGGCGATCTCCGACTCGAGCTGCGTGATCTGCTGGAAACGCGAGATCGCGATCTCGATCGCCGGGAGCAGATCCGCCGGGGTGAACGGCTTGACGACGTACGCCATCGCGCCAGCGTCCCGTGCACGCTCGACCAGCTCGGTCTGCGAGAACGCGGTGAGCATGACCACTGGAGCGAGGTTCTCCTCGCCGATCTTCTCCGCAGCGGTGACACCGTCCATCTGCGGCATCTTGACATCCATCACCACCACATCGGGGCGCAGCTCGCGAGCCTTGGCCACGGCGCTCTCACCGTCGCCCACCGCCGCGAGCACCTCGTAACCTGCCTCGGAGAGGGTCTCGACGATGTCCATGCGGATGAGGCTCTCGTCCTCAGCCACCACAGCGGTGCGACGCGGCGCACCGTCACCGGGCAGTGCCTCGTCCTGGGCGTCGTCGGGAAGTGAAGTCATATCGTCAGTCATGTCGCCCTGTGTCTCGGTGTGGGCCTGTGTGCGGGTGGCGTGCACCCGCGCGGTCGAGGCCGGTGGTCATCAGCGGTATCCTAATCCAGCACTCCCCGGTGGGGGGCCAGCCGGGTTGGCGGAATGGTAGACGCGGCGCACTCAAAATGCGCTGTCCGTGAGGGCGTGCGGGTTCGAGTCCCGCACCCGGTACCCCAGTGAAGCAGCATCACCAACGTGCTGCACTTCGTACAGAACGGCGCCCGACGGCCAGATGGCCGCGGGCGCCGTTCTTGTCACACTGTCGCGTTCAGCGCAGCTCAGCCCTGCGAACTCGCTGCGCACCTACCGCTCGCGAGCTCGCAGAACGTCGCTCAGCCCTGCAGGATCAGCCCTGCGGGCCTGCGGCGATGTTGCTCGCCTCGATGCGGGCCGACTCGGTGCCGTCGAGGTCGCCGATGCGGTGCACGCGCAGGGTGTTGGTCGAGCCGTGGACGCCGGGGGGCGAACCGGCGGCAACGATGACCAGGTCGTTCTTCTGGAGGCCCTTCTGCTCGCGGAGCAGATCGTCGACCTTGCCGACCATCGCGTCGGTGTCGCTCTGCATCGGGACCAGGTGCGACTCGATGCCCCAGGTCAGGGACAGCTGGCGGGCGATCTCCGGGTACGGGGTCAGCGCCAGCAGGGGGATGGTGGGCCGCAGGCGCGAGAGCCGGCGCGCGGTGTCGCCGGACTCGGTGAAGGTCACCAGGTACTGCGCGGAGAGCTGGTCACCGATCTCGGAGGCCGCACGGGTGATCGCACCGCCGCGGGTGTGCGGGATGGTGCCCAGCGGGAGGATGCGGTCCGCACCGTTCTCCTCCGTGTTGGTGATGATGCGGGCCATGGTGCGCACAGCTTCGAAGGGGTACTTGCCCACGCTGGTCTCGCCCGAGAGCATGACTGCGTCAGCACCGTCGAGGATCGCGTTGGCGCAGTCCGACGCCTCGGCGCGGGTGGGGCGCGGGCTCTCGATCATCGATTCGAGCACCTGGGTGGCGACGATCACGGGCTTGGCGTTGCGGCGGGCGAGTTCGATCGCACGCTTCTGCACCAGCGGGACCTGCTCCAGCGGCATCTCGACACCGAGGTCGCCACGGGCGACCATGATGCCGTCGAAAGCGCCGACGATCGAGCGCAGCGCCCGGACAGCCTGCGGCTTCTCGATCTTCGCGATGACGGGGACCCGGCGGCCCTCTTCCTGCATGATCCGCAGGACGCCGTCCATGTCGTGCGCATCGCGCACGAAGGACAGTGCGACCAGATCCGCGCCGAGGCGGAGGCCGAAGCGGAGGTCCGCGATGTCCTTCTCGCTCATGGCAGGAACCGACACGGCGACGCCGGGCAGGTTGATGCCCTTGTTGTTGGAGACCGGTCCGGGGACCTCCACGACGGTGACGACCTCGGTCTCGGTGACCTCGGTGACGCGCACCGAGACCTTGCCGTCGTCGATCAGGAGCACATCGCCGGGGCGGCAGTCGCCCGGCAGGCCCTTGAACGTGGTCGAGACCCGCTCGCGGGTGCCCTCGATGTCGTCGGTGGTGATGGTGAGGCTGTCGCCCACCTCGAGCTTGTGCGGGCCATCGGTGAACTTGCCGAGGCGGATCTTGGGACCCTGCAGGTCGACCAGGACGGCGACGTTCTTGCCGAGGTCCTCCGCGGCACGGCGGATGTTCGCGTAGACGCTCGCGTGGTCTTCGTGCGTGCCATGGCTGAAGTTCATCCGGGCGACGTTCATCCCCGCTTCGATCAGCGTGCGGATCTGCTCGTAGGAATCGGTCGCCGGCCCGAGTGTGCAGACGATCTTCGCTTTGCGCATGTCAACCCATCTGTAGTTCGTAAGTAGGGCCGCGACCCAATTTTCAGCGGGCGCGCGCGTGCGCTGCCCAAGGGCCGCAGCATCGCGTGTTCTGCCCCTAGTGTTTCACACTGTGACAGGCTTCTCGCCGGGACTCACTGGCCGAGACAGGGATGTGACTCCCATCAGGTGCTCATCGACCGCGGCGGCGCACGAGCGGCCCTCTGCGATCGCCCACACGATGAGGCTCTGACCGCGGGCGCAGTCCCCCGCGGTGAACACGCCCTCCACGTTCGTCGCCCAGTCAGCATCGTGCACGATGTTGCCGCGTGAGGTGATCTCCACTCCGAGCGTGGTGAGCAGTCCCTCCTCGGTCGCGCCGGTGAAGCCCATGGCGATCAGCACGAGCGTGGCGGGCAGCACCGCCGCGGTGTCCGGCGTGGGGACGCGGGCACCGTCGACAAAGCGCGTGCGGGCGACTTCGAGCCCGCTGACCGCGCCCTCGGCATCGATCTCGAAACCCGTGGTCGAGGCCAGGTAGGAGCGGTCCCCGCCCTCCTCATGCGCGGTGGACACCTCGAACAGCACCGGGTGGGTGGGCCAGGGCTGGCGCTCGTCGCGCTCGGGCGGAGGTTGGGTGCCGATCGCGAGCGTCGTCACCGAACGCGCGCCCTGGCGGAGCGCCGTGCCCAGGCAGTCTGCGCCGGTGTCCCCGCCGCCGATGATCACCACGTCCTTCCCCTGGGCTGAGATCGGGCTTTCGACCCAGTCGCCCTCCACCAGCCGGTTCGCCTGGGTGAGGTACTCCATCGCCGGGTGGATGCCGGTGGCCTCCCTGCCGGGCACCGGCAGCTCCCGCGGGACGCTCGCACCGATCGCGAGCACCACCGCATCGAAGCGGGACCGCAGCTCCTGGACGGAGAGGTCATCCTCGCCCGTCCCGCCGATGTCGATCCCGGTGCGGAAGCGGGTCCCCTCCTCCCGCATCTGCTGCAGTCGGCGCTCGAGGTGACGCTTCTCGAGCTTGAACTCGGGGATGCCATAGCGCAGCAGGCCGCCGAGCCGGTCCTCGCGTTCGAGGACCACCACGGAGTGCCCGGCGCGGGTGAGCTGCTGGGCGGCGGCGAGCCCGGCAGGTCCGGAGCCGACGACCGCGACCGAACGTCCCGTCTGCCGGGTGGGGACGACGGGCTGCACCCATCCCTCTTCGAAGGCACGGTTGATGATCGAGACCTCCACGTTCTTGATCGTCACCGGCGGCTGGTTGATGCCCAGCACGCAGCTGGACTCGCACGGCGCCGGGCAGGCGCGACCGGTGAACTCCGGGAAGTTGTTGGTCGCGTGCAGGCGCTCGCTCGCCTCCTGCCAGTCCTCCCTGTAGACCAGGTCGTTCCACTCGGGGATCAGGTTGCCCAGCGGGCAGCCCTGATGGCAGAAGGGGATGCCGCAGTTCATGCAGCGTCCTGCCTGCCTCGAGACGACGTCGAGGGTGCCCTGCTCGCGGGCCTCGTACACTTCGCGCCAGTCCATCAGGCGAAGCGGCACGGGACGGCGAGCCGGCAGCTCACGATCGCGGTAGCGCAGGAATCCGCGGGGATCAGCCATGGGTGGCCTCCAAGATCTCGTTCCAGACATCGTTCGCATCGGGGTTGTTGCCCCGGGCCACCGCGTCCTGACGGAGCGCGGTGATGGTGAGGAAGGCGCGCGGAGCGATCTCGGTGAGCCGTCCGAGCAGCTCCTCCTCGTCCGCGAGCAGTGCAGCTGCCCGGTCGGAGCCGGTGCGCGCGGCGTGGTCGGCCACCGCCTCGAGCACGAACTCGCGATGCTCGGCAGTGACGGGGCTGAGCGTGAAGCCGGCGGCGTCGGCCGGATTCAGCCGGCTGGGGTCCAGGTCCAGCACGAACAGCGTGCCGCCGCTCATGCCGGCGCCGAGGTTTCGGCCGGTCGGGCCGAGCACGAGCACAGCGCCTCCGGTCATGTACTCGGCGCCATGGTCTCCGATGCCCTCGACGACCAGGGTCGCGCCGGAGTTGCGCACACCGAAGCGCTCCCCCGCGGAACCGGCCAGGAACAGCCGGCCGCTGGTCGCGCCATAGGCACAGGTGTTCCCGGCGATCGGGGCGGAGGTCAGCGACGGGCCGGTGCCGGCGCCATGGCCGACGGCGATGATGCCGCCCGAGAGCCCCTTGCCGACGTAGTCGTTCGCATCGCCCGTGAGGTGCATGCTGATGCCGCGCGGCAGGAAGGCGCCGAACGACTGACCGCCGGTGCCCTCGAGGTCCAGCACGATCGCGTCATCCTCGAGCCCGTCGCCGCCGGTGCGGCGAGTGACCTCGTGACCGAGCAGGGTGCCGGCGCTCCGCTGCACGTTGCGCAGGGTGTCCCGCAGGTGCACGGACGTCTCCGCGCCGCTGAGCACGCTGTCGGCCGCCGCGATCCAGGGATGGTCGGGGGCGCGGTCAAGGTGGTGGTCCTGGGCACGGCGCCGACGGGGGAAGTCGCCCTCGTGGATGGTGGGCGCGGCGAGGATCGCCGCGAGGTCGAGGCCCTCGCGCTTGGCGGTGCCGAGCGCGTTGCCTGCCCGTGCTCCCTCGGCCAGGTCGAGCAGGTCGCTGCGCCCGATCGCCTCGTCGAGGGTGCGCAGCCCCAGCGCGGCGAGGTGCTCGCGCACCTGCTCGGCGATGAAGCGGAAGAAGGTCACCACGTGCTCCGCCTTCCCTGTGAAGCGGGAGCGCAGCTCCGGGTTCTGGGTGGCCACGCCGACCGGGCAGGTGTCCAGGTGGCACACACGCATCATGACGCAGCCGGAGACCACCAGCGGGGCGGAGGCGAAGCCGTACTCCTCCGCGCCCAGCAGCGCGGCGATCACCACATCGCGGCCGGTCTTCAGCTGGCCGTCGACCTGCACCGTGATGCGGTCGCGCAGGCCGTTGAGCAGCAGGGTCTGCTGCGTCTCGGCGAGTCCCAGCTCCCACGGGGTGCCCGCGTGCTTGAGCGAGTTCAGCGGGCTCGCGCCCGTGCCGCCGTCGTGGCCGGAGATCAGCACGACGTCCGCATGCGCCTTGGAGACGCCCGCAGCGACGGTGCCCACGCCGAAGCGGGAGACCAGCTTGACGTGCACGCGCGCCGCGGGGTTCGCGGACTTCGCGTCATGGATGAGCTGGGCGAGATCCTCGATCGAATAGATGTCGTGGTGCGGCGGAGGGGAGATCAGGCCGATCCCGGGCGTGGAGTGCCGGGTGCGGGCGATCCACGGGTACACCTTCTCCGGAGGCAGCTGCCCGCCCTCGCCGGGCTTGGCGCCCTGGGCGATCTTGATCTGGATGTCCTTGGCGAAGGTGAGGTACTCGCTGGTGACGCCGAAGCGGCCGGACGCGATCTGCTTGATCGCGCTGCGGCGCTCCGGGTCGCGCAGGCGCTCGGGGTCCTCGCCGCCCTCGCCGCTGTTGGACATGCCGCCGAGCTGGTTCATCGCGATCGCGAGGGTCTCGTGCGCCTCCTGCGAGATGGAGCCGTAGCTCATCGCGCCGGTCATGAAGCGCCGGGTGATCGCATCGACCCCCTCCACTTCGCGGAGCGGCACCGGCTCCAGGGCCCCGGTGCGCAGGCGCAGCAGCCCGCGGAGGGTCATCAGACGCTCGTGCTGGTCGTCGACCTCGTCGGTGTAGCGGCGGAACTCCTCGTACTGGCGAGTGCGCGTGGAGTGCTGGAGACGGAACACCGCCTCGGGGGTGAACAGATGCGGCTCCCCCTCGCGGCGCCACTGGTACTCGCCGCCGACAGGGAGGCTGCGGTGCGCAGGGCGCTGGCCGTCCGCCGGGTAGGCGAGCGCATGACGGGCCGCGTTCTCCGCGGCGATCACGTCCAGCGTGATCCCACCGATCCGGCTGATGGTCCCGGGGAACCACTGCTCCACGAGATCCTGCGCGAGGCCGACGGCCTCGAAGATCTGCGCGCCGCGATACGAGGCGACCGTCGCGATGCCCATCTTGGACATGATCTTCAGGACGCCCTTGCCAAGCGCCCTGTTCAGGTTCGCGACCGCCTGCTCAGGGCTCACGCCGCTGATCACGCCGCGCTCGACCAGCTCCTCCACGCTCTCCATCGCGAGATAGGGGTTGATCGCACTCGCGCCGTAGCCGATCAGCAGCGCCGCGTGGTGCACCTCGCGCACGTCCCCCGCCTCGACCAGCAGCGCCGCCGAGGTGCGCCGCCCCGTGCGCACCAGATGGTGCTGGACCGCGCTGGTGAGCAAGAGCGACGGGATCGGTGCGAGCACCTGGTTCGCGTCGCGGTCCGAGAGCACCAGGAAGGTGGCGCCCTCGTCGATCGCCCGCCCGGCCTCCCCGCAGATCTCGTGCAGGCGCTGCTCGAGGGCGGCGGTGCCGCCGGCCACGGGGTACAGGCCGCGCAGACGCACCGTATGGAAGTCGGCCGTGGCGGGGTTCGCGTCGATCGCGACGATCTTCGCGAGCTCGTCGTTGTCCAGGATCGGGAAGTCCAGGGCGAGCTGGCGCGCGTGCTGCGGGGTGGCGTCCAGCAGATTGCGCGAGCGACCCAGGGCCACGGCCAAGGAGGTGACGATCTCCTCGCGCAGGGAGTCGAGCGGCGGGTTGGTGACCTGGGCGAACATCTGCGTGAAGTAGTCGAACAGGAGCCGCGGGCGCTCCGAGAGCACGGCGATGGGGGTGTCAGTGCCCATCGCCCCGAGCGGCTCGGCGCCCTTGGCTGCCATGGGCGCGAGCAGGATGCGCAGCTCCTCCTCGGTGTAGCCGAAGGTCTGCTGGCGGCGTACGACGGAGGCGCGCGAGTGGGTGATGTGCTCGCGCTCAGGCAACTCCGAGAGCGCGACCTTCTGCTCGCGGACCCAGGTGCGATACGGGTGCTCGGTAGCGATCTGGTGGGTGATCTCCTGACTGGGGACGATCTGGCCGAGATCGAGGTCGAGCAGGAAGATCTCGCCCGGCGCGACCCGGCCGGTGCGCGCCACGCTGCTGCGAGGCAGGTCCACCAGACCGGTCTCGGAGCCGAGCACCACCAGGTCGTCCTCCATCACCCAGTAGCGCAGGGGGCGCAGGCCGTTGCGGTCCAGTCGCGCACCCACCCGGGTGCCGTCGGTGAAGACCACGGCGGCCGGGCCGTCCCACGGCTCCTGGAGAGCGGCGTGGAACTCGTAGAAGGCCCGCAGATCCGGGTCCATCGACTGGTCGTTCTCCCACGGCTCAGGGATCAGCATCATGAGCGAGTGCACCAGGGAGCGGCCGCTGAGGTGGAGCAGCTCGAGCGCCTCGTCGAGGCTGGCGGAGTCCGAGGCGCCGGGGGTGTTGACCGGCAGCAGGCGGGCGAAGTCCTCCCCGAAGACGCCGGTGGACATCGAGCCCTCGGCCGCCCGCAGGCGATTGCGGTTGCCGATCACGGTGTTGATCTCGCCGTTGTGCGCGAGGGTGCGGAAGGGCTGCGCCAGCGGCCAGGCCGGGAAGGTGTTGGTGGAGAAGCGGGAGTGCACGATGGCGAGCTCCGAGGCGAAACGGGGATCGCGCAGGTCCGGATAGAACTCGTCCAGCTGCTCAGGGGTCAGCATCCCCTTGTAGACCATCACCCGGGTCGAGAGCGAGGGGAAGTAGCCCACCGTGGTGTGCTCCACGCGGCGGCGGACGGCGAAGGCCGCCCGCTCGAGCGCCAGGTCTGTGCGCTGCCCCTCGACATCGCTCAGGAAGACCTGGACCATGTCGGGGCGGACCGCTTCGGCGGACGGTCCGACCAGGCCCTCGGTGATCGGGACCTCACGGGTGCCGAGCAGTGCCAGGCCCTCGTCGGCGGCGATCTGGCACAGGGCCTCGAGCACGGCCCTGCGACCGGCATCGTCGCGCGGCACGAAGAGGGTGCCGGCGGCATAGGCACCGCGGGGTGGCAGGTCGAGCCCGCTGGCCTCGCGGAGGAAGGCGTCGGGCAGCTGGACCGTGATGCCGGTGCCATCGCCGGTGTCCTCTTCCGCGCCGACCGCGCCCCGATGCTCGAGGTTGCGCAGCGCCGTGAGGGCGTGCTCGACGATGTGATGGCCGGGATGGCCCTGGAGGCTCGCGATCATCGCGACACCGCAGGAATCCACCTCGCTGTCAGGGTGATAGAGGCCCTGGGCGGCGGGCAGCGCGGAGAAACGGGAATGCAGAGGGAGCATGACGCAGAGAACCCTTCGAAGGGGCGGCCGGTGACGTGCTCGTCATCCGTGACGAGCGCCCGGTGCCGGGGCTCGCCGCCCGTCCTGGCGATCTGTGTCGCTCGGGGGGTGCGGTGCCTACGGTCCGGGTGAGGGATCCGCGGCGGCGGAGGGAGGCGTGCCGGACTTCTCGTCCTCGTCCTCGTCGGGGCCGTTTCCTGCCGTCTGCGCGGGCATCTCGAAGGAGCCGTCGGCGGCGACGACCTCTCCCCCGCGGCGCTGCTTGCGGCGGGTGAGGTAGACGAACATCGCGACGCCCACGAGGGCCATCAGGATCGCGACCAGGGTGTGGATGCGCAGGGGCCCGATCATCAGCACGGGCTCGCTGCGGATCGCGTCGATCCAGGCGCGGCCGGTGGAGTAGAGCGCGACGTAGACCCAGAAGATCCGCCCGCCGGCCCACTGGTAGCGGCGGCTGAGCAGCAGCAGCACCGCCAGCGCTGCGAGGTTCCACAGCTGCTCGTACAGGAAGGTGGGGTGATAGGTGCCGGGGACGCAGCCACCGATGGTCTGGCCGTTGGTCACGCAGGTGACGTCCCACGCCCACCAGGCGTCCAGCGCGGGCCCGTAGAGCTCCTGGTTGAACCAGTTGCCGAAGCGTCCGAGCACCTGGGCGATCAGCAGGGTCGGCGCGACGGTATCGGCGAGGGCTGTGAAGGAGACGCCCTTGTGACGGGCCATGAACCAGACCGCGAGCGCGCCGCCTGCCACGCCGCCGTAGATCGCGAGACCGCCCTGCCAGATGTAGAGCACCGCGAGCGGGTCGCCGTCAGGGCCGAAGAAGGGCGCCGGCGACGTGAGGACGTGCCAGATGCGGGAGCCGACGATGCCGGCGATGATCGCGACGAAGATGATGTCGAAGAAGGTGTCCCCGTCGCCGCCGCGCTTCTCCCAGCGCTTGGTCGCCCACCACATCGCCACCGCGATCCCGGAGAGGATGCACAGGGCGTAGAAGTGGATCGTCAGCGGGCCGAGGGAGAGCGCTGAGATCGGTGAGCTGGGGATCATCGCGGCCCTTCCTGTTCTCGGTTCTTCGGACTAGCGGGGTTCATCGGACTGGCGGGGTTCTTCGGACCAGCGGGACGTCGAGCTGTCGAGTCTTCAGGTCAAGCTCGGGCGCGCTCGACGCCGGCACGGAGGTCATCGGCCACGGCCGCGAGTGCGGTGCGGGCTGCGGCGTCGTCGTGCTGGTTCTCGAGCAGAGCTCGGACGAAGGCGGACCCGACGATCACTCCATCAGCGTACGCGCCCACCTGCGATGCCTGTTCACCGTTCGAGACGCCGAGCCCGACGCAGACGTTTCTCGCCCCGGCCGCGCGGGTGCGCTCGACCAGGCCCTGCGTGGCGTCGGAGACGCTCGCACGGGTTCCGGTCACGCCCATGGTGCTCGCGGCGTAGACGAACCCCCGCGTGTGCGAGACCACATGCTCGAGCCGGTTGCGGGGAGAGCTGGGTGCGACCAGGAACACGCGGTCCACGCCGTGCGCCTCACTCGCCGCGATCCAGTCCGCGCCCTCGTCGGGAATCAGATCCGGGGTGATCACCCCGGCGCCGCCAGCGGCCGCGAGATCGCGGGCGAAGGCGTCAGGACCGTAGGCGAGGATCGGATTCCAGTAGCTCATCACCAGGATTGCGGCGCCGCGGCCGGAGAGCGCCTCGACGGCCTGGAGCACGTGCCGGGTGCGGGTGCCGCCCTCCAGCGACGCGGCTGCCGCCTGCTGGATGACCGCGCCGTCCATGACCGGGTCGGAGTAGGGCAGGCCCAGCTCGATCATGTCGGCGCCGTGGTCGATGAGGATGCGGGCGGCCTCGATCGAGCGCTCGAGGTCCGGGAAGCCCACGGGGAGGTAGGCGATCAGCGCGGCCCGGTTCTCGGCGCGGGCGCGGTCCAGGACCTCGTCAGCGCGCAGCCGGTGGCTCTCAGCGGTGGTCATCGGGTCTCCTCTGCCTGGTCGGTGGTCGCACGGGCCGCAGCGCGCAGAGCGGTCAGATCGGCGCGAGCGGGCTCGTCGCCGACCAGTCCGAACCAGCGCGAGGCGGTGTCCACGTCCTTGTCGCCGCGGCCGGAGAGGCTCACCAGGATGACGGCGTCCTCGCCGAGCTCACGGCCCAGCTCGAGGGCCCCGGCCAAGGCATGCGCGGACTCGATCGCGGGCATGATGCCCTCGGTCATGGAGAGCAGCGCGAAGGCCTCCATCGCGGGGCCGTCATCGATCGCGCGGTATTCGGCGCGGCCGATATCTGCCAGCCAGGCATGCTCGGGACCAACGCTGGGATAGTCCAGGCCGGCGGAAACCGAATGGGAGGCGATCGTCTGGCCGTCCTCGTCCTGCATCACGAAGCTGCGGGCACCATGGAGCACACCGGGGGTGCCACCGGTGATGGTGGCGGAGTGGCGGCCGGTGGTGATCCCGTCGCCTCCTGCTTCGCAGCCGATCAGGCGCACCAGCGGGTCGGTGTCGTCGAGGAAGGCGTGGAAGATGCCCATCGCATTGGAGCCGCCGCCCACGCAGGCGACCACCGCGTCGGGCAGGCGCCCCACCCGTTCGAGCGTCTGGGCGCGGGCCTCCTCGCCGATGATGCGGTGGAAGTCGCGCACCATGGCCGGGAAGGGGTGCGGGCCGGCGACCGTGCCGAGCAGGTAGTGGGTGGTCTCGACGTTCGCGACCCAGTCGCGGAACGCCTCGTTGATCGCGTCCTTGAGGGTGCGTGAACCCTGCTCGACCGCGATCACCTCCGCGCCCAGCAGGCGCATCCGTGCGACGTTGAGCGCCTGGCGCTCGGTGTCCTCACCGCCCATGTAGATCGTGCAGTCCAGACCGAACAGCGCCGCTGCGGTGGCGGTCGCGACTCCGTGCTGGCCCGCGCCGGTCTCGGCGATCACGCGGGTCTTGCCCATGCGCTTGGTGAGCAGTGCCTGGCCGAGGACGTTGTTGATCTTGTGGCTGCCGGTGTGGTTGAGATCCTCGCGCTTCAGCAGGATGCGAGCACCGCCGGCGAGCTGGGAGAAGCGCGGGGCCTCCGAGAGCAGCGAGGGGCGCCCGGTGTACTCGGCGGCGAGGTGCTGCAGCTCGGCGATGAACTCCGGATCGATGATCGCCTTCTCGTACATCTCGGTGAGCTCGTCGAGGGCGGGCACCAGCGCCTCGGGCAGGAAGCGGCCGCCGAAGTCCCCGAAGTAGGGGCCTGCCTCGGAGCGCAGCTCCGAGATGGGCCGGGTGAGGTCGGTGACGACCCGCTCGGAGAGGGGACGATCGTGGTCGGGGCTGCTCATGCCTGAGCTCCTTCCGGGAGGGTGCGGCCCAGGCGGGCCACCTGACGATAGGACGCTGCGGCTGCGGCGGGGTCTCCCGAGGTGACCAGCGCTTCTCCGACCAGCACGGCATCGGCGCCGGCGGCGGCGTACGCCTCGACGTCCGCGACCGAGAGCACGGCCGATTCACCGATGGCGAGCGGCCCGGCGGGGATCCTGCGCAGCAGGTCCGCGGCCCGTCCGAGGTCGACGGTGAGGTCCTTGAGGTTGCGGGCGTTGACTCCGATGATGTCCGCCTCGAGCGCGAGGGCCCGATCCAGCTCCTCGGCGGTGTGGACCTCCACCAGCGCCTGCATGCCGAGCTCCGTGATGAGGTCGTAGAGCGTCCGCAGCTGGACGTCGTCGAGGGCTGCCACGATCAGCAGCACCAGATCGGCGCCGTGGGCCCGGGCCTCATACACCTGGTAGGGCTCGACCACGAAGTCCTTGCGCAGCACGGGCACCTGGACCCGGGCGCGGACCGCGTCGAGGTCGGCGAGGGTGCCGCGGAATCGACGCTGCTCGGTGAGCACGCTGATCGCGGAGGCGCCGGCATCTGCATAGGCGGCGGCGAGTTCGGCCGGCTCCGGGATCTCTGCGAGCGCGCCCTTGGAGGGGCTGGAGCGCTTGACCTCGGCGATCAGGCCCATGGTGGTGCCATCGCCGAGCAGGCTCGCCCGGGCGTCCAGGGCCGGTGGGGCTGCGGCGGCCAGGCGCTGGATCTCAGCATCCGGCACGGCGGCGCGCCGCGGTGCGAGGTCCTCGCGCACGCCATCGATGATCTCGTCGAGGACGGTTCCGGTGGTGGTCACGTATGCCTCCTGCAGCAGCTCAGAGCGGGGCGGCACGCTGTGCCGCCGGGACTCCCGGGGATCGTCGATTCCCAGGGATCGTCGGTGGCGGGGTCAGCCGCCGACGTAGGAGATCGGGGCGAGGAACCAGAATGCTGGCAGGTTCCTCAGCACCGCGAACAGGACTGCGATCACGACCAGTCCCAGCAGCACCGGTTTCGTGGGCATCAGGTCCGTGCGCAGTCCTCTGGCGCGGCGCACTGACCAGGTCAGCAGCCCGGCCGCGACCAGTGGTATCGCGATGGTGATCAGCGCATTGTTCCGCAGTGCCAGCAGCATGTCACCGGCGAGCAGGGAGTGCACGGCGCGGATCGCTCCGCAGCCGGGGCACTCCAGCCCCGTGAGATGGTTCAGGACGCACAGCGGGATATGGGTGCGGAACGGGTCGAAGACCAGCTGCACGCCGACAGCGACGGCCAGGCCGCCGATGCCGATCGCAAGCGGCAGGAGGGCCCGGCGCGGGCCGCGGGCGGGAGCGCGGAGCACGGCGTCGCCATGTCTCGCCCTCGCCGCGTCGATCACCTGGCGTCGGCCTCGGCGGGCACATGGCCCCGTGCGTTCGCGCCGCCGTCGGCGGTGATCTCCGCCGACTTCTGGCTGTATTCGCGAGGCTGGCCGAGCCCGGCGAGGGAGAGCACCACGCCGGCCACGATCGCGAGCAGGATGATGGCCGCACCGATCCAGATCAGCATCGTCAGGTCCGTATCGATGATGTCCGGCACGATCATGCCGACTGCGATGGGGATGGAACCGAGGACGATGCCGAGGTTCATGGTCCAGCCCGCAACGGTCTTGCCCTCATTGTGGTGAGGGGGCGGCGGCACAGCGTAGGTCTTCGGCATGATCCTTCTCCAGTCAGGGTCCCGGTCGAGGCCATTGTGCCACGTCATCCGGTGGCTCTGGTGCTCGGTCCGCGGCGTGGCGCGAGGTCCTCGCGGGCCCGGTGAGGAGCATCACCCGACGGTCGAGGGTCCCTCCGGGGCAGGGGTGCCGGCGCCGTGCGCTTCCGCACCGTCCGGCCCGCCTGTGCTGTGCGGCGCGGCCTCCGTGTCCGGTGCGGCCTCGCTCTCCGGCTCGCTGCTGTGGAGGCTCGGATCCTCACCGCGGGTGAGGGCATCCCAAGCGGCCGCCGGGTCCTCTGCGGGATCACCGCGGCGCACCGGCGCGGCGAGAGCTGCGCTGCGATAGCGGCTGCCGGTCGGCCAGGACCGGCCGATCACCAGCACGAGCACCCCGATCGCCGCGACAGTGAGGGCCGGGATCAGGGTCAGCAGCGGCCAGGCGGTCGCCTCGGCCTGCACTGCAGCTCCGAGCACACCGGTGGTGGAGGCCACCGCAGAGCCGGCGGCGTCCTGCGGTGACTGCGCTGCGGAGAAGGCGGCGAAGGCCGCCCCCACCCCGGTCACGATCAGCACCGGTCCGGTCAGGAACCGCAGCCAGGCGGAGGAGAGCGAGGTGGCTAGCGACGCGGCGATCGCCGCCAGGGCGAGAGCCAGCACAGCCGGGGCCGCCTCTGCTCCCATCACCTCGACCTGCTGGACGGTGCCGGTCAGATCCGGTGCGGTGGCGTGGATCCAGGTGGTGCGGGTCGCCCCGGCCAGCAGCGCAGAGGCTGCCGTCGCGGCGAGCACGGTGGTGCGGCGGCTGAGACGTGCTGTGCGCTCCGGGCGGGCAGCTCGCTCGCTGCGGGCCGCGGGCAGGGTGGAGGAATCCTCGCTCATGCCGGGCGGAGGGTCTCGGCGGCGGCGGCGGCGCGCAGTGCGGCGGCCGCCTTGGACTGGGTCTCGCGGTGCTCCATGGTGGCGTCGGAGTCTGCGACCACTCCCCCGCCGGCCTGGACGTGTGCGGTCCCGTCCTTGATCACTGCAGTGCGGATCGCGATCGCCATATCCATGTCGCCGGCGAAGTCGATATAGCCGACGGTGCCTCCGTAGACCCCGCGTCGCACGGGCTCCAGCCGGTCGATGATCCGCATCGCCGAGGGCTTCGGCGCGCCGGAGAGGGTTCCGGCCGGGAAGGTGGCGCGCAGCGCGTCATAGGCGAGTGCGCCTTCGCGCAGGTGGCCGGAGACGGTGGAGACGATGTGCTGGATATGGGAGAAGCGCTGGATGTGCATGAAGTCGCGCACCACCACGGTGCCCGGGGCGCAGAACTTCTGCAGGTCGTTGCGGGCGAGATCGACCAGCATCAGGTGCTCGGAGCGCTCCTTCGGGTCGGCGAGCAGCTCGCTGCCGAGGCGCTCGTCCTCTTCCGGGGTCTCACCTCGCGGCCGTGACCCGGCGATCGGATGGGTGGTGGCGGTGGTGCCGCGCACCGTGACCAGCGATTCGGGACTCGCCCCGACCACATCGATCGGTTCGCCTTCGGCGTCGACCGTTCGCAGCAGGTACATATACGGGCTGGGGTTCATCCTCCGCAGCACGCGGTATACGTCCAGCGGATCCGCGGAGACCGGCAGCGAGAACCGCTGCGAGGGCACCACCTGGAAGATCTCGCCGTCGATGATGTCCCGGACCGCCTCGCGGACGGCCTGTTCGTACTCGAGCTGGGAGGTGCGGGCTTTGGGTTCGAGCTCGCGCACCGCGTCATAGACGATCGGCCCGGTGCTCACCGGGGTCCGCAGCCGCTCGCGCATCGTCGAGAGCCGCGCCAGCGCGTCGTCGTAGGCGGCGTCGACTCCATCAGCCGTGGCATTGAGGTTCAGAGCGTTGGCGACCAGCACCACGGTCGAATCGTGGGCGTCGTGGACCACCACGTCCTGGGCTAGCAGCATCGAGAGGTCCGGCAGGCCGATCTCATCCGGCGGGGACGCCTCCAGCTTCTCCCAATGGCGCACTGCGTCGTAGGCGATGAAACCGACCAGGCCACCGGAGAACGGGGGCAGGTGCGGCTGGCGTGCGGCGTGGAAGGCGCTGGTGACGGCGCGCAGCGCCTCGACCGGGCTGCCTGAGGTGGGCACTCCGGCCGGGACGTCTCCGCGCCAGTGCGCCTCGCCGTCACGCTCGGTGAGGACGGCGCGGGCCCGGGTGCCGATGATCGAATAGCGCGACGCTTCCCCCTCCCCGGCGGACTCGAGCAGGAAGGTGCCGCGGGTCTCGCCGTCGGCGGTGAGCCGGCGGTAGAGCGAGACGGGGGTGTCCTCGTCGGCCAGCAGGCGGACGCTGAGCGGCACCACCCGCTGGCGGGCGGCGAGCTCGCGGAAGGTCTCTCGGTCCGGGGTGATCGCGCCGAGCGCGTCCCCCTCCCGGCCGCCGACCTGCTCCGGATAGGCCGCAGCGCGGGTGGGCTCAGCGGTGCCGTCGACGCTGGGGCCGGGAACGGGATGGTCAGTCATGCAGAGCGCTCCGTGGGGTCGAGGACGACGGCTTCGAGTGCGCCGCCGTCGAAGCAGGTGTCGGTGCCGCGGTGGCAGGCCGCGCCGACCTGGTCCACGCGGATCAGCAGGGTGTCGGCGTCGCAGTCGATGGCGACGGAGCGGACCCACTGGACGTGGCCGCTGGTGTCGCCCTTGCGCCAGTACTCGCCCCGGGAGCGGGACCAGTAGGTGACACGACCCGTGCTGAGGGTGCGGTGCAGCGCCTCGTCATCCATCCAGCCCACCATCAGCACCCGCTGATCGGTGGCGTCCTGCACCACCGCGGTGAGCAGCCCGTCGGCATCCCGCTTGAGGCGGGAGGAGAGCTCAGGGTCCAGACCGGAGACGGGCAGGGAGCCAGCGGAACCGGGCAGGGCGCTATCGGCGGTGCTCACAGTGCGCGCTCCAGCTCCTCGGCGCGATCCTTGCGCTCCCAGGTGAACTCCGGCAGCTCGCGGCCGAAGTGGCCGTGCACCGAGGTCAGAGCGTAGATCGGTCGCAGCAGGTCCAGGGCGTCGATCAGGGCGGCGGGGCGCAGGTCGAAGACCTTCCGCACCGCGGCGGCGATCTGATGCGAGGGCACGTGACCGGTGCCGAAGGTCTCGACGTACAGGCCCACCGGCTCGGCGACCCCGATCGCGTAGGCGATCTGCACCTCGCAGCGGTCTGCGAGGCCGGCGGCGACGATGTTCTTCGCGATCCAGCGCATGGCATAGGCGCCGGAGCGGTCGACCTTCGAGGGGTCCTTGCCGGAGAAGGCGCCGCCGCCGTGGCGGGCCATCCCGCCGTAGGTGTCCACGATGATCTTGCGGCCGGTCAGTCCTGCATCTCCCTTGGGCCCGCCGAGCACGAAGCGCCCGGAGGGGTTGATGTGGGTGGTGACATCCGAGGTGTCCAGGCCCAGTGCCTCGAGATCCTCGAGCACCGGGGCGATGACGACCTTGGAGATGGCCGGCGCGAGCTGGCTGACCAGATCGACCTCCTCGCTGTGCTGCGTGGAGACCACGATCGCCTCGACGCTGCGGGCCACGCCGTCCTCGTCGTAGCCGATCGAGACCTGGGTCTTCCCATCGGGGCGGAGGTACGGCAGCACCCCGTCGCGGCGTGCGGTCGAGAGGTTGCGGGTGAGCCGGTGCGCGGCATGGATCGGCAGCGGCATCAGCTCGGGGGTGTCCCGGCAGGCGTAGCCGAACATCAGGCCCTGGTCACCGGCTCCGAGCTTGGCGAAGGCCTCCGCCGTGGCGTCACCGCGAGTCTCGAAGGAGTTGTCGACGCCCTGGGCGATGTCCGGTGACTGCGCACCGATCGAGACCTGCACACCGCAGGAATCGGCGTCGAAGCCCTTCTCGGAGGAGTCGTAGCCGATCTCCCGGATCACATCGCGCACGATCGTCGCGACGTCGCTGTATCCGGTGGTGCGGACCTCGCCGGCGACGTGGACGAGACCGGTGGTGACCAGCGTCTCCACCGCGACGCGCGCATCGCGGTCCTGGGCCAGCAGATCATCGAGGATCGCGTCGGAGATCTGGTCGCAGATCTTGTCGGGGTGCCCTTCGGTGACCGATTCGGACGTGAAGGTGCGCAGCTCGCTGGAGGTCATGAGGTTCAGGGTACTTCCGGGAAGGCGGCGACGAGTTCGTCGAGCACCGCGTGGGCGACGGCGGTCTTGCTGCCCTCGGCGCGGGCGATCTCCTCACCGTCACGGTCGAGGATGCGCACGGAGTTGTCGGCCGCGCCGAACACCCCGGTGCTGATGTCGTTGAAGACCAGCAGGTCGGCGCCCTTGCGGCGTGCCTTGGCGCGCGCCAGGTCGAGTGCTGTGGAGCCATCGCCGCCGGTCTCCGCCGCAAAGCCCACGATCGTGGGTCGTGCGGCGTCTGCGCGATCGAGCACACTGTGACGCAGGATGTCCTCGGTGCGGCGCAGGGCGATGGCCGGCACGGAGTCCTCGTCGCCGTCGTCCTTCTTGATCTTCGCCTCCGCCCGTGCGGCGGCGGTGAAATCGGCCACTGCTGCAGCCATCACCAGCGCATCCACCTCGCCACGATGCTCCGCGACCATGCTCGCGAGCTCAGCGGCGCTGCCGATGTCATAGCGTTCGGCGCCCGGAGGGGTGTCGAGGTCGACGTTCGCGGCGGCAAGACGCACCCGGGCTCCACGGACGAGGGCCGCATGGGCTAGTGCCCAGCCCTGCTTGCCTGAGGAGTGGTTGGCGAGGAAGCGCACCGGATCGAGGTCCTCGCGGGTGCCGCCGGCGGTGATCAGCAGCTCACGGCCGTCGAGATCGCGGCGCACGGCACCGTGAGGATCGCGCGGAGCGGTGATCGCTACTCGCGCGGCCTCCAGGATCGCTGCCGGCTCGGGGAGTCGTCCGGGCCCAGAATCTGGGCCGGTGAGGCGACCGACGGCCGGCTCGAGCACGGTGATGCCGCGCTCGCGCAGGACCGCCACGTTGTCCCGGGTCGAGGGGTGCTCCCACATCTCGGTGTGCATCGCGGGCGCCACCACGACGGGAGCGCGCGTCACCAGCAGCGAGGCGGTGAGGAGATCATCGGCGCGACCGATCCGCATTCGCGCGAGCAGGTCAGCGGTGGCGGGGGCGATCACCACCAGATCGGCCTCCTGGCCGAAGCGCACATGCGCCACCTCGTCGACGTCCTCGAAGACGGAGGTGAGGACCGGATGGTGGCTGAGCGCCTCCCAGGTCGCCGCCCCGATGAATTCGAGCGAGGCGGCGGTGGGGATGACGCGGACGTCGGCCCCTTCACCGACAAGACCGCGCACCAGGTGCGCGGTCTTGTATGCGGCGATGCCGCCGCCGACTCCGATCAGGACGCGGGCCCCGGCGAGGGGGCGCGGCAGGATGGTCATCGGTTCAACCCGGCGATGGCCGAGTCAGAGGGTCAAGCCGGAGGACGGGACCTCAGGAGCGTCGTCGCCGAGCATCAGCGGGGCCGGAGCGTTCGGATCCGGCTCGTTCTGCGCGGCGTACTCCTCCTCGTCGATCTCGCGGACGGTCAGCAGGCCTTCATCGATCTCACGCAGTGCGATCGAGAGGGACTTCTCCTGGTTGTCGACATCCACCAGCGGACCGACGAACTCGAGCAGCCCTTCGGAGAGCTGCGAGTAGTACGCGTTGATCTGGCGGGCGCGCTGGGAGGCGTAGAGCACCAGGGCGTACTTGGAGTCGACGGTCTCGAGGAGACGGTCGATCGGGGGGTTCGTGATGCCTTCGGGCTGAGCGACTGTTCCGGCCACGGATGTCCCTTCATGAGTTTCTGGGTGCGACGCTTCAGGATACGCCCTCGCGGGCGGGAAGACGAGTCGGGGAGGGTGCGGGGTCAGGTGAGGTCGCGCACGCCGAGCAGTCCGGCGAGCTCGTCGGCCGCCCGATCCACGGTGTCGTTGACGATCGTGATGTCGAACTCGTCCTCCGCGGCGAGCTCGACGCGCGCCGTCGCCAGACGGCGCTCGCGCTCTTCGGCATCTTCCGTGCCCCGGCCGACCAGGCGATCCACGAGCGTGTCCCAGTCCGGTGGGGCGAGGAACACGAAGCGGGCCTCGGGCATGGACGCGCGGATCTGGCGTGCACCGGCCAGATCGATCTCGAGCAGCACCGGGCGCCCTTCGGACACCTTCTTCTCGACGGGCCCCCGCGGGGTGCCGTACTTGTTGCGGCCGTGGACCACGGCCCATTCGAGCATCTGGCCCTGCTCGATCAGCGAGGAGAAGTCCTCCTCGCTCACGAAGCGATAGTGCACGCCGTCGACCTCACCGGGGCGCGGAGCCCGGGTGGTGGCGGAGACGGACAGCCAGATCTGCGGGTAGCGCGCACGGATCGCTGCGGAGACGGTGCCCTTGCCGACAGCGGTGGGACCGGCCAGCACGGTCACCGGGGCCGACGCCTTCACGGCGCCGGCCCCGGTGGAGTGGTCGATCACTCGGAGAAGTGTGCGACGAGCTTCTCAGCCTGATGGGAGCCGAGGCCGCGGATCTTGCGGGAGGGGGAGATGCCGATCTCCTCCATGATCTGCTGGGCCTTGACCTTGCCGACACCCGGGAGGGCCTCCAGCAGGGCGGAGACACGCAGACGACCGACGACCTCGTTGGTCTCGGCCTCCTTGAGGACCTTCTTGATCTCCTCGCCGCGGTGTCCGGCGCTGTCCTTGAGCCGAGCCTTGATGGCGGCGCGCTCGCGACGAGCCTCGGCCGCCTTCTTCAGGGCGTCGGCCCGCTGCTCAGGGGTGAGGGGAGGGAGAGCCACTGTTCTTACCTCTTGTTCTCTTGCTGGTGACGAGGAGATCCGGGAGGACCTCGATGTGGGAAGAGCGTAACCCCATATTGGTGGCCGAGCGCACTTTTGACACGCTTCGTCGCTGGTCCGGTGCAGATCGGCCCCTTCTCGGGCACTTCCGAGGAAGTCCGGGCGGGAGCTGCGGACCCTGCCCGGACCCCTCGTCAGGAGGCGTCGGAAGGAACGTCGTATTCAGCGCGCAGCTGCTCTGCCCGACGGCTCAGGGAGTCCGCGTCGGGACCTGCCCCCAGGAGTCCTCGCGAGAGCGTAACCAGCACGTGACCTGCATTGTCACCAAAAACTTCGCGCATCTGCGCAGGGCCCGCCCCCTGTGCTCCGAAGCCCGGCGCGAGCAGCGGGACCGACGGTGCGACACGATCCAGGCCGAGCCGACGGTAGCTGTCACCGACAGTGGCGCCCACGACCAGGCCGACGCTCGACCACTCCCCCGGATCTGCGGCTCCGACCGCCTCGGCGTGTCGCGCGATCTCGCGCGCCACCGGCGTGTCTGCAACGGTGAGAGCGTGCTGGACCTGGGGTCCGTCCGGATTCGACGTCAGCGCGAGCAGGAAGAGCCCTTTGCCGTGCGCGATGGCGAGCTGCGCCGCGGGGTCGAGGGACCCGGTGCCCAGAAAGGGGCTGACGGTGATCGCATCAGCCTCGAGCGGAGCCCCCGGACGCAGATGAGCATCGGCGTAGGCGCCCATGGTCGAGCCGATGTCGCCGCGCTTGACGTCCAGGATGCTCAGCACCCCGGCCTCACGGGCCGCCTGCAGCAGTTCCTCGAGGACCGCGACCCCGGCGGAGCCGTGGCGCTCGAAGAAGGCGGACTGAGGCTTGATCGCGGCGACCCGTCCAGCCACCGCGTCCAGCGTGACGCGGGAGAACTCCCGCAGGCCCTCGGGGGTGTCCGGCAGCCCCCACGCGTCCAGCAAGGACGCGTGGGGGTCGATACCGGCGACCAGCCGTCCGTGCTCGGCGACAGCCTGCTGCAGTCTGGAGCCGAAGCTCCTCCCCTGCTCTGTCATGCGCCGACCCGTGCGGCCCGGGCGTCGATGAGCCGGGCCGTGTGGGCCTGCAGGCTCGTCACCTCGAAGGGCTCGACCGGTCGTGCCTCGATCGCCTGCACTGCGGCCTGGAACTCCTGGAGCGTGGTGATCATCGGCACGTCCATGCTGGTCGCGGCGGCGCGGATGGCGTAGCCGTCCACCCGGGCGTTGGAACCGGAGGGGGTGTTCATCACCAGATCCACGGTGCCCTCCTCGATCAGCTCGATCACGCTCGCCTCGTCGCCGGCCTCGGACGCCTTGCGCAGCACCCGGCAGGGGATGCCGTAGCGGCGCAGCACCCTGCCGGTGCCCGCCGTGGTGAGGATCTCGAATCCGAGCGCCGCGAGGCGTGCCACGGGGAGCGCGAGGGAGCGCTTGTCCCGGTCTGCGACCGAGACGAAGGCGATGCCTGCCGTGGGCAGGCCCTGGCCGGAGATCGCCAGCTGGGACTTCGCGAAGGCGAGGGGGAAGGTCGAATCCAGCCCCATCACCTCTCCGGTGGAGCGCATCTCCGGCCCCAGCACAGAGTCCACCGCCTTGCCCTCACGGGTGCGGAAGCGCTTGAACGGGAGCACCGCCTCCTTCACCGCGATGGGAGAGTCGTCGGGCAGATCCATGCCGTCGCCCTCGAGCGGGAGCACTCCCCCGCGGCGCAGGTCCGCGATCGAGGTGCCGGCCATCAGCAGTGCAGCGGCCTGTGCGAGCGGCACTCCCGTGGCCTTGGCGACGAAGGGCACCGTGCGGGAGGCGCGCGGGTTGGCCTCGAGCACGTAGAGCACCCCGTGGGAGAGCGCGTACTGGATGTTGAGCAGTCCGCGCACGCCCACGCCCTCGGCGATCGCGAGGGTGGAAGTGCGGATCCGCTCCAGTACCGCGTCGCTGAGGGTGATCGGCGGGAGGGTGCAGGCGGAGTCCCCGGAGTGGATCCCGGCCTCCTCGATGTGCTCCATCACGCCGCCGATGTAGAGGTCGGTGCCGTCGTAGAGGGCATCGACGTCGATCTCGATCGCCGTGTCCAGGAAGCTGTCGATGAGGATCGGGGCCTCGGCGCGGCCGCCGTCGGGAAGGTTGCGGGCCACGTAATCCACGAGACCCGCCTCATCGAACACGATCTCCATGCCGCGCCCGCCGAGCACATAGCTCGGACGCACCAGCACCGGGTAGCCCACCTTCGCGGCGACCTCGGTCGCGTCGCTGAGTCCCCAGGCGGTCCCATAGGGAGGGGCTGGCAGGTTCGCCTCGGCGAGCACCGCGCCGAAATGGCCACGGTCCTCGGCGTTGTCGATCGCCGATGGGCTGGTGCCGATGATCGGCAGCCCCTCGGCCTCGAGCCGGCGGGCGAGCGAGAGCGGGGTCTGGCCGCCGAGCTGCACGATGACGCCGGCGACGGGGCCGGCAGCCTTCTCCGCCTCGTACACCTCGACCACGTCCTCGAAGGTGAGCGGTTCGAAGTAGAGACGGTCGGCGATGTCGTAGTCGGTCGAGACCGTCTCGGGGTTGCAGTTGATCATGACCGTCTCGAAGCCGCCGCCGGGCAGCTCCGGGTTCCCCAGCGCCATCGCGGCGTGCACGCAGGAGTAGTCGAACTCGATGCCCTGACCGATCCGGTTCGGGCCGGAGCCGAGGATCAGCACCGCGGGTCGTTCGCGGGGCTCGACCTCGGTCTCCTGGTCGTAGGTGGAGTAGTGGTAGGGGGTGGCGGAGGCGAACTCCGCGGCGCAGGTGTCCACCGTCTTGAAGACAGGGTTGATGCCCAGCGCCTCGCGCACGCCCTTGACCACGTCGCCGCTGCGGCCGGTGAGCGCGCCGATCTGGTCGTCGGAGAGGCCGTGGCGCTTGGCCAGGGAGAGCAGCTCGGCATCCAGCACCTCCGCGCTGCGGATCTCCGCGGCGATCTCGGCGACGATCAGCATCTGGTCGAGGAACCAGCGGTCGATGGCGGTGGCCTCGATCAGTCGGTCGAGGGTCTCTGCGGGATCGAGGATCCCTTCGGCGGCGGACCACAGGATCCGGCCGATGTCGACCAGCCGTTCCGCCGTGGGGGTGCGTGAGGCCTCGATCAGCTCGGTGACCTCGGCGGCCGTCGGCGGGTTCCCCGCATAGGAGAGCGAGGCCCCCTTGACGTCGATCGAGCGCTGCGCCTTGCCGAGCGCCTCGGTGAAGTTACGGCCGAGGGCCATCGCCTCGCCGACGCTCTTCATGGTCGTGGTCAGAGTCGGATCCGCCGCGGGGAACTTCTCGAAGGCGAAGCGGGGCACCTTGACGACCACATAGTCCAGCGCCGGCTCGAAGCTCGCCGGGGTGGTGCCGGTGATGTCATTGCGGATCTCATCGAGGGTGTAGCCGATCGCGACCCGGGCAGCGATCTTCGCGATCGGGAAGCCGGTGGCCTTCGAGGCCAGTGCCGAGGAACGGGAGACGCGCGGGTTCATCTCGATGACGATCACGCGGCCGGTCTCGGGATGGGTGGCGAACTGGACGTTGCAGCCCCCGGTGTCGACGCCCACCTCGCGGATGATCGCGATGCCGAGGTCGCGCAGGGTCTGCATCTCGACGTCGGTCAGGGTGAGAGCCGGGGCCACGGTCACCGAATCGCCGGTGTGCACGCCGACCGGGTCGACGTTCTCGATCGAGCAGATCACGACGCAGTTGTCGGCGCTGTCGCGCATCAGCTCGAGCTCGAACTCCTTCCAGCCCAGGATCGATTCCTCGAGCAGCACTTCGGAGGTCGGTGAGTAGTGCAGGCCGTCCCCGCCGATGCGGCGCAGGTCCTGCTCGTTGTAGGCCATGCCCGAGCCGAGCCCGCCCATGGTGAAGCTGGGGCGCACCACCATCGGGTAGCCCAGCTCCTCGGCGCCGGCCAGCAGATCATCGACCGAGTGGCAGATCATCGAGCGGGCGGATTCGCCTCCGACTCGATCGACGACCTCCTTGAACAGCTGGCGGTCCTCCGCCTTGTTGATCGCCTCGAGGTTGGCACCGATCATCTCGACGCCGAACTCCTCCAGGGTCCCGTTCTCCGCGAGCGCGATCGCGGCGTTCAGCGCGGTCTGGCCGCCGAGGGTGGGCAGGAGCGCGTCGGGCCGCTCCTTCTCGATGATGGTGCGGATGATCTGCGGGTCGATCGGCTCGATGTAGGTGGCATCGGCGATGTCCGGGTCGGTCATGATCGTGGCCGGGTTGGAGTTGACCAGGATGACCCGCAGGCCCTCCTCGCGCAGCACTCGGCAGGCCTGGGTGCCGGAGTAGTCGAACTCCGCGGCCTGGCCGATCACGATCGGGCCGGAGCCGATCACCAGGATGGATGAGATATCTGTACGACGGGGCATCAGGACTCCTTGGATGCAGAGCCGGCGCGGTGCGCGACGGCGAGCTCTGCCAAACGATCGAAGAGGGGCGAGGCGTCGTGCGGGCCGCCGGCCGCCTCGGGGTGGTACTGGACCGAGAACGCGGGCCGGTCGAGGCAGCGGAGGCCCTCGACCACCTGGTCGTTGAGGCCGACGTGGGAGACCACCACGCGGCCGTAACGGCCGTCGTCGTAGGGCGCGATGTGCTCGCCCTCGATCGGGAGGTCCACGGCGAAGCCGTGGTTGTGGGCGGTGATCGCCACCTCACCGGTCTCCCGGTCCTGCACGGGCTGGTTGATGCCGCGGTGGCCGAACTTCAGCTTGTAGGTGTCGAAGCCGAGGGCCCTGCCCAGCAGCTGGTTGCCGAAGCAGATGCCGAAGAAGGGCAGCCCGGCGTCGAGGACCCCGCGCAGCAGCTCGATCGGTGCGGTCGCCGCGGCGGGGTCGCCCGGGCCGTTGGAGAAGAACACCGCATCCGGTTTCAGCGCCAGCAGGTCCTCGAGCGAGGTCGAGGCCGGCAGCAGGTGCACTCGCAGCCCGCGCTGGAGCATGCTGCGCGGGGCGGCGCTCTTGATGCCGAGGTCGAGGGCGGCGATGGTCGCGACCACCTCGCCCTCGGGTTCGAGGGTCACGGGCTGGGCGATGGTCACCTCCTCGATGAAGCTCGCGCCGGTCATCGTGGGCTGCTCGCGGACCTGCGTGAGCAGCTCCTCCTCGGAGCTCGCCAGGGCGTCCCCGGAGAAGATGCCCCCGCGCAGAGAGCCATGGTCCCGCAGCCGGCGGGTGAGCATGCGGGTATCGATGTCGCTGATGCCCACGATGTCGCTGCTGATCAGCAGCTCGTCCAGGGTCTGCTCAGAGCGGTACGAGGAGGCGATGCGGCTGGCGTCGCGCACGGCATAGCCGCGCACCCACACCTTCCGCGACTCCATGTCCTGGGCGTTGGCGCCGGTGTTGCCGATATGCGGGGCGGTCTGCACGACGATCTGCCCGGCGTACGAGGGATCCGAGAGGGTCTCCTGGTAGCCGGTCATGCCGGTGGTGAAGACGACCTCGCCGAGGCGTGAGCCCCGTGCCCCGTAGGCGGAGCCGCGCAGGACGGTGCCATCCTCGAGGACCAGCAGCGCCTTGTCGGTGCGCAGGCGGTGACGGGGGGCCCTGGTGGGGTCGGTGGATTCTGGGGACGCAGGGGAGTTCATGCGTTCTCCTTCCGGGAGAGCAGGAGGTCGTGGTCAGCACGCCGTGCGAGGCGAAGACCGGTGTCGAGGAGCTGGTCGCCGAGGCGCCAGCGGATGATCAGGAGGCCGTCGCCGCCGATGAACTTCCCGGCCATGCCGGGGCCCGAGGTGAGCTCGGTGACGGCGCTGCCGGGGATGGTGATGCTGCCGATGCCTTCGCGCTCCAGCCGCCAGGATCCCTGGTCGCCGAGGGTGACCGACGCCTTCGCGCGCTGTCCGAGTCCGTGGGCGACGACCCGTTCGAGCGGCTGCTCCGCGAGCACGGTGTCGACGTAGACGGCATCGACCGGGCCGTGGGCCACCGCTTCCCCGAGCTGCTCGAGGGGGGCGTCCTCGGGAGCGGGGAGATGCTGCTGGGACCGTCCCCGTCGGCGCCATCCCCAGACCATCGCGCACAGGATCAGCGCGAACAGCACAGCGAGCAGCAGGACCGGGATGAGCTGGCCGCTCATCGCTCCACCACCTCGCCGTCGCGCACGGTCGGGCGTCCCGCGAGCACGGTCAGCCGGTTCAGGCCGGGCAGCTCGAGCCCGGCGAAGGGAGAGTTCCGGCTCAGCGAGGCGTGCTGGGCAGGATCTGCGACGCGGACCGGCCGTGGGTCCCAGACCAGGACGTGCGCCGGCGCGCCGGGAGCCAGGGCCTGCCCCTGGTCCTCGTCACGGCCGATCTGCGCAGGCGTCTCGGACATCACCCGTGCGACGTCGCGCCAGCTGAGGCGGCCTTCGTCGACCATCGTCAGCTGCACCAGCGCGAGTGCCGTCTCCAGGCCAGTCATTCCCATCGCGGCCTGGTCCCACTCGCGGTCCTTGGCATCGCGCGGGTGCGGGGCGTGATCGGTGGCCACGATATCGATGGTGCCGTCGGCGAGGCCGGCGCGGACTGCCTCGACATCAGCGGCGGTGCGCAGCGGAGGATTGACCTTGAACACCGCATCGAACTGGCGCACATTCTCGTCCGTCAGCAGCAGATGGTGTGGCGTGACCTCGGCGGTCACCTCGATGCCGCGCTGCTTGGCCCAGCGGATGATGTCGACGCTGCCAGCGGTGGACAGGTGGCACACATGCAACCGGGAGCCCACGTGCTGTGCGAGCAGCACGTCGCGGGCGATGATCGATTCCTCGGCGACGGCAGGCCAGCCGGTCAGGCCCAGCTCCGCAGAGACCGCACCCTCATGCATCTGGGCGCCCTCGGTCAGGCGGGGATCCTGGGCGTGCTGGGCGATGACGCCATCGAAGGATTTCACGTACTCCAGGGCTCGGCGCATCAGCACAGGGTCGTGCACGCACTTGCCGTCGTCGCTGAACACCCGGACCTTCGCCCGCGAGTTCGCCATCGCGTCGAGCTCTGCGAGTCGCTGTCCCGCCAGGCCCACGGTGACCGCACCCACGGGGCGCACGGAGCACCATCCAGCCGTGTCGCCTCGCCGGGCGACCTGCTCCACGACGCCGGCGGTGTCGGCGACCGGCGTGGTGTTGGCCATGGCGTGCACAGCGGTGAACCCGCCGCGGGCCGCGGCGCGGGTGCCGGACTCGACGGTCTCGGCCTCCTCACCGCCGGGCTCGCGCAGGTGGGTGTGGAGGTCGACGAGCCCGGGCAGCACGATGCAGCCGTCGGCGTCGATGATCTCGGTGCCCTCGGGGGCATCGAGAGCGGTGCCGATCGCCTCGATGCGTCCGGCGACCAGGAGCACGTCCTGGATGTCTTCGCCGTACGGACGGCCGCCTCGGATCAGGAGCGGTGCAGGTGAGCCTGCACTGCCGACCGCACCTGCGGTGGGCCCGATGGTGGCGGCCTCGGCGGTGGTGGCCTCGGGGGTGGGCGTCTCTGCGGTGGTGGCGTTCTCAGTGGTCACGGGGCGCCTCCCGGGCGTCGGTGGCGAGCAGGTGGAAGAGGACGGCCATTCGGACGAAGACGCCGCTGGCGACCTGTTCGACGATGACGCTGCGAGGGGAATCCGCGACCGCACCGGCGATCTCGAGTCCTCGGTTCATCGGGCCGGGGTGCAGCACGATGGTGTGCTCTGGCAGGGCCGCGGCTCGAGCGGTGGAGAGCCCATAGCGGCGGGAGTACTCCCCCACCGTCGGGAAGAACCCGCCGCCGACCATCCGTTCGCTCTGCACTCGCAGCATCATCACCGCATCCGGGCCGCTCGCGAGCGCCTGGTCGAGGTCGTAGCTGATCTCGCAGGGCCAGGAGGAGGCCCCGACCGGGACCAGTGCGGGCGGGGCGACCAGCGTGACCCGGGCGCCCAGCAGGGTCAGCAGCAGCACGTTGGACCGGGCCACCCGCGAGTGCAGGATGTCGCCGACGATGACGACGTGGATCCCGGCGAGGTCCGCGGTGAGGTCCCCGGGGCGCAGATGCCTGCGCATCGTGAAGACGTCGAGCATCGCCTGGGTGGGATGCTCGTGCGCGCCGTCACCGGCATTGATGATCGGCTGCTCGATCCAACCGGCGTGGGCGAGCAGGTGCGCGGCGCCGGAGGATCCGGAGCGGACGACCACTGCGTCAGCGCCCATCGCCTGCAAGGTGAGTGCGGTGTCCTTCAGCGATTCGCCCTTGGAGAGGCTGGAGCCCTTGGCCGAGAAGTTGATGACATCGGCCGAGAGCCGCTTGGCGGCGGCCTCGAAGCTGATCCGGGTACGGGTGGAGTCCTCGAAGAAGAGGTTGACCACGGTGGTGCCCACCAGCGTGGGCAGCTTCCGGATCGAGCGGGACTGGGTCTGCGCCATGTGCTCGGCCGTGGCGAGCACCGCGAGCGCCTCATCCCGGGAGAGATCGGCGATGGAGATGAAGTGCTTCATTCCCGCACCTCCTGAGAGTGGGTGCCGGCCGGGCGCACGATGTCGACGGCATCCGCCCCATCGGTCTCGACGAGCTGGACATGCACCCGCTCGCTGCGCGCGGTGGGAAGGTTCTTGCCGACATGGTCCGCCCGGATCGGGAGCTCCCGATGGCCCCGGTCCACCAGCACCGCCAGCCGTACTGCGGCCGGCCGTCCGACCGCACCGAGCGCATCGAGGGCGGCACGGATCGTGCGTCCGGAGTACAGCACGTCATCGACCAGGACCACGGTGCGGCCGTCGATGCCCGAGCGTGGGATCCGGGTCGGACTCGGCGCGCGGGTGGGATTGTTCCGCAGGTCATCGCGGTACATGGTGATGTCCAGCGAGCCATACAGCTCTGTGAGGTCATCCCCGTCGGGGCGACCCTCCGCGCGAGCGATCTGCTCCGCCAGGCGCCGGGCCAGCGGCACTCCTCGATGGGGGATGCCGAGCAGGACCAGGTCCTCAGCGCCATGGCCGCTCTCGAGGATCTCGTGGGCGATGCGGGTGAGCGCCCGCCGGATCTCTTCGGGGCCCAGCACGCGGGAACTGTCCGCGGCAGGCACCGGATCCTTCGTGACGGGCCGTGGGCCCGTGGGGGAATCATCGTTCATCGTTCGTCTCCCTTCGACGTCTCTCAGGACGTGTCGTTAAAGGGTCAGTCGCTCAAGCGAGCAGTGTCGAGTCTAGAGGGCAGGCTGCGGGCGACGCCCGGTTGCCCGCCCTTCGGACTCGTCACAGGGGTGGTGGCGGAGGGTGGCGGCGGAGACCCCGCAGGGTCGCGCCGCCGACAGCTCACGCGAGCAGGCCGCGCACCTCGACCAGCCGCTGCAGGAGGCCGTTGACGAAGCGGGGCGAGTCGTCGGTGGAGAGCACCTCGGCGATCTTCGTGTACTCGCCGATGATCGCTCCTCGTCCGGTGTCGTCCTCGCCGTAGAGCAGTTCGGCACTGCCCAGGCGCAGGATCGCGCGGTCCACCGCAGGCATCCGATGCAGGGGCCAGTCCCGGGAGTGGGTGGCGAGGTCCTCGTCGATATCCACCGCATTCGGTGCATAGAGCTCGACGAGCTCACGGGACCGCTGCGGCAGCGGAGTCTGCGCCGCCGTGCGGCGGAGCCTCTCCTCCAGCACGCCCAGCACCTCACGCTGCTTCGCATCGGCCTCGAAGAGCACGTCGATCGCCCGGATCCGGTCCCGCGACCGGCTGTGGAGCCGATCGGCAGGGGCGGGGACGGTGCGCTCGAAGGTGACTTCGGCGCCCTCCCGGGTGGGATGGGGCAGGCCGGGCACCCGGCGGATCGCCGGGGCCCCGGTCTCCTCCGCTGCGGGAGAATCGTCCTGCGCAGAGCCTGAGGTCACTTGACGCGCTCGAGGTAGTCGCCGCTGCGAGTATCGACCTTGACCTTGTCGCCCTCGTTGAGGAACAGCGGGACCTGGATCTCGAGGCCGGTCACGAGCGTGGCGGGCTTGGTGCCACCGCTGGAGCGGTCTCCCTGGAGGCCCGGCTCGGTGAACTGGATCTCGAGCACCACGGAAGCGGGCAGCTCGACGAACAGCGCCTCACCCTCATGGAAGGCGATCACCACGTCCTGTTCCTCGATCATGAAGTCCTTGGCCGAGCCGACGGTCTCCGCGGTGAGGCTGGTCTGCTCCCAGCTGCTGGTGTCCATGAAGACGTACATGTCGCCATCAAGGTAGGAGTACTGCATGTCCCGGCGGTCGACCGTGGCGGTCTCGACCTTGAGGCCGGCGTTGAAGGTCTTGTCCACGCCCTTGCCGGACATGACGTTCTTCAGCTTGGTGCGCACGAAGGCCGGGCCCTTGCCGGGCTTGACGTGCTGGAACTCGACCACGCTCCAGAGCTGCTGGTCCAGCACCAGGACCATTCCGTTCTTCAGATCGTTCGTCGTCGCCATGAGTCTCCTCGATAGTGGTCTGGGCGTGCCAAGGATAGCGCGCAGGCACGCGTACACAGAGGCGCAGAGGGCGCTCAGCGAGCCGACGTGAGGTCGATCATGCTCAGCAGCCGCGTCGCCAGCGGATGCGCGGCGCTCTCCTCGCGCCAGCCGCTGGTCTTCACCGCCCGGGAGACCGTCTGCTGGGTCACCCCGAGGCGCTCGGCGAGCTGTGCCTGCGTGGCGCCGGGATCCTCACGCAGCTCACCGACGGTCTCGCGCTGACGGCGGTTGCGCGTGCGGATCATCCACACCACCAGACGCAGCACAGCCTCGGCGTCCGCGGCGGTGTCGCGATGCCGCTCATCGGCGGCGCGCACCGCCACAGGAACCTGCGAGGTCGTCGCGGCCGCCTGCAGCGCAGCGGTCGCCGCGACGACGGCGGGTCCGGAGATCTCACGCACGGAGCCGGGCAGCGGGCGGGTCACCGCGCCGATCCCCAGGCCTGCCGCGAGCGGACCGATCTCCGCCGCCCGCAGCAGCACCTCGAGGGCGACCTCGGCGCGACCGGCGAGGACCAGGGCATCGGGTCCCATCGTGCGCTCCGGTGCGAGCGACAGATCCAGCCCCTCCAGCGCAGTGAGCAGAGCCGGGATCGGATCGGCCTCATCGCGGCCGTGGCCGCGACGGCCGGAGAGGGACAGGACGAACACGGCGACTCCTCGACGACAGTTGCCAGGGACGGCAGATATCAGGCGTTCATGACGATACAGCTCATTACCGCTGATCACTGGCAGGTGGGCGCCGCGCCCCGTCTCGCGCTCAGGCGAGTTCGATGAGCTCCTGGTACTCCGCATTCCACAGGTCCTCGACGGCGTCGGGCATCATCAGCACCCGCTCGGGGTTCAGCGCCGCCACCGCGCCGGGGTCGTGCGAGACCAGCACCACGGCGCCCTCGAAGGCCGCGAGCGCCCCGAGGATCTCCTCGCGGCTGGCGGGGTCGAGGTTGTTCGTCGGCTCGTCCAGCAGCAGCACGTTCGCACTGGAGACGACGAGGGTCGCGAGGGCGAGACGGGTCTTCTCACCACCGGAGAGCACCCGGGTCGGCTTGTGGACGTCGTCCCCGGTGAACAGGAAGGAGCCGAGGATCTTGCGCGCCTCGACCTCGGCCAGCTCATAGGCCGCAGTCATCATGTTCTCGAGCACCGTGCGGTCCAGGTCGAGGGTCTCGTGCTCCTGGGCGTAGTAGCCGATCCGCAGACCGTGGCCGGGGAGCAGATTCCCGGTGTCCGGCTTGTCGACTCCTGCGAGGATCCGCAGCAGGGTGGTCTTGCCCGCGCCGTTGAGCCCGATGATGACGACCTTGGATCCGCGATCGATCGCGAGGTCCACGCTGGTGAAGATCTCGAGGCTGCCGTAGGACTTCGAGAGGTCCTCCGCCATCAGCGGGGTCTTGCCGCAGGGGGCGGGCTTGGGGAACCTCAGGGAGGCGACGCGGTCCTGCTGGCGCTCCCCCTCGAGTCCGTCGAGCATGCGTTCTGCGCGCTTGAGCATGTTCTGCGCCGCGACCGCCTTGGTGGCCTTCGCGCGCATCTTCTCTGCCTGGGCGGTGAGCTGGGTGGCCTTCTTCTCGGCGTTGTTCCATTCGCGCTTGCGACGCTTCTCGTCGTCCTCGCGCTGGCGCTGATACAGCTTCCAGCCCATGTTGTACATGTCGATCGAGGCGCGGTTGGCGTCGAGGTAGAACACCTTGTTCACGACGTGCTCGACCAGCTCCACGTCGTGGCTGATGATGATCAATCCGCCGCGGTAGGTCATGAGGTAGTCGCGCAGCCAGACGATCGAGTCGTGATCGAGGTGGTTGGTGGGCTCATCCAGGATCATGGTGGCGGCCTGGGAGAACAGGATGCGTGCGAGCTCGACGCGGCGGCGCTGGCCACCGGAGAGGGTGCCGAGCTCCTGCTCGAGCAGGCGATTGGGCAGGCCCAGGTTCGCGGACATCCGCTTCGCCTCGGCCTCGGCCGCATAGCCGCCGGCGGCATCCAGCTCCGCCTCGAGCCGCGGATAGCGATTCATCGCCTTCTCCCGCCGCGCCTCGGTGAGGCTCATGTCCCCCATCTCCTCCTCGGCGCGACGCAGCTTCTTGAAGATCCCGTCGAGTCCGCGGGCGGAGAGGATGCGGGCGAGCACCGGCTCGGTGTCCTCGCCGCTATGGGTGTCCTGAGGAAGGTAGCCGAGCTCACCGGTGACCTCGACGCTGCCCTGCGAGGGGTCCAGCGTGCCGGAGAGCACCTTGGTCAGGGTCGTCTTGCCGGCGCCGTTGCGGCCCACCAGCCCTACCCTGTCCCCCGCGGTGATCTGGAAGGAGACGTCGCTCATGAGCAGCCGGGCGCCGACGCGAATGGCGAGGTCGTGCACGGTGATCACTGGATGGTGCTCCTGTTCGAGGGGGTGGAAGCTCGGTGCGCTGCGGACGGACAGGCCCGCGCGGAGCCTGGACGAGTCTAGGTCCGCCGCGCCGCCCAGAGCACGTGAATAGCGCTCACGGTGCCGCGTTCCACAGCACCGCACCTTTCGGCGTCGAGTTGGTGAGATGCTGACCCGAGCGGCTTGGATCGAGGCCGATGAACGCAGCAGAGAGGCGCGCCATGCGAATCGGGGTACCCCGGGAGATCAAGAACAACGAGAATCGGGTGGGCCTGGGCGCTCCCGGTGTCCATGAGCTGGTGGCGCGCGGCCACGAGGTCGTGGTCGAGGCCGGTGCCGGCGTGGGTTCACGGGTGAGCGATGAGGACTATCGCGCCGCCGGGGCCACCGTCCTGGATTCCGCCGCGGAGGTCTGGGCGCAGGCCGAGATGATCGTCAAGGTGAAGGAACCGCTCCCGGAGGAGCACGGCTACCTGCGGAAGGGCCAGATCCTCTTCACCTATCTGCATCTCGCCGCGGCCAGGGACCTCACCGAGGCGCTCCTGACCTCGGGCGCCACCTCGATCGCCTATGAGACGGTGCAGCTTCCGGACCGCTCACTCCCCCTGCTCGCACCGATGAGCGCGATCGCGGGACGGCTCGCCGCCCAGGTCGGCGCGTACCACCTGATGGCGCCACTCGGCGGCGCCGGGGTGCTGATGGGTGGAGTGCCCGGCACGAGCGAGGCGAATGTGCTGGTCGTCGGCGGTGGTGTGGTCGGCGAACAGGCGGCGATGATGGCCAACGGTCTGCATGCCAATGTGACCGTGATGGATCTGAACGTCTCCCGGCTCGGGCAGATCGCGACGATGCACCACGGGGACATCCGCACCCGCTACTCCACGTCCCTGGACCTGGCCGAGGAGATCAGGCGGGCCGACGTCGTGGTCGGCTCGGTGCTGATCCCGGGCAAGCGGGCACCGAAGCTGGTGACCGACGAGATGGTCTCCACGATGAAGCCGGGCTCTGTGCTCGTGGATGTGGCGATCGATCAGGGCGGGTGCTTCGAGAACTCCCGTCCCACCACGCACGACGATCCCACCTTCCGCGTCCATGACACCGTCTACTACTGCGTGGCCAATATGCCGGGTTCGGTGCCGGTGACCGCGACGGCCGCGCTGAACAACGCGACCCTCCCCTACATCCTGAAGGTCGCCGGGGCGGGCTGGCGCGAGGCCATGCGCTCCGACGGTGCGCTCGCCCAGGGCCTGCACACCCACGAGGGCAAGCTCGCTCATGCGGGCACCGGTGAGGCCCACGGGCTCGAGGTCACCACCGCAGAGCAGATCATCGGCTGACTGTCGGACCCAGGCTGGCAGCCGGCCCCGGCCGGACTCAGGCTTCCGGCCTCAACCGGCGGTCGGGACCGGGTTACCGGCTTGACCGGCCACCGGACCCGGGTTGCCGGACTCGGGTTGCCGAACTCAGGTTGCCGGACTCGGGATGCCGGACTCGGGCCGGCGGCCGGGCCGAGAACGACGTTCGGACCACCTTCCGTCGAGGAAGGTGGTCCGAACGTCGTTCTCGCGGGGCTGAGCTGCCTCGCGGGGCTGAGCTGCCTCGCGGAGCTGAGCTGCCTCGCGGAGCTCAGCTACCTCGCGGAGCTGAACTGCTTCGCGCTGCTGGGCTGTTCAGCGCAGCGGCGGCACACTGCTCAGCTCAGAGGTTGAAACCGATCGCGCGCAGCTGCTCGCGGCCGTCCTCGGTGATCTTCTCCATGCCCCACGGCGGCATCCACACCCAGTTGATGCGGTGCGTCTCTGTGATGGGGTCCAGCGCCGCGAAGGTCTGCTCCTCGAGCACGTCCGTCAGCGGGCAGGCGGCGGAGGTCAGGGTCATGTCGATGACGGCATTGCCGCCGTCGACGTGGACGCCGTAGACGAGGCCGAGATCGACGACATTGATCCCGAGCTCGGGATCGATCACGTCCTTCATCGCCTCGATGACGTCGGCATCGCTCACCGTCGCGTCAGGGGTCTTCTGTTCGGTCATCGCATCCTCCCGAGGGGATAGGGAGCGCAGCAGCTGCTCCCGAAGGGGTGGGGGCCGGTCCCGCCCAGGACGTCATGTCCCGAGCCGGACCGGCGGGTGACATCAGGCGCCGACGAGGAAACGGTCGTAGCCCTCTGCCTCGAGGCGCTCGGCCAGCTCCGGGCCGCCCTGCTCGGCGATCCGGCCGTTCACGAAGACGTGGACGTAGTCCGGCTTCACGTACTGCAGGATCCGCGTGTAGTGGGTGATCAGCATGATGCCCACCTCGGAGTTCTCCTTGACGCGGTTCACGCCCTCGGAGACCACGCGCAGCGCATCGACGTCGAGGCCGGAGTCGGTCTCGTCGAGGATCGCGATGCTGGGCTTGAGCAGCTGCATCTGGAGGATCTCGTGGCGCTTCTTCTCGCCACCGGAGAAGCCCTCGTTGACATTGCGCTCGGCGAAGACGGGGTCCATCTTCAGATCCGACATCGCGCCCTTCATGTCCTTGACCCAGGTGCGCAGCGCGGGGGCTTCGCCGTCGATCGCGGTCTTGGCGGTGCGCAGGAAGTTCGAGACGGTGACGCCGGGAACCTCGACCGGGTACTGCATGGCGAGGAACAGGCCCGCGCGGGCACGCTCGTCGACGCTCATCGCGAGCACGTCCTCACCGTCGAGCAGGACCTCGCCCTCGGTGATCGTGTACTTGGGGTGACCGGCGATGGCATAGGCGAGGGTCGACTTGCCGGAGCCGTTGGGCCCCATGATGGCGTGGGTCTCGCCCGCCTTGATGGTGAGGTCGACGCCCTTGAGGATCTCTTTGGTGCCCTCAGGGGTCTCGACGGAGGCGTGGAGGTTCTTGATCTCGAGGATCGACATAGGTGGTTCTCCTTGACCAGGGATGCTGGTGGATTCGTGAAGTCGGAAGGGCTCCATGGAGGTGCCCGGAATGATCAGGTGGCGGGGGCTGCGGTCGGATCCACCAGGATCTCTCCGCTGCTCTCGTCGATCCGCACGGGGAAGACCCGTACGGGAAGGACCGCTGGAAGCTGCAGGGGACGACCGGTGACCAGGTCGAACTGACTGCCGTGCTTCCAGCATTCGATGGTGCAGCCCTCGACGTCGCCATCGCTCAGCGCGATCTCGTCGTGCGAGCAGAGGTCCTCGAGGGCGTGGACGCCACCGTCCTCGGCGCGCACCAGGGCGATCTCGATGTCGCCGACGACGACATCGATCGCCTCGCCAGGGGCGAGGTCGGCCAAGGTGGCGACGGGGACGAAGGCGTCCGACATCAGTTCATGCTCCGTGCGAGTTCGCCCTCGATCGAGGCCGAGAGCCGCTCACGGATCTCAGGAACGTCGATCTGCTGGATGATCTCGGCGAAGAAGCCGCGCACCACCAGACGACGCGCCTCGATCTCGTCGATCCCGCGGGAACGCAGGTAGAACAGCTGCTCGTCGTCGAAACGACCCGTTGCAGCGGCATGGCCAGCGCCCTCGATCTCACCGGTCTCGATCTCGAGGTTCGGCACCGAGTCGGCGCGTGCCCCCTCGGTGAGCAGCAGGTTGCGGTTGAGCTCGTAGGTATTGGTGCCTTCGGCCTCCTTGCGGATCAGCACATCGCCGACCCACACCGAGCGGGCGTTCTTGCCCTGCAGCGCGCCCTTGTAGGCGACGTTGGAGGTGCACTTCGGCGCACTGTGGTCGATGAACAGACGGTTCTCGAAGAACTGGTTCTCATCGGAGAAGTACAGGCCGAGCTTCTCGATCTCGCCACCGGTCGCCGCATACTCGCCGATCGAGTTGAAGCGCACTGCGCTGCCACCCAGGGTGACGGCGACGTGCTTGAGCTTCGCGTCACGGCCCACGCGGGCGTGGTGGGTGGCGAGGTGCACCGCGTCGTCATCCCAGTCGTGCAGGGTGATCACGGTCATCTGGGCGTTGTCGCCGACGATCATCTCGACGTTCTGCGCGTACTGCGCAGCGCCGGCGTGGTTGAGCACGAAGGTCGCCGAGCTCGACTCCTTCGCCTCGAGCACGATGTGCGCGTTGGCGCGACGCTCCGCGCCCCGGCCGGTCATGTCCACCCGGAACGGCGTGTCATAGGCGACGTTCTTCGCGGCGACCAGGTGCAGAGCCTGCTCGCTGCGGGCCGACGCGATCGCGGCGGCCAGGTCCTCGGGCACCAGGACGGTACCGCGGGGGGCCTCGCCGGGAGCCAGAGTCGAGATCGCCGGAGCCCCTTCGGGGACCGTGATCTGGTAGTCGACCGCAGGATCGCCCTCACGGTCGTCGGTCGCGACGTCCTGGAACAGCGCCGCGAAACGGCGCAGCGGGGTGAAGCGCCACTCCTCGACATCGCTCTTGGGGACCTCGTGATCGGAGACCTCGAACGAGCGCTTGCGAGCGCCACGGTTCGCTGCGGCGTGAGCGGCGGAGACGTCCTGCCCCGGCAGGGTCAGGTTCTCCTCCTCCAGCTCCGGCGCCGCGGTGGTCTCGACGTCGTCGAGGGCGGACTGTGCGGCGACGGGGGCGGCTCCTGCGGCGTGGCCCACGGCCTCGTTCGCGGCCGGATCCCCAGCGTTCTCGGCACCCTTCACATCAGTGGTCGTCATCAACCGACTGCTCCTTCCATCTGCAGCTCGATCAAGCGGTTCAGTTCGAGGGCGTACTCCATGGGGAGCTCACGGGCGATGGGCTCGATGAACCCACGCACGATCATGGCCATCGCTTCGGACTCGTCCATGCCGCGGCTCATCAGGTAGAAGAGCTGCTCCTCAGAGACCTTGGAGACGGTGGCCTCGTGGCCCATCTGGACATCGTCGACACGGACGTCGACGTAGGGATAGGTATCGGTACGGGAGATGGTGTCCACCAGCAGCGCATCGCACAGCACGGTCGAGGCGGAGTGCTCCGCGCCCGGCATCACCTGTACGAGTCCCCGGTAGGAGCTGCGCCCACCACCACGGGAGACCGACTTCGAGACGATCGAGCTCGAGGTGTGGGGTGCCATGTGCACCATCTTCGAGCCGGTGTCCTGGTTCTGGCCCTCGCCCGCGAAGGCGACCGAGAGCGTCTCGCCGCGGGCGTGCTCGCCCATCAGCCAGACGGCCGGGTACTTCATGGTGACCTTGGAGCCGATGTTGCCGTCGACCCACTCCATCACGCCGCCCTGTTCGACGATCGTGCGCTTGGTGACCAGGTTGTACACGTTGTTCGACCAGTTCTGGATGGTCGTGTAGCGGACGCGTGCGTCCTTCTTCACGATGATCTCCACGACGGCGCTGTGCAGGGAGTCCGACTTGTAGATCGGCGCGGTGCAGCCCTCGACGTAGTGCACGTAGGAGCCCTCGTCGGCGATGATCAGCGTCCGCTCGAACTGGCCCATGTTCTCGGTGTTGATCCGGAAGTAGGCCTGCAGCGGGATCTCCACGTGGACACCCTTGGGGACGTACACGAAGGATCCGCCGGACCACACCGCGGTGTTCAGTGCGGAGAACTTGTTGTCACCCGAGGGGATGACGGTACCGAAGTACTCCTTGAACATCTCCGGATGCTCCTTGAGCGCGGTGTCCGTGTCCAGGAAGATGACGCCCTGCTCCTCCAGATCCTCGCGGATCTGGTGGTAGACGACCTCGGACTCGTACTGCGCGGCGACGCCGGAGACCAGACGCTGCTTCTCAGCTTCGGGGATGCCGAGGCGGTCGTAGGTCTCCTTGATGTCCGCAGGCAGATCCTCCCAGGAGGTGACCTGCTTCTCGGTGGAGCGGACGAAGTACTTGATGTGGTCGAAGGCGATGCCCGAGAGATCCGGGCCCCAGGTGGGCAGCGGCTTCCTGTAGAACAGCTTGAGTGCCTTCAGGCGACGTTCGAGCATCCACTCGGGTTCATCCTTGCGGGCCGAGATGTCGCGCACGACCTCCTCGGACAGACCGCGGCGCGCGTTGTCGGAATCCGGATTCTCGTCATGCCATCCGTAGGCGTACTGGCCTATGGAGTCGATGATCTCGTCCTGTGAGAGCTTCTCTGGTGCGCTCGTCATGGTGTCCTTCCCTCGGTGAGTGGAATGTGGGTCGTGCAGACGTGAGCCCCCTGCGCCAGCGTGGCAAGACGCTGAACAGGTGCTCCGATGATGCGGGAGATGACGCGGGACTCGGCTTCGCACAGCTCGGGGTGATCTGCGGCGACGTCGAGCACTGGGCAGCGGCCGTGGCACAGCTGGGCCGTGACGAGAGTACGCGGAGCGGCCCCGGGCTGCGCTCCCCTGCCAGGCAGCGGCACATGGAGCGGACGCACCGTGGTGGCGTATCCCCGCTCCGTGAGCAGCTCGGAGAGCAGCTCGAGCTTGCGGGTGACAGTGATGCCCTCCCCTGCCTCCTCGCGTTCGGTGACGCGCTCGGCCAGGATGCTCTCCCAATCGGCGATGCGGCGTTCGGCCAGGGCCGTCACCGCCTCGTTCCCGCCCAGTCGGGCGAGCTCCTCCATGGCCATCACAGCCAGCTCGTCGTACCCGCCCGGCAGGTCCTCATGGGCTGAAGGGGAGAGCACGAAGGACTTGCTCGGCCTCCCGCGACCTCGAGGGGCGAGGGGGAGGTCATGCTCCGCGATGACCCCCTCCGTCTCGAGCGCCGCCAGATGACGGCGCACCGCAGCGCTGGTGAGGCCGAACTGCTCGGCCAGCCGACGTGCCGTGATCGGGCCATGGGTGGAGATGGCGTCCACGAGACGGTCACGCGTGGTCTGCGTGACGTGCGTCTCGACACCTGATGTCGTGCCTGGTGCGGTCATGATCGCCTCCTCCCGCCTATCGCCCTTTTGATTTTACAACATAAGTGTTGCCAAATACATCCGGACCCCTGTGCGCCACAGCACGAAGGGTTCCCTTACCTGGGCAAATGGGCGCACCACCCTCCCTGGCCGCACGTGCACACTGACGCCACAGCACTCACTGCGGCGCACCTGGCACACCCTCTTTCGTTTAGTATCATTTTCAACTAGACTTGACGCATCGACTCCCGACTCGAAGGAACTCACTGATGACCACGGACAGCACGCAGACTTCCCCCTCCCCCGCCGCCGTTGACGAGCACTCGACCCGCGGCGCCTATGTGGCGGTCGGCGAGTCCTTCGACCGCGATATGAACTACATCGACGACCGCATCACCCGCGAGGGCGGCGCTGGCTGGCCGGTCGAGAAGGATCGGTACCGCCTGATCGCGGCGCGTGCCTGCCCTTGGGCGAACCGCACCCTGATCTCCCGCCGACTGCTCGGCCTGGAGGACGTCCTCTCCGTGGGCATGCCCGGCCCGACCCATGACAAGCGCTCCTGGACCTTCGACCTCGATGACGGCGGCGTGGACCCTGTGCTGGGCTACGAACGGCTCCAGCAGGCATACTTCGCCCGCTTCCCGGACTACCCGCGCGGCATCACCGTTCCCGCAGTGGTGGACATCCCCACCAAGGCCGTCGTGACCAATGACTTCCAGCAGATCACCCTCGACTTCGCCACCGAGTGGACCGAGCACCACCGCGCCGGCGCACCGGACCTCTATCCCGAGTCCCAGCGCGAGGAGATCGACGCGCTGAACAAGTGGATGCTCCACCACGTGAACAACGGCGTCTACAAGGTCGGCTTCGCCGGCTCCCAGGAGGCGTACGAGCGGGAGTACTCCGCGCTGTGGGCGGCCCTCGACGAGCTCGAGGGGCGCCTGGGCCGCAGCCGCTACCTGATGGGTCCCTCGATCACGGAAGCTGATGTCCGCCTGTTCCCGACCCTGATCCGCTTCGATCCCGTCTACCACGGCCACTTCAAGGCGAACCGACAGGCGCTTTCGAGCATGCCCAACCTGTGGAACTACACCAAGGACCTGTTCACCACCCCGGGCTTCGGGGACACCGTCGATTTCGCACAGATCAAGCGCCACTACTACTACGTGCACGAAGACCTCAACCCCACCCAGGTGGTGCCGCTGGGTCCGGACCTGAACCCGCTCCTGGAGCCCCACGACCGGGACCGCTTCGAGACCGACACCTGGGGCCCCGGCGGCACCGCTCCCGCAGCGCCGCTCGCCGCCGAGGTGGTCGACCCCGCCAACACCCCCTTGCAGGTCACCGGCCGCTGAGAGCGCTCCGTCCGGCGCGCATGACCGTTCCCTCACCTCGGGTGCCGAGTCATGCGGGCCGCGGCCTACGATGGTGGGCGCCATGAACGCCCATTCCCCTGCCCTCGTCGCCGACGACCTGTCCCTCAGCTACGGTTCCGTCCGCGCGCTGGACGGACTCACCCTGACCGCCGAGCGCGGCGCCGTCACCGCGCTGCTGGGAAGCAACGGAGCCGGCAAGACCACCGCCATCTCCTGTGCGACCGGCCTGCTGCGCCCCCAGAGCGGCACCGTGCGGGTGCTCGGCACCGACCCCTGGCGCTCCAGCCCAGAGCATCGTGCCCGGGTCGGGGTGATGATCCAGGACGGCGGGCTCGCCTCCGGCGCCCAGGCGATGCAGCTGCTGCGCTATGGCGCGAGCCTCCACGCCGCGCCGCTGGATGTCCAGGAGGTGGCAGAGCATCTGGGCATCGACGCCTTCGCCCGCACCCTGGTGCGACGCCTCTCCGGTGGACAGCGCCAGCGCCTCGCGCTGGCACTCGCCATCATCGGCCGCCCGGACCTGGTCTTCCTGGACGAACCGACCGCCGGGATGGACCCGTCGATCCGCCGCCGGGTGCGGGATCTGATCCGCGGGCTCGCCCGCACCGGAACCGCCGTCGTGCTCACCACCCATCTGATGGACGACGTGGTGGGTCTTGCCGACGCGGTCCGGGTGATCTCCCGCGGCCGGGTCCTCGCCGCCGGCTCCGTCCAGGACGTGATCACCGCCCACCGCTCGTCCGACGGCGCCTTGGTGATGCAGGCCACCGCCTCGGGAGTCGACCCGCAGGCAGCACCCGCACTCGAAGCCGATCTGCGCGCCGCCGCCGCGCGCCATGGCGCCCGGCTCGAGATCAGCACGGGCGGCGCGGCCGACCTGGAATCGGTGCTGCTGGACCTGATGGATGAGGAGTCCCGATGACCACCCTCCCCACGTCCCCTGATTCCGCGCCCCCGGATCGCAGTCCCCGCCCCGCACCTGCGGTGCGTCGCATCCTCGCCCACGCCAGGCTCGAGGCCAGGGTCCTGCTCTCCAACGGAGAGCAGCTCACCGTCGCCATCGCCCTGCCGGCCATGGTGCTGATCGGGCTCTGGCTGCTGCCGCTGGGCCGGCTCGAGGGCGTCGCCGCGGTCGACACCGCGGTCGCCGCGACATTCGCCACGGCCCTGATCTCCACCTCCTTCACCTCGCAGGCCATCCTCACCGGCTTCGACCGCCGCAACGGTGTGCTGCGCTGGGTGGCGACCACGCCGCTCGGGCGCGGCGGATACCTGGCCGGAAAGATCCTCGCGACGCTCAGCACCCATGTGCTGCAGGTGATCGTGCTCGGACTGGTCGCGCTCATCATCGGCTGGCGGCCCGAGCTGTCGGGGCTGCTGGGGATGTTCCCGATATGGCTGGTCGGCACCGTCGCCTTCGGCGCGCTGGGGATGCTGGTCGCCGGGACGCTGCGCACCGAAGCGGTGCTGGCCGTCTCGAACCTCGTGTTCGTGCTGATGATCGCGGCGGGCGGCGTCGCCTTCCCCACTGCGGCCTATCCACGGATCCTGGGGGGTCTGGTCGACCTGCTGCCCTCCGGCGCACTCGGTGAGCTGATGCGGGCCTGTCTGGCCTCCGGGCCTTTCTCCGCAGGCTCCGTCGCCGTGCTGCTGCTCTGGGCTGTCGGCGGAGTGCTCGCCGTCATGCGCTGGTTCCGGTGGACGGACAGTTGACGAACAGCTGGCTGGACCGGGAGCTGGACGCTCTGGATGCGTCATCGGTCGCATCCGCCCGCCTCGCCCAGCGTTCTCCCCGCGGCAGAATCTAGACTCAGAGCCATGTCCCGTCCCGTCGCAGCCGCGCCGCGCGCCCCCGAGCGCTACCGGAGCCTGAGCACTCTGCCCGATCCCCGTCTGCCCTCCTGGGGCCCACAGCGCCGCGCCCGCGTGGCCGCGGTGGTCTTCTGGGGGAACCTGCTCTCCCAGATCGGGATCATCCTCTCCGGAGCCGCCGTCCGGCTGACGGGCAGCGGGCTGGGCTGCTCGACCTGGCCGAACTGCGAGCCGGGCCAGTTCACGCCCGTGCTGACGATGGAGGCGGGCATCCATCCCTTCGTCGAATTCGGCAACCGTTCGCTCACCGGGGTGCTGACCGTCTTTGCGGTGGCTCTGCTGCTGGTCAGCTGGCGCTGGCTCGGACACAAGGGCGCCGGCTTCCGCCGCCTGGCCTGGGTGCCCCTGATCGGTACCGCCGTGCAGGCCATCGTCGGCATGGTCGTCGTCTTCGCGGATCTCCACCCGGGCATCGTCAGCCCCCATTTCCTGATCTCGCCCCTATTGGCAGCCGTCTCCATGGTGCTGCTGGTGCGCCTGTACGACGGCGACGGCGCGACGCGCCTCGCGGTCCCGGTGCGCGCCCTCCAGGTCTTCGTGCCGCTCGCGGCGGTGGGCTTCGTGGTGCTGCTCCTGGGCACCATCGTCACCGGCACCGGACCTCACTCGGGGGACGACGGAGAGGTCACCCGGATCGCGCTGAACCCCATGCTGGCCTCGCGGATCCATGCCCTGGCGGTCTACCTGTTCTGTGCCCTGCTCGCGGTGCTGCTGATCGTGCTCCATCGAAGCGGTGCCCGACGGAAGGCGATCGTCGCGGCCTGGTGGCTGGTGGCTCTCACCCTGGTCCAGGGCATGATCGGTTACATCCAGTACTTCCTCGGCCTGCCGGAGCTGGTCGTGTTCCTCCACCTGATCGGCGCGGCGCTGTTCGGCGCCGGGATCGCCTGGGTGGGAGCCCGGCTGTTCACCTGGCAGGAAACGCACCCCGCTGCCGTCACAGCGCCCGACGCACCCCTCAGCACGGAGGCATGATGATCCTCGGCAAGCGCCGCCGCAGCTCCACCCAGGAGCTGCCCACCCTGGACCAGGCCCGGCCGGCCGGAGAGTTCGTCGCCTCGGTGCTCTCGCACCTGCGCGAGGTCGTGGACGTCGGCTGGAATCTCCTGGAGGTGGACGCCGAGGCCCATCGGATGATTCGGGAGGCAGGAGCGACCAGCTGCTACATCGAGTACCACCCGGTCTTCGGGTCGTCCCCCTTCGGGCACGTGATCTGCACCTCCGTCAATGACGGGGTACTTCATGGTCGCCCCTATGACCGGGTCCTGGAAGATGGCGACCTGCTCTCCCTGGACTTCGCGGTCGAGGTCGAGGGCTGGGTCGCGGACTCCTGCCTCTCGATCATCGTAGGCACCCCGCGCGGGGAGGACCTCCGCCTGATCCGGGACACCGAACAGGTGATGTGGGCCGGCATCGACCAGGTGCGAGCCGGGAGCAGCGTGGGCGACATCGGCCATGCCGTGATGAACCAGGCCCATGCGCTCGGCTACACCATCAACGAGCGCTTCGGCGGTCACGGCGTGGGGCGCACCATGCATGAGGCACCCTTCGTGCCCAATCACGGCACCCCCGGCGGCGGCGCCGTCCTGGTGGCGGGGCAGCTGATCACGGTCGAGCCGTTCCTGGTGCCCACCACCTCGGAGCTGAAGGTCGACGAACGAGATGGCTGGACCCAGCTCTCGGCCGACGGCTCCCGCGGCGCCCATGCCGAGCACACCCTGCAGGTCACCGATGGCGCACCGATCATCCTCACCGCCCGGGCGGACGACCCCTCACCGCGCAGCTCGCTGGGTTGAGCGAGAGCGTCGGCTCCCTCGAGAGTGGAGCCGACGGTGCACCGAAGACTTCGGCAGCGCGCTGGAGGACTCCTCGGCTCAGCTCCCCTGCAGGAGACCGCGGATGCTCGCGGCGATGCCTGCCGCATCCAGGCCCTGCGCCGCGAGGATCGCATCGCGCTTGCCATGCGGGATGAACTCCTGGTCGACCCCGAGGTTGCGCAGGACCGGGCCAGGAGCCGCGAGAGTGGCGTGACGGGCGAGTCGGGTGCCGAGCGCTGCCCCGATCCCACGCTCAGCCAAGCCGTCCTCGAGCGTGACGACCGCGCGGGCGGTCGCTGCCAGCTCCAGCAGCTCGTCCCCCAGCGGCAGGGCGCGGACCGGGTCCAGGACCACGAGGTTCAGCGCGGGGTGGATCGCAGCGAGCCCCGCAGCGGCGTCGACAGCGCGCCCCGCCAGCGCACCGACGGAGACCAGCAGGATGTCGATGGGTGCGCTCGCGTCACCCGCGAGCACCTCTCCCGCGGGCAGCTGGGCGAGGGCGGGCAGCTCCGGCGGGCAGGCCCCCTTCGGGAAGCGCACCAGGGCCGGGCCGGGAGCAGCGAGGGCGGCCGGGAGCGCGGCATCGAGATGGGCGGCGTCCCGGGGTGCCCAGAGTGAGAGACCGGGCACCGTGGCCGCCAGGGCCAGGTCCCAGATGCCGTGGTGGCTGGGCCCGTCATCACCGGTGACACCAGCCCGGTCCAGGGTGAGGGTGACGTCCTCGCCGTGCAGCGCGATATCGAGCAGCAGCTGATCGATCGCCCGGTTCAGGAAGGTCGCATAGAGAGAGACCACCGGCTTGCGTCCGCCCGCGGAGAGTCCGGCGGCGGTGTCCAGCGCGAGCTGCTCTGCGATGCCGACATCGAGTACACGTCGCGGCAGCTCCTGCTGCATGGGAGTGAGGCCCACGGGATCGATCATCGCGGCGCTGATCGCGACCACGCGCTCATCAGCGCGGGCGGCATCGAGCATCGCGGCGCCGAAGCGCGACGTCCAGGTCTCCGCCGGCGCGGTCGGTGCCGGCTGGGCCTGGTCCGGTACCGGTGCCAGCTCCTGGTCCGGCGCCGGTCCCTCGGCAGCGAAGGGGCCGGTGGCGTGCCAATGATCCACGGTGTCGGCTTCGGCGCGGGCGAAGCCAGCACCCTTCCGGGTCAGCACGTGGATGAGCACACCGGCGCTGGTGGGGTCTTCCGCGGCTCGCCGTGCTGCGGCCATCGCGTCGGCGAGGGCACCGAGGTCATGGCCGTCGATCGGTCCGAGATAGGTCAGCCCGAGCGTGGAGAAGAGATCCTCACCGGCGGCGATCCGTCCCGCGCGGAGCTGGGAGAGATGCTCGGCGATCCCGCCCACGGTGGGGGCATAGGAACGGGTGTTGTCGTTGAGCACCACGATGGTGCGGGAGCCGCGATCGGAGCCGAGCAGGTTGAGGGCCTCAAGAGCCACTCCCCCGGTGAGGGCTCCGTCTCCGATGATGGCGAGGGCAGTGCCGTCGGCTCCGGCGAGCCGGTGGGCGCGGTCCAGGCCATGGGCCCAGGCGATCGAGCCCGAAGCGTGGGAGTTCTCGACCAGGTCGTGGACCGACTCGCTGCGGTCTGGATAGCCCGCAGTGCCGCCTGCGGTGCGCAGCCCGGTCAGATCAGCGCGCCCGGTGAGCATCTTGTGCACATAAGCCTGGTGACCGGTGTCGAAGACGATCGGCTCGGCCGGAGAGTGGAACTCGCGGTGCAGGGCGATCGTCAGCTCGACCACGCCGAGATTCGGTCCCAGGTGGCCTCCGCTCTGCGAGCAGATCTCCACCAGGCGCCGACGCAGGGTGCGTGCGAGTCCGGGCAGCTGTGCGGGGTCCATCGCCCGCAGCGACTCGGGGTCGCCCGGGATCGCCACCTCGGGAGGAGGCGTCGCGCTCTCGGCAGCCGGTGCGGAAGGTGCAGCAGGTGCCGGGGGCGTCGCTGCAGCGCGCCCGCGGCGCGGGGTGGCGGAGCGGTGCTCAATGGTGGACACGCGTGGTCCTCCCTCAGGGACGGGGCCGGAACTCGACCAGCCTATGTCCTGCTGACCTGTGGCGACGTGCGACATGATCACATCTGTGCACATCTTCACCGGTGATTCACGTGCCGCCGCTTCGGTGTGCATCGCGGTGCAGAGGTGCCGAGCAATGGTGCACGCGGGCACCTGTCCCCGAGGCGCATCTCCCTCAGAACGCGACGACACCCCGACCCATCAGGGTCGGGGCGTCGCATGGCGTCACTCAGTCAGGCTCTACCTTCTCCCTGACTTCCTACCGCTCGTTCCTCGCAGCACGTCAGTCAGGCACTACCTTCTCCCCGACTTCCTACCGCTCGTTCCTCGCAGCACGTCAATCAGGCTGCGACAAGCTGCCGCAGGACGTACTGGAGGATTCCGCCGTTGCGGAAGTACTCCGCCTCGCCGGGGGTGTCGATGCGCACCGGCGCGTCGAACTCCACCGTGGAGCCGTCATCCTTCGCGGCGACGACCTTGACCGTCTTCGGGATGGAGCCGTCGTTCAGGGCGGTCACGCCGGTGAACGAGAAGGTCTCCGTGCCATCCAGGCCCAGCGACTCGGCATTCTCGCCCACGGGGTACTGCAGGGGCAGCACGCCCATGCCGATGAGGTTCGAGCGGTGGATCCGCTCGAAGCTCTCCGCGATGACGACCTCGACGCCGAGGAGCTTGGTGCCCTTGGCCGCCCAGTCACGAGAGGAGCCGGTGCCGTACTCCTTGCCGGCGAGGACCACCAGCGGGATGTCCTTCTCGGCATACGCCTGGGCCGCGTCGTAGATGAACTCCTGCTCACCGGTCAGCAGGTTCTTGGTGTACCCGCCCTCGACGCCGTCCAGCAGCTGGTTCTTGATGCGGATGTTCGCGAAGGTTCCGCGGATCATCACCTCGTGGTTGCCACGACGCGAGCCGTAGGAGTTGAAGTCCTTGCGCGCGACCCCGTTCTCCTGCAGGTAGCGTCCGGCCGGAGAGTCCAGCTTGATCGCACCGGCGGGCGAGATGTGGTCGGTGGTGGTCGAGTCGCCGACCTTGACCAGCACGCGTGCATTGGTGACGTCGGTGACCGGCTCCGGCGTCGCCGTCATGCCCTCGAAGTACGGAGGCTTACGCACGTAGGTGGACTCGTCGTCCCACTCGAAGGTCGCGCCCTCGGGGGTCTCCAGGCTCCGCCAGCGCTCATCGCCGGTGAAGACGTCCTTGTAGTCCTCCGTGAACATCTCCTGGGAGATGGACTCGGCGATGACCTTCTCCACCTCGGTGGGATTCGGCCAGATGTCCCGCAGGAAGACGTCCGCGCCGTCCTTGTCCTGTCCCAGCGGGTCGTTCTCGAAGTCGAAGTCCATCGTGCCCGCGAGTGCGTAGGCGATGACCAGCGGCGGCGAGGCCAGGTAGTTCATCTTCACGTCGGGGTTGATGCGGCCCTCGAAGTTGCGGTTGCCCGAGAGCACCGCGGTGACCGCGAGATCTTTCTCCGCGATCGCGTCGGAGATCTCCGAGTCCAGCGGACCGGAGTTACCGATGCAGGTGGTGCAGCCGTAGCCGACCAGGTGGAATCCGAGCGACTCCAGAGCGGGCCAGAGCCCGGCCTTGGTGTAGTAGTTCGTGACGACCTGGGAGCCGGGGGCCATGGAGGTCTTCACCCAGGGCTTGGCGACCAGTCCGCGATCGACCGCGTTCTGCGCGAGCAGGCCGGCGGCCATCATCACCGAGGGGTTCGACGTGTTGGTGCAGGAGGTGATCGAGGCGATCGACACGATGCCGTGATCGATCGAGAAGTCCCGACCGCTGACCTGCACCGGGTCCGAGGCGCGACCGGTGACGTGCTGATGCGTCGGCTCCGCGCCACCGGACTCGTTGTCGGAGTCAGGGGTGGACGGGTCCGAGGCCGGGAAGGAGCCGTCACCGTTGGCGACCACTGGATGATCGGTGGCATAGGAAGGCAGGACCTCGCGGAAGGACTCCTTCGCCTCGGTCAGCACGATGCGGTCCTGCGGACGCTTCGGGCCGGCGATCGAGGGCACCACGGTGGACAGATCCAGCTCGAGGTACTCGGAGTAGACGACCTCCTTCGAGGCGTCATGCCACAGACCCTGGCGCTTGGCGTAGCTCTCGACCAGCGCGAGCTGCTCCTCGGAGCGGCCGGTGAGGCGCATGTAGTCGACGGTCACCTCGTCGATCGGGAAGATCGCGCAGGTAGAGCCGAACTCGGGGCTCATGTTGCCGATGGTCGCGCGGTTCGCGAGCGGCACCTGGGTGACACCCTCGCCGTAGAACTCGACGAACTTGCCCACCACGCCGTGCGCGCGGAGCATCTCGGTGATCGTGAGCACCACGTCGGTGGCGGTCGCGGCCGGCGGGATCTCGCCGGTGAGCTTGAAGCCGACCACGCGCGGGATCAGCATGGAGACGGGCTGGCCGAGCATCGCGGCCTCGGCCTCGATGCCGCCGACGCCCCAGCCCAGCACGCCCAGGCCGTTGACCATGGTGGTGTGTGAGTCGGTGCCGACGCAGGAGTCCGGGTAGGCACGGAGGGCGCCATCCACCTCGCGGGTCATGACCGTACGGGCCAGGTACTCGATGTTGACCTGGTGGACGATGCCGGTGCCCGGGGGGACGACCTTGAAGTCGTCGAAGGCGGTCTGGCCCCAGCGCAGGAACTGATAGCGCTCACGGTTGCGCTCGTACTCGAGCTCCATGTTCTTCTCGAGCGCGTCCAGGCGGCCGGCCACGTCGATCATCACCGAGTGGTCGATGACCATCTCGGCCGGGGCCAGCGGGTTGATCTTCTCGGGATCGCCGCCGAGCTCCTGCATGGCCTCGCGCATGGTGGCGAGGTCGACGACGCAGGGCACGCCGGTGAAGTCCTGCATGATCACGCGGCCAGGGGTGAACTGGATCTCGACCGAGGGATCGGCCTCGGGGTCCCAGCCCGCCAGGGCGCGCACGTGATCGGCGGTGATGTTGGCACCATCCTCGGTGCGCAGCAGGTTCTCGAGCAGGATCTTGAGGCTGTAGGGCAGCTTGTCGGCGCCCTTTACGGCGTCGAGCGCGAAGATCTCGTAGTCGGTACCGCCGACGCTGAGATCCTGTTTCGCGGCGAATGAGTCGACAGTGCTCATCAGGCGAACTCCTTTGGTGTGGGGTTGACCCCTCCATCGTAGGCGTGCACTCCGCGTCAGGCGGAAGAACGCTCACCTCGCGATGAACCGCTGCTCATGCAGGTCGACCGAGGGGACGCCGGTTCGATCCGGCATATATCTTGAAGTCAAGATAAATAGTACCACGCCAACTCCCCGCGAACTGACACGTCGTCAGCTGAACAGCGGGTGTGTCGAAGCTCGCCAGATCGCACACCAGCCGCCCCGTCAGGCGGAGACGCGCTCCAGCACCGCGACCGACTCGACATGATGGGTATGCGGGAACAGGTCGAAGGCTCGCAGGTCCGCAATCTGCCACCCCTTCTTCTCGATCACCGCGAGATCGCGGGCGAGGGTGGAGGGTTCACAGGAGACGTAGACGATCCGCTGGCGAACGGTGGTGGCCAGCAGCTCCATCAGCTCGATGCCGGCGCCGCTGCGCGGCGGATCCAGCACCACCGTGTCCACGCCTCCGCGGCGGGCACGCACCCAGTCCGTCACGTCCGCGGTCGCGATCGAGACCTGGGGCAGGTCCTCGAGGTTCTCGCCCGCGAGCTGCGAAGCGCGCCGGTTCCCTTCGACGGAGACGACGGAGCCGTCGGCCCCCACCTGCTCCGCGGCGACCGCGGCGAAGACGCCCACCCCGCCGTACAGGTCCCAGGCGCTGCCGCCATGGGGCGCACGCAGCGTCGACTCGACCACGTCGCTCAGGAGCTCCGCCGCACGCCGATGCGACTGCCAGAATCCCGTCGCGCTGACGACGAACATGCGCTCTCCGAGTCGTTCGTGCACCAGTCCGTCCCCGCGCAGCGGGACCAGGCCGCGCCCGGTGCGCACGGCGACGTCAGCATCCCCCCAGGTCTCCGGGATGACCACCGTGGCCGGGTCCAGCTCGCGGCCGATCAGCACCACGGAGGCGGGACCAGCCGAAGGCGCGACGGCATCGATCGCCTCGGTCCCCTCGGGCGCCGTCCACTCCCCCAGCCGCAGGTCACGGATCAGCTGGGCCGAGAGGGGATCCTCTCCCACCGGGCGGACCTCATGAGAACGCCAGCCGCGCATGCCGACCCGGCCATCGGCGTCGACCGCGTAGCGCACGCGGGTGCGCCATGCCAGGCCTTCGGCATCGTGCGGTGCCGGCTCGACCTGCACCTGCTCGATCGGGAAGCTTGACACCCCCGCACGGCGGAGCAGCTCCTGCATCACTTCGCTGGCGATCCTGCGCTGGGCGGGCAGCGCGATATGCGCCCACTCCGCACCGCCCACGCCGTCGATGCCAGCCTCGTCCCAGACCGACGGGGCCCGGTCCGGTCCTGCCTCGAGGACATCGAGAGCCTCAGCGCGCCAGAAGCGTGCGTTCACGCGTTCGTCGGGGTCCTCGAGCAAGCGGGCGGTCACGGTCTCACCCGGCGTCGTCCCGCGGACGAACACCACCCTCCCCTCGTGCCGCGCGACGAAGGTGCCGCCGGCTGCGGGCGGGCCGATGGTGAGGGTCAGCAGGCGCCCGCCGAGGGCGGAGCTGCTCGGCGCGGTGTCGGCATCGAAGGTCATCGGACCACTCTCTTCCCGTCCGCGCGGGAACGACGCGGACCGTGGCTTCTCGATCTATGAGGAGGGGCAGGTTCCCCGCGGGCCTGCGGCCGGATACGGGGAGCCTTCCGCCCATTGTCTCATCCTGTGGACGGCCCTGGCGCCCGGCGGGGCGACGGGACGGTGGACATCGCCTGAGCGGGTGCTCAACGTCGCTCACGGCGTGCCAGCAGCCCGCGATGCATAAGCCAGACCAAGTAGGCGATCACCGCGAAGGCGGGCAGGCCCATAGCGATCTTGGCGGCGCCGAGGGCGGCGACCTGACCGGTCAGCAGCAACGGGAGCTGCACGGCCAGCTTCATGACGTAGAGCCCGACGAAGAGCAGCGTGGCCCGGGTGTAGACACGGCGCGCGTCAGGATCCTCGGCCCAGTCCTTCACGCGGGGATCGAGCAGTCCCACGAAGATCCCCACCAGCGGCCGCCGCAGCACCAGGGTGGTCAGCAGCACCAGCAGAGAGACGGCGTTGGTGACGATGCCGGGCCAGTAGAAATCGGAGCCTTCTCCGGAACGGATCGCGAGCACCGCTCCGAGCGCCACCCCGAGGAGGCCGCCGAGCACAGTGGCCGGGCTCTGGCGCTGCACGATCCGCGCGACCAGCAGCACCAGCACGACGACGACTGCGGCCACGGCTGCGACCATCACCGAGCGGGTGACGACGAAGAGCACCACGAACAGCAGCGTGGGCAGCACCGACTCAGCGATGCCGCGGGGGCCGCCGATGGCATCGGAGACGGAGAACTCTTCGTCCTGCAGCACGGCTCCCAGGCCGCTGCGGGAGGTCGACGCCTGGTCCTCAGCTGCTTCGCCCGTGTCCTGCTCGTGCGAGCTGGCGGGGTCCTCGGAGGCGAGGTCCGGCGGGTCTTCAGGCGTGGGCTCGCCCACAGTGCCGCTGCCGGGCACCGCGGGCCTCACCCGACCTCCGTGATCTCTGGGCCGCGTGCCAGGGGGTCCAGCGGGGCGGCGCCGACCTGGCTCAGTCCCGGGCGCTCACCGGGCAGGTGCAGCGGGATCAGCTCCTGCGGCGCCATCGCCTCGGAGCCGCGCACCACCACCAGTCGGGAGATGAGGGTCTCGAAACGAGCCGACTGCTCCTTGTCGCCCAACGCCTTGCCGGTGAGGATCGCTCGGACGAACCATCGCGGGCCGTCGATGCCGATGAATCGTGCGGGCCGGTATCCCGTGCGCCCGTCGGTCCGCTTCACGGGCAGCCGGGTGATCAGCTCGGTGCCGAAGACTCCCGGCCGGGTCTCGGCGGTCCCGCCCTGCTTGACCACGGAGTCTCGCAGGGAGGTGCGCACGTCTTCCCACAGGCCGCGGGTCTTGGGCGCGGCGAAGGCCTGGACCTGCAGGGAGGAGCCCGCGATCACCAGATTCGCCCCGGTCACCGCGCCGCTGCGCTGGTCGACCTCCATCCGCAGCTCCATGCCGTCGATGGTCGGGACGAGCAGCGCTCCGAGATCGATCCGATCTTCCGCGGGTGCCATGGACTCGTCGTACGGGCCGTCCTCGAGGTGCTCACCGCGCAGCGGGGCGGCACCGGTGTCGGCAGCGACCTCGGCGTCGCGATCGTCTGCCCGCTCGGAGCTGCCGTCGTCCTCGATGTCTGTGCCGCCGCTCTGGTCGGGCGGCTCCAGGGCCGACCCCGATTCCAGCGAGTCGTGTGCATCGAGGCCGTCGATCTCCTCGACTTGCTGCCGCTTCTTGCGGGAGAACAGTCCCATGGTCATCCCTCCGTGATCTCGTCGGTGGTCGCAGTCGTCGGAGCCGCGGTGTCCGCCGCCGCGTCGCCCTTCGTGGTCGCACCGAATCCCCCGCTGGAGCCGAACCCTCCCTGGGCCCGGTCGGTCTCCTCGAGGTCTGCGACCTCCTGCAGGACCGGGGCGAGGAAGGGCACCACCACGAGCTGCGCGATGCGATCGCCGACGTGGAGGGTGAAGGGTTCCGTCGGATCGGTGTTGTGCAGCGACACCTTGACCGGACCCCGATAGCCAGCGTCCACGATACCGGGACCGTTCAGAACGGTGATCCCGTGGCGTGCTGCGAGGCCGGATCGAGGGCAGACCATGCCGACGGTGCCGGGCGGGAGGGCGAGCGACAGGCCCGTGTCCACCAGCGCGCGGCCGCCCGCGGGGATCACGAGGTCCTCCGCGCTGGCGAGGTCGAGACCCGCATCGTCGGCATGCGCCCGCTCCGGCAGCGCCGTCGCGCCGCTGCGGCGGATGCGCAGGATGGGTGCGCCGGCGTCAGATGCGGCGGCCGCAACGTGCGGCGAGGTGTGAGCATGATCGACAGACATGGGCACAGGGTATGCCGTTCCGCCACCCAGCTCCCAGCAGGCTCGGAGCCTCACAGCGCGGACCCGGGACATCCAGGTGCTGCGTGAGACGATGGCGGCATGTCCGCAGCCGCCGATCGCCCCGCTGATCACACCTCCCCCGTCCCGGCAGGCACCACCGCCGGCGCTCATGCCGAGAGCACAGTCCTGTTCCATGAGCGTCTGTTCCCCGGCCCTACGGTCTGGGTGGTCGCCGTTGCCATCGGAGCCGCACTCGGCCTGATCCTGGTCCCCTTGAATCTCACGGTCGCGATCGTGTTCTCCGCAGTCTGCATCCTCGCTGGGCTGGTGCTGGTCTACCAATACTCCCCTGTGCTCGAGGTGGCGCACGGCCGGTTCCGCCTCAGCCGCGCGCAGATCGACGTGGAGCTGCTCGGCGATCCCACCCCGCTCGAGGGAGAGGAATGGGCGCACACCATCGGGCAGGGCTTCGAGCCGCTGGCCCATCACTGCGTCCGTGGGTGGACACGGTCCGGGCTCCGGGTCGAGGTGCTCGATCCCGAGGATCCGATCACCGCCTGGGTCGCCTCGACCCGTCGTCCCGAAGATCTGGCTCTCGCCCTGAGGACCGCGAAGCAGCTGCAGGCGCGTCAGAGCCTCTGAGCGCTGTTCGACCACCGTCCACACCACGACAAAGGCGCCGTCCCCCGATCGGGGGACGGCGCCGTTGTCCTGCGAGGCGAGCGGGGTCAGGCCGCAGCGCACTCCTTGCAGATGATGAGGGTGCCCTCGACGTGATCGATCTGGCTGCGGTGCTTCACCAGGAAGCAGCTCGCACAGGTGAACTCGTCCGCCTGGCGGGGAAGCACCCGTACAGACAGCTCCTCTCCGGAGAGATCGGCGCCGGGGAGCTCGTAGGAGTCGGCGGCGTCCGCCTCATCCTCATCGACGGTCGGGGTCGCCGCTTCGTTCCGGCGTCCCTTCAGCTCCTCGATGGAGTCGTCATTCGATTCGTCGTCGTTCTTGCGCGGGGCGTCGTAATCAGTGGCCATCTACGGTCCGTTCCTGGTTGTCATCGGGGGTTGATCCGACCTGGGTGGCTAGGGGCAGTTCCGCGCCGGTGAGTCCTCGCGGGCCACTTCGAGTCGGCCCGGGTCTCAACGCTGAATGCGGCGGCATTATTGCAGAGGGACCTGCGACTCACAACATGGGGTCCACCGGAGGCCGCAACACGCCGACCGTCGGACCCCTGAAAACCTGCACTGCAGTGCCGTGCACGATATGGTCACTGCCTAGACTTCTGCTGGCAAGCGACCAGGCTCCGACGGAGAGGACGACGATGCGCGAGCTCGAACTCGACGGGATCCATGACGACGGGGAACATCTGCTCCTGGTCGACTCCGACGGCGAGCGGTACACGCTGCGCATCGACCGGGCCCTGAGAGCGGCCGTCCGGTCGGATCGACCGGCCCTGAACATGATCCAGGCTGCGGACTCCGCGCCCGTCCGACCGCGTGAGATCCAGGCGATGCTCCGCTCCGGTCGCAGCGCCGAGGACATCGCCGACGCTTCAGAGATCCCGCTCGAGCGGGTGCGCCGCTACGAGGGACCGGTGCTCGCCGAACGTGAGTGGACCGCCTCTCGAGCGCGCACCTTCCCCGTCGGCCGCGGCGGTCCCGCACTGCAGGACGTGGTCGCGGAGCGACTCGCCGCCAGGGAAGCGACGGGGTCGAGCGCCTGGGACGCCTGGCGCCGCCAGGACGGCACCTGGACGCTCGAGCTGAGCTTCTCCGCCGGTGGTCGCACGCGGCAGGCGCACTGGGTCGCGGACATCGACAACCGCAGCGTCTCACCGGTGGACGATGAGGCGCGCTGGATCAGCGATGAGGACGCTCCGTCCGAGCCGACGCGGGGCCGAGGGCGGCTCCAGGCGGTCAAGAGCTCGGTCTACGACCTCGAGGCCGATGGGTCCCTCGACGGCAGCCCGGCGGCCGCCTCCCGGGCACGCACCTGGAATCCCCGCCGCACCGCCGCTGACGAGCCTTCCTCGCTCGATGAGCACCCCTCGGTGATCGACGACGGCGAGCTCGACGCCCTCAACGCACGTCGCGGCCTGCGCTCGGTGCCGCGCCCCGACGAGTCCCCGGCCGTCTGGTCCGGGCTCGACGAGGATTCCCAGCCCGAGCCGCCCGCGCAGGACCTTGGCGTCGCCTCAGCCGACGAGGCCGACCTCGAGGCGCTCGAGGAGCATTCCACCGAGCGTGATCACGAGGCCGATCTCGGCGATAGCTCCGAGGACGACCCCGCCACCACCGCTGGGCCCGAAAGCGCCGACGGCCAGGGGCAGGAAGAGGAAGATCTCACCTCGACGTCCGAGCACGTCGACGAGCCCGAGGCCGAGATCCTGTACCAGGACACGGTCGACCTCACCCCGCTGCCCGGATTCGACGCCATCGGCACGGCCACGCCCGATGCCCCGAACGAGGAGCCGGCGGAGCGCGCGGGGAACACGGGGAAGCCTGCGCGCAACGCAGCCGACAGCCCGGCGAAGAGCACGAAGAAGCCGCGGCCGAAGAGCAAGCGCGCCTCGATGCCGAGCTGGGATGAGATCGTCTTCGGATCGAAGCAGGACTGACCCCGGGGCCAGCCTGCTGCTGGGGCTCAGACCTCCGTGTGCAGCAGCGGCACCCAGGATTCGGCGGCGGTGAGCGAGCCATGCACGCCGACCATCTTCCGTGCGGAGTCCGGTCGTCGGGAGAAGTCGTCGATGCTCCACCGGTCCCGGGAGAGCACCAGCACGTCGGGGATGCGGCCTGCAACTCGATCGGGCACTTCGGTATCAGCTGGACCCAGCAGCGCGCTGGCGAGGACGTCCTCGCGCCGCAGCACCAGGGCCCGCTCCCCCAGCAGCGCCGCGAGCTCCGCCGCGAGCTCCTCCGCCGCACCCTCCCCGGGCACCGCATGCAGCGCGAGCGCACGAGCCTCCCCTGAGACCTCGTGGATGAGGCGCAGGAGCTGCGGGTGATCCGCGAGGTCGGTGGTGTGCTCAGGAGAGGTGTCGACCATGCCGTGGTCCGCGGTGAGATGGATCCGGGTGCCTTTCGGCAGCCGTCGCAGCAGCGTGCCGAGCAGGGAATCCACCTCCGCCAGCGCATCACGCCATTGCACGGAGTCCACCCCGTAGCGATGCCCGGCGTGGTCGACATCATCGACGTGGAGATGGACGAGGCCGTCCCCGCCTGCGCGACGCAGGGCGGCACGGACCACGTCGACCCGATCAGCGCGCCCGTGGCCGCGGAACTCCCAGCCTCGGTAGGCAGCACCGCTCAGATGGGAGCCGGCATGCTTGCTGGGTCCCACCTGAACCGCTCGCCGGGTCCCGGAGCCGACCAGTGTCGGCAGCGGCATCCAGGCGCGCGGGTCGGTGCCTTTCTCCCCGCTGATCTGGTTGAGGCTGCGACCGGTCTGCGGGTCGTAGGTGAGATAGCCGAGGACCCCGTGCTCGAGCGGGGCCGCTCCGGTGTGCAGCGAGACCATGGCGCTCGAGGTGGTCGATGGAGTGACGGTGCGCACCCGCTGCGTCTGCGCCTCCAGGCGGCGCAGCGTCGGGGTGAGCGAGCGGTGGTCTCGCAGCAGATCTGCACCGAGCCCGTCGATCAGCACCACCAGGTCCCGGCCGGGCTTCGGCTTCTGGACCAGCGGTCGCAGGACATCCAGCAGGCCGGGCCGGGCCCCGCCGGCGAAGGGCGGCGGCAGCAGATCGGAAGGCCAGGTCTCCGCGAATCCGGGCTGATGGCGGGCGTGCGATCCGGGGGTGGCGGCGTTCACTCCGGTTCAGGCCCCGACCGTATCGATCGCGTCGATCGCGTCGATCAGGTCGTCGTGGAAGGCGAGCGCCTCCTCGACGGCACCGGTGCCGTCGGCCAGGGCGCTGACGCGCAGGGCGAGGTCTGACGGGGCGATCGAGCCGGTGTATCCGTGGTCCAGCTGGCAGCCGGGGTCCTCGCACACCGCCCGCTCGAGGTCCAGGCGCCGGCTGCCGTCCCAGGTGACGCCGAGGGTGATCTCGGACTCGCGGCCGGGGTTGAGCTGGCCATCGGTGTCGAAGACCTGCGAGAGGCCGGTGGCGGTGATCCGCTGCAGGCGGATCCGCTCGGTGGTGGAGACCACCTGGCTGGGATTGAGCGCATCGGCGGGATCATCATCGAGATGCGTGATCAGCAGATGGGTGGAGGTGAGCACCAGGACGGTGAGGTGCCGGCGCACCTCCGGCCCGTCGAAGGTGGTCTCGGGTCGCACCAGATGGGCGAGCGGGGCGCGGCCTCGCAGCGAGCGCTGCAGGCTCTGGGCTGCCGCCTGGGGGAAGTACCCGGCGGTCTCGAGAGCCTTGAGCAGGTCGGTGGGAAGTGCGGTGGTCATCGTGTCATTGTTCCACGCTCCCACCGGGAGAGCGGCGCGGCTCAGGACCCCGGCGGACCGGAGAGCGTGCGGCGGGACCCGTCGGTGCGGTTCGGCGGGGGTGCCAGCCGTGCCCGGGCTCCGACCACGGTCAGGCCGTTCTGCGCGACCAGCACCGGGTACAGCTCGAGCGATGCGACCTCAGGGAGGTCCTCCGCGAGCAGGCCGACGCGGACCACCAGATCGGCGAGCGCGGTCCGGTCCGCCGGTGGCAGGCCGCGCATCCCGCGGAGCTTCACGGCCGTGGCGGGAGCGTCCACGAGCCGTGCCGCGCCGTGTTCGCTGAAGGGAGGGATCGCATAGGCGATGTCATCGAGCAGGTCGGTGGCGTCCCCCGCCACGGAGAGGGACACCACCGGCCCGAGCGAGGGGTCCTCGACGCTGCGCACCACCATCGGCACTCCGGCGGGCGCCATGGCCTGGACCTCGAGCGGCGCGCTCGAGTAGGACAGGTCACGGCGCATGGAGTCGACGGCATGACGCAGCTGGACCGCGTCGGGGATGTCGAGCCGCACCCCGCCGAGGTCTGCCCGATGGCGCAGCACCGGGTCCGTGGACTTCAGCACGACCGGATAGCCGATCTCTGCGGCGTGGGCGAGGGCGTCCTCGACATCCTCGATCTGCCTGGTGGCCAGCAGATCTATGCCATAGGCGGACAGCAGTGCAGTGATCTCCGCGGTGGAGAGGTCCACGGCGGGCGCGGCGGGTGGGGGTGTCAGCGACTGCACCAGCTCGCGTGCCGTCGCGCGATCGATGTCCTCCCGCTGGGCGGGCTCGGCGTCATCCGCCTCGGGGCGCAGCGCGGCCGCGAGCATACCGGCACCGGCCCGCACCACGGTGAAGGGAGTGGTGTGCACCGGCGGCAGGGAGAGGTCGGCGCGTACTGCGCGCTGCACCTCGGCGAAACGCTCGGCGGTGGTGACCAGGCAGACCATGAGCACCACTTCGGAATGGCGGGCGACGATCGACATCTGCCGGAGCACCTCGATGGCGTCGGCCGCCTGGGGGTCGACCAGGCCGGCGATCACCAGATCGACCTTGCCCAGCGCGGCCATCGTGGTGAAGGCGCGCTGGATGAGGCGCGGGTCCGGGGAGAGCGGGACGCTGTGGTTCTCCGCGACCACGTCGAGGCCGGCCTGGCCGGCGGCGCCGCGCAGGGAGGAGCCGAGTGCCGCGGTGTTGGAGAGCAGCCCTACTCGATGGCCGAGCGGGAGGCCCTGTCGCCCGATCGCATCGACCACGTCGAGCAGGTGATCCACTCCCCCGGCCTGCACCACCCCCGCCGAGTCGAGCACCTGGTCCATGGCTCGGCGCGGCAGGGCGGAGTGGCGCACGTCGTGTCCGGGCGGCAGGTGCGACTCGCTGCCGGGGGGACGCAGCACGACCAGCGGGGTGCTGCGGGTCAGCCGGCGCGCGATCCGGGTGAATTTGCGGGGGTTGCCCATGGATTCCAGGGCCAGCCCGATCACCCCGACCTGTGCGTCGTCCTCCCAGTGCTGGAGGGTGTCGTTCAGGGAGACGTCGGCCCGGTTCCCGACTCCCACGAACTCGTGCAGGCCGATGCCGCGGGCGTCGGTTCCCGCCAGCAGCATCGCGGAGAGGGCGCTGGACTGCCCGGCGAGCGCGACCGTCCCGGGCTGCGGCATCCTCGGCGCCAGCGAGAGACTGATGGCGTCCTCCCCGGTGCGCAGGAAGCCGAGGGAGCCGGGCCCCAGCAGGCGCATGCCATGGCGACGTGCGCGGGCGACCAGCTCCCGCTGCAGCAGGCGGCCTTCGTCGCTGTCGGAGAATCCCTCGGTGGGGATCAGGACGCTGCGGACCCCGATCTCGGCGCACTCCTCGATCGCTTCGAGGCAGGCCTCGGGGCGCAGCGCGATCACGGCGAGGTCGACGGTGCCCGGCACATCGCTCACCCGGGCGAAGGCGGGGCGGCCCCGCAGCTCCAGGGCGTCACGGGAGATGAGGTGCACGGTGCCGCTGTATCCGGAGTCCTCCAGGGCAGTGAGGAAGCGACCGCCGGCGGAATCCGCACGGGAGGAGACTCCGATCAGGAGCACCGACTGCGGGTGCAGGAGCCGTTCCATGGCTCGTGCCTCAGCGCGGTGCTCGCGTTCCGCCATCACGGCGAGGGACCGGGCTGTGGGGTCGATCCGGAAGGAGACCATCACCACGCCGTCATCGAGCACCCGGGCGACGTCGAAGCCGGTCTCGGTGAAGACCTTGATCATCTTGGTGTTCTGCGGGAGCACGTCGGCGGTGAACTCGTTGATGCCGCGCTCTCGGGCGGCGGCCGCGAGGTGCTCCAGCAGCACCGAGGCGAGCCCGGTCCCCTGGCGGGAGTCGGAGACGTTGAACGCCACCTCGGCGGAGCGCGGCTCCGTACGGTCATAGCGGCCGACGGCGATGATCTCCGCGCCGACCAGTGCCACCAGCGCCACCCGGTCCTGGTGGTCGACGTGGGTGAAGCGTTCGAGGTCACGCCGGGACAGCTTCGGCATGGCGGCGAAGAAGCGGAGGTAGCGGGAGTGCTCGGACTGCCGCTGGTGGAAGTCCTGGAGCGCGTCGGCGTCCGTCGGCAGGATCGGGCGCAGGTGCGCGGCGGAACCATCGCGCAGGGCGATATCCGCCTCCCAGTGGGAGGGATAGGTGGGCTCGTGCTCATCATCGGGCCGGGCACGGCGGCGCAGTGACCGCAGGCCGTCGCGTCGTTCCGCCATTTCTGGAGCCTACCGTCGAGGAGCGGAGGTTGACGGGATTCACGTCCCGTCGGGGCGGCCGGTTCCCGAGAACTCGGCCGGTCATGCGCCATGATGTTGCCCATGGCCCGATCACGCAGCACCAATACGCCCGCCGGTGAGGACGTCGTCGACGAGAACATCGTCGACATCGATGTCACCAGCGAGATGGAGTCGTCGTTCCTCGAGTACGCGTACTCGGTCATCTACTCCCGGGCGCTGCCCGACGCGCGCGACGGGCTCAAGCCCGTCCAGCGCCGCATCCTCTACATGATGGCCGAGATGGGGCTGCGCCCTGAGAAGGGCCATGTGAAGAGCCAGCGGGTGGTGGGCGAGGTGATGGGCAAGCTCCATCCCCACGGCGACACCGCGATCTACGACGCGCTGGTGCGGATGGCGCAGCCGTTCAACATGCGGCTGCCGCTGGTGGATGGTCACGGCAACTTCGGCTCGCTGGACAACGGCCCCGCCGCTCCGCGATACACCGAGGCGCGGCTGGCGAAAGCTGCGCTGCTGATGACGGAATCGCTGGGCGAGGACGTCGTGGACATGATCCCGAACTATGACAACCAGCTCCTCCAGCCTGAGGTGCTGCCTGCCCAGTATCCGAACCTGCTGGTGAACGGGGCCTCCGGGATCGCCGTGGGCATGGCCACGAATATGGCGCCCCACAACCTGGTGGAGACCATCGCCGCAGCCCGCCATCTGATCGATCACCCGGAGGCGGAGCTCGAGGAGCTGATGCGCTTCGTGCCCGGACCGGACCTGCCCACCGGGGGCCGGATCGTGGGGCTCGAGGGCATTCGAGATGCGTATCGCACGGGCCGCGGCTCCTTCAAGATGCGGGCGACGACCCGCATCGAGAACGTCACCTCGCGCCGCAAGGGCATCGTCGTTACCGAACTGCCCTACCAGGTGGGGCCGGAGCGTCTCGCGGAGAAGCTGCGTGATGCGGTGCAGGCCAAGCGGGTCCAGGGCATCTCCGACTACCAGGACCTCACCGACCGTCATCACGGCCTGCGCCTGGTGCTCACGGTGAAGTCGGGCTTCGACCCCGAGGCCGTGCTGCAGCAGCTCTACCGGTACACGCCGCTCGAGGAATCCTTCGGCATCAACAACGTGACCCTCGTCGAGGGCCAGCCGCGCACGCTCGGTCTGAAGCAGCTGCTCGAGGTGTTCGTCGATCACCGGCTGAAGGTGGTGCGCCGCCGCACCGAGCACCGCCTCAGCAGGCGCAAGGCCCGCCTGCACCTGGTCGAGGGCCTGCTGCTGGCGATCCTCGACATCGACGAGGTGATCCAGATCGTCCGCCAGAGCGACGATGCCGAGATCGCCCGGACCCGCTTGATGACGGTGTTCGACCTCTCCGAGGTCCAGGCGGAATACATCCTGGAGCTGCGGCTGCGACGGCTGACGAGGTTCTCGCAGATCGATCTCGAAGCGGAGCGGGATGACCTGCGCCGCGAGATCGAACAACTCGAAGAGATCCTGGGCTCGGATGCGGTGCTGCGTGCGCTGGTCTCCGACGAGCTCGCCGCGGTGGCCGCCGAGCACGGGGACTCCCGCCGAACGGTCCTGCTCGAGTCAGCGGAGAAGCCGGTCGTCTCCGCTGCCGGCTCCCTCGAGGTCGCCGATGAGCCCTGCCATGTGCTGCTCACGGGGACCGGGCTGGTCGCGCGGGTCACCGGCGAGGGCCCGGTGCTGCGCGAGGGCGCCCGCAGCTCCCATGATGTGGTCGTCTCCCAGGTGCGCACCACCACCCGCTCGAGCGTCGGCGTGGTCACCGACAGCGGCCGCGTGCTGCGGCTGTCGGTCGTGGATCTGCCCTCGCTCGCACCGACTGCCGGGGCGCCCTCGCTCGCCGGCGGGACGCGGCTGGCGGATCTCATCGACCTCGAGCGGGAGGAACGCGCGCTGGGGCTGATCCGGCTCGGCGAGGACGATCTCGCGCGGGGCGGGGCGATCGCGCTCGGGACCCGGCAGGGCGTGGTCAAGCGGGTGCAGCTCGAATTCCCGAAGGCCGACGGCTTCGAGATCATCTCGCTGAAGGACGGTGACACCGTGGTCGGGGTCGTGGACCTCGAGGAGGACGAGGACCTGGACCTGGTCTTCATCACTGCCGAGGCGCAGCTGCTCCACTTCCCCTCCTCCGGGGTCCGGCCGCAGGGTCGCAGCGCCGGCGGGGTGGCCGGGATCAAGCTCGGTGCCGGTGACCGGGTGGTGTCCTTCGGGGTGATCGATGTGACCGCCCCGGCCGACGTGGTGACCGTCGCCGGCAGCTCCGGCACCCTCCCGCTGCTCCAGAACGGCTCGCTGAAGGTCTCCGCCCTCACCGAGTACCCGCCGAAGGGTCGGGCGACGGCTGGGATGCGCTGCCATCGCTTCCTGCGCGGCGAGGACACGCTGATCGGCGCCTGGGTGGTCCCTCACCCCGCTCGCGCCTCGTCCGAGGCGGGGCAGCCGATCGATCTGCCCGAGCCCACCGGGCGCCGGGATGGCTCCGGGACCCCGGTGGCCGTGCCGATCGCCGCGATCGGCTGATGCGCGGGGAATTCCGCTCCTCCCGGGCCTCGCGTGTGGAGTCCCGGCATATCGCCGTCGGCGTGGCCGGCGCCCTGGTGGGTCTGGTCGTCGGACTGCTCGCCCTGCGCGGGACCGTTCCGTTGGCAGGATCGGGATCGATCGGCCAGGTCGCCGCGCTGACGGTGTTGGGCTGCGGCGCAGCGACGGCCGCCCTCACCCTCTCGACCCTCACCCGGCGCTCCCTGCCCTGGTTCGGGGGCCGGCACTGGTGGCGCCGCGGGATCGATGTCCTCGGGCTCTCCCTCGTCTTCGGGATCCTCGGCCTGTTCCTCACCGGCGCCCTGTTCGGTGTGTTCCAGCAAGCCTTCCAGGGCGTCGCGCTCGATCGCCTCGCCGGCACCTTCTGGGTCGCCCTTGCGGCCGGCGCCGCTGCCTACATCACCTCCGCGGCGGCGGCCTCGCTCACCGGCCGGTCCCTGGCCACCCTGCTGGCGGCATTCCTCGTGGTCGGTGTGCTCGCCAGCGCCATGAACGCCTCGGATCCCTACTGGTGGGAGAGGTACTTCTCCGAGCTCGGCGAAGGTGACGGCCTCTCGAGCTTCACCTTCAACCTCACCCTGCTGCTGACCGGGGTGGCGCTGGTGACCGTGGCCGAGTTCCTCGCCCATGATCTGGACCGCTGGGCCCGCAGCGCCGGCGAGCCGGCCTGGCTGATCACCGCCGTGCGCTCGCTGCTGAGCGCAGTCGGGGTGCTGGTCGCCCTGGTCGCGGTGATCTCCCGGACCGTGAGCGTCTTCTGGCACGACGTGGTCGCCCAGTCGCTCGTGGTCGTCTTCGCGCTCACCCTGCTCGTGGTGCCGGTGCTGCTGCGCCGGCTGCCGGGCGCCCTGATCGCCGTCACCGCCGGGGCCTTCGCCCTGCTGGTGACCGTCACAGTGCTCTACCTGGGCGTGGACTACCTGAACATGACTGCCTTCGAGATGGGGGCGGCGGCGATCGTGTACGGCTGGCTGCTGCTGTTCATCCGCACAGTCTCGGCGGCTGCGGAGGGCACGGAGGAACGGGACTCGACCCAGGCCAGAGAGGCCAGCCCCGCGGCCGCTGCGCCGGGACGGCAACCGGCTGAGTCCTCGGATCCGCGGCCCGGTGACGTGCGACCATGACGTCATGAACTCTTCAGGCACCGATGCCCCCACCACCTCCGTCCCGCTTCCCGAAGGTGTGCGCCTCGGGCAGACCCACGGGGTCGACGTCCTGCTGATCGACACCCCTGCTGCGACGGCCGAGCTCCTCTTCGACGGCGCGCACCTGACCAGCTACGTCCCCGCCGGTGAGGCGGATCTGCTCTGGATGAGCCCGGACTCCGCCTTCGGCGAGCGGGAGGCCGTGCGCGGAGGCATCCCCCTGATCGGCCCCTGGTTCGGACCGGGCCGGGACCTGGCGATGGAGGTCAAGCACGGCTGGCTGCGCAACCTCCGCTGGGATCTCGCCTCGGCCGAGCGAGAGGGCGACGAGGTGGTGCTCACCCTCCGCACCCCCGAGGACGTCAAGGCGCTGACCGCGTCCGTCCAGTTCCGCATCGGCGCCGAGCTGTCGGTGGACCTCACCCTCACCGCCGGACCCCGGCCGCTCGATCTCGAGGCAGCGCTGCACACCTACCTCGCCGTCGGCGATGTGCGGGAGATCGAGATCCTCGGGCTCGAAGGCGCTGACTTCCTCGACAACACCCGCGGGCTGGCCCCCGACGTGCTCCCGGCCGGGCCGCTGCGGCTGACCGCCGCCACCGACCGGGTCGTCGACTCCACCGCCGTGGTGACTGTCCACGATGAGAAGTCCGGCCGCCGCATCGTCTCCGCACCGCGCGGCACCGCCAAGACTGTGGTCTGGAATCCCTGGAACACCCTGGTGACCGGCATGGCCGATATTCCCGATACAGCCTGGCCCGAGTTCGTCTGCATCGAGCCTGCCATCGCCAAGGACGGCTACGTGGCCCTCGAGCCCGGCCAGTCGCACTCCATCGGCGTCACCTACCGCATCGAGCGCTGAGCACAGCTCCGCACCGCGGAGCATCTGACCAGGACCCGGTCGCCCCTCAGAGGGCGGCCGGGTCTTCGTCGTCGTGCGAACTTTTAATCAGTTGTGCTCCACCGGAGAAGGGTGGTCAACTCTCCGTATGGAGATGCACCAGCCCCCGTTCACGACCCCGGCCAGCCCGGCCGCGTCGTCGCTCGGCCTCGCCGCATCCCTCACCCGGCCCCACGGACTCACCGTGGCTCAGCGAGCGGCCGGTGGGGGCCGCAGCACCGCCGGGCACGCCGCGCCTGTGGCCGGCTGACGGAGCGCACCGCTCCGCGCCATGCCGTGCGGCCCTGCCGCCGGCACTACTGAGAATCCCCGCTGCCCGACGCACTCGAGCAGCGGGCACTCTCCTGCGCGCTTCGAGGACAGCAGCTGTCCGCAGCGCGCAGGAGACTCGATCACACGCCACTCCGTCAGGAGCCCCCATGTCCCTTCACACCACCCTCGACACCCGCAGCCCGACCACCATCCGCACGACCGACACATCGGAGAACACCACCAGCCCCATCGACACCCTCACCCGCCGCGAATCGTCCCGCGCCGACACCAGCCTGCGTCGGCTCGAGCAGGTCGCCGACGAGGACGCCGTCGACACCCTGCTGAAGGGTTTCCTCGCCCGCCGACGAGCGGTGCGCGAGGCCCGTCGGCAGCAGGCCGCCCAGCAGGCGCGTCATGAGCACGAGCTGCTCGTGCAGCGCGCACTGCTCGGCACCGGCCTCTCGCACCTGCGGTGAGCACGGCGGCGTCTCTGATGCGAGCGCTCGCCCCCACCCACGGCCCGTCCGAATCCGTTCGGACGGGCCGTGTCGCGTCCGGAGTACAGCAGACGCGCGGCGGTGCGCACGTCAGGCCCGGCGGATGTGGTCCGGTCGCAGGGGAGCACCGATGCCGATCGAGGTCAGCAGCGCGATCACCACCGCGCCGCCCGCCACGGCGAGAACCGGTCCGGTGAGGCTCTCCGCGCCGAGGTGCGTCACCATGCCCGGTTCCATACCGCGGTTACCGGTATCGACGAAGGCGACGGCGACCAGATGCCCGATCCCGAGCGCCGCTCCCCCACCGACCACCAGCGGCAGCGCCACCTCGAGCCAGTGCGCACGGCGCAGCACCCCCACAGGGGTGCCGAGCAGGCGCAGCCGGGCATGCTCCTGCCTGCGCCCCATCGCCAGATCAGCCATGCCGAGCAGGAAGGCGCCCAGCCCGACGGCCAGCACCACGAGGTTCAGCAGGCGGATGGTGTCGATGGTCGCCTGATAGGGCGCGAAGTCCTCCGCCGTCCAGCCGATATGGGCGTCGATTCCCGCCGCCTGCAGCTCCGCCGGAAAGTCAGGGCGCGGGCCAGCATTCACCCTCGCGCTCACGTCGCCGAACTGCCAGAACTGCTCTTCGGTGACCAGTGCCCGCGGAATGAACAGGGTGGGTGCCGGATCCGTGTCCTGCCAGGAAGGGACTGGCACTCGAGAGAGATCATCCTCGGAGACCTCGAGCTGCAGCACGGGATCTCCGAACCCGCCGCTGCTCTCGTCGAAGTCGGTGCTGAACAGATCCACGATTCCCTGGAGCGGTACCCTCTCCTCGAACCCAGCCGCAGCTGGGATCCAGGCCGCACGATCATTCCGGCAGCCCTCCACCTCCGGTCGGAGGACGCGGAGCTCCTCGCAGGTGGTCACCATCGCACCCAGGGCGTGCTCCTGCGGGGTGCTCCCCGGGGCGACGACGTACCCGCGCGTGGAGAATGCCACCTCGCGAGCTCCACCGACCTGCTCGAGGGCACGCTCCAGATCTGCGACGGCCGCCCGATCCGGGAGCCATGCCTCGGCGGCAGCTTCGACGTCTCGGTAGTGGCGCCCGGCCTGATACACCGGGGTAGCGGCCAAGACGCTGATCAGTCCCTGCCCTGCCGTCGTCACCACCACGCCGATCACCAGGGCGCCGAGCACCCTGCCGAGCACTGCGGGCTGAGACTGCAGGCGCCGTCCCGCCACGACGGTCACCGGGGATCCGACCCGGACGAGCAGGTCGGCGCTGCGCCGCACCAGCAGGGCCGGCAGCAGGATGCTGCCCAGTGCGGCCAGGCCGGCACCGCCGAGGAACAGAACGACCAGCACGGGGTTCGAGAGCCCTTGCACACTCCAGCTGAGCACCAGCATCACCAGACCCAGCACCAGGATCGCTGCCCGCCAGAGACCGGGACGTCGGTCCACCTCTCCGCGAGCCTGCTCCAGAGTCTCGTTCTGGGAGCGACGTGAGGGCATCGCGGCCCCGGCGGCCAGACCCAGCGGCACGGCGAGGGCCACCACGAGAGATCCCGGCACAACGCTCGGCGCCGGGGTCATGCCCAGCAGTGCCCCTCCGGCCCACGGCACCAGCAGAGAACTCACCGTGAGACCGACAGCTGCACCGACGAGAGCGGGAGGGAGGCTTTCGCCGATGCCCACCAGTACCCGATCGCGGCCGCGCATCCCGAGCAGGTGCAATCGGGCCGTGCGCCGGGAGCGGTCCTGCTCGGACATGCGGCCGGTCGCGGCGGCGGCGGCCAGCACGGGCAGACCGATCGCGAGGGCCACGATCCCGGGCAGGATCATCCCGACCACCTCCGACATCGCGATCCCGGGTGCGAGGCTGCGGGGCCTGGCAGCATCCAGCAGGGCCAGCACCACGACCAGGAGCGCGCAGCCGAACAGGGACACGAGCAGTGCGCTGAGCGTGCGGAAGCGGCCTTGGTCGGTGGCGCGCAGTGCGAGGGTGAGCCCGAGGCGGAGGGAGGAGCGCATCTCAGCCCACGAGCTCCCCGTCGCGCATGCTCACCAGGCGGTTCAGGTGTGCGGCGACGCGGTTGTCGTGGGTGACGACCACGAGGGTCGTGCCCTGCTCCGTCACGGTGTCCATCAGGGCGTCCATCACGGTGTCGGCGGCGACTGTGTCCAGCGCGCCGGTGGGTTCGTCGGCCAGCAGCAGGGCGGGCTGGTGTATCAGTGCGCGGCCGACGGCGGCGCGCTGCGCCTGTCCACCGGAGACCTGGGCGGCGCGACGGCCTGCGACCTCGCCGAGCCCGAGACGGTCGAGCATCGCGTCGACTTCTGCCCGGATCCGTGCCGGCCTGCCGCCGAGGAGCTGGAGCGGGAGGGCGAGATTCTCGCGCAGAGTGAGTTCGCCGATCAGGTCACCGAACTGGAACACCATGCCCATCCGGGCCAGCCGGAGCTGGGCTCGATCTTTCTCCCGCATCGCTCCGAGGTCCTCGCCGAGCACCCGGAGGGTGCCCTCCCGGGCATCCAGCACGCCGGCGAGCACATGCAGAAGAGTGGACTTCCCGCATCCGGACGGCCCCATCACGGCGACCTGCTCCCCTGCGGCGATCTGCAGGTCGATGCCACGCAGCGCGGGATCCTGACCGTAGGAGACCCGTACCCCGCTCAGCTCGACGACCGTCGCAGCTCCGGCAGCGGTCGCAGCGCGTTCACGACTCTCGGAATGGGCGGTCATCGCTGCGCCCCGGTCTCGTCGGGCCGCGTTCCGGTCGTCTCCTGCCATTGCACGCGCAGCGCATCGAGCCGCTGACCGGCTTCCTGGATCCAGCGCAGATCGGCGTCGAGGTGGGTGAGCTCGTAGTCCAGCTGGAGCAGCAGCGAGGGCTCGGCGCCGCGACGGCGTGCGGTCAGCTCGCGCATGCGCACCATGTGGCTCGCTCGCTGGACGGTGAGGACCTCCTGGGCGTCCCGCCCGGAAAGCAGGGCGATCGAGATCCGCACGAACAGGGTGGAGGCTGAGAAGGAGCCGGTGACCTGCGGCGTGGAGACCCAGGCATCCAGCTCGGCGACCCCGTCGGCCGTGATGCCGTAGAGCTTGCGCTCGGGCCCGGAGCCGGTCTCGACGGTGAGGATCTCTGCCCATCCCTGGCGCTCGAAGCGGGCGAGCGAGGAATAGACCTGCCCGAAGGCCAGCGGCCGCTCCGGTGCGAGGAGCTGGTCGTAGTCATGCTTGAGGGAGTACCCATAGGCTGGCGACCGATCAAGCAGTCCCAGCAGGGCGTGTGCGGTGCTCATGCGAGGACTATACACACTGCGTATACACACTGCGTATAGCCAGTAGAAGGCGGCTCACATCCCGCTGCGCATCTCCACGATCACGAGCTCACGCGGGTTGTTGACCCGCACCCCGGCGATGCTGTTCCCGAGCCCCCGGCTGATCACCATGGTGGTGCCCTGCCGCTCATGCACGCCCTCGGTGAGCGCGGGGAACAGGCCCTGATGCGGGGCGTAGAGCCCACCCACTCCGGGAATGCGCACCTGCCCGCCGTGGGCGTGCCCGGAGAGCACCAGGTCAGCCCCGGTACCGGTATAGCTGTCCAGCTGCTCCGGACGATGCGCGAGCAGCACAGTGGTGCCATCCTCCGGCAGGCCGAGTCCGGCGAGCACCGCCGTCGCCTCCTGCGGGCTCTCCCCTGCCGCGGCCCGCACCCGCGGGTCATCAAGACCGACCACGCTCAGCTCGACCCCGGCGATCTGCGCCTCGACAGCCTCATTCCGCAGCACCGTGATGCCGCGAGCCTCGAGTCCCCTGATCAGCTCGTCCATGAGGGGTGAGTCCGCCTCATGGTTGCCGAGCACGAAGTACGTGGGTGCGATCGCCTGCAGTCGCTCGGTCATCGCGAGCACGCCGTCCAGCTGCGTGGTGCGGTAGTCGATGAGGTCGCCGGTGAGCGCGATCAGATCCGGCTCTGCGGCCGTGGTCGCGGTGACCACCCGATCCTGGAAGGTGCCGAACTGTGCGGCATGCAGATCGGAGATCTGAGCGATGCGAAGCCCGTCCGCCGCTGCTGGCAGTTCGTCGAGGACCACGTCATAGGTGGTGACATCGAGCCGGCGGTTGTCCCACAGCAGCCAGCCGCCGGTGGCGAGAAGCAGCAGGAGAAGCACCAGAGCGATGACGGCGAGGCGCTGCCGTGGAGGGTGGGTGGTGCTGGCTGCTCGGTCCGCGACCGAGAGCGGTGCGCTCACCGCACGATGATCCCGTCGGCCGCCATCGCGGCCTTCGCCTCCGAGATCGTCATCTGCTGGAAATGGAAGACGCTCGCGGCCAGCACCGCGTCGGCGCCCGCGTGAACGGCCGGCGCGAAGTCCTCGGGCGTCCCGGCACCGCCGGAGGCGATCAGCGGCAGCGTGGTCGCCTCCCGGGCGAGCGTGATCAGCTCGAGGTCGAAGCCCTGCTTGGTGCCGTCGGCATCCATCGAGTTCAGCAGGATCTCCCCGGCCCCCCGTTCGGTCACCTCGCGGATCCAGGCGATCGCATCGATGCCGGTGCCGCGGCGACCACCGTGGGTGGTGACCTCGAAGCCGGAGCCGGAGCGTGCAGTGCCCTCGGGGGTCTCCTCGGTGACCCGGCGGGCGTCGATCGAGAGCACCAGCACCTGGTTGCCGAAGCGCCGGGAGATCTCGGAGATCACCTCGGGGCGGGCGATCGCTGCGGTGTTGACGCCGCACTTGTCGGCCCCGGCCCGCAGCAGCTGGTCCACATCGTCGACCGAGCGGACCCCACCGCCGACGGTCAGCGGGATGAAGATCTGCTCGGCGGTGCGGCGCACCACATCGATCATGGTGTCCCGGCCGCCCGAGGACGCGGTGACGTCGAGGAAGGTCAGCTCATCGGCGCCCTCGGCGCCGTAGCGTGCGGCCAGCTCGACCGGGTCCCCCGCGTCGCGCAGGTCCTTGAAGTTGACGCCCTTGACGACGCGGCCCGCATCGACGTCCAGGCAGGGAATGACTCTCACGGCGACACTCATGCGTCGATCCTCTCCATGTCGAGCTCTTCGGCTCCCTCGATGATGAACTGCTTGCGCGGAGCGACGTCGGAGCCCATCAGCAGCTCGAACACGGCGCTGGCGGCCTCGACGTCCTCGATCCGCACCCGGCGCAGGGTGCGGTGGCCGGGATCCATGGTGGTGTCCGCCAGCTGGTCGGCGTCCATCTCCCCCAGGCCCTTGTAGCGCTGGATCGGCTCCTTGTACTTCTTACCGCGACGCTCGAGGTTCTTCAGCAGCTTCTGCAGCTCTGCCTCGGAGTAGGTGTAGACCATCTCGTTCTTCTTCTTGCCCCCGTGGATGATCTCCACCCGATGCAGCGGCGGCACCGCGGCATAGACCCGCCCAGCATCGACCAGCGGCCGCATATAGCGGTGGAAGAGCGTCAGCAGCAGGGTGCGGATATGCGCGCCGTCGACGTCGGCGTCGGTCATCATGATGATCTTGCCGTAGCGGGCGGCATCCAGATCGAAGGTGCGGCCCGAGCCGGCACCTATCACCTGGATGATTGCGGCGCACTCGGTGTTCTTCAGCATGTCCGTGATGGACGCCTTCTGGACGTTCAGGATCTTGCCACGGATCGGCAGCAGGGCCTGGAACTCCGAGGAGCGGGCGTTCTTCGCGGTGCCGAGCGCGCTGTCCCCCTCGACGATGAACAGCTCGGAGCGCTCCACGTCATGAGTGCGGCAGTCCGCGAGCTTGGTGGGCATCGTGGAGGACTCCAGCGCATTCTTGCGGCGTGAGACCTCCTTGTGCATGCGCGCAGCGATGCGGGCGCGCATCTCCGAGACCACCTTGTCGATGACCAGGGCGGCCTGTTCCTTCTCCCCCTTCTTGTTGGAGCTGAGGAACTCGGTCAGCCGGTCCTCGACGACCTTCGCAACGATCGCGCGGATCGCCGGGGTGCCGAGCACCTCCTTGGTCTGGCCCTCGAACTGCGGCTCGTCGATCCTCACGCTGACCACTGCGGTGAGCCCGGCGAGGGTGTCGTCCTTCTCGATCTTCTCGTTCTTGGAGTTGAACTTGACCCGGCGCGCCTGGTTCTCGACCTGCTTGCGCACGGTCTTGACCATCGCCTGCTCGAAGCCGGTGACGTGGGTGCCGCCCTTGGGGGTGGCGACGATGTTCACGAAGGAGCGCAGGGTGGAGTCGAAATCGGATCCCCATCGCAGCGCGATATCAACCTCACAGCTGCGCTCGACATCGGTGGAGACCATATGGCCGTTCGCATCGAGCACCGGAACTGTCTCGGTGTACTCCCCCGTGCCCTGCAGCCGGATCACGTCGGTGATCCGCTGATCCTGGGCGAGGTACTCGACGAATTCGCTGATCCCGCCGTCGTACTTGTACACGCGGGTGGTCGGCTGATCGGGCGAGGCCTCGGGACGGAGGTCGCTGACCGAGATCTTCAGGCCCGGGACCAGGAAGGCAGTCTGCCGGGAGCGGCGGGTGAGGTCATCCAGCGAGAAGTGGGACCCCTTGACGAAGATCTGCGGATCGGCCCAGTAGCGCACGCGGGTGCCGGTCACGCCGCGCTTGGCCTTCCCGATCATCCGCAGTGCGTCAGGCCCTGTTGCCGGGGTGAACGTCGAGTCCGGGTCCGGACCGTCGGCATCGTCGAAGATGCCGGGCTGGCCGCGCTGGAAGCTCATCGCATAGGTCTTGCTTCCGCGGTCGACCTCGACGTCGAGGCGTCCGGACAGGGCGTTCACGACGCTCGCGCCGACGCCGTGCAGGCCGCCCGAGGCGGCGTAGGAGCCGCCGCCGAACTTTCCTCCGGCGTGGAGCTTGGTGTAGACCACCTCGACGCCGGTCAGGCCGGTACGGGGCTCGACATCCACCGGGACGCCGCGGCCGGTGTCGCGCACCTCGACGGAGTGATCGGCGTGGAGGATCACCTCGATCGCGTCACCGTGCCCGCCGAGCGCCTCGTCGACGGAGTTGTCGAGGATCTCCCAGAGGCAATGCATGAGGCCCCGGGAGTCGGTGGAGCCGATGTACATGCCGGGACGCTTGCGCACGGCCTCAAGCCCTTCGAGGACCTGGAGGTTGCGGGCGTCATATGCGGACTTCTTTGCTGCACTGGGGGTGGACACCCCCCAGATCCTACGGGTCCGCGCGACCAGATCCGGGTATTGCCTCCTGCCGCACGGCTCACAGCGCGGGGTGCGACCGCTCGCTGCGAGCGGCTGGGCTCACAGGGTGTTGCGCCCCCAGCGAACCGAGGCTGTGGATACTCCCCTCGCACCGCCGCCGGATGCTAGAAATGACCTCATGAACCTCACTCTCGAAGCCCCCCGGCTCACGGCACACGACCGCTGCGACCGCTGCGGTGCTCAGGCGTACGTCAAGGTACTCCTCGAGGCCGGCGGCGAACTGATGTTCTGCGCGCATCATGCTCGCGCCCATCAGGATGCTTTCACGAGCGTCGCCGCTGAGATCATCGACGAGACCGAGCGTCTCCACCTCAAGCCCGAACCGGTCGAGGACTGATCACCGAGGCTCACTTCCGAGCCTGATCGCACTCGTCCGACGAGAAGGGCGCCCACCGCTGCGGTGGGCGCCCTTCTCGTCTCTGGCGCCGTGCTCCGGGTGCGCATCCCCTGCGGGCCCTGCTTCCGCCGCATGTCATCTGGGGGGGGCAGCGGTGCGCTCGGTCAGTCGGCCAGCAGCTGTTCTGCGCGGAGCGCGTACTCGACCCAGCTGGTGCCACGGCCTTCCCGGGGCTCCCGGTTCCCGGTGGCGGTGAAGCCGAGACGCTCATAGAGACGCTGCGCAGGCACATTGGTGTCGTCGACATCCAATCGCAGGTCCGGCCGCCCGAGCTCCAGGGAGAGGCGGGCGAGCGCCGCGAGGAGGACACGGGAGACCCCCGTGCCCCGGGCAGCGGGACGGATCCAGAGCGAGACGATGTGGGCACGGTCTGCAGGGATCGGATGCTCGGGGGTATAGCCGGCAGGAAGCAATGCGATCCCTCCGAGCACCTCGCTTGCGCTCCGGGCCTGGAGATGGATGCGAGGTCCAGCGATCTCGGCGCGCCATTGCTGCTCGTCGCGGCGTCGAGCCTCGGCCGGGTCCGCCCAGAACGCGTCAGGGTCTGCAGCGAGCATGTCGAGTCGCAGCTCCCGGTGGCTGACCCAGTCCTCGCCGGAGACCTGATGGACCCGCGACACGACAGTAGGGACTGTCCCCGTGGTGGTCCTCATGCCGGTGCGCCGCCTCCCGGATTCTTCTTCGTGGTCATCATTGCTCGCGGGCGTCGGAGCCTCCGCGCCTGCTGTCCTTCACCGTCCGCCTGCCGACGGACGGAGAACGGGCCCGGATCCAGTGGATCCGGGCCCGACCTCACTGCACGTGATCAGTCGAGGTAGTCCCGCAGCACCTGCGAGCGCGAGGGGTGACGCAGCTTCGACATGGTCTTGGACTCGATCTGACGGATCCGTTCACGGGTCACGCCATAGACCTTGCCGATCTCATCGAGAGTCTTGGGCTGACCGTCCTCGAGCCCGAAGCGCATCGAGACCACGCCGGCCTCCCGCTCGGAGAGGGTGTCCAGCACTGAGTGGAGCTGCTCCTGGAGGAGGGTGAAGCTCACCGCATCGGCCGGGACCACCGCTTCGGAATCCTCGATCAGGTCGCCGAACTCGCTGTCGCCGTCCTCGCCGAGCGGGGTGTGCAGGGAGATCGGCTCGCGGCCGTACTTCTGGACCTCGACAACCTTCTCCGGGGTCATGTCGAGCTCCTTGGCGAGCTCTTCAGGAGTGGGCTCGCGGCCGAGATCCTGCAGCATCTGCCGCTGGACGCGGGCGAGCTTGTTGATGACCTCGACCATGTGCACAGGAATGCGGATGGTGCGGGCCTGGTCCGCCATGGCGCGGGTGATGGCCTGACGGATCCACCAGGTGGCGTAGGTGGAGAACTTGTAGCCCTTGGCGTAGTCGAACTTCTCGACAGCACGGATCAGGCCGAGGTTGCCCTCCTGGATCAGGTCCAGGAACAGCATCCCGCGACCGGTGTAGCGCTTGGCCAGGGAGACCACGAGGCGCAGGTTGGCCTCGAGCAGGTGATCCTTGGCGGCGCGACCGTCCTGGGAGATGATCGCCAGCTCGCGACCGGCCTTGGTCTTCGTGACCGACTCATCGCCCTTGATCTTCTGCTCGGCGTAGAGGCCGGCCTCGATGCGCTCGGCCAGCTCGACCTCCTGCGCGGCATTCAGCAGCGCGACCTTGCCGATCTGCTTGAGGTAATCCTTGACCGGATCGGCGGTGGCGCCAGCGGTGACGACCTGCTGGGCAGGAGCATCGTCCTCAGAGGCGTTGAAGATGAAGCCGCCCGACTCCTCAACCTTCGAATCGCTCGCGGACTTGGCCTTCTTCGCCTCGCTCTCCTCCGACTCCTCTTCGGGTTCGGAGTCGACCTCGGCGGACTTGGGCGCTGCAGCCTTCTTGGCAGCGGGCTTGCGGGCGGCTGTCTTGCGAACAGGAGCCTTCTTGACAGGGGTCTTCGGTGCGGCGGTGGCAGCGGTCTCGACGGCGTCGGTCTCGACGGCCTCGGAGCTCTCCGCAGCCTTCGTGGCCGCGGCGCTCGTCGAGCGCTTCGCCTTGGAGGCGGTCTCAGCAGTACTGGAGGAGGTCACAGAGTTCCTTCTTCCGGCGGCGGCCCGGCATGGGCGGTCCGCCACACTCGGGCGATCGGTCTTCTCGGCGCGGCTCGCGGTCTCCGCTCCGTGCCATGTCCCCGGTAGATACCGGATTCACGGCGCACGAAGGCACGGTGCCGTCAAGCCTGTTGAGTATAACGCCGCCCGCTGTGGTTTATTCCCACCCGCTCAGGAGCCTGTGACGCCGCCGACCCCACTCGCGTGGTGGCCGTCCTTGACGGCGAGCACCGGGCAGGCCGCGCCGAGCACGACCCGGCGCGCAGAGGCGCCCAGATTCAGCTTCCCGATGGGCGGCTTCCGACGCAGCCCGATCACCACGAGGCTCGCCGTCACCTCGTCCACGACCGAGAGGAGGAACTCCCCGATGTCGCTCTCGAGGCTGCTGCGCACGGTGACGTCTGCCTGTTCGGCTCCAACTGCGCGCAACTCGTCACGCACCTCATCCTCGGTGGCGGCGGTCATCCCGCGCTCAGCGTCGTGATAGAGGTGCGAGGCGATGACCAGCCCCTCCCCCGTGCGCTTTCCGTAGCGAAGGGCGGCTCTCAGAGCGGCCCGCCCCTGACCCGACGGGGAGTACCCCACGACGATGCTCATGCGACGGCTCCTCCCTGCGACGGTGCAACGGTGCTGTCGCACCGGCTGACCCAGCTTAGTCGCCGATCAGGGTACCGATCCACTCTTCAAGTCCCGGATGGGTGAGCAGGAAAGCATCATGCCCGACTGGTGATGCCGCCACCTGCCACTGCGCCCAAGGAACGTGCTCAGCGATCTCCTCCACCAGGGACGGCGGGAAGAGGCGGTCGGAATCGATCGCGACCACCAGGGTGCGGGCACTGACCCGGCCCAGGGCCTGGACCACGCCTCCGCGACCTCGGCCCACGTCATGGGTGCTCATCGTCCGGGCGAGCGTGATGTAGGAGTTCGCGTCGAACCTGCGCGTGAGCTTGTCAGCATGGTGATCGAGATAGCTGGTCACCTGATGCCTGCCCTGCCCATCAAAGGGGTTCTCCCTGCCCTGGGCCTGGTTGCCGAAACGGCTCTCGAGCTCTGCAGCGGTGCGGTAGGTGGTGTGCGCGATCCGCCGGGCGATGCCCAGGCCGCTCTTCGGCCCTTGCCCGCTGCCGTCGTCGTAGTAGTCCCCTCCCTGATACTCCGGGTCCAGCTGGATGGAGGCGATCTGAGCGTCGTTCCAGGCGATCTGATCCGCAGTCGCCCTGGCAGAGGAGGCGATGATGCAGAGCCGCTCCACCTCCTCGGGATGGGCGACACCCCATTCGATCGCGCGCATGCCTCCCATCGAGCCTCCGATCACGAGCACCCAGCGCTCGATGCCGAGCAGGTCCCGCAGTCGCCGTTCCGCAGCGACCTGGTCACGGGTGGTGATGGCGGGGAAGCGCGAGCCGTAGGGACGACCGTCCCCGCCCGGTGAGCTGGGTCCGGTGGTGCCCTGGCACCCTCCGAGCACGTTCGGTGCGATGACATGGAAGCGGTCGGTGTCGATCGGTCGGCCGGGGCCCACCATCTCCTCCCACCAGCCGGGGCTGGGATGTCCCCCACCAGCGGGGCCCCGCACGTGGGAATCACCCGTCAGAGCATGAAGCACCAGCACGGCGTTGCTGCGGTCCTGGTTCAGCTCACCCCAGGTCTCGAAGGCGATGGTGACGGCGTCGAGCACCTCTCCACTCTCCAGGAGGAGCGGACCGATCTCGGCGAACTGCCGATCGCCAGCTCCGCTCTCAGGGCGCCAGGCACCAGACGGGGTGGATGCGGTGGCAGCAGACGGCGCGAGCGGGGCAGTGTCGTGCGAAGGGATGCCCGCATCGACATGTCTGTGCTCTCCGAGGACGGTCATCGGTGCTGCTCCTTCGGTGGCCTCCCCCGCCCACGGTGTGGTGGTGGCTTGGTTCAGGTGCTGGGCCACCAGGCAGGGAAGATCGGTGTATCGGTCATCCGTGAGAGCAAGGGTGCCAGAGTCGACTCCGGCTCCTGCTCCCGGAGCTCGTCGACGAGACCACCCGCGGTGGCGAAGCGGTGGTTCCACCATGCCAGCAGCACCAGCAGTGCCGTCAGGGCTCGCCATGCGGAACGTGCGATGCGGCGTTCCGCCGGCAGGGCGGTCGCCATGGTCACCGCCGCTACACGCCGCAGCTTCTCGAGCCCTCCATACGATCTGCCACCTGCGCAGATGTCCTCATGGGGCTGCCACTGCCGATCGTTGACCAGCGTCTGCAGAAGCGTTTCGCGCTCGATGGTGCGCGTTCCACCGTGCTCGACGAGCTGGGCCAGCAGCTCCCAGTGGAGCCGGTCGACGGCGACTGCGGACAGCAGCGACGCGATGTGTTCATATTCCGTCATCTGCTCTGCCGGGGAGAGACTTGAGGCACTGCCACCGAGTTTCTCCAACGCCGAGAGCGCCACGGTGAAGAGTCTGCCGGGGTCCTCCGCAGAGGTGACGTCGAGCGCAGGTAGTCGGAGGCCTTGACCGATCTGCTCCAGCAGCGGGTCCGCGGACTCGTGGCGGGGGATGGGGCGGCCGGTGAGGACGGCTGATGCCGCGGCTCGGGTGTCGGAGAACTGGCGCAGCGGCCCGGTGGCAGTCAGGGCGACGTCCCGTGCTGCTCCGCCCTGTGGATCTCTGCCCAGCTCCCAGCTCGTCGAACTCGCTGCGCCGTGGATGAACAGGAGCTGGAACGTGGACTCCGCGGAGGACTGGGACTCCACGGCGAGGGCGGCAGCGTGCAGGAGCTGCCCTGCGCGGTGCATGACCTCGTGGATCACTGGCTCCCACAGCTCCTGGTAGCCGTCTCCGAGGACGATCAGAGCATGGACGAAGGAGCTGCCCCGATCTCTCATCAGCGACAAGTGGCGCCCGAGGTTCTCGCCACCTCCTGGTCCCAGCAGGTCTGCCAGCGCGGACCGCGTGATCATCGGCGGGGAGCTGGCCCCTCCGGACCCGGCGAGGATCAGGGAATCCGTAGGCGGCTCGCGCAGGCACAACCTGGCCTCCGCGAGCAGCTCGGCGGGGTCATGGACATCGATGAGGTGGCGGCCGTGATCGGCGGGAGTGATGTGTGTCGTCATGCCTCAGACCCTCACCGATCTGGCGACCCTGCGGGCCCTCACCTCGCCTTCTGGGGATGGTCAGCACCTGTGGAGGAACCGTCCGTCGGACCAGTCGCACAGCTGGGCGTGGGAAGATCGGCACGCCCGCCAGAAAGGAAGCTTCCGATGCCCTCCTCCCCCACACCGCCGCTCGAAGATCGCCTGCACACGCTCGACGAGCTGCTGGTGGAGCAGGTCGCCGACCTCACCCGCACCGCGCTGACGGGGCATCGGCGGCACCTCGAGGAGATCTCACCGGAAGCGGCCGGGCTGATCGATTCCCTCGCCAGCTATCTTGAGGGCGGGAAGCTGCTGCGCCCTCGCTTCTGCTTCTGGGGAGGCGTGGCGGCGCTGGGCCGGGAGCCTCAGCCCGCCGAGGTGGAAGCTCTGGCTCGCCTCGGCGCCGCGATCGAGCTGCTCCAGGCAGCGGCGCTGATGCATGACGACGTCATCGACCACTCACCGATGAGGCGTGGCCGTCCTGCCCTGCATATGCAGGCCGAGCAGGAGCATCGACGCGCCGGTCTCGCCGGTGATCCGGAGGAGTACGGGATCGCGATCGCGATCGTGCTCGGCGATCTCGCACTGAGCTGGTCCGAGCAGATGGCGAACGGGGTCCACGGAGACCCTTCACTGGTGGACCGTGCCCGTCGCGAGTTCGATGCCCTGCGTACCGAGGTGATGTCCGGCCAATATCTCGACATCCTCCATCAAGCGGGCGGGTTCGCCTCGGCTCCGGATGCAGAGTTGGCCGCGCTCTCCGTGATCCGGTGGAAGACGGTGCCGTACACGGTGCTGCGGCCGGTACGGATCGGCGCTGCTCTGGCCGGGGCTCCGGATCAGTCGCTGGATGCCCTCTCCGCCTGGGCGATCGAGGTGGGCACAGCTTTCCAGCTGCGCGACGACCTGCTCAGCGTGGTCGGAGACCAGGATGAGACCGGCAAGCCGATCGGCGGGGACATCGTCGAGGGCAAGCGCACGGTACTGCTGGCGCGCACGTGGGAGGCCGCTGATGCTCGCGGCCGGGCACTGCTGGACGAGGTCGTCGGCGACGCAGGATCGGACGAGTCGCAGATCGGCGCCGTCCACGCGCTGATGGTGTCCACCGGTGCTGTCAGCTCGGTGACGCAGGAGGTGCGTCGACGGGCGGCGCGAGGCCGTGCACTGCTCGAGGGCACCGCAGAGCTGGGAGAGCTGGGCCGAGCGGGCCTCGAGGCTCTCGCTGAGCTCGCCACCGATGTGGACTCGCTGCCCGCCTGAACCGCAGGATCTTCGAGATTCAGGACCTTCGAGACGCAAGGTCCCCGATGCGTGGGGGCCCGGTCAGGCACAGCCGGGCATCGGGCTGGTGCAGAGTCAGAGTGCGAGGGCGAGTGCTCGCCGACGGACCTCTCCGCGCTGGCCCTTGCGCAGCTGATCGATGGGCCTGCCGGGCAGCGTCTCATCGTCGGTGAACAGCCAGCTCAGCACTTCTACGTCCTCGAAACCACCGTCGCGGAGCACGGTGATGGTCCCTGCGAGGTGCGGGATGAGCTCACCATCGCCGATCAGCAGCGCCGGCACCATGCGCACCACGGGCGTCCCGCGGCGCACCGCGATCAGCTGGCCTTCCTCGATCAGGCGCCGTACGCGCGAGACCTCCACGTCCAGTCGCTCGGCGATGTCGGGGAGGGGAAGCCAGTCGGTGATGAGGGAATCTAGTTCGTCCACTCCCCCAGGGTGCCACGCGCCGACCGCCTGCGCATCCTCGCGGTCACCTCCGCTGCCAGTCATGCATCACACCACCGCCGCCTTCCTGCGTGTGTCGGTCCCGATTCCGTGCGCGCTCGCGACCTAGATTGGCTCCGTGAGCTCGGCAACGTCGACTTCCCCCGGCATCAGCTTGCTCCTCGACGACCGCTACCGGGTCGAGGAGCCGATCGCGCGCGGCGGAATGGCGACGGTGCATCGCGGCCACGATCAGCGGCTGGACCGCGTCGTCGCCCTGAAGATCATGCACCCCCACCTCGCGATGGACGAGGATTTCCGGCGCCGCTTCGGCCGTGAAGCGCGGGCTGCAGCCCGTCTCGCCCATCGCAACGTGGTGGGCGTCTTCGATCAGGGTGAAGATGCGGACCGCATCTACCTGGCGATGGAGCTGGTGGAGGGCGAGACGCTCCGAGCCCGCATCGTCGCCCAGGAACGGCTGACGATCCGCGAGAGCCTCGCCATCACCGCTCAGGTGCTTGAAGCCCTGGTCGCCGCGCACGAAGCCGGCATCGTCCACCGCGACATCAAGCCCGAGAACATCCTCATCGACCACACCGAGCTGGTGAAGGTCGCCGATTTCGGCCTCGCTCGCGCGATCGGCTCGAACAACTCCTCGGCGAGCGCCACCCTGCTCGGGACCGTGGCGTACATCAGCCCGGAAGTGGTCACCCAGGGGCACGCGGATGAGCGCAGCGATCTCTATTCCCTCGGTGTGGTGCTTTTCGAGATGCTGACCGGCCGGCAGCCTTTCGTCGGCGAGCAGCCCGTGCACATCGCCTTCCAGCACGTGCACGAGGACATCCCGGCACCCTCCACGCTCGTCTCCGGCATCCCCCGCGAGCTGGATTCACTGGTGACCTGGGCTGCGGCGCGCCCGGTGGCGCAGCGACCGGCATCTGCCTCGGACCTGCTGCGGGCGGTGAAGGAGCTCTCAGAGATCCTCCCCTCCGCAGTGCTGGAGACCCGACCGGAACAGCTCGGCGATACCGACACCTCCGATGTTCCGCGGATGACGACATCTCTCGACGAGGTCGCCTCGGAGCTGGGACACGGGCCGCGCGCGTTCCCCGCCGCACTGCTGGCCCCTGACGAAGAGACCGCCGCTGCCGACGATGCAGCGTCCGCGCCGCCGGCATCCCCCGCCGCATCGACGTCGCCCTCCACCGAAGGTGCCGGGACGGATGACGAGGGTCCGCAGGCCACGGAGGCCGACGAGGATGATGAGACCCCTCGCGTGGTGACGGTGCGGGCACCACGCACCCCTCGGGGTCGGCATCTCCCCCGGGGAGCCCGTCGACGCTCGCGGCTGATGCGGTCGCTCGCTGTTCTGAGCCTGCTCGCAGCCCTGGCCACGGGGGCATGGGGCGGTGCCGACTGGTATCTCACCACCGGTCCCGGTGCGGACCGCACCATCCCCTTGATCACCGGTGCCACCCTCGGAGATGCCGAGGCCGCGCTGACCGCTGCGGATCTTGCGGTCCAGACAGAAGAGCGATTCGACGACACGGTTCCGGCCGGTCACGTCATCTCCTCCTCGCCCTCGACCGGGACTTCTGTGAAGAGGGGGACGAACGTCGAGGTGGTGGTCTCCAAGGGCGAGCAGACCTTCCCCGTCCCCCAGGTCGTCGGCAGCGACCTCGAGAGCGCCCGCCCCCAGGTCGAGGAGCACGGCCTGGAGCTGGTGGAGGATGACCCGGCATACTCCGAGACGGTCGCCGAGGGCGAGATCATCTCCCAGTCGGCCACCGCAGACGCCCTGCCCGTCGGCGGCGAGGTGCACGTCGTCGTCTCCCTGGGACGCCAACCGATCACGGTCCCGAACCAGACCGGCAACAGTGCCGGAGCCGCCCGCACCTCGCTCGAGGCGGCCGGCTTCAGGGTGACCTCGGCGCAGGCGCACTCCGGAAGCGTTCCCCAGGGCGCCGTCATCTCCCAGACACCCGCCTCCGGGTCCCTGTTCGGCGGCGACACCGTCCACCTCGTCACCTCGCTCGGCCCGGAGATGGTGACGGTCCCCGATGTCTTCCGCCAGCCGGAGGCAGACGCAAAAGCGACGCTCGAGGCCGCTGGCTTCGCGGTGACCGTGGTCCATGACAAGGGCGACCCGGTCTTCGGCCTCGTCTACGAGCAGTCCGCAGCCGCGGGCGGCTCGCAGGAGAAGGGCTCCGCCATCACGCTGAAGGTCTTCTGATCCTGTCCTGGATTCTCTGACCCGGATCTTCTGACCCGGGTTCTCTGACCTTCGCGCCGAACTGCTGGCCCCATGGCATCGCCGAGACAGAGCAACGCCGGTGCTTCCCACGGCAAGGAAGGGGGCACCGGCGTTGCGCGATCAGCTGCTGACTCAGCGGCGGGACAGCATCTCCGAGACCAGGAAGGCGAGCTCGAGGGACTGCTGATGGTTCAGCCGCGGGTCCACCAGGGTCTCGTAGCGACGGGTCAGTCCTTCCTCATCGATCGAACCGGCGCCGCCGAGCACCTCGGTGACGTCATCGCCGGTGAGCTCCATATGCAGGCCGGCAGGGATGGTGCCCAGCCCCTGATGGACCTCGAAGAACCCGACCACCTCGTCCAGGATGTCCTCGAAGCGCCGCGTCTTGTAGCCGTTGGACGAGGTGATGGTGTTGCCGTGCATCGGGTCGGTCACCCAGGCCACCTGGGCACCGGAATCCCGCACCCCTTCGACCAGGGCCGGGAGGCGATCGCGGATCTTCCCCGCACCCATGCGGGTGATGAAGGTCAGCCGACCGGGCTCGCGCTCGGGATCGAGCTTGTCGATCAGCCGCAGCGCATCGTCGACCGAGGCGTCGGGGCCGAGCTTCACGCCGATCGGGTTGCGGAGCCGGGCCATGAAGTCCACGTGCGCACCGTCGAGCTGACGGGTCCGCTCACCGACCCAGAGGAAGTGACCGGAGCAGCCGTAGATCTCCCCGGTGCGGGAGTCGATCCGCGACAGGGCCTCTTCGTAATCCAGCAGCAGTGCCTCGTGGGAGGCGTAGAACTCGACCACCTTGAGCGCGTCGAAGTCCGCTCCGATGGCATCCATGAAGCGCACTGCCTTGTCGATCTGACCAGCCAGCTCCTCATAGCGGTCGTAGCCGGCACCGGAGGTGAAGCCCCGGTTCCAGGAGTGCACCTCTCGCAGGTCGGCGAAGCCGCCTCCGGTGAACGCTCGCAGCAGATTCAGGGTCGCCGCGCTGGTGGTGTAGGTCTTCCACAGCCGCTTCGGATCCGGGATCCGCGCCTCGGGGGTAAAGGCGAACTCGTTGACAGCGTCCCCGCGGTAGGTCGGCAGGGTCACGCCATCGACCGTCTCCTCATCAGCGGACCGCGGCTTGGCGAACTGCCCCGCCATCCGGCCCATCTTCACCACCGGCACCGAGGCGCCGTAGGTGAGCACTGCGGCCATCTGCAGGATGGTGCGGATCTTGTTGCGGATGCGATCCGCCGTGGAATCCGCGAAAGTCTCCGCGCAGTCGCCCCCGGCGAGCAGGAATGCCTCACCCTTCGCCGCGGCGGCGATGCGATCACGCAGCACATCGACTTCGCCGGCGAAGACCAGGGGCGGGGCGGAGCGGAGATCCTCGAAGACGGACGCCCGCACCTTCTCGTCGGGCCACACCGGCTGCTGAACCCGCGGATACTCGCGCCACGCACCGAGAGCTGCCAGGCCGTCGTCCGCCGAGGACAGGGTGAAGGCATGAGCGCGGGCGGGGGCATCGGGGCTGAATTGAGTCACCTGCACAGGGTATCCAGTCCCCCGCTCCGGTGGTGAGTCGATCCCACCAGCCGGTCCTCAGATCGCGGCGTCGGACTCCGCTGATCCCGGAGAACGGCCCGCCGCCGCGCGCATCCGCTGCTTCACGACGTTCGCGTACTCCTCGGAGCGCTCCTGATCGGAGAGGGCATGGATGCGATCCATCACCGCATCGGTCACGGCCCGCAGGACCTTCGCCTCCTCGGCCCCCTGCATCGCGGCCGTGATCGCCTCCACGTCCACGGGCTCGCCGAGGACGGCATGGATTCGGGGGTGACGGTGGGGGAAGAACGTTCGTCCACGCTGCGCCTCGAAGGCGCCCTTCATCGCGACCGGGATGATGGGCGCTCCGGTGGCCAGCGCGAAACGGGCCACCCCGGTCTTGCCCCGATAGAGCCGTCCGTCCGGGCTCCGGGTCCCCTCGGGATAGATCCCGAGCACCCCTCCTCGCTCGAGCACCGCCAGGCCGGCCCCGATCGCGGACTTCGAGGCGCTGCCACCGCTGCGGTCCACAGGCATCACTCGCAGCCCCCGCATCACCGCCGCCACCACGCGATTCAGCGGGGACCCTCCCGAGAAGATGTCTGACTTGCCCAAGAAGTGCACGCTGCGCCGCACTTGGCCGGGGAGGAACACCGTGTCCGAATACGCCTGGTTATTCGACGCCAGGATCACTGGCCCCTTCTCCGGGATGTTCTCGGTTCCGCTGATTGTGGGGTTCCACAGCACCCTCACCACACCCATCACGAAAGGCTTGGCAATCTCATACAGCACGGACGTACTCCTGGGATCAGTGCGCCGGCGAGCGACGAACGGACGGGCCTGGTGGATCTGGATGCGACGATGTACTCATGGCGTTCAGCGAATTGTCCCGCCCTTGGAGCACGCGGGCTCACTCTAGCTCGCGTGGCGGCCTGCTCCTCTGTCACGGATTCACCGGTTCCCCTCAGTCGATGCGGCCCTGGGCGGAGGATCACGCTGCACGGGGCTGGGCAGTCGAGCTGCCGCTGCTGCCCGGACATGCTCGCACCGAGCAGGAGCTCGCCGCGACCCGCTGGCAGGACTGGTACGGATGCGTTCGCGATGCGGCGTGGGATCTCTCTGAAGAGCTGGGCCCGATCGCAGTCGGCGGTCTGTCGATGGGTGGCGCCCTCGCCCTCTCGCTCGCCGCCGACCCCCAGCTGCGTGGACGCATCGCCGCCGTGGTGGCGGTGAATCCGGGAATCACTCTGCCCCTGGTGGCAAACGCGGCCGAACTGATCGCACCAGTGGTGCGGACGCTGCCGGGGATCGGCTCCGACGTCGCTCTTCCCGGCGCGGTGGAAGAGGCGTACGAGAGGCTCCCCGTGCGCGCCGTGGCTCAGCTGCGGCGACTTTTCCATCGGACCCGGCAGCAGCTGGGCGCGGTGGAGGCGCCGCTGCTGCTGGCTACCTCGCGCGTCGATCACACGGTCCCTCCCTCGGACAGCGACATCGTCGCCGCAGGGGTGCGCGGGCCCGTGCAGCGTCTCGCCCTCCCCCGCAGCTATCACCTGGCAACGCTGGACCACGACGCGGAGCTGCTGTTCGAGAACTCCGCTCGGTTCCTGGATCAGCAGGTCACAGGCTTGGGAGGTGGAGGATGACCTCGGATCCGGGGAAGGCACGCGATCCCAGGGACGTCGACGCAGAATTCGCCCGGATGCTCGAGGGGGAAGGTCTGGCGCTGCGGCCCGGCGATGCTCCGCGCGAACCGGCCGCCGCCGACCACCCCGCCCGCGAGGAGGATTCGTCGGCCGACTCGCGAGAGGACGACTCTCTGTGGTCCTTCAGCGCGGACTCTCCTGCGGAGCCGCCCAGCCCGGAATCGATCGCACGGTCCCGAGCGCAGCATCCCGCGGCCGGCCTCAGCGACCCCACCGCCGGGCTCCGCGGCGCAGTCGGACCGCGGGAGCTGGACGACGATGAGGTCATCTACGGAGATTTCGAGCCGCCGGACCCTGATCTGCCGACGCCGTCGGAAGCCACGCTGTGGTCCTGGACCGCGCTGCTGGGCGGCTTCGTGCTGATGCTGGTGGCCACCGTGACGCCCTCACTGCCCAGCTTCCTGGGCTGGATCGGCGGGCTCGCCGCGCTGGGAGGGCTGGTCTCCCTGCTGCTGCGCGCCCCACGGAACCACGACGACGACTCGCACGACGGGGCCGAGCTCTAGCGGCGGGCGAGGCTCTAGCTGCGGGCGAGGTCCGCGGCACCCACGATGCCCGCCCGGTTGCCCATGCTCGCCGCCACGAACGGCGCCAAGGGCCGGTGCACCCGCGCGGTGAGATGCTTGGCGTAGGCCACACGTGCAGGCTCGAGGAGCAGATCCCCTGCGGCCACCACGCCGCCGCCGACGACGATCACCTCGGGATCGAGCAGGGCAGCGATCGAGGCCACCCCCGTGCCCAGCCAGGTGCCGATCTCGGCGATCAGCTCCTGAGCGCCCGGATCACCCTGCTGGGCGAGCCGGGTGATCATCGGGCCGTCGATGTCCTTGCGCACCCCGCCTGCGGCCTGCACCAGCGGTCCCAGCAGCGGATCCCCGGCCGAGGCACGACGCTTCGCGGTGCGCACCATGGCGGTGCCCGCGGTGTATTGCTCGAGGCAGCCACGTCGACCGCATCCGCACCACTGCCCGTCCGGCACGGCGGTCATGTGCGCGACCTCCCCGGCGAACCCGGCGGTGCCGCGCACGAGGTGACCGTCCATCACGATCGCACCGCCCAGTCCGGTGCCCACGGTGACCATCAGCATGTGCTTCGCCGTGGTCGCGGCGCCGAAGCGGTATTCGGCCCAGCCGGCCGCATTCGCGTCGTTCTCGACGACCACCGGCAGGCCGGTGAGCCGCTCGAGCTCGTCGGCCAGCGGATGCTGGCGCCAGGCGAGGTTCGCGGCGAAGTTCACCGTGCGTCGGTCCGCACCCACGAATCCGGCGGCGCCGACACCCACTCCGACGACGTCGTGCTGGGCGCGAAGCTCGGCCACCGCGTCTGCCACGGCCGCCTCGATCAGCGCGGCATCGGTGGCCGGAGTGCTGCGTGTGGTGGCGGCGACGATCTCTCCCGCCTCGTCGACCACCCCCGCCGCGATCTTGGTCCCGCCGATATCCACTCCGATGGAGAGCATGCCGTTCCTTTCCGCTTGTGCTGAGTCGATGGCGGTGGCCCCTGCTGGTCCACGAGGACCCGGGTACCACCTGCCTGTCGTGCCCCATCGTAAGCGGCACCTGCCGTAGAATCGGATCGACCCCACCAGCGCTTCCGGACAAGCGTCCGGTACGCCGGCTGCACGCCACTGGCCGGATCGAAGGAGATTCGATGAAGCAGTTCACCAACCCGCCGCAGCATGAGAGCCGCCCCGAAGAGAACACGACGGATCTCCTGCTCGGCAGGTTCCGGAAGAATCCCTCAGTGCCGATCTACGAGCTCGCCCAGGGCGACGGCACGTACTCGCCGGTGAGCACCGCAGATTTCATCACCGAGGTGAAGCAGATCGCCAAGGGGCTGATCGCCTCCGATGTCGCTCCGGGCGACGCGGTCGCGATCCTCTCGCGCACCCGGTACGAATGGGCGCTGCTGGACTGGGCGGTCTGGTGGACCGGCGGCGTCAGCATCCCGATCTATGAGACCTCCTCCCCCAGCCAGATCCAATGGATCGCCTCGGACTCCGCGGCCACGCTCGCCGTCGTCGAATCCACCCGGCACAAGGAGGACGTGGAGTCGGTGCGGGGAGACCTCCCCGCGCTCAAGAACATCGGGGTGCTCGACGACGGCTTCCTGGAGGAGCTGAAGGCCCGGGGCGCGGACGTCAGCGACGAGGACCTCGAAGCCCGCCGCACGTCCCGCAGGATGAACGACATCGCGACCATCATCTACACCTCCGGGACCACCGGACGCCCCAAGGGCGCGGAGCTCACCCATGCGAACTTCGTGGACACCACCCGCAGTGCCCTGAACCTGCTGGGCAAGGAGGTGCTCCCTCCCGGATCCAGGCTGCTGATGTTCCTGCCCATAGCGCACGTCTTCGCGCGTCTGATCACGGTGCTCGCCGTTGCCCAGCCGATCACCACCGCCTTCACCGCCGATACGAAGAACCTGCTGCCGGACCTGGCGGCTTTCAAGCCGACCTTCCTGCTGGCCGTGCCTCGCGTCTTCGAGAAGGTCTACAACGGCGCCGAGGCCAAGGCGATCGCCGGCGGCAAGGGCAAGATCTTCACCGCCGCCTCCGAGACGGCCATCGCCTATTCCACGGCGCTCTCGGCCGGCAAGGTGCCCTTCACGCTGAAGGCCAAGCACGCCCTGTTCGACAAGCTGGTGTACGGGAAGCTGCGCGAGGCGATGGGCGGCCAGGTCTCGTGGGCCGTCTCCGGCGGCGCCCCGCTGGGTGCGAGGCTGTCCCACTTCTTCCGCGGCATCGGGGTGACGATCCTCGAGGGCTACGGTCTCACCGAGACCACCGCACCGATCAGCGTGAACCTGCCCTGGGATGTGCGCCCCGGCACCGTCGGCCCGCCGCTTCCCGGCTCGACCGTCTCGATCGACGACAGCGGCGAGATCCTGGTCAAGGGCGTGATGGTTTTCAAGGGCTACCACAACAACCCTGAGGCGACTGCCGAGTCCCTCCAGGACGGCTGGTTCCGCACCGGCGACCTCGGAGCGCTCGACGAGCAGGGCAACCTCACCATCACGGGTCGCTCCAAGGAAGTCATCGTCACCGCAGGCGGCAAGAACATCTCCCCCGCCCAGCTCGAAGACCAGCTGCGTTCGCACCCCCTGGTCAGCCAGTGTGTGGTGATCGGCGACCAGAAGCCGTTCATCGCCGCGATCCTCACGCTGGATGCCGAGATGCTCAGCACCTGGTTGAAGAACAACGGGCTCCCCGACATGAGCGTCGCTCAGGCGGCACAGGACGAACGAGTCAGGGCCGAGCTCCAGACCGTCGTGGACCGTGCGAACACCTCCGTCTCGCGGGCTGAGTCGATCCGTGCCTTCGAGGTGATCGACTCGGACTTCACCGAGGAGAACGGATATCTCACCCCCTCGCTGAAGCTCAAGCGCAATGTCGTGGTGAAGGATCTGGCGCAGGTCATCGACAAGATCTACTCCGGCACGAAGCCGACCAGCTGACGCGGAACGGGCGTTCACCGCTACCGGCCCCGATGGTCCGGCGCCGCTGCACCTCCGCAGCGGATGCCCGACTGTCGGGGCCGCGTCATACCCTTCGACCATGTCTGCACGCGGCCAGTTGAGCTTCGATGATCTCGGAACCCCCTTGGCGGAGGCCACCCTCGTGGTGGTCGACCTCGAGACCACGGGAACCGATGCCTCCAGCGACGCGATCACCGAGATCGGAGCCGTGAAGGTCCGAGGCGGCGAGGTGATCGGAGAGTTCCGCACCTTCGTGGACCCCGAGCGTCCGATCCCCGCCTTCATCGCCTCCCTCACCGGGATCACCGATGCCTCCGTCTCGGGCGCGCCGTCGATCCGCACCGCGTTGCCGATGTTCCTGGACTTCGTTGGCGGCGCCGCGCTGGTGGCGCACAACGCCCGCTTCGACATCGGGTTCCTCAGCGCCCAGGCAGCGGTCTGCGAGATCAGTTGGACACGGCCCCAGGTGCTCGACACCCTGGCCCTCGCACGCACCGTGTTCCGTCGGGACGAGGTGCGCGACCATAAGCTCTCGACCCTTGCCGCCCATGTCGGAGCAAGCATCACACCGGACCATCGGGCCCTCTCCGATGCCCGTGCCACCGTCGATGTGCTCCACGCGATCATCGCGCGACTCGGCCCTGCCGCGACCACTCTGGAGGACCTCAGCTCCGCCCATCGCCGGGTGAGCCCGGCTCAGCTGCGCAAGAAGCATCTCGCCTCGAGCATCCCCAGCGTCCCCGGGGTCTACCGCTTCTTCGACGCTCAGGGCGCTGTGCTCTACGTGGGGACATCGCGCAACCTGCGTTCGCGGGTGCGCACCTACTTCACCGCCGCGGAGACCCGTCGCAAGGTGCTCGACATGCTTCCCCGCGCAGAATCGATCGGGGTGATCGAATGCGCCACCCCCACTGAGGCCAGGATCCGAGAGCTGCGGATCATCGCCCAGGAGAAGCCGCCGTCGAATCGTCACGGCCTCACTCCGGAGAAGGCGCATTGGCTGCGTCTCGGAGCTGGCGCGGAGGGGCTGCGCGGGGCACGACTGGCGCGGTCCGAGGAGGACGGCTCCGCCCAGATCGGGCCACTCACCTCACGCCATGACATCGAGCCGCTGCGCGGACTGCTCTCCGACGCGATCCAAGGGCGGGGCGCCGCTCTCGAGACAGGCGCACGGGGTGTGCCGGCCACTGAGGTTGGTCACCATGAGAGGCTCCGGCGTGCCATGCGGGACGATCCCCGCGAGGTGCTCGATCACGTCGCAGCGCGTCTGCGCTCCCACGTCAGTTCTGCACGCTACGAGGACGCGGAGAAGCTCCGCAGACTCGCTCTCACCTATCTCGCGGCGGCCCATCGCGCGTCCCGTCTGCGTGCACTGTCTGATGTGGAGCTGCTGATCTCCGCACGTCCGAGCACGGAAGCCGTGATCGGCGGGCGTGGCTGGGAGCTGCTCGCCGTGCGGCATGGACGCTTCTCGGGAACCACGCTGGTCCCTGCGCACAAAGATCCGCTGCCCTTTGCGCGCTCTCTCGCGCTCACCGGGATCGGCGAGGCGGAGCTGGCCGCACCGCTGTGCCAGGGCTACCACCAGGAGACAGAGATCCTGTTGGGCTGGCTGGAGGGCGACGGCGTGCGCACTGTGCTGACCGACGGCGCATGGCAGGTCCCTGCCCGTGCCCGCTTCGACCAGGAGCATCTCGCGCGGCGCTTCTCCCTGACCGGCGAGGGTTCTGCGGCATAGGCTCAGGCAGAGCATCCTGGCGCAGGCCGCGCCCCATCGAAGGAGAAGCAATGATCACTGCCATCGTCTCGATCGTCGTCGAGCCCAGCCGTATCCCCGAGGTCGCCGAAGCGGTCGTCGACATCCCGGGAATCGAACAGGTCTATTCGGTCACGGGTGACGTCGATCTGATCGCCGTGGCGCGAGTCCGTGCCCATGAGGACCTCGCGACCGTGATCGCCGACTCCCTGAGCAAGGTGGACGGCGTGCTCGACACCACGACCAATATCGCGTTCAAGACCTACTCCAAGCGCGATCTGGACGCCGCCTTCGACCTCGGCATCAGCGGCTGACCGCTCCGGTTCGGGGCCCGCTGCTCGTCTCGCGCAGGCAGCTCGCCCGCACGGACGCGGTGCTGGCAGCTAGCCCGCGCGGACGCCGGGTCGGGGCTCAGCCCTGGCTCTCAGCGGCTTCCTGCGAGGCTGCAGCCCAGCGGCCGATGAGGTCCGCCGGCCGACCCGAGTCGAGCGTCCGCCCCACTTCGTCGAAGGCGGCGGTGAAGCGGGCCTCGAAGCCGTCCGCGGCGGGCTGATCGATGCCGTCGAAGGCGAGCACACCCGCGGCCGCGTTGAGCAGGACAGCATCCCGGATCGGCCCCATCCGTCCGCTGCGCTCGCCGGCGTAGAGGTCACGCGCCACCTGAGCGTTCTCCTCGGCCGTCCCGCCCCGCAGGGCGTCGTGGCTGCTCCGCGGCACCGACAGCAGCTCGGCAGGATCCAGCACGTGCTCGCGCACCTCGCCTCCACGGACCTCCCAGACGTCCGACGGCGCGGTGACCGTCAGCTCATCCAGCCCGTCCTGCCCGCGGAAGACCAGCGCGCTCGTGCCCCGGGCGGCGAAGACCCCGGCGACGGTGGGAGCGATCCACGCGTCGGCGACGCCCACCGCGCTCGCGCGCGGTCGGGCGGGGTTGGTGATCGGTCCCAGTATGTTCATCACGGTGGGGATGCCCAGTCCTCGACGAGCCTCGGCCGCGTACTTCATCGACGGGTGGAAGACCTGGGCGAACAGGAAGGTCATGCCGATCCGATCCACCAGGCCCTCCACCACCGGCACCGGCAGATCCAGACGTACGCCCAGCGCCTCGAGCACGTCTGCGGAGCCCGACTTGGAGGTCGAGGCCCGGTTGCCGTGCTTGACCACCGTGCGTCCGGATGCGGCGATCACGACCGATGCCATCGTGGAGATGTTCACGGTCTGCGCCAGATCACCCCCGGTGCCGACGATGTCGATGGACAGCGCCGGAGCATCCACGGGGCGCGCATGCGCGATCATCGAATCGGCCAGCGCCTCGAGCTCTCCGCTGGTCACCCCTTTGGACTGCAGAGCGACCAGGAAGCCAGCCAGCTGCACCGGGCTCGAGTTGCCGGACATCACCTCATCCATCGCCCAGGCAGCTGCTGCGCTGTCGAGCTCCTCACCGCGCACCAGACGTGCGGTGATCCGGGACCAGGTGGGGGTGTTCTCGCTCATGCACTGATGATGTCATCCGTCGGCGAGTGATCGTTGACCTGATCACGGTGCGGATCACAGAACGGTCACATCCCCGCACATGCCGGGTCACCTGCGGAGATCGGTCGCGTGTCCCGGTTCGTGACAGAGCGTCAGGAGGGATATGCTGGCACGGTCCGCCCGGGGCGCAAGCCCCGCGATGTGCCAACTTGTTGTGTGCTGGCACACCGATTCTGACCACACGACATAATGGTGACGTGACTACTGCGACCCTGCCTGTGCGCTCCGCCCCCGCTGCCGCCCCAGCGGTCGGCCGCCCGAACCCGACGCAGATCGGCACCCTCGTCTGGCTCGCCAGCGAGCTGATGTTCTTCGGCGGCCTGTTCGCCATGTTCTTCACACTGCGATCCATGGCGCCGGATACCTTCACCGACGGCCAGTCGAACTTCACGCATGGCTTCGCGCTGCTGAACACCTCGATCCTGGTCTTCAGCTCGGTGACCTGCCAGATCGGTGTCTACATCGCAGAAGGTCGGTGGCCGAACGGCACCACCTTCACCCCGCGCAAGCGCCGAGAGGGCTCCCTCTTCAACATCGCCGGCTGGGGAATGATCGAGTGGTACACGCTCACCTTCATCCTCGGCGCGGTCTTCGTCTCCGGCCAGGCCTACGAGTACACCGAGCTCGTCCACCACGGCGTGACCATGTCGTCCTCGCCGTTCAGCTCCGTGTTCTACCTCTCCACCGGGTTCCACGGCATCCACGTGATCGGCGGGCTCATCGCCTTCCTGATGGTTCTCATGCGGGCCTACGCCTCGGAGAACTTCACCGCACACGAGCAGGTCTCAGCCATCTGCATCTCGTACTACTGGCACTTCGTCGACGTCGTGTGGATCGTGCTGTTCTTCATCGTCTACATGCTCGATCCGATCCTGTCGCTCGGAAACTCCGGTCACATCATCCCGGTCACCTTCAACTGGAGGGTCTTCTGATCCCCGGCGACGCCCGAGCTCAGATGCTCGCGGCGTCCTCCTCGCCTGGTAATCCCCGCTCAGCCCGTCCCCTCCACGAATCGAGGTCTGAACCGTGAAGGCTCTCGCCGCACGTCGTCATCATCCGATGGCGCTACTCGTGATCCTGCTGCTCGCGCTCGTCGCGACCGGAGGGCTCTACGCCGCCCTCCAGCCGCAGACGGCCCAGGCCGAGGCCTACACGCAGGACGACATCAACGCCGGCGAGGCGCTCTTCCTCGCCAACTGCGCGACGTGCCACGGCCGCAACGCAGAAGGCCTGATCGATTCTGAGGGCAGCACGATCGGCCCCTCGCTGATCGGTGTCGGCGCCGCCGCGGTCGACTTCCAGGTGGGCACCGGCCGCATGCCGATGCAGCACTCCGGTGCGCAGGCCTCCCGCAAGCCTCCGCAGATGAACGAAGAGCAGACCAGCCAGCTGGCCGCCTATGTCGCGTCCCTCGGCCCCGGCCCTGCGGTCCCCGCCGACGAATGGCTGGACACCAGCCAGGGCGACGCCACCAAGGGTGGCGAGATCTTCCGCATCAACTGCGCCATGTGCCACAACGTCGCCGGTGTCGGTGGCGCTCTGACGCGTGGCAAGTACGCCCCGCCGGTGCTCGGACTCGAGCCCAAGCACGTCTACGAAGCCATGGAGACCGGCCCGCAGAACATGCCGGTCTTCAACGACAACAACCTCTCCTCCTCGGACAAGCGTGACGTCATCACCTACCTCGAGAAGCTCGAGGAGAACGGCAGCCCCGGCGGCATCTCCCTGGGCTCGATCGGTCCGGTGACCGAGGGTCTGTACGTCTGGACGATCGTCCTGTCCCTGCTCCTGGGCTGCGCTGTGTGGCTGGGGGCGAAGGCCAAGTGAATGCGAGCATGAACAACAATCTCGATGGCAGCTCCCCTGCCCGTGGCGTCAGCGCCATCGCCCCCAAGGAGGGTGGCGGATTCCCGAACCCGGGCCTGCCCCCTCACGTCCACCGCCAGGCGGATCTCTCGAAGGCTGCAGAGAAGCGAGCTGAGCGACTCGTCGCCGGCATGTTCGTGCTCAGCATCGTCGGCACCGTCATCTTCATCGCGGCCTACTTCCTGGTGTCCCCGACCGGGATCAACCTCTTTGCTGAGGGCGGCTCGCCGAAGGCCCTGTGGTGGTCGAACCTGACCACCGGCCTGGGACTCGCGATCGCGGTGTTCTTCATCGGTGCCGCCGCGGTGCATTGGGCGAAGACCCTCATGCCCGACGAGGAGATGGTCGAGGAGCGGCACGACATCCGCGGCTCCGACGAGACCCGTGAGATCGCTGCCGGTATCATCACCGACGGTCTCGCCGAATCCGGCATCGCACGCCGTCCGGTGATCGTCACCGCCATGGTGGCCGCGCTGGCCGCGCTGCCGATCGCGGTGCTCGCGCCGCTGTCCACCCTGGGCCCGCTGCCCGGTGGCAGGCTTCACCACACCTTCTGGGGTCAGAACAAGAACCAGCGCCTTGCCCGTGACCATGACGGCACGCCGATCAAGCTCTCGGACGTCGTGATGAACTCGGTCTTCCATGTCATGCCCGAGGGCCTGACGCACGAGACCGAGCACTTCCTGGAGGAGCGCGCGAAGGCCGCCACCGTGCTCGTCCGCATCGACCCTGCGCTCGGCAAGAACCCCGAGAGCATGGCGATGGGCGTCGAGGGCGTGCTCGCGTTCTCCAAGATCTGCACGCACGTGGGTTGCCCCGTCGCGCTCTACGAGCAGCAGACCCACCACATGCTGTGCCCCTGCCACCAGTCCACCTTCGACGTCACCGACGGCGCGAAGGTGCTCTTCGGCCCGGCACACCGTCCGCTTCCCCAGCTGCCGATCGAGGTGGACGACGAGGGCTACCTCATCGCTCCCGGTGACTTCACCGAACCGATCGGGCCCAGCTTCTGGAATATCCACAAGGAAAAGTGATCTCGTGACGACCACGACTCCCAGTACCCGGAAGCAGACTTCCGACGCCGAGAACTCCTCGCGTGTGTACAAGCTCGGCGCAGTGGGCGGCGACTGGCTCGACCAGCGCGTCTCCGGCGGTGGCCTCGTCAAGTTCATGGCCCGCAAGATCTTCCCCGACCATTGGTCATTCATGTTCGGCGAGGTGGCGCTCTACAGCTTCGTCATCCTGCTGATCTCGGGTGTCTTCCTGACGATGTTCTTCGACCCCTCCATGGAGGAGGTCATCTACAGCGGTGCCTATGAACCGCTGCAGGGCCTCGCGATGTCCCGGGCCTTCGAATCCACGCTCGACATCTCCTTCGAGGTCACCGGCGGTCTTCTGTTCCGTCAGATGCACCACTGGTCCGCGCTCGTGTTCATGGTCGCGATCTTCGTGCACATGTTCCGGGTGTTCTTCACCGGCGCCTTCCGCAAGCCGCGTGAGCTCAACTGGCTCGTCGGCTTCTCGCTGATGGTGCTGGGCATGGTCGCCGGCTTCTCCGGCTACTCCCTTCCCGACGACGTGCTCTCCGGTAACGGCCTGCGAGTCATCGACGGACTGATGAAGGCCATCCCGGTCGTCGGCACCTATCTGTCGATGCTGCTCTTCGGCGGCGAGTTCCCGGGCACTGACATCATTCCGCGGCTGTTCACCGTTCATATCCTGCTGGTGCCCGCCGCCATCCTCGGACTGATCGGAATCCACCTGGTGCTGCTGGTGCTGCACAAGCACACCCAGTACCCCGGCCCCGGTCGCACCGAACGCAACGTCGTCGGCTTCCCGGTGTTCCCGGTGTACGCGGCGAAGGCAGGCGGGTTCTTCTTCCTGGTCTTCGGCGTCATCACCTTCATCTCGGCGACCACCTCCATCAACGGCGTGTGGAACTACGGGCCCTACGACCCTTCACCGGTCTCAGCGGGTACACAGCCGGACTGGTACATGCTCTGGACTGATGGCGGGCTGCGGCTCATTCCGGGCTGGGAGTCGACGATCTTCGGCTATGTGCTCTCGTGGAACATCCTGATCCCGATGGTCATCTACGGGGCACTGCTGGGCGTGCTCGCCCTGTACCCGTTCATCGAAGCCTGGGTGACCGGTGACGATCGTGAGCACCACCTCAACGATCTGCCGTACAACACCCCGGTGCGCAGCGGGATCGGCGTTGCCTGGATCATGACCTACCTGATCCTCGCCCTGGCCGCGACCAACGACATCATTGCGGTCGCGCTCCAGCTCTCGATCAACGACCTGACCTGGCTGCTGAGAATCTCGTTCTTCGTCGTACCAGTCCTGTCCTTCTACATCACGAAGCGACTGTGCCTGTCGATCCAGCGCCAGAAGCGGGAGCAGGCGCTGCATGGCGAGGAGTCCTCGCGGATCGTACGCACCGAGACCGGCGACATGATCGAAATTCATACGCCGCTCAACGAGTTCGATCGCTGGGTGCTGGTCCAGCACGACGACTACCGCCCGCTCACGGCTGGCAAGGGTGTCTCCTCGCTCCGCGCGAAGGCCACCAGCTTCTTCTTCAAGGACCGGATCTCCCCGGTCACGCCCTCGGAGCTCCGTGAGGCGCTCGAGCACGCGGGCCATGAGAAGCACATCATCGATGAGGTCACCGGCGGGGATTACCGCACCCCGGCCGAGAAGACTCAGCACTGAGCCCCGTCAGGCTGCAGCGAGTCCGATAGCGAAGGGCCCCGAGGATCATCTCCTCGGGGCCCTTCGCTGTGTGCTGAGCGCTCCGGGCAGCGCACATGCTCCGGCGCCCGCTCCCCCCGAGCTCGCACCCGCTGCCGCATCCTGCTCCCCACCTCGGGCAGCGACCACGCACAGTGGATCCGGTGCATCAGCCCCCCCTAAGCGGCTCCGAGGCGCCCAGCCTCAGGTGGAGGCGGAACGTCACTCCAGATGGGGATTCAGCGGTGTGCGGCTTCGCTTCTGCTTCGACCCCGCTGCTGCTTCAGTGAGATAGCGGGCGGTGACCAGGGCTAGACGACGATCAGTGCGTCTGAGCGCCCTGGCTGCTCGCAACGGAGTGATGGCCGGGTCCAGGAGTTCCTGTGCGAGCACGTCTGTTGCCCACGCCACCGCGTTGTCTAGACCGTTCTGGCCCGGGAACAGCTGTCGTAGCTGATCCTGCGCCCGGCCCACCGGATCTGACACTCCGCCGATCATGCTCGCTCCCCTGGTCCATCAACTCCATCAACGCTGCCAGCGGCAGGAGGTATCTCTCTACCGGAACACCCTGGTGCGCTCACACGCTACACCGATGATTCTTCTGGGCCCACTGATTCCGCAGAGTCCACTGAGCTGTAGAGCCTGGGCTTGGGACTGGGCCTAGGCCTGAACCCGCCCCGGACACAGCACTGAGCACGGACGGGCAAGTGCGTGAGCGTGAGGGTGGTGCTGGTCCTATGCACAACGACGGACGGGCCCCATCGTCACTAACGCCATTTATAGACTGTCTACGGGGTCACGTATGTAATACGCCGTGCCCAGCCTCATGGTGCCTGCTCACGTCCGCTGCACCCGCCACCTTCTGGTGTGGTCGTTGCGTTGGCACTCGAGCACCGGAGCCCGACGGCGGAGGTCGTGTGCCAGCGTGACCGGCCGGCGTCTGAAGGGCCACCAGTCCACCAACGGCGGCGGTGTCTGGCCCGAGGTCTGGTGCACGCGCCTCCGCCTGCCCTCCCCCGCGTCTCAAGCACCTTCGCCGAGCAACGGGGGGCAGCATGGTGAACGGCAGCACGGCTCATCGCATCCGAGGATGTAGCTGGTTTCTGAACGTGATGAGCCACTAAAACTGTGCAGGTCAGGGGATTGATCATCACCTCCGACAGCAGAATCCCCGGGAGCAGCACTTCTCAGGGATTCTGTCTTCTCCAGACTCACCCCGCATGCGAGGTTCTTCGCACCGTGTTCGTCCGGGAGGCGAAGATGATGACAGCGAGGACCGCGACCCCGATCACGACGAGTGACACCGCCTGCTGAACAGGGTCGTAGAACACGCTCGTGGGCGGGAGGCCGGGTTCCGGGTACTGCGCAAAGGCGAAATACGCTACCAGGGCTGGAATGGATGCAAAGGCTGGAATTCGCCACCGCGACGTCCCCTTGGCGACCGGGATCACAACCCGGAACGTCGCGCACATCAGGAGCGCTGCCACCGTATAGACCGCACCGAACAGAAAGTCCGGTGGCCCTACCGCGATAGTCGTCGGGCGTAGGGCCTGCTCAAGGAAGTCGTAGATGTAGTACGTGATGACAGCCGACTCGATGAACAGGAGCGGTCGCCAGAAATGAGGCCACGTGCCGCTTCCAGCCCATGCGACGACATAGGGCACGCAGATCCAGGCCCAGATCCCTCCCAAGAGCTTGGAGAGAAAGAACTGACCGGTGAACGCAGTCGCGTTGACCACGCAGACGATGAGCCCGTAGCCGATCCCTGCGACGAGGACCAGCAGAAGGCGCAGCCCGGGGGGCACAGCGCATGATCTGTTCGATCGCCCGCCGTGCCCTTCGGTGTCTCCGAGAGAAGTATCAGCGTGGCTCAGAGGTTGCTCCAGTACGCGTAGCAGGTCGCAAACGTCCAAGAACCCACATGTGTGAACGCGAGCTCGCCCGCCGACTGCACATCGACGTCTGTCTTCCCGTTCCTTGCGACCGTGGCCGAATGCCGCCGGCTGCCGTGGTCGTACTGCGACGTACAGGTCTTCTGCCCACCGACTTTGATGCTCGTCCCGTACGTCCACTTGCCGCCGCCAACGTATTCCGTCGCGTATGGCGACACAGTGCCCGGCTCCGAAGTGGGAATCGACGTGATGTGCTCCGGCATGACCGTCACGGTGCCGTCACCTGTGAATTCGACCCAGCCACCAGTGGGCGTCGTACCAGCATCGATGGCCTGGACGTCGCCTTCCATCGACACCACGGAACCGCCGTACCTCGCAGACTCCGGTACCGCGCTGTCGGCGCCTGCCGCGCTAGCACCCCCGAGCATCACGAGGCCTGCAACCACGAGCATCGAGAGAGCACGCCCCCGCGTTGCCCTCTTCGTCATACGCATGTTCGCATCTCGCTTCTTGAGCACGCCTTCTGCGCACTCAGCCTGTGGTGGATGACCTCAGCACCCACCAATGATGACCATCTGTTGCGGAGCAACGGAATGATCTAGGCCGCATTCAAGCACAGGTTTGAATCAGACTCATCGCATGCGAGGGTGTCGCTGGTATCTGAAGCCTCCTGATTCGAGGAGACTGCGAGCGATGCAGATCGCGAGATTCCGGAAGCCGAGGGCTGAACCGCGGAGGTGTTCGAGTCGGCCGTTGATCGCCTCGGTGGGGCCGTTGCTGGCACCGGGGCGATCGAAGAACGCCAGAATGTCGTCCGCGCGCTTGGTCAGCGTCCGGCCGAGCTTTCCCAACTCCACGAGGGCGTCCGGGGCCTCCGCTCGGAGGGCCGCGGTGACCTTCTCCATCAAGGCTCTGGCTCTGGTCCGGTCGCGTTCTCGATAGGCGGCGAACATCGCCTGGTAGACCTCCCAGGTCACCTCGACCGCCGCATGCTTTTCACTCGCGAACAGGGCGCTGAGACGCCAGCACGGAGGCCACCTCGTGAGCGGGTCAGTACCTCGACGACAGGACGAGGGCCCCGCATCGAGAAACGATGCGGGGCCCTCGAGTGCTCGATCTCCCGGCAGGGAGATACAAGCGATGTGGTCAGTGTGCGTGCTGGCCCACCGAGAACTCCAGGACCCAGTTCAGGATCCCGTAGATGGCGAACATGACGCCGAAGGCGAAGATCCACCAGCCTGCGGCCACGCCCAGGAAGCAGAGCGCAGCGCCGAGCGAGGCCCACAGCGGCGCCCAGCTGTACGGGGCGAAGCTTCCCTGAACGCCTGCGTCGTCAGAGACCTCGCCATCCAGCTCATCAGAACCGCCGAGGTAGTTCTTCTTGGCCGTCAGCGACGCAGCCATCGCGATCATGACCGAGAGACCCGTCAGGCCGAGCATCGCCGGGAAGCCGACGGTCTCGATTCCCATGGGCTCATAGCGCCCGGTGACGAAGGCATACGCGATCGAGACGATCAGGAAGAAGACCGCCAGAATCCAGAAGATCTTTGCCGTTGCTCTCATGTCAGTTGGTCCTTGGGTTCGCGGCGGGCTCCTCAGCGAGCATGTGGTCCTGCAGTGCGACCTCCGGGTAGTGGAGATCGAAGGCGGGACGCTCAGAGCGGATCCGGGGCAGGGAATGGAAGTTATGACGCGGCGGCGGGCAGGAGGTCGCCCACTCGAGCGAAGCACCGTAGCCCCACGGGTCGTCGACCTCGACCTTCTTGCCCTTGACGTGGGTCAGCACGACGTTGAGCAGGAAGGGCAGGGTGGAGACGCCCATGATGAATGCGCCGACCGTAGAGATCTGGTTCATCCAATCGAAGCCATCTTCATGGAGGTAGTTCACATAACGACGGGGTGCCCCATCGACACCCAGCCAGTGCTGGATGAGGAAGGTCATGTGGAAGCCGATGGTCAGCAGCCAGAAGTGCAGCTTGCCGATACCCTCGCTGAGCTTGTAGCCGAACATCTTCGGCCACCAGAAGTAGAAGCCTGCGAACATCTCGAAGACCACGGTGCCGGCCATCACGTAGTGGAAGTGCGCGACGACGAAGTACGTATCGGAGATGTGGAAGTCCAGCACCGGCGAGGAGAGGATGACACCCGTCAGACCGCCGAAGATGAAGGTGGTCAGGAAGCCCAGGGTGAACAGCATCGGCGTCTCGAAGGTCAACGACCCTCGCCACATCGTGCCGACCCAGTTGAAGAATTTCACGCCCGTCGGCACGGCGATCAGCATTGTCATGAACGCGAAGAAGTCGAGCATCACGGCACCGGTGGTGTACATGTGGTGCGCCCACACAGTCACAGACAGCGCTGCGATCGAGATCGTCGCACCCACCAGCGTCTTGTATCCGAAGATCGGCTTGCGTGAGAAGACAGGAATGATCTCGGAGGCGATGCCGAAGAACGGCAGCGCGAGCACGTACACCTCGGGGTGGCCGAAGAACCAGAACAGGTGCTGCCAGAGCACCGGTCCGCCGTTGGCCGGGTCGAAGATGTTCGCATCGAAGCGTCGATCCGCTCCCAGTGCCAGCAGCGCAGAGGCCAGCGGCGGGAACGCCATCAGCACCAGCACGGCGGTGATGAGGGTGTTCCAGGTGAAGATCGGCATCCGGAACATGGTCATGCCGGGCATGCGCATGCACAGGATCGTGGTGATGAAGTTGACCGAGCCCAAGATCGTGCCGAAGCCCTGTAAGGCCAAGCCGAAGACCCAGAGATCACCGCCCAGGCCCGGGGAGAATGTCGTGTCCGACAGCGGCGCGTAGGCGAACCAGCCGAAGGACGCCGCACCTTGCGGAGTCAGGAAGCCGGAGACCACGATCACCGAGCCGAACAGGGTCAGCCAGAAGGCGAACATGTTCAGGCGCGGGAAGGCCATGTCCACGGCGCCGATCTGCAACGGCACCAGGTAGTTGGCGAAGCCGTTGAAGAGCGGCGTGCCGAACATGAGCAGCATGATCGTGCCATGCATGGTGAACAGCTGGTTGTACTGATCCTTGGAGACGACGACCTGCAGGCCCGGCTCCCACAGCTCGGTGCGGATGCCCAGCGCGAGCAACCCGGCGAAGCCGAAGAACGCGAAGGCCATGCCCATGTACATCTTGCCGATCAGCTTGTGATCGGTCGTGGTCAGGAGCTGGAAGATCTGCGTGCCCAGCTTGGTCGGCCGCTCCTCCTGGAACCGGCCGTCCACCGATGTGCTCGGTGCGGCGGTGGTCTCGGTGCTCACTCGTTCTCTCCCTCGGTCCCGGTGGAGGCGGTCTCCTCGGTGTAGCGAGGACCGGCGTCATCATGCTTCTCGCGCATGCTCCACTCCTCCTGGTTGCGGTTCAGGTCGACACCCAGCTGACCCTCGTTGCCCTGCTCGCGCAGCTCCTGCATGTGCGCATCGAACTCCTCCTGGGAGACGACGACCACGTTGAACAGCATGTCCGAGTGGTACTCGCCGCAGAGCTCAGCGCACTTGCCGGCGTAGGTCCCCTCGGTGGTCGGGGTGACCTGGAAGCTCGTGGTGTGCCCGGGCATCATGTCCTTCTTGTACAAGAAGTCCACGACCCAGAACGAATGTACGACGTCGCGCGAGTCGAGACGGAACTCGACGGACTGCCCGACGGGCAGGTACAGGGTGGGCAGCGCATCGGCGGCTGCGTCGTTCCCCTCGGCGTCGACCTCGCCGGTGGCGAAGGACTGGATGCCTGCCGGCTCGTGGACGTCCTGGTCGACATAGTTGATGTCCCAGCTCCACTGCTTGGCCACCACGTTGACGGTGTAGTCCGGCTCCGCGACGTGCATCTCGATCTCGCGAGCATCACGCTGGGTGAAGTAGAAGAAGGTCAGCACCATCACCACGGGGACGAGCGTGAACATCAGCTCGAGCGGCACGTGGTAGCGCATCTGCACCGGGAAGCCGGTGTCGTTCTTGCGACGGCGGTAGGCGACCGCGCACCAGATCGTCAGTCCCCAGATCATGAGGCCCACGATGACCAGCACGGTCCAGGAGCCGACCCAGAGATTGGTGATGCGCTCGGTCTGGTTGGTGACCTCCTGGCCATCAGCCCGACCGGGCATGAACCCGCGCTGCTGCGCCTGGGTGCAGCCCGCGAGGATCAGGGTGGCCAGGGCGAGGCCTGCTGCTGCTGCACGGCGTCCACGCCGTGCGCGCTGAGGGACCTGGGGGATCACAGAGGATGACCTTCCGCTCGTCGTCTCCACCCACGGCTCCGAAGCGAGCGTGGGCTCTCCTCGGCTCCATGACGTGGAGCTGGTACTTATATGGGCGGGACACACCCACAGTGCCGCGCCCTCCCCCGAGGAGAAGGCCGTGACCGGCCCTGAGGGCCCGCCACTTGACGGCACGCTGTCATCATACGGCTTTCCTGAGCTGGTGAAGCCACCTCGACTCGCCGCAGGGCGTCCTGCTCAGGCCTCTGTGACCGGTCCGTGATCTGCGCGTCGCTGGGGTCACACCAAAACGGGCCCGGTCCGGTGACCTGATCGTCACCGGGCCGGGCCCGTCTCCTGAAGCTGCCGCCGCATCGTGGCGCAACCACTCCGCAGTCGGCTCAGCTGAAGGAGTCTCCGCACGCGCAGGAGCTGCCCGCATTGGGGTTGTCGATCGTGAAGCCCTGCTTCTCGATGGTGTCGGCGAAATCGATCACCGCACCGGTGAGGTACGGGCTGCTCATCTTGTCGATGATGACCTCGACGCCGTCGAAGTCGACGACCTGGTCGTTGTCCATGAGGCGCTCATCGAAGTAGAGCTGGTAGATCAGTCCGGAGCAGCCGCCGGGCTGGACCGCGATCCGGAGGCGGAGGTCGTCGCGACCCTCCTGCTCCAGCAACGTGTTCACCTTCTGGGCAGCGCCGGAGGTGAGGGTGACGTCGTGCGCCGCAGCGGGGCGCTCAGTGGTGGGCGTGGTCATGCGTTCCTCCTCGAAGCTCGTGTCCAGCCAGGATACGCCTCGGCGCTCCGTAAAGGGGAGCAGGAGTCCCGCTGCCCCGACACGCCCTGGATTCCTGGACCGGAAACGGGCGCGAGCGTGCCTCGATGGAGTCTCACAGCACCCCTCGGAAGAGGGCGACCAGCATCACTCCCGCGTAGCCCAGCAGCACTCCCACCACCGCACCGGTGGCACCATCTCGGCTGCGTCCCGACAGCACCATCATGAATGCGGCCACGAGCACGGCGATGACTGCGATAAGCCCCCACCACACGAAGAAGTAGCCGGCGATGAAGCCGACGATGAGACCGACGAAGAGCAGCGGGATCATCAGAGGGGACACCGTGGGGCTGTCGCCGCCTGAGGGCTGGTTCGATCCGTTCACTTGCTCCTCCGCTCGAGAGAGCCTGCACCGAGCAGCAGCAGTGCTTCGGCGAGGCATACCCGTGCGAACTCGCCGAGGTGGAGGGACTCATCGACTCCATGCGCTCTGGACTCTGGATCTTCGACGCCGGTGACCAGCACTTCAGCGAGCGGGAAGACCTCGAGCAGGTCAGCGATGAACGGGATCGAGCCTCCCAGGCCGGTGTCCACTGCTGGGGTGTCCCAGGCACGGGCGAAGGAGTCGCGGGCAAGGTCCATCGCGGCAGACTGCTGCCGGGCACGGTAGGGCTTGCCCCGCTCGCCGCGACGCACGGTGACCTGCGCAGTGGCGGGAGCATGATGTTCCAGGTGTGCGACCAGCGCTTCCATCGCGGAGTCAGGATCCTCACCCGGCGGGATGCGCAGTGAGACCTTCGCTCGCGACACGGGCACGAGGGTGTTCGAGGCATCGCGCACGCTGGGCGCATCGATCCCGATCACGGACAGCGCAGGCTTCGTCCACAGGCGCGAGGTGAGCGAGCCGCTTCCCGAGAGCTCGAGTCCCTCGACCACGCCCGCGTCGCGGCGGAAGTCACCCTCATCCATCTCGACGGTGGGGTCGGCCGCCCGGATCAGTCCCTCGACGGCGACCTCGCCGTTCGAGTCGTGAAGGGTGGCCAGCAATCGGGAGAGCTGAGTGAGCGCATCGAGCACCGGTCCCCCGAACAGTCCCGAATGGACGGCATGATCCAAGGCACGGACCTCGACCACGAGATCGACGACGCCTCGCAGGCTGGTGGTCAGAGCAGGAGTGCCCACGGCCCAGTTGGCGGAGTCCGCCACGATGATCAGGTCTGCGGCGAGCCGGTCACGGTAGGTCTCGATGAAGGGACGGAACGTCGGCGAGCCGGCCTCCTCCTCGCCTTCGATGAACACGGTGACCCCGACACCGTCGGCCGCGAGCTCGTCGCCGACCAGGCGGAGAGCGGTGACGTGAGCCATCACTCCCGCCTTGTCATCGGCGGCGCCGCGACCGTACAGGCGGCCCTCGCGCTCCACAGGCTCGAAGGGCGGGCTGGTCCAGTCCGCGAGGTCGCCCGTGGGCTGGACGTCGTGGTGCGCGTAGAGCAGCACAGTGGGCCGGCCTGCGGCGGCAGGTGTGCGGCCGATCACCGCGGGGCTGCCGCCCTCGACGGACTCGATGCTCACCTCGGCCATGCCGGCTCCGCGCAGCAGCTCGGCGACGGCCGCGGCGCTTCGCTGGACCGGTTCCTGGTCGTAGCCGTCGAAGGCGATCGAGGGGATGCGGACGAGGTCCTTCAGGTCATCGATCGCGGCGGGGAGCAGCGGTGCGAGCCGTGCTCGCAGCGCCGCCACCTCGTCGGGGGCTCCGGTGGCGGCAGAGTGCCGAAGGGAATGATCAGGAGTGCTCATGGAAGTCACCGTACCGCTGGCTCTGTCCGCGCCGCTGCGAGGGCGCGGTGTCAGGGAACGATGTCACTGCTCATGCCGAGGCGGGTCCCAGGAGTCGTCGCTTAGACTGCCCTGGTGATCTTCCGCAAGTCTGAGACTTCCCAGAATCCTGAGCCCGCACCGCAGCCCCTGCGTCCCGGCTCCAAAGGGCGACCCACCCGCAGCCGCAAGGAGGCCGAGGCCGCTCGCCGCAGGCCGCTGGTGGTCGACGACCGCAAGGAGGCCCGCCGTCGCGACCGGGAGAAGGCGAGCCAGGAACGCATGGAGTCGCAGCAGGCGCTGATGACCGGCGACGAGAAGAAGATGCCGCTGCAGCATCGAGGGCCGCAGCGCAGCTTCACGCGCGATGTGGTCGACTCCCGGCGCAACGTTGCTGAGCTGTTCTTCCCGATCGCCCTGGTCTTCATGCTCGTCGCGCTCGTCCTGCCGCTGATCCGTCCCGATCTCACCACGCTGCTGAGCACCGGCATGATCGTGGTGCTCTGGGGCGGTATCGCCCTCTGCGTGGTCGACAGCCTCTTCCTGCGCAAGCGGCTGCGCAGAGATCTCACCGCGCGCTTCGGTGATGTGCAGCAGGGACTCGTCGGCTACGGGATCATGCGCGCGATCCAGATCCGTCGCTTCCGTCTCCCCCGGCCGCAGATCAAGCACGGCGAGTCGCCGCGCTGATCCTTCAGCACTCCGGTCTGCGTCTCCCCGCAGGCAGTGCGGTGCTCCCCCGCCCCGGTTCAGGCCGACTCGTTCGTAGAACCGCCGCATGACAAGAACGGCCGACGCGATCTCTCGCGTCGGCCGTTCTGTCATGGTGGCTGGGTGCTCAGGCGCCCGACCCCTCAGGGGCGGTCTGCGTCTTCGACTTCTCCTCGCGCACGGCTGGCTTGGCATCCACGCCGGCCTCCTTGCGCTGCTGCGGGGTGATCGCTGCGGGAGCCGCGGTCAGCGGATCGTAGCCATTCCCGGTCTTGGGGAAGGCGATGACCTCGCGGATCGAGTCCTCCTTCGCCAGCAGGGCAACGATCCGGTCCCAGCCGAAGGCGATGCCGCCATGGGGCGGGGCTCCGAACTGGAAGGCGTCCAGCAGGAAGCCGAACTTCTCCTGCGCGTCGTCCTCGGCGATGCCCATGACCTTGAACACGCGCTGCTGCACGGACTGGTCGTGGATACGGATCGAGCCGCCGCCGATCTCGTTGCCGTTGCACACGATGTCGTAGGCGTAGGCCAGCGCCGACCCCGGGTCGGTGTCGAAGGAGTCCATGAACTCCGGCTTCGGGGAGGTGAAGGCGTGGTGGACCGCGGTCCACGACCCCTCTCCCACTGCGACGTCGCCGGCGGCGCGGGCGTCGGCCGCAGGCTCGAACATCGGGGCGTCGACGACCCAGACGAACGCGAAGGCGTCGTGGTCGATCAGACCCAGGCGCTCGGCGATCTCGGCGCGGGCGGCCCCGAGCAGACCGCGCGAGGCCTTCGCCTCGCCGGCCGCGAAGAAGATGCAGTCACCGGTGGTGGCGCCGGTGGCCTCGAGCAGCCCTGCCTTCTCCGCCTCGGAGATGTTCTTGGAGACCGGGCCGGTGAGGGAGCCGTCCTCCTGGACCAGCACGTAGGCGAGCCCCTTGGCACCGCGCTGCTTGGCCCATTCCTGCCAGGCATCGAGCTGGCGGCGCGGCTGGGATGCCCCGCCCGCCATGACGACCGCGCCGACGTACGGCGACTGGAACACCCGGAACGGCGTGTCCTGGAAGTACTCGGTCATCTCGACCAGTTCGAGATCGAAGCGCAGGTCAGGCTTGTCCGAGCCATAGCGCCGCATCGACTCGGCGTAGGTGATCCGCGGGAACGGCGTGGTGACCTGATGGCCGCCCTTGGCCCAGACCGCGGTGAGGATCTCCTCGGCCAGCGCGAGCACGTCCTCCTGGTCCACGAAGCTCATCTCGACGTCGAGCTGGGTGAACTCGGGCTGGCGGTCGGCACGGAAGTCCTCGTCGCGGTAGCAGCGGGCGAGCTGGAAGTACTTCTCGACACCGCCGACCATGAGCAGCTGCTTGAACAGCTGCGGCGACTGCGGCAGCGCGTACCAGGAGCCGGGCGCGAGCCGCGCGGGCACCAGGAAGTCGCGGGCGCCCTCCGGCGTGGAGCGGGTCAGGGTCGGGGTCTCGACCTCGAGGAAGCCCTGGTCCAGGAGGGTGTCGCGGGCGGCACGGTTGACCTCGGAGCGCAGGCGCAGCGCCTTGGCCGGGCCCTGGCGGCGCAGGTCGAGGTAGCGATAGCGCAGTCGCGCCTCCTCGCCCACCTCGCTGTGCTCGTCGAGCTGGAAGGGCAGCGGGGCGGAGGCGCTGAGCACCTCGACGCTCTCGGCAGTGACCTCGATCTCGCCGGTGGGCAGCTGCGGGTTCTCATTGCCCTCGGGCCGCTTGCCGACCGTGCCCACGACCTTCAGGACGTACTCGTTGCGCAGGTGCATCGCTTCGTCCTCGCGCACCACCACCTGGGTGACGCCCCCGGCGTCGCGCAGATCGAGGAACGTCACGCCGCCGTGGTCACGGCGACGGCCGATCCAGCCAGAGAGGGTGACGGTCTGTCCGATGTGCTCCTGGCGGAGCTCACCGGCGGTATGGGTGCGCAGCACGAGGTGTCCTTCTGATGGGGTGAACAGGTCACGGCGCCGCGATGCTCGGAAGCAGGCAGCAGCCATCACGCAGATCGCGTGGACTCCTCACCTTACCGCGCAGCGTGAGGGATCTCGCCACCGCAGCACTGTTGCGCTGGCCATCACGCCCGTAGACTCGACGGCGGTACTACCTGCGAGATCGCAGGTCTGTTTCGCCCAAGTTCGCCTGAGCCGCATCATGCCACCGCATGTTCCTCGTTGCGCGAGATGCAGGGCGCCCACGCCCAATGAATGGGCAATCACGCCCTGCGACACGTTAGGGCTTGTTCACCCCCTGACTGTCAAAGGACACCATGACTGATTCCTCCCCTGCTGCTGCGCCCGAGAACATCGACGTGAACGTCGAAGAGGCCGAGCACGCCGCACCGGCCGCAGAGACTGCGCCGGACGCCGCGACCGCAGCTGAGACCGAGGCTGAGCCCCAGGCCGCCGCCGAGGCTCCTGCGGACGCTCCCGCCGAGCCCACCTCCGAGGCTCCGGCAGAGCCCGAGACCCCGGCAGAGCCCGAGGCCCCGGCGGGCCCCAGCTTCGACGACATCGCCCTGCCGGCCGCGCTGCGCCGGGCCGTCGATGAGCTCGGCTTCACCACCCCGTCGGCCATCCAGTCGCAGGCGATCCCGCCGCTGCTCGAGGGCCGCGACGTGATCGGCGTCGCCCAGACCGGCACCGGCAAGACCGCAGCCTTCGGCCTGCCCCTGCTGGCTGCGATCGACCCGAAGCTCCGTCAGGTGCAGGCCCTCGTGCTCGCCCCGACCCGCGAGCTGGCGATGCAGGTGGCCGACGCCATCGCGTCCTTTGCCACCTCAATCGGCGGTCTCGACGTGGTGGCGCTCTACGGCGGTTCCCCTTATGGGCCGCAGGAGCGAGCACTCGCCCGCGGTGCTCAGGTCGTCGTCGGCACCCCCGGCCGCGTGATGGACCACATGCGTCGCACCAACCTGCGCCTGGACACCATCCGCTTCGCCGTGCTGGATGAGGCCGACGAGATGCTGCGGATGGGCTTCGCGGAGGACGTCGAGGAGATCCTCTCCCACTCCCCCGCCAGCCGTCAGGTCGCACTGTTCTCGGCGACCATGCCTTCCGCCATCCAGCGTGTGGCCCAGACCCACATGAAGGACCCGGTGCGCGTGAGCGTGTCGCCGCAGTCCTCCACCGTCAAGAGCGTCACCCAGTCCTACGCCGTGGTGCCCTTCCGGCACCGCACCGGTGCGCTGGCCCGGGTGCTCGCCACGTCCAAGGCGGAGGCGGCGATCGTTTTCGTGCGGACCCGTGCCGCGGCGGAAGAGGTCGGCTCGGCCCTGGTGGGGCGTGGCCTGATCGCCGCCTCGATCAGCGGTGACGTTCCCCAGAAGGAGCGCGAGAAGATCGTCGAGCGGCTGCGCGAGGGTTCGCTGCAGGTGCTGGTCGCGACCGATGTCGCCGCTCGCGGCCTGGATGTCGAGCGGATCGGTCTGGTCGTCAACTTCGATGTGCCCAAGGAAGCCGAGTCCTATGTGCACCGCATCGGTCGCACCGGCCGAGCCGGTCGCACCGGTGAGGCGCTGACCTTCATCGGCCCCCATGAGCGGCGCCAGCTGAAGAACATCGAGCGAGCCACCAAGCAGACTCTCGCGGAAGCGGTCATCCCCTCTCCCCGCGACGTCTCCAAGCATCGTCTGGCCTCCCTGCTGACGCAGGTGCCCGAGCGCATCGAGCGCGGTCGGCTGGAGCTCTACCGCGAGCTGATCGGTGAGTTCGTCACCGAGCAGGGCCTGGACCCGCTGGAACTGGCCGCTGTGCTCGGAGCGATGACCGTCGGTGACGAGGGTCCCGGTTCTGCGTCCGAGGAAGAGGAGTTCACCCCCTCGAAGCTCTCGGGCGATGATCGTCAGGGCGACCGCGGTGACCGCGGCTCCCGCGAGCCCCAGAAGACGGAGCACGGCTACACCTCCTACAAGGTCGGAGTGGGCCACACCCACGGCGCACGGCCGCCCGGCATCGTCGGTGCGATCACCGGAGAGGGTGGCCTGACCGGCAAGGACATCGGCAAGATCCAGATCTTCCCGAGCTTCGCCCTGGTCCAGATCCGCGGCTCGCTCTCCTCGGAGCAGATGGAGCGGATCTCCCGCGCCAAGGTCGGTGGCCGCGAGCTGCGGATCGGGCCGGACAACGGTCCTCGCGGCAGCAGCGGCCCGCGCCGGGAGGGCGACCGTCCGTTCCGTCGCGATGATCGTCCGCGCCGTGACGACCGCGGGGATCGCGGGGGTCGCTTCGAGAACAAGCGCCGCCCGTTCCGCCGTTCCGAGGGCTGAGCTTCCGCTCGACGGAGCTGCTGACAGAGAAGGACCCCGCCACCGATTCTCGGTGGCGGGGTCCTTCTCTGTGGTCATCCGACGCGGTGGTCATCCGACACTGTGGTGATCAGACGTCGAGCGGGATTCTCAGTCCTGCTTCTCCTGCGCCTCGGAGTACGCCTTGCGCACCTCGTCCATGTCCAGGTTCTTGACCTGGCCGATGAGATCCTCGAGGGCGGACTGCGGCAGGGCACCGGCCTGGGAGAACACCGGGATGCCTTCGCGGTAGGCGACCAGGGTCGGGATCGAGGTCACGCCGTAGCGCATCGCCAGCTCCTGCTGGTCCTCGGTGTCAACTTTCGCGAAGGTGACGTCTTCGTGGGTCTCGGAGGAGTCCTCGAAGATCGGGGCGAAACGCTGGCACGGCACGCACCAGCCCGCCCAGAAGTCGATCAGGACGATGCCGTCCTCAACGGTGTTGTCGTGGTTCTCGGTGGTCAGAGTGAGCGTAGCCATACCGAATGGAACGCCGTGGCACCGAAGATCATTCCCTCAGCGCCACGGCGTGACTCAGCTCACCGAACGGTTCAGGAGCTGGGCATCCCCGGGCCGGGCAGGATGCGTACGGTGCGGTCCTCCGCCGGAGGCTCCCACGCCGCCGCATCGGCCACCGACTGCTCCCCGTTGCGGATGTCCTTGACCTCATCCGCGCCCCCGTCGGTGCCCGGGAACCAGATGAACGGGATGCCCCGGCGATCGGCGTAGCGGATCTGCTTGCCGAACTTCGCCGCGGCGGGGGCCACCTCGCAGGCGATCCCTCGTCCGCGCAGAGAACGAGCGACGGTGTCGCTGAGTCCGCGATGCTCCTCGTTGGCGACGGAGACCAGGACGCAGGTCGGCACTGCGCGAGAGGGCGTGGCGAGGTGCGCCGACAGCAACCGGGAGACCAGCCGGGACAGCCCGATCGACAGACCGACACCGGGATAGGTGTGGCGGTTGTCGGCGGCCAGCGAGTCATAGCGGCCACCGGAGCAGATCGAGCCGAGCGACTCATGCCCGGCCACGAAGGTCTCGAAGACGGTACCCGTGTAGTAGTCCAGACCGCGGGCGATGGAGAGGTCCGCCATGATCACCCCAGGCACTGCTGCCTCGACCCGCTCGAGGACCGCGGTGAGCTCGGCGATGCCCTGCTCGAGCATCTCGCCGCTGCCTCCGAGCTCTCGCACCTGCTGTGCGAAGGATCCGTCGCGGGTGCGGATCGCCGCGAAGTCGAGGCAGGCCTGCGCCTGCTCCGCCGTCGCGCCGGTCTCGGAGAGGAGCAGATCGCGCACCGCATCGGCGCCGATCTTCGGGAGCTTGTCGAGGCTGCGCAGCACCGCGGACTGGTCTTCGAGACCGATCGAGCGGAAGAAGCCCTCGGAGAGCCGCCGGGTGTTGGCGTGGATCGTGAACTGCGGCAGCGGGAGCCGGTCGAGGATCTCGGCCATCACCGTGGCGACCTCGGCCTCGATGTGCCCGGGCAGGGAGTCCTGCCCGATGACGTCGAGGTCGGCCTGATAGAACTCGCGGAACCGGCCGTCCTGGGGGCGCTCCCCCCGCCACACCTTCTGGATCTGGAAGCGGCGCAGCGGGAAAGCGAGGTCGTTCTGGTGTTCGAGCACGTACCGGGCCAGCGGAACCGTGAGATCGAAGTGGAGACCCAGGGTGCGGGAGCGGTCCTCTCGGCCGGCTGCAGCTCCGTCCTCCTCGGCATGCAGACGGCGCAGGACGTACACCTCCTTGTCGATCTCTCCCTTGCGCAGCAGCTGATCAAGCGGCTCGACGGCCCGAGTCTCGATGCCGGAGAAGCCGTGCAGCTCCGCCACTTCACGGAATACATCGATCACGTGCTGCTCGACGAGGCGCTCCGCGGGGAGCCACTCTGGGAATCCTGACAGGGCGGCGATCTTCGCCATGCGGTGCACATCCTTCTGGGGTGGGGCTTCTGGGGTGGGGCTGAGGGGCGGGGTATCTGACCCATTATCCCCTTGTCAGCGATCGTCGTATCGGGGAGCAGAACCGGTCCATCCCGATCCACCGGCCACGGTAGAGTTCCGTGACATGGTTCTCCCCGATTCCGGGGCATTCCATGTGCCAGCCCGGCCGTCACCATGGCGGCAGTGTCCCGCCCTGCAGCGGATCCCTTCGAAGGAGCTCAATCGTGAGCGAGTCCGAGACTCCCGTCCCCGCGTCGAACCCCGCCGCTCAGCCCGCCGAATCGGCCGCTGATCAGCCCTCGACCTTCCCGACCGCCCCAGATCCGGCGGTGACGGCCACCGACGCCGATGCGCCGGCCAGCTCTCCCGAGGCGGCCACCCCCGCAACAGAGGCGTCTGCCGAGAGCGGTGAGCCAGCAGTCGCCCCCGAGGCAGCCCCTGCGGAGCCCGCTGAAGCGCCCGCTCCCGCTGCGTCTGCTCCGAAGCCGCCGGTGCCGGGGGCACGGGGGGCGCGGCCGAAGCCCAGGATCCCCTCCCCCGCCGCGATCGCGGCGAAGAAGCCCAGCGCCGCGCTGCTGCCGGTCGCTCCGCCGGTCACCGAGTATGACGCCGAGCAGATCGCTGAGGCCGCGGCCTTCGGGTCGGTCGGCGAAGACGGCACCATCACGGTGCAGGACGGCACCCAGGTACGCACCGTCGGTTCAGCTGCGGAGCCGTCGGATGCTCAGGCCGCCCTCGAGCCCTTCGCTCGGGGCTACCTCGATCTGGTGGCCTTCCTCGACCTCACGCAGTCCACGCTGAATGCTCCCGAGCATACCCAGAACGAGCTCAACCGGCTCCTGGAGAATCTGCGCAAGAACCTCAAGGAGCCGCAGGTCGTCGGGGACATCCCGGCGCTGCGGGCCCGCGCCGCCGAACTGCGGGAACAGGCGAAGGAGAAGATCAAGGCCCTCGAGGCAGTGCGTACGGAAGGCCGTGAGGCTGCCGCCCATCAGCGCACCGAATTCGTCGAGTCCATCGAGGCGTTGGTCGCCACCGACCCTGAGCAGCTCTCCTGGAAGAACGCTGGCGACACCATGCGTCAGATGGTGCCCACCTGGAAGCAGATGCAATCCGAGGGAGTCGCCCTGGACCGTCCCACGGAGGAGGCTCTGTGGAAGCGGCTCTCCGCCGCGCGCGCCACCTTCGACCGGATGCGCAAGCAGTTCTTCTCGCAGCTGGATGAGAAGCACTCCGAGGCCGCCAAGGTCAAGGAGGATCTCATCACGCGCGCCGAGGCGATGCAGGAGTCCACCGACTGGGGCACGACCGTCCGTGCCTACAAGGATCTGATGGGCGAGTGGCGCAATGCGCCGCGCGGCGGTCGGAAGAAGGACGACGCCCAGTGGAAGCGGTTCAAGGCCGCCCAGGACACCTTCTTCTCGGCACGCAATGCCGATCTGCATGAGACCGAGGAGGAGCAGGGCAAGAACCTCCAGGTGAAGGAGTCGCTGCTGACCGAGGCCGAGGCGATCGACCCCGCCAAGGATCTCGAGGGAGCCAAGAAGGCGCTGCACTCCGTGCAGGACCGGTGGGAGGACGCCGGCAAGGTGCCGCGGGGAGACATGCGCCGCATCGATGACCGACTGCGCACCGTCGAGCGGGCGGTGAAGAACGCCGAGCAGGACGAATGGCGCCGCACCGATCCACGGACCAAGGCTCGGGTGGAGGGCGCCTCCTCGCAGCTGCACTCTGCGATCGCCTCCTATCAGGATGCGCTCGACAAGGCAGTCGCCGGCGGTGACCCGTCGAAGATCGCCGAGGCGGAGTCGGCGCTCGAAGCTCGCAAGGAGTGGCTCGCAGTGATCGAGCGTTCGGCCCGCGATCTCGGCTGACCCCTCCGGTCGTCAGCCGACGCCGGGCATCAGGCCACCGGCACCATGAGGAACGACTGTTCCTCCACCGCCCCGTCTGTCCACAAGGACAGGCGGGGCGATTGCCATCAGCCTCCGACCTTGCCAGAGTCGGCTCATGGAACTGCTCCTGCCCTCTCGCCGCACCGTCCCTCCCAGCGCCACCGGTCCACCCGCTGACTTCCCACCGCCGGGGCATGGTCTCGACCATGAACAGCCAGCTCTGACTTCGATCGGGTTGTGCGCCGCGTGGTCACGGCACGCCGCCGAGCTTGCGGTCCCCCTGGGGGCAGCCCTGCAGCGTTGGGAGGAGACCCCCTCGACCCACACTCTCGTGGCCGATGGCTATCTCGCCCGGATCCTGCCCGGCATCTTTCTCCCGCCGGATCTGCTGCGCAGCGCCGTGCGCAGAGCGCTCGCCCTCGGCTGTGCGTTGGGTGCTCAGCTGCAGGCCCATCACGTCATCGCTGGGCCTTCGGCGGCCTGGGTGGTACTAGGTGGACCGCCTCCGCCCTCTGCGGAGCTGCTCTCCCCCGCCCATCGCGGCGATCAGGCAGGTGTGGTGCTGCGGCACGCCAGGCTGCAGCCGGACGAAGTCGAGACGATCGGAGGGGCGCCGGTCACGATCCCGGTGCGCACGGCGATGGACCTGCTGAGGTTCGCTCCCTCATGGGTCGCCGAGCCGACGTTGCGGCGGCTGGTCGCAGCGGGCCATGTGCAGGTTCCGCAGATTCGTCAGCGGCTGCACCGCATGTACCGACACCCCGGTGTGCACGCGGCCAGGGAGCGGCTCGAGCAGATGCTCGGAGATCAGCGGGAGACCAGCGGGGTGCCGGAACCCACCGGTTTGCCGTCGGCCGTGACCCGGTACACGTCGTAGACGCCCTCGATGCGCCGCACCTGCGCGAGGACCGACTGCAGATGGGAGGGATCAGCGAGCTCGAAGGAGAAGAAGGTGGTGGCCAGGCGATCGGTGTTCGAGTGAGCGGAGGCCGACTGCAGGTTCACCTGCTGCTCCGAGATCACCAGCGCGAGATCGGTGAGCAGGCGGGGCCGATCAAGGGCCTCGACCTTGATATGCACCAGATAGGCCGTGCTGTGCCGCCCCGACCATGCGACCTGCACGATCCTGTCCGGCTGCTGCTCCTGGAGCTGGATCGCGTTGACGCAGCTGTCGTGGTGGACCGAGATCCCGGACCCCCGGGTGATGAACCCGACGATCGGATCCCCCGGAACCGGGGCGCAGCACTTCGCGAGCTTGACCCACAGATCGGCGTGCCCATCGACGATGACGCCCTGATCGGACTCGGAGGTATGCCGCTCCGCCCGGCTGCCGCGAGGTCGAACCCGTGAGGGCAACGTGATCTCCGCGAGATCCTCTGCCGCGCCGTCGGAGCCCCCGAACGATGCTCGCAGTTTCTCCACCACATGCTGTGCGCCCGTGTGCCCCTCACCGATCGAGGTGTACAGCGCATCGACGGAGGCGAGGTTGAGGTCGTCTGCGACGGTGGCGAGGGTCTCGTGGGTCAGCAGCCGGCGCATCGGCAGATCCTGCCTCCGCAGTGCCTTCGCCAGCTCTTCCTTGCCCTTCTCGAGAGCCTCCTCCCGTCGCTCCTTCGAGAACCAATGACGGATCTTGCTGCGCGCCCGCGGCGACTTCACGAAGCCGAGCCAGTCCTGGCTCGGGCCGGCATCGTCGGACTTCGAGGTGAAGACTTCGACGACATCGCCGGTCGAGAGGGAGGACTCCAACGACACGAGCCGACCGTTCACCCGCGCGCCGATGGTGCGGTGGCCCACCTCGGTGTGGACTGTGTAGGCGAAGTCGACGGGAGTCGCGCCCTGAGGCAGCGCCAGCACATCACCCTTGGGGGTGAAGACGTAGACCTCCTGAGTATTGATCTCGAAACGGAGCGAGTCCAGGAACTCCCCCGAGTCGGTGGTCTCCTTCTGCCAGTCCATGAGCTGGCGCAGCCAGGCCGCATCGTTGGTGATCGGGGTGTCCTCCGCACCACCCTGCTGAGCGGCCATCGCCTTGTACTTCCAGTGAGCGGCCACCCCGTATTCGGCGCGTCGGTGCATCTCCCGGGTGCGGATCTGGATCTCGACCGGTTTGCCGGTGGGACCGATCACCGTGGTGTGCAGGGACTGGTACAGATTGAACTTCGGCAGGGCGATGTAGTCCTTGAACCGGCCCTGGACCGGTGACCACCGGGCATGCAGGGTTCCGAGCACTCCGTAGCAGTCCCTGACCGAGTCCACCAGCACCCGTATCCCGACAAGGTCGTAGATGTCGGAGAAGTCGCGGCCCCGGACGATCATCTTCTGATAGATCGAGTAGTAGTGCTTGGGCCGGCCAGTGACCTCAGCCTTGATCTTCGCCTTGCGAAGGTCCTCGTTGATCTGGGAGGAGACGCTGGAGAGATACTGCTCGCGAGCTGGCGCGTGCTGGGTGACCAGGGCGACGATCTCCTCGTACACCTTGGGGTAGAGCACCTGGAAGGAGCGGTCCTCGAGCTCCCATTTCATGGTGTTCAGGCCCAGCCGGTGCGCCAGCGGGGCATAGATCTCCAGGGTCTCCTTCGCCTTCCGCTCAGCGGAGGCTGCGGGGACATACTTCCAGGTGCGGGCGTTGTGGAGACGATCGGCGAGCTTGATCAGCAGCACCCGCACATCGCGGCTCATCGCCACGATCATCTTCCGCACGGTTTCGGCCTGTGCGGCCTCCCCGTAGGTGACCTTGTCGAGCTTGGTGACCCCATCGACCATCACGGCGATGACCTCACCGAATTCGGCACGGAGCTGTTCCAGCGAGTAGTCGGTGTCCTCGACGGTGTCGTGGAGCAGCGCCGCCGCGACCACCTCAGCGGGAGATCCGAGCTCCCCCAGGATCGTCGCGACCGAGATCGGATGAGTGATGTAGGGATCGCCGCTCTTGCGGGTCTGCCCTCGGTGAGCGCGTTCAGCGACGGTGTACGCCCGCCGGATGACCTCGAGGCTCTCCTTCGGGCTCACCGCTGTCATCGTCTCGAGCAGCGGAGCCAGCAGCGGGTCCACTCCGGCGCCTGCCCGGGGGGTGAAGAACGACAGTCGCGAGCGGGCACGGCGCGGCGCCGGTGAGGGGGTACGCGACGAAGGGACGGGCTTCGCCGGTGACGAACTGCCCTGATCGCCCGGCCCGGCACCGTCTGCCTTGGCCGGCTGGGATGCTGGCTGCTGCGACATGCACACCTCCTGGCTGGGAAGCTTCAGTCTACGCGCGGGTCACCGAGGTGCGGACGCTCTCCGCTCCGGAGTCCCGCCACCGTGCGACCGTGGTGCGCGCGCAGTGGCGGAGCAGTCGGCGGGATCAGTTGTCGAGGGTCCACACCGTCGACAGCGGCACTCCCGGCAGCTTCCCGCGACCGCCCAGCCCGTCGAGCTCGATGAGGAACGATGCGCCGAGGATCTCGACATCGAAGCGCCGGGCCAGCTCGACGGTCGCCGCCGCCGTGCCTCCGGTGGCCAGCAGGTCATCGACGATGAGAGTGCGGGCTCCGGCGCGCAGAGAGTTCTCGGGAAGCTGGATCTCCGCGGTCCCGTACTCGAGGTCATAGGTGAGCCCTGCGGGGCTTCCCGGGAGCTTCCCCGCCTTGCGTGCCGGGATGAAGCCGGCACCGATCTCATAGGCCAGCGGCGCGCCGAGGACAAAGCCCCGCGCCTCGGTCCCCACGATGTATTCGACATCCTCGGGGATCAGAGTGGTCCAGTAGCGGATCACTGCACGCAGGGCTTCGGCATCACGCAGCAGGGGCGTGATGTCCCGGAACAGCACCCCGGGGCTCGGGAAGTCCGGGTATTCGGCGATGTGGGTATGCAGCAGCGCGTCGATCTGTGCTGCGCTGGGTACGGCGTCGCTCATCGGTGTCCTCCCCTGGTGGTGCTGCGCTGACGACGGTTCGAGCGGCGAGGCTGATGACGCTCGTGGGTGACCGCCGGGTCGGAGTCCCTGCTGGACCCCACGGTGTCCTCTGTGGACGAGTCGTCCGTCTCGAGACTCCCGAGCTCCGGATCCGCTGAGTCCGCGAGAGCGCGCGTGCGACGGCTCCCCGCGGGCGCCTCGGCGCTTTCGCCCCGACGCTCCCGCAGCACCTCAGCGTTGTGGGCGGCGATCTCCGGCTCGCGGCTGCGCAGCTCCACCAGGAACCCCGGCGCGAGGAAGATCGAGGAATAGGTACCGGCGATGATGCCGATGAACAGCGCCAGGGAGATGTCCTTGAGCGTGCCGGCGCCGAGCAGGAAGGCACCGATGACAAGGATCGACCCGATCGGCAGCAGCGCCACCACCGAGGTGTTGATAGAGCGCACCAGGGTCTGGTTCGCGGCCAGCTCCACCTGGTCGGCAAAGGTGTTCCGTCGTTGGCGGGTGAGGCCGTCGGTGTTCTCCCGGACCTTGTCGAAGACGACGATCGTGTCGTAGAGCGAGTAGCCCATGACGGTGAGGAAGCCGATCACTGTGCCCGGCGTGATCTCGAAGCCCACCACCAGATACACGCCTGCGGTGATCAGCATGTCGTGCACCAGCGCACTCATCGCGGCCAGGGAGGCTTTGAGGTTGCGGAAGTACAGGGCCATCATCCCGGCGACCAGCACCAGGAACACGACGACGCCCTGGAGCATCTTCTGGGTGACGTCACCGCTCCACACCGGACCGATGTAAGAGGTGGAGATCGCCTCCGGGGAGACCTCGTAGGCGGTGGCGAGGTCCTGTGCGAGGGCGGCGGTCTCTGTCGAATCCAGCTGCTCGGTCTGCACCCGCACGGTGTCCTGGCCGAGCACGGTGATCTTCGGCTCGCGGTCAGGAAGGTGATCGCGGACCACATCGCGGGCGGAGCTCTGCTCGGTGTCCGAGACCCCGGCGATCTGGAACTCGGAGCCGCCGGTGAACTCGATGCCGAGGTTCGGTCCGCGCAGGCCGGCCAGGGCGGCGAGCACGATGATGCTGATCGCGCTGATCAGGTACCAGGTCTTCCGTCGGCGCACCAGCGGGATGATTCGCCGCCCCGCATGGAGGTCGTTGCCGAATCGGGCGAAGCTCGCGGTCATCGGCTCTGCTCCTCGGTGTCGTCGTCGCCGGCCACCGGCCGGTCCACGGGGTCGGGTGTCGCCAGCCCGGGCTCGTCGTGGGCGTTCTGCCCGCTCCCTGGGAGAGCTGCCTGCTCTGCGGCTTCCCGCTCGAGGCGTGCACGGCGCACCGCGATCGGCTCCCGCACCTCGTCCTCAGGGGTGCCACGGCCACGACCGGTGCGCGCACCGGCCAGCCGCACCCGGCCACGTCCGGCGTAGGCCGGTACGTCACGGTCCAGTCGTGCCGGGTCCAGTCCGCTCCAGGGATGCCCCTTGCCGAAGAACCGAGTGCGCGCCAGCGCTTGCAGCATGGGGTGGGTGAACAGGAAGACGACCAGCAGGTCGAGCACAGTGGTCAGCCCCAGCACGAAGGCGAAGCCGCGCACACCGCCGGTGGACAGCAGATAGAGCACCACGGCGGCGATCAGGTTCACCGTGTCGGAGGCGAGGATCGTGCGCTTAGCGCGATCCCAGCCATGGTCCACCGCCGCAACGATCCCGCGACCTTCCCGAATCTCGTCACGCACGCGCTCGAAGTAGACGATGAACGAGTCTGCGGTGAAGGCGATCGCGACGATCAGTCCCACCACACCGGCCAGTGAGAGCCGGTACCCGATATCGGGGATGTTCGACAGCACCGTGAGCGTGCCGTACGTCAGCAGGCCCATGATCAGCAGGCTCGACGTGGTGACGATCGAGAGCAGGCGGTACTGGGCGAAGGCGTACAGCACCACCAGCGCCAGGCCGATGAGACCGGCGATCAAGCCCATCTGCAGCTGGTCCGCGCCGAGTGTGGCGGAGATCTGCTGCTCGGAGGCGACCTCGAATTCGAGCGGAAGAGCACCGAACCGGAGCTGGTCGGAGAGCTGGCTCGCCTCTTCCTGCGAGAAGTTGCCGGAGATCGAGGCTTCACCACCGGGTGAAGGCTCCTGCACCTCGGGCGCGGAGATGACCAGACCATCCAGCACGATGCCGAAGGCCGCGGTCGCGCCCTCCCCGCCGTAGAGAGCCTTGGTCATCTCGGAGAACCCAGTCGCGGCGCTCTCGTTGAAGCTCATGTTCACGACGTAGTAGCCGGTGGCCTGCCCGGTGGGAGTGACGTCCGAGGCCACCCCGGAATTCTCGATTGCGGAACCGGCGACGACCTCGGGGCCGAGCAGATACTTCGCGGTGCCGTTCGGATCGCACGCCACGACCGGCTCGTCGGGCTCTGCCGCAGCGGCCCGTTCCTGCTGTGCGGCAGGGTCCACGCAGTCGGCGCTCATCAGCTCGGTCTGGAGCTCCGGGGTGAGCCAGTCCATGCTCCAGGCCGGGTAGGGAAGATCGCCCGCGGCGGGCGCAGGTGGTGGAGCGAGCGCGGAGTCCTCGCTGAGCAGTCCATCGAACAGGTGCTGAGACGGATCAGCGGGAGCAGTCGAGGTCTCCCCGCCAGCATCAGAGGCCGCTCCGCCGCCATCAGAGGCGTCTCCCCCGCCGTCGGAGGGCATCGGCTCTCCGTTGCCCTCCGGCGCCACCACGCCGAGCACAGGTCGGAACGACATCGAGGCGGTCTGCCGGACAGCCTCAGAGGTCGCCTGATCGAGCTGGCCCGGGACATCGATGATGATGTTGGTGCCGCCCTGCACGGTGATCTCCGTCTCCGCGACCCCCATGGCGTTGACCCGCTGGCTCATGATCTGGCGCGCCTGCTCCATGGCGGTGGCGTCGATGGCCGAGCCATCACGGGACTGCGCCTGGAGGATGATCTGGGTCCCGCCCTCGAGGTCGAGGGCGAGTTTGGGGGCTGGCTGCCAGTCGCCCTTCCAGACCCCGGCACCGATCCCGCCGCCGAGCAGCAGAATCAGCACCGCGAGGGCCGCGAGGGCTATGCGACGTGCGGGCATGGTGCGAAGTTCCTCAGGACGGCGGACGGGCGGAGATCAGAAGCGCAGACCGTGAACGGGCTGCGCAGAAGTGATGCTGCGGTGGCTCAGCGGTCGTCGCGGCGCGGGTCGTCGCTGCTGAGGTCCTCATCAGCGACGGTCACGCCGGGGATGACGCGAGCATCGTCGGCCTCGAGGCTCTGCTCGTCCTCGGAGTCGGCAGGGAGCTCTTCGACGGGATCGACGCTCTGGGCGATCGCCTGACGGGCCCACTTCGTCTGGGCGCCGTTCTCGGACTCGAGGATGACGATGTCATCGTAGGAGTCGATGATCAGGCCGTAGAAGCCCGAATGGGTGCGCACCTCATCACCGACGCCGAGCTCCTTGACGAGGTCCCTCTGCTTCTGCTGCATCTTCTTCTGGCGGTTCGACATGAACAGCAGCGGCAGCATCATGACAGCGAAGATGAGCAGGAGAGGAAGAAGTTCCACGAGGTTCCTTTCGGCGGACGACCCCTCACGATGCTGTTGCACGGATCGGGACCTGCCGCGGACGATTGACCGCCCCACTGTACCCGCCGGGGCGCGGCTCACCTCTCAGGGGTGAGGGGAGGATCATCGAGGGTCAGAAGCGGCCGAGCATGGGCGCCACGCCTCCCGGGCCTTCCGGCGCTTCGAGACCCAGGTGGGCCCACGCTGCCGGTGCTGCGGCACGACCTCGCGGGGTGCGCAGCAGGAAGCCCTCTCGCACCAGATAGGGCTCGACCATGGTCTCGACCGTCTCGGTCTCCTCCCCCACGGCGACTGCGAGGGTGGACAGTCCCACCGGCCCGCCTGCGAACCGGCCGCACAGCGCGGAGAGCACTGCGCGGTCCAGGCGATCCAGCCCCCGCTCGTCCACCTCATAGACACGAAGAGCCTCCTTCGCAGCGTCGAGGTCGAGACGCCCGGTGCCGCGCACCTGAGCCCAGTCCCGCACCCGGCGCAGCAGCCGGTTGGCGATGCGCGGCGTGCCCCTGGCGCGAGAGGCGATCTCGATCCCTGCTGCGTCCTCGAGCTCGATCTCGAGCCGCAGCGCAGAGCGGCGCACCACCTCTCGCAGCTCCTCGACGCCGTAGAAGTCGAGATGACCCATGAAGCCGAAACGATCGCGCAGCGGCGCCGGGAGCAGACCGGCCCGGGTCGTGGCACCGACCACCGTGAACGGAGGCAGGTCCAGGGGGATCGACGTCGCACCCACCCCCTTGCCGACGATCACGTCGACCCGGAAGTCCTCCATCGCGATGTAGAGCATCTCCTCAGCGGGGCGCGCGAGGCGGTGGATCTCATCGATGAACAGGACCTCGCCCTCATCGAGTGAGGAGAGGATCGCGGCCAGGTCGCCGGCATGCTGGACTGTCGGGCCCGAGGTGATCCGCAGCGGGGCGGACAGCTCGGCGGCGATGATCATCGCCAGCGTGGTCTTGCCGAGTCCCGGCGGGCCGGAGAGCAGCACGTGCTCCGGGGGCCTGCCTCGGGCGGCGGCGGCATCGAGGACCAGGGACAGCTGATCGCGGACGACCTGCTGGCCCACGAACTCGTCGAGCCTGCGTGGCCGCAGCGCAGCCTCCGCGGCGCGTTCCGGCGGCACCGACTCGGCGCTGGTCACCGATGGAGCGTCCGGTTCGTTCATCGGTGGCCTCCGAGGTCCCGCAGCGCCTGGCGGAGAAGTTCCGCGGAGCCGAGCTGCGCCCCGCCCACCGTGCGGGCGGACTCGACGGCGGCGATCGCCGCCTTCTCCGCCCAGCCGAGGCCCACCAGTGCGTCGATGACGTCAGCGTCGGCGCCCTGAGGGGTGTGCGAGGCCGCGGAGGCATCGGTGGACGAGGTGGTGGGCGCGGGCAGCTTGCCACCGAGCTCGAGCAGCATGCGACTGGCGACCTTGGGTCCGATGCCGGGGGTCCGGGTGAGCGCTTTGGCGTCCTGCTCGGCGACGGCGCGTCGCAGCGCCTCGGGCGCGAGCACCGCCAGCACTGCGAGCGCGGTGCGGGGCCCGATCCCGGAGACGGATTGCACGATGCGGAAGGTCTCAGCTTCTTCCGCGTGGGGGAATCCGTAGAGCGTCATCGAATCCTCCCGCACCACCAGTTCGGTGTGCAGGGTGAGTTCGGCGCCGTGCCGGGTGGCGCTGAGCGCCTCAGGGGTGGTGCGGACGAGATACCCGATCCCGGCCACCTCCAGCACGAGGGAGTCCAGGTCGATGCGGGCGACTCGCCCGGTCAGGGATGCGATCACGCGCTCAGCCTAGAACACCTGTTCGATCAGTGACGGGAGGAGGAGCGTTCCCGGGCGCGTCGCGCCTCACGCTCCGCTCGTGCCCACACCGCCTGCGCACTGGTGCGTGCTCCCCCACCGGAATCCAGCGCCACCGGGCCGGGGCCGCGCCAGAGCTGGGTCAGCGCGATCGCCACCGCATCGGAGGCGTCGGCCGGCTGCGGTGCGGCGTCGAGCCCCAGCAGCTTGATCAGCATCGTCTGGATCTGCTTCTTGTCCGCCCGCCCGCTGCCGGTCACGGCCGCCTTCACCTCGGAGGGGGTGTGCATCGCGACGGAGATGCCGCGCTCGGCGGCTTCCAGCAGGGCGATGCCCGAGACCTGTGCGGTGCCCATGACAGTGGAGATGTTGTTCTGGCTGAAGACCCGCTCGACGGCGACGGTGTCGGGCCCGAACTCCTCCAGCGCGGCCCGGAGTCCCCGCGCGATCGTCAGCAGGCGCTGGTCGAGCGGGGAATCCGCCGAGGAGACGATCACTCCGGCATGGACGAGCTTCGCGCGCCGGCCGCCGAGAGCGTCGACGACTCCGATTCCGCAGCGGGTCAGCCCGGGATCGACTCCGAGCACGCGCAGGGTGGTCATAGGGCGCTCCGTGCGGCGGACGGCGCGTCCCCGCTGCTGAGGGCCGCGCCGTCCACGGGAGTCACTCGGCGTCCGCGAGCTGGGCTGCGACGTCTTCGGGGATCTCGAGATTCGAGAAGACGTTCTGGACGTCGTCATTGTCCTCGAGCGCCTCGATGAGGCGCAGTGCCTTCTGTGCACCCTCAAGATCCACCGGGGTGCGCATGGTGGGCACGAACTGCGCCTCTGCGCTGTCGTAGTCGATGCCTGCCTCCTGCAGCGCGGTGCGCACGGCCACCACGTCGGTGGCTTCGGAGAGGATCTCGAAGGTCTCGCCCTCGTCGTTGATCTCCTCGGCGCCGGAGTCGAGGACCACCTCGAGGAGCTCGTCCTCGCTGTGCTCGCCCTTGGTGATGGCGACGACGCCCTTGCGCTCGAACAGATAGGACACCGAGCCGGATTCCGCCATGTTGCCGCCATTGCGGTTGAAGGCGAGCCGGACCTCGGAGACGGCGCGATTCTTGTTGTCCGTGAGGCACTCGACCAGGATCGCGACGCCGCCCGGGGCATAGCCCTCGTACATCAGCGTCTCGTAGTCGACGCTGTCTCCATCGAGACCACCACCGCGCTTGACGGCACGGTCGATGTTGTCGTTGGGGACAGAGGTCTTCTTCGCCTTCTGGATGGCGTCGACGAGGGTGGGGTTGCCAGCTGGGTCGGGACCACCCATGCGCGCTGCGACTTCGATGTTCTTCACCAGCTTGGCGAAGAGCTTGCTCCGCCTGCCATCGGTGATGGCCTTCTTATGCTTGGTGGTCGCCCACTTGGAATGCCCTGCCATCTTTCTCCTCCCGACTCTGCCGCCGAACGGCGGCGAATTGCCATCCCATTCTAGGCCAGGGCGGGAATGCTCCCAGAACGGGCCCAGGGGACGCGGCCCCGGGGCCCCGCACGGCGGCCGACGGGACCTGTTCAGCCCCGCACGACGGGCGCGGTGAGCGAGCCGATCAGACGGCGGTCGGCAGTGATCGTCTCGAGGAGCTCGCGCTCGCGCGCCCGTGTCTTCGTGCCCGGCTTCCCGAACAGCACGCTGTGCCGTTCGATGCCGAGCGCGATCGAGCTGCGGATCAGATCACGCATCGCCATGCGGGAAACGGCCCCGTGACGCGCTGCCCAGCGCTCGGCGCGTCGGCGAGCCCGCATCGAGACCAGCAGCTCCACCTCGTCGGGGGAGAACCAGCCGGCCCTTCCGTATTCCGCGAGCTGGCGACGCAGGATGCGCTTCTCCCGCAACCGCAGGAAGAGCACGATCGCCACCAGCAGCACGAAGATGGGCACCTGCACCGTCACGTAGTAGCGCAGGAAGCCCGCCATGGGCTCCGCGGGGTCGACCGGGATGAAGAAGGTCGAACCGTTCCAGAGCGCATGCAGCACCATGCCCAGCGACAGGCCGCCTGCACCGAGTCCGAAGTAGAGCATCAGCGATCGTCGTTCAGCGGCGATCCCCAGGCCCAAGCCGCAGAGGGCGGTGAAGGAGACGTGGGCGAAGGGTGAGAGGACACCGCGCAGGAAGAACGTCTGCCAGAAGACCGCGATCTCACCAGCGGCCTGCGCCTGGTGGAACGAATTGCCGAAGTAGAGGATGTTCTCGGTGAAGGCGAAACCTCCGGCGATCAGCGCCGCGTAGACCACGCCGTCGATCGGGCCGGCGATATAGCGGCGCCCCCAGATCAGCAGGCCGATCATCCCGGCGCTCTTCATGCCCTCTTCGATCACCGGCGCCTGGATCACAGCGCCCAGGAACGAATCGATCAGCTGGTTGGTCTCCGTCGGGGTGATCCAGGACGTGAAGTACCCGCCGAACCAGAGGGTCAGCAGGACCGAACCGATGGCTCCCCAGGCGAAGGCGTAGACGAGCGACATCCGAGGTTGTGGGGTATAACGATCGATCCACCAGACCGCTCCGAGGACCAGAGCCACCGGAACCAGGGCTGCGGTGAAGGCGACCAGCGAGGTGCCGAACCCCAGCGGGAGGATGACGAAGAAGTACAGCGCCAGCGCCGAGACCGCGAGCCCGAGGAAGGACAGCGCGAACAGGACCCAGCGCACCCAGGGGCGTCGCCGCTTCGTGCGCAGTGACTTCCCCTCCCCCATCTGCCCGGGAGCTCGAGGATCCACCCGCTCGACGTCATAGCCGTAGGGGTCGCCCGAGCGGGACGGCGGGGCCGCGTGGGGTGGAGCGCCGGTCATGCTCGTCACGGTCGGTCCCGCCTCTCCCCCGGTCGGTGCGGCCGCTGCGTCCGCTGTCCGGAGGCATCACGGTTCAGCATCGGCACGGCCTCGGTCATGGTAGCTCAGGGCCACGCGTCGGCGTACAGCCGGCGGGTGTCCGCAAGCAGTATCGGAACTGCCTTCGTGCGCGCGACAATGGGCAGGAAGTTGGCATCGCCCGGCCAGCGCGGCACCACGTGCTGATGGAGGTGGGCGGCGATCCCGGCCCCCGCCACCTCGCCCTGATTCATGCCGAGATTGAACCCCGCCGGCCTCGACACCGCACGGATCACGCGCATCGCTGTCCGGGTGAGTTCGGCGACCTCGAGCACCTCGGCCTCATCCAGGTCGGTGTAGTCCGAGACGTGCCGGAACGGGCACACCAGCAGGTGGCCGGCGTTGTACGGATAGAGGTTCAGGATCACATAGGCGCGCTCGCCCCGATGGACGATCAGCGCCTCCTCGTCGGAACGCTGCGGAGCGGCGCAGAACGGGCACTGCTGGTCGTCGTGGGGATCCTCGGGCTTGTTCTCCCCGCCGATGTAGGCCATCCGGTGCGGAGTCCACAGCCGCTGGGTGTCGTCGGGGACGCCCGCGAAATCGCGGGCGTCCTCGACGACGGGCTCGTCGCTCAGCTCGGGATCCGAGCTCACACCTGGGCCTTCGTCGCCACGGCCTCGATGATCCGCTGGACCGCGGTGTCGACGTCGATGCCGTTGTCCTGGCTTCCGTCGCGCATGCGGAAGGAGACCGCGCCCTTCTCCTGGTCCTCACCGCCGGCGATGAGCAGGTAGGGCACCTTCTCCTTGGTGTGGGTGCGGATCTTCTTCTGCATGCGGTCGTCCGAGGAATCGACCTCGACCCGGATGCCGTGAGCGCGAAGCTTCGCGGCCACCTCCTCGAGGTAGGGCACGTACTCCGCGGCGACCGGGATCCCGACGACCTGCACCGGCGCCAGCCACACCGGGAACGCCCCGGCGTAATGCTCCAGGAGCACGCCGAAGAACCGCTCGATCGAGCCGAACAGCGCGCGGTGGATCATCACCGGACGCTGGCGCGAGCCGTCGGAGGCGGTGTATTCGAGCTCGAACAGCTCCGGCTCGAAGAAGTCGAGCTGGATGGTGGACAGCTGCCAGGTACGGCCGATCGCGTCCTTCGCCTGCACAGAGATCTTCGGGCCGTAGAAGGCGGCGCCGCCCGGGTCCGGGACCAGGTCCAGGCCGGAGGCGGTGGCGACCTCTTCGAGAGTGCGGGTCGCCTCCTCCCAGGTGCTGTCATCACCGACGGACTTCTCGGGGTCACGGGTGGACAGCTCCAGGTAGAAGTCGTCCAGGCCGTAGTCCTTCAGCAGCCCCAGGACGAAGTCGAGGGTCGAGGCGATCTCCTCGCGCATCTGCTCACGGGTGGTGTAGATGTGCGCGTCGTCCTGAGTGAAGCCTCGGGCGCGGGTCAGGCCATGCACCACGCCGGACTTCTCGTAGCGGTACACGCTGCCGAACTCGAAGAGCCGCATCGGCAGCTCGCGGTAGGAGCGGCCGCGCGAGCTGTAGATGAGGTTGTGCATCGGGCAGTTCATGGGCTTGAGGTAATAGTCCTGGCCCTGCTTGGTGATGTTGCCGTCCGCATCGACCTCTTCGTCCACGTGCATCGGGGGGTACATGCCGTCGGCATACCACTCGAGGTGCTTGGAGGTCTCGAAGAGGTTCTTCTTGGTGATGTGCGGGGTGGAGACGAAGGAGTAGCCGGCCTCGACATGGCGGCGGCGGGAGTAGTCCTCCATCTCCATCTTGATCATCGCGCCCTTGGGATGGAACACCGGCAGCCCGGAGCCGATCTCGTCGGGGAAGGAGAAGAGGTCCAGCTCATTGCCGAGCCGGCGGTGGTCGCGGCGCTCGGCCTCGGCGATCCGCTCCTGGTGCGCACGCAGCTCATCCTTGGACGGCCAGGCGGTGCCGTAGACCCGCTGCAGCATCGGGTTCTTCTCGCTGCCGCGCCAGTAGGCGGCGGCGGAACGGGTGAGCGCGAAGCCGTTGCCGATCAGCTTGGTGGTGGGCAGGTGCGGGCCGCGGCACAGATCGGTCCAGACCGTCTGGCCCTTCTTGTCGACGTTGTCATACATGGTCAGCCCGCCCTCACCGACCTCGACGCTGGCGCCCTCGGCAGCATCGCCGGCGTTCGACTTCAGCCCGATCAGCTCGAGCTTGTAGGGCTCAGCAGACTCCTCGACGCGGGCGGCGTCGTCGGTGATCTCGCGGCGCACGAAGCGCTGACCGGACTTGATGATCCGGTTCATCTCCTTCTCGAGCGTCTTGAGCGACTCGGGGGTGAACGGCTCGACGACATCGAAGTCGTAGTAGAAGCCGTCGGTGATCGGCGGACCGATGCCGAGCTTCGCCTCGGGGTTCGTCTTCTGCACCGCCTGGGCGAGCACGTGGGCAGCGCTGTGACGGAGGATCGACAGCCCATCCGGGCTGGAGATGTCGACGGCTTCGACGACCTGCTCTGCGGTGAGGGCGGTATCCAGGTCTCGCAGTTCGCCGTCGATGCGCAGGGCGACGATCGATGCGGCGTCTGCGAACAGCTCGGCACCCGTGGTCCCCTCATCGATGTGCTGGGACGATCCGTCGAGGGTGATGGCGATCTGGGCCACGGGAGTGCTCCTTGTGTTCGGGTCGAGCCGGCCGACGATGCCGGCTCCACGGATGATGTTAGCGGCCCACGGCCGGCGCAGGCGCGCAACCTCCCCGGCGAGGGAAGGGCAGACAGTGAGAAGCAGAAGAGCCCTGGTCCGAGGGACCAGGGCTCTTCTCATGTGGTGGGCGATACTGGGATCGAACCAGTGACCTCTTCCGTGTCAGGGAAGCGCGCTACCGCTGCGCCAATCGCCCAAGTCGGCACCATGAAGATACCGGCGGAGGTGGGTACGGGATTCGAACCCGTGTACACGGCTTTGCAGGCCGTTGCCTAACCACTCGGCCAACCCACCGGGTATGCCACACCAAAGGAAAAGGCGCTCCCGACGATCGTCGAATGCGCCGCTTCCAGAGCGGACGACCGGATTCGAACCGGCGACCCTCACCTTGGCAAGGTGATGCTCTACCAACTGAGCTACGTCCGCATGACACGGATCCGAAGATCCTGCCGTGGGCGATACTGGGATCGAACCAGTGACCTCTTCCGTGTGAAGGAAGCGCGCTACCCCTGCGCCAATCGCCCGAAGGTGCTGGCCACCCTCTCGAGTGGACCAGAAGAATCTTACATGGTTTCCGGAGCACCCCGGACCGAACCGGGTGTGACCTACATCCTGGCAGACTTCAGGGCGGCGTCGCACGAGAGCCCTCCTCCTTCTCGACAGGCCGCACAGGAGTCGACCTCCGCCTCACCGCCACACCCATCCCGTCGCAGCATCCGCCCTCCACCGCGCGCGCTGCAGGAGTGGATATCGCGGTGACCTCGGACACTGTGGGGTCTCAGCATTTGCGAAGCAGACCGGAGCGGAATAGTGTTTTCCTTCGTCGGCCCAGCCGATGTGCGGACGTAGCTCAGTTGGTAGAGCATCACCTTGCCAAGGTGAGGGTCGCCGGTTCGAATCCGGTCGTCCGCTCCATCCCTCCCCCGCGTCTTCGGACGCACCGGGCGATTGGCGCAGCGGTAGCGCGCTTCCCTGACACGGAAGAGGTCACTGGTTCGATCCCAGTATCGCCCACCACGAAAGGCCCCCTCGGAGCTCCGAGGGGGCCTTTCGTCATTCCACGGCTCGACCCTTTCTCCCCGTGCACCGCACCCTGCCCACCGCTGTTCGGAGAGTGCAGCCCTGGGTCGCGCGATGGACCCGTCAGATCAGCGATGCGATATCCCGAGCGCGAGCCTCGCATCCGGGTCCCGTCTGCGCAGAAGCCGTCTACTCTGAGGGCATGCAGATCTGGACCGGACAGTCCTACCCCCTGGGTGCCACCTTCGACGGCTCGGGCACCAACTTCGCCCTCTTCTCGGAGGTGGCGGAACGCGTCGAGCTATGCCTGATCGCCGAGGACGGCTCCGAGCGCCGGGTCGACATCACCGAAGTCGACGCCTACGTCTGGCACATCTACCTGCCATCGGTGCAGCCGGGCCAGCGCTACGGCTTCCGGGTGCACGGCCCCTACGACCTCGCCGCTGGTCATCGCTGCGATCCCTCGAAGCTCCTGCTGGACCCGTACGCGAAGGCCATCGCCGGGATGGCGAGCAATCACCCCTCGCTCTACAGCTACGACTTCGAGGACCACGAGGCCCGCAACACCGACGACTCCGCCGAGCACACCATGCATTCGGTGGTCGTCTCCCCCTTCTTCGACTGGGGAAACGATCACCCGCCGGCGCATGAGTACCACGACACCGTGATCTACGAGGCGCACATCAAGGGCCTGACGATGCTCCATCCGGACATCGACGAGGACATCCGGGGCAGCTATGTCGCGATGGGCCACCCGGCGATCATCGATCACCTCAAGGAGCTGGGAGTCACCGCGGTCGAGCTGATGCCGGTCCATCAGTTCGTGCAGGACGGCCACCTGGTCGAGAAGGGCATGCGCAACTACTGGGGCTACAACACCATCGGCTTCTTCGCCCCGCACAACGAGTACGCGCACGCCGGGGAGCTGGGCCAGCAGGTCCAGGAGTTCAAGCAGATGGTCAAGAACCTCCACGAGGCAGACATCGAGGTGATCCTCGACGTGGTCTACAACCACACCGCTGAGGGCAACCAGATGGGTCCCACCCTGTGTTTCCGCGGCATTGACAACGCCGCCTACTACCGCCTGGTCGAAGAGGACAAGGCCCACTACTACGACACCACCGGCACCGGGAACTCGTTGCTCATGCGGACCCCGCATGTGCTCCAGCTGATCATGGACTCGCTGCGCTACTGGGTCACCGAGATGCATGTGGACGGCTTCCGCTTCGATCTGGCCTCCACTCTGGCCCGAGAGCTGCACGAGGTGGATCGCCTCTCGGCATTCTTCGACATCATCCAGCAGGACCCGGTGATCTCCCAGGTGAAGCTCATCGCCGAGCCCTGGGATCTGGGCGAGGGCGGCTATCAGGTGGGCGGCTTCCCACCCCTGTGGTCGGAGTGGAACGGCAAGTACCGCGACACGGTGCGGGACTTCCACCGGTCCGAGCCGGGCACGATCGGGGACTTCACCTCGCGCCTGGCGGGCAGCTCCGACCTCTACCAGCACACCGGCCGCACCCCGATCGCCTCGATCAACTTCGTGACCGCCCACGACGGCTTCACGATGCGGGACCTGGTCTCGTACAACGATCGCCACAACGACGCCAACGGGGAGGACGGGAAGGACGGCGAGAGCCACAACCGCTCCTGGAACTCCGGTGTCGAGGGGCCGACCGAGGACCTGGAGGTGCGCGAGCTGCGCCTGCGCCGTGCCAAGAACCTGATGGCCACGCTGCTGCTGAGCCAGGGTGTGCCGATGATCCTGCACGGCGATGAGATGGGCCGCACCCAGAACGGCAACAACAACACCTACTGCCAGGACAACGAGCTGTCGTGGATGGACTGGGAGCTGAACCAGTTCGAGATGGAGATGCTCTGGTTCACCCAGCAGATGATCACCCTGCGGAAGGAGCATCCGATCTTCCGGCGCCGCCGCTTTCTGAAGGGAGTGGTGCGCGACGAGGCTGACTCCCCGCTCGCAGACGTGGTCTGGATCGGCACCGACGGGGCGCTGATGACCGACGAGGACTGGAACGATCCCCAGAACAAGTGCCTGACCATGTTCCTCAACGGCTCCGCGATCCCCGAACCGAACCTTCGCGGCGAACGCATCATCGATGACTCTGCGCTGGTGATGTTCAACGCCTCCGGCAATCCTGTGGACTTCACCCTGCCCTCGGCCGAGCACGGCTCGGAGTGGAAGGTCGAGCTGGGCACCGGCGGCACGATCGACATCGGGGATCAGCTCGAGGCCGGCCAGACGATCAGCCGGCCGGCCCATTCTCTGCTCATCCTGCTGCGCCCGCCGTTGGAGGAGGATCAGGGTGAGGAAGCTGCCGCCCCGCGGGAGAACCGCGACGAGCAGGGAGAGATCCGCCCCAACCGCGCCTGAGACCGTTTCGCCCTGCCCCGGGGCAGCGACGAGGCTCCGGGGCCGTGATGAAGGAGAGCATCGACCCGTGAGCACCGATACCGTCCACCGTCCCGCCGCCCGGGGGCGCGAGTCCGCGACCACGACCGGTGCCCTGCGCGCCATCCGGCCCATCCCGACCTCCACCTACCGGTTGCAGCTGCACGAGGGCTTCACCGCCGACGACGCCGCCGCAGTGGTCCCGTACCTCGCCCGGCTCGGGGTGGGGCACCTGTTCTGCTCTCCCGTGCTCCAGGCGGCGCCCGGGTCCACCCATGGCTATGACGTGGTGGACCATTCCCGGATCAGCGAGGAGATCGGCGGAGAGGAGGCGCTGCGCCGACTGGCTGATACAGCCCATGCCCATGGGATGGGACTGATCGTCGACGTGGTGCCCAACCACATGGCGATCCCCACCCCGATCTGGCACAACCGGGCGCTGTGGTCGGTGCTGCGCGATGGGCCTCGCTCCCCCTTCGCCGACTGGTTCGACCTGGACCCCTCGGCCGAGCTGTCCATCCTGGTGCCCGTTCTCGGCCGGACCATCGGTGCGGTTCTGGCCGACGGGGAGATCTCCGTGGGCCCGGAGGAGATTCCCCAGGCCGATGGCACCACCGCGGTGGAGACCGTGGTGCGCTACTTCGACCATGTGCTCCCGGTCGCTGCGGGCACCGAGCATCTGGGCCTGACGGATCTGCTCGAGCGGCAGTGGTATCGCCTGGCCTACTGGAAGGTCTCCGACGAGGAGCTGAACTACCGGCGCTTCTTCGACGTCGACACCCTCGCCGGACTCCAGGTCGAGCTTCCGCACGTGTTCGAGGCGACCCACGCGACGCTGCTGCGCCTGCAGGGTGAAGGGGTGATCGACGGCTACCGCATCGATCACCCCGATGGTCTGGCCGATCCCCGCGGCTATCTGCGTGACCTCGAGAGCGCCACCGGCGGGGCCTGGACCGTGGTGGAGAAGATCCTCGAAGGGGAGGAACAGCTGCCCGGCGACTTCCCGTGCGCGGGGACCACCGGATACGACGCCCTCTGGCGGGTCGGAGGACTCTTCCATGACCCGCACGGCGCGATCGGGCTGACGCATCTGTGGCAGCGACGCACCGGGGACCAGCAGCCCTTCGAGGAAGTCGCCGAGGAGTCGACGGACCTGATCATCTCCACCAGCCTATGGGCGGAGGTCGAACGGCTGACCAGCCTGATCCACCGCATCTGCCAGGAGGACATCCGCCTGCGCGACACCACCCGTCGGAACCTGCAGAAGGTGATCGTCGCGCTGCTGGGCTCGATGGACCGCTACCGCGCCTACATCGTCCCCGGCGAGCCGGCCCCCGGCTCCGAGCGCGCCGTCCTCGAGCAGGCCGCGGCACGTGCGCGGCAACGGCTCGGTGAGGACGAGGACGTGGTGACCACCCTGGAGACCGTCCTCGCCCTGGTCTGCGGAGACGAGGTGGGCAGCGCGGGCCGCACTCGCAGCGCGGAGCGGGACGAGGTGGTGGTGCGCTTCGCACAGACCTGCGGTCCGGTCCACGCCAAGGGGCTCGAGGACACCGCCTTCTATCGCTACACCCGCTTCCTCCCCGTCAACGAGGTCGGCGCAGATCCGGACCGGATCGGAGTCGAGCCGGACCAGCTGCATGACCATGCGCTGTCGATGGTGCTCAACCGTCCCGATGCGATGACCACCTTGTCCACGCATGACACCAAGCGCAGCGAGGATGTCCGGGCACGGCTCGCAGTGCTCACCGAACAGCCGCTGGAATGGGCACTGGTGGTCCAGGATCTTGACCGGGCCACCGCCGACCAGCGCGGCGACCGGGTCGATGGGGCGATCGAGCTGCTCCTCTGGCAGACCCTCGCCGGCTGCTGGGAGCTTCCCGGCTCCTCTGCCGCGCCGCTGAGCGCGGAGCGGCTCGAGGGATATCTGCTCAAGTCCATGCGGGAGGCGAAGAGCTTCACCACCTGGACCGAACAGGATGCGGACTATGAGCAGCAGGTGCTGGCTCTGGGTCGGACGGCGCTGGAATCCACCGAGGTGCAGCGCATCCTCACCGACTGGACCCGCCGCACCGCCGCGGCTCAGCGCAGCGCGATCCTCGGGCAGAAGCTGGTGCAGCTGACGATGCCCGGGGTACCGGATGTGTACCAGGGCAACGAATCAATCGACCTCTCCCTCGTGGACCCCGACAACCGGCGCCCCGTGGACCACGCCCTCCATGAGGAGCGGCTGGCACGGATGATCGATGGCGCCGGACCCGACGGGATCGCCGACGAGAAGCTCTGGCTCACTCACCGTGCACTGGTGCTGCGCAGGGCGCGTCCCGAACTCTTCCAAGGACGGGACGCGACCTATCACCCGCTGCCCACCACCACGGGGCATGCGGTCGCCTTCGGTCGAGCGGCCGCGGACGGGAACGTCGAGGTCGTCACCGTCGTCACCCGACTCGCTCATGGGCTCGCACAGCGCGGCGGCTGGGGAGACAGCTGGATCGCGCTGCCGCTCGGACACTGGCGGGACGCGCTCAGCGGAGCCGAGTTCGACGGCGGTCAGGTGGCCCTCGGCGAACTGCTCGACGCCTGGCCCGTCGCACTGCTGGTCCGCACCACAGGAACCGAGGAGTCGCGATGACCACCGCTTCGGCGAAGAGTCAAGACACCCGCCGCTACGACCGCTTCGAGCTGTGGGCCCCGGCCGCCCACTCCGTGGAGGTGCGGATCGACGGGGTGGTGCACCCGATGAGCGCCAGCGCCGAGGGCTGGTTCCAGCTGCCCGGCGTGACTGCAGCGCCCGGAGCCCGCTATGCCTTCCGACTCGATCAGGGGCAGCTGTGGCTGCCCGATCCGCGGTCCCTGTCCCAACCGGACGGCGTCCATGGCGACAGCGAGGTGCTCGATCCTCGGCAGCTGCGCTCCGCAACGTCCTGGGAAGGTCGGAGCCTGCGCGGCCGGGTGCTCTACGAACTTCACGTCGGCACCTTCACGTCCGGGCCGGACGGGAGCGGAGGCACCTTCGATTCCGCCATCGAGCGGCTCGACGCGCTGGTGGAGCTGGGCGTCGATGCGATCGAGCTGCTGCCGGTGGCGACCTTCCCGGGTGATCGCGGCTGGGGCTATGACGGCGTGGGCCTGTATGCGGTCCATGCCGCCTATGGCGGGCATGCCGGACTGGCGCGCTTCGTCGAGGCCGCGCACTCCCGCGGACTGGCGGTGCTGCTCGATGTGGTCCACAACCATCTCGGGCCCTCCGGGAACTACCTGGGCATGTTCGGCCCCTACTTCACCGACCAGCACGAGACCCCGTGGGGCGAGGCCGTCAACCTCGACCAGCCGGGCTCCCGCCAGGTGCGCGACTTCCTGCTGGGCAGCGTCCGGCAGTGGCTGGTGGAGGTGGGCCTGGACGGGCTGCGCCTGGATGCCGTCCACGAGCTGCAGGATGACTCCCCGCAGCACTTCCTGGCAGAGCTCGCCGAGGCAGTCGCCGCCTGGGAGGCGGAGACCGGCCGTGAGCTGACTCTGATCGCAGAATCGGACCGCAACGACCCGGCCACGGTCACCCCCACCATCACCGGGGGCCTCGGCATGGACATGCAATGGGCCGATGACGTCCACCACGGCGTGCACGCCTGGATCACCGGTGAGCGGGCGGGCTATTACGGAGACTTCGGGAGCGCGGAGGCGCTCGCCGACGTGCTGCAGCGAGTCTTCCTGCATGCGGGCACTTTCTCCACGTTCCGCGATGCGGTGTGGGGAGCTGCCGTGGATCCGGCGTCCGCGGACTACGACGCTCACTCCTTCGTGACCTTCCTGCAGAACCATGACCAGGTGGGCAACCGCGCGAGCGGGGACCGCATCCACCATGGCCTCGACCCCTCGCAGCAGGCCGCAGCGATCGCTCTGATCCTGCTGGGCCCGGGTACGCCGATGCTGTTCCAGGGCGAGGAGTGGGCGGCTTCGACCTCCTTCGCCTACTTCACCGACCATGATGACGAGCTGGGAGCCCTGGTGAGCGCTGGGCGGGTCGCGGAGTTCGCCGCCATGGGCTGGGCCGAGCAGGTCCCGGACCCGCAGTCACGAGCGACCTTCGAGTCCTCGATGCTGCGCTGGGAGGAACGGGAACAGGACGGCCACGCCCGGATGCTCCAGTGGTACCGCGCACTGATCTCCCTGCGCCGGGAGCATGCGGACCTCCACGACCCGGATCTTCGCCGCACCCGGGTCGAGGTGCTTGCCGAGGAGACCGTGCTGGTGCACCGAGGGGAGCTCGCCGTGCTCGCGCATCGGGGTCCGGGCCCGCTGGCTGCAGGCCCTCGCGCGACCGAGATCCTTGCCAGCTTCGGCGAGGTGGACCGCACGACGGACGGCACCCTGACGATGTCCGGACCCGGGGCAGTGGTGCTGAGACCCCTCGCAGACGGCTGAGACCCGGGGCTGAGGCCCGCGCCTGTGACCGCCGGCTGAGCTGTCGCCGTACGACGTCTCGCCGCCGCCTGCGCAGATCAGGAGGCGGCGTCGCCCTCGCTCGTCCGCAGCAGTCCTGCGCCGTCATTCGCGAGTGAGGCGAGCCGGGAGAGCGAGCGCAGGTACTTCTTGCGATAGCCGCTGCGCAGCAGCTCGGCGGAGAACAGATCGCTGAGCACGGAGGGTGCGTCGTCGCTGACCCGTGCACCGGCGCCACCCGGCTCGAGAGCGACCAGGGCCGGCACCTCACGGTCGTACAGCCGGTCCACCAGGACCACGAACCTCAGGGCGTCGTGATGGCGGGTGAGCCCGTGCATGCCGGTGAGGTGGGCGCTGGAGACCTCATCGATCATGGCGCCATAACGGGAGGGATGCACCGTGCTGAGGTGCTCCAGCAACGGGTCGAAGTCGTCGAGCGTCGCCCCCGGTGTGGTCTGGGCGTGCTCAGCCACCTCCTTTTCAGCGAGAACGTGGATCTCGGTGACCCCATCACGTCGTCGGTAGTCCTCGCCGTCGATCCGCAGCACCTGGAACCGCTCGGCCATGGCCTGGATCTCCCGCAGGAAGTCCTGAGCGGCGAAGCGACCCTCACCGAGCGCGTCCGGGAGGGTGTTCGAGGTGGCGACGATCGCGACACCGCGATCGGAGAGCTCGCGGATCAGGCGGGTCATCAGCAGGGTGTCCCCGGGATCATCGAGCTCGAACTCGTCGATGCACACCAGCTGCGATTCGCTCAGCAGGTCGACCGCCTTCTGGAATCCGAGCGCTCCCACCAGATCGGTGTACTCCACGAAGGTGCCATAGACGCGCGCCCCGTCGACCGCATGGAACAGGGAGGTGAGCAGGTGGGTCTTGCCGACGCCGAAGCCGCCGTCGAGGTATATGCCGAGCGCGGGTGCCGGCTTCCGGCGCAGGCGGGCCAGGAAACCGCCGCGCGGCCGTCCGAGCTCAGCGGCGAAGGCGGTGATGCGCTGCTTGGCTTCCTCCTGGGAGGGGAACGCTGGATCCGGAACGTAGTTCTCCAGCCGCGCCCGGGCGAACCTCGGCGGCGGCACCAGATCTGCGAGCAGGCGCTCGAGGGTGGGCGCTGGCCGGCGGTCGCTCAATGCATCGGTCACGCCGGTCAGTCTAGGTGCCGTCCCGGTCGTTCAGAGCCGGAGCCCGATCGATCCTTCGAGAGCGGGCGCTGCGGGATCGCGCACCGGTACCTCGATCGTGCCTACGGACTCCTCCAGTCCCAGCACCTGCACCAGGTAGTCCGCGAGCCGCCGTTCATAGCGAGCCGGGTCGCGATTCCACTCCCGGGTGTGCGAGGCGCCCTCGAAGGGGACGAAGTCGATGAGGTCGGGACGCAGCGCGGCGAGTTCCCGACTGGGCTCCGGCGGCACCGTCTCGTCATCCAGGGCATGGAAGAGGAGGGTGGGATGCGTGAGGCGCTCGGCGTAGTACGGGGGTGTCATCTCATCCAGTGCGAGCGGCTCGTGCAGGCGCACCATCCAGGCGCCGAACTGGGAGGTCATCATCCACAGGCCGAGCTGCCGCATGGGCGCGGGGGCTTTGAGCGACGTCGCATGATGGATCAGGATGTCCTGCCAGTCCACCGCCGGGGAGTCGAGCACCAGCGCGGCGATGCGGTCGCGATGCACGGAGCGCACGGACGTGCGCAGCGCGATGCCACCACCCATCGACCATCCCACCAGCACGATCCGACGTGCTCCCTGCGCCAGCGCATAGTCGATCGCCGCTTCGGTGTCCTCCCACTCAGCAGCTCCCAGATGGTGCATGCGGTCAGCGGACGGCGGCGCGCCGACATCATTGCGATAGGTGATCGTCAGGCTGGTCAGCCCCAGTCTGTGCAGCAGCGGGATCACCCGGAGCGCCTCGCCGCGCGCTGAGCCGTGTCCGTGGATGAGGATCGCCCAGGTGTCCTCCTGGCCGCCGGCGGAGCCGTGGGCCGTCTCGGGCCGGACCAGCCAGGCGGGCATGTGTCCCACCGGCGAGTCGATCTGGACTTCCTCCGTGGCCAAGCCGTGCGCGGTCTGCGGCGTTCCGGCCCAGAAGAAGCCGTTGCTCGCGGCGCCGTCGGCCTCGAGCGGCTCGGCCGTGTCGGCGGCCCATCGCGGGCGAGAGACGGTGGTCGGCGTCGGCTGTCCGTTCACCGGTCCCAGCCGCACGTGCACGGCGCCGCCGCCCTGGCGGAGGGCGAGCACGCCACCGCGGCGGGTGACCTTGGTGTCGTCCAGATGTACCCGATCCGGATACACCGCGCGCACGGCCACATCACGGCGGCCGCGCAGGGTCTCGCGGGGCACCAGGGGCAGCCTGGCCATCACTCGCGCGCCCGCGGTGAGCAGGCCTGCGCTGAGCGCGAACATCGACGCCGCACCGATGGCCCCATATACCGCTACCTCCGGCCATCGCGCCTGGTCGGGACGATGAGGGCGGGGCAGGTAGCGGCCGATCGAGCCAGTGGTCGGGCGGGTCCGGGGTAGGTCGCGCGTCATACCGCGCATCCTATCCGCGGGCTAGGATCGACACTGTGAACACCTCGTTCACCATCCTTCACGAGCGATCGCCAGCTCGTGCGAGCGATGCCCTCGGGCATCGCAGAATCGGAGGCTTCCAGATGTCCACCGAACCTATCGGCACCCGTCCGTACCCGATCTCCGTCAGCGATCTCGAGTGGCGCGAGCGCCTCTCCCCTGGTGAATATCAGGTCCTCCGCGAGGGCGGCACCGAGCGCCCCGGCACGGGCGAGTATGAAGAGGTCCGCTCGGCTGGCACCTACGCCTGCAAGGGCTGCGGCGCGGAGCTGTTCACCGCGACCACTCAGTTCGACGCCCACTGCGGCTGGCCCGCCTTCTACGCGCCCACGGACTCCGACGCCGTGGAGCTGATCGAGGACGTCTCCCTGGGGATGCGTCGCATCGAGGTGCGCTGTGCCGGCTGCGGCTCGCACCTCGGCCACGTCTTCGAGGGTGAGGGTTTCGCGACCCCGACGGACCAGCGGTACTGCATCAACTCGATCAGCCTGGTCCACAGCGATGACGCGACCCCGGGCGACGTCGACCCCGCGTGACCCCGCAGGGCGGGGTGATCTCGGCGCGCCTGCCGAGTGCGAGGTCACCCCGCGGATAGCCTCCCCTCGTGTCCGTCCATCGAATCCGCTCCAGCGATGACACCTTCCGTGCCACCATCGACGCCATGACCGATGCTCCTCAGCGCTCCGAGTTCAGTTGGCGCACCATCCCCGCACCGTCGCGGATGGCCCCGTCGACGTGGGCCTGCACCGGAGAGATCCTGGTGCACGACGACGAGCTCGCCTCCGGTCGCCTGGTGGTCCTGCATGACCCCGCCGGGCAGGAATCCTGGGACGGCACCTATCGGATGGTCGCCCTGGTCCAAGCTCAGCTCGAACCCGAGTTCGCGGTCGAGGCGATGCTCGGAGACGTCGCCTGGTCCTGGGTCACCGAGTCCCTCGAGCTCCACGACGCCGAGGCCCGGGAGCTGGGCTGCACCGCCACGCGGGTGGTCTCCCAGTCCTACGGGGCACTCGCCTCACGCGCCTCCACCGTGGACGTCGAGATGCGGGTGTCCTGGACTCCCGAACCGATGGTGGCATCTGCCGCTTCCGGTGCGCCGCAGGACTCCGGGCAGGACGATCAGCCGGCGATCGATCTGGAACCCCACTTCGCCGCCTGGACCGCGATGCTCGCCGCAGCCGGAGGGCTCCCCCCGGCGCCGCCGCACATCGCCCCGATCGCTCCCACCCACCGTGCGAGAGCCCCGCGTCCCGAGGAAGCCGGTGGCGCCCGGTGACGGACTCCCCTGTGCTCCAGGACCTGAAAGCTCCGCGCGACGGTCTCGTGCCCGTGATCGACCGCATCCAGCCGCTCCTGGCCTGGTGCGAAGCTGCCGCCGCCGCGCCCGACGAACCGATCTCGGTGGACGCCGAGCGTGCCTCGAGCTACCGCTACAGCTCTCGGGCCTATCTGATCCAGCTGCGCACCGAAGCGGCGGGTACTGCGCTGATCGATCCGCTCGCATTCCCGATGCCGGGCACCCTGATCACCCTGCTGGGGAGCAGGGAATGGGTGCTGCATGCGGCAGGCCAGGACCTGCCGAGCCTCGCGGAGCTGGGCCTGCACCCGGCCTCGCTCTTCGACACCGAGCTCGCCGCCCGATTGCTGGGGATGGAGCGGGTGGGACTCGGTGCGGTCGTCGAGGAAACCCTGGGACTGCATCTTGCCAAGGAGCACTCCGCGGCGGACTGGTCCAGGCGCCCGCTTCCGGAAGGGTGGCTGAGCTATGCGGCCCTCGATGTGGAGGTGCTCGTGGAGGTCCGTGACGTCCTGATCGAGCGTCTGCGCGCGGCGGGCAAGGAGGACTGGGCGCGCCAGGAGTTCGAGCACGAGCGCACCCGCGAGCATGGTCCCACCCGTTCTTCCAGCTGGCGGGGCCTGCACGGCCTGGGCGCACTTCGCACCACCCGGCAGCTCGCGGCGGCTCGAGAGATGTGGAGCCGTCGCGATCAGCTCGCGAGCGTCGAGGACCTCTCCCCTCACCGGGTGATCAGGGATCGGGACATCGTCGCCGCCGCGAAAGAGGCGCCCCGGGGTCGCGAGGCCTTCGACCGCGCCCTGCCCGCGAAACTGCGCCGCAAGGACACCTGGTGGCAGGCGGCACGTACCGGGATCGAGCTGCCGCCCGCCCACCTGCCAGAGCGCAGCGAGCGCTCCTATCCTCCGCCCCACAAGCTGTGGTCCAAGAAGCACCCCGAGGTCGCGGAACGCTACCTGCTGGTGCGCACGGCGGTCGGTGAGCGCGCCGAGGACCTGGAGATGCCGCCGGAGAACCTGCTCCAGCCCGCGTTGCTGCGCCAGTGGGTGTGGGAGCACGAGCAGGCACCGGCGGAGTCCGAGGTCGCCGAACAGCTCGCGGCGCTCGGCGCCCGGCCGTGGCAGGTCGAGCAGGCCGCGCCGGTGGTGCACCGGGCACTCACCGAGCAGGAATCGCTCGCCGAGCAGGACTGACGCCGAGGCAGTCCGGGCTCAGTCCCGCCCGGGACGCTCCATGAACGGAGCATCAGCGGCGCGCAGCGATGTTTCTCCCCCGCCGGCGGCGGCACTGCGCAGGACCTGCAGAGCCAGCAGCGCGGAGACCGTGGTGCCGTTGGTGATCCGCCCCTCGAGCACCGCGGACACAGCCTCGGACAGCGGCACCCAACGGCTGATCAGCTCTGCTTCCTCATGGGTGCGTTCGAAGTCCTCAGAGCTGGGCCGCACGCCCGAGGCGAGATACACGCGGATCACCTCATCGCTGCCTCCGGGGCTGGGCCGCAGATCCACCAGTGTCTGCATCTGCCCGGGCTCGTAGCCGGTCTCCTCGGCGAGCTCCCGCGCCGCGGCGATGTGCGGCGCCTCCCCCTCCAGGTCGAGCAGACCGGCAGGAATCTCCCAGAGGGAGTGACCTACCGGATGCCGGTACTGCCGGATCATCAGCACCCGATCCTGGTCATCGACGGCGAGCACGGCCACGGCCCCGGTATGCCAGAGGTATTCGCGGTCGAAGCGCACCCCCTCCGCGAAATCGACGGTGTCCCGCACCAGATCCCACACCATGCCGTCGTGCAGCCGCCGATGCACCGCGACCGGGCGCCTGTCGGGCAGGTCTCGCAAGGGCGGCTCGGTGACGTGCTCGCCGGTGGCGTGCACGCTGCTGCTGTTCTCGGCAGAGCCGGGAGTCTGGTCAGTCATCTGTTCATTCCTCCGTGGTCGTGTCATCGACGTTCTGACCGGCATCGGCCAGTTCCGGAGTGACCTCCAGCAGCCGAGTCGCCTTCTGCAGCTCGACTGCAGCACCGATCAGCCCGGCGAACAACGGGTGGGCGCGGGTCGGACGGGACTTGAGCTCCGGGTGTGCCTGGGTGCCGATATAGAAGGGGTGCACCTCGGGGTCGAGCTCGACGAACTCGACGAGGCTGTGCCCGTCCTCGGTCAGCGTGGTGCCCGAGATCCGCAGCCCTGCCTGTTCGAGCGATGCGCGATAGGCGTTGGCGACCTCGAAGCGGTGGCGGTGGCGTTCAGAGACCGTGGTGGAGCCGTAGGTGCGGGCGGCGAGCGAACCCTCGACCAGCGAGTGCTCGTAGGAGCCCAGGCGCATCGTGCCGCCCAGATCGCCGTGTCCGGAGACGATCTCGGCCTGTTCGGCCATGGTGGCGATCACGGGGTGGGCGGTGCCCGGATCGAATTCGGTGGAGTGAGCATCCGCCAGGGCGAGCTCGTGACGGGCGTATTCGATGACCATCGACTGCATTCCCAAGCACAGCCCCAGTGCAGGGATGCCGTGGGTGCGTGCGTGATGGAGAGCGCCGATCTTGCCGTCGACTCCCCGTACTCCGAACCCTCCGGGCACGACGATCGCGTCGACTCCCTTGAGCTGCTCCGCAGCGCCGTCGGGGCTGGTGCAGAGGTCGGATTCGACCCAGCGCAGGTTCACCTTCGTGCGGTGATGGAAGCCACCGGACCGCAGCGCCTCGGTGACCGAGAGATAGGCGTCCGGCAGGTCGACGTACTTTCCGACCAGGGCGACGCTGACCTCGTAGTCGGGGTGATGGACCCGCTGCAGCAGCTCCTCCCACTGCGTCCAGTCCACGTCGTGGCTGAGCAGGTCCAGACGGCGGATGGCGTAGGCGTCCAGTCCCTCCGCGTGCAGCACTCGCGGGATCTCGTAGATCGACGAGGCATCCGCGCAGGTGACCACCGCGTCGAGGTCCACATCGCACATCGAGGAGATCTTCGATTTCACCGAGGCCGGCAGCTCCCGGTCGCTGCGCAGCACGATCGCATCGGGCTGGATGCCGATCGCACGCAGCGCCGCCACGGAATGCTGGGTGGGCTTCGTCTTCAGCTCTTTGGACGGACCGATGAACGGCACCAGCGAGACGTGCACGAAGAACACGCTGTCCCGGCCCACGTCCTGGCGCACCTGGCGTGCCGCCTCGAGGAACGGCTGGGATTCGATGTCGCCGACCGTCCCGCCGATCTCGGTGATGATCACATCGATGTCGTCCCCCGCCTGGGAGCGCATCGACGCCTTGATCGCGTCAGTGATGTGCGGGATCACCTGGACGGTGTCGCCGAGGTACTCCCCTCGACGTTCCTTCGCGATCACGGTGGAGTAGACCTGGCCGGTGGTGATGTTGGAGTTCGCGGTGAGGTTCTCGTCGAGGAACCGCTCATAGTGTCCGATATCCAGATCGGTCTCGGCGCCGTCCTCGGTGACGAACACCTCACCGTGCTGGAAGGGGTTCATCGTGCCCGGGTCCACGTTCAGATACGGGTCGAGCTTCTGCATCGTCACCCGCAGTCCGCGGCTGCGGAGCAGCATTCCGAGCGACGACGCCGTCAGCCCCTTGCCGAGGCTCGAGACCACTCCGCCGGTGACGAAGATGTGCTTGGTGGTGCCGTAGTTCCTGAAGGGCTTGGCCGCTGTGGCCGCCCCATGTCGTTGAAGGGGGCTGGGGCCGGACTGGGGGGCGCTTGCGCTGGTATCTACCACGGACCCCCAATCTACCAGTGGTGAGGTCCTGGCGCGAGCACCTCGTCGAGCTGGGCGAGCAGATCCTCGGCCGTGGGGAGCTCCAGCGCACGGCGGTGTGCGGACTGCTCGGCGGCGCTGCGCAGCGCGGGGTCCTGCATCCGGGTGATCGCGGCGGCGAGGGCCGCGGGGTCGCTGACTGGGACCAGGTGGGCGGCGTCGGCGGTGACCCAGCGGGTACCACCGGCATCCGTGGCTACGATCGCCCGGCCCGCCCTCAGCGCCTCCTGGAGCGAGACCGGCTGCCCCTCCCAGTGCGCCGCGGAGACCAGCAGGTCGCATGCCGACAGCAGCGCCGGGACGTCGTCCCGCCGCCCGAGCAGCTCGACGGGGAGCTGTTCAGCATCGATTCGTGCGCTCAGCTCCGTCGCCAGCGGACCGTCCCCTGCGACCCGGATCAGCACCGGAGCGCCATCGCGCAGCAGGGCGGCGGCGTCCAGCAGATCGTGCAATCCCTTCTGCGGGGCAAGGCGCGCGATCACCAGGACCTCGAGGCGGCGCCTTCTCTCGCCGTCGCTCGCTCCTGGCACTGCGGGAGCGGCGGCGGTGGTGCCGTCCGCGGAGTGGGCGGGGTCGGCAGCTCTGTCCGCCTCGGCCGGCTCGACAGGATCTGGCACCGGGGCGGGGATGATCGCGTGCCGCACGTCGCCGGCCCCGGCCTTGCGAGCGGTCTCGATGAGGTCGGGCGACACCGCGAGCACGGCATTCGCCCGTCGGACGAGCAGGCGCAGCAGAAGCGCACCGACGGCGCGGGTGGGGCGGGAGCCGACGGTGCGGTTATGCAACGTGACGACCAGGCGATGACGTCGCAGGCCCCACATCGCCACGGCGGCCAGGGCGCCGGCCCGCAGTCCGTGAGCGTGGAGCGTGGCGGTGGCCTCTGAGCTCGCGAGCAGTCGACGCAGCGTTCGCACGGTGCGGAGGTCCTCGATCAGATCCGGTCGCTCTCGGATCCGCACCGGTGCCTCACGGACCTCATGGCCGGCAGCCTTCAGCAGCGCCAGCTCCTGATCGACGTGCGCGGCTAGGCCGCCGCTCGCCGTCGGACGCACCAGCAGGATCCTCACGAGGCCGACCTCGCCGCACCGAAGCGTCCGCCGCGCAGACGGCGCAGCGCCCTGCGCGTCAGCTCCGGATCGGCAGCAGCCATCGCCGCGGCCGCGATCACGGCGGCGATCAGACCGCAGAGGATGCCGATCAGCACGGCTCCCACCATCCCGACGTCCATGGTCACGAGCTGCCGTCCGAGCAGCAGGCCGGGGATCCCGCCGCCCAGCAGCGCGACGGGAACCATCAAGGCAGTGCGCCGCACGGGGATCAGATGCCCCCCATGCTCGAGCACATCCGCGATCCGCGACAGGCCCACCAGCCCAGCCAGCGCCATGCCCACAGCCATCGAGATGCCGAAAGCGGTCGAAGCCTCCGCCGCGGAACGCTCCGGACTGGGCAGCACGATGATCAGGATCACCACGCCAGCGATCAGCCAGCCGACCGAGCCGACCAGCAGCGCGTCCCGAGCCCGCAGCGCGGCAGAGAGGATGCGTGTGCACTGGATGGAGACGGCGAAGCCCACCAGACCCAGCGAGAGCCCCGCGGTGGTCGAGCCGACCCCGGTGGCCCCGGCCCTGTCGATCTGGCGGAAGAACTGCTCGAGCGCGGGCCCGGCGGCGAGCAGCATCGCGGCGCCGATCACGGAGACCACCATCACCGTGCGCACGGACCCGGCAGCGACCTTGGCGAAGCCGGAACGATCACCCACCAGCCGCAGCTCCGACAGATGCGGGAACACCGAGGTGACCAAGGGCACCACGAGAATGGCGTAGGGAAGGAGGTAAAGGGCCTGGGCGTACTGGAAGACCGGCAGCGTCCCCACTCCCCCGGCGCGCATCGCGAGCACCATCACCAGTGCGAGCACCAGCTGCTGCGCGCCGACGGCACCGAGACCGGCACCACCCAATGCCAGCGCTCGCCGGCCGAAGCCGCTCGGCATCCGCAGAGTCGGGCGAAGCCGCAGCCCCGACCGGAGCGCGACGACCACCACGGGCAGCGCCATCATGGCCACCCCTGCAGTCGTGCCCCAGCCGAGCCACCACACGGCGGAATGCTCAATGGTCGTGGCCGTCGCCACCGGAGGCACCAGGTGCGCGTAGACCCGGTAGGAGATCATCACCGTGATCGAGGACAGCAGCGGCATCATCGCGGGCCAGAGGAACTGCTTGCGGGCCTGCAGATACGCGGCGAGCACCACGGACAGCCCGTACAGCGGCAGCTGCAGCGCGAAGATCCGCAGCAGGGTCGCCCCGAGCGGCACCCCTGCGGCGCCGGGCGTCTCAGCCGCCAGCAGCAGCTGGGCGAGCGGGCCGGCGAAAGCGATCACGAGCGCCGCCATCAACGTGGTTCCCAGCAAGGTCCAGGTCAGCAAGCTGGAGACGATGCGGTGGACGAGTGCGACGCCTTCGTCGATGGTGCGGCCGTGTCCTTCGACGCCCGGCTCACCGATCTGCTTCGGGCCCATGCTCACCTCGGCGCCGACATGGTCCTTCGGATCCCCCTCCGGGACCAGTCCCGCGATCAACGGCACCACCACTGCGGCGAGCACGCCACCGGCGACGACCTCGAAGAGGACGTTGGGAAGCATGTTCGCCGTGGTGTAGGCGGTGCCCACGTCCCCCGCGCCGACGCTCGCCCCGAACACCAGATAGCGCACGAAGCCAGCGATGCGCGCGAAGACGGTGACCAGCAGGATCACGCCAGCACCGCGCAGGACGGAGCGGGTGATGCCGCTGCGGCGGCTGCTCACCGCCGGGGAGGGACTCGCTGGGGTGGGATCCGCAGGTGCGGGATGTCCGGGAGTCGAGTTCATCGCTCCTCCTCTGCGGCCGCCGCCGGACCCTCAGGCGGCCCCTCTGCCTCTCCCCGGGCCGAGCGCCGGGCCGGAGCAGGCCGGCGGCCCACCCTGTCCAGCCAGCGCAGCGGTGCGGTGGAGTCGATGACCGCGCTGAAGCTGACCTTCTCACTGGCGAGCGTCAGCGCGACCACCGCTGCCAGCAGCGAAAGCCTGGCGGGGGCCGGCAGGAGCCTGGTCGCGGCGCTGCCGACGGCGGCACCGAGCACGTTCGCGCCAGCGTCTCCCAGCATTCCGTGCTCGCGGAGGTCGGCGGGCAGTGCCAGCATTCCGGGCAGCAGGGCTGCCAGCGCGAGCCGGCTGCCGGTGCGGGCACGGTCTGTCTCTGCCGAGACGAGCAGCAGCAGAGCCGCGGGAGGGAGCACACCCTTCAGCGCTCGTCCGGGGCGCAGATCCAGGAGATTCACGAGGTTGGCGCACCCGGCGACCAGCGCCGCGTCGGCCAGGACCATCGCGCCTCCGCGCGGGGAGGGCGCTGCCGCCGCTCCAGTGAGGGAGAGCAGAGGGATTCCGAGCGCCTTGGCGGCGCCGGTGGTCAGGTGGCCCTCCAGCAGCGAGCCGAGGTGGCCGCGCAGGCCTTTGGAGACAGGCCTCCCCGCGCGGCGCTGGTGAGGCTCGAGCAGGTCATCGATCATCCCCAGAGCGCCGATGCCAGCCAGGACACAGGGATCCGCGGCACGACCTGTGCGCAAGGACAATGCGACCACCCCACCGATCACGAGCGCGCCCTCGGCGAGGCTCACCTCGCGACCGGCGAAGTTCGTGCGGCGCAGCTCCTCGCGCAGCGCGTCGATCATTCTGCTCCTCCGCCATCGGAGGGCTGCGTCCCAGGCTCTGCGGCGCCGCCCTCCCCGTTCTGCTCAGCCGCCTGGTCCTCAAGTCCCTGAGTCTCCGGCAGCGCAGGCAGTCGATCCTCGGCATCGCCCGTGGTGCCGTAAGCCCCGCTGCCACCGCGGGTCTGCTCGATCAGGGCGAGCACCGACAGCAGCGGACCGTCAGCCTCCTGGAGACGGTCAGTGGTCGAGACAGCATCGAAGCCGGCGTCCCCGCGCACCGTGCGCAGGATCCCGGTGGAGGCGTCATTGCCGGGAGTGGCTGCAGAGACCACGGCAGGAATACCGATTCCGGCGAGCTCCCCGAGCAGAGCGGTCTGGGAGGTGAGCAGGCCCTGCGCACGTTCGGTCGCGACCTGCTCGTCCTCTTTCTCGTCGGCGAGCTCTTCGGGAGCGGCGCTGGCATAGATCACGCCGTCGACTGCCACCGGCATCTCGCCGTTGACGGTGACCAGGTCGTGGTCGATCAGCACCTGCCACAGCTGGGTGCGCAGCTCAGGGGTGAGCCCTCCATCGCCCTCTCCATGCAGCAGCATGGGGATCATGGCGGAGAGCAGAGCGCTGTCGGTCAGCGCCGCGTCAGAATCCTCTGCCAGCACCGCCGGGGCGATCGAGCGGATCGCCTGCAGCGCTTCCGCACGGGTCGGCTCCGCATCGGGTGCCCAGAGTGCGGGGAGCAGGTTGATCTGCACGGCGGATCCGACTCCAGCCTCTTCCAGCAGGGCCACGATGCGTTCGGTGCCAGATCGCGTGGAGCTGTCGTCGGTCAGCACGGCCACCTGCTTCCCGTCGAGGGTGCCGGCGACCAGCTCCGGGCCCAGCTCTGCGATGAACGTCGCCAGCTGGTCGTGCTTCGCGGAGAGCTCCTCGGTGTCGCCGCGCAGCTGTTCCTGCTCGGTGCGCAGCTGCTCGACCTGGCCGGCGAGCTGGTCGCCGAGGTTCTCTCGCAGCGGGCCGGCACCGAGCACGATGCCGACCGCGAGCGCCAGGAACACGGAGATCAGGGAGACGAGGTGGTAACGGAAATCAATCACGGGGTCGAGACCCTCCTACGACCCGGTGGCCCGGGGTGAGAACAGCAAGGTGAACCAGGACAGGATCCCATCCAGGCGGGCGCCGAGGATCTGGACCAGTGCTTGCCCGCCCGGGGTCGCCCAGAGTGCGACCGCGAGTGCGGCGAGCCCAGCCAGTGCGAGCAGCACCAGCTGGAAGGTGGAGATCCTCTGACGGTACAGGCGGGAGACGCCCTTGGCGTCCACCAGCTTGGACCCGATCCGCAGCCGGGTCAGGAAGGTCGAGCTCATCCCGGCGCGTCCCTTGTCCAGGAACTCCTCCAGGGTGCCATGGGTGCCGACGGCCACGATCACCGAGGCGCCCTTCTCGTCGGCAAGCAGCATGGCGATGTCCTCGCTGGTACCGGAGGCTGGGAATGAGATCGCCTCCCGGTCCAGGCCCAGCTCGGCGAGCCGCTCCATCCCCGGAGCGCGACCGTCACGGTAGGCGTGGACCACGAGCTCAGAGCCGCTGCGCAGCGCTTTGTCGGAGACTGAATCCATATCACCGATGATCATGTCCGGGTGGAAGCCGGCGTCGATCACCGCATCCGCGCCGCCGTCCACGCCGATGATGATCGGCCGGTTCTCGCGGAGGAAGGGCTTGAGCGTCGCCAGATCCTCTTTGTAGTGGTAGCCGCGCACCACGATGAGCACGGGTCGACCGTCCATGCGAGTGCGCACCTCGGGCGCGCCGATGCCGTCCAGCAGCAGGTCCCGCTCGCGCAGCATGTATTCCATGGTGTTCTGGGCGAACAGTTCGAGCTGCTCGGACAATCCCTCCCGCGCGATCTGGAGGGAGGCGGTGACGCTCTCATCGTCCTGCCAGGTGCCGGTGGAGATCGGGGTTCCCTCGAGCTGGACCTCGCCGCCGAGGAGGGTGATGGTCTGGCCGTCGCGGATCCCTTCGAACACGGACTCGCCGAAGCTGTCAACCAGAGCGATTCCTGCGTCGATCAGGATTCTGGGGCCGGCGTTCGGGTACCGCCCGGAGGTCGACGCCGCGACGTTGAGCACTGCGACCGGTTGCCGTTCGACCAGGGCTTCGGCGGCGACGCGGTCGATGTCCTCATGGTCGATGATCGCGATGTCGCCGGGCTGCAGCCGTTTGGTGAGGTCCTTGGTGCGTTTGCCGAGGCGAGCGATCCCGGTCACCGAGCGGACAGCCTTCATCGTCGTGCTCCCGAAGGCGCATCGACAGCGGTCGCCACCGCACCGGCCTCGTCGAGGAGCTCCTCAGCGTGGGCGAGGGCGAGATCGGAGGCGTCATCGCCGGCGAGCATCCGTGCCAGCTCCCGGATCCGTGCGGGCTTGTCCAGATGCTCGACCGTGGAGCTGGTGGTGCCGTCGGTGGAGGACTTCACGATCTGCAGGTGGGTGCCGGCATGGGCGGCGACCTGCGGGAGATGGGTGACCACGATGACCTGGGCGTGGCGGGCGAGGCGGGCGAGCCGTTGCCCGACGGCGAGAGCGGCGCGGCCGCCGATCCCCGCGTCGATCTCGTCGAAGACGAAGACCGGTGCCGCGCTGCGGTCATTCCGGGAGGAGGACAGCGCCACTTCGAGCGCGAGCATCACCCGGGAGAGCTCACCGCCGGAGGCGGCTTGGGCGACCGGCAGATGCTCGGCGCCGGGGTGCGGAGCCAGCAGGATCGCGACGGCATCGCAGCCGTGGGAACGGTGGCTCTGCGAGGTCACCTCCACCCGGATGTCCGCATCCGGCATCTCGAGATGCCGCAGCTCCTCCTGGACAGCCGTGGACAGTGCAGAGGCTGCGGTGACGCGGGTCGCAGTGAGCGCCGCAGCGGCCTCCGCAAGCTCTGCCTCGAGGCCCTCGAGCCGGCCGACGACACCTGTCCGTTCCTCCTCGGCACCCTCGTAGCGATCCAGAGCGATCGCAGCGGTGCGGGAGGTCGCCAGCAGAGTCGTGATGTCCTCGGCGGGCCCGTCAGGGCCCGCCAGCATCGCTCCCAGATCCCGGACCAGCAGGGTCAGCTCGTGGAGACGCTCATTGGCCTCCTCGATCCTGCTCGGCGAACCATCGATGCTGTCCGCATAGCGAGAGATCTCCGCCGCGACATCCGAGAGTTCGATGCGGACGGCATCCAGGCGCTCGACCAGCGGTTCCAGAGTGCGGTCAGTGCGCGCGGCGCGCCCCAGGCCCTCGGCGGCGAGGGCCAGCAGCGGCGCGGCGGCAGGACCGTCGTCATCACCGACCAGTGCCAATGCTGCCTGCCCTGCCGCATCACGCAGCTCCTCGGCATTGCCGAGCCGTTCGATCTCGGCGCGCAGCGCGTCGTCCTCCCCGTCAAGAGGATCTGACTGCTCGAGTCGTTCGAGGGCCTGCCGCAGCTCCGTGCCGCGCCGATCCCGTTCAGAGAGCAGCTCGTCGAGTTCGGCCAGGCGATCGGTGAGGGCGGAGCGCTCGCGCCAGATCTCACGGTGGCGGGTGAGCAGCGGTCCGACCTCGGCGTGGGCGAAACGGTCCAGCGCATCACGCTGGGCCTCGGGATCGCGCAGACGCTGCTGATCAGACTGGCCATGGACCGTGACCGCGGTGCCGACGAGACGGGCGAGGGTGCCGATCGGCACCGGGACTCCTCCGATCTGAGCGCGGGAACGGCCGTCGCGGGTGACGCGGCGCACCACCAGCACCTCGCCATCCTCCTCCTCCGCGCCCAGCTCATCGAGCGCGGCGGCGAGCTCGGTGTGGCCGGTCAGCGAGAGGGTGCCGTCGACGGTGCTGGAACCGCGGGTGCGACCACGGTCCAGACGCTCTCCGAGTAGCATCGTCAGACCGGTGACGATCATCGTCTTGCCCGCGCCGGTCTCACCCGTCAGGGCGGTGAACCCGGGACCGAAATCGAGCATGGCGTCATCGATCACGCCGATATGGCGGATACGCAGAGTCGACAGCATGGGGGCGCCTTCCGTTCTCAGCGGGTGCGGGGGCTGCGGCCCCGCCAGCCCACCACCGGCAGCTGGAACTTCTCGACGAGCCGGTCCGCGAACGGTGTCGGGGCAAGTCGAGCCAGTCGCACATACCGGTCCGACAGCCTGGCCTCGATGCGCATCCCGGCGTTGATGTCCTCGGTGCGCCGGCCGTCGAGGGTGAGGATGCCGTCCTCGCGGTTGTCGAGGGTCATCTCGATCGCCGCCTCGGAGGAGCGTCCCAGCACCAGCGGACGGGCGAACAGCGCGTGCGCGGCCAGCGGAATCAGCATCATCGCGTCGACTTCCGGCCAGATCACGGGCCCGCCGGCGCTGAAGGCATAGGCGGTCGAGCCGGTGGAGGTGGACAGCAGCACACCGTCGGCGCCGAAGGAGGAGACCGGGCGCCCGTCGATCTCGATGGCGACGTTGATCATCTTCTGCCGGTCGGCCTTCTCCAGGGAGGCTTCGTTCAGTGCCCAGTGGTGGGCGAGCGGCTCGTCCTCGGCATCCAGCACGGAGATGTCGAGCGTCGAACGCTTCTCGATGTCGTAGTCACCGTCCAGCAGCCGGGCGACCGTGATCGAGAGGTCCTCGACCTCGCTCTCGGCGAGGAAGCCGACATGGCCGAGGTTCACGCCATGGACTGGGATGTCCGCTTCGCGCACGGTCTCGAGCGCGCGCAGGATGGTCCCGTCGCCGCCGAGCACGATCCCGAGCTCGACGAGGTCCTCGGCCGAGACGGCATCGAGCACGTCGACCGCACCGTTGGTGAGGAAGGTCAGCAGCCGCGGAGGTGCCATGTCGTCCGGCAGCGCAAGGATCTCTTCAACCTGCTGCTCGACCACGATCGCGCGCACGCCGCGCACCCGAAGCTCCTCGAGCACGGAGAGCATCGCGCGCAACGCAGCTCGGCGGCCCGTGTGGACGTAGAGGAGGAACCGTCGCATCAGGGTCAGTCCTCCTTGCTGGGGTGCTGGTCGTGGCGTTGCCGCGGACGGTTCCCGCGCACGGCAGACTCGATCATGTCACAGGCCTCGGCGTCCAGCGTGAACGCCGTGCCGTGAGGAAGCAGATGCAGGAAGTACTCCCGGTTGCCGTCCTGTCCCGGCAGCGTGCTGGGGCCGACGGCTGCTAGGGCGAGCCCGGATCCGGCGGCCGATTCTGCCACTTCGCGCACGGCCCGCATCCGCTCCGCCTGATCGCTGACGACTCCGGACTTCGGCAGGGACGCCCGTCCCACCTCGAACTGCGGCTTCACCATTAGCAGCAGCTGCCCTCCCGGCCGGACCACGGAGCCGAGGGCCGCGAGGACTGTGCGCAGCGAGATGAAGGAGAGATCTGCGACGACGAGGTCGACGCTGGTGCCCAGCAGCGCGGGATCGAGATCACGCACGCTGGTGCCATCGAGGACGGTGACGCGAGAGTCCTCACGAACATGCCCGGCGAGTTGATCGTGACCGATGTCGACGGCGATCACCGACGCTGCGCCACGACGCAGCAGCACATCGGTGAACCCGCCAGTGGAGGCCCCCGCGTCCAGACAGCTCAGTCCTGCGGGGTCCAGGCCGAGGGCATCGAGGGCGCCGGCGAGCTTGTGCGCTGCTCGCGAGGCGTACTCGACGCCGTCTGGGACATCGACGACGCTCAGCTCGGCGCCGGCCGGAACCGCGGTGGCGGGACGGAGCACGATGCGGCCGTCGAGCCTCGCACGTCCCTCCTCGATGATGCGCCGGGCATGGGTGCGGGACCGCGCGAGGCCCGCAGTGAGCAGCGCGACGTCGAGGCGCTCGCCGCTCACCGGTCCGTGTGCTGCACTGCGGCGCCGTGGTGGTCGCGGAGCTCGCCGCTCCATGCCTGTGCGGCGCTGTGGGTCGCCAGCAGTGCCAGCACTGACCGCAGGACCCGCGGGTCCTCGATCTCTCCGTGCACCTCGATGTCGCCGTCGCGCCAGATCGTGCGGACGGCGCCGCAGCGGGCGGTCTCACCGTCGACGACGGGCAGCGGGAAAGGAGCGGAGAGCTCCTCGAGGTCGGGCAGGATGAAGGTGGGGCGGCGCACCGGTTCAGCGCGCAGCGCGGAGTCGATCCCGTCCACCCCGGTGAGCACCAACAGGGAGTCCATCCCTGCCCGCACGGCACCCTCGATGTCGGTGTCCAGCCGGTCGCCGATGATCAGAGGGCGTCGCGCGCCGTGATCCCGGGCAGCGACCTCGAACATTCCGGGTTCAGGCTTACCGGCGACCGCGGGCTCGACCCCGGTGGCGTGCTGCAGCGCCGCCACCATGGAACCGTTGCCGGGCGCGAGCCCGCGCTCGGTGGGCAGAGTCGCGTCGATGTTGGTGGCCATCCAGAAGGCGCCGTGCCGGATCGCGTAGGCACCCTCGGCCAGCAGCGGCCAGTCCAGATCCGGGGACCATCCCTGCACCACGGCGACGACGTCCTCGCTGTCCGTCTCCACCGGTTCGAGGCCGACCTCTCGGATCTGGGCGGCGAGACTGGGACCGCCGACGATCAGCACCTTGGACCCTGCCTCGAGGCGGTCAGCGAGCAGGCGTGACGCCACCTGCGGGGAGGTCACGAACTCCTCCGGCTGGGCAACGACACCGACTACTGCGAGGTGATCCGCGGCCTGCTGCGGAGTGCGGGAGGCGTTGTTCGTCGCGAAGACGACGGTATTGCCTGCGGCGCGTGCGATCTCCACCGCCTCAGCGGCATGCGGGATCGGCTGGGAGCCGTGCATCAGCGTCCCGTCCAGGTCCAGCAGCAGCGCGTCGTACAGATCGAGCAGCGAAGGATCGGGCCGACGAATCATGCCGACTCCTCCGATCGCTCGCTCTCCTCGATCTCGTCCTCGGCGGCGTGAGGCGCCTCGGGCAGCTCATCGGGCAGCGCGGGCTCGGCCGCACCCTCGACTGTGGTGTCGTCGCTGTCGACGGAGTCAACCTCGACAGCGGGCTCCTCAGGCTCGAGGGAGTCATCCTCGGCAGCGGGCTCAGCCGCCTCGACGGAATCATCCTCGTCAGCGGACTCCCCCGCCTCGACGGAATCATCCTCATCAGCGGACTCCCCCGCCTCGACGGAATCATCCTCATCAGCGGACTCCCCCGCCTCGACGGAATCATCCTCATCAGCGGACTCCCCCGCCTCGACGGAATCATCAGCATCAGCATCAGGGTCGTAGGCGTCAAGGACCGAGATCTGCTCGTCGTCAGCCCAGGTGGGCTCCTCCGCTGGCTGCGGAGCAGGACGGCCGAGGCGCTCGGCGGCGTCGGTCACGCCTTCGGAGTCGGCGTCAGCGGCCAACGTGAGCCAGCGCTTCGCCTCGTCGGGACGGCCTGCGCGCTCGAGGAGATCGGCGTAGGCGACCCACAGGCGCACCTGCCAGCGTCCCTCGACCTTGTGACGCAGTGCGGGGATCTCGAGCGTGCGCAGAGCGGTCTCGATATCACCCGTATCCGCATAGGCACCCGCGACCACGATGATCAGCTCGATCGATGCATTGACGCCGAGGTCGGAGGCGTCCTCCGAGGAGGCGATGTCCAGGGCGCGCTCGGGCCTGCCCAGTCCACGCTCCGAGTCCGCGATCATCGGCAGCACATCGGTGCGTCCAGTGATGCGCAGCGACGTGCGCAGCTCGCGGGACGCCGTCCGGAAATCGCCGGCGCGGTAGGCGATGATGCCATGTGCCTCGCGCACTGCACCGACGCGGCCGCCGAGGCGGGCGGCGAAGCGGGCATGCGCCTGGGCGGTCTCCGTGTCGGACTCCTCGAGGAGGTAAGCCGCGACCATGTGGCGGGAGACCCGCTCTGCGGTCTCCTTGCTCAGCCCGCGCAGCTCCGCCTGGATGTCCTTGCCCAGCTCCTTGCCCGTGATGCTCTCCGGGAGACGAGGTTCGATCGGCCGGTCGGCGCGAGCTTCCTGTCCCGGACGGGTGTTGCGCGAGTCGTCACGGGGTTCCTGTGCAGGTCGGTCCCTGCCGTGGTCCCGTGCCCCGCTATGGGTGCGTGCGCTTCCGTGGTCGCTGCGCCCACGGGAGGGGCGGGAGTCGCGATCATCCCGACGTGGGCGTTCATCACGCCTCGGGCGGTCCTCACGCTGCACGCGATCCTCACGGGGCCGGAAATCCTTACGATCCCGGTTCTCCCACGGCTTGTCCTCGCGGCCACCACGAGAATCCGGACGAGCACCCGCAGGACGGCCACCACGATCCTCACGCGGCCGGAAATCCTTACGGTCCCGGTTCTCCCACGGCTTGTCCTCGCGGCCACCACGAGAATCCGGACGAGCACCCGCAGGACGGCCACCACGATCCTCACGCGGCCGGAAATCCTTGCGATCCCGGTTCTCCCACGGCTTGTCCTCGCGGCGTCCGTTCGAGTCGCTCCGCTGGTGTTCGGGACGGCCTCCGCTGCGCTCATCGCGCGGTCGGAAATCCTGACGATCCCGCTTCTCCCACGGCTTGTCGTCCCGGTTGCCGCGAGAGTCTCGGCCGCCTCGGGAGCCGCTGGAGTCTTCGGAGCGTTGCGGGCGCTGCGACCAAGACGAGCTCCGGTCATCACGACGCGGACCGGCACCGGCGCGGCCTGCCTCATCATTGGGACGGTAGGGCCGCTGTCGTGCGGTCCCGGGCGCATCGCCGACGGAGCGCGGACGGTCCTGGCGGGCGCTGCGAGGCCCATCCTTCTCCCAGGACCCCTGAGTCCTGGGACGCCCGCGCCCGTCGCCGTTCGACGGGCGAGAGTTCGAGGTTGTGGATTGTCCGTCACGCCGCTGGCCATACCGACTCTTGTCGCCGTGGCCGCGGTCGCCCCTGTTGTTGCTGTCCTCAGCCACTTCGACCGTCCGTCTCTTCGTCTCGCCCTATGTCGTTTTCTCCCAGGAGCCTATGCGACCCCCTGCAATTGACGCTCGGGTAACGCCCCGATCCGTGACAGCTTTCACCAGGGGCTGGGAGCGGGTTGTGCCTCGGCCGGGATCCGGCTCCTGGCGCTCCGCTCCACGGTGCGTCCTCATGCTGATCGCCAGATCATCATGTCCTCCCCCGGAACGTCGAGGTCCTCACCCGCCATGGTGAGCCGTGCGGGCGAATACCCATGGTTGAGCACCACCACCGCCTCTCCGCGGCGGATCACCTCTACCTGCTCCGGAAGGTTGATCAGCTCCAGGCCTGCCGCAGCCGCGGCCCGTCCGATCACCGACTGGAGCGTCTCCGGCTCCAGCAGACAGCCCACATACCAGACCGCGCCCGCTCCGAGCTTGCGATGGGTGATCACCGGGCGTCCCCGTAGCGATCCCTCTGCGACGGACCAGAGGGGGCGTGCGGTCGTCGTACGCAGCACTTCGACGAAGCGTGAGACCTCGGCTTCTTCCCCTGTCTCGTCACGAACGATGATCGGTGCTGCGAGCGGCCACGGCTCCTCGCGGAAGACTCCGGCGAGCTCGAGCAGTCCACCCCCTGAACCGCCGAGATGGGCCCGGACGTCCTGATCCACGACCCCGCTGTGCGGGCCGATGAGCAGCTGCCCGCCATCGTGCACGAACTGCTCCAGCGCCGGGGTCAGCTCGGCCCTGGTCAGGAACTGCGAGGGCAGCACGACCAGATCATAGCGACTGCACAGGGTGCCCGTTGCGCGTTCTTCCCCGTCGGCCTCAGCTGCTCCAGCTTCCTCCCCGGCGTCGAGCAGCGTCGATGGTCCGATGTCTACCCGTTCGCCGGCCCGGAAGAACGGTCTGTAGTACGCCTCGTTCTGTGCGATCGGGTCGAGGGCCGACGTGACGTGGCCTCCGCCGTCGGTGGCACGCCAGGACTCCCAGTCGTGGACGAAGAACACCCGAGAGATCCCCGGGTCGATGTCCGCCAATGGGCTGTCGTCGAGTTCGCGTCCCAGTTCGGCGACCGCTTCGAACCGGGTAGTCTCCGCCCCTGCATGAGGGACCAGCGCCGAATGGAAGGTCTCAGGCCCGCTTGCCGCCTGCCGGAACTGGAAATAGGAAATGACATCGGCGCCGTGGGCATGAGCACGCCACGTCTCCAGACGGTTCTGTGCGGAGGTCTTCGGGACGTTGTGCGCACGCCAGTTCACTGCTCCCGCGGCCTGCTCCATCAGCACCCACGGCCGACCTCGTCCCAGGGTGCGCAGATAGGAATGGGTCAGCGAGGCCGTCAGCCCGGAACCCGGATCCGCGGGATCGGTGTAATGGTCATCCGCGAGCACGTCGACATGCTCGCTCCAGCGCCCGTAGTCGACCAACGGGAAGAAACCCATGAAGTTGGTCGTCACGCAGGCATCCGGCACCGTCTCCCGGATGATCCCTGCCAGATCGAGATAGCAGTCCAGCAGCTGATCCGAGGCGAAGCGGGCGAAATCCAGCGCGAGCGCAGGATTCAGGAGATAGGGAGTCTCCCGAGGCGGAATCACGTCGTCGAATTCGCGCAGCCCCATGGACCACACCGTGGTCCCCCACGCCTGGTTCAGAGCATCGATGTCGCCATAGCGCTCCCGCAGCCAGGTGCGGAAGGCGCGAGCCGTGCTCTCATCGTGGGACAGCTGGCCGTACTCGTTGCCGACGTGCCACATCACCACCGCCGGGTGCTCCGCGTACCGTTCCACGAGCATGCCTGTGATGCGTCTGGCGGCCTCGCGGTAGGCGGGAGAGGACGGATTGAACTGGTTGCGTGAACCCCACCAGAGGGTATTTCCCGAGCGCGTCTGCGGCAGGGATTCAGGGTCCAGCACGCCGAGCCACGGAGGTGGCGACGCGACCGGGATCGCAAGGTCCACGGCGATGCCTCGCGCATGGAGATCATCGAGCACCTGGTCCAGCCACGCCACATCGAAGCATCCCGGCTCAGGCTCCAGCCGCGCCCAGGAGAACACCCCGACAGTCACGAAATCGACCCGAGCGCGAGCCATCAGCTCCAGATCCTCCGCATGCACTTCACGGGGCCATTGCTCGGGGTTGTAATCTGCGCCGAAGAGCGCTCCTCGGACTCCGTGCTGGTCGCGGAGGTGGGACACTACGTCACACGATCGGGACATCGCTCTTCTCATCGTCATTCACATTCTTCCTGGCAGAGAGGCGGCGCCATGGCCACCATGTCGGATATTGCGCGCGAGGCCGGCGTCTCCCTGAGCACCGTCTCCTACGCGCTCAGCGGCAAACGAGCGATCTCCGCAGCAACTCGAGAACGGATCAACGCAGCGATCACGCGATTGAGCTACCACCCCCATGCGGGTGCTCGCGCTCTCGCCTCGCAGCGCGCCGGAACGATCGGGCTCGCAGTCCCGCTGGGCGCGGATGTCGATGCCCACGTGGTGATGATGTTCGTCCGCTCCCTGATGCGTGCGGCCCATGCCGCCTCCAGCGAGATCCTCCTGATCGCAGCGGAAGACCATGAGGCGACAGTGCGAGTGCTCGCCGAGGGCAAGGTCGACGCGCTGGTGGTGATGGATGTGGTCGAAGACGATCCACGGATCCCGGTCCTGGCCGATGCCGCTCGGCCCGTCGTGCTGCTGGGCTACCCGAGTCAGTCGCTGGGCATCCCCCGGGTCGATTTCGACTTTGAACAGGCCTCGACGCTGGCCGTGGCGGAACTGCAGCGTCGCGGCGCCCGGCGGCTGGTGATGATCGGCTCCCCCGCTGCGACCCAGACGCGTCACGCCACCTATGCCGATCGCGCCACCCGCGGATTCACGGACACCTGCGCCCGCCTCCAGCTGCCAGCTCGTCACCTCGTCCACGACCACGAGGTGGACTCGACAGGGCAGCTGATCCGCACGATCCTCGCGGAGGACCGTCCGGATGCGCTGGTCATCCACAATGAGAGCGCACTGCCCGCGATCCATCGAGCGCTCTCCGCCGAAGGGGTCTCGATGCCATCCGACCTGCAGGTCATCGTCATCGCGCCCCGGGAGACGACCCTGCTCGGTGCCGTGGAGTACACGGCAGTCGAGATCCCCGTCGAGGAGATCGGCCGGATAGCGGTGACCACGGCGACCGATCTGATCGAAGGGCGTGTGAGTCCGGGTGACCAGCTGATCGAGCCCACCCTCATCGAAGGTGACACCACCCATCCGCCGCAGGTCTGACCGGGTCAGGCACCGCACTCCCGCCGCCCTCCTACCGCTCGTCCCTCGCAGCACGTCGGTCAGGCGCCGCACTCCCGCCGCCCTCCTACCGCTCGTCCCTCGCAGCACGTCGGTCAGCCCTTGACCGCGCCGATCATGACGCCGGTTTTGAAGTGCCGCTGGATGAACGGATACACGATCACCACCGGCACCAGCGCGATCACCATCACCGCCATCTGCACGGCGAGCGTGGCCACCTCGCCCGAGCCCACATCGACCTGGCCCGGGACCGACACCCCCTGCAGCACGAAGCTGCGCAGCACCACCTGCAAGGGCTGCTTGGCAGAGTCGTTGATGTAGAGGATCGCGTTGAAGAAGGCGTTCCAGTAGCCGACGGCATAGAACAGCGCGACGACGGCGACCACGGCCTTCGACATCGGGAGCACCATCTGGAACAGGATCCGCCAATCCGAGGCGCCATCGATCCGTGCCGACTCGAGGATCCCCTGGTCGATGCCCTGGAAGAAGCCGCGCATGATCACGATGTTGAATGCGGAGATGGCGCTGGGCAGGATCAGCGCCCAGTAGCTGTCGATCAGTCCCAGACCGGAGACCAGCAGGTACATCGGAATCATGCCGGCACCGAAGAACATCGTCCCCAGCATCAGGAACAGGATCGGGGTGTGCAGGAAGCTCCCCGGCCGAGAGAGGCCATAGGCGGCCAGCACCGACACCGTCAGCGACAGTGCCGTGCCCACGGCAGTGACGCCGAGGCTGACGATCACGGCGCGGGTGACGATGCCGCCTGAGAGCACCTGGCGATAGGCATCCAGGGTGATGCCGTCGGGCAGGAGCACCAGGCCGCCCGCCCGGGTGATCGCGCCCTGCGGGGAGAGGCTGGTGAGGATGATCGTGTAGAGCGGCACCAGCACCGCCAGACAGATCAGCACCAGCACGATGCCCTTCGCGCCCTGGGCGGGGAGCGAGGGCTCCTCGTCCCAGACCGGTCGAGAGGAGGTGCGGCGTCTGCGAGCAGGGCGGGCGGCGTCGGCGAGCACGCCGGTGGCCACTCCTTGGCGGACAGGGTCGTTGACATGACTGGGCCCGGGGCCGATGGAGGTGCTCATGCCTTCTGATACACCCCCGCCTCACCGAACAGATGCGCGATCTTGTTGGCTCCCAGCACGAGGATCATGCTGACCACTCCCTTCAGGAGTCCGGCGGCAGCGGCGTAGCTCCAGTCGCCGTTCTGCACGCCCGTGTAGTAGACGAAGGTGTCCAGGACCTCGGCACGACCGGCGCCTACGGCATCCCGTTGCAGGATCAGCTGTTCGAAGCCGACGGTCAGGGCGTTGCCGAGGTTGAGGATCAGCAGCAGCACGATCACCGCACGCATTCCGGGAAGGGTGATGTGCCAGATACGGCGCCACTTCCCCGCACCGTCCATGGCGGCCGACTCGTACAGGGCTGGATCGATGGCGTTCAGTGCCGCGAGGAAGACGATGATCCCCCAGCCGGCGTCCTTCCACACCACCTGGGAGGTGATGAGGAACAGGAACGTGTCCGGATCGGTCATGACATTCACCGTGCCGAGACCGAATTCGCGGGTGAACTGGTTGAGCAGACCCGCACCACCCAGGATCTGGTGGAAGATCGACACCACCACCACCCAGGAGAAGAAGTGCGGCAGATACACGATCGATTGGATGACCGTGCGGACTCTTTCATTGAGGATCGAGTTCAGCAGGATCGCCAGGATGATCGGGATCGGGAAGTAGAACACCAGCTGGAACGCGGTGATCACGAGCGTGTTCTTCACCGCGTTCCAGAACAGGGGATCCAGCAGCACCCGCTCGAACTGGTGCACCCCCACCCAGGCGCTGTTCCTGATGCCGATGAACGGTGAATAGTCCTGGAAGGCGATCACGTTCCCGAAGATCGGGATGTACGCGAACACCAGCAGCAGCACGACCATCGGCATGGTCATGAGAATCAGCGAACGGTCACGGCGGAACCGGTTCGCGACGCTGACGGAGCGGCGGTCCGGCTTTGCAGCTCTACCGGCCGACGACGGGCGGAAGGACCTGCGGGGCCGTAACGGCGTTGCAGCATCTATGGACATGGACACCTCGGTTCTGGAGACGCGACGGGTGGAGGGCAGCGATTTCAGGACATGAACTCCGCATAGAAGTCGCGCAGCTTGTCTCCCCCGGAGGTGCGCCAGTGCTCCACCGCCCCATCGAGCTCGCTGAGGTCCTTGCGCCCACGGCTGATATCGACGACCAGATCGTCGAAGGGCTGGCCGAGGGAGCCGAACTCCGAGGGTTCCTGGATCTGGATGCCGTAGAACAGCGGATCGACCACGTGCTCGGACTGGCGGGCCATCCACTGAGTCGAGGCCTCGACGTACTCCGGGAACTGCACTTTGGCGTTGACGATCCCGGGCTGGGCGAGGAACTGGTACGTGGAGGTCACCTCGCGCCGGCCCTGGTCGCTCATCTCGGGGACGCCGTGCTCATCCCGCTCGAAGTGGGTGCCCTCCACTCCGTAGGTCAGCAGATCGAACTCCTGGGTTCCGAACTGGGAGGCGCACCAGTCGGCGATGCGCAGCATCTCGCGCACCTGCTCAGGGTCCTCATTCTTCTTGAGGAAGGAGAAGATGTTCACCGGGGCACCACGGAACAGCGTCGGAGCGCCGCCATCCGGGGCGAACAGGTCCATCGCCATCTGGTCGAAGTCCGGGTTCGTGGGGCGCACCCGCGTGAGGGCTTCGTGCCAGCCGCCGACGCCATCGTTCATCACCAGCGTCTGGCCGGATTCGAAGCGGTCCTTGGCAGGTCCGTCATTGCCGGCCACGGCGTCGGGATGCATCGCACCGGACTCGATCACCTTGGTCAGCCAGCTGATGGCCTCTCTGTACTCCTCCATCTCGAAGCGATGAATGAGCTTCCCGTCGCGCTCTGTGAAGGTTGGCGGAATTCCATGCATGAGCTGCGCGGTGTTCCAGAGGTTCTCGCAGCCCCAGCGGTTCGCGCCCTCGTCGGTGATCTCGCTGAGCACCGACAGGAATGACTCGGCGTCGGTGGGCGGCTCTACGCCCAACTGCTCGAAAAGATCCCGCCGGTAGAACACGGCGTCGGTGACCAGCTCCGACGGATAGGGCAGACCGAAGATCCTGCCGTTGAACATCGAGTACGCCCATGCCGCGGGATCGAGCCGGGCGAGGTTCGGGTAGTCCTGGATCCCCTCGCCGGACAGGTGCTCGGTCAGATCCTGGAACACACTGCCGACGCCCTCGATGAACCGCGGTGGAATGTTCCACGAGGGGATCACCATCCAGTCCGGAACATTCTTCGGGGACGCGAGCACCGTCTGCACCTTGTCGGCATAGGTGTTGCCGTCGGCCACCTGGAACTCGAGCGTCGCTCCGAGCTGCTCGTTGACCGCGTCGTAGTAGGCGTTGTCGCCGAGGCTCGGCGGCGAGGTCCACCACGCCGGGCTCATCACGGTGTAGCTTCCGCCGACCCCCGGCACCGCGTCCACTCCCTTCACCAGCGGATCGGGAATCGTGACGTAGCCGGGAGTGGAGCCGTTCACGCTCGGGAAGTCCGGCTCGACGAGGAACTCCAGCGCACTGCTCGGCAGCGAGGCCTCCACCTCGGCAGCGAGCTCAGCACCCGTCAGCACTCCCCCGCTGCCTGAACCGCCGCCAGCACCCCCGGATCCTCCGCAGGCGGCAAGACCCAGGGCACCGGCGCCGATGCCGAGGTACCCGAGCAGCCGTCGACGCGAGACCGCGTTGTCGTTGAGGTTCATGTTCCACTCACTTCCTTGTGAAGGTATGCGGTTACCCGATCAGCAGCCGCAGTTCGACCCCAGCGGCAATGCACACCAGGTGACGAATCTCGAGCGCGGACTAGCAAGTGTCGAAGCGCTTCGATAGGCTCGAACCTTAACCGCCGACCCGGCTCCTGGCAAGCCCTCCGCATGGAGCCGTCGACGACTCCTGCATGCCCCACCGTCGAAGAGGACTCCATGGCAACTGCCCCATCACCTCCGTCATGGCTGGAGACTCGCGCGGAGCTCACTGCGACGGATGTCGACCACCTGGCACATGCTCGCGCCCTGGTCGCCACGATGACTCTCGACGAGAAGCTGCCGTTCCTGCACCAGCACAGCCCCGGGGTGGAACGCCTGGGCATAGGCCCCTTCTCCACAGGCACCGAGGTGCTGCACGGTGTCGCGTGGCGCGGCCCTGCCGTCACCTTTCCCCAGCCCGTCGGGCTTGCAGCGACCTGGGACACGGACCTGCTCGAAGCAGTGGGAGACCAGATCGCTCGGGAGGTACGTGCCCATCACGAGCATGAGCAGCCAGCCAGCCTGAATGTGTGGGCGCCCGTGGTGAATCCACTGCGCCATCCGCTGTGGGGGCGCAACGAAGAGGGCCTGTCCGAAGATCCTCTGCTCAACGCGCAGCTGGGCAGTGCGTTCGCTCGCGGTCTGCGCGGGGCAGGCCCGGTGTGGACGACGGTGCCCACCCTGAAGCACTTCCTGGGCTACTCGCATGAGGTCGACCGTGCCGCGACCTCGTCCGAGCTCTCACCACGAGTGCTGCACGAGTACGAGCTCCCGGGCTTCGAAGAACCACTGACGAGCGGCACGGCCGGAGCAGTGATGCTCTCCTACAACCTGGTCAACGGCGTCCCTGCGCACCTCTCGCCGCTGGTGAACGGGCATCTGCGGCGGCTCGTCGCCGATCCTGATCTGCTGTTCGTGGTCAGCGATGCCGGGGCACCCACGAACCTGGTCTCGATACAAGGCGTCTGCACGGATCTGACCGAGGCAGTGACCGCGATGCTGCGTGCCGGCGTCGATTCCTTCACCGATCATGACCGGGACTCCGGGCCCACCATCCGAGCAGCACGGGCTGCGCTCGAGAGGGGCCTCATAGAGGAACAACTCATCGATCATGCCGTGACCCGGCAGCTGGTGCTTCGTGCCCGCACCGGGGAGACGCTCCGTCCCCCGTCAGAGGCGGCGACTCCGCCCTGGGCAGCACACGGGGTGTCGGCAGCCGGCCGTGCAGTTCGCGGCTTCAGCTCCGAGGACGCGACGTCACTGTCCGAGCAGGTTGCTGCGCGCGGTGCCGTGCTGCTGAAGCATCAAGGTGCCGCCCTGCCTGCACGTCCCGGAAGCACCATCGCGGTGCTCGGCTACCTCGGCAGCACCGTGCTCCAGGACTGGTACAGCGGGGATCTGGTGGATCCCGTGCCGCTGGGCCAGGCACTGGCGACGGCGCACGACGGGACGGTGCGCACCGCAACGTGTCTCGACGTGATCCAGCTCCTCGGCGACGGGACAGCTGTCTTCGGAACGGGCGCTCATGGCATGAGCCTGCAGCAGCGGCCTGCACCCCGAGAGACTGGTCTCGAGACGGCGGAACCCCAATCTCTGGAAGTCCTCGATCACGGTCACGGCGTGCTCAGCCTGCGCGACACGGGCACGGGGCACTGGGTTGCTCCGGATCAGCACGGATACCTGCGCGTCAACGCGATACGGATCGGAGGCTGGAGCGTCCAGGAGACGTTCCGTGCACTGCTGGACGACGCGGGGCGCACGACGCTGCAGCATGTGGCAAGCGGGCGCTGGGTGCGCAGCGAGCGACAGACGGGCAGGCTCACCCTGGGTACGAGCGACCCTGCGCAGGCCCTGCCATTCATCTGGCACGTGCTCAGCTCCCGGAAGGAGCAGGCGCGCAGAGCGATGCACGGGGCTGACCTCGTCATCGTCGTGGCGGGCAACGACCCGCATGTCCATGGCCGCGAGACGGAGGACAGATCATCTCTGTCCCTGTCCACGCCCGATCGTGAGCTCGTAGAACTTCTGAGCGAGACGAAGGCTCACGCGCACACGGCGCTCGTCATGATCTCTTCCTCTCCCTATGACCTCGGCGCTCACGCCCATGCGGCCGAAGCAGTGCTCTGGAGCAGCCATGCAGGCGCACGGCAAGGCCCTGCCCTCTCTTCATTGCTCCTCGGGTACCGGGAGTTCAGCGGGCGCCTGGCACAGAGCTGGGTGCACGAAGAGTCCTTGGCGGACATCCTGGAGTACGACGTGATCGCCTCCAGGGCGACCTATCTCTACGGCCAGCCGGCGCAGTTCCCCTTTGGCCACGGCATGACCTTGGACCCCACACACTGGACAAGCCCTTCGATATACGCCGACGAGCAGGAGATCCACGTCAGCGTCTCCCTGGAGCGCGAGGCGAGAACGCCGGCTCACGAGGTGGTGCAGATCTATGCGTCGACCGAGCCCACGTCATATCCGGAAGTGTGCGGGGATGCGCCCATACTGCGGCTCATCGGTGCGATCGTGGCTGATGTCCCTGCCTCCGGTGCGGCTGAGGTCTCGCTTTCGATCCCGTGGAACCGACTGCGGCTGTGGTCGACCTTGGAGGACAGGTTCACCGACGCGCGCGGCACGGTGACGGTCCATCTGTCGAGGTCGGTCGAAGACATCGTCTTCAGCAAGGCCCTCATCACCCCAGGCGCATGAGTCCGCTAGACCCAGTCGCGCCAGCTGCTGGGTCCAGGTCTGGCCGGGCCCTGCCCTGTCCTGCCAGCCGGCGTGGCGTCTGATTTCGGGCATAAAAAAGAGGAGTGGGAGGAGCGAAACCCTTTCAAGGGTCTCAAGCTCACTCCCACTCCCACAAAGATGTCCGGCGGCGACCTACTCTCCCACACCCTCCCGAGTGCAGTACCATCGGCGCAATCGAGCTTAGCTTCCGGGTTCGGAATGGAACCGGGCGTTTCCTCGACGCTATGACCGCCGTAACACAATGAGACAACCAATCCACCAGAACACCAACCCACCCAAAGGTGAACCAGAGCCCTGAGGGGTTGTTCCTCGAGAACCGCACAGTGGACGCAAACACACATAAACAACTAAATATGTTGTAGTAAGTC